>NZ_JAWVYN010000001.1:0-416647 GCF_033722735.1 Marinobacter sp.
CCGTAGACCAGCCAGAGTTCACCGTTCTGTATTTTCTGGGTGACTTCGTCGATCAGCTGGAGCCGTTCTGAGGCTCGGCCTCCGGAAGAGGGGAGGCGGCCGAGCAGCCTGGCTGGGTTAAAATGACCGGAGTGGTCGCCGAGAAGCAGGCTGCGGGCCTGTACGGCGGCAAAGAAGGGCGCTTCCAGGTTGGGCAGGTCCGCCGCCACCAGGTCGCCGGTTTTTACAATTTTCATCGTCAGCCATCCTTAGTTGACGTTGAGCATCCGTGTGCAACCAGCCTATAGCGGCCAGGCCCGGCGCGGTGAGCTGTCTGTCACAGTTTTGTCACAGGGTGGGTCAGCCGGTGGGTAACTGGTCCTGGTTGCGGTACGCCAGCGGGCTTACCCCGGTCCAGTGCTTGAAGGCCCGGGAGAAGGCTCCGGGCTCGGCAAAACCGAGGCGGCTGGAGATGTCGGCAATGCTGAGGTTCTGGCGGGTGAGCATGGTCACCGCCTGGTCCCGGCGCAGGTTGTCCTTGATCTTCTGGTAGGAGCTGCCTTCGGCCTTGAGCTTGCGGCTCAGGGTGTAGGCGGTCATGTGGAGTTGTTCGGCCACCCAGTCCTGGTTGGGCAGTTTTTCTTCATCCGAGTTCTCCAGCAACTGCCGCACCCGGGTGGTGACGCTGTTGTCCTCCTCGGTCCAGATCAGCAGGTCCCGCGGCGAATTGCGGACGAACTCATCGAGCTCCTCCGGGCTGCGGGTCACCGGCATGGTCAGGTACTGTTTGCTGAAGAACAGGCTGTTGCGTTGGCGGTCGAAGTCGCACCGGCAGGGGAAGACGAAGCGGTACTCGTCGAAGTGATGGGGCAGCGGGTGAGTAAACGTGGCGTGGCTGAGCACAATCTTGCGGCCGATCATCCAGCCCACCAGGCGGTGCCAGACCAGCAGCAGCCACTCGATCAGGAAGTTGTCCGGGTCCAGTTCCGGGTGGTGGTGGGTCAGGCTCAGCTCCACCTCGTCGCCGTCCAGGTTGAGGTCGATCTGGATGTCCTCTGAAAACAGCCGGTAGCAGCGGATGCTCTGGCGGATGACCTCTTCCAGGTTGGCGCTGTGCACCACCAGGGAGCCCATCAGGTGAAAGTGACCGATGCGACAGGGGCGGGTGGTGCGCCCCATGAACTCGTCATCCAGTTCCTTCCATACCAGCCGGAACAGGCGGATGAACTGCTGGGTGGGGACCCTGGCCTTGGGTTCGCGGATCAGTTCCGGATCGATGTCCCGGCTGGCCAGGAGGGCCTCCACGTCACGGCCGGTCTTCTCCAGCCCGTACAGGATGGCGCGGGCATAGTGGGATGAGAAGGTCAGGTTTTTCATGGGCGCGCTGCGTGGCCTGTTGCAAAACTTGTCAAGTTATCTGCTGAATCCTGTCATTCTGTTGCCAAACACCTTTCCTTAACCTGATTTGACAGCCTCCGAGCAGTGGTTGCAGCAATCACTAACAAAAAATCAATAAAGGCAGGTGTTTATGGACGCTATCAGCTACGACGAATTTGCGAAAACTTTCTCCGTTGACTCGATCTTACAGAATTTCCGGGGCAATTATAACGACGGCCTGAACGTCTGCACCGAGATCTGTGATCGCTACGCCGACGACGACACTCGGGTGGGCCTGCGTTACGAGCGCGCCGACGGTACCAGCGGTGAGATGACCTTCGCCGAACTCAAGCGCCGCTCGGCCCAGTTTGCCGGGTTCCTCAAGTCCCGGGGTATCGGCAAGGGCGATCGGGTGGCCTGCCTGCTGGGGCGGACGCCGGAATTGATGATCTGTGTGCTGGGAGCCTTGCGGGTGGGTGCGGTCTACCAGCCACTGTTTACCGCATTTGGCTCCGGTGCCATCGAGTATCGTCTGGGCAAGGCCGGCACCAAGCTGATCGTGACCAACCCGGAGCAATGGCCCAAGCTGGCGGACGTCAATGGCCTGCCGGAAACCATGCTGGTGGCCGAGGACTCCGCCCCGGCCGCGTCCGAGGCAAACCACCTGTTCTGGCAGAGCCTGGAGGCGCAGGCGGACGAGTTCGAGCCGGTGCTGATCGGGCCGGAAGACCCGTTCCTGCAGATGTTCACCTCCGGCACCACCGGCAAGTCCAAGGGGGTTACCGTGCCGGCGAAGGCATTGCCGGCGTTCTGGATGTATATGCGCTACGCCATCGGCCTGCGCCAGGAGGACAACTTCTGGAACGTGGCGGACCCGGGCTGGGCCTATGGCCTGTACTATGCGGTGGTCGGGCCGTTGTTGTTGGGATGCACCACCCACTTCAATGAGGCCGGTTTCACCGCTGACAACACCCTGGAGTTCCTGCGCAAGTACAAGATCACCAACCTGGCGGCGGCACCGACGGCCTACCGCCTGCTGAAGGCCAACGACTCGCTGGTGGCGGACTTCCCCGGTATCAACCTGCGGGTGGCCAGCAGCGCCGGAGAACCGCTGAACCCCGAGGTGATCAGCTGGGTGAAGAAGCGCTTCGACTGCACGGTGTGCGACCACTACGGCCAGACTGAGACCGGTATGACCTCCGCCAACTTCCATGAACTGGAGCATCCGCACCGGGATGCCAGTATGGGTTACCAGATCCCCGGCTATCGGCTGGTGGCCCTGGACGCCAGCTTCAATGAGGTGGGTGTCGGCGAGACCGGTGAACTGGCGGTGGATATGGAGAATTCCCCACTGTACTTCTTCCAGGGCTACACCTGGAACGAGAAGCGCCCGTTCCACGGCCACTACTACCTGACCGGGGACATCGTGATCAATAATGGCGACGGCTCGTTCTCCTACACCGGCCGTGACGACGACATCATTGCGTCGGCGGGTTACCGAATCGGTCCGGCGGAGGTGGAGAGTTCGCTGATTGAGCATGAGGCGGTGATTGAGAGTGCCGTGGTGGGTAAGCCCGATGCCAAGCGGGGGGCCATCGTGAAGGCCTATGTGGTGACCCGGCCGGAGTTCGACGGTGACGAGCAACTGGTGGAGAAGCTGCAGCAGCACGTTCGCACCCGTCTGTCGACGCACTCCTACCCGCGGGAAATCGAGTTCGTGGACGAGCTGCCCAAGACCTCCAGCGGCAAGATCCAGCGCTTCCTGTTGCGTCAGCAGGCGGAGGAGGAAGCCAGGCAGTCGGCTTGATCCTCATTTCCTGCCACATCAAAAAACGGTGCCCTCGGGCACCGTTTTTTTGTGTGTTTTACAGGGCTGACTGGCCATCCGGGCTCAGTAGCGGCAGGGCCACCTCGCCACTGACCTGCACCCGCCAGCTCGCCAGGTCCCGGGAGAAAGCGCCGACGAAGGTGGGATGCTGGCCGTACAGCATCAGCACCAACTGGTCGCCGGCCTGCAGCCGTTCGGCGATTCCCACCAGCTCGATGTCGTGTTCGCCAAAGCCCCGCACCGGCATCACCTGCTCATCGATCAACTCCGGCACACTCAGCCCATTACGGATCACCCCCACGCCAACGTACATCATGGCGTCACAGGTACCCAGGTGGAGAATCGGGTCGGAGGCGTCCAGGCACTGGGCATCCAGCTCTGCCGAGCCGGTGCCGACGCTCAGGCGTGCCGTTGGAATGCCCGCGATCACCCCATCCGCTTCCAGGGTGGCCAGCGGCACCGTAACGGGAACCGGATTGGCCCCCAGCAGCACTTCGACGGGGGTGTCCAGCACCGGTGTGACCACATCGAAGGACTGACCGCCCACCGTCACCGAGGGCGTGGTGACCGCATCCCCGGGCGTCAGGGTGTAGCAGATCTGCTGGCCACTGGTGATCACCTCGTCGGCGTCGCCGCGGTCCAGGAGCTTCTCATTGAACCAGGCCACGGTGGCGTCGTTGATGTTGATATCGCCGCAGTTGGCCAGCGGCCCCAGGCCGTCAGTGGCAAACTCGGGCAGGGCCTGGCCGTAGAAGCCCAGGCTTTCCAGGGTCTCCTGAACCAGCCCGGCATTCGGCGCCAGGTAATGATGACTGAACGGGTAGGTCAGCAGCCGGACATCGCCGCCGGCCTTTTTCATGCTGAGGTAGTTCTCGTAGGCGTCGTTGAAGGGGAAGAGGCTGTCCCGCATGCCCTGGAACATCAGCACGTCCACCGGATACTGATTGGTGCGCGGTGTCTTGACGATGTAGCGGCCATCGGCGGTGACGGGCACCTGACCGGTGATTGGGTCGAGCAGGTAGTCTTGGGTGCTGCCGCTATCCAGCAGTTCCAGGCCGCGCTCGTTGTCGAAGAAGTAGCTGGGGCTGTGGTAGTGGACAAAGTCCAGCATCGGCTCCGGGAACCGGTTCTGCAGCAAGCCGTCGAGGATGGAAGAACGCAGCAAGGGATCCATGGAGCCGCCGCTGCCGATATCCCCCATCAGGGCCAGGAACAGCAGCCAGTAGTTCTTGGTGACGTTGCCCGGGTTGAGGCTGTCGGTCAGGTCGTGCCAGGTGATCTGGGGCACCATGGCATCCATGCGCCGGTCCGGGTCCACGTTGTACAGCAGGTACTGGAAACCGCCGCCGTAGCTGCCGCCCACGGCACCGAGCAACAGGTTGTCCCGCCGGTACTTGAGGAAGTCCAGGTTGGCCTCGGCCCAGTCAACAATCTGTACCAGGTCCTCTCCGGCGTAATCCGGGTCCATCACGCGGACGGTGCCGCCGCTCTCGCCGTGGCCCCGCTGGTCAATGCTGATGACGGTGTAGCCGGCTTCGATCAGCGGCAGGATGGGGGATAGGGGATCGGTGCCGGCCTCGGTGGATCGGGAGCCGCTGAAGCCGTGGCCCTGCAGGATCAGGGGGTGCTTGCCCTGGCAATCGAGGCTGATGGGCTCGAAGACCTCGAACACGATCGCCGCGCCGTCCACCCTCGAGGGCATTTCCACCCGGTACTGGCGACCGCCCTCTGGCAGGGTGTCATTGCCGCAGGCGGCGGGGGTTAACGTGGTGATGCTTTCCGGAAGGGGCCTGGCCTGCCTGGCTTGGGCGGTGTCGCCGGCTACCACCGGATTGTCCCGGCTGATCTGGGTGGAGCTGATTGCGCCCCTGGACGAACCGCCATCGCTGCCGCCGCCACACGCCCCCAGGAGGAGGGCGCTCGTGCCCAGCAGCACGGCTGCCAACTGCTTGTTCATATCGTCGCCTTTTGTAATTGTTTGTTCGCGAATGTCACAGCCTGTGACGTTCGTCACAATATCCGCGTCGACAGGCAGCGTGGATGGCCAGATCGCCAGGAGGGGTTGTCGTTTTGGTCAAATAGCAGTCAGGTGGGGCTGGAATGGTGCGGGCACCGGCAAGTGCCCGCGAGGCTGGCTAACGAAATGAGCCGGGGTTAAAGGTTGGACTCGGCGTACTCGGCCAGAATGGACCGCGGTACCCCTTGCAGGTGGATATGGCCGCCGTGGCGGAAGCCTTTGAAGCGCTCGGTCATGTAGGTCAACCCGGAGCTCAGCGAGCTGAGGTAGGGCGTATCAATCTGTGCCAGGTTGCCCAGGCAGATCACCTTGGAACCATTGCCGGCCCGGGTGATGATGGTCTTGATCTGGTGCGGCGTGAGATTCTGGGACTCGTCGATGATGATCAGGCTGTACTGGAAGCTGCGGCCCCGGATGTAGTTCATTGACTTGAAGTGCAGGGGCACCTTGCTGAGGATGTAGTCCACGCTGGCGGTCATGTTCTCGTCGTCCTCGTGGAGCGCCTCCAGATTGTCGACGATGGCGCCCAGCCAGGGTTCCATCTTCTCCGCTTCGGTGCCCGGCAGGAACCCGATGTCCTCGTCCAGGCCCTGGGTGCTGCGGGTGGCGATGATGCGCTTGTACTGTTTGCTGGCGACGGTCATTTCAATGCACGCCGCCAGGGCCAGAATGGTCTTGCCGGAGCCGGCGGAGCCGGTCAGGTTCACCAGGTGGATGTCCGGGTCCAGCAGCAGGTTCAGCGCCAACGCCTGGTAGATGTCCCGTGGTACCAGGCCCCAGACCTCCTCGTTCATCAGGTCGTCCTGGTGGAGGTCCTGCATGATGAGCTTGTCGTCCTGGATGTCCACCACCTTGCCGACAAACCCCTGCTCATCAATCACAAACTCGTTGATGTTCAGGCGGGCCAGGTCACCCTCACGCTTGAGGATGTGCTCGGTCACCCCCTCCCGCTGTTTGGTCTCGACCTTCTCGATGGTGTCCCAGAAGGAATTGGGAAACTCGCGATAGCCGGTGGGCAACAGGTCGATGTCGTCCAGCAGCTGGTCGTTGTGGTAGTCCTGGGCTTCGACGCCAAAACCACGGGCCTTGAGCCGCATGTTGATGTCCTTGCTCACCAGGATGATGTCCCGGGACTTGTGGCGGTTTTGCAGCTCCGCCAGGGTATTGATGATCTTGTTGTCGTTGAGGTTCTCCGGCAGCGAGTGGGAACCCACATGCTCGGTGCTCATCAGGATGGAGAGGGTGCCCAGGGGCTCGGCTTTCTGCGCCCGTTTGATGGGCACCCCCCGTTCAATGTCCTTCGGTACGGCATCGCCCAGCAGCTTGTCGATGTTGCGGATGGCCTGCCGGCAGTCGGCGGCGACCGCCTGCTTGCCGGACTTGAGGTTGTCGAGTTCTTCAAGCACCGTCATCGGGATGATGACGTCGTGTTCTTCGAAATTGAGGAGGGCGTTGGGGTCGTGGATCAGGACATTGGTGTCGAGGACATACATCTTCCTGCGAGCGTTTTGGGCTCTGGGCATAGGCTCGATACCTCTCTGGCAGGCGGCAGTGGGAGTCTGAGTGGGTAACTCGGAGTCAAACGTCATCGGCGCAGCGCTTGGTCAGGTCCTTGTCTGCAATCAGCTTCAGCATATCGTAGGTGGTGATGATGCCGGTGATCTTGTCGTTGCTGGTCACGAAAATCCGATGCAGATGCTCTTCCATCATGACGTCGGCAATCTTGCTGACCGGGGTCTGCTCATCCACGGACAGCACGATGGGGGTCATGATGTCGCGGACTTCGACGGGCACCTTACCCATTTCCTCGAAGATGGCCATGCGCAGCCGCCGGGCCTCCTGCTCCTCTTCCGGCGTCAGCCGGCTGTCGAACCCGTTGCGGGTGGCGTTCCAGCGGAACTCGGTAATGTCCTTGAGGGTGGCGATGCCGACAATTTCGCCGTTTTCGTCGGTAACCGGGCTGCCGGTGATTTCATTGTCGGTGAGAAAGCGGGCCAGCCGTTCCATGGTCCAGGATTGGGGTACCGCCTTGATGCTGGGTGTCATGATCTCGTAAGCGAGAACGGTCATTGATGGGGTCCTGCTCGATGGTGATCCTTTACCGAGAGCTTAGCTGCTCAATGCCGCTTAGTCATCCCCTGATTTTGGTCCGCTCACGGCGGTGAGGCGGCCCTGGTCATCGAACTCCAGCTGATGCTCTCGGTACTTGGCCTGCTTGGCGACTTTTTCCAGGCTTTGCAGGGACTTGATGGGAATATCCACCAGCAGGGAATTGACCAGCCAGCCCGGCAGGGCGCCGTTGGGATCGGTGTGCTGGATCCACACCATGCGGGTCTGCTCCCCCTCCGGCACGAACCGGTAGAGGGTGTCCGACCGGTCCACCCGGACGTAGTCTTCGAACTCTTCCCGGTGGTCCGGTACCGCGTTCAGGTTCATCACCACCTCGCCGGTGCGCTCGCTGCCCTCGGTCACAATGTGCAGGACATAGTCCCGGTCGGCGACCGGCCAGGGCATGTCGTTCACCGAATAGGCGTAGCGGTCGTGGAAGGTGCCGTTGCCAAAACCGTAGGATTCGGTACAGCCATGCACCCAGGCCTCGCAGGAGGTGGGATCGATCATCACCGCCATCAGGTTTTCGATGGGCACATCCAGCAGCGCGATGGCCTTGAAGGCGCGGAAGCTGGAATCCGGTTGTTCGATGGTGTACACCCGAATGTCGTCCGTGCTTTTGCTGAGCGACCAGTCCGGGGATGCCTCGTCGGGCAGGCTGGCCTGGGCCGACAGACTGAGCGCCAGCGCCGTCGTGGCGAAGGTCCGGGCGATGAATTGCCAGACACGGTGTTTTGCCATGGGGTATACTTCCTTGATTTTTATAGGGGCTTCTGAATAACTGGCGACTCAGGCCCAGGCACTGTGTTCCCGGGAATGCGTCTGACTCGGTCCCGAGTCTAACAAGGCCCCGGCGGCACAAGTGTGCGGTATCCGACAGTTTGGGAAGCGCGCGGGTCGGTGAACACTTTGGCCTCTCAGGCCCAGTACAGGACAGCCAATGAACAAGCTAATCGACGAACAGGGCAGGCCGTACCTCGGCGTGCTGCCGGAACCGGTGGACACCATCAACTATCTGGATTACGACCTGCGCACGGTGATGGACCGACCGCGCTCCGGCCTGGCCCGGCGCTGGCGGTTCAACCAGTTCCAGTTCATCAGCGTGATGGGGCCGGACTGGCTGCTGGGCGTGGCCATTGTCGATCTCAAGCTGGTGAGCAATGCCTTCTTCTACTTGTTCGACTTCCGCTCCGGGGACCTGTATGAGCGCAGCATGCTGCAGCCGTTGGCCAGAAAGACCCGGATGGAACCCAGGCCAGAAGCAGGGGTGTCCCGGTTTGCCCGAGGCGGGACAGAAATCCTCATCGAGCCATCGGCCCATGCCCGTCGATTGCGCATCCGGGACGGACACCGGGTTACTGCCGACCTGACGTTGCTGCGGGACGACGATCCGCTGCGCGTGACCTGTCAGGCCGGGTATAACGGCTGGGTCTTCACCCGTAAATCGGCCGGCTTGCCGGTGACCGGCGCCGTGAGCTGGGAAGGGCGGGAGTATCACTGCGACGACCGGTTCCGCGGTACCATCGACTGGAGCTGTGGCTACATGCGCCGGGAAACGGCCTGGAACTGGGCCTGCCTGGCCGGGCAGTCGGCGGATGGCCGTTCAGTGGGCCTGAATCTGGCCGCGGGGGTCAATGAAACCGGCGTGACCGAGAACGCGCTCTGGATCGACGGACGCTGCCACAAACTGGACATGGCCCGATTCGAATTTGACCGGCAGGCGCCGGAATCCCCCTGGCGCGTCACCACCTCCGACGGCCGGGTGGACCTGCGGTTCGTACCGTCCGGCGTGCGGCAGGAGCGTATGGACATCCTGCTGCTGGCGTCCAACTTCCGCCAGTATGCGGGCACCTTCGAGGGGCTGGTCAGGGACGAGGCGGGCCGGGAAATTTCCGTCGATGGTCTGCGCGGGCTGATGGAAGACCATTTCGCCCGCTGGTAGGCGCTGAGGAGCGCCGACGACCCGGGCGGCCGCCGGCAATGACGTGGTCGCGCCTCAGCTCTCCGGCAGGGTCACGTTCAGTTCGAGGACCGAACAGCTGTCGTTGCGGTCGACCTCCACCTGCACCATGTCGTCATCGATCTGGACGTACTTGCGGATCACCTGCAGCAGCTCCTGCTGGAGCTGGGGCAGGTAATCCGGCTGCTCACGCTGGCCCCGTTCATGGGCCACAATGATCTGCAGCCGTTCCTTGGCCACGCTGGCACTGGTTGTCTTCTTGCTTCTGAAGTAATCCAGGAAACTCATCCGCTCTTACCCCTTGAACATCCGTGAAAAGAATCCTTTCTTCTGCGCGGTCATGAAACGGTGCTCCCGTTCTTCGCCCATCAAACGGGCCACGGCATCTTCGTAAGCCTGACCGGCATCGGTGTCTTCTTCGAGGATCACCGGGGTGCCCTGGTTGGACGCGTTGAGGACCACTTGGGATTCCGGGATCACGCCCAGCAGGGGAATGGCGAGGATCTCTTCCACATCACCCACCGACAGCATTTCGCCCTTGTCGACCCGGTCCGGGTTGTAGCGGGTGAGCAGCAGGTGTTCCTTCACCGGGTCCTGGCCCATCTCCGCCCGGCGGGATTTGCTCTGCAGGATGCCGAGGATGCGGTCGGAATCGCGCACCGAGGACACTTCCGGGTTGGTCACGACGATGGCTTCGTCGGCGTAGTACAGCGCCATCTGGGCGCCGTGCTCAATACCGGCGGGGGAGTCGCAGACGATGTAGTCGAAGGTTTCGGACAGCTCATTGATGACCGCTTCCACGCCTTCTTTGGTCAGCGCTTCCTTCTCCCGGGTCTGGGACGCGGGCAGGATGTACAGGGAGTCGACCCGCTTGTCGCGGATCAGGGCCTGGTTCAGGGAGGCTTCGCCCTGGATGACGTTGACGAAGTCGTACACCACCCGACGTTCGCAGTTCATGATGAGGTCCAGGTTCCGCAGGCCGACGTCAAAATCAATGACCACGGTCTTGTGGCCACGACGGGCCAGCCCGGTGCTAATAGAGGCGCTGGTTGTGGTTTTACCTACGCCGCCTTTTCCTGAGGTAACGACGATGATTCTAGCCAAGGTTGCAATCCCTTTTACGTGAGTGTGACGAACTGTGTTTCATTCCGCGGCTCATCCGGCGGCCAATGCTGAGACCACCAGTACGTCATTGTTGAGCTGGATTTGTACGGCGGTTTTCCAACCGCTCTCCTGTAAGTCTTCGGAAATCTTGTACTGGCCGGCGATGGAAACCAGTTCGGCTTCCAGCGACTGACAGAATACCCGGGCGCCAGCGGCGCCGTGGATACCGGCCAGGGCACGTCCCCGGAGCGGACCATAGACGTGGATGTTACCCGCAGCCAACACTTCCGCGCCAGCCTGAACCGGGGCCAAAATGACCAGGTCGCCGTCGGGCGCGTAAACCTGCTGCCCGGAACGCACGGTCTGGGTGACTATCTTGGCGGGGCGGGGTTCCGCGGCCGCCGTCTCCGGCTGCTGGGGAGCCGGGGCGGGTTCGCCGGTATTGGCGGGTTCGGCGTCGGCTTCTGGCCTGGGGCTGCTGTCCCGTTGCGGCGCGGCGGGCAGCAACGCCAGCGCCGCGTTACGGGCCAGTCTGCGCAAGTCCTCGGTGCCGCCACGCACGCCGATCACGTGGATGTTGTGGCGGCGACAGGCGCCGATCAGCTTGAAGAAGTCCAGCTCGCTGGTGGGGCCTTCGTACTTCTCCAGGCTGACAATCAGCGGCGTGTCCCGAAAGAAGCCCGGGGCCTGGCTGATCTTGTCCCGCAACGTCGACTCGAAGCTGTCATTGTCAAAGAAGTAGAGCTCCAGGGCGGTCAGGGAGACATTGGCGCTCTTGAGCTGAAAACACTGTGCTACGTCCGGGGTTGTGGCATGGGTCATGACGGATGCGGTTCCAGGGCTTCTTGTTGTGAGGGTGTGGATTTCAGGCGCAGGGGCGACTGATCGAAACGGATGCCGGACCAGCCGGTGCCGATGAACTGGCGAATGTTGCCATGACTGGTGCCTGTGGGGTCGTCCAGCACCTGCTGGTAGTGCCGGCCGAAACAGCGCAGGGTCTCGGGCTCACTCAGGTTGCAGAGCTGGCCAAGGGCAAACAGCTTGCAGGAACCTTCGTTCTCGCCAGGGCCGTTGAACAATGGGCCGTTATGGAAAGCCGCGGGGGTATAATCGAAGTAGCGTTCGATCAACGCCAGGGTGTCCTCGAAGTCACAGCGATGGGCCTCCAGTGACGCCAGGTGAATCTTGATGGCTTCGTTGATATTCATGACTGGTGGCCGCCCTGGTGGTCCCGCTTGGGGCCTTTCTGGTAGCGGGCCTTCCAGTCCTCGTAGGGCATACCGTAGATGCGCTCGCGGGCGTCCGGGTCGGACAGCTCCACGCCGCGTTCGCTGGCTTCGGCCCGGTACCATTTGGACAGGCAGTTGCGGCAAAAGCCCGCCAGGTTCATCAGGTCGATGTTCTGGACTTCGGGGTGATCCCGCAGGTGCTCGACCAGTCGGCGGAAGGCAGCGGCCTCGATTTCGGTTTCGGTTTGCTTCGACATGGGGGCTGTCATAGTGTTCGACATCCTTTTATGGGCGGTACGGGGCCAATCCCAGGGTGCGCTCGGCGGGCTGGATTGGCCGGCTCAACCGGTTTGGGGCATGGTACCGCAACTTGGGAAAGGGAAAAATGCCGTGATTCCGGACTTTTTCAGTCTTATGAAGGCAAGACTTTGTCCTGATAATGTTTTTGCCGGCGTAAAAAGTTCTGTTTACCGGGCCGGAGGGCCCGGGAGTTTCCACTTACAGGGGCATGGGCGGGCATGAGCCAGCGGAAAATCATTCACATAGATTGCGACTGTTTCTATGCCGCCGTGGAGATGCTGGACGATCCTTCCTTGCGCCATGTGCCGCTGGCGGTTGGCGGGGAGGGAGGTCGTGGGGTGGTTACCACTTGCAACTACCTCGCCCGGGCTTTTGGCGTCCGGTCCGCAATGCCGGGGGGCGAGGCTCGTCGGCTGTGCCCGGAACTGGTCACTGTTCCCCTCAACATGCCCCGTTACCGCGACGTGTCCCGCCAGGTCATGGCCCTCTTCCGCGAGCTGACCGACCTGGTGGAGCCCTTGTCCCTGGACGAGGCGTTTCTGGACGTCAGTGAGGTCGAGGCCCATCGGGGGAGTGCCACCCTGATGGCCCGCTACCTGCGCGAACGCATCCACCGGGAGGTGGGTATCACCGTCTCCGCGGGGGTGGCCCCCAACAAGTTTCTCGCCAAGATCGCCAGTGACTGGGAAAAACCGGATGGCCTGTTTGTGATCCGGCCGGAGGACGTGGCCGGGTTTGTCCGGGCCCTGCCGGTGGAAAAGCTGTTCGGCGTGGGCAAGGTCACCGCCCGCAAGCTCCACGAGCAGGGCATCGCCACCTGTGCCGACCTGCAGCAGATGCGGCCGGAGACCTTGGCCGAGCACTTTGGCAAACAGGGATACCGGCTCTATGAGATGGCGCACGGCCGGGATGAACGCCCGGTGGTGGTCACCCGCGTTGCCAAGTCCTTGAGTGTTGAACGTACCTTTGCCCAGGATCTGCCGGGGCGAGCGGCGTGTGAGGCGATGGTGCCCGAATTGATGGCGGATCTGGAGAGACGGCTGGCCCGGAAAGCGGCGGTAACGCCGATCCACAAGTTGTTCGTGAAGATTCGCTACAGCGATTTTTCAACCCACACCCTGGAGCGGGTCCGGGATTCGGTGCAGCAGCCGCAACCGGAGGACTATCTGCCCCTGCTGCAGGAGCTGATGTCTGACGCCGAGCGGCCGGTACGCCTGCTGGGGCTGGGGGTTCGCTTCCGCAACGACCAGTCGCCCACCCAACAGCTGCGGTTGTTCGACTGAGCCGCGCTCAGCCAAAGAGCACCAGGAATCGATCGGTGAAGCCATACACCGCCGCCAGCCCCAGGCTGCTGCCGATCAGCGCCCCGGCCGCCACGTCACTGGGGTAGTGCAGACCCAGCACCACCCTTGACGCGGCCACACTGAGGGTGAAGGGCAGGATCAGCCAGGCCAGCCCCGGCACCAGTACCGCCAGCATGGTGTTGAAGCAGGCCGCGTGCAGGGTGTGGCCGGACGGAAAGCTGTACCGGTCCAGTGGCGGTGTACCGCAGTTGATGCTCGGGAAGGAGATAAATGGCCGTTCCCGGATCAGCCAGCGCTTGAGCAACTTGTAACTCAGGGTGCAGGTCAGTCCGGTGGCGACCATCAGCAGGGCGATGGCGAGACCGTCCTGGGGGCGCAGCACTGGCAGGGTCAGGATCAGTGCGTACCAGAACCAGCCGTCACCCAGCTTGCTGGTCACCTGGAAATAGCCATGCACCGGTCGAAACCGCAGGGACCGGTTGATGGCCTGACACAGGGCGTATTCCCGTTGGTCGACCGCGTTAAAGAAGCGGGATGCTTTGCTTGAGGACATGGTATTTGGTCCTTTGTTGCTGGTTGAAAACCAGTTGTTCGAACTGTTCGATTTGTGCGCTCCAGTTCAGGTCCAGGGCATCGAGCCGTGCCTGGGCCCGGATCCGATTGAGCAGGGTGGGTTGATCCGCCAGTTTCAGGGCGGCGTCGATGAAGCCGTCATCATCACTGAGGTCGGCCTTCATGCCGTTGCCTTCGTGGTGGATGTGTTCGCTGGCGGCGGCATCGTCATAGGCCACCACTGCCAGGCCGCTGGCCATGGCTTCGGTCACCACGTTCCCGAAGGTGTCGGTCTTGCTGGGGAACAGGAAAATGTCACCGGAGGCGTAATGCCGCGCCAGGGCCTCGCCACGCTGCATGCCGCAGAAGACGTAGTCCGGATGCCTTTCCGCCAGCCGCTTCCTCAGTGGGCCATCGCCCACCAGGACAAAGCGGGCTTTGGGGTGCAGGTTGCGAATCCGTTCGTAGCAGGCGGACGCCATTTGCAGGTTCTTTTCCGAGGCCAGCCGACCCACGTAGAGCACCACCCGGTCATTCGCCGCCACGCCCCAGGCCCGGCGCAGCGCCTCGTCCCGCTTGTGAGGGGCGAACCGCATACAGTCAACGCCCCGGCTCCAGAGCCCGGTACTGTGTACGCCCATGCCCTGGACCACCGCCTGCATCTTGCGTGTGGGGACCAGGGTGATGGCGGTGCGGTTGTGGAACCAGCGGCCATAGCCACACAGCAGCTTTTCCAGGAAACCGGCGCCGTAGTAGTGGCTGTAACTGTGGAAGTTGGTATGGAAGCCGGAGCTCACCGGTATGCCGAGGCGGCGCGCGGCACTGACTGCCGCCACCCCCAGCGGGCCTTCGGTGGCCACGTAGAGGGCGTCCGGACGCTGACGACGCCAGAGCTTGGCCAGGCGCCCGCTGCGGGCCAGGCCGAAGCGCAGCTCCGGGTAGCCGGGCAGGGGAATGCCGGTCACCAGGTGTTCGCTGGTGAACAGCGCCTGGCCGACGCCCTGTGCCTCGGCATGGTTTTCGTCGTGCTGCCGGGGACGCACAACCGATACCCGATGCCCCTGTTGCATCAGTCCCTGGCACAGGTGCCGCAGGGTATTGGCCACGCCGTTGACCTCCGGAGGGAAGGTCTCGGAAACAATGGCGATGTGTCGGGGCCGTTTGGGTATCTGTGCTGTTTCTGTCATGCGCGTACCATGCCGGTGTTAGCTGGCTGATGGAGGGCTTCCGGCCGTGCGGATAGCCTTCCATCTCCCTTCATCCACTATGGAAAGGCTGTGTGACAGACTGGCGACAGGGTTATGACATTCTGATTACTCGCTGATCAGTCGCGGAATGAAAAATGAACAATTGGTAATGATGTCGTGGCCGCCCGGCGTCATCGAAGCCCGCTTGGGCAAGAAGGCCTGGCAGGCGGGCGGAGTGGGTGGGGCTTGGTGGCGTGGTGATGATTAATTGACACGTTACGTTGCATTTAGTGACAAAAAGCCGATACCAATGTGCCAGCCATCACAGACCTGAGTCGTCAGTTGATTAGACTTTAGCCTAAAGGAACCCTAAAATTCGCTTCGTGAATTGGTGGTCAGGCTAATTATGGTACTTCGAATCTTTATCGCACTGCTGGCGCTCAACATGGTGACTTTCGTGGTTCGTGCCGACGCGGCGGAACGGGAGCCCGTGGTGGCCGACATCGCCTTCGACAACCTGTATCAGCTCCAGGAGCAGATGTCCGGGGACTTTGAGCGGGATGAGACCGACGCCCTGACCGAGATCGGCTCCCGGTTGCTGAGCTGGGGGATCAGTGAAGCCGGCGGTGAAAAGCAGTTCGCCTCCCAGGCGGTAACGCCGGATCACGGGGTGGCGTTGCTGCAGCGGGGCGCCTGCCTGAACCTGAAGTGGAATTTCTGATCGCCGATCCCCAACCGGCCCCCTCGGTCCCGCTTCCCTGTCTTCGACTCCCGGCCTTACGCCAATCCCCGCTCCCCCTGTCCGCTTGCGCCAATGTCTGGACAAGTTTCCTTCTGTTGACCTGACACATTGTCTGCCGCGTTCAGTCGTGTGATCATCCCAGACCATTGGTTTCGTGATAGGGGAGTGTTGCGATGGTGGCAGAGAGCCCAATGGTGGTGACCAGTGGCGAGGCCAGCGTAGAGGCGGTCGTTGAGCGAGTGGGCAAGCGTATTGTCCTGGGCCTGCCGCTGGGGCTGGGCAAGCCTGTTCGCTTTGTGAATGCGCTGTACCGTCGCGCCCAGCAGGACGCCTCCATCGAACTTCACATCATTACCGCCATATCGATGCTGGCCCCGCAGGGCCATTCTTCCCTGGAACAGCGTTTCCTGGAGCCCTTCGTCCACCGCCTGTATGGTGACATACCCGAGCTGGAATACGCCCGGGATGTGGTGGACGGTCAGTTGCCGCCCAATGTCCGGGTGTCGGAATTCTTTTTTAAGGCCGGGAGCTTCCTCGATCACCCGGACCAGCAACGCAACTACGTGTGCACCAACTACACCCATGCGGTTCGCGATCTATTGGCCCAGGGCGTCAATGTGGTTGGTCAGATGGTGGCACCCTCGCCGGACAAAGACTCGGATCTGGTCAGCCTGAGCTGCAACCCGGACCTGTCGCTGGACCTGCTGCCGGTGTTTCGCGCCCGCGCCGAGGCCGGAGATGCCATCGCCCTGGTGGCCGAAACCAATCGTCAGTTGCCCTATTTCGGTCGTGACTGTGAGGTGTCCGGCAGCAGCTTCGATATCCTGCTGGACCGGCAACGGAGCGAGTATCCCCTGTTCTCCGTTCCGCAGATGGCCGTGACCCCGGCCGATCACGCCATCGGTTTCTATGCCAGCGCCCTGCTCAAGGATGGCGGCACCCTGCAGGTCGGCATTGGCTCTTTGGGGGCCGCCCTGGTGCACAGCACCGTGCTGCGCCATACCCGCAACGATGCCTGGCGACAGGTATATGACCGCCTCGAAGTGGCCCGCCGCAATCCGGTGGTCGAGCGCTGGGGCGGCACCGGGCCCTTTGCCGAGGGGCTCTATGGCTGCAGTGAGATGATGGTGGATGGCTTTGTCTACCTGTTGCAGGCCGGGGTGCTCAAGCGGGAAGTCTTTGATCACGCCGGGCTGCAGCGGCTGATCAACGAGGGCAAAATCGGCGCCGAGGTGAGTCTGGCGACGCTGGATACTCTGCGAGAGGCCGAATTGATCCATTCGCCCCTGCGAGCGCGGGACGTCCATTGGCTGAGCCGTTACGGCATCTTCCATCCGGCTGTGCGCTTCAAGGGTGGGCGCCTGGTGGTGGAGGATCAGACCTTGGAGCCCGACCTGGACGATCCCGCCGCCCGCGAGCGGCTGGAGCTGCTGGCGCTCGGCGAGCGATTGCGGGGCGGGGTGGTGCTCCACGGTGGTTTCTACCTGGGGCCGGAAGCCTTCTACCAGCAACTGCGGGAGTTGACCCCGGAACAGCGGGACCGTATCTGCATGACCAGCGTCAACTACATCAATCACCTCTACGACCACGCCTTCGGCAACCAGCAATTGAAGGCGGCCCAGCGCAAGGAGAGCCGGTTCGTCAACTCCGCCATGATGTACACCCTGGGCGGGGCGGCGGTGTCCGATGGCCTGGACGACGGCCGCGTGGTCAGCGGGGTTGGCGGTCAGTACAACTTCGTGGCCATGGCTCATGAGCTGCCGGATGCCCGTTCAATCCTTACCCTGCGCAGTACCCGCTCCAGCGGTGGCCGGACCGTTTCCAACATCGTGTTCAGCTATGGCCACTGCACCATTCCCCGGCACCTGAGGGATCTGGTGGTGACCGAATACGGGATTGCCGATCTACGCGGCAAGTCGGACGAGCAGGTGTATCTGGAGATGATTCGCATCGCCGACTCCCGGTTCCAGCCGGATTTGCTGAAACAGGCCAAGAAGGCGGGTAAGGTGGCACCGGACTTCGAACTCCCGGACGCCTGGTGCCACAACACCCCGGAGGCCGTTCGGGCACTGTTCCAGCCAGGGGGGGATGAGAACCTGTTTCCGGCGTTTCCGTTCGGCTGTGATTTCAGCGACCAGGAGCTGCAGCTCGGTCGGGCGCTGAAGGCGTTGAAAGCGGCGATGGCAAGTCGTCGTGGTAAACTGGTGACGTTGTGGCGCGCCCTGCGGGCTCCTGCGGACGTCTCGCCGGTAATGCCACTGTTGAAACGCATGGGGCTGGATGCACCGAAAGGGGTGCGGGAGAAGCTGGATCAGCGCCTGCTGGTACAGGGATTCCTGCTGGCTGGCCTCCTCAAAACCAAGGGATCACCAAAGGCATAATGCAAACTACTGCTGTCTACACCGTTCACTACAGACTGAAGAACCGGACCGGCGAGGTGGTCGACACCTCCGAGGGCGGTGAGCCATTGCACTTTCTGCTCGGCGGCGACGGCGTCATCGACGGAATCCAGGAAGCCGTGCGGCAGCGAGGTCCCGGCGACTGCCTGGAGGTGACCATTCCCCCGGCCATGGCCTATGGCGAGCACAATCCGGACCTGGTCCGCAAGGTGCCCCGCTCCGCCTTTGAGGGAATCGAGGATCTGCAGGTGGGCATGAAGTTCCAGACCAATACCGGCGAGCAGGCCCAGGTGGTCCAGGTGGTTGGGATCGACGGCAACCTGGTGATGGTGGACGCCAACCACCCGCTGGCGGGACTGACGCTGTATTTCGACCTGGAGATTGTCGCCCGGCGGGAAGCGACGGAGGAGGAAGTTCGCGCAGGTCGCCCGCTGGCCTGAATCCGGCGCTGATCAGGGGCTGTTAATTGGCGGTGATGGGGCTGCTGGCGGATTCCCCGTGTGCCCCATCGGCCTGATGAATCCGCCTCAGGCCGGCCGTTACGGTCTGGTGCAGTTGCCGGCACAACGCGTCCATATCCGTCTGTGCGCTTACCGCGACGGGGGCATGATAGATCACGCCCACCTTCACGGCCGGTTTTTTCAGCAGTCGCGTCAGATGTGACTGGAAGTCATCGTCGCCGATGAACGGTGCCAGGTGATCCGGCTGACCGTCTCGCAGGTAACCGATGCTGATGGGCTGGATGTTGACACCGGCATCCGCCGCCGCCCATAGCAGTCGTTGATGGAAGGGGAGGACGGTGAGGCCTGCGGTGGTGGTACCCTCCGGGAATACCAGGACCGACTGCCCCTGGCGCAAGGTGTTGGCAATTTCCTCCCGACTGCGGGCGGATTTGCCGCTTCGCCGCTGGATGAACAGGGTGCCGGCCTGGTGGGCGAGCCAGCCAATGACCGGCCACTGGCCCACTTCTGCCTTGGACAGGAAGCGGAGTGGGGCGGTACCGCCGAGCACCGGAATGTCCGACCAGGAAATGTGGTTGCTGATGAACAGCACCGGGCCCCGGGCAGCCTGGCCTTGCTGCTGAACCTGAATTCCCAGGCTGCGCACGGCTCCGTGAAAACAGAAGCGGGCATAGGGCGTGCGGTCGATGGGACGCCGTTTGATCCATTCTGCCAGCGATACGGTCACGGCGACCCCGGCAGTAAAGACCAGGAACAGCAAGAAAAGGATCAGTCGAGCGGCCAGTCGAAGATAGCCCATGCATGTCTCCCTTGGTTAATCGGTGTCAGGCCTTTTGGCGGCGCATGAAGTGCTTGCTGTAACGGTCGGCCAGCTTGTTGACCTCCAGCACCACCAGCAGATCGGCGCAGCGGAAATCGGGGTCCCAACAGGGCTCACCGCAGACCCGCGCCCCGAGACGCATGTAGGCCTTGATCAGCGCTGGCGCCTCCACGGGACGGTCGTCGCCGACCGGGTGGGTCAGGTGGGGCAGTTCCCGTCTGGGGGTAACCCGAAACCGGTTATCCGCCAGGTATTCCTGTTGCAGGTGTCTGGCGATACGCCAGGCCTTCTGGCCGCCATCGGACATGCCAATGCTGGCGCAGCCGATCAGGTAATCGACCTGGTGAGCCACCAGGTACTCCGCCACCGAGGCCCACAGCAGACTGATGGTCGCGCCGCTGCGGTAGTCCGGGTGGACGCAGGTGCGGCCCAGCTCGGCCACGGTCCCGGGCAGCTGGTAAAGGTTGGACAGATCGAACTCGCCCTCGGAGTAGAAGCCTCCCGCCTGATCGGCGCTGTCCCGGTGGAGGATGCGGGTGGTGGCGACCAACTGGCCACTGGCCTCGTCGGTGACCACCAGGTGGTCACACCAGCCGTCGAACTCGTCAGCATCCAGGCCGGGGGTGCAGCTTCCCAGGTCAGACTCGTACTCTTCGGAAAACACCTCGTATCGCAGACGTTGGGCCGCCTCAATCAGACTGGGCTGGCGGGTAATGACGGTCTTGAGACGACGGGCAGAACGGGCAGCGCGAGCGGTTTGTACGGTCATGGTGCTGTCTCTTTGTTTCCATTTTCAGACAAGCCTATGAAGCCGGTGTGACAGCGCGATGAAGCGGTGGTGACGGGACTGTGACAGGAGCCTGGCCGATTGGGCCAGGTGTCGGTCTCCCGTCCGGTGAATGTGCTATCCCGGGAGCGGGCTGGAACGTAACAGGGGGTTGCGAATGGGCGGTTCCATGTATATTTCTGAATAGCATGTATAATTGCTGTTACAGGACGTTGCCTGTACTGTTTGAGAGAGTACTTAAAGTCGGAAGTACGTAAGATCAGGAGTGCTCTCAGTCAGCAATAGTTGAAGGGTTGGCCATGGCGGCTAATCTGCGCTCAGGCAGTTACGATCTCCGTAAGGCGGAGGTGAGGTTGGGCCTGTCTTATGGCGGGTACCCGTTCCGGAAAACAAAATCAGAGATGGATGGCGTGGAACAGACGAATGAAAGTTGGCGTATCCTCATAGTCGAGGATGATGAACGGCTGGCGGATCTGACCCGGGAGTACCTGGAGAACAACGGGCTCACGGTGGCGGTCGAGTCCCACGGCGGGCACGCGGTCGAACGCATCCGCAACGAACAGCCGGATTTGGTGGTGCTGGATTTGATGCTGCCCGGGGAGGATGGCTTGTCCATTTGCCGTCGGGTGCGGCCGTTTTTCTCAGGGCCGATCATCATGCTGACGGCCAGGACCGACGATCTGGATCAAGTCCTGGGCCTTGAAATGGGCGCGGATGACTACATTGGCAAGCCGGTTCAGCCACGGGTGTTGCTGGCCCGGATTCGGGCACTGCTGCGCCGGGTAGGCGAGACCGGTGGCACCGCCGCCGAGGCCGAGGGTGAAGACGAACCGGTCCGCTTGCAGTTCAATGACCTGGTCGTGGACCGCTCCATGCGCGAGGCCTGGCTCAACGACAAGAGCATCGACCTGACCAGTGCCGAGTTCGATTTGCTGTGGCTGTTGGCCAGCAGCGCCGGCCGGGTACTGAGCCGGGAGGAGATCTTCACGGCGTTGCGGGGCATTGAATACGATGGCCAGGATAGGTCGATTGACGTCCGGGTTTCCCGGATTCGTCCCAAGATCGGCGACGACCCGGTGCACCCACGGCGTATCAAGACCGTTCGCAGCAAGGGCTATCTGTTCGTCAAGGAAGCCTGACTACCAGTCGCCAGCGCCGGATGAAGGCCGGCGTGTATCTCCAGGGTAGGACCAATGCCCCTGAAGTTGTTCCTGAAGTTGTACCTGCGGTTAATCGGGCTGACAACAGTGGTCCTGTTGTTGTGTTTCTCCCTGTTCTGGGGAATCAACGCCGTTCGACTGCAAGCCTGGCAAGAACAATACCCCGCCCCCATGATGCGGTGGCTGGCCTCGGTGCCGGATCCGCTGGGCCAGTACCACTGGTTGGCCCAGTTGTATGATCTGCGGCTCACCGCGATGGAGGAACTGGACGTGACCCCGGTCGTTGCAGAACGCCTGGGGTATGGTCAACTGGTTGCCCAGAAAACCAGCCTGGGCTGGCGGGTGATGTTGGCCAGGGGGCAGGGGCGGGCACTGGTGGCCCATTTCCAGGACAGTTACAAGCAGGTGGCCGAAGCGGTTGCCTACATTTCCCTCTACCATCTGAACGAAACCCTCCCGGATGACCGGGACGCCCTGATGGCCCAGCTCTCCGAATCCCTGGGGGTGCGCCTGCGGCCTATCTCCGATGCCCGGGTGCCCGCGAGCGAGGTGCTGGAGCAGGTGACCCAGCGCCATGTCGCATTTTACCGGGGCGCCGACGGCGAGACCTCCCAGGTCCTGATCCGCCTGCAGGATGGCACCCTGTTGGGTATGTCCCTGTCGCCACCGTTCAATTCATGGCACTGGACCGTGGTTCTGTTGCTTGCCCTGGTGGCCGCAGGGGTGTTGGCCGCCGCACTCTACCTGTTGTTGAGGGATGTCGACCACAACCTGCGTGCCGTGGAATCGGTCGCCGTGCGGATTGCCCGGGGCGAGATGGGGGCCCGTGTGGAGGCCAGCGACAGTACGCTGGTGTCCAGGCTGGCCGCCGCCTTTAATGGCATGGCCGAGCAGATCCAGCGTCTGGTAGGGGTGCAACGGGAGATGATTCACGCAGTATCCCACGAGTTGCGTACGCCGGTGGCACGAATCCGGTTCGGGGTTCAGATGCTGGAGGGCTGCAGCAGTCCGGAAGCGCTGCAGAAGCAGCTGGACGGCATTGACGGCGATATCCAGGAGCTGGACGAACTGATCGATGAGATTCTGACCTACGCCCGGCTGGAACAGGGGGGGCCGGTGTTCACCCTGGTGGAGGCCTCGGTGACGGACCTGGTCCGGCAGGTGGTCGGCGAGCAGCAGCTGATTCGTCCGGACACGGTCATCGAGGCGGACATTGATGAGGCATCAGAACGCTGGGCCCTGTCGGATATCGAGCCCCGCTACATCCACCGGGCGATTCAGAACCTGGTGGGCAATGCCGCCCGCTACGCCAAAGGCCGGGTCCGGGTGCACTGCCAGCTCGATGAAGACAACTGCCGGGTGGATGTCGAGGATGATGGCCCTGGCATCCCCGAAGAAGACTGGGAAAAAGTCTTTACCGCCTTTGCCCGGCTGGATGACAGCCGGACCCGCACGTCCGGCGGCTATGGCCTGGGCCTGTCCATTGTTCGGCGTATCCTGTACTGGCATGGTGGCCAGGCCTTCGTGAACCGGAGTGAGGATCTCGGCGGGGCCCGTTTCAGTCTGGTCTGGCCGCGGAAGAAGCCGTTGGAGACAGTCGCCCCGTGATGCTTTTGTGACACCTGTACCGGTACGTCACCCAATGTAACAAAGACACACGTAATGCTCACTGAGCCGCTGGGGGGCAGCGAGCATACTGCACGTGTAAGGGATGACTTTTGAGGTTGTAGTTCTTACGAACTTTCCTTGTTTCATTCGTCATTTGAGGGCCGGAATTTCCGGCCCTTTTTTTTGTCCGCCGCGACCGCCCCGCTCTTCCATCCATCGCTGCAGGCTCTCCACCTCCTCCGGTTCGAGATGCAAGCCAAGCTTGCTGCGCCGCCACAGCACATCGTCTGTGGTTCGCGCCCATTCCTGCTCCATCAGGTACCGGACTTCGCATTCGTACAAAGTGCTGCCAAAGTGCTGGCCCAGCTCGGCGGTGCTCTGGCGTTCACCCAGGAAGCGAATGGCCAGCAGGCCGTAACTGCGACTGAAGCGTTCGAGCATCTCTGGGGGAAACTGGGGGTAGAGGCTGGTCAGGCATTCCAGGATCCCGGCATGGTTGTTCAGTTGCCGCGTGGCACCCGGTAGCGGGGCGCTCGCGGTGAAGCTCGGCCCCATGGTGGGGAACCAGTCTCGCAGGCGTTCCACCACTGCTTCCGCCAACTTGCGGTAGGTGGTGATCTTGCCGCCGAAGACGCTCAGCAGTGGGGCCTCATTGCCATCTCCCTGCAGCTCCAGGGTGTAGTCCCGGGTAATCGCCGACGGGTCGGTGGACTCGTCATCCAGCAGCGGGCGCACGCCAGAGTAGGTGTGAACGACGTCTTCTTTGGTGAGCTGGCCGGTGAAGTGGTCATTAACCACCTCGAGTAGGTAGTCGATTTCGTCATCGTCGATGCCCACCTCGGACGGATTGCCCTGATACTCCTTGTCGGTGGTACCGATCAGACTGAACCGCTCCTCGTAGGGCAGCACGAACACGATGCGGCGATCGGTATTCTGCAGGATGTAGGCTTCCTCTGACTCGATCAGCCGCGGCACGATGATGTGGCTGCCCTTGATCAGCCGAACGCCGTGGGGCGAAGGCCGGTCCAGCGCCTGGTCAAAGATCCGGGCGGCCCAGGGGCCGCTGGCGTTGACCAGGGCCCTGGCGTAGACGGTGTGGGCGTCGCCGGAGCGGGTGTCCTGCAGGTCCACTGCCCACAGCGCCTGGTCCTTCAATTGGCAAGCCTTGATGCAGCGGGTGTCCCGCATGATCCGGGCGCCATGGTTGCGGGCCGCCTGGGCATTGGCGATCACCAGGCGGGCATCGTCCACCCAACAGTCCGAGTAGCTGTAACCTTTGCGGATGCCCGGATTGAGGGGGCCTGAGCCGTTGAAGCGCACCTTGCGAGCCGGTGGCAGGATTTCCCGAGGGGCCAGGTGGTCGTACAGGAACAGGCCGGATCGAATCATCCAGCCGGGGCGCAGGTGCGGGCGGTGCGGCAGGGTGAATTGCATCGGGCGCACCAGATGGGGCGCAATCTTCAGCAGCACTTCCCTTTCTGCAAGGGCTTCCCGGACCAGCCGGAACTCGTAGTGCTCCAGGTAGCGCAAGCCGCCGTGCACCAGTTTGCTGCTGGCGGATGAGGTGGCGGAGCCCAGGTCGTTCTGCTCACAGAGCAGGACGCTGAGACCGCGACCGGACGCATCCGCGGCGATGCCGGTGCCATTGATGCCGCCGCCGATCACCAGAAGGTCATAAGTGTTCGATACCGTGTAGGAAGTGCTGTTCGTTCGGCTGTCCTGAGTGCCCATCTTGTCTTCCGGATATTCATAAGTAAAAAAATATGGGGCATAGTAGCGAAAAGTCGAAGCGGAAACCAAGTGAAATATTCGAGATCGAACATCTACGCTCGGAAAGTGTCTGATTCCGGGGCAATGATCAGGTTGACGCCCGAATCCTTGATGCAGGCGCTGAGGCGCCTGTTCGGTTGCAGGTCGGTGAACAGGTGGGTGGCCTGGGATATGTGGCCCAGGCGAATCATGGCGTTGCGTCCAAACTTGGTGTGGTCGGCGGCCAGGAAAACCTGGCGGCTGTGTTCGATGATGGCCTGGGCGACCCGCACCTCCTGGTAATCAAAATCCAGCAGGTCGCCGTCGTTATCGATGCCGCTGATGCCGATGACCGCAATGTCGACCTTGAACTGACGGATGAACTCCTGAGTGGCCTCGCCAATGATGCCGCCGTCCCGGTTGCGGACCATGCCGCCGGCGATGATCACGGTGAAGTCGTCCTTGCTGCACAGGATGCTGGCTACGTGCAGGTTGTTGGTGATCACGGTCAGCCCGGATTTGTTCAGCAGCGCCTTGGCGATGGTCTCGGTGGTGGTGCCGATGTTGATGAACAGCGAGCTGTTGTCGGGAACCTGCTCGGCAATGGCTTCGGCGATGCGTTGTTTTTCGTCCGGGTTGCGGATGCGGCGTTCGGAATAGGCGAGGTTGGCAGTGCTGGCCGGGAGGCCGGCGCCGCCGTGGTAGCGCCTCAGCCTGCCTGCTTCGTTAAGCGTATTGATGTCCCGGCGAATGGTTTGCGGAGTAACATTGAAATGCTCGGCCAGGGCTTCGACGGTCATGAAACCGCGGTCGCTGACCAGTTCGACAATGTTTTCGTGGCGGGCATTGAGGGTCATGGGCTCGATCCGGTTGTGTGACGTGGGTAAGGCTGTGTGGGTTTCCGAACGAAAATGCCTTCATTATAATTTTCGTTTGAGAAAATCCAACGACAAACCGCCGTTTTCGGGCCAAGTCCCGAGCAATAAATGCGATAATTAAGCGGCTTTCACGTGACGAAGAGGGATGTTCAGGATGCCAACCTATCTGCTGGCCATAGACCAGGGCACGACCAGTTCCAGGGCTATCGTTTTCACCAGTCGCGGTGAAATTTTTGCGGTTGCCCAGCAGGAGTTTCGACAGCATTTTCCCCGCGATGGTTGGGTCGAGCATGATCCGATGGAGATCTGGGAAAGCTCGCTGCAAGTCTGCCGCAATGCGGTTCGCCAGGCCGGTATTGAGGCCAGGGACATCGCCGGGATCGGCATCACCAACCAACGTGAAACAACCGTCATTTGGGACCGTGCGACCGGCAAGCCGATCCATCCTGCGGTGGTCTGGCAGGATCGGCGTACCGCCGCCACCTGTACCCAGCTGAGAAGCAAGGGCCATGAAAACCTGGTGGTGGAGCGTAGCGGGCTGTTGATCGATCCGTACTTTTCCGCCACCAAGATTGCCTGGATCCTGGACGAGGTGGAGGGTGCCCGGGCCCGCGCCGAGGCCGGTGAACTGGCCTTCGGTACCGTGGACACCTGGCTGCTGTGGCAGCTCACCGGCGGTCGCTCCCACCTCACCGACGCCACCAACGCCTCGCGTACCGCGCTGTTTAACATTCATAGCCAGAGCTGGGATGACGAACTGCTGGCGTTGTTCCGGGTGCCGCGGGCCATCCTGCCGGAAGTGAAAGACTCGGCAGCCGACTTTGGCACCCTGACGGACGATATTCTGGGCGCACCGATCAAGGTGGCGGGCATTGCCGGCGATCAGCAGGCGGCCCTGGTGGGGCAGGCCTGTTTCGAGCGTGGCATGGCCAAGAGTACCTATGGCACCGGCTGTTTCCTCATGCTCAATACCGGCACCGAAGCGGTGCGGTCCGAAAACCGGCTGCTGACCACCGTCGCCTATCGGCTGAATGGCCAGACCAATTACGCGGTTGAGGGCAGCATTTTTGTGGCCGGCGCCGCCATGCAGTGGCTGCGGGATGGTCTCAAGCTGATCGGCCATGCCCGCGAGTCGACCGCCCTTGCCGAGGCGGTTGGCGTGGAGAATGCGGTGTATATGGTGCCGGCGTTTACCGGGCTGGGTGCCCCGCACTGGGACCCGGATGCCCGGGGGGCGATCCTTGGGCTGACCCGGGATACCGGGATTGCGGAGGTTGTGACCGCCGGCCTGCAGTCGGTGTGCTACCAGACCAAGGATCTGATTCGGGCCATCCAGAATGACGGTGCCCGGCTTGAGGAGCTGAGGGTCGATGGCGGCATGGCGGTCAACGACTGGGTGATGCAGTTCCTGGCGGATATCCTCAATGTGCCGGTGGATCGCCCCCGGGTCACGGAGACCACAGCCCTGGGCGCGGCCTACCTGGCTGGGCTGCAAGTGGGGGTCTTTCAGGGGCTGGAGGACATTGCCGCTATGTGGGAGCGGGAGCGCCGCTTTGTGCCGGAGATGGCACCGGGGCTGCGGGAGTCGCTCTATGCCGGCTGGGAAGATGCGGTCGAACGCATCAGCCACAACTGATGCCGTCGTCAGGGGCCTGCCAGGGCTGGCGGGCTCCGGTTATTCCGAGCGCTCGAAGGCGATCAGGTGATCGGCCTCAACCCTGACCGGTACGGTTTCGCCCAGGTGGAAGTCCAGGTGGCTGCGGAACAGAGCTTCGAACTCGGTCTCGTCAGACAGCTTGAAGCGGTACAGTGTTGAGGTGCCGGCAAAGGTTTTTTCCACCACCCGGGGTTGCAGCGGCGAGTCGGCGTCGTAAACGATGTCGTCGGGGCGGATCAGCACGTCCACCAGAGTACCGGATGGCCATTTGTAGGCCCGGTTGCCGCGGATCACCCCCAGTTCCGAGTCGATGGCATCCGGCCCCATGGCCGTGCCGGGGATGAATCCGCCCTGGCCGATAAAGCCGGCTACGAAGCGGTTGGCTGGCTCGTGGTATAAATTGTAGGGCTCGTCCCATTGCTGAATGCGACCGGCCCGAAGCACCGCCACCTGATCGCACATGGCGAAGGCTTCCTGCTGGTCGTGGGTGACCAGCAGGGCGCTGATGCCCAGGGACTTGAGGATTTCCCGCACGTCCAGGCTCAGGCGACGGCGCAGGTCGGCGTCCAGGTTGGAGAATGGCTCGTCCAGCAAGATCAGGGTGGGCTCTGGTGCCAAAGCCCTGGCCAGGGCAACGCGCTGCTGTTGGCCGCCAGAAAGTTCGTGCGGGTAATTGTGCGCCAGGTCTTTCAGGTGCACCAGATCAAGCAGCTCCATGACTTTTTGCTGCCGCTCCTCGCGGGAGCTGTGCTTGAGGCCAAAGCCGACGTTGCCCGCCACCGTCAGGTGAGGGAAGAGGGCATAGTCCTGGAACACCATGCCTATCTTGCGTTTCTCAGGTGCCAGGGTGCGGCCAGGCAGGCTGATATCCCGCGACTGCAGACGGATCTCGCCGGACTTCAGCGGCAGGAAGCCCGCGAGGGCTCGCAGGATGGTGCTCTTGCCGCAACCACTGGGACCGAGTAGGCAGCCGATGTCACCGTGACCGAGGGCGAAGTTGACGTCGTGAACCACGGTTTCGCCATTGTAGCCACAGGCGAGGTTGTTGACCTCCAGCAGCCAATCGGAGACAGGGGTCTTGCCGCTCGTCATGACGTGGTCAGCCCAGTTGGCCGAGAATCAGGAACTCAAGCAGGGCCTTTTGGGCATGCAGGCGGTTCTCCGCCTCGTCCCAGACCACCGAGCTGGCATGCTCGAGCATGTCATCGGAGATCTCTTCACCCCGGTGGGCGGGCAGGCAGTGCATGAACAGGGCATCCGGGTCCGCCAGTTGCATCAGCTTGGGATTGATTTGGTATTCCCTGAAATCGGATTCCCGGGCCTGCTGCTCTTCTTCCTGCCCCATGGAAGCCCAGACGTCGGTGACCAGGAGGTGAGCTCCCCGGGCTGCCTCGGCGGGGTCGGTGATGACGGTCACCCGATCGCCGGCCCAATTCAGCAGTTCCCTGGACGGTTCATAGCCGTTCGGGCAGGCAATGCGCAGATTGAAGTCAAACTGCATGGCGGCATTGATGTAGGAGTTACACATGTTGTTGCCGTCGCCAACCCAGGTTACCGTCGCGCCCTGGATGCTGCCCCGGTGCTCCCGGAAGGTCTGCATATCGGCCAGCAGTTGGCAGGGGTGAAAGTCATCGGTGAGGGCGTTGATCACCGGGCGCTGGGAGGCGCTGGCAAAGCTGGTGACCTTGTTGTGGGCGAAGGTTCGGATCATCACCGCATCGACCATGCTGGATATGACGATGGCGGAGTCTTCGATGGGTTCACCTCGGCCCAGTTGGGTGTCCCGGGGGGAGAGGAACAGGGCGGAACCGCCCAGTTGTGCCATGCCGGCTTCAAAGGAGACACGGGTGCGGGTGGACGATTTTTCAAAAATCATGGCCAGCACACGGTTTTTCAGGGAATCGCGAATCTGGCCAGACCGCCACTCCTGTTTCAGCTTGCTGGCGTGGGCCAAAAGCAGGTCCAACTCGTCGGGAGTCAAATCATTCAGTGTCAGAAAATGTCTTACTGCCATGTTCACGGCCTTTAGCTGATCCTTGGGAAGCGGAAAACGAGAGATAGCAATCCGGAGTCAAGTTTATCCCGGAGTACCCGTGCCGCTGAATGCTGAGCGGGTATCCGGCGGGAAGCCCCGCGGGAATTGCGTGACGTGCCCGACGACAGGCGAAAGGCCAAGTCTAGCGGGTCAATCCTGGGATGACAATGCTGCCGGCGGCGGGAGGGTTTGGTGCGGGATTGACAGGGTGTGTACAATAGGCTGAAAAGTTCCCTGTCCCAGGGGGTGTGGTGTACCGGCTGGGTTTGTGTCCCCGGTCAGGCGTCTCTGTCAACCACAAGCAGCCTGCTGTGACGTTCCGGATAGCAACGAAGAGGTAAGAGTGCATGGATATTAACGAAACGATCAAGAGTCAGTTGGAGGAGAACCCGATCATCATTTACATGAAGGGTACCCCGCAGTCTCCCCAATGTGGCTTCTCCGCCAGAACGGTGCAGGCGCTGATGGCATGCGGTGAACGGTTTGCCTTCGTCAATATCCTGGACAATCAGGAGTTGCGTGAGGCACTGAAGGTCTATTCCAGCTGGCCCACCTATCCACAGCTTTACATCAATGGCGAGCTGGTCGGTGGCTGCGACATCGTGCTGGAGCTGTCCGAGAGCGGCGAGTTGGCCGAAATGGTCAAGGCTGCCGCCAAACAGGCCGAAGCCTGATTTTGTTGGAGCTGGGCCTTCCCCTGGCCCAGCTCACAGTCGCTCCGGGGTAAAGACGATGTCCACCCGGAAACGGTTACTGCTCTGACGGCCTTCGGGTGGCGGTGGATAAGGGCTGGCACTGAGTGCGCCCTGATACGCTGCACGGTCTATAACCGGGTTACCCGACGAACGGCTGACCGTGGCGCCGATCAAGGCCCCATTTCCCATCAAATGTAATTCAATTTCCACCGGTGCGGGTTGCCCGTGCTCCAGGGTGGCGGTCAATGCCTGGGCAAAGGTCCCACGAGCATGGCGGGCGATCCTCACCGCCAGTGCGGTCAGGTAGGGAGATGTTTCCACCGGTTTGCCCAGCTGAGTGATTTCCTGGGGCTGATCGGTGGTGCGTTCAACCGGGCTGGTCGAAGGTGCAGGGCTCGCTGCCGCTGGCCGGGGCGGCGGCGGTGCAGGCCGCGGTGTCGTCGTGGACGATGGCTGCGGCTGCGCCGGCGGCGTCTGGGTGGTAGCGACTGTCCTGGTGGCGTGCCTGCTCTGGATCACGGGCGTTACCGGCTCCGGTTCGGGGGGGCGCGTTACCGGTGTTTCCGGTCGTTCAGGTGCAGGGGGGCGCGCCTGTTGGTTGTCGGCGTTGGCGGGCTGTGACAACGAAATCCTGAGGGCGGAGGGGGCCGGCCGGTCATCCGGCAGGGAAATGAGCGGCACCAGTGACACCGCCAGGGTGTGAAGCAACAATGCGACTGACAGCGCGAGGAGCAACCGGTACTTGGCCGGGAGGGGGGGGCGGCTGCCGGTGTCAAACATGAAACGGGGGCGGCTCCTGATAACGGCTGCAGGCAAGCGTGGGTAGGGCGGGGGTTAGCCCGCCGCCTTGCCTTTCAGGGTGGTAACGACCGCATCCAGTGCTCGATCGATCAGCGCCCCCTGTTCCAGCACAGTGAGGCGTCCCCGGCGCATTTCGTGGGCCAGCTCCACGCGTTTTTTCTCAATGACCTTGAGGCCCATTCGGTTGACGAACACGAAGCAGTCCGCCTCTTCGATGATGGCGGTCAGTTTGCAGCGGAAGCTGGCGCCGTTCACCAGGCCAAACTCCACCCAGGTGCCAATGTCGATGGCATCCACTTTCTCGATGTACTCGGCAATAGCGGCGTCTTCCAGCTCCTGTTGCCGCTCAACGGCGGTTGGGTGCTTGGGTTCGGGCTCCGGTTCGGGCTCCGGCTCCTTGGGCGTCTCCCGTGCCTCGGCCAGGGCATGGGTCCGAAACGCCTCGGTCAGCTCGTGCTTGAGGTCGCTCATCATGGTATCGAGCTTGCTGGAGTTGTAGGACACTTCCTCCAGGCCAGCCCGCAAGGATTTCAGCAGGGCGGGTACCACCCGTACCCACTGATCGCGGGCTTCGTCATCGAGGCGGGGGTGGAGGCACCAGATCAGGTCGTCGACCACGCGCACGGCGCTGTTCCACCGGTTTTCGACGTCGTTTCGCAGGTAGGCAAGGAACATGACCCTGCTCCAGCCGTTCACCAGAATGTCGTGGACGGTGTCTGAGATGGAATGCTGTGACAGCTTTTCCTGCAGGAGTTTGTCGACGGTTTCCTGGGCCTTCTGGGACTTGATGCGTCCGCGTTCGGATTCCCGGGTACGCTGTTCCACCAGTGACGCCCGACGATTTTCCCGGGCCAGGAATTGCTCGAAATCATCGCCGAGCTGCTCAAACAGCGAAATATCGCCGTCGAATTCCTCCAGAATCCGCAACACAATGGTGTGGATCTGGTCGTACAGCTTGTCGCGGGTTTTCTCGTCGCTTTCGCTCCAGCCAATCCCGGCCCGGGCCAGCGAGTTCAGTAACCGCCGTGCCGGGTGACCGGCTTTGCTGAAGAAGGATCTGTCCTTGATGACGACCTTCAGGATCGGGATCTGCAATCGGCTGATCAGTACCTGGATGGGCGCTGACAGGTTGTAGTCGTCGAGAATGAACTCAAACAGCATGGAGACCAGGTTGATCAGGTCTTCATCGGTTTCGTTGAGGGCCGGTTTCTTGCCGTCCGCGGTTTCGGTCTTGCTCAACAGGCTTTCAACGACCTGGTGCAGGTCCAGCACCACCGGCTTGCCGCCGCTGAGATCGCCTTGGATTGAATCTTGGGGGGCCTGCGGCAGTGATGCCAGCAGATGCGCCAACTCCGGGCCGCCGACCACGTGCACGTTGGGGTCTGCGGCTCTGGGCGCTTGGCCACTGACTTGTCGCTGTCGGTTCAGCAACTGCCGGATCTGCTCGAACAGCGCTTCGCTCTCCGGGCTGCCGCGATCCGCTGGCGGGGCCGAAGACCGTGTGCCGGCTGATTCGCCCGGACTTTGGCCGGATGGACTCGCCTGGGCATTGGTCTTGCCGTGGTAGCGGAAGTTGGGAATGATCCCGGCCTGGATCAGGATGCGGTTGGCCTCGTCCAGCAGCATGCCCAGGTTGGCGACCACATAGCGGTCGAACTGCTTGAGAACGATCAGCCGCTCGCGAATCTGGATTTCCAGTGCCTGGGTGGCCTCCACGAAGGCTGCGCACAAGTGCTCGGGCGCCAGCGGGTTGACCGGGTCTTCCTCGCTGGCGCCCGGGTAGATCACCGAGAATCGTGTCTGCAGCTGAATCAGTGGCCCCTGAAAATGAGCGCGGGATTTGCTCACCATGGCATTGAGCGCGACCTGTTCTTCCAGGTCGTCGTCCTGCACCAGGGTCAGGGTATCCAGGGTGGCCTTGTTGGCGTCCTGGTCCGCAGGCAAGGCGGAGCCCGCCCGGGGAGGGTGGTCAAACAGCTCGGCGATTGCCGTCTGGAAGTGCTTTTCTATGCCTTTGCGTTTGATCCGGATCTCGCGCATGGCTTCGAAGTAGCGATTCTGTTCGTTATTGCTCCGCGCGTTGTTGGCCAGCTCGAACAACGAATCGTCTACGGCATCGAAAGCTCCCTGCAATAAATCGCATAGCCCGGCGGTGACAGTGTCACGAATCCGTACCACCTCCCTTGGAAGTTGTGATTTACTGCCGGCATCCCTGTGCTCACGGATATAATGTATGCCGGACTGCTTTTTCATGGCCGACTCCTGTTACGCCTCAACCGGATACATGACCGAGCTAAACTGCATCTTTTATGATTATGCGCGTAATTTACCGTAATTCCCTGTCAGGTAAAATGACCAATTGATTAAGGTCTGTATTCCGTTCTCTCGGGTTCGAAGACCGTCCTCGCTCTCCGGACCGAGGTGGCGTGAATGCCCCTCCTTTGGTGTCAGTTGGTATAAACAGGCCCAACCCCCATGCTCCAGATAACGACGCTGATTGCCAGCAGCGCCACAAACATCACCAGACCCACGGTCAGCACCGACGACGCGAACATGAAGCCGCGGTCAGCCGGGATCTTCATCAGTATCGGCAACCCCTCATAAAGCAGGTAAACGGAATAGGCGATCGCGAGCAGCCCTACCAGCATGTTTACCCAGATGTTCGGATAGGCGGCAATTACCCCCAGTAAAAACACCGGGGTGGCGGTATAGGCTGCCAGTGTCACTCCATGGGGCTGTTGCTCCCTGACCTCATAGGTCGCTGCGAAAAAGTCAATAAACCGGCCAATGATGTAGATGCCGGCCAGCATGGCTGCGTAGAACAGTACGCACAATTGCAGGGCGCTGCCGGAGGTGAGTCGGACTATCTGGCCGTCCCCGACCTGCCAGCCAACCTGTGTGCTGCCGTAGTAGCCCGCTGCGGCAGGAATTAGGGCGAGCAGGAGAATATGCCCAAAGTACAGTTTACTGACGGATTCTGAATCTTTTCTGATCGCTTCCCACTCTTGGTCCGGGTGGGTGAGTAGACCAAACGTGTGTCCCAGGCTCATGGCTCGCACTCCTGTTTTTATTATGCACGACTGCAATTTCAGTTTTGGAGTTGGCGGCTGCAAGGTCAAGGAAATGGTTAAAATATGATCTTTCTAGCCGGTGGGCTACTATAACAGAATCGTATATGGCGACGGCCGGCGGTCAATGACCCCGGCCGCGGCGCTTGAGGGGATGAACGATGGCAGCCTTGACCACGTTGTCCTTGATCTGGAGCACTTCGATGCGGTGGTCCTGGACCCGCAGACAGATGTTGGTTTCCGGGATGGATTCGAGGGTTTCAGTGATCAGGCCATTGAGGGTCTTGGGGCCATCGGTGGGCAGTTTCCAGCCCAGGGTCTTGTTGATGGTACGTACCGCGGCGGTGCCGTCGATGATGTAGGTGCCATCGTCCTGGGGGATGATGTCCGGGCTGGTGGCGGCGTAGTCGGTGGTGAATTCGCCGACGATTTCTTCCAGGATGTCCTCCAGGGTGGCAATGCCCAGCACCTCGCCATACTCATCGACCACGATGCCGAAACGGCGTTTGGCCTTCTGGAAGTTGATCAACTGGGTGTTGAGCGGTGTGCTTTCGGGGATGAAATAGGGCTCGCGGCAGAGCTGCATCAGCATCGCCTTGTTGATGTCTTCCTGCATCAGCAGCTTGGAGGTATTGCGCAGGTGCATCACGCCCTGAACGTTGTTGATGTCGCCCTTGTAGACTGGCAGGCGGGTATGCTGGCTGCTGCGCAGCTGGCGCAGGATGGTCTCCAGGTCGTCGTCCAGGTCGATACCGATGACCTCGTTGCGGGGAACGAAGATGTCGTTCACCGTGACGTTTTCCAGGTCCAGGATGCTGACCAGCATATCCTTATGCTTGGTGGGGATGAGCGCGCCCGCCTCGTTGACCAGGGTGCGAAGTTCCTCGCGGCTGAGGTGGTCATTGGCGGCGTCCTGGGCCGATACGCCGATCAGTTTGAGGATGAATCCGGTGAACAGGTTAACCAGCCAGACCACCGGATAGAGCACCTTGAGCATGGGAGCCAGGGCGTGGCTGGCGGGAAAGGCAATCTTTTCCGGAAACAGGGCTGCCAGGGTCTTGGGGGTGACCTCGGCAAAGATCAGGATCACGATGGTCAGCAGCAGGGTAGCGATGGCGATGCCGGCATCGCCCCAGATCCGGATGGCGATCACCGTGGCAATGGCCGAGGCCAGGATGTTGACAAAATTGTTGCCAATCAGGATGACGCCGATCAACTGGTCGGTGCGCTGCAGCAGCTTCTGGGCTCGCCGGGCGCCTTTGTGGCCGGTTTTCGCCAGATGTTTCAGGCGATACCGGTTCAGCGACATCATGCCGGTTTCGGAGCTGGAGAAAAATGCGGACAGTAAAATGAGCCCCGCGAGGAGCGAAAACAGCGCCGTAAGCGATGCCTCGTTCAAAAGAGGGAGTCCTTATGTTGCGGATAAGTTGCGAAAATAGGGGGTCACTGTGGCTGCTGTCAAGCCTGGCCGGTGCGCTTCTTAACCGGGTTGCTGGAAGACCAGTTCCAGGACGAACTTGCTGCCATAGAAGCCCAGCATCAGCAGGGCGCACCCGGTCAGCGTCCAGCGGCTTGCCGTGGTGCCTCGCCAGCCTTTGGTGTAGCGCCCAATCAGCAAGGCCACAAACACCGCCAGCGACATCAGGGAAAAGATGGTCTTGTGGGCTACGTTCTGGGCAAACAGGTCATTGACGAACAGGGCCCCGGTGGCAATGGCCAGCACCAGCAGGACAACGCCGGCCCATACCATTTCAAACAACAGGGATTCCATGGTTTGCAGCGGAGGCAGGTTACGCACCAGCGGGCTATTGTAGTTGTGTTTGAGCTGCCGGTTCTGGAAGTAGAGCAGCACCGCCTGGGCCGCCGCCAGGGAGAGCAGGCTGTAGGCGGTGATGGACAGCGCGATGTGGGAAAGCATGCCGTAATTGTCGTCCGCCACCAGCCGTGGGCTGCTCGGGGTGGCCAGCAGTACCAGAATGGTGATTCCCGCCAGCGGGTAGATGGCCAGCGACAGGTTGTGGACGGGCTTGCGAATGCCCAGGGCCAGCAGCAGGGCCACGATGATCCAGGAGATCAGCACCGAACTCTGGAAGAAGCCGAGGTCAAAGCCGCCGTCATGGTGCACGGTTTGCCAGATCAGCAGGCCGTGTCCGATCAGGGCCAGTACGCCAACCAGCCCGGTGATCGCTGGAGAGGTGTGAACACGGCCGCGAAAGCTGAGCGCTTGCAGGGCGGTGCCGACACTGTAGAGAAAAAGCGAGATCACCGCGAGAATCAGCGTTCCCATGTCGTCCTTATTTGGTTGATTGATCGGGACACTAGGGGCCTTGGGGCGTTCTGGACGGGCCCAGAGGTTACCTGTTATGCAATGATTTGACCGGGCTGGTCGTTTCAGCGCGATAGTCTGGTTATAATGTCGCGATTGTGCAACCGGAATCAACCGGTTCCCTGTTCATGCACCCAATAATCAGGGGTACGGATTTACGCTATGTTTGAAAACCTGACAGACCGACTCTCAGGCAGCCTACGGAAGATTTCCGGCCAGGCCCGACTGACTGATGACAACATCAAGGACACGCTGCGGGAGGTGCGCAAGGCTCTGCTTGAGGCGGACGTGGCCTTGCCGGTGGTGAAGGAGTTTGTTGCCAGTGTCCGCAAGCGCGCAATCGGTCAGGAGGTGCGGCGTAGTCTGACGCCGGGGCAGGTGTTCGTCCGTGTGGTCCAGCAGGAGCTGGAAAAGGTCATGGGCGAGGGCAACGAGGCGTTGAACCTGGCGACCCAGCCGCCGGCAGTGGTCATGATGGCGGGTCTGCAGGGGGCGGGTAAGACCACCACGGTCGCCAAGCTGGCCCGGTTGCTGAAAGAACGTGAGAAAAAATCGGTGCTGGTAGTCAGTGCTGACATCTACCGCCCGGCGGCGATCAACCAGTTGGAGACCCTGGCGGGGGAAGTGGGCGTTGAGTTTCATCCCAGCAGCGCTGACCAGGATCCTGTGGACATCGCCGAGGGGGCGATCGATGCCGCCCGCAAGAAGCATATCGACGTTGTGATACTCGATACCGCTGGCCGGCTGCACATCGACGAGCAGATGATGGGCGAGATTGGTCGGCTCCATAAGGCGGTGAGCCCCATCGAAACCCTGTTTGTGGTTGACTCCATGACCGGTCAGGACGCCGCCAATACCGCCAAGGCGTTCAATGATGCGCTGCCGTTGACCGGGGTGGTGCTCACCAAGACCGATGGTGATGCCCGCGGTGGGGCCGCGCTGTCGGTGCGCCACATCACCGGCAAGCCCATCAAGTTCCTGGGGGTGGGTGAAAAAAGCGATGCCCTGGAGCCGTTCCATCCTGACCGGGTGGCGTCGCGGATCCTGGGTATGGGCGATGTGCTTTCCTTAATAGAGGAAGCCGAACGCAAGCTCGACCAGAAAAAAGCCCAGAAGCTGACCAAGAAGATCAAAAAGGGCAAGAGTTTCGATCTGGAAGACTTTCGCGACCAGATCCAGCAGATGAAGAATATGGGCGGTGTCGGTGGGTTGCTGGACAAGTTACCTGGCATGGGGCAGATGGCCCAGGTGGCCCAGCAGCAGGTCAATGACAAGAGTATTGGGCAGATGGAAGCCATCATCTGTTCCATGACCCCTAAAGAGCGTCGCTACCCCGACACCATCAACAATTCCCGCAAGCGTCGAATCGCCGCCGGCTCCGGCACCCAGATACAGGACGTCAACCGGCTGCTGAAGCAGCACAAGCAGATGTCCAAGATGATGAAGAAGTTCAGCAAGAAAGGCGCCATGGCCAACATGATGCGTGGTATGGGCGGGATGATGCCGCCAGGTGGCGGTGGTGGAATGCCGCCGATGGGGCGTATGTAATAGCCGCATGCATTAGCTGTTTTCTTTGGCGGTTTTTTAGCATAGAATAGCGCCCCTTTCGAGTATGGGTCTTCGTATCAGCCGCATTTGAGCTGGTGCGAATCGTACAAAGTTCGTACAACTGAACAGGATATTGGTCGAAATGGTAACAATCCGTTTGGCTCGTGGCGGCTCCAAGAAGCGCCCGTTCTACCATCTGACAGTCACTGACAGCCGCAAATCCCGCGACGGTCGTTTCATTGAGCGTGTTGGCTTCTTCAACCCGGTTGCCCGTGGTCAGGAAGAGCGCCTGCGTATCGATCGTGACCGCGTAGACTACTGGTTGGGTCAGGGCGCCCAGGCTAGCGAACGCGTGGCTCAGCTGCTGAAAGGCGCCGAGTAAGTTCGATCTAGGCCGGGGTGAAGGCATGACACAGCGTTCGCAGGAAACTGTGATTGGCCGGATTACCTCGGTATATGGCGTCAAGGGCTGGTTGAAGGTTTATTCCTACACCGATCCCATTGACGGCATCTTGCAGTATCCAGACTGGACCCTGGTTCAGGATGGACGGCGAAAGCCAATCAGGCTTGAGGAAGGTCGCCGGCACGGTCCGGGGATTGTCGTCAAGTTGGCCGGTGTTGCCGACCGGGATATGGCGCGTGGTTATTGTGGTGCCGACATCGTGGTGCCAATCGATGCCCTGCCTGAGCTGCCGGAAGGCGAATATTACTGGCACCAGCTGGAAGGCCTGACGGTGGTTACTGTCGCTGGCGATTGTCTGGGCCAGGTGCACCACTTGATGGAGACCGGCTCGAATGACGTCCTGGTGGTTCGCGCCAGTAGCGACTCCATCGACCAGCGGGAGCGGTTGGTGCCCTATCTCCCCGAGCAGGTAATCCGGGAGATCGATCTTGCCGCCGGTACCATGGTGGTGGACTGGGATCCGGAGTTCTGACGGGTGTGGATCGGCGCAGTCAGCCTGTTTCCGGAGATGTTCGGCGCGGTCACGGAGTTCGGCATCACCGGTCGCGCAGTTCGTGACGGGTTGCTCAGGTTTCAGAGCTGGAATCCGCGGGATTTCACCCATGACCGGCACCGCACCGTTGATGATCGCCCCTATGGCGGTGGCCCTGGCATGCTGATGAAAATCCAGCCCCTGCGGGATGCCATCCATGCCGCTCGGGAGGCGGCGCCGGGTAAGGCTTGTGTGGTGTATCTTTCGCCTCAGGGGGAAACCCTGAACCAGTCGGTGGTGGAGTCGCTGGCTGCGGCGGAAAACCTGATACTGGTCGCGGGGCGTTACGAAGGTGTTGATGAACGCCTGATCTTGACGGAAGTCGATCGGGAAGTGTCGCTGGGCGATTTTGTGCTGTCCGGTGGCGAGCTGGCAGCGATGTCAGTGATTGATGCGGTTACACGCCTCATCCCCGGAGCGCTGGGTCATGCGCAGTCGGCAGAACAGGATTCGTTTGCCGATGGTTTGCTGGATTGTCCGCACTATACCCGGCCGGAAGTTTACGAGGGTATGGCAGTGCCGGACGTGTTACTCGGCGGTCACCATGACCAGATCCGGCGTTGGCGGCTGAAGCAGTCGCTGAGGCGAACCTGGGAGCGACGCCCCGACCTGCTGGAACAGCGGGTGTTTACGGACGAAGAGCGTGAGCTGCTGGATGAAATTTTAAATGAACCGGGTGCCACTGAGTGATCAGGGCATTGAGAGATTGGGTATCAGGAGCAATTCGATGAGCGGCAAGAACAACATCATCAGTCAGATTGAAGCGGAACAGATGACCAAGGAAATCCCTGCCTTCGCGCCGGGTGACACCGTGGTTGTTCAGGTGCGTGTAACCGAGGGTAACCGTGAGCGTCTGCAGGCGTTCGAGGGTGTGGTGATCGGTAAGCGCAACCGTGGTCTGAACTCTTCCTTCACCGTTCGTAAGATTTCTTACGGTGTCGGCGTAGAGCGTACTTTCCAGACTTACTCCAAACTGATCGACAGCATCAACGTCAAGCGTCGTGGTGACGTGCGTCAGGCCAAGCTGTACTACCTGCGTGACCTGTCCGGTAAGGCTGCTCGCATCAAGGAGAAGCTGGGCTGATTCGACCTTTTCGGGTCAGTCGGCAAGCCGGACCTGTTGGGTCTGGCGGGATAAAAAGGCAGCCATTGGCTGCCTTTTTTGCGTCTGGCCGAAGCCAATCCGGTGGGGGAGATTCGGGGCGATGGAAGCTAGAGGGGCAGCTTGGTAATGGCAATCGCGGGAGAGTGGCGTGACTGAATCGATGGCCCTGGAGAATGGTCGACTGATCGAGCGTTTCTGCGAGGCGATCTGGCTCGAGGAAGGGCTTGGGGAGAATACCCGATCGGCCTACCGCAGCGACCTGGAGCGACTGGCCGCCTGGTTGTTGGAGCGGCCGGGGGGCAAGACGCTGGCCGCAGCGGTCCGTAGCGACCTGCTGGAGTGGGTGTCCCGGGGAATGGCGGAAGGGCGTAAGAGCTCCACCGCCGCCCGTCGCCTCTCTTGCCTGAGGCGGTTTTACCGCTACCTGCTGCGGGAGGGAGTCATTCAAGAAGACCCCACGCTGCGCATCGACAGTCCCAAGCTGCCGAAGCGGCTGCCCGATACCCTGTCCGAAGCGGAGGTGGAGGCCCTGCTCAATGAGCCGGATCCGGCCGTCGCCATCGAGCTTCGTGACAAGGCCATGCTGGAGATTCTCTACGGTTGTGGCCTGCGGGTAACGGAGCTGGTCACCCTGCGGGTGGATCAGGTCAACCTGCGCCAGGGGGTGGTCCGGATCACCGGTAAGGGCGGCAAGGAGCGCCTGGTGCCGCTCGGGGAGGAAGGCGTCGATTGGCTGCTTCGCTACATGAAAATCGGGCGCGGGGCGCTGTTGAAGGGGCGGGCCAGCGATGACCTGTTTCCCGGCAACAGGGCCTGCGCAATGACGCGCCAGGCCTTCTGGCACCGGATCAAGCAGTACGCGGTGCGGGCCGGAATCCACAAGCATCTGTCCCCGCATACCCTCCGTCATGCCTTTGCGACGCATCTCCTGAATCACGGCGCGGACTTGCGGGTGGTTCAGATGCTGCTCGGCCATTCCGATTTGTCCACCACCCAGATCTATACCCACGTAGCCCGCCAGCGCCTGCAGTCTCTGCATCGCACCCATCATCCCAGAGGTTAGTCACGGGGCCGCCGACTTGGTACATTGTGCGCCAGAGCGGTGAATGAACTTTTCCGCGCCGCCAAGGTCGCAAAGGTTCCAGAAATCGGTCGGTGTTTCCCGATCCAGTGCCCAGCATGCTGGGCGACAAATACAGGATTCATTATGTCGAGAAGTAATACGATCGTCCGTAAACTGCAGGCCCTGCTGTTGTCGGTGGCGGTGTCCGCCGGCGCCACCGCCTGGGCGGGGGAAATCGAGGAAGCCATTGCCGCGCGTTTGTCGGAGTCGCTGCCGGCCCTGGGGCAGGTGGTGGTGGAGCCGACCCCGGCACCGGGGCTGTACAAGGTGGTCAGTGAACAGAATGAGTTGATCTACACCACCGAGGACGGCCAGTTCCTGATCAGCGGTGAGCTTTTGCAGCTGACGGACGATGGCCTGGTGAGCCTGTCTGAGAACGCGCGAGCGGAGATCCGGGTGGCGGCCATGAACAAGTTGGGGCAGGAGGGTCTGATTCGTTTCCCGGCGGAGGGCGAGCAAAAGGCCCAGATCAACGTGTTCACCGATATCGACTGTGGCTACTGCCGCAAGCTGCATACCGAGGTCCCGCAGCTCAATGCCATGGGCATCACGGTCAACTATTATGCCTTCCCCCGGTCCGGTCCCAATACCGCTTCCTTCGCCAAGTATGAGTCGGTCTGGTGTGCCGACGACCAGCGGGCCGCGATGAACGCCGCCAAGCGGGGAGAGCGTGTGGCGGCAGCCAGCTGCGAGAACCCCGTACTGGCCCAGTATCAACTGGGGCGACAGCTCGGCGTAACCGGCACCCCAGCGATTGTGCTGGAAGACGGCAACATGATCCGTGGCTACGTGCCGGCCGAGCAGCTGGCCAAGGGGCTTGGCGTTCGTTGAGCCCTGTCACCCCTGCCAGTAGGCCGTGATCCTGGCCTTTTGTCGGCAGCCCTAACACAACCGGCTGCTTAGCCGGTATACTATGCCGTCGCATAATTCAAGAAGCCTGCGGACCGCTCCGGGATAGAATCCGGGCTGGTGGTTCGCAGGCTTGCCAATCATCAGGAACAGGGGTGAGAGATTGAAAGACGTCAATGTCGGAATTTGCGGGCTGGGTACAGTAGGTGGCGGTACCTTCAATGTACTGAACCGGAACGCCAGCCAGATTGCTGGCCGGGCGGGCTGCAACATTCGAATCAGCCGGGTGGCGAGTCGCACCGCGCGCACCGACCTTGACCTGGGCGATATTCCTTTCACCACTGATATCTTCGATGTGGTCAACGATCCCGGTGTCGATATTGTTATCGAGCTAATCGGCGGCTATGAAACCGCCAAAGAGCTGGTGATGAGTGCCATCAATAACGGCAAGCACGTTGTCACCGCCAACAAGGCGCTGATCGCGGTCCATGGCAATGAAATCTTTGAGGCGGCGGAGCAGAAGGGGGTGATTGTCGCCTTCGAAGCCGGCGTGGCTGGCGGAATCCCGGTGATCAAGGCCATGCGGGAAGGGCTGGCGGCCAACCGCATCGACTGGATTGCCGGCATCATCAACGGCACCGGCAACTTCATCCTTACCGAGATGCGTGCCGGGCGGGAATTCGCCGATGTGCTCAAGGAAGCCCAGCAGCTGGGCTACGCTGAGGCGGACCCCACCTTCGACGTGGAAGGCATCGACGCCGCCCACAAGCTGACGATCCTGGCCTCCACCGGTTTCGGGGTGCCGTTGCAGTTCGAGCGAGCCTACACCGAGGGCATTTCGAAGATCACACCCTACGACATCGCCCATGCCGAAGTGCTCGGCTACCGTATCAAGCACCTGGGCATCGCCCGTCGCCGTGAGCATGGCATCGAACTGCGGGTGCACCCGACCCTGGTGCCCCAGGAACACCTGATCGCCCAGGTGGACGGGGTGCTCAACGCGGTCCTGGTGGATGGCGATGCGGTTGGCCAGACCATGTATTACGGCCCAGGGGCGGGGGATGAGGCGACAGCCTCGGCGGTCATCGCCGATGTGGTGGATGTGGCCCGCGCCGTGGCCCTCGAGAGCAACCACCGGGTACCCTACCTCGGCTTTGCCCAGGCGGCGCTGGAAGACCTGCCGGTATTGCCGATGGAGGATATCCAGTCCGCCTATTACCTGCGTATCCAGGCGGTGGACCATCCCGGTGTGCTGGCCAAGGTCTCTGCCATCCTCAGCGAACACGGCATCAACATTGAGTCCATCGTCCAGAAGGAGTCCGAGCTGGAAGACGGCAAGATTCCGGTGATCATCCTGACCCACACGGTGCAGGAGCGTCAGATCAACCGGGCGATCGAGGACATCGAAGCGTTGGCCGACATCGAGGGCCAGGTTGTGCGCATCCGTGCGGAAAATTTCAGTTAACAGGAAGACAGCGTGAGATATATCAGTACACGGGGTGAGGCCCCTGCCCTGGGATTTGAGGATGTTCTGCTGACCGGCCTGGCCGGCGATGGCGGTCTCTATGTGCCGGAGTCGCTGCCCCACTTCAGCCTGGAGGAGATTCGCAGCTGGCGTGGCCTGTCCTACAGCGAGCTGGCGTTCAACGTGATGCACCCGTTCGTCGACGACGCCATCCCGGCGGACGACTTCCGGGCGATGCTGGATGAGACCTACAAGCACTTTTCCCATTCGGCGGTCGCGCCGCTGGTGCAGCTGGATACCAACGAGTGGGTGATGGAGCTGTTCCGCGGTCCCACCCTGGCGTTCAAGGACTTTGCGCTGCAGCTGCTGGGCCGGCTGCTGGACTACGTGCTGGAGAAGCGCAAGCAGCACGTGGTGATCATGGGGGCCACCTCCGGCGACACCGGTTCCGCCGCCATCGAGGGCTGCCGCCATTGCGAGCACGTCGACATCTTCATCCTCCACCCCCACGAGCGGGTGTCCGAGGTGCAGCGTCGCCAGATGACCACCGTCTTGGGTGACAACATCCACAACATTGCGGTGCGGGGCAACTTCGACGACTGCCAGCGCATGGTGAAGCAGAGCTTCGGCGACCAGTCCTTCCTGGGCGGCAAGACCCAGCTGGCGGCCGTAAACTCCATCAACTGGGCGCGAATCATGGCCCAGATCGTCTACTACTTTCAGGCCTCCCTGGCCCTGGGTGGCCCGGATCGCAGCCTGGCGTTCTCCGTGCCCACCGGCAATTTCGGCGACATCTTCGCCGGCTACCTGGCCAAGAAGATGGGGCTGCCCATTGCCCAGCTGGTGATTGCCACCAACCGCAACGACATCCTCCACCGCTTCATGAGCGGCAATAAGTACGAGCAGCACCAGCTGGAGCATACCCTGTCGCCGAGCATGGACATCATGGTGTCCAGCAACTTCGAGCGACTGCTGTTCGACCTCCACGGTCGCGACGGCGCCGCGGTGAAGGATCTGCTGGAGCGCGCCCAGCAGGGCCCGGTGAGTATCGAGGACTACCGCTGGCGCAACGCCCGCAAGCTGTTCGACAGCGATGCGGTGGATGACAAGGGGACCTGCGACACCATTCGTGAAGTGTACGAGCAGACCGAATACCTGCTTGACCCGCACACTGCCATCGGCGTACGCGCGGCCCGTAACTGTCGCCGCGACGCCAGTGTGCCCATGGTGACCCTGGGTACCGCCCATCCGGCCAAGTTCCCGGATGCCATCGCGGAAGCCGGTTTGAGCGTCAAGCCCCAGCTGCCCCCCCACATGGCCGACCTGTTCGAGCGGGAGGAACGCTGTACGGTGCTTGATAACGACCTGGCCGAAGTGCAGTCGTTCATGGCCAGCCACTGGAAGCACGCCTAACCATTTTCAGGCTCCTATGACCCCGAAGAAGATCGTCCGTCGTCCCGGACCGGCCACCGAGCCGGACTGGGGCGCGCAGTTGCCTCCGCTGCTGCGTCGCCTCTACGCCGCCCGCGGCGTCAACTCCGAGCAGCAACTCAACTACACCCTGAAACACCTGGCCTCCCCGCTGGATATGCGGGGTATCGACCGGGCGGTGGAGCTGCTGGCCGGGGCCATTCGTGACAACCAGCGGGTTCTGGTGCTGGGCGATTTCGATGCCGACGGCGCCACCAGCACCGCCGTGGCCGTGTTGGGGTTGTCCATGCTCGGCCTGGCGGATGTGGATTTTCGGGTGCCCAGCCGGTTTGCCGACGGCTACGGCCTGACGCCGGGCATCCTGCACCGCTTGCAGGCAGAGGGGGCGTTGCCGGATCTGCTGGTGACGGTGGATAACGGCATCTCGGCCATCGAGGGGGTGGCCGAGGCCCGAAAGCTGGGCGTCAAGGTGTTGGTGACCGACCACCACCTGGCGGGGGACACCCTGCCCGAGGCCGACGCCATCGTGAATCCCAATCAACCCAACTGTCCCTTTCTGAGCAAGAACGCCGCCGGTGTTGGCGTGATGTTCTACGTGCTGACTGCCCTGCGGCGGCGCCTGCGGGAGCTTGGCGAGTTGCCGGAGCCGGAACCCAATCTGGGCAGCCTGCTGGATTTGGTGGCCCTGGGCACCGTGGCTGACGTGGTGCCGCTGGATCATAACAACCGCATCTTTGTCGAACAGGGACTGCGTCGGATCCGTCAGGGCCTGGCCAGGCCAGGCATTCTGGCGCTGCTGGAAGTGGCCGGGCGAGACTACCGCCAGATCAGCGCCACCGACCTGGGCTTTGTGGTGGGGCCGCGGCTCAATGCCGCCGGTCGCCTGGACGACATGAGCGTCGGCATTGCCTGCCTGTTGGCGGGGAGTTCGGAGGAGGCTCGTCGCCTGGCCAGCGAACTGGATACCTTCAACCGGGAACGGCGTTCCATCGAGCGGGATATGAAGAGCCAGGCCCAGGACCTGTTGGCGTCCATGTCGCTGGACCTGGAGGGCCTGCCCTGGGGGCTGGCGCTGTTCGATCCCGATTGGCACCAGGGGGTGATCGGCATTCTGGCGGCGCGGATCCGGGAGCAGACCCATCGGCCGGTCATCGCGTTCGCCCCCGGCGAAGACAGCGAGGAGATCAAGGGCTCCGCACGCTCCATTCCAGGCTTGCACATCCGGGATGTGCTGGCGATGGTGGACACCCGCCATCCGGGCATGCTGAAGAAATTTGGCGGCCACGCCATGGCCGCCGGTATGACCATCGCCCACCAGGACCTGGATGCCTTCGCCGAGGCCTTCGACCTGGCGGTGCGGGACACCATCACCGCCGAAGACCTGGAGGCGGTGATCACCACCGACGGCCCCCTGGCGCCCCACGAGCTGACCCTGGAGACTGCTAACCTGCTGCGTCGGGCTGGCCCCTGGGGGCAGCACTTTCCCGAACCCCTGTTTGATGGCGAGTTTCAGGTCATCAGTCAGCGCGTCGTCGGGCAGAATCACCTCAAGCTGGTGTTGCGGCCGCACGGCAGCGCCGAGGTGGTCGACGGCATCGCCTTCAATACCGGCGCCGAGGTACCGGACTATACGCAAACTGGGGCCCGGGTGGTGTACAAGCCGGACGCCAATACCTTTCGCGGCCGGACCAGTCTGCAGCTGCTGATCGACTACCTGGAACCGGTGTCCGACTCCGACGCTTGATCGTTCCACCACTGGATAGGCCCTGAAGGTTGGCCTGGCAGGCTGATTTACCCCGGTATTTCCGTTAAAATGCCGCGTCTGATTTATTGCAGTCGCGACCGCTTTTAGCAAGGGGCAGGGCGTGGCTGCCACAATTTTCCGGAAGGTGAGAAACGGTTTCATGGAAATCAATCCCATTGTGACGAAGATCAAAGAGCTTCGTGAGCGCACTGATGCGCTTAGGGGGTATCTTTGACTACGACCACCGAAGCGAACGGCTGGTTGAAGTAGAGCGCGAACTGGAAGAGCCCACCGTATGGGACAATCCGGAGCGGGCCCAGGCTCTGGGCAAGGAACGGTCGGACCTGGAGTTGATCGTCAAGACCATCGATAACCTGACCTCCGGCCTGGAAGACGCCGAAGGCCTGCTGGAAATCGCAGTCGAAGAGGACGACGAGGCCACGGCGGACGAGATTGTCGCCGACCTGGACGGGCTCGATGGCGAGCTGCAAAAGCTCGAGTTCCGCCGCATGTTCTCCGGCGAGATGGACGCCAACAATGCCTATCTCGATATCCAGGCGGGATCCGGCGGCACCGAGGCCCAGGACTGGGCCAACATGCTGCTGCGCATGTACCTGCGCTGGGGCGAGCGTCACGGCTTCAAGACCGAGATTGTCGAGGCCCAGGATGGTGAGGTGGCTGGCGTCAAGAGTGCTACGGTGCATTTCCAGGGCGATTACGCCTACGGTTGGTTGCGTACCGAAACCGGCGTTCACCGACTGGTGCGCAAGTCACCGTTCGATTCCGGCAACCGCCGCCATACCTCCTTTTCCTCGGTGTTCGTCTCGCCGGAAGTGGATGACAGTTTCGAGATCGAGATCAACCCGGCCGACCTGCGGGTGGACGTCTATCGCGCCTCCGGTGCCGGTGGTCAGCACGTCAACCGGACCGAGTCCGCGGTGCGACTGACCCACAACCCGACCGGGATCGTGGTGGCCTGTCAGGCCGGCCGAAGCCAGCATCAGAACAAGGACCAGGCCATGAAACAGCTCAAGGCCAAGCTGTTCGAGTTCGAGATGCAAAAGCGCAACGCCGAGAAACAGAAGCAGGAAGACGCCAAGGCCGACATTGGCTGGGGCAGCCAGATTCGCTCGTACGTGCTGGACGATAGCCGGGTCAAGGACCTGCGGACCAAGGTTGAGACCAGCAATACCCAGGCCGTACTGGACGGCGACATCGACAAGTTCATCGAGGCCAGCCTCAAGATGGCCCTGTAAGCTGAACCGGTATTCCAAGTTTTCCCCATTAGACCCGACTGTTAGTGAGAGACCATGACTGAGCAAACGCCCAACGACGTCCAGCAGGAAGACAACCGACTGATCGCAGAGCGTCGTGCCAAGCTGGCGGAACTGCGCGAACAGGGTTCGCCGTTTCCCAACGATTTCCGTCGCGACGCCACCGCCGCCGAACTGCAGGAGAAGTACGGCGACAAGAGCAAGGAAGAGTTGGAATCGCTGGGTATCCAGGTGGCCATCGCCGGTCGCCTGATGCTCGATCGCAAGGCCTTCAAGGTGGTCCAGGACATGTCCGGGCGGATCCAGATCTACGCCGCCAAGGATGTCCAGAAAGCCACCAAGCACTGGGATCTGGGGGATATTGTGGGTGTGCGCGGCACCCTGGCCAAGTCCGGCAAGGGCGACCTCTACGTCACCATGGACCACTACGTGCTGCTGACCAAGTCCCTGCGTCCGCTGCCGGAGAAGCACAAGGGTCTGACCGATACCGAGGCCCGCTATCGCCAGCGCTACGTGGACCTGATGACCAACGAGGACAGCCGGCGGGTGTTCCTGGCCCGCTCGAAGATCATCAACTGCATCCGCAACTACTTCGCCGAGCGGGATTTCATCGAGGTGGAAACGCCGATGCTGCAGGTGATTCCCGGTGGTGCCACGGCGCGGCCGTTCATCACCCACCACAACGCGCTGGACATTGACATGTACCTGCGCATCGCGCCGGAACTGTACCTCAAGCGCCTGGTGGTCGGCGGTTTCGAGCGGGTGTTCGAGATCAACCGCAACTTCCGCAACGAAGGATTGTCCACCCGGCACAACCCCGAGTTCACCATGCTGGAGTTCTATCAGGCCTACGCCGACTACAACGACCTGATGGACCTGACCGAGGAAATGCTGCGGGAAACCGCCCGTGCGGTCACCGGCAGCGACATCGTGGTCAACACCCGGGCGCTTCCGGATGGCGGGGAAGAACGCATCGAGTATGACTTCGGCAAGCCCTTCGACCGGCTGACCGTGGTGGAGGCCATCCTCAGGTACAACCCGGATGTCACCGCCGAGCAACTGGCGGACGACGCCAGCGCCCGTCAGCTGGCCGAGGGCCTGGGCATTCCGCTGAAAGACAGCTGGGGCCTGGGTAAGGTCCAGATCGAGATCTTCGAGGCGACCGCCGAGCACCGGCTGATGCAGCCGACCTTCATCACCGAGTACCCCACCGAGGTGTCGCCGCTGGCCCGTCGTTCCGACGCCAACCCGTTCGTCACCGAGCGCTTTGAGTTCTTTGTCGGTGGTCGCGAGATCGCCAACGGCTTCTCCGAGCTGAACGACGCCGAAGACCAGGCGGAACGCTTCCGCGCCCAGGTGGCGGAGAAGGACGCCGGTGACGACGAGGCGATGTTCTACGACGAAGACTACGTGACGGCGCTGGAATACGGCCTGCCGCCTACGGCCGGCGAAGGGATCGGCATCGACCGCCTGGCCATGCTGCTGACCAACTCGCCGTCGATCCGCGATGTGATCCTGTTCCCGGCGATGCGGCCGGAGCACAAGGTCAGCGCCGCAAAGGACGACTGAGCATGAGTCCGGCCCAGACACTGGCGAGCCAGCTCCGGCCGGACCGGGGCTGGTCCGAACATCTGGCGGGGGAGTTCGAGCAGTCCTACATGCATACCCTGGCGGAGTTCCTGGCCGCCGAGGAGCAGGCGGGCAAGGTGCTGTACCCCGCCAGTCAGCACTGCTTCAATGCCCTCAACAGTACGCCGCTGGACCAGGTGTCGGTGGTGATTCTGGGGCAGGACCCCTACCACGGCCCGGGCCAGGCCCATGGTCTGTGCTTCAGCGTGCGCCCGGAGGTGCCACCGCCACCATCCCTGGTCAACATCTTCAAGGAGCAGCAGGACGACGTCGGCATCACCGTGCCGGATCACGGCTGCCTGCAGCCCTGGGCGGAACAGGGGGTGCTGTTGCTCAACAGCGTGCTGACGGTGGTGCAGGGCCAGGCTGGGGCACACCAGGGGCAGGGCTGGGAGACCTTCACCGACCGGGTGATTGATGTGATCAACCGGGAGCGCGAAGGGGTGGTGTTCCTGTTGTGGGGCAGCTATGCCCGCAAGAAAGGCAAGATGATCGATCGGCAGCGGCACCTGGTGCTGGAGGGGCCGCATCCGTCCCCGCTCAGTGCCTACCGCGGTTTCTTCGGCTGTCGCCACTTCTCCCGGGCCAACGACTGGCTGCAGCAGCAGGGGCAGCGCCCGGTGAACTGGCAACTGCCCTCCAAGCAAGAGCTCCTGGCCCGGTACCGCAAGTAGCGGCGCCGGTTCATCGGCGTTTACTGCAGCAGGGCCATGGCCGCTTCCATCTCGGCGTTCAGGTCCTCTTCCTCGCTCATGTCGATGTCCGGGTCGAGTCCCAGGCGGTCGAACGCGGAAATGCCCTTCCAGTCCATCTGCGCCCAAGGATGCTCGGAACCTGCCACCAGTTGCAGGTTTGCCACCATCACCAGGTCGGCGTAGTCGGCTTTCTCCGCCTGGCGCTGGAAGTTCATGTATTCCCGGGGTACCGATTGCAGTTCCGGTGAAAAGTCCCATTTCTTGAGAATCTGGCTGCCCAGGCGCGGATGCAGTTCGTCCACCACGTTGTCCAGCATCAGGCTGCTGATCTGGATGTCCCTGTCCTCCACATACCGCAGGATCGGCAGGACCCCGATCAGGTGCACCAGGCCCGCGAGGGTAGCCTGGTCCGGCTTGAGGCGGGTGTAGTGCTGGGCCAGCACGTGGCAGATGCCCGCCACCTCGGTGCTGGTCTGCCAGGTGGCGCGCAGGCGTTTGTCGATCATGTCGGAGGTGGCCTGAAACATCTGCTCCATGGCCAGGCCCATGGCCAGATTGCTGGTGTAGGCCATGCCCAGGCGGCTGACCGCCATGTTCAGGTTGTCGATGGCCCGGGAACCCCGGAACAGCGGGCTGTTGCAGACCCGGATCAGGCGGGCCGAGAGTGCGGTGTCGTTACTGATAACCTTGACCAGGTCGGCAATGGAGGAGTCGTCGGACTCGGCAATTTCCCGCACCTGCAGAGCGGCCTCGGGCAAGGTGGGCAAGACCAGCTTGTCGTTCTCGATGGCTTCTACGAGGTCGTTGGTAATGGTTTCAACAATCGTTGACATAGTCAGTTGGAATCCGTGCGCTGATTGTTAGCGTGGGGCCCCGGATGCCATATCCGGGACGCGTATGAAGACCCCTAAGTTATAGCAAATTCCTGCCCTGCTGCCTGTCAACTTATGTATCCGGGCTCCGCTCGGTGACGGTATAGGGCAGGGGGAGCGGGGTCAGGGCAGGCCCGCCTTCGCCGAGTGTCAGCGCCTCCGTGTCGGCGTCGTGGCGAATCACGGCCAGCACCTCGGTGACGGCCTCGGTGTTCGTGATGGCGTTGACCACTTCGCCGACGCTCCGGTCTCCGGCGAGGATGGCTGTGCCGGGCTGTGCCGGCTCGGGGCAGTGCCCGGCCCGCAACCGGAACAGGCTCTTCTTCAACTGCCCCAGGTAGTGCATGCGCGCGACCACTTCCTGGCCGGTGTAGCAGCCCTTCTTGAAGTGTATGCCTCCCAGGTGCTGCCAGTTGAGCATTTGCGGCACGTAGGCCGCCTGGCTGGTGGCGCTTAGCCGGGCGACGCCGGCGGCAATCTCCGAGGCCCGCCAATTGGCGGGAGTGGTCGCCACAGCGCCGGTCAACGCCGCCGACTGCTGATCCGAGAGGGGACCCAACTGCCACCATTCGAAGCGGGCCAGGCCCTCGGCGGTGTCCTCGCTGCGAATCAGTCGGTGGCGTCCGACCGCGACGGTGGCGCCGGGGCTGGTCAGCGCGGTGTCGGCCTCGGGGCTGAGCTGTCGCGCCAACTCCAGGCCAAACAGGCCGATCATTCGAGCGTCCGGTTCCGCCGACATGGACGTGCCACGAAACAGCATCAGGTACTTGCCGAGCTGCTGCTGGATGTCGTCGGCGATCTCGGTCGGCAGGGACAACAGCACGTCCTCGCCATCGCGGACCAGACGGGTCAGGCAGTAGGCTCGTCCCTTGGGAGTACAGGCGGCGGCCCGGGGGGAATGGCTGTCCGTCACCTCGTCCAGGCTTTGACTGAACTGGCCGTGGAGGAAATCCCGGGTGCCCGGTCCGGTCACCCGAACCAGTCTCTCATCCTCAAGCGCCGCATAACCGCTGGCGGGCAGCGGGGTATCGGCAACGGAAGGGGTGGCTTCGGTCATGAAAAATCTCCCAACGGTTAGGGGTCTGCGGTGAAGCGATGGGGACAGCTTAACGGGATGGCCGCAGCTTAAGCCAGACCCGCAGTTGCCGGAATGGCTCCGGATCCACATTGTGGAGCCGGTCCCCGTAATGAATCAGTACCAGGGTGCGGGACCAGAACCGCTTGCCGGGGCAGGACAGCCGCAGCAGTGCCAGACGGCCTCCGAGGCGACTGTCGCCGGAGGCGCGCACTGGCAGTCGGCGACCGTCTCGCAGTTGGGCCCAGAGCCCGGTTTCTTGCACGCTGAGGGCAACGACGGAGTCCAGCCCCTGCAGCCTTCCACAGCGCCGGAACTGCACCAGGGCGCCGGCCAGGGCCAGCGGCGTCGCCAGAAACAGGATAAACGGGCCGCTAGCGGCCAGGTACAGTGTGGTCAGCAACAGAAGCAGCCAGGGGGCAGCGACGATCAGGCCGGCCGCCAGGCTGGGGTACAGATGCAGTTCAGTCCGGCTGGACACGGTTGAGGATGAGGTCGACGATCCGCTGCAGGTCCGGGTCCTCGGGGCGGCTGCGCTGCATGAACCATTCGAACATATCGGTATCTTCACAGTTCAGCAGCTTGTGGTAGCGCGCCTGGTCTTCTTTCGGCAGATCCGGGTAGGCCTCCTTGAGGAAAGGGATCAGCAGCACGTCCAGCTCCAGCATGCCCCGGCGGCTGTGCCAGAACAGGCGGTTGAATTCGGTGTTGTCAGACATCGTTGTTCTCGCGTTTGGTCAATGGCCGTTGCGCAGCCGGTCAGGGGGCAACGGTCCGGTAGGTGGTGGGCACCAGGACGGTGTCCTTGATTTCCGGGGACAGCCCTGGGTAGTCCAGTGTGTAGTGCAGGCCCCGGCTTTCCTTACGCTGCAGCGCGGAGCAGATAATGAGATCGGATACCGTGACCAGGTTGCGCAGTTCCAGCAGGTCGTTGGTGACCCGGTAGTTGCTGTAGAACTCGCTGATTTCGCTGGCCAGCAGGTCGACCCGGTGCTTGGCTCGCTGCAGGCGTTTGGTGGTGCGGACAATGCCCACATAGTCCCACATGAAGTGACGCAGCTCGTCCCAGTTGTGGGAAATCACCACGTCCTCGTCGGAATCCCGAACCTGGGATTCGTCCCATTCGGGCGCCTCCGGTGGCGCCGGGATATCGTGTTCGCGCCGGGTAATGTCCGCGGCGGCGGCGCGGCCGTAGACCAGGCACTCCAGCAGGGAGTTGCTGGCCATGCGGTTGGCGCCGTGCAGACCGGTGAAGGCGGCTTCGCCAACCACATACAGCTGGTTGATGTCGGAACGGGCCCGGTGGTCGGTAACTATGCCGCCACAGGTATAGTGGGCGGCGGGGACCACCGGAATCGGGTCCCGGGTGATGTCGATTCCGAAGCTGAGGCACTTTTCGTAGATGGTCGGGAAGTGCTGCTTGATGAAATCCGCTGGCTTGTGGCTGATGTCCAGGTAGAGGTGATCAGCCCCCAGGCGCTTCATCTCGTGGTCGATGGCGCGGGCGACGATGTCCCGGGGCGCCAGTTCGGCCCGGTGATCGAAACGGTCCATGAAGCGCGAACCGTCCGGCAGCAGCAGGTGGCCGCCTTCACCCCGCACCGCCTCGGTGATCAGGAATGACTTGGCGTGGGGGTGGTACAGGCAGGTGGGGTGAAACTGGTTGAACTCCATGTTGGCCACCCGGCAGCCCGCACGCCAGGCCATGGCGATGCCGTCCCCGGATGCGCCGTCGGGGTTGGTGGTGTAGCGATAGGCCTTGCTGGCGCCGCCGGTGGCAATGACCGTGAACCGGGCCCGGAACAGCTCCACGTGGCTGGTCTCCAGGTTGAGGATATAGGCACCGACACAGCGGTTACCCGGCAAGCACAGCTTGCGGTTGGTGATCAGGTCCACCGCCACCCGTTGGGACATCAGGTCGATGTTGCTTCGTGCCGCCGCCTGCTCGGTCAGGGTGCTGGACACCGCGTGGCCGGTGGCATCGGCGGCGTGAATGATGCGTCGATAGCTGTGGCCGCCCTCGCGGGTGAGGTGCAGCTCGGCATTTTCGTCCCGGGTGAACTTCACGCCACTGTCGATCAGCCAGTCGATGCTTTCCTTGCCGTGTTCCACGGTGAATCGCACCGCGTCTTCGTGGCACAACCCGCCGCCGGCGTTGAGGGTATCACTGATGTGATGCTCCACCGAGTCTTCGTCGTCGAGCACCGCCGCGATGCCCCCCTGAGCCCACAGCGTGGCGCCGCTGCTGATATCGGCCTTGCTGATAACGGCAATGCGAAGATGCTCGGGCAGGTTCAGTGCAACGGTCAAGCCGGCGGCACCACTGCCGACTATCAGGACGTCGTAATCGTAAGGCTGTGGCATTGGATCGTAGTCAGGGGCCATAATGTGGAGGTGTATTGAACTAAACTTTGCGCCTGCTGTCTATTTGGCCACATGGGGCGCGGCGCTGATACGGCGCTGCGAACGGGTTATTCGACCATTCCATACTGCCGGATAAGACATCAGGATGACACTCACAGAGAAACAGCTCGCAGGCCCTCCGGCCGATCACCGAGTGAGCCCCGGCAACCCATCCATGACTGCTGAACCCAGCAAACGCGTTGAGGAACTCCCCGATAGCCAGACCGATCTGCAACTGGTGCGGAAGGTTCGTCATGGCGATCGGGCCGCGTTTGATCTGCTGGTCATCAAGTATCAGTCCCGGGTTGCCTCCATCATCAGCCGCTATGTGTATGACAGCCAGGAAGTGATGGACCTGGCTCAGGAAACCTTTGTTAAAGCCTACCGTGCCATCGACCGGTTTCGTGGTGACAGTGCATTTTACACCTGGCTGTACCGGATTGCTGTCAACACCGCCAAGAATTACCTGGAGGCCCGTGGCCGGCGCCCGCAGGGCAGTGCCGATGCCGCGGACGCCGAAAACTTTGACGACGGCACCCGCCTGAGGGACACCGCCTCGCCGGAGCGGGAGCTGCAGCGGGACCAGTTGCAGCAGGAGCTGAGCCGCGCCATTGCGGCTCTGCCGGAGGAGCTGCGTTCTGCCTTTTTGCTCAGGGAGTACGACGGGCTGAGTTATGAAGACATTGCTCGTATCCTGGAATGCCCGATTGGCACCGTCAGGTCACGGATCTTCCGGGCACGAGATGCAGTGGATCGACAGCTGGGGCCGATATTGGGCGCCGGTTGAGGGTGACATATTCTGAACGGTTTAACGAGGTTGCATCACATGGATGATCGTCTCAAAGAAACGCTGTCTGCAATGTTGGACGACCAGGCCGATGAGCTGTCGGTGCGGCGCGTGCTGTCCCATACCGAACAGCAGCAGGTCCGGTCACAGTGGCAGCGTTGGCACCAGTTGCGAGAGCTGTTGCATGAAGGCCAGGGGCGTGTGGAGCCGATCGATGTCAGTCACCGGGTCCGCCAGTCGCTCGCCGGGACCGGACTGACCGTGGACCTGCCGCAACCGGAGCCCGAGCCCCGGGAGCCGACCAATTGGCACTGGCCGGCGGTGGCCATGGTGATGGCCGGCCTGCTGGTGGGCTTTGGTATGGGCACCGGCTGGGACATCCAGCAGGCGGAGTCGCCGGTGCTGGCCCGGGAAGCGAGGCTGGGGCCAGCGGAAACTGCGGGGGCGACCAGCGCCGAGGTGATGCCGGAAATCGCCTTACAGGGGCTGGATGAGCAGCAGTGGGAACATTTGAGCCGTTACCTGCTTGAACACGCCCAGCACAACAGTGTTGCCGCTGGGCGGGGAGCGGTGGGCTATGCCCGGTTGGCCAGCGTGTCGACCCCGGCCTATTGAGTTTGATGAAAGCTATGACTGAGCGGGTCGCTATGACAGGGGGAGGGCTTTCGGTGTGGCTTAAAGCGGCACTGTTGGGGGTGTGGGTGATGACGGCGCCGCTGGCTGTGGCGGAGACGCCCCCCTCTGAGGACGCCCGTGGCTGGTTGGCCCGGTTGGGGCCGGCGCTGAATATGACCACCTATCGGGGGGTCTTTGTCTATGCCCGCGGCGACCAGGTCAGTTCCATGCGGGTGGCCCACCGCTACCGTGACGGAATCGTGGAGGAACGGCTGGTGCAGCAGGACGGGGAAGGCGGCGAAATTGTCCGCAAGGGAACCCGCGTGGTGTGCGTGCTGCCGCGCCACGGCCGTATTCAGCTGGAACAGGTAATGCCAGCCGGCCCCTTTGCCGAGACCTTTGCCCATCAACTGGTCGCCACCAGCGAATGGTACCAGCCGGAGTTGCTGGGTGAGGATCGGGTGGCCGGCTACAGCGTGAAGGTGATCGCTCTGCAGGCGAGAGATGGTGACCGTTATAGTCACCGCTTCTGGCTTGAGCAGCAGACCGGGCTGCTGGTCAAGAGCCATGTGAGGGGTGAGGATGGCCGTGTCCTGGAGAGCTTCCAGTTCACCGACCTGGAAATCACCGACGCTCTGCCGGACAGTGAATTCGAGGTGCAGACCACCGGGGAAGCCGTGTCGCGAACGTTACCGTCGACGTCCGAGGCTGTTGTGGTGAACCGGATGAACGGCTGGACGCTGGGATGGCAGCCGGCCGGCTTCATGCCTGCGGCGGCCCCCGGGTCGGGGAAGGGGCAGGCGGTTGCATTCTCGGACGGTCTCGCGGCCTTCTCGGTGTTTGTCGAGCCGGTCGGCGCCCTGGAGATGCCCACCGGCGTGTCCCGCATTGGTGCCACCACCGCCTACATGCGTAAACTGAAGGCCGGTGACCGGACGTTCCTGGTCACCGTGGTGGGGGAAATTCCTCCGGAAACCGCCATGCGGGTGGCCAACTCGGTGGACATTGAAGATGCCATGGCATTCAGGACCAAGACACCATGATTACGGAAACCGGCAAAGTCGTCGCCCAGGAGGGTGACAAGGTCTGGGTACAGACCATTCGCCAGAGCGCCTGCCAGAGCTGCTCGGCCCGGCAGGGCTGCGGCCAGCGGGTCCTGGCCAGTGTCTCCGGCGGCAAGGCCAATCAGGTGCTGGTGGCCAACCACCTGGGGGCCCGGGTGGGTGATGAGGTGACCGTGGCCATTGCCGAATCGGCTCTGTTGGGCGCATCGCTGCTGATCTACGCGCTGCCGCTGGCGCTCTTCGTGCTTGGGGCCATGCTGGGGCACTGGGCCGCGCCGGAGTCGGAGGGGGTGGCCATCCTGGGGTCGTTGGCGGGCTTGGCGGCCGGATTCGGCCTGGCCCGAACCTCTCAGCATCGCAGCGCGGACGACTACGCGCCCCTCCTGCTCCGGATCAATGGCCCGGCGATTCGGGGTGTCGATGCTCACCCTACTGATTTGTAAGTTGAAAACTTCAGATACGCCCACAGAATAACCGAAAAGCGTCCGAACAGCGTCGGGGCCGTGGTCAACCGGGACTGTTCGGAGGTTTGCCCACCAGATCACATTGCTAGGGAGTTCACGATGTCACGACAAACGTGTGATTCTGCGATCAAGTTACCGGGAGTGCCCCTGATATTAGGTGTTGTTGCGCTGTTGGTGTCGATGCTCGGGGTTCAATCTGCCGCCGCCCGCTCGTTACCCGACTTCACGGAGCTGGTTGAGGAAAACTCCGGTGCGGTGGTTAATATCAGTACCACCCAGACCATGCAGTCCGGCACGCGCTACGGTCTTCCATTCAGCCAGCGGGATTTCGAGCAGCTCCCCGAATTCTTCCAGGACTTTTTTGGCGGACCCAATTCCCCTTTTCACCGCAGGCAGCCTGGCGCTCCCCAGGAACGTCATTCCATGGGCTCCGGCTTCATCGTCTCCGCCGATGGCTATGTGCTGACCAACAATCACGTGATCGAGGGCGCTGACGAAATCGTGGTTCGGCTCAGCGATCGCCGTGAACTGATGGCAACCCTGGTCGGCACCGATCCCCGCTCGGATCTGGCCGTACTGAAGATCGAAAACGGCGACGACCTGCCGGTGGTCAAGGTGGGCCGTTCCAGCGAGTTGAAAACCGGCGAATGGGTGCTGGCCATCGGCTCACCCTTTGGCTTCGACTACACCGCCACCGCGGGCATTGTCAGCGCCCTTGGTCGTTCATTGCCGTCGGAAAACTACGTGCCCTTCATCCAGACCGACGTGGCGATCAACCCGGGGAACTCCGGTGGGCCGCTGTTCAACCTGGATGGCGAAGTCGTCGGTATCAACTCCCAGATCTATACCCGCAGCGGCGGTTTCATGGGGGTGTCCTTTGCCATCCCCATCGACGATGCGATGAACGTGTTCCGGCAGATTCGTGACCATGGAATCGTGTCCCGTGGCTGGCTCGGGGTATTGATTCAGGAGGTCAACCGTGATTTGGCGGAGTCTTTCGGCCTTCGCCGCCCCCGGGGGGCCCTGGTGGCCGAGGTGATGACCAACTCACCGGCAGAGGAAGCCGGGCTCAAGGCCGGCGACATCGTGCTGGCCTACGACGGCGAGGAGATCAGTCTGTCGTCGGACCTGCCGCCGAAGGTTGGTCGTACGCCGGTGGGCGAGACCGCCACCCTCGAGGTGCTGCGGGGCGGCGACCGAATCGAATTGCCGGTGGTCATCGGTGAGTTGCCGGACGAGGGCAGTCAGCAGGCACAGCAAGCAACCCCGCAGGAGTCCACCACCGCACCCCTGGGGCTGGTGGTCGAGCCCTTGCCGGCGAAGCTGAAGGATACCCTGGGGATTGACGGTGGGGTCCTGGTCACCAATGTCGGCCGCGGCGCCGCCCTGAACGCTGGCATCCGGCCCAAGGACATTATCACCGAGCTGGATCGCAAGCCCATCCGCAGCGTGAGCGAGTTCATGGCGGCGGTACGGGCATTGCCGGAGGGTAAGGCGGTGTCGGTCCGGGTCATCCGTCAGGGGCGTGCCACCTATTTGGTGATGAAACCCTAGGATTCCTCCGTAACTCCGTAACAACAGCCAGGCACGGCCAACCCCGCAAGGTACGACACCTTGCGGGGTTTTTGTTATGATTTAGTGTTAATTACAACTATAGAATGGTTCAGACGCCCTCCTGCTGAGGCCAAGGATCGGATCCGACAATATGATGAACAAAAAGGACGTCCCCCTCGGGCAATTGCTGCGCTTCAACAACGCCTGGATTGCCTGGCTATTGCTGCTGGCCTGTATTGTGGTAACCGCCGTGCTATGGCACGTGTCGGTGCGGCTGGTGGAAGATCGTACCGAAGCCCGCTTCCGGACTCAGTCCCTGCAGCTGAAAACCGCCATCGAAGAGCGTCTGCTCAACTACGAGCAGGTGCTGGCCGGCTCGGCGGGGCTGTTTGCCGTAGCCCCCGAGGTGAACCGCAACGACTGGCGTACCTACATCGAGAGCGTGGACATCGATCGCTACTATCCGGGTATCCAGGGTATCGGGTTTACTGCGCGGGTCACTGCGGAGAATGTAGAGCGCCACCTGCAGTGGGCGCGGAGTCAGGGCATGCCCAACTACCGGATCAGCCCGGCAGGCAGCCGGGACGAGTATCACCCGATTGTCTTCCTCGAACCCAGCAGCAACCAGAACCGTCGTGCCCAGGGCTACGATGCCTTCAGCGAGCCGGTCCACCGGTTGGCGATGGGGCGGGCGCGGGATACCGGGGTGCCCATGGTGACTGGCAAGCTGGTGCTGGTGCAGGAGGAAGTGGCCGAGGACCAGGCTGGCTTCCTGATGTACTACCCCGTGTACCAGGGTGGTGAGGTGCCGGACAGCCTGGCCGAACGGCGGATGATGTTACGGGGCTTCGTGTTCAGTGCCTTTCGGATGAACAACCTGGTGGATGGCATTGTCGGGCTGATCTCGCCGTTCCTGGACGTGCGAATCTATGACAACGAGGACGTCAGCCGGGAAACGCTGATGTATGGCTCCAACCTCGGTTCCCTGGACAACGACTTCAGTTTCGAGAAAACCCAGACCATCACTCACGGTGGTCGCACCTGGTTGCTGCAGACCCGTTCTACCCCGGCCTTCGACTACCTGGCGTCGGACCCCCGGCCCACGATCGTGCTTGGGGCCGGCCTGCTGATCAGTGTGCTGATGTTTGCCTTCGCCTTGGTGCTGCTGCGGTCCCGTTTGCTGGCGCAAATGAGCGCTGGGCGTTATCGGGCGATCACCGAGGGTGCCGCCAACGTGACCCTGGTGCTGGGTGACGAGGCGGCACCGCTGTACGCCAGTCCCTCCTGCAAGGACATTCTGGGGTTCGATGCGATGCAGGTGCGGGAGATGGCCCTTGAGAGCATCGTCCACCGTGACGACTGGTCCAAGCTGCGGGCGGAGTTTGACGCCGCCAGGCGGCAGCCCGGTACCCAGATGCCCGTGGTGCGGGCGCGGGTACGCGATGCCAGCGGGGAGTGGCGGGATATGGAAGGCACCTTCACCTCGATGCTGGACGTGCCCGGGGTCAGTGGGGTGGTGCTCAGCCTGCGGGACCTGACCCAGCTCAAGGCGGCCCAGTCCGAGCTGCATCGGTTGGCGTTCTACGATCCGCTGACCGGGCTCGCCAACCGGCAGCTGTTCCGCGACCGCCTGACCCATGTGGTGCGGCGCGGCAAGCGCACCGACGAACCGGCGGCGCTGATGTTCCTGGACCTGGATGGCTTCAAGCGGATCAACGACACCCTGGGGCACGATGCGGGCGACGAACTGCTCCAGCAGGTGGCGCGCTGGTTGACCGGGTGTGTGCGGGAAGAGGACTCGGTGGCCCGCCTCGGCGGTGACGAGTTCGTGGTGTTGCTGTCCCGCATCAGTGGGCCGGATGCCGTGGCCAAGGTGGCGGAAACCATCCTGCGCCGGCTGTGCCAGCGGGTCCGGCTAAACGAGCACGAAATCGGGGTGACGGTCAGCATCGGTGTCACCATGATTCCCCACGACAGCGAAGATCCCGGTGTGCTGATGAAGTACGCCGACCTGGCCATGTACCGGGCCAAGGAGTGTGGCCGCAACAACTACCAGTTCTTCACCCCGGCAATGAACATCAAGGCCGCCCGTCGCCTGCTTCAGCAGGAGGAGCTGGTTGCCGCGCTGGAGGCGGAGCGCTTCGTCCTGCACTATCAGCCCAAGATCGATCTGGCCACGGAGCGGGTCCTGGGTGTGGAGGCGTTCCTGCGCTGGCAACATCCGGAGAAGGGGCTGGTCTCGGCGCAGCAGTTCATCAATCTGGCGGAGGAAACCGGGCTGATCATCCGCCTGGGGGAAATTGCCCTGCGTCAGGCGTGTATCCAGATTCAGGCGCTGGAGCGGGCGGGGTTCGAGGAGCTCAAGGTGGCGGTCAACCTGTCGGTGAAGCAGATCATGGAAAGTGGGTTCCTCGACATGTTCCGTCAGGTGGTCACCGAGACCGGGGTTGCGCCCGAGCGGCTGGAGCTGGAGATGCCGGCGGAACTGCTCAACGAGGATCCCCGCATGCTCCGTGAGCTTCTCGGGGCCCTGCACGACATCGGCGTCTGCCTGATCCTCGACGACTTTGGCAGCGGGGCCTGTTCGCTGGTGTCGTTGCAGCAATTACCACTGGATGTGGTCAAGATCGATCACTGCTTCATTCGTGACATTCCCTACAACGTCAGTGCCACCGATGTCACCTCGGCCGTCATCGCGCTGGCGCGCAAGCTGCACCTGACGGTGGTGGCCGAAGGCGTGGAAACCCCGCAACAGCTCAGTTTCCTCAAGGAGGCGGGCTGTGCCCAGTGCCAGGGTAACCTGTTCAGCTACCCGTTGGACGAGGATGCGCTGATCGGCTTTCTGGTGCGCCAGTACGAACGACCGCTGATGTCGTGAACATGGCAATGGCCGCCGGTAACCGGTAGAATCACGGCGTTGCTGCACCTGGTGGCTGATTGCGCGGGCACGTTTGCAAAAGCGTTGTTACGCCGATACTCGCACATTCAGGATTGAGTTTTTCGTCTTACGTGAGTACCCATTGTCTGTGACTGATCTTAGCCGAATCCGCAATTTTTCAATCATCGCTCATATCGACCACGGCAAATCCACCCTTGCCGACCGTTTCATCCAGATCTGTGGTGGACTAAGCGACCGGGAAATGGCGGAGCAGGTGCTGGATTCCATGGACCTGGAGCGGGAGCGGGGCATCACCATCAAGGCCCAGAGCGTGACGCTCAATTACACCGCCCGGGACGGCAACGAGTACAAGCTCAACTTCATCGATACCCCCGGTCACGTCGATTTCTCCTACGAAGTTTCCCGCTCACTGTACGCCTGTGAAGGCGCCCTGCTGGTGGTGGATGCCGGTCAGGGCGTGGAGGCCCAGTCGGTGGCCAACTGCTACACCGCCATCGAGCAGGGGCTCGAGGTGGTGCCGGTACTGAACAAGATGGATCTGCCGCAGGCGGAACCGGAGCGGGTGGCCGCCGAGATCGAAGACATCATCGGCATCGAAGCCTCCGAGGCGGTCCGTTGCAGCGCCAAGAGCGGGCTTGGGGTGGAGGATGTACTGGAAGATCTGATCAAGCGGATTCCGCCGCCGCAAGGCGATACCGGCGCGCCGCTCAAGGCGCTGATCATCGACTCCTGGTTTGATAACTACCTTGGGGTCGTGTCCCTGGTACGGGTGACCCAGGGCACCCTCAAAAAAGGCGACAAGATCGTGATCAAATCCACCGGTCGGGCCTGGAATGCTGACAAGGTGGGGATATTTACGCCCAAGCTGACCGATACCGGTGAGCTGGGTACCGGCGATGTGGGCTTTGTGGTGGCCGGGATCAAGGACATTCACGGTGCGCCGGTGGGGGACACCATCGTCCACCAGAAATTTGCCGAAGAGACCCCGGCCCTGCCCGGGTTCCAGAAGGTCAAGCCCCAGGTCTACGCCGGGTTGTTCCCAATCCGGTCCGATGACTATGACGACTTCCGTGATGCCCTGGAAAAGCTGACCCTGAACGACGCTTCACTGTTCTTCGAGCCGGAAAACTCCGATGCCCTGGGCTTCGGCTTCCGGTGTGGCTTTCTGGGCATGCTCCACATGGAGATCATCCAGGAGCGACTGGAGCGGGAATACGGCCTCGAGCTGATCACTACCGCGCCGACGGTTATCTACGAGGTGGTCTCCAAGCAGAATGAGACCCTGTCGGTGGACAACCCGTCACGACTGCCGGACATTGGTTCCATCGAGGAGATGCGCGAGCCCATCGTGGAAGCCAATATCCTGGTGCCCCAGGAACACCTGGGCAACGTGATTTCCCTGTGTGAGGAAAAACGGGGTGTCCAGAAAAACATGCACTTCCTCTCCAGCCAGGTTCAACTGACCTATGAGCTGCCCATGGCGGAAGTGGTGCTGGATTTCTTTGATCGCATCAAGTCCGCCAGCCGGGGCTTTGCCTCCCTGGACTACCACTTTGTTCGCTTCCAGCCCGCCAACCTGGTGCGTCTGGACGTGCTGATCAATGGCGAGCGGGTTGACGCCCTGGCGCTGATCGTTCACAAGGAGCAGGCTCACTACCGGGGCCGGGCCCTGGTGGAAAAGATGAAGGAATTGATTCCCCGTCAGATGTTCGATATTGCCATCCAGGCGGCCATCGGCAACCAGGTGGTATCCCGGGTGACGGTCAAGGCGATGCGTAAGAATGTCACCGCCAAGTGTTATGGCGGCGACGTCAGCCGGAAGAAGAAACTGCTGCAGAAGCAGAAAGAAGGCAAAAAGCGGATGAAGCAGCTGGGTAACGTTGAGGTGCCTCAGGAAGCGTTCCTTGCCGTACTGAAAGTGGATAACTAGGGCCCTTCAATGGATATCAATTTTCCCCTGATTCTGGTCGTCCTGACCTTTTCGACCGGGATGATCTGGTTGCTGGACGTGTTGTTCCTTCGTTCCCGCCGGCTCGCCCGGCAAAGCGCCGAGGGCGGTGTCAGTGACGGCGACGCGGTGGAATCATCCGGGGAAGAAGAGCCCGCGGAGCCCTGGCTGATCGATCTCAGCCGCTCCTTCTTCCCGGTGCTGGCGATTGTGCTGGTGTTGCGCTCGTTCCTGGTGGAGCCGTTCACCATTCCCTCCGGGTCGATGTTGCCCACCCTGGAAGTGGACGATTTCATCCTGGTCAACAAGTTCGCCTACGGGCTGCGCCTGCCGGTGATTGGCACCAAGATTGTGGACATCGGCGAGCCCCAGCGCGGTGACGTCATGGTGTTCAAGTTTCCGGAAGATGGGGAAACAAACTATATTAAGCGGGTGGTGGGGCTGCCCGGTGACCATATCCGCTACCGTGACAAGACGTTGTACATCAACGGCCAGGTCGTGGAAACCCAGTTTGTCGCGAAGTTGCCGCCGGTGGAGTTGCGCCGGGAGGAACTCGGCGGGGTGGAACACGACATTTACCTGACGATGGGTCGCCGGAGCGGCGCTGGCGAAGGGGAGTGGGTCGTGCCGGAGAACCACTACTTCATGATGGGGGATAACCGGGACAACAGCAACGACAGCCGCTTCTGGGGCACTGTCCCCGATGAGCTGGTGGTGGGCAAGGCGTTTGCCATCTGGATGCACTGGAAGTCCCTGACTAGCCTGCCCACCTTTGACCGAGTGGGTCGTATTGAATAAAACCAACCATAAAGAAGGCGTGCGTATCATGAGAACAAACGGCCTGTCCGGCTTCCGCAATCAGCGCGGTGCCTCGACCATCACCATGCTGGTGATGGTCCTGTTCTTTGGAGCCCTGTTGACCCTGATTGTGAAAGTGGGGCCGTTCTACCTGGATGACCTGACCGTCCAGGAGGCCGTCGAAAGCCTGAACGACGTGGAAGACCTGTCCAGGATGGGGCCGGCGCAGGTGATGTCGCTGATCAATAAGCGCTTGACGGTGAACAATGTGCGCAGCCTGGACACGGACAGCTTCAAGGTTGAGAAGGATGGTGAGTTGGTCATCATCAAGCTTAACTACGAGAAACGCACCAACCTATTCCGCAACCTGGATGCGGTTGTCAGTTTTAATCATGAGTATGAGATGAAGGGCCAGTGAGTTCGCAACCAGACCTGGGACAGTTACAACGGCGTATCGGCTACCAGTTCAAGCAGCCTGAGCATCTGCTCCTGGCTTTGACCCACCGCAGTCACGGCAACCAGAACAATGAGCGGCTGGAATTCCTGGGGGATTCCATCGTCAACATGGTGATTGCCGAGCATCTGTTCGTGCATTTCGAAAAGGCCCGGGAAGGCCAGCTCAGCCGACTTCGTGCACGCATGGTCAAGGGTGTGACCCTGGCGGAAATCGGCCGGGAGTTTGACCTCGGCAAATACCTGCGGTTGGGGTCCGGCGAGCTCAAAAGCGGCGGTTACCGGCGGGATTCGATCCTGGCGGACACCGTGGAATCCATCATCGGTGCGATTTACCTGGACAGCGATTTTGACACCTGCCGCAAACAGGTACTGAGCTGGTTCGAGAAACGGCTGCAGAACCTCAACCTCCAGGATACCCAGAAAGATCCCAAGACCCGGCTGCAGGAATACCTGCAGTCCCGGCAGTTCCCGTTGCCCAGGTACGACGTGATTTCGGTGGATGGTGAGGCCCATGCCCAGACCTTCCATGTTTCCTGTAACCTGCCGTCGCTGGACCGCACCACCACCGGTAAAGGCAGCAGCCGGCGACTGGCGGAACAGCAGGCGGCCCGCAGCGCCCTGAAAGCCCTGGGCGTGGAGACCGATTAGTGATGGATATTACCCGTCCGGACAACCCCGACAGCCGTTGCGGCTTTGTCGCCATCGTGGGGCGTCCCAATGTGGGCAAATCAACCCTGCTCAACCATATCCTCGGCCAGAAGCTGAGCATTACGTCCCGCAAACCCCAGACCACCCGTCACCAGGTATTGGGCATCAAGACCCAGGGCCCGGTACAGGCCATTTACGTCGACACCCCGGGCATGCATGAGGATGAGCCGCGGGCCCTCAACCGCTACATGAACAAGGCGGCCAGTTCCGCGCTGGTGGACGTGGATGTGGTCATCTTTGTGGTCGACCACATGGCCTGGACCAAGGCCGATGAACTGGTGCTGTCCAAGCTGGCGAGCCTGCGTTGTCCGGTGATCCTGGCCGTCAACAAGGTCGACAAGGCGGACAAGCGGGAGACCCTGCTGCCCCATCTGGAGATGCTGTCGAAAAAACGGGAGTTCGCCGAAATCATTCCTCTCTCGGCGCTGCGGGGTGAGAATCTGAAACCGCTGGAAGAGGCGGTGGGGCGCTTCCTGCCCGAGAGCGTTCATTTTTACCCGGACGATCAGATCACCGACCGCAGCGAGCGTTTCATGGCGGCGGAAATTGTCCGGGAGAAAATCACCCGTCAGTTGGGGGCCGAGCTGCCTTACTCGACTGCGGTTGAGATCGAGGAGTTCCGGCGGGAAGGCACCACCCTGCATATCTCGGCGTTGATCCTGGTGGAACGCAACGGACAGAAGAAAATCATCATCGGGGACAAGGGCGAACGCATGCGGCTGATCGGCCAGGAAGCCCGCAAGGACATGGAGCGGCTGTTTGACAGCAAGGTCATGCTGCGGCTCTGGGTCAAGATCAAGCGGGGCTGGGCCGACAGTGACCGGGCCCTGAAAAGTCTGGGCATGAACGACTTCTGAGGCCGTCATGTCCCGGCCCACCCATGGCGAACCCGCCTATGTCCTGCATCGTCGCCCCTATCGCGAGACCAGTTTGCTGGTCGACCTGTTTTCCTTGAATGCCGGCCGCCTGACGGTCATTGCCAGGGGCGCGAACTCGCCCAAGAGCCCGCTCAAGGCGCAGCTGCAGCCCTTCCAGCCGCTGCTGGTGGACTGGCAGGGGCGGAGTGAACTGAAGACCCTGCTGCGGTTGGAAGTGCGCAATGCGCCGGCCATCACAGGAACCCTCCAGCTCTATAGCGGCCTCTACCTGAACGAGCTGCTGCAACGGATCCTGCCGTCCGGGGACCCCTGTCCGGAACTGTTTGCCGCCTACATCGAAGTGCTCAACGATCTGGTCAACGCCGTCGATGTCGAGCCATTGCTGCGCCGCTTCGAGCGCACCTTTGCCCAGACCCTGGGGATGGGGTTCGACTGGGCCCAGGCCAACGATACCGGCCTGCCGGTCGAGCCCCGGGGCAGCTACTGCTATGATCCGGAACAGGGTATTGTGCTGGCACCCAGCCCGGCCGTCCGGCTCAGCGGGCTGTCGGGGCAGACGCTGTTGAAGTTGGCCGAAGGCAATTATCAGTCGCCGGAGTGCCGGCAGGTGGCGAAGCGGGTGATGCGGGTGCTGATCGATCATTTGCTGCAGGGGCGGCCGTTGCACAGCCGCACCCTGTTCCAGAAAGGCTGAGGAGAACGCAATGAAGCAGAGAGTACTGCTGGGAGTGAATGTGGACCACGTGGCGACCCTGCGTCAGGCCCGTGGCACCCGCTACCCGGACCCGGTGCAGGCCGCCCTGCTGGCGGAAGAGGCGGGCGCCGACGGCATTACCATCCATCCCCGGGAGGACCGTCGTCACATTCAGGACCGGGATGTCCTGCTGCTGCGGGAGATGCTCAATACCAAGATGAATCTGGAAATGGCGGTGACCGATGCCATGCTGGCGTTTGCCGAGCAGGTCCGCCCCCACTGCGTCTGTCTGGTGCCGGAAAAGCGCGAAGAGCTGACCACCGAGGGCGGGCTGGACGTGATCGGCCAGGAAGCCCGGATTGCCAGGGCCTGCGAACGCCTGGCGGCGATCGGGGCTGAAGTGTCGCTGTTCATCGACCCGCACCGGGATCAGATCGATGCCGCCGTGCGGTGCGGCGCGCCGGTGGTGGAACTGCACACCGGGGAATACGCCGAAGCCGCTGACCCGGTCGCCGCCGAGGCGACGTTCGGGACGTTGGTGGACGCGGTGAGCTACGCCCGCGAGCAGGGGCTGATCGTGAACGCCGGGCACGGCCTGCATTACCACAATACCGAGCGGGTCGCGGCGATTCCGGGCCTCAACGAGCTGAACATTGGTCACGCCATCATTGCCCGTGCGGTCTTCACCGGCCTGAAGGAGGCGGTGAGGGAGATGCGGCACATCCTCGATCAGGCCCGGGAACTGGCCTGATTGCCAGCCTTCAGTTCAGCGACGCCTGGGACTGGTAGGCCCGGAACTGGGCCTGCCAGTCGCTCTGCTCGCCCCAGATTTCCAGCCGCTCCATGGCGGCCAGGAATTGGTCCTTGAGCTGTTCGAGCTCCGGTGAGGACTGCTTGAGGCCGGTCTCAAGCAGGTTGGCCGCCTCCCGCAGTTCGGGAACCCCGCAATAGCGTGCTGCCCCGTGCAGCTTGTGGACACATTCCAGGACAGCTTCCATGTCGCTCTTTTCCCACAGGGTACGCAGGCGGGGCAGGTCGCTCTGCACCTGCTCCAGCAACATGCTGAACAGCTCTTCGGCCAGGTCAGTCTTGCCGGCGGCCAGCTGGATGCTTTCCTGGATACTGACGCATTCCCGCTGCTTCTGTCGGGTGGATGGACGGATGCCCCGGCGGGTGTCCCGAATTTCCTGAACCGGGCCGCTCATGCCCTGGGGGGGCGACTCCCGGTAGCCGGTGTGCTGGTAGAGGGTCTCCATCAGTTGCTGGCTGCTGATGGGCTTGGCCAGGTAACCGTCGAACCCTTGCTGGGTGAGACGCTCCCGCTCATCCGCCAGGGCGTGGGCGGTGAGGGCGATGATGGGCAGCTTGCGGGAATAGCCATCCAGGTTGCGCAGTCGTTCGGTGGTCTCCACGCCATCCATCCCCGGCATCTGCAAATCCATGAAGACCAGGTCGAAGCTGGTTTGGCGTGCCTTGCTCAGGGCCTCGAAGCCACTGGCGGCGCCTTCCGCCTGAATCTGGTGGTCCCGCAGCAGGGTGAGCACCAGTTTCAGATTGGCTTCGTTGTCATCCACCGCCAATACCCGCGGGACGCCACCTACCTGGCTGGCGCTGCCGCTGGCGTCGGCTTCTGCCGGTTCGCCCTGGTGGATGCCGTGGATCAGCAGCAGTAACTCGTCGTACAGGGTGTCCCGGCAAACTGGCTTGGTGATGTGGCCGCTGGCGAGACTGGAGAGCGGATCGTCGTGGGTTTCCAGAGTGGGGGTCAGCAGCAGCGAACGGCAATCCCGCTCCACTTCCAGCTCCCGCAGCAGGCCGCAGTACTGGCTGGAATGCAGCAGGTGGCGGGTGATTCCCACCATCGCCAGGGCATAGCCGGCCTGGTGCATCTGGGCCTCTTCCACCTTGTCGATCAGCTCCGCCGGGGAGGCGGCCCGTTCCACCAGTAGGCCCCAGTCCCGCATCAGGTGTTCAATGGCCAGGCCGGACGTTTTCTGGTGTTCCAGGTAGATCACCTTTTCGCCCCGCAGGGCGTCCTTGGGAGCCGCCGGCTCCTTGCTGGCGGAGAGGTCGGAGGTGAGGGTGAACCAGAAGGTAGAGCCCTTGCCCAGTTCGCTCTCCAGGCCGATGGTGCCGCCCATCTCTTCCACCAGCCGCTTGGAAATGGCCAGCCCCAGCCCGGTACCGCCATATTGCCGGGCGGTGGAGGCGTCGGCCTGGTTAAAAGCGTTGAACAGCGACTGCTGCTGCGCCCGGGACAGGCCCACGCCGGAATCGGTAATGCTCAGCCGCAGGGTGACCCGATGATGCTCGATGTCTTCCTCTTCCAGGCTGGCACGCAGCACCACTTCGCCGGTCTGGGTAAACTTGATGGCGTTGTTGACCAGGTTGGTGATCACCTGCTTGACCCGCAGCGGGTCACCCATGATGTTGTCCGGCACGTCGTTGTAGACCAGCGGCACCAGGTCCAGGTTCTTGCTGTGGGCGGCCGGGGCCAGCATGACCATCACGTCTTCGATGATGTCGCGAAGCTGGAACGGGACCCGGTCCAGCATGAGCTTGCCGGCCTCGATCTTGGAGAAGTCGAGGATGTCGTTGATGATGGTCAACAGGATTTCCGACGACTTGCGGATGGTGCTAAGGTGATCCCGCTGCTGTTTGGCCATCGGACTCTTCAGCAACAACTCGGTAAAGCCGATGATGCCGTTGAGCGGGGTGCGGATCTCGTGGGACATGTTGGCGAGGAACTCGGACTTGATCCGGCTCGCCTCCAGGGCCTCTTTGCGGGCAAAGTCCAACTCAATGTTCTGGATCTCGATGGTTTCCAGGGTTTCCCGCAGGTCCTCGGTGGCCTGGTCGATGTTCTGCTGCATTTCCGCCTGAGCCTTGCTCAGTTCTGCGGCCATGGCGTTGAGCCCGGACTCCAGTTGCTCGAATTCCGGGCCGGCCTCGGTGTAGACCCGGGTGTCCAGTTTGCCTTCCTTGAGCTTGGCGACGGCATTGTTGAGTTCAAAGATCGGATCGGTGAAGGCGCGGCTGAGCTTGACCGCGATCAGCAGGCTCACGATCACCCCCGCCAGCACCAGCAGCAAAGAGATCAGCAGCGCCTTGTAGGTCTCCTTCTCGGTGCGGATGTGGGACATCTCCACGGCTACCCAGCCGATGGGGGAGCGGGTGGCGGAGGCCGCATGGCCGGCGTCCAGGTCCAGCATGTTCTCGATCATCAGGTCCTGGAGGTAGACCGGGGTGATGAACAGGGTGCTGTTCTTCCGCTCCTGACGCACCGCCTGGCCGCCGGTCAGGCTGCCCTCCGGCAGTGCTTCTCGGGCGCCGGGGCCGGTGTGCAGCAGGCGCCTGTGGTTGGCGTCGTAAAAGGTGATGGAGCGAACGTCCTGCTCTTCCAGCAGGGCGTTGGAGAGGCTGCTCAACAGGCTCCGGTTGGCGGTGAACATGCCGTACTCGGCGCCCGCGGCAAGCTGACGGGACAGTGAGTCACCCCGGTCCTGCAGGAGTTGCTCGATGTTCTTGACCCAGCTCAGGGAGAAAAACAGCCCCAGCATCAATGTGGTCAGTAACGTGGGGACGAGCGTCACCACCAGTACTTTTTTGCGAATGCCCCAGCGACGCATGTCCTGATCCTGCCGTTGTGCCATTCCGGCCTCTTCTGTCCGGATTCTGGCGTGCTTCCCTGTCAGAATAGATGAAACCGCAAAGAATGGCTGTGACCTTTCCCCCGGTTATAGCGAACCGTCATGGTTATAGCGAGAAGCCGTATTGGGCGACCGCCCCATTAACGCGTATGATGCGAACCCTGAGTGTATCACAGGCCGGTCTGGTCACGAGCCGATGACCGCCTGGCGGATACGGTTGACAGGAGTAATTGCCAACATGCATTTCCCAACCATCGAAGATTTCGTCGGGCATACCCCGCTCGTTCGCCTGCAACGCCTGCCCGGCGACACCAGCAATCTGGTGCTGGCCAAGCTGGAAGGCAATAACCCGGCGGGATCGGTCAAGGACCGTCCCGCCCTCAGCATGATCCAGGAGGCCGAGCGCCGTGGCGATATTCAGTCCGGGGACACCCTGATCGAGGCCACCAGCGGCAATACCGGCATTGCCCTGGCCATGGCAGCCGCCATCAAGGGCTACCGGATGATCCTGATCATGCCGGAGAACATGAGCGAGGAACGCCGCGCCTCCATGCGGGCCTACGGTGCCGAGATTGTCACCGTCAGCCAGCAGCAGGGGATGGAAGGTGCCCGGGATCTGGCCCAGCAGATGCAGGCCGAGGGCCGGGGCCGGGTGCTCGACCAGTTCGCCAACCTGGACAACCCGCTGGCCCATTATCGGGGCACCGGCCCGGAAATCTGGGAGCAGACCGCGGGGCGGGTGACCCACTTTGTCAGCTCCATGGGGACCACCGGCACCATCATGGGCGTGTCCCAGTACCTCAAGGAACGCAATCCCGATATCCAGATTGTCGGCCTGCAGCCCCAGGAAGGGGCCTCCATCCCGGGCATCCGCCGCTGGCCGGAGGCCTACCTGCCCAAGATCTTCGACGCCTCGCGGGTGGACCAGGTGGTGGACATCGGCCAGCAGGAAGCCGAAGACACCATGCGTGCCCTGGCCAGGGAAGAGGGCATCTTCTGCGGCGTGTCCTCCGGGGGTGCCATCGCCGGCGCCCTGAGGTTGTCCGAGCAGGTTGAAAACGCGGTAATCGTGGCCATTATCTGTGACCGGGGTGACCGTTACCTGTCCACGGGTGTGTTTCCCGGCGCCTGACCCGTGGCGGCCGTCTTCCGGGACCTCGGCACGGTCGCTAATAACGCCTTTTCAGAGAATGCAGTATGAGTAAACGTCGCAGGAAGAGCCTGCCCACGGAGCCGGTTCGGTGTGAGATCGAGAAACTGAGCCACGATGGCCGCGGGATTGCCCATCTCGATGGCAAGATTCAGTTTGTCGACGGCGCCCTGCCCGGTGAGTCGGTCATGGCCAAGTACATCTCCTCCCGCAGCAAGTTCGATGAACTGCGGGCCGAGCAGGTGATCGATCCGGTACCCGAGCGGGCCGAGCCGCCGTGTGAATTCGCCGACCTGTGCGGCGGCTGCAGCCTGCAGCACATGAGCAGCGAGGCACAGATCCGGTTCAAGGAAGACACCCTGCGTGAGCATTTTGCCCATTTTGGCGGCATCGAGCCGGAGCAGTGGGTGGCCCCCATGCGCTCGGATGACCTGGGCTATCGGCGCAAGGCCCGGTTGGGCGTGCGTTACGTCCGCAAGCGGGAATCCGTGCTGGTGGGGTTCCGGGAGAAACGCAACAGTTTCCTCACCGACATCGACCGCTGCGCGGTGATGGATCCGCGCATTGGCGAGTGCATCACGCCGATGCGGGACATGCTGCATGGCCTGGCGGCCTATCAGCGCATTCCCCAGGTGGAAGTGGCCTGCGGCGACGACGTGGCGGCACTGGTGATCCGCCACATGGACCCGCTGGTGGAGAGCGATCGGGAGACCCTGGTCGCATTCGGCCAGGCCCATGATTTACATATTTACCTGCAGCCGAAGGGGCCGGACACCGTGCACCGGATCTGGCCCGAGGGTGGCGAGGAGCGTCTGAGCTACCGGTTGGAGGAGTTCGACCTGACCCTGAAGTTCCACCCCATGGACTTCACCCAGGTGAACGCCGGCATCAACCAGCAGATGGTTCACCGGGCGGTGGACTGGCTCGATATCCAGTCCGGGGAGCGGGTACTGGACCTGTTCTGCGGGCTGGGTAACTTTACCCTGCCGCTGGCGCGTCGGGCCGGTCAGGTAGTCGGGGTGGAAGGCGACGATGCCATGGTGGTCCGCGGGCGGGAGAACGCCATTTTGAACGGCCTCGACAACGTGGCCTTTCACGGCGCCAACCTCCACGGCGACTTCACCGCCGAACCCTGGGCGAAGGAAGGGTTCGACAAGATCCTGATCGATCCGCCCCGTTCCGGTGCCGAGGAAGTGTGCCAGTACCTGACGGCATTTGGCGCCAACCGCATCGTGTATGTGTCCTGTAACCCGGCTACCCTGGCCCGGGATGCTGGGGTCATGGTGCGCAACGGTTATCGCCTGGTACGGGCCGGTGTCATGGACATGTTTCCCCACACCACCCATGTGGAGTCGATTGCGTTATTTGAGAGGAACTAACTCCCAGTCGTCCAATCAGGGATGATTGGATCCAGGAACCGGAAAAAACAAAAAACAGCATGGTTAAAGTTCGCGAAGACTACGTGGTGAATCAGGACGGCCAGATCGACATCGAGCGCTGGGTCCGTCAGATCGAGTCGCAAACCCATCTGGAAGACGCGGCGCAGTTCCGTCGCGCCTGTGAGAAGGCGGCAGAGATCGATCTCAAGGCGGTTCAGGAGGACCGGCTGTGGGCGCCGGGGGCCAGCAGCTTCCGCACCGGGGTGGATATGGCCCAGGTGCTGGTGGAGCTGCACCTGGATCAGGCCAGTCTGGTGGCCGCCATCCTCTACCGGGCGGTGCGGGAAGGCCGGGCCACCCTGGAGGAGGTGCGTCGTGAGTTTGGCGACGAGGTCGCCGGCCTGATCGACGGCGTCCAGCAGATGGCCGCCATTTCCGCCATCCATCACCCGCTGAAGGGCAACGTGCTGGGCCAGAGCCAGGGCCAGTTGGACAACGTCCGCAAGATGCTGGTTACCATGATCGACGATGTCCGGGTGGCGCTGATCAAGCTGGCGGAACGGACCTGTGCCATCCGGGCGGTCAAGGATGCCTCCCCGGAGAAGCGCATGCGGGTGGCCCGGGAGGTGTTCGATATCTACGCGCCGCTGGCTCACCGGCTGGGCATTGGTCACATCAAGTGGGAGCTGGAGGACCTGTCGTTCCGCTATCTCCATGGCTCCGCCTACAAGAAGATCGCCAAGCTGCTGGACGAACGCCGGCTGGACCGGGACAGCTATATCGGCCGGGTGCTGCGGACCCTCAAGGGCGAACTGGAATCGGCGGGCATCGACGGCGAATTGTCTGGTCGCGCCAAGCACATCTACAGCATCTGGCGCAAGATGCGGCGCAAGGGCATCGATTTTTCCCAGGTCTACGACGTGCGGGCGGTGCGTATCCTGGTGCCGGAGGTGCGCGACTGCTACGCGGCACTGGGGATCGTGCACAGCCTGTGGCGCCATATCCCCAATGAATTCGACGACTACATCGCCAACCCCAAGGAGAACGGCTACCAGTCCCTGCATACCGCGGTGGTGGGACCGGAGGGCAAGGTGATGGAGGTGCAGATCCGCACCCACCAGATGCACGAAGAGGCCGAGCTGGGGGTATGCGCTCACTGGCTGTACAAGGGCATGGACAACGGCAAGAAGTCCTCCGGCTACGACGCCAAGATCAACTGGCTGCGTCAGGTGATGGAGTGGCAGGAAGAGCTGGGTGACCTCTCCGGCCTGGCCGACCACCTCAAGTCCGATGTTGCCTCCGACCGGGTCTACGTGTTCACCCCGGAAGGCCACGTGGTGGACTTGCCCCAGGGGGCGACGCCGGTGGATTTCGCCTACCGGGTGCACACCGAGGTGGGCCACGCCTGCCGCGGGGCCCGGGTGAACGGTCGCATCGTACCGCTGACCTATCCGCTCAAGACCGGCGAGCAGGTGTACATCCTGACCTCCAACAACCCGGCCCCGAGCCGGGACTGGCTCAACCCCAGCCTGGGTTACATCCAGACCTCCCGGGCCCGGGCCAAGGTGACTCACTGGTTCAAGCAGCAGGATCACGACCGTAACGTGATCGATGGCCGGGCCATCCTGGAGGACGAGTTCAAGCGACTGTCGATCCACGAACTCGACCTGAATCAGCTGGCCCGCAAGGTCAATTACCACTCGGCGGAGGACATGTTCGCGGCGGTCGGTGCCGGTGACCTGCGTCCGACGCACGTGGCCAACATTGCCCAGCAGCTGCTGGAGCCGCAAAGCCGCCAGCTGGACCTGAAGCTGGTGCGCGGTGGCAAGAAGACCTACGACACCGAGTCGGACATCCAGATCCAGGGGGTGGGCAAACTCAAGACCCAGGTGGCCAAGTGCTGCAAGCCCCTGCCCGGAGACCCCATCGGGGGGTACATCACGGTCGGTCGTGGCGTGACCGTGCACCGCCAGGACTGCCTCACCTTCCTCAACCTGCGGGAGCTCGAGCCCAACCGGATCATCGAGGTCAGTTGGGGCACCCGGCCGGAGGCGGTCTACCCGGTGGATATCGAGATCGAGGCCTACGACCGTTCCGGCCTGCTCCGGGACATCACCCAGGTGCTGACGTCGTCGAAGAGCAACGTGCTGGCGCTCAACACGGTCTCCAACCCGGATGAAAACACCGCCACCATGACGGTGACGGTGGAAATCAGCAGCCTGGAGCAACTGGCCCGGCTGCTGGCCCAGATCCGGAACCTGCCAAACATTGTCGAAGTCAGGCGGAGACGCGGATGAACTATACCCTGGACGACCTCAAGTACCTGATGGCCCGCTTGCGCAAGCCGGACACCGGCTGCCCCTGGGATCTCAAGCAGGATTTTGCCTCCATCGTGCCCCATACCCTGGAGGAGGCCTACGAGGTGGCGGACGCCATCGAGCGCGAGGACTACCCGCACCTGAAGGGCGAGTTGGGTGACCTGCTGTTCCAGGTGGTGTTCTACAGCCAGTTGGGCGCGGAGCAGGGCCATTTCGAGTTTGACGGCATTGTCGACAACCTGGTACGCAAGCTGGTGCGGCGCCATCCGCACGTGTTCCCCGAGGGCACCCTGGCCAGCGAGGTGGATCCCGACAACCGGCCCACCGAGGCGGAAATCAAGGCCAGCTGGGAGCGCATCAAGGCCGAGGAGCGGGCCGCTGCCCCGCAACAGGACAGCGGCAGTGCCCCGGCCAGCCGGCTGGATGGCATTGCCCGTACGCTGCCCGCCATGGCCCGGGCGGAGAAACTCCAGCGCCGGGCCTCCCACCACGGCTTTGACTGGCCGACCGTCGAGCCGGTGTTTGACAAGCTCCACGAGGAAATCGACGAACTCAAGGAGGCCTGGCACGCGGCGCAATCCGGTTCCGGCGATCCGGCGGCGGTGGCGGACGAACTGGGCGACCTGCTGTTTGTCTGCGTCAATCTGGCCCGGTTCATGAAGGTCAATCCCGAGCAGGCCCTGAACGGCACCAACCACAAGTTCGAGGCCCGGTTCCGGGCGATCGAGGCGCAACTGGCCCGCGAAGGGCGGGATCTGGATGCGGAATCCCTGGAGGCTTTGGATGAGATCTGGCAGTCGGTCAAGGGCGTCGAGAAGCAGCGCGATCGATAGGGCAGCGCGGTAGGTACAATCCGTAACCATTTGTCGGCCCCCGGAACAACGAACTCGGCTAAACTTTTCAATAGGGTTGCACCAGTGAAGGGCGGCCTATCCGGGCAAGAATCGGCGGGAGTTACGGTACTATGAAGATTAAAGATCTGGTCAATTATTGGGATAAGCACGCGCGGGGCCGGCTAACCCGTGATGCTTATTTTATGGCGCTGTCAGATCAGCATCACCAGCGGTTGGAAAAACTGGCCGCCCTGTATCCCATGAAGACCCCCCAGGACCTGTTGCGGGACCTGATCTCGGCGTCGCTGGACGAGATGGAGACCAGCTTCCCCTACGTGCAGGGCACCAAGGTGGTGGCGTTTGATGAGGATGGCTTTGAAATCTATGAGGATGAAGGGTTGACGCCGAAGTTCGTCAGCCTGAGCCAGAAGCACATCCAGAAACTGAAGGCCCGTCAGCTCGAATCGGTCGCCTGAGTTCGGCCTCTCGGGCAGTTCCCACTGACCAGGGTGTGGTATTCTCCACACCCTGTTTGAGCCCCTGTCGTCGCGTTACTTATCCTTTGCCGCCAGTTTGTCCTTCAGCGGGCTTTGCCGTACCAGGTCGTCCAGGGCGGCGGATACCATGTCGTTGAGAATGTCCGTTTCCGACCGGTCCGGGTAGAGTTCGGCCAGGGCGGCGATCCGGGCGGCATCCTCGAGCGGCAGCCGCAGGTTGTAATCGTGGCTCCGCTCCACCGTTTCTCGCTTTGATTCCCAGTACTTGGGCAATTCGGTTACTTTCATGATTACTCCTTGCGGCCACTGACGTTAATCGTTATTAGTATCGGTACAACCGTTGGTCTTCGTCAATTGAAAAGGATGCCGTTGTGACTGAGCTACATCCCGAACTGCGAGAGAATGTCCGCATGCTGGGTGAACTGCTGGGGGAAGCCATTCGCCAGAGTCCCGGTCAGGAGGTCTACGAACTCATCGAGCAAATCCGCGCCGCCGCCAAGGCGGACCGTCGCCAGGAGAGTGGCTCCGGGCAGAGATTGTTGCAGCTGCTCAGCAACCTCAAGGACGATGAACTGCTGCCGGTTACCCGCGCGTTCAACCAGTTCCTCAACCTGGCCAATCTGGCGGAGCAGTACCACGGTATCCGCCGCAAGAAAGGGCACCACACCGATTTGATGGTGGAGTCGCTGGGGGAGGTGTTCGACCGGCTGATTGCCGATGGCATTGACCCCGAGGAGCTGCATCGCCGGGTGGCGGACCTGCGCATCGAGTTCGTCCTGACCGCCCATCCCACCGAGGTGGCGCGCCGCACCCTGATCATGAAGTACGACGAAATGTCCGAGTGCCTGGCCCGGCTTGACCACGATGACCTGATGCCCACGGAGCGGGAGGAGATTGTCCAGCGTCTGCGCCAGCTGGTGGCGGAGGCCTGGAACACCGACGAGATTCGCCACCAACGTCCCACGGCGGTGGATGAGGCCAAGTGGGGCTTCGCGGTGATCGAAAACAGCCTGTGGCAGGCGCTGCCCCGTTTCCTGCGCAGCCTGGATCAGGCCCTGGAGACCTCGACCGGGCGCGGCCTGCCGCTGACCGCGGCCCCCATTCGAATGGCCTCCTGGATGGGCGGCGACCGGGATGGCAATCCCAACGTCACCCACAGAGTCACCCAGCGGGTGTTCCTGTTGGGACGCTGGATGGCGGCCGACCTGTACCTGAGGGATATCAACGCGTTGCGCGCGGAGTTATCGATGGGCCAGGCCACTGATGAGTTGCGGGCGGTGGCCGGCGACAGCCGGGAGCCGTACCGTCAGGTGCTGGCGGAGCTTCGCGACCGGCTGATCCGGACCCGGGACTGGGCCGAAGCCCGGGTCAACGGGGAGCCGGCGGATGCCACCGGCATTCTGTTCGAGAACGAAGACCTGACCGCGCCATTGGAGCTGTGCTATCGATCTTTGATGGCCTGCGGTCTCGACACCATTGCCAACGGCCCGTTGCTGGACACCATCCGCCGGGCCCATACTCTGGGGCTGCCGCTGGTCCGGCTCGATATTCGCCAGGAAGCCGCCCGCCATGCCGAGGCTGTGGCGGAGATGGTGGACTACCTGGGCATGGGCGATTACCTGTCCTGGCCGGAAGAGCAGCGCCAGGCGTTCCTGGTCAGGGAGCTCAGTGGCCGACGCCCGTTGATCCCGCGTAACTGGCAGCCGTCCGAGCCGGTGCAGGAAGTGCTGGACACCTGCGCCATCGTCGCCGAGCAGACTCCGGAAGCATTGGGGTCCTACGTCATCTCCATGGCCAGCAAACCCTCCGATGTACTGCACGTGATCCTGTTGTTGCGGGAGGCGGGCATGAAGTTCCCGATGCGGGTGGTGCCCCTGTTCGAAACCCTGGATGACCTCAGCGGCGCGCCGGATGCCATGTCGGCGTTGTTCGAACTGGACTGGTATCGAGAGTATTGCCAGGGGCGGCAGGAAGTGATGATCGGCTATTCCGACTCCGCCAAGGACGCCGGCCAGATGATGGCCGCCTGGGCCCAGTACCAGGCCCAGGAAAAGCTGACCGAGGTGGCGCAACGGTTCCAGGTTCAGCTGACCCTGTTCCACGGCCGTGGTGGCACCGTCGGCCGGGGTGGGGGGCCGGCCAATCGGGCGATCCTGTCTCAGCCACCGGGTTCGGTGAACGGCAGTTTCCGGATTACCGAACAGGGGGAGATGATCCGCTTCAAGTTTGGCCTGCCCCGCTTGGCGGAGCAGAGCCTGACGCTGTACACCACGGCGGTGGTGGAGGCAACCCTGGCCCCGCCGCCGGCGCCGGAACCGGCCTGGCGGGAAACCATGGACTGGCTTACCGAGCGTTCGCTGAAGGCCTATCGCGAGGTGGTTCGCGAGCACCCCGATTTTGTTCCCTATTTCCGCCAGGCCACCCCAGAGCAGGCCCTGGGCAAGCTGGCGCTGGGCAGTCGTCCGGCCCGTCGCAAGGCCTCTGGTGGGGTTGAGAGCCTGCGGGCCATACCGTGGATCTTTGCCTGGACCCAGATGCGCCTGATGCTGCCCAGCTGGCTGGGCAGCGATGTGGCCCTGACCGAAGCCGCCGCCAGTGGTCGCATGGAGCTGTTGCGTGAGATGATGGACCATTGGCCGTTTTTCCGCACCTACATCGACATGCTGGAAATGGTACTGGCCAAGGCGGACCTGAGAATTGCCGGCTATTACGAACAGACCCTGGTGGAGGCTCCGCTGCGGGAGCTGGGCGCGAACCTGCGGGAGCGGCTGTCTGCCTGCATCACCCAGGTCAAGGCGCTCAAGGAGCAGGACGAGCTGCTGGCCAGTGATCCGGTCTTTGCCCACTCCATGCGGGTGCGCAACCCCTACACCGATCCGCTGCACTACATGCAGGCGGAACTGCTGCGTCGGGACCGGGAGTGCGAGGGCCGCGTCCAGGTGCCGGAGAACGTCGAGCAGGCCCTCAAGGTCACCATGGCCGGGATAGCCGCCGGCATGCGCAATACCGGATAAGCGGTATTGTACAGGGCGTGGCAGTGCCCTGGGTCGTCGCACCAGGGGGCAGGACATCAACAGGATTCAAGAACAGGAGAACGCCGTGGCTCTGGCCCCGCGACTGGAACAGTATCTCAACCGCAAGGCAATCGCCTTCAGCGAACGGCCAATCGAAACGGTGACCAGTTTCGAGGCCGCGGTCATGGCCTCCGGGGAAGACCGGGGCAGCATCCTGCGGGCGTCGCTGCTGATCGATCTGGAAGGGGCCCTGATGGTGGTTCATCCCTTTGACTCGGCCCTCGACCTGGAGGCCATCCAGCAGCTCACCGGGCGACGCCTGCAACCCCTGACGGCCCGCCAGGCGGACCGTCTGTTCAGCGATTGTGACCCCGGCTTTCATCCGGCCATCGGCGGGGCCTATGACGTACCGGTGCTGCTGGAGGATGAGGTCGCCCAATGGCCCCAGGCGGTGCTGTCATCGGGGACCGACAGCAGTCTGCTGAGACTGGAGGGGGGCAATCTCCGCCTGGCCCTGGCCGGTGCCCGTCGCGGGCATCTGGTGATCAAGGGACAGGGGGGCTCGGAGGGCACGGCCCTGACCCTGGAGGAGGTGGCGGCCAAACTGCAGAAACTCTATCGGTTGCCGCCCATGCCGGCCCTGGCGCTACGCATCCTTCGGCTGACCGCCAATCCCGAGGCCAGCGCCCGGGAACTGGCGGAGCTGATCGAGTTCGACCCCAGCCTCACGGCCCAGATCATGCGCTATGCCCGCTCTGCGTTGTTCAACTACCCCGGCCAGATTCAGTCGGTGCAGGAAGCCGTCACCCGGGTTCTCGGGTTCGACCGGGTGGCCCATGTGGCCCTGGGCATCGCCTCGGTCCGTGCCTTCGATGTGCCCCGGGAGGGCGCCCTGGGCATGGATCAGTTCTGGCGCCACTCCCTCTACAACGCCTTCCTGTGCCAGAAAATGGCGGAAATGTGCAACGCCGACAAGGGCCTGGCGTACCTTTGTGGCCTGCTGCACAACTTTGGCCTGTTGTTGATCGGTCACCTGTTCCCTGGCGAGTTCGAAGAGCTCAACCGACTGCGGGAGGTCAATCAGGACGTCAGTATGCGCTCACTGGAGCAGCAGGTGTTCGGCGACGCGGACGGTCAGGAGGTACTGGCGGTGGGCCACGGTGCCATCGGCGGTATTCTGCATCGCCTCTGGCAGTTACCGGATGCGGTGGTCAAGGCGGCCGGAGTACACCAGCAACCGGATTACCACGGCGATCACGAGGTCTACGTGCTGATGGTCCAGTTGGCCAATGGCCTGCTGAAACAGCAGGGCATCGGGGACGAATTCAATCCCGATGATCTGGAGGCCCTGTCCGGCCGGCTGGGGCTTTCGGAAGACGACGTTGAGTCGTTGAGCGCCGAGATCGGCAAGGTGGGGGCGGAGCTGGACGATCTGGCCCGCTCCCTCACCGCCTGAGAGGCATTCGTCCGCTCAGGGTCCTTCTCCCCACACAGGGCCCGGGTAGCCTGAGACGTCCACCGATCCGGGTCATCCGACTATGCTACCGAGGTCCACTTTCTCTTGGGGGGCTGACTTCGTATAATGCCCGCTTCGTTTCGCGGTCGCGTTACCGAGAGGCTGTCGCAAAGTTTGGGGATTTTGCAACATCTTTTCTACGATAATCACGAAAATGGGAGCACAACGTTATGCGAGTGATCATGTTAGGCGCACCGGGCGCCGGTAAGGGGACCCAGGCCCAGTTCATTACCGAGCGCTTCGACATTCCCCAGATTTCCACCGGCGACATGCTGCGGGCGGCCGTCAAGGCCGAGAGCGAGCTGGGCCTGCAGGTCAAGGAAATCATGGCGACCGGCGGCCTGGTCTCCGATGACATCATCATCGGCCTGATCAAGGAGCGTATCCAGCAGCCCGACTGCGCCAACGGTTTCCTGCTGGACGGCTTCCCGCGTACCATCCCCCAGGCCGAGGCCCTGAAGGACGAAGGCATCGCCATCGACTACGTGGTGGAGATTGCGGTCGATGACGAAGAGATCGTCAGCCGGCTGTCCGGCCGTCGCGTCCACGAACCCAGTGGCCGGACCTACCACGTCAAGTACGATCCCCCCAAGGTTGAGGGGAAGGACGACGAAACCGGCGAACCGCTGGTTCAGCGTGAGGATGACAAGGAAGCCACCATTCGCAAGCGGCTTGAGGTCTACCATAGCCAGACTGCCCCGCTGGTTGGCTACTACCAGGATTGGGCGGCTGAAGACGCCGCTGCTGCCCCCAAATACGTGCGGGTTGAAGGGGTGGGCTCCCTGGACGAGATTCGCGACCGCATCCTGGGTCAGCTGAAGTAATCGGACGCCGAGCCGTGTCACAGAGCAACCTCAAGCTGCTGGCGCTGGACACCTCCTCGGAGGGGTGTTCGGCGGCCCTGCTGGTCGACGGCCAGCTTTACGACCGGTTTGAGCTGGCCCCGCGGGGGCACACCCGGTTGCTGATGCCGATGATTCGCCAGCTGTTGGCGGACCAGCAGCTCCAGGCTTCCGACCTGGACGCCCTGGCGTTCGCCTGCGGCCCCGGCTCCTTCACCGGCCTCCGGATTGCCACCGGTGTGGTCCAGGGCCTGGCCTATGGTCTGGATGTCCCGGTAGTGCCGGTCTCTTCCCTGGCGGCAGTCGCCGCCGACGCCCTTGCCTCACCAGCCATCGCCGTCGGTCACGGGGTGGCCGTGGCCTTCGATGCCCGTATGGGGGAAGTTTACTGGGGCTGTTTCGAGGATCGCGATGGCCTGCCAGTCGCGGTCGCCGACGAGCGGGTCTGTGCCCCGGAACTGGTGAGCCTGCCGAATCAGCCAGAGGGCTGGTGTGGGGTAGGCTCGGGCCTCGGCTATCGCGATCAGATGCCCGACGCGGTCATTAGCCGCCTCCAGGGGATCGATGAGAACCTGGTGCCCAGCGCCCGCCATGTCGCGCGTTTGGCGGCGGAAGCCTATCGGCAGGGCCGGGCCGTCCCCGCGGCCCAGGCCCAGCCGGTCTATCTGCGCAACACGGTGGCCTGGAAGAAACTGCCCGGTCGCTAGCCTGTTCACCTGTCACTGGAAACCCTCGCCATGGATCTGTGGCACATCATTGTCTTGTCTGTTATTCAGGGGCTCACCGAGTTTCTGCCCATCAGCAGTTCGGCCCACCTGATCCTTCCGTCGCAGCTGCTGGGCTGGCCCGATCAGGGCCTGGCCTTCGACGTGGCGGTGCATGTGGGCACCCTGGCCGCGGTGGTGTGGTATTTTCGCCGTGACGTCCTGAGACTGATCACCGCCTGGCTGGGGGATACCGCCCGGGGGCGGGTCGGCGATGACAGTGGGCTGGCGTGGGCCATCATCGTCGGCACCATTCCGGCGGGCCTGGCGGGCCTGTTGCTGGACGACCTGATCGAATCGCACCTTCGCGCCGGACTGGTGATTGCCGCCTCCACCATCGGCTTCGGCCTGGTGCTGTGGTGGTCCGATGCCACCGGCCGGCGACACCGAGGCCTGGCGACGCTGACCATCCGCGACGCGGTCATCATCGGTCTGGCCCAGGCCCTGGCTCTGATCCCCGGCACGTCCCGTTCCGGCATCACCATGACGGCCGCCCTGTTCCTCGGTTTCCAGCGGGAGGCTGCCGCCCGCTTTTCCTTCCTGCTGTCCATCCCGCTGATCACTGCCGCCGGCGCCCTCAAGACTGCCGAGCTGATCGGGCAGGGGGCCGCCGCGGACTGGACCTCCATCGCATTGGGGGCGCTACTGTCTTTTGTCAGCGCCTTTGCCTGCATTCACCTGTTCCTGAAGTTCCTGGAGCGTATCGGCCTGATGCCCTACGTCATCTACCGGCTGCTGCTGGGGGGGCTGCTCTTGCTGGTGTTGTGGTGATTGGTAGTTTTTGGTGAAGAAATGCACAGAGGGGTTTGTTTTTTTGCCCGTTCCAATCATACTTGGAACCTTGTCCGTACTCCCATTTGACCGACGCAGGCAGCAAGCGGATCGACGTTGATGATCAGTCCTCTCAATTCCAGCGGTAGCTATCCCCTGCAAAGTGGGAACGCGGCGGCCCGTGACCGCAGCGATGTGGCCCGCAGCCCCGCGGCCAGCCCGGACCGGGGCGGCGAGCAGGTCCGTCAGGATCTGGCGGATCCCCGTCCGTCGCAGGAGCGCAGTGCCGGTGAATTGGCTCAGCGCCGGGTGGAAGCCCGTCGGGCGGCCGAGGACGTTCGCCTGGAACGGTTCCGTGCCGATGAGTTGCCACTGGCGGCCAGCCAGGCCTTGTCCACCTTCGCCCAGGTGGCGGCCCAGCGGGACGATCAGGATGTCGAGCTGGCTGGGCTGTCGATCCGGGTTTAATGGTGGTATCCGATTCCTTGCCACTGGCGGTGGCCTGCAGTCCCCTGGGGGATATCGAGGCCGCCCGCCACCTATCTGAACAGCTGCAGTTGCCGTACCTGGGGGTGGTGAAACCGCGTCAGGTCCGGGACTACGGTGTCCTGATGTTCTTTGACGACCGGGGCCTGGCCCTGCAGGTGACCGGCAAGGGTGCCCCCGGCCCGGTACGGGTGGACTTCACCTCAGGCAAGGCCGGTTACCGCCGGGAACACGGTGGCGGAACCGGCCAGCTGATTGCCAAAGCGGTGGGGCTGCAAAAGACCCGTGTTCCCCTGCACGTGCTGGATGCGACCGCCGGCCTCGGCCAGGATGCCTTTGTGTTGGCGGGGCTGGGGTGCCGGGTGACCCTGTTTGAACGCTCGCCGGTGATCCACGCCCTGTTGGCCGATGGCCTGGCCCGGGGTCGGCTCAGTGAGTCAACGGCGTCGATCATGGCCCGGATGGCGCTTCGGGTGGGTAGCAGCATCGACTGGCTGCGTTCGGCAGGACCGCAGGTGGCGGATATCATTTACCTGGACCCGATGTTCCCGCATCGGGACAAGTCTGCCCTGGTGAAGAAGGAAATGCAGGTGTTCCGGCCCATCGTCGGTGATGATGACGATGCCCCGGCGCTGCTGGCGGCGGCGCTGGAGGCCGCCACCTACCGGGTGGTGGTCAAGCGGCCCCGCAAGGCGCCCACTATTGACGGCATCGAGCCCGCTACCCGGGTGGAGGGCAAGAGCAGCCGTTACGACATTTACCCCATCAAGGCCCTGCCACCGGGCTGAGTCTGCGAGGGTGTCCGGCGTCAGGCGCCCAGCATGGTCACCTGCTGGATTGCCTGGCGTTTCTCCACATTCAGTACCAGGCGGGCGTCTTCCGCCACTTCATCCAGTCCCTCGGTGTAGCACAACAGGCCGTTGTCGTCGGTGGTCAGCACCTCGTTCTTCTGCAGGTTGGCGATGAAGTTGCGGAACAGGGTCTTGTCGAAGAACTCCGGCGCATTCAACCCGAACAGGATGGACATGCGTTCCGCCATCATGGTGCTCTGTTCCTCCAGCTCGGCCGCGTTGATCTTGCCGGAGCCATACTTACGGAGAATGGCGATGGCGATGTGATAACGCTCCAGGGTCTGGATGATGAAGCGGGACAGGGAGCGCAGACGCAGCATGGCGTCGGTGCCTTCCTCCGGCCGGCAGATCCGGTCGCCCTCGGTTTGCAGCAGGCCGTGCTTGAGCAGCACGTCGATCCAGTGGTCGATCACCGCCTCGGCCTCGTCGGCGGGGTAGCGCAGGAACAGCTCCGACTGGATGTAGGGGTAGACAACACTGCACAGGGAGACCGCCTTCTCCCGTCTGAGGGAACTGTTGTTCTCGAACAGGCAGGCAATCAGCGAGGGCAGGGCAAACAGGTGCTGGATGTTGTTGCGGTAATAAGTCATCAGGATGGCATTGCTGCCCTCCAGGCCGATAATGTCGCCAAGCTTCTGGGGCTGTCGGGTGATCAGGCCCATGCCTTCGCAGTAGGTCAGCCAGTCCTTCGCCGAGCCCTCGGGCAGGGTGACGGTCTCGGCGTAGGAAAAGTCCTGCAGCAGGGCCGCGAACTGGTCCATCAACCGAATCAGCTGCTGCTCGTCCATGGCCAGCCTCTCGGTGCTCAGCAGCACGGTGGCGGTGATGCCGATGGGGTTCACCGCTACGGATGCGTTGATGCGGGTAGCGACCTCGGTCGCCAGCTTTTCGACCACGTCGTTGAGCCAGGGCGGGCGGAAATCGTTGTCGTAGGCTTCCTGACGCCAGCTGCTGTGGCACTCGTCGAGCACATCGGACAGGTGAATGGCGTCACCGAAATTGACGGCCACCCGGCCAAAGGAGTTGGTCAGCTTACGGGCGGTCTTGGCCAGCGCGAAGATGCTCTCTTTCTGCTTCTTCTTGCCGCGCAGCTCGCCCAGATAGGAGCGACCCTCCATCACCTTCTCATAGCCGATGTAGACCGGTACGAACACGATGGGCTTGCGGTGATCCCGCAGGTAGCTGCGCACGGTCATCGACAGCATGCCGGGACGTGGCGGCAGCATGCGCCCGGTGCGGCTGCGGCCCCCCTCCACAAAGTACTCGACCGAGTAGCCGCGGGAGAACATGACGTGCATGTACTCGTTGAACACGGTGGCATAGAGCGGGTTGTCGCGGAAACTGCGACGCATGAAGAAGGCACCGCCCCGGCGCAGGATGGGGCCCACAACCGGCATGTTGAGGTTGATGCCGGCGGCAATATGGGGCGGCATCAGGCCATTCTTGTACAGCACGTAGGACAGCAGCAGATAGTCGATGTGGGAGCGGTGACAGGGCACGTACACCACCGCGTTGTCCTGGGCGACGTCCTTGACCTCCTGGATATTGTTGACGGCGATGCCGTTGTAGATCCGGTTCCACAGCCAGCTCAGCACCACCTCGAGAAAACGGATGGTGACGATGGACATGCTGGCGGCAATCTCATCGGCGTATTTGCGGGCCTTGGCCTTGACCTTTTCCGGCGGGAGGTCGTCCTTGCGGGCGGTTTCGCGGATGGCGTCCTTGACCGCCTGGGTTCGAACCAAGCCTTCCACCAGGGTGCGACGGTGGGAGAGGTCCGGCCCCAGGACCGCCTGGCGTACCCGTCGGAAATGGGTGCGCAGAATCCGGGCCAGTTTGCGGGTGGCCCGGGCTTCGTTGTCCTGGTATTCCGTCACCACCTGTTGCAGGGACAGCGGCTTATTGAACTGGACGTAGGTATTGCGGCCATGGACCAGGATGATCAGCAGCTTCTGCAATCGACCGGCCACGGACCAGGTGTCCGACAGCAGCAGTTTGACCAGGGATTTTTCCTTGTCCGGGGAGCGCCCCCAGAACAGGGACACCGGGACAATCTGGATATCCTGTTCCGGGTGCTTGATGCCGTACTGGATCAGTTGGTGGACCTGGGGGGTCAGAACCGGGGCCTGACGGCGGCGGAACAGGCCCCCCACCCGCCGGTAGAGGAAGAAGAACGATTGGCTGGGAGCCTGCTCTACGGGAACGGACACTTCCGCCCGGGGCAGACCGGCACGACGGACTTCCTGCTCGAGGACCAGCCGGCTGGACATGGAGCTGTATTGCAGGACGTAGCAGACCGGTTTGTCAGGGTCCAACGCCAGGTCTTCCCGAGTGGCACCGCTGACATCGGTCCTGACCCAGAGGAACAGTATCTTTCGAAAAACGGTCAGGATCAGGCCCCAAAGTTTCGGGAAGAGTTGCATACGTGATTGCTCCGGTTCACAAAACAGTGGCTAAGTTTACTTGCTTCAACGGCCTGCGGAAAGCAGCCCGCCGGCTTCTGGCCGGATAGGCTGTGTGGTACATTCCCAATACTTCAGCAAGGTGAGATGCGGAGTACCGGCATTGTGAACAAGAGGATGCGTGCATGAGCCAGTGGCAGCCCGGCTGGACCACTACCCCACCGGGACAGGACGATGCAGTTCTCGCGGTGGCCGGGCATTCGGTGCTGCGGCGTGGGGAGCAGTGGCTGTTGCCCTGGTCGGACGCACAGCGGGCCCTGGCCGCCGAATCGACACCGGTTTACGTCGGCCGATGGCGCGAGCGGGCGGTGTATGTGGCAGAGCTGGAACCGGCGCGACTGGAAGCGGCGACCGATCCGGTGCCCTTACGGGATGCCCTGCTGTTTGAGGCCGACGTCCCCGCCGACCTGCTCAGCACGGGCTACCAGGTCCAACAGTGGTGGCGGGACCACCGCTACTGCGGCCGCTGCGGGCAGGCCACCGGTCCCCATCCGCAGGAGCGCGCCCGCTGGTGTGCGCATTGTGAGATCCCGTGGTACCCCCGGCTGGCTCCCTGCATCATTGTGGTGATACGACACGGCGACCGGATGCTGCTGGCCCAATCGAGCCGGGCGAAGGGCCATTACTACAGTCTGATCGCCGGCTTTGTGGAGCCCGGCGAGACCGTGGAGGCGGCGGTACAGCGGGAAGTGCTGGAAGAGACCGGGCTGACAGTCACCGGGATTCGCTACCAGACCTCCCAGCCCTGGCCGTTTCCCCACCAATTGATGCTGGGGTTCTTCGCCGACTACGCCGGCGGCGAGCTGAACCTGCAGGAGGACGAATTGGCGGATGCCGGCTGGTACCGACCCGGCGAGCTGCCGCCGGTGCCCCCGCAGACCACCATCGCCGGCCGGCTCATCCGGGCCATGGCACAGGAGATTGCGGATTGAGTGCCCCCCGGATACTGGTCTTCGATTCCGGCGTCGGGGGCTTAAGCATCACCCAGTGCATTCGTCGGACGGTGCCCGGCGCCCGCCTTGTCTACCTGGCGGACAACGCCTGCTTTCCCTACGGTGACCAGTCGGAGACGCTGGTCACCGAGCGCTGTCTGAAACTGATCGAAGACACCCTCAAGACTTACCCGTCGCAGTTGATTGTGGTGGCGTGCAATACCGCCAGTACCGTCGTCTTGCCCCAGTTGCGGGCGATGACCCATTTACCGGTGGTGGGCGTGGTGCCCGCCATCAAGCCGGCAGCAGCGGTCTCGCAGAATCGCCGCATCGGGCTGCTGGCCACGCCAGCCACCATCCGTCGGGCCTATCTGGACCGTCTGGCGGATGAATTTGCCGCCGATTGTCAGCTGCACCGGGTGGGCCACCCCGAGTTGGTGCGCTGGATCGAGGACTGGGTGGCGGGCGCGGCCTTGCCCGAAACGGCTCTGAAGGCCGTTCTGGCGCCGTTTCAGCAGGCACAGGTGGATACGGTGGTGCTGGGTTGTACCCATTATCCGCTGATCGTCGAACAGCTGCAGACTCTGCTGCCCGGCGTGCAGCACTGGGTTGATTCCGGTCAGGCAATCGCCCGCCGAACGGCGGATCTGCTCGAGCGCGCCGGTTACCCTTCCGGCGACCGGGGACGGGAGCCCGCAATGGACGCCATGCTGTTCAGTGGTCAGATACCGCACGGCATCGAGCAGTTTCTGCCCCGGCTGGGATTGAGTGCCGGCCTGTTGCGGGGGGGCTGGCCTGGCCAAGGCGAGCCCGCTACAGCAATCGGGTCAGTTTGAACATCGCCAGAAATTCCAGGGCCGGGATGCTGCGCCGGTGGCAGCAGTAGGTTTTGAACACGTCGCCCCGGAAACGCGACTTGGTGAATTCCAGGCCGCGGAAGTTGTACAGAAAATTACCGTGGTTGTAGAGGCCGTGCAGAATCTGCTTTAGCAACCGGCTTTCCTGATGCTCGGTGGCCGGATCCAGGGACAGCGGAATCAGCCCTAGATCCAGGTAGGGCACCCCTTCTTCCTTGAACACTGCCATGGCATGGGCCATCAGGGTGTAGAAGATCCCCTGACGGAAGTTGGCATTGGCCCGTGAAATATTGGGCACGTAACTGATGATCCGGTTGTTCTGGTAGATCGGGTCGAAGTAGATGAAGCCCACTGCCTTGCCATCCTGGTAGGCATAGAAGTGTCGTTCATTTTCCCGGTAATCCATCTGCATGGGCCGGATCAGGAAGCGTATTTCATTGTTCTTGCACTTGCGGGTGCGAATCCAGGCTTCCGAAATTTCCCGGGTGTGGTCATCGCTGAACCGTTCCTTGACGGTGATGCCGTTCTTCTCGGCCTGATTGATGGCGGTGCGCAGCACCTGCTTCTTTTTGCCGCTGAGGGACCAGTTTGCCAGCCGGATTCTTGACTCGCTGCCAAACTGGGTGCCATACAGGCCAAAGCGGCGATGCAGGTAGTCCACCACCGGCCTGGAGACCTGGATATAGCAGGCGTTGGGGTGGCGCAGGTGAAACTGCTCCAGAATGCCCTCGAACTGATCGGGGGACGCCACCGGGTCCGAGAGCACGAACGTCATGCCCCACTTGCGCATGTAGCCAATGTAGCCCACCCCGGGCAGGTCGAAGTATTCCATTTCCGGCTGCAGGGTGGAAAAGGATTGGGAGTGGATCCCGTATTTCTTCAGGTAGGCCACGCGCTCGGAGAAGCTGAACGAGCTCCCGACCAGCGCGTCGGTGCGGTTGAGAGAGAGAATCTGGTCTGCCATGTCACCTTTCCCCGATTGGCTGTTGTTATTGGGTGGTTCCCGGGGGCGCGGATTACGCCTGTTTCTGGCCCAGGATTGACCAGTAGCAGTTCATGTTCAGCAGCTTGAAGTGCTTCTTGCGGGTGATTTGCAGGCCCAGACGCTGCATGTGTTCGGGGTAGTTGTAGATCTTGTGGAAGGCGTTGTTGGCAAACAGCCAGAAGATGAACACCGCCAGGTACCAGTAGGCCTTCTTGAAGAGCCGGGCGATGGCATTGCCGCTGGGATAGCTGAAATCTCCCACCACCACCTGAGCATCCGCCTTGCCCAGGCGGATCAGGTGTTCCAGTACCCGCACCATCATCGCTTCGTCGAAGACGTTGAGGAAAAAATTGGCGACCACCATGTCGTACTGCTCGTAGTCCTCCACCTTCATGATGTCGCTGTGAATACGGTGGATAGTCAGGTTGGGGGCTTCCGCCTGCTGGGCTTCGGCAAACTTGCGCAGCATGGTTTCCGACAGGTCAACCACCGTTACCTCGGCCCCCAGCTCGGCGGCGCGAATGGCATCGCGGCCATGGCCGACCCCGGCAAACAGGATACGGGAGCCGGGCCGGACGGTTTCTACGTCCAGCATGGCGGTCTTGCAGTGATGAATGCTCTTGCCGCTGTACAGGTTGCTCAGAAAATCGTAAACCGGGCCAATATACTTATACTTATCGCGCATGATGATTACCGCCTGTCCTGATCTGCTTGCCCTGCCACCCTGTTGTCGTTGTTGGCTTGGCCGATTGGGCAAACCGGCCTGGGGGCAGGGGATGGCTTCGAGCTTAGAGAACTGGTCGGGCAATTTATGTGCAGTAGACCGCATTTTCAGATACATACCGTTACGTTTCGCAATGCTTTGCAAACTGCTTCAATGTTTTTCATCCTACTGTCGAACAATCCGGTTATCGTTTGGTAGTGACAGCGTGCGCTGCGGACACTTGATTCGGGGCTGGGCGTTCGAAGCGGCTGAGTTATCCGGGGCACCATCTATACTGAAGGCATTGCACCGTTATGGGCAGGGAGGATGCATTGCTGGTGGGAGCGAGACTGTATAAGGGGCGCCGGCAGCTTATGCTGGCCCTGGTGTTATTGGCGGGCTTTGGAGAGGGAGGCGCCGCCGAAGAGGCTGTGCCTGGCACCATCAATTACCTGGTGGTTGATAGTCGAGTCGGGCCGTTTCAACTGATTCGGGAAGGAAAGAGTGATGGCGGCATTATCACCGACATGGTGGATGAACTGTTTCGCCGGCTCGACATTCCGGTGCGTCATCACGTTCTGCCGGTGAACCGAATCACCTACGGCGTGGCCCAGGGCGACTACGAGAACTGGGTCGCTTATGACGCACCAGTTTGGGATTCCTTTCCGGGGCGTGGGGAGTACGCAGATCAGCCCCTGTTTCGTACCCGGCATGTCATGCTCACCTGCAATCCAGATATCGAAAGCCCGGTGCATTCCCTGGCGGACCTGCAGGGGCTCGCCATCGTGACATTACGGGGCTTCGAGTATCTGGATCTCAGTCGTGCGGCCCAGCAGGGGGCGGTTCGCTCGGTGCCGGTGGACGAGTTCGAGACCGGACTGGCGCTGGTCAGTCTGAAGCGGGTGGACGGTTTTGTGGAAATGGCCTCCCGGCTGCGGTTTTACCTGAGCGGCTTTGACGGTGACAAATCGTGCATGCGGGAGGTGGATGTCAGCGCCGTCATTCCGAACTATTCGGTGTACCTGAGCATGGACCGCAAGTTGTCCGCCGACCTCAAGCATCGGATCAACCAGCAATTGGACAGCATGGCGCGAAACGGTCGGCTCACCGAGATCTGGCGACGTTACGTGCCCCCGCAACTGCCCGAGGATATCAGCGTCAAGGTGGGACGATAGCCGTGTCTCTCCCCGGGGCTGCCTAGGCCAGGATGGCCGGTCGGGCTTCCTCGCCCAGCAGCAGGGCAATGCGTTCCGCCGGTTGCGGCGGCCCGTAGAAGAAGCCCTGGACCTGGTGGCAACCCAGTTGCCGGAGGTAGGCCAGTTGGGCATCGGTTTCCACCCCCTCCGCCACGATCTCCAGTTTCAGGCCGTGCGCCATGGCAATGATGGCATTGACGATGCAGGCGCCGTCGTCACCGTTACGGATGTCCCGCACGAATGACTGGTCCACCTTGAGGGTGTGAATCGGCAGTCGATGGATGTAATTGAGAGACGAATAGCCCGTTCCAAAGTCGTCGATGGCAATGCGCACGCCATATTCCGCCAGCTCCTGGAGCTTTTGGCTGATCTGTTCCAAGTCGTTCATGATCACGTTCTCGGTGATCTCGATCTCCAGGTTCCGGGTGGGGAAGTCGTGGCGGGTCAGCTGCTGTATCAGGCTGTCCACAAACCGGGGATGTTCCACCTGGATGGGGGACAGGTTCACCGCCAACCTGAGGTCCCTGTGACCGTTTCTGATCCATTGGCCTACCTCCCGGCAGGCCGTGGTGATCACCCGGTTGCTGAGATTGTCGATAAGCCGGGTTTCCTCGGCCAGGGGCAGGAATTCCCCCGGATACAGCAGGCCCCGCTCCGGGTGCTGCCAACGCACCAGGGCTTCAAGGCCCACTACCCGGTTGGTCTTGGCGCAGACCTGGGGCTGATAGAACACCCGGAGTTCGTCCCGCTCCAGCGCCTGGCGCAGGTCCCGTTCCAGGCTCAAGCGGTTGGCGGTGTCGGTACTCATGGCATCGGAGAAGAAGCGATAGTCCCCTTTGCCTCGGCCCTTGACGTGATACATCGCGATATCGGCGTTCTGGATCAACTGGTCGAGGGAGTCGCCGGCATCCGGAAACACTGAGATACCGATGCTGACGCCGACAAATACCTCGTGCTCGCCCAGCTGGAACGGTGACTTCAGCGCGTCGATCAGCTTCAGGGCAATCCGTTTGGCGTCCTCTTCGCTGTGGATCGCCGGCAGCAGCAGGGTGAACTCATCGCCGCCGAAGCGGGACAGGGTATCGCCCTTGCGCAGGCAGGATTCCAGGCGGCGGGTGACCGCCTGCAGCAGGCGATCTCCCATGGCGTGGCCCAGGGTGTCGTTGATCACCTTGAAGCGGTCCAGGTCGAGAAACATCACCGCCAGCTTCTGGCCATTGCGCCGGGCGTGGGTGATGGCCAGGTTCAGGCGGTCCTTGAACAGGGCCCGGTTGGGCAGACGGGTGAGCAGGTCGTGATAGGCCTGAAAATTGATGAAGGCTTCCGCTTCCTTGCGCTCGGTGACATCCCGGGCGGTGCCGTAGAACCGGGCCTTGTGACTGGATGCCCGTTCCCTGGCCCCGGACAGGTGTGGCCAGGTATTCGGGTCGATGGGAAAAGCGGTCACCTCAAAGTGTCGGTTGGCCTTGCGACTGCCGCGGGTTTTCATCCGCAGCTCCAGGGTGCGGGGGTTGTCGGAGCTGACGTTGGCATCCAGGATGGCGTAACTGCCCCGGGCAACGTCCTGGTCGTCCAGCATCGAGCTGAAATGTTTACCGACCAGCTCGCTGGGCACATACCCGAGCAGGGACTGGACCTTGTTGTTGATGAAGCAGAACCGGCCATCCTGGTCCAGCATGAACACGATGTCGGGGGAACTGTTGACGATGTAGCGGTGCAGGGCTTCGGACTTCTCCAGACGTGACTGCATATCGGCATGATCCCGCAGCAACGTTTGCTGGCCAAGCACGCTGCGCACGGTTTCCAGCAACTCCTCCGGGTCGAACGGCTTTTTTATGTAGTCGAGCGCTCCCCGGCGGAGGGCACGGCTCACCGACGTGAAACCGCTCTCGCCACTGACCACCACCACACCGCATTCCGGCTGTGCCGACGCGGCATAGGCCATGACATCGAAGCCATCCAGGTCCGGCATGCGCAAGTCCAGCATGGCCAGGTCGAAAACTCTGGTCTGCAGGGCTTCGCAGGCGGCATGGCCGCCCAGGGCTTCCGTGACCCGATAACCATGTTGTCGTAGCAGGGCTGCCAGTGTGTTCAGAATGCGTTGGTCATCGTCAACCACCAGTATCTCCGCTGCCTGGCGGTGGGGCTGGAACGGCTGAGGGTTATCCATGGTCATCTTGCTAAGCCCATGTTGTCTGGTTTAGTGATCTGGTTCGTCAACTATCGCCGGCAAGAGGATTCGGAACAGGGTTCCTGACGGGCCGGTGCGACAGCTTATGATGCCCTCCATGTCATCAGTGAGCTGTTTAACGATGCTCAGGCCCAGGCCGCTGTGGCCCGCGCCTTTGTTCGATACTACGGGTTGAAACAGTTGCTGCTGGACGGCCGCGGGCAAGCCGGGGCCGTCGTCGGCGATCACCAGCTCCACCCAGGGGTGTCCGTTCTGCCACACCGGAGCTGCCGTCTGAATGGAGACTGTACCGGCGTCATCGATGGCTTCCGCAGCATTCTTGATCAGGTTGATGAGCAGTTGCCGTATCTGGCCCGCCGAGGCGGCGACGTCGGTGCGGCCGCGACTCGGCTCCAGGCGAAGCTGTTTGCCGTCTTGGTGGAACAGGCTCTCTTCGAACAGCTCGGCCAGGGCTCGAACGTTGTCATTGACCGAAGTCTGGGGCTGCCCCTCTATGGATGGGCGGCGATCGGGGGTGGCCAGTGCAAACAGCAGGCCGCCGGCCCGGTCCAACTCTTCCCGAATCACATCCAGATTATCCAGCACCTGGGGATCTTCCTGCTTCTGCCGGAGCTGGAACAGGTATTGCCGGATGATGGTCAGGGGGTTGTTGATCTCATGAATCTGACGGTGCAGCTGCTGGTGTTCCAATTCGGCCTGCCATTGCGGGTGCTGAAGGTTGTCGGCCTGGGCGGCATCAAGACGTTGGCCGAGCTGGTCGACAAACAGTTGAACCAGATCCATGACTGCCGGCTCCGGGGTGTCACTGCCGAGCACCATGACGCCCGGGCAGGCATGGCGGGAGGGAATGGGGACGGCGGTCATGGCCGGCGTGGCCAACAGGTTGAGTAGCTGGCGATCCAGGACACTGTCGGTAGGCCCGGCAACACCCAGGGTGGTGTTGTCGCTATAGGCCCGGCTGAGGACGCCGCGAGCCGGGGTACTCACGATGGATAGATCAGGCAGCGGGCCATGGCTGCTGGCGACCAGGGTCAGCTCGGCAGCGCTGGCGGCAAAGCCCAGCACCGGAAGGCCGGTGAGCATAGTCAGGCTGCCGGTGGCGGCGGCGAGCATACTCTGGAGGTCCCGGTGGTGAGTGGGAAGCCCGGTCAGCACCTGATTGACCCGGGCCTGGCCGATCAATTTGGACTCCAGCGTCTGCATCGCGGGTGCCGCGTCGTAGTGGGACGTCAGCGGTATGTTGAGGGAATCCGCCAGGGCGGAGACTTCTCGGTCAATGCGCAGCTTCAGCTCGCGGGTCAGTTCCTCATTGAGGTCGAAAACGGTGATGGTTGCGGAGATACCCGCTGCGTCGGACAGCGCCAGCCGCGTTGAAAGGTTGATCAGTTTGACCAGATGGCTGGCATCCTGAAGGGCGTCGGGGGAAGCCTGTTGATGGCGCATGGCGTCGGCTGCCAGGTCGCCAAACCCCCAGGACAGCACCAGGTCAGCGGCAATATCGGCATGGTGGCGAAGGTAGTATTCACGGTGCGATTCGTCCGTGGTCTTCAGCGCGATCAGCTCGCCCACGTTGTGCAACAGGCCCAGTGTGAACGCTTCCTCGGGGCTGGGGTAACGGGTCAGGGTGGCCAGGGCCCGGGCCATCAGGGCGGTGGTCAGGGCGTGACGCCAGAAATCCCGGAGCTGTTGCCATTGGTCGGCGCCGAGCTCGAACAGCACCTGACGAAGCGCCGCGGTGAGGACCAGGGTCTGGACCTGTTCGGTGCCCAGTCGCAGCAGGGCCTGCTCCACCGAGTGAACCTCACCGGTCCGACCGAACAGTGACGAGTTGGCCAGGGCCAGTATTCGGGTGACCAGGGCGGCGTCCACCGAGAGGATGTCGCCGATCTGTCGGTAACTCAGGTCCCGGCGACAGGCTTCCATCGCCCGCAGGGTGATCTCGGGTAAGCTGGGCAGCTGGATGTCGGGGTAGGGCATGGATTGCTGTTTGGTCACTCGTCGCGCAGCCGTGTCATACACTTCCGTGTGAATCGTTGAGGATCACATTTATGACGCAGTATTCATTTTTGTTGTTCGGTTAAAATAATAGACAATACTACCTGTTTATTAAAAGTTTATTGCCAACATTTTATGCTCTTTATAGGTTGTTTTGTGAACAGTGCAAGGTTTCTCACGGTAAAATTCTGTCATTTCATGCCACACAGGGCGGTTTAAGGGCCACCTGTATCTACATCCTGGACGGGGTTCGCGCTACACTCCTTTCACAGTGACAGAGCAGTGGGGGCCGGCAAGCTTCCATTGCCTCGTACGCCGTCGACAGCCCGATACCCCGTGCCGCCACTATGGATCAGTACCGCCAATCCCATCAGCAGGAACGACCCTCCAAGCATGAAGCGGGCCAGCCCAGAATTGTGGCTGTCACCGGAGGTAAGGGAGGCGTGGGCAAAACCTCCATCACGCTCAACCTTGCCCTGAGCCTGGCCCGGGAAGGTCAGCGTGTGCTTTTGCTGGATGGCGACACCGACCTGGCCAACGTCAGTATCATGTTGGGCCGCTATCCGGAGCGGACCCTGGCGCAGGTGGTGGAGGGGCAGTGTGGCCTGGCAGACGTCATCATGTCGGCGCCCTATGGCCTGGACATCGTGCCGGGTGCTTCGGGGGTGCAGGCGTGTCTGAACCTGGATTCGGAGCAGAGCCTTGGCCTGTTGAAAGCCCTGGCCAACCTCGAGCGCCAGTATGATTATGTGTTCATCGATACCGCGGCCGGGCTTCAGCCCGTAGGACTGCACATGATTGCGGCGGCAGCCATGGCCTGTCTGGTTATCACACCGGATCCGACCTCGCTCACCGATGCCTTTTCCCTGCTGAAGGTCATGCAGCGCAAGGGTTATCGGCGGACCCCCAGTGTGGTAGTCAACATGGCGCGGGGAGCCAGTCAGGCCCAGGCGGTGTATCAGCGCTTCGAGGCAGCGGTTCGGCGGCACCTGGGCATGGGGCTGCATTACCTCGGCGCGGTCTGGCGGGATGAGACCATCGAGCAGTCCATCCAGAGCCAGCGCCCGGTGGGGCTGTTGCCGGAAACGGATCCCTCCTGCCGGCAGTTTCATACCCTGGCCGATATGCTGGCGGTTCGGTTTGCCCATTTGCCAGCGCGGAAATCGGGCATCGCCGCCTATTGGCACCGGGTATCCACCCGGGCCCGCGATGACCGGGCGGAGGCTCCGTCACCGACCCCGTCGCAGGCCAGCCCCGATCCGGCGACACCATCGACACGGTGTCAGCAGCTGGTCACCGAGCTGGCGGAATTGCTCGCCGACAACAGCGATTCGGCGATGCTTCGTTATGAGGCATTCAACGCCATTTTTGCCCTGTTGGGGCGCAACCTGGACGAAGACGCGATCGAGATTATCCAGACCGGTCTGGCTTCCCTGAACTGGGAAGCGCTTTCGCCGACCCAGCGTCTCCATTTTGCCTCACACCTTCGTCAGCTCGCCGAACAGGTCGGTGCCGACCTGGCTGGGCAGGACGCCGGCCGGGCCCCTTCGGAAGCCCCTCCGGAGCCCCGCTATGACCGAGTCAGCTTCGGCGACCAAAATCAGCTCATCCAGGCACTTAAGGAGCAGCCCTCGGATATTTCCGTGGACCAGCTGTTGCGTTCCCTCTCCGCCGGCCGCCGTCCCTGAGCGACCGGCAATTTTCCGGCAATCAGCCGGTTAGCAATTCGTGTAACAAATTTAATCTGAATGTTGCGATTCCTTGCTGTATGTCACCGGTTTGTCATGCACACTGTGCAATGATTGGCCCGAAATGACGGGCCTGGCCCGGTAAATGCAAAGCATATAACAACGGCAGCGACAGGTGGCGGCGGCTTGCCAAAACCCGGATTGCCAACTAAATAGCTTGGGCCCACCGGCAGAGCGCAGACTCATGGAAAGCCGGAATGCATGGACCACGAATGAAACAAGATCAGAGACACAATCAGAGAAGGAGTTCCTACTCATGGCTGAACAACAGCTCGAAATTGGGGAATCAGAGTCACAGGTGCTAAAGCAACTGCGTGGCAAACATGTGCTCATCACCGGCACGACGGGCTTTCTTGGCAAGGTCGTACTCGAGAAGCTAATCCGCGCCGTTCCGGATATCGGCGGCATTCACCTGCTTATCCGTGGCAACAAGCGCCATCCGAATGCCCGGGAGCGGTTCGATAACGAAATTGCCTGTTCATCGGTTTTTGAGCGGTTGCGGCTGGATGACGGTGAGGCGTTCGAGGATTTTCTCGATACCCGCATTCACTGCGTCACCGGTGAAGTTACCCAGGAACGGTTTGGCCTGGCCCCGGACCCGTTCGCAGCCCTGGCGGGCAAGGTGGATGCCATCATCAATTCCGCTGCCAGCGTGAATTTCCGCGAGGAGCTGGACAAGGCCCTGGCCATCAACACCCTGTGCCTCAACAATGTAACCGAGTTTGCCGCCCAGGCAGGGGACATTCCGGTGATCCAGGTCTCCACCTGCTACGTCAACGGCAAAAACTCCGGCAAGGCCCACGAAGTGGTGGTGCGGCCGGCGGGGGCTTCCATTCCCCGTAGCGAGGAAGGCCACTACGAAATCGACGAGCTGGTGCACCTGTTGCAGGACAAGATTGCCGATGTCCGTTCCCGCTACAGCGGCAAAGTGCTGGAGAAAAAACTGGTGGACCTCGGCATTCGCGAGGCGAACCATTACGGTTGGAGTGACACCTATACCTTTACCAAATGGCTGGGCGAGCAGTTGCTGCTGAAGTCCCTGGCCGGCAAGTCACTGACCATACTCCGACCGTCCATCATCGAAAGTGCGATGGAGGAACCGGCCCCGGGCTGGATCGAAGGGGTCAAGGTGGCCGACGCCATTATCCTGGCCTATGCCCGTGAGAAGGTGACGCTGTTCCCGGGTAAGCGGTCCGGGATCATCGATGTCATCCCGGCGGACCTGGTGGCCAACAGCATCATCCTGTCGCTGGCAGAAGCCCTGGCCAAACCGGGTAAACGCCGCATTTATCAGTGCTGCAGCGGCGGTCGTAATCCCATTTCCCTGGGCGAGTTCATCGATCACCTGATGGATGAGGCCAAGAGCAACTACGCGCAGTACGACCAGCTTTTCTACCGGCAGCCCCGCAAGCCGTTTATGGCGATCAACCGTACCCTGTTCGACGCGGTCATCAGTGGCGCCCAGTTGCCATTGTCGGTGGCGGACCGGGTGCTGAAGGCCATTGGCCATACCCGCGAGCTGAAGCTGTTGAAAAATCTCGACACCACCCGGTCCCTGGCCACTATCTTCGGCTTCTATACCGCGCCGGATTACGTGTTCCAGAGTGACGAGCTGATGCAGCTGTCCAAGCGCATGGGCGCCGCCGACCAGGCGCTGTTCCCGGTGGACGCCGCCCGCATCGACTGGGCCCTGTACCTGCGCAAGACCCATCTGGCTGGCCTGAACAAGTACGCCCTAAAGGAACGCAAGCTGTACAGCCTGAAATCCCGCCGGACCCGCCAGGCGGCCTAAGGCTCTCTCCCCTCGAGGAACAGGTCCCGCATTCGCGGGCCTGTTCCGCGCTTTCGCTCTGTTGTTTCCCTGACTATGCTTACCGGTACCTTGGCTGGAATGTCACAAGTATCAGGAAGATACAAGCGCGCCAAAGGACCGGTGCGGAAGTGTTACTGAGTTAGGACATTAGTCTAATTCATTGATTGTCAGCCTGCGTGTTGAACTATAGGGAATCCGTCTTTGGGAAGTCGCTAACCATCATCCAATACCCAAAATTGCGGCCTTCCGGGGCCAGAGCCGGCCCGCGAAGTTCTGTTTCTACAATTCCGACAATCACTAACAGATCTCTAATTACAATGAGGGGAGCACAATGACTGAGAAACATGTTTACCCGGTGAAGCCGGAGTTCGCCAAGCGGGCATTGATCAACCGGGACCAGTACGACACGATGTATCGCCAGTCAGTCGAAGACCCGGACACTTTCTGGGGCGAGCATGGCAAGCGCCTGGACTGGATCAAGCCCTATTCCAAGGTCAAAAACTCCAGCTACGATAAGGACAACCTGTCTATCAAGTGGTTCGAGGACGGTGAGCTGAACGCCTCCGCCAACTGCCTCGACCGCCACCTGGAGAAGCGGGGGGACCAGACCGCGATCATCTTCGAGGGCGACGACCCGGCCGAATCCCGCCACGTCACCTACCGTGAATTGCACGCCGAAACCTGTAAGTTTGCCAACGTACTGAAGTCCATCGGCGTCAACAAGGGCGATGTGGTGACCATCTACATGCCGATGATTGTCGAGACCGCGGTGGCGATGCTGGCCTGTGCCCGCATTGGGGCCATCCACTCGGTGGTGTTTGGCGGCTTCTCGCCCGAGGCCCTGGCGGCCCGCATCGACAACGGCAAATCCCGCTTCGTGATCACCGCCGATGAAGGTGTCCGTGGCGGCCGCAAGATTCCACTGAAAAAGAACGTGGACTCGGCCCTGTCCGGCGGCAAGCTCAATGTCGACAGGGTGGTGGTGGTCAGTCGTACCGGTGGCGAGGTGCCCTGGGACGACAGCCGCGACGCGCGATACGAAGACCTGATGGCCAAGGCGTCTGCCGATTGCGCCCCCGAGCCGATGAACGCGGAAGATCCGCTGTTCATGCTCTACACCTCCGGCTCCACCGGCGCGCCGAAGGGCGTTCTGCATACCACCGGCGGCTACCTGGTCTACGCCTCCATGACGCACCAGTATGTGTTCGACTACCAGGATGGCGACGTCTACTGGTGCACGGCCGACTTCGGTTGGGTGACCGGCCACAGCTACATTCTCTACGGCCCGCTGGCCAACGGCGCCATCACCCTGCTGTTCGAGGGGGTGCCCAATTATCCGGACACCTCCCGCATGGGGCAGGTGGTCGACAAGCACAAGGTCAACGTGCTGTACACCGCACCGACCGCCATTCGTGCGCTGATGGCGGAAGGTGAGTCCTGCATGGACGGCACCACTCGCGAAAGCCTGCACCTGCTGGGGTCGGTGGGGGAGCCCATCAACCCGGAAGCCTGGGAGTGGTACTACCGGGTAATTGGCAACAGCCAGTGCCCGATTGTCGATACCTGGTGGCAGACCGAAACCGGCGGCATCCTCATTTCTCCGCTACCGGGTGCCTTCGATCTCAAACCCGGTTCGGCCACGCTGCCGTTCTTCGGAGTGCAGCCGGCGCTGGTGGACAACGACGGCAACATCCTCGACGGGGCCGCCGAAGGCAACCTGGTCATCCTCGACAGCTGGCCGGGACAGATGCGCACCATTTACGGCGACCACGACCGGTTCGTGCAGACCTACTTCAGCACCTATCCGGGCCGCTACTTCACTGGCGACGGCGCCCGTCGCGATGAGGACGGCTACTACTGGATCACCGGCCGGGTAGACGACGTATTGAACGTGTCCGGTCACCGACTGGGCACCGCGGAAGTGGAAAGCGCCCTGGTGGCCCATGATCTGGTGGCCGAGGCCGCCGTGGTGGGCTATCCCCATGACATCAAGGGACAGGGTATTTACGTGTACGTCACCCTGGTACACGGCGAAACCCCCACCGATGAGCTCAAGAAGGAGCTGGTGCAGTGGGTGCGCAAGGAAATCGGACCGATTGCCTCCCCGGACGTCATCCAGTGGGCCCCCGGCCTGCCCAAAACCCGTTCAGGGAAGATTATGCGCCGGATTTTGCGTAAGATTGCAGCTAACGAGCACGATCAATTGGGCGATACCTCCACCCTGGCCGATCCCAGCGTGGTGGACGAACTCATCAGTCATCGTGCGTTCCAGTAAGGACGGCCAGTGGCCCAAACCCTGCGAGGACTCTGTTGAATGGCACAACAAATAATCATCGCCGATGATCATCCGCTGTTTCGGGCAGCCCTGAAGCAGGCGGTCAATCAAGCGGTTCCGGATGCTGACACGGTGGAAGTGGAAAGCATCAAGGCGCTCCAGGCGGCGGTGGAATCCCACCCGGATGCGGATCTGGTCCTACTGGATCTCAATATGCCGGGGGCCCATGGATTTTCCGGGCTCGTGTTCATGCGGGGGCAGTATCCGGGATTGCCCGTGGTGGTGGTGTCAGGTTCGGAGGAATTGCAGGTCATGCGGCGCTCCATCGACTACGGGGCGTCCGGCTTCATTCCCAAGTCGGCGCCTCTGCCCACCATCACCGAGGCCATCCAGGCGGTGCTGGAGGGCGATGTCTGGCTTCCGGAAGGGGTGGCCGAGAAGATCGAGCGGATGCAGGCGGACACCACCGACTTCTCCGAGAAGCTGGCGTCACTGACCCCGCAGCAGTTCCGGGTGTTGGGGATGCTGGCCGAAGGCCTGTTGAACAAGCAGATCGCCTATGACCTGGAGGTGTCGGAAGCCACCATCAAGGCCCATATCACGGCGGTGTTCCGCAAACTGGGGGTGCGTAACCGGACCCAGGCGGTGATTGCGATCCAGCAAATGGAAATTGATCCGTCCGACACCTCCTTGTCGGGCGGTTGATTCGAAGCCGTTGAGGTTTCAGGTAGTAGGGGCAGCTTGCCCCTTTTTTTGTCCAGCCATTGCCTCCCTTCGGCGTGCCGGGCTCCGGTTCGATGGTTGCCTCTCTCCCTCTCAGAACTCGTTCGATCGATAAATCGGTACGGCTGTGCGCACAAATCCGCTTTCTGGATTTTTCGCCGGCTAACTGGTGCTCGTTTCTGAAATCTCCTGTCCATTGAAATTAAACAGATTTACTGTGGGTATGAATTTGATTTATGGGCCTGTCACCAAAAATTTATAAAACTGCCATTGCCTTGTCATCGAGGTTTATGTAAATTCAGCTTACAAATGTACGCTGAACTTCAAAGGTGAATGGATGAACGCTGCTGTCAAACCTGAATCTCTCGGAAACAGTGGTTTTGGCTTGCCCGATGAGCGCGAACTGCGCGATCAGATGCGTAAGGATCTGCCTGCGGATACCTTCCAGCCCCAGACCTGGCGGGTTGTCTGGTTTCTGCCGCTGCAACTGATTATCTGGGGCGGCATCGCCACCATCCTGATGGCCGGGCTGCCCTGGTACGCCAACCTGCTGTTGGGCCTGGTGGTGGGGCACACCATCGGGAGTCAGGCATTGCTGGCCCACGAAGTGCTGCACGGCGCCCTGGGTATGAGCAAGCGCTGGCAGAACTTCTTCGGCTGGCTGGGCTTTGGGCCGATGATCGTGCCGCCGGAGTTCTGGCGGAAGTGGCACAACGTGGTGCACCACGGCAACACCAACATCGGTGACGTCGATCCGGACAGCTTCGGTACCCTGCGTCGCTACAAGACCGATCCGAAGCAGAAGAAGTTCACCAAGCTGGCCCCGGGTGGGCGTACCTGGTACAGCTACCTGTTCCTGACCTATTCCTTCACCATGCACGCCCAACTGGTGCTGTGGTTCCAGGCCCGGCGTCGCAAGCAGTTCAAGGGCATGGACCGCAAGAAGGCGATTCGTCAGTCGTTCATGCTGCTCGGCGGTTGGCTGGTCCTGGCGGCCATTTCCGGTCCGCTGGCACTGTTCACCGTAGTGATCCCGTTCATGGTGGCGAACGCGTTGGGCCAGGGTTATATCCTGACCAACCACTTCCTGCGTCCCCAGACGGTGTCCAACAACCCGCTGGACAACTCCATGAGCCTGCGGAGTAATCCGATTCTGGACCGGTTGCACTACCGCTTCAGCCACCACGTGGAGCACCACTTCTTCCCGAAGATGTCCTCCAACAAGGCACCACGGGTTCGCCAGTGGCTGGAACAGAATCACGGTGACCGCTACATGGCCATGCCCCATAGCACCGCCATCAAGTACCTGTACACCACACCGCGGGTGTACAAGAACGCCACCGAGCTGGTTGATCCGATTAACCCGGAGCGCACCTTCGACCTGATGCCTCTGCAGAAGCAGTACTCGGCGACGAACTACCTGAAGGCGTCGTAAGGCAGGATGATTGCTTGGCGAACAAAAAGGCACGCCCGAGGGCGTGCCTTTCGCGTTCCTGGGCCTTGGTTCAAGGCGGGATTGCGTGGTAGGAGCAGGGTTGAAAATTCGGGGTCACTCGCTGGTGTCGGTGTCGTGCTCGAACTCGCCGTGCTCCAGAAAGTGAATCGTCTGCGCGATCACATCCTCGTCGTTCATCAGGAAGGGGTGACTCACCGGCACCACCAGGAAGTCGCTCATGCCCTCCAGCTTGGCGTTCTCCAGTGAGACCTTGCCGTCGTCTTCGCCGGGAATCAGCAGTGACAGAATGGGGTTGATGGAATCCTCGCCGGCGATGATGCCCACTTCCAGGTCCGTCGCCCCGAGGGATTGGGGCAGGTCGCCTGCTTCGGTGCCCAGCTGTTGGCCGGCCGGACCGTTGATCCATTCGAAGGGCGCCAGGTCCCCCAGCTTGTCCACCACCTCGCTGCCCTGGTTGGGCGGCCCCAGCATCACCACCCGGCCGAAGTGCAGGGTGGGTTCGGTTGTCCGTAAGTGGCGAACAAGGATGCCGCCCATGGAGTGGGTCACGAAGTCCAGGGGGGACGGCGCGTTCTCGGTGCAGGCCCGGAGGGCGGGCAAAACATGGGCGCTGGCCAGTTCCTGGATCGGGTGGTCAGTGGACGGGTAGTCGATGTTGCAGGTGCGGTAGCCCGCCGCCTTCAGGGCCTCTTCCATCTCGGTCATCGAATCGGCGGAGCGGGCCAGGCCGTGCAGGAGAACGACGGTTCTGGCGGGGGACTCGTTGGCGGCGACTCCTGAGCAGGTCACGCTCAGGAGTGCGGCTAGGGCAAGGGGTTTGAACCTGGGCATAGCAAGGTTAGACCGACGTTACTGATCCGCCATCACAAATTCCAGCCGTCCCGGTGCCACCCGGATGTCCATGGGCACCATGCCAAACAGCTTCTGGCTGGGGTCGGTCTCATCCAGGCGATAGACCGGCACGGTCTCCAGCAACTGCGCCACGCTGCGCATCACGGTGTCGGTCAGGGGCTTCAGATCCTGGTTGAACAGGGTGGATTCCACCCGGCTATCCAGCAGCTGCAGGCGGCGAATGTAGACGGCCTTTTCCTGGCTGTCATACACCGGGGCGCCTTCCACCTTGAGCACGATATCCACCGGAATCCGGGTCATCAGGGCGTTGACGGCGACCTGGCCGGTGAGATCGATCACGGCGACGTCACGACCGTCCGGCCCCAGGGTGATGTCCGCATCGCTCAGGCTGACGCTTAGTGGTGAGCCGGCTTGAAGCTGTTGCCGGTCAAAATCCGCGATACTTTTCTGTAGGTGATTCTCCAGGGTCTGTTCGCTGATGGAGTAGGGGGAAAAGCTGGCGCAGCCACTGAAACCCAGTGACAACAGCAGGAGCAGGGCCAGGCGTTGCATGGTGAGGTCTCCCTGTCGGATCGAATGGGGACTGAGAAAGTTATCCCATTGTAGCGACAATCCCGGCCCGCGGAGGCATTAATGATCGGTAAGCCGCTGAGAGGGAGACGAATTGGCCCGCCAGGCTCCTTAATTGTTCTCCTGGTCGGCGGACACGGACAGCTCGCCGTTGTCGCTGTAGGACACCGAGATCAGGATCGGCTGGCAGCACACCTGACAGTCTTCCACGTAGGTCTGGTCACGTACCGAGGGATCGACGCTGATATCCAGCATCTCCCAGCAGTACGGGCACTGAATCTCGGTGGTTTCCAGGGCAGACATGGTGGGGTCCTCATATCGGCTGTTTGGCCATCCAGGGAATGATCCGGTCGAAGGCTTCCTCGAGCTTTTCGCAGGACGTGGAGAAACTGAAGCGCAGGGCGTTGGAGGTGTCCTCGCCAAAGGCGTCCCCGGGCACCACGCAGACGCCAGTCTCCTTCAACATGCGCAGGGCCAGCTCAGAGCCGTCAACGTGTGGCGGCAGGTTGGGGAAGGAGAAGAAGGCGCCGCCGGGTTTGTAACCAGTCAAATGGGGCGTTTCGTCAATCAGGGTCATGATCCGATCCCGACGTTCCCGGTAGATGTTGACCATGTCCTGTACGCACTGCTGGTCACCGGTCAGCGCGGCCACCCCGGCGAACTGGGCGGGGGTGTTGGCCACGGAGGTGGTGAACATGTGATAGCGGCGCAGGGACTTGATGGCGGCCTGGCTGGAGATCACCCAGCCGACCCGCAGCCCCGCCATGCTGTAGGTCTTGGAGAAGCTGCTGATGCACATCACGTTGTCCAGGTCGAGGGCGCAGCTGAGCACGCTGGCGTACTCTTCCTCGTCGAAGATCAGGTGGTCGTAGACTTCGTCACTGTAAACCTGGATGCCCCGGTAGGCGCATTCCTCCACAATGGTCTCGATGGTGCTGCGGGGATACACCGCCCCGGTGGGGTTGTTGGGGGAATTGAGGATAATGGCAAAGGTGCGCTCCCCCATGGCCTTGATGACATCGTCCGGGTCGAGCTGGTGATTGTTCTCCGGGTGGGTGGGAATGAACTTCACTTCGCCGCCGTTCATCCGGATCAGGGGGGCATACAGCAGGAACGACGGGTCGGTGATGATGAACTGGCGACCCGGTGCGGCGGTGGCGGAGAGCGCCAGGTACATGGCCTCGGTGGCCCCGCTGGTGATCAGGATGTTATCCCGGGTCAACTTGCGGTTGTAGCGTTTGCCGTAATAGTCCCGCAGCGCAACGAGCAGTTCCGGCAACCCGGCGTCCATGGTGTAACCGGTCTGTCCGGCGTTCAGGGCATCGATGTAGGCGTCGACGATATGCTGCGGTGTGGGCTGGTCGGGCTGGCCGATGGACAGGTGGATGACGTCCTTCATGGTGGCCGCCATATTCACCATCCGCCGAATTCCCGGCACGGGGATGGCCTGCATGGACGGGTGCCAACGGGCCTTGGTCTTGCGGTACTTGACCTTGCGCGGTTGGGTGTTGCCCACATCTCTTGCAGCTTCTGGCATACGCACCTCCTGAGTGAGACAAATGCACTGACCACTTTTGCAGGTTAGTTACTAAATTCGGGCGGGACAAGCGATTTCATTGAGCCATTTTTGCCCCTGGCGGTGAGGCATTTGACCGTCCCAGACCAAGCCTCCAGACTGTTAGAGTCATGCAGATTCTGGAGGTTTCCCATGCCCGCACATCAACGTCCTGTTATCACCGTCCTGACCGCGCCGGGGGAGGCGGAGCCGCCGGGTGTGGAGGCGCTGCTGGCGCGGGCGGAAGTGCGCTTCGCCTCCGATGAGGCGTCCCTGCGGGAGACCCTGCCCGGTACCGACGTGATGATGGTGACCGACTTCCGCACCGAGGCCCTGGAGGCGGCCTGGCCGGCAGCGGACAAGCTGCAGTGGATACACGCCACCAGCGCCGGGGTGGACGCCCTGATGTTTCCGGCGCTGATCGAGGGGCCGGTGACGGTGACCAATGCCCGTGGCATCTTCGATCGCACCATTGCCGAATACGTGCTTTGCACCATCCTGATGTTCGCCAAGGACTTTCCCCAATCCATCCGCTATCAGCTGGCGCATCGTTGGCAGCATCGGGATACCGAGCGGGCGGCGGGACAGCAGGTGCTGGTGGTGGGGGCCGGCTCCATCGGCCGGCAGATTGCCCGGCTGGTCAGTGCGGTAGGATTGCACGCGCACGGCATCGCCCGCAGCGCCCGTGAGGACGACCCGGACTTCATCGCCGTGCACAGCCAGGCGGACCTGGAAGCGCAGTTGCGCCTGGCAGACTATGTGGTGATTGCCGCCCCCCTGACGCCGCAGACCGAGGGGCTGTTTGACCGGAACGCCTTTGCGGCAATGCGAAAGACCGCCCGACTGATCAACATTGGTCGCGGGCCTATTGTGAAGACCGATGATCTGATTGCCGCCCTCCAGGACGGCGAGATCGCCGGGGCGGCCCTGGATGTGTTCGAGGAGGAGCCGTTGCCGGAGGATCACCCGCTGTGGGACATGGACAACGTGATCATGACGGCCCATATGGCTGGGGACTTTATCGGTTGGCGGCGGGCGTTAACCGATCAGTTCCTGGAGAATTTTGACCGATGGCATCGGGGGGAGGCGTTGTTCAATCAGGTGAATAAGGCGTTGGGGTATGCGGGTACGTAGCGCAGTAGCCTTTTAATCCGTGTCGGCGGACAGTGGGGGGCCTTTCTCCGCCGCCCTCCAAGGTACATCCCTGTACCTGTCGGGACTTCGCGGCGTCCCTGCCGCTGCTCCGAAAGGCCCCCTACTGTCCGCTTTCAGGCTTGGCCGCTATCCGCAAAAAGATAATTCGTTGAGCTTGGTGAGACTGGCTGAACAGCTACACTACCCACCACCGGCACCTTCTCACCAGGCTAGGGAGGACATATCAGGCCGTCGCCTTCAGCGCCTCCTCAAAGATCCCCAGGGCCTCGTCGATCTGCTGCTGATCGACGATCAGTGGCGGCAACCACCGCACTATCTCCTGATAGGGCCCGCAGCGGAGCATCAACAGCCCCCGCTTCTCGCATTCCTTGAGGATATTGCCGGCCCGCTCGCCATCGGGCACACCGTCCCGCCGCATCTCGACCCCCAACATCAGGCCCAGCCCGCGGACATTGTCCATCTCCGGGTAATCCCGCTGTAGCTTCTCCAGGCCGGTACGCAGGTGCCTGCCCATCGTCTCCGCATTGGCCACCAGGCCTTCTTCCCGGATCACCTCAATGGTGGCCATGGCCGCGGCGGCGGCCACCGAGTTGCCGCCGTAGGTGCCGCCCTGGGAACCGGGCCAGCCCTTGGCCATGGTTTCCTCCGAGGCGGCGAGGGCGGAGATCGGGAAGCCGCTGGCCAGACCCTTGGCGATCATGATGGCATCGGGTTTCACGCCGAAGTGGTCGTGGCCCCAGAATTTGCCGCTGCGGCCGAAGCCTGCCTGCACCTCGTCGAACACCAGCATGATGCCGTGCTTGTCCGCACGCTCCCGCAGCCCCTGCATGAAGCGGTTGTTGGCGGGTACGTAACCGCCTTCGCCCTGCACCGGCTCCACCAGCATGGCGGCGGTTTCCCGGGGGGCGGAATAGGTGACGAAGATGCGGTCCAGTTCCCGCAGGCAGAAATCGGTGGTCTCCTCCTCGCTCCAGCCGTAGTGGTGGGCATGGGGGAAGGGCGCCACCACCACGCCGCCCATCATCGGGCTGACGCCGGCCCGCAGGCCCACGCTGGAGGTGGTCAGCGACAGCGAGCCCATGGTGCGACCATGGAAACCGCCATGGAACACCACAATGTTGGGGCGCCCGGTAACCTGCCGGACCAGGCGAATGGCCGCCTCGGCCACCTCGGTACCGGCATTGGAAAAGAAGAAGGCATTGAGCGGGTCCGGTGTCAGCTCGCCCAGTTTCTCCGCCAGTTCCGGCAGACGCGGGTTCATCACGGTGGTGGCCTGGGCGTGGATCATGGTGGCAACCTGTTTTTGCGCCGCCTCCACCACTTTGGGGTGGCAATGACCGGTGCTGGTGACACCGATTCCCGAGGTGAAATCCAGGTAGCGCCGCCCCTCCGGGTCAATCACGTAGGCGCCTTCACCTTTGGCGGCCACGATACCGGTCGCCTGTTTGAGCAGCGGGGACAGTTTGCCTTTATGGTCGGTCACGATGCACCTCCCGAAATGTGCTGGATGGCTGTTGATCAGTACGTTATGGATCCGTACTTACTGACGGATGTGTTGTTAAACCGGGTACTGTCCAGCCTAGTCGCTGGATCGGGGTTTTTAAATGCGCCCGGCAATGGTATCGGTTCGCTCTGGGGCTCAAGTGGCATCGGTCAGGCGCTGGCAGACGGCGGTGCCCACCTCCCGGGTATCCCGTTGCTGGCTGCCATTTTCCGCCAGGTCCGCTGCCACCGCGTCAAACAGCTCGCGACCGGCCAGGGCCAGGGTCGGGTCCTTCCGGCCGAGCCAGTCCAGCATTCTTGCGGTGGTGAACAGCATAGCCGTCGGGTCCGCAATGCCCTGGCCGGCGATGTCCGGGGCGCTACCGTGGGTGGGCTCGAACATGGAGGGCACGTTGGGGTTGTCCGGATTCAGGTTGCACGAGGGAGCGACCCCCATGCCGCCGGACAGCACCGCGGCCAGGTCGGTGAGGATGTCGCCTTGCAGGTTGCTGGCCACCACCACGTCAAACGCCCAGGGGCTCTGGACAAACTTCATGCAGGCGGCGTCGACCAGTTCATGGTGGGTGGCCACATCCGGGTATTCGCGGGCAACCGCATCGAACACTTCGGTATACAGGTCGCCCCAGTGGCACAGGGCATTGCGTTTGGTGATCAGGCATACCTGGCTGTCGCAGCTGCGGCCATCCAGTGTGCGGAAGCTCCGCTCCTTGTCTTCCTGCGTGCGGAACTGGGCCCTGAGCCGGGCCTGCTCGAACCCGTAGCGGATGATGCGTTCGGTGGCGCGATAGGTGAACACTTCCACCTGGGTGGCAATTTCATCCTGGGTGCCCTGACGCAGCCGTCCGCCCTGGGCCACGTACTCGCCCTCGCTGTTTTCACGGATTACCAGCATGTCGATGTCCCTGGCCCGATCGTCCGCCAGGTACTGGCGAGCGCCGGGGAGCAGGCGTGCCGGTCGTTCGCACACCCATTGGTCAAAACCCTTGCGCATCTGCAGCAGCGGGGCCAGGGATACACTGTCTGGCAGCAGGTAGCGCTCGGGGTCGTCCACCGGCCCGGGGTCGCCCAGGGCTCCCAGCAGGATGGCGTCAAACGCCTTGAGTTGCGCCAGGGCGTCCTCGGGCATGCATTCGCCATTCTCCTCGTGCCAGGCATGGGAGGGCCAGGGAAAGCGTATCCACTCCAGGGCGAGCTTATGTTTCTCCCGTAAGGCTTGCAGGCAGCGAACCGCCTCGGCCACCACCTCCGGGCCGATACCGTCGCCGGGGGTAATCGCTATACGGGTTCTCTGGCCCATGGCATCGCTCCTGTTACTGGGTTGAGTTCGAAGGTCGCCGGATTGCGATCGAATGCATCCTGGATTCAGTGTAGCCAGCCCCGGACAGGGCGCCAGTGTCGAAACATTTACCCACCGCCCGGGGATGTCTATGATTAGCGTCATTCAATTGTTTGAAACCATTGGGGAAATGACAGGGTGATATACCGGATCGTAACGCTGATTGGCGGCATTGTCTTTGTGGCGGTGTTATTTGGATTGCTGTGGCTGTTTAGCCGGAAGTTTCTCGAGCGTCACGGTGTCACGGACGAGGTCACCGACCGCGCCACGGTGCTCGCGACCTGGACCTTTGCCGGCATCAGTGTCGGATTGATCTTTGCGGGTGTCGGAGCGTTTGTACTGGGGCCCTGGGCATTCTATCGGACCCTGCGGGGCCATGGCGTGGACATCTCCGACGCCGCCGCGGTCTGGTGGGGGCTGGCCATCGTAGCGGCCGCCATGGCCATCACGGGGCTGGGGTTCGCCGCCTTCCTCTATCTGGTGGGGGCTGTCTGAGTCAGCATCCTTCCTAAGCTTTTTCCCCCGCCACTGCATGCAGTTGCTCCCGCATCCACTGCAGCGCGGGCTCCTTTTCATAGGCCCGGTGCCAGTACAGGTGAACATCCACTCCCGGCATGTCCGTCGGTGGTGTCAGGAGGTGCACCCGGGCCTGCTCGGCAATGATGCGGGCGTAGGTCTCGGGCATGGTCAGCAGCAGGTTGCTCTGCTCCACCACCCGACAGGCGGCGAAGTAGTGCTGGCACCGGAGGCGGATTTTTCTCTGTACTCCCAGCCGGGACAGCTCGAAGTCCTCGATTCCAGGGCCCTCGGCCCGCGACGACACCAGGATGTGGTGCGCCTTGAGGTAGCGGTCCATGGTGAACTCGCCATCCAGCAGGGGATGGTCCCTGCGCGCAATCACCACCAGCCGGTCCCGGCGTAACAGTTCGTGGGCGGTCTGCTGCGAGATCGGCAGGAGCACGTCCACCGCAAAATCCAGCCGTCCGGCGGCCAACTGGGTCTCCATTTCCCGCCTGGCAATTCGCTGGCTGGAGATTTCAAGTTCCGGATAGGACTCCAGTCGGGCCATCAGCGAGGGCAGAAACGTGGATTCCAGGATATCCCGCAGCGCCAGGGTATAGACCTTGCGCTGGCTGGCCGGGTCGAAGCTGTGAAACTGGTTGACCGCACTCTGGATCTGGGTCAACCCCGGGCGCATGGTTTCCAGGAATCGGCGCGCCAGGGGCGTGGGTACCATCTGGTTACCCTGGCGCACGAACAGGGGATCGCCAAACTGATCCCGCAACCGGGCCAGGGAATGACTGATGGCCGGCTGGGTCAGATGCAGCGCCCTGGCCGCCCGGGTGAGGCTGCGCTCCCGGTAAATGGTGTCGAATACGTGCAACAGGTTGAGATCGAGTCGATTCAGGGCCATCACCAGCGCTCCTTCTTTGAATAAGCAGAACTTATAGTAAACGATTAATAAGATTCAGTCGCTTAATACATTTGGCGAATCTAGACTGGTTTTCAGGTACTGAACGAATAAGAGGATTGCTTCATGGACTTCACCCCATCCGACAAAGGCCAGGATTACCTGAATCGCGTGAAAGCGTTCATGCGTGACGAAATCTTTCCCATTGAAGCGCAATACCACCGCGACCTGGCGGCCCAGGAAAATCGCTGGGTCGTACTGCCGATCATCCGGGAGCTGAAAGAAAAGGCCAGGGCCCAGGGCCTGTGGAACATGTTCTTTCCCGATGAAACGTATGGCTGCGGCCTGCTCAACGCCGACTATGCGTTGATTGCCGAGGAAACCGGCAAGAGCTGGATTGCCCCGGAGATCTTCAACTGCAACGCGCCGGACACCGGCAATATGGAGGTGTTGATCCACTACGGTTCCGACGAACAGAAGGCCCAGTGGTTGCCGCGGTTGCTCAGCGGTGAGATCCGCTCCGCCTTCTTCATGACCGAACCCGGCGTTGCCTCCTCCGATGCCACCAACATGGCGGCCACCGCCACCGTTGAGGAGGACGAGGTGGTGCTGAATGGCCGCAAGTGGTGGAGCACCGGCGTTGGCCACCCCGACTGCAAGGTGGGCATCTTCATGGGACTGACGGATCCGGATGCCCACAAACACCGTCGTCATTCCATGGTGCTGGTGCCGCTGGACACCCCCGGCGTCCGGATCGAGCGGATGCTGCCGGTGTTCGGCGCCTACGACGAGCCCTATGGCCACGGCGAGGTGGTGTTCGACAACGTCCGTCTGCCCAAGAGCGCCTTTATTGCCGGGCCCGGTCGGGGCTTCGAGATTGCCCAGGGCCGGTTGGGGCCGGGGCGGGTGCATCACTGTATGCGGGCCATCGGCGCCGCCGAGCGGGCGCTGGAGTTGCTGATGAAGCGGGCGATGTCCCGGGAGGCGTTTGGCCGTCCCCTGGCCAAGCTGGGCGGCAATCCGGACATCATCGCCAACGCCCGTATGGCCATTGAGCAAGCCCGGCTGCTGACCCTGAAGTGCGCCTGGCTGCTGGATACCCAGGGCGTCAGGGGCGCCCTGGCAGAAGTGGCCATGATCAAGGCGGTAGTGCCGCACATGCTGCAGACCATCGTCGACCAGGCAATCCAGATCCATGGCGGTGCCGGCGTCAGCGACGACGACTTCCCGCTGACCCAGCTGTTCAGCTATGCCCGGGTTCTGCGACTGGCGGACGGGCCGGACGAAGTGCACCGCGCCACGGTGGCGCGGCTGGAACTCAAGAAATACGCCTGATCGGCGGGGAGCGAGAGCATGACACAACGCATCTTTATCACCGGCGGTGCCAGCGGCCTGGGCCGCGCCATCGCCCTGCGCTACGCCCGGGAAGGGGCCCGGGTCTGCATCGGCGATATCAACCCGGAACAGGGGGCGACAGTAGAAGCCGAGATTCGGCAGGCCGGGGGCGAGGGTTACTACCTCGATTGCGATGTGCGCCGGATCTCGGACCTGGAGAAGGTGCGGGAAAACCTGAAGGAGCGCTGGGGCGGTGTCGACATTGTGGTCAACAATGCCGGTGTGGCCTCGGCAGGTTCCATCGAGGACAGCACCCTGAGCGACTGGGAGTGGATTCTCGATATCAACGTCCTGGGCGTGGTGCGGGGCTGCAAGGTCTTTACGCCACTGTTCAAGGACCAGGGGGCCGGCGTCTTCGTCAACGTGGCGTCCATGGCGGGGCTCATGCTGGCCCCGATGATGAGCAGCTACAATGTATCCAAGGCGGGGGTGATCGCGCTCTCGGAAACCCTGCACCAGGAGCTGCGGGATGACGGCATTCGCATCAGCTGCGTGTGTCCGGCCTTTTTCCAGACCAACCTGGCCAGCACCATGCGCTCGGGCATCGCCGGCATGCAGCAGAGCGTCAACAAGCTGATGAAGCGGTCGTCGGTTACTGCCGAGCAGGTGGCGGATGACATTTTCCGGGCGGCACAGGGTGGTGACTTCTGGGTCCTGCCCCACGCCAGGGAACGCCGGCTGTGGGTGCTTAAGCGTCATGCGCCCTGGGCCTTCGACTGGCTGATGCACCAGGAAAGCAAACGCTGGCTGGCCAAGATCGCCAAGACAGCCTGACGATTACCCGCACATAACAGGAGACCCGTGAATGACACAGATTGACCAGGCGGTGGCCATTCGTGACGGCGAAGAGCTGGATGCCACCACGGTAGACCGGTTCATGAAGCAGGCCGTCCCGGACTTGCAGGGCGAGCCCTCCATTCGCCAATACCCTGGCGGTGCGTCCAACCTGACCTACCAGGTGGACTATGGCGAGCGCTCCTACGTATTGCGGCGCCCGCCGTTCGGCACCATCGCCAAGTCTGCCCACGATATGTTGCGGGAGGCCCGGGTGATGAAGGCGCTGCGGCCGGTGTATCCCTACGTGCCGGACATTGTCGCGATCTGTGACGATCATGAGGTTCTCGGGTGTGATTTTTACGTGATGGAGCGTTTCAAGGGCATTATCCTGCGGCAGGACTTCCCGGAGGATCTGACCCTCAACGAAGCGGACACCCGCAAGCTGTGCCTGAGCGTCATCGACAAGCTGGTAGAGCTGCACCGGGTGGATGCCAGGGCCGCCGGACTGGATCAACTGGGCAAGGGCGCCGGTTATGTGCAGCGCCAGATTGGCGGTTGGAGCAACCGCTTCCGCAAGGCCCGCACCGAGGATGTCGGCGACTTCGAGGCGGTGATGGCCTGGTTGGAGGCCAAGATGCCCGAGGACCTGGCCCAGTGTGTCATCCACAACGACTACCGGTTCGACAACGTGGTGCTGAACCCGGACAACCCGTTCGAGGTCATCGGGGTGTTGGACTGGGAGATGGCCACTATCGGTGATCCATTGATGGACCTGGGCAATACTCTGGCTTACTGGGTCCAGGCCGACGACGATCCGGGCATGCAGATGCTGCGCCGCCAGCCCACCCATCGGCCGGGTATGCTAAGCCGTGACGAAGTGGTCGAGTACTACCTGGAACGCTCGGGACTGCAGGTCCCCAGCTTTGATTTTTACGAGGTGTATGGCCTGTTCCGGCTGGCGGTCATCATCCAGCAGATCTACTACCGCTACTCCCAAGGCCAGACCAAAGACCCGCGCTTTGCCGGTTTCGGCCAGGCGGCAAACTACCTGGAGCAGCGTTGTCAGCAACTGATCAAGGGCAGCTCATTGTAATGGCAACTATCTATCTGATCCGTCACGGTCAGGCCAGCTTCGGCAAGGACAACTACGACGAGTTGTCCCAGATGGGTTGGAAGCAGGGCCGGGTGTTAGGACGCTGGCTGGCTGGCAAGGTCAGGCCGCAGGCGGTGCTGGGCGGTTCCCTGGAGCGGCATCGGGAAACCGCGGAGGCCATCGCCAGCGGCTATGGCAGTGCCATGCCGGATATGCAGATCCTGCCGGGGTTGAACGAATTTGACCACGGCTCGGTGATCGAGGCCTTCCGGCCCGCCTGGGCCGACCGTGCGGTCATGGCCCGTGACCTGTCCGCCTTCCCCAAGCCGGCCAAGGCCTTCCAGGAGGCCTTTGTGCAGGCGGTTCGGCGTTGGGCTTCCGGTCAGCACGACGAGGACTACCGGGAAACCTGGCCGGAGTTCCGGCTGCGGGTGCTGGCGGCCCTGGATCAGCTGATCGAGTTTGCCGACGGCTCCGATGTGCTGGTGGTCACCTCCGGTGGCCCCATCTCGGTGATCGTCCAGCAGCTGTTGGGGCTGACGGACGAAAAAGCCCTGAAGCTCAACGAAGTGATCGCCAATACCAGCGTGACCCGGGTGCTCTACTCCGGTGCTCGTCGCAGTCTGTCCGTATTCAACAACTACAGTCACCTGGAAGCGGCCGACCCCGCCCTGGTGACCTTTCGTTAAGAGGTATCCAGATGAGTAACAAAGACCTGTTCAATCTTGACGGTAAGGTGGCCCTGGTCACCGGGGCCAGCCGTGGCATCGGGGAAAGCATCGCCCGCACCCTGGCCGCCTACGGGGCCCACGTGATTGTCAGCAGCCGCAAGATCGAAGGCTGCGAGGCGGTGGCGGCCAGCATCCGGGAAGCCGGCGGCAGCGCCGAGGCCTTTGCCTGCCATATCGGCGACATGGAACAGATTGAGGCGGTCTGGACCCACCTGAAGCAGGCCCATGGCAAGGTGGACGTCCTGGTGAACAACGCCGCCGCCAACCCGTACTTTGGTCCGGTGGAGGAGACCGACCTGGGGGCCTTCCAGAAAACGGTGGATGTGAACATCCGGGGCTATTTCTTCATGTGTGCCCGGGGTGCGCAGTTGATGAAGGAGCAGGGCGGCGGCGCCATTGTCAATGTGGCGTCGGTCAATGGCGTGAATCCGGGGCATTTCCAGGGCATCTATTCGGTGTCCAAGGCGGCGGTGATCTCCATGACCAAGTCCTTCGCCATGGAGCTGGGCCAGCAGAACATCCGCGTCAACGCGCTGTTACCCGGCCTGACCGACACCAAGTTTGCCAGCGCGCTGACCACCAACGACGCGATCAAGCAGAAGGCCATGGCCCACATTCCCATGAAGCGGGTAGCGGACCCGGACGAGATGGCGGGAACCGTGCTGTATCTGGTGTCGGAGGCGTCCAGCTACACCACCGGCGCCTGCATCAACGCGGATGGGGGGTATTTGACGGTATAACCGTGCAAACTCTGTGACACTGGATTAGGGGACCGATTTGAAAGCCGTCCCCTGATTAATTCGCTACTCGCTGGTTTGCGCGACATCCGCCTTAGACAGGGCGGTGCCCACCGGCGGCTTGTAGTGCAGGGAATACAGCGCCCGGTCCAGCACCGCCTGACCGTTCCAGGCCGGGTCGTCATTGATCATCCCGACCACCACCCAGGTGTTGTTGGCCTCATCCCGGCTGAAACCGGCGATGGAGCGCACGTTTTCCAGATACCCGGTCTTGATTCTTCCCTGGCCTTCCAGGCCGGTATTGCGTAGCCGTCTCGCCATGGTGCCGTCCATCGCGATCAAGGGCATGGAAGCCATCAGGTCGGCGGCAAAGGGGCTGTTCCAGGCGTTCAGCAGAATCTGGGCACCCTGTCGGGCGGTGATCCGGCCATGGCGGGTGAGCCCTGCGCCATTGTCGATCACCATGCCGTCGGTGTTGATGCCCTTGTCTTCCAGCCACTGGTAGATGGTGCGAATGCCGGCCACCCGGTCGTCGTCATCCGTTTCTTCCCGATGCTCCGCGCCAATGGTGAGCAACAGCTGGCGGGCCATGACGTTGCTGCTCCACTTGTTGATGTCGCGGATGGTGCTCACCAGATCCGGCGAGGTCATCTTGAGGATCAGGCGCGCATCTTCAGGGGTGGTGTCCATTCGGTCTTCACCCTGCAAAACAATGTCCATCTCCGTCAGCAGTGAACGGATGAGCGAGGCGCTGTACCGTTCCGGGGGCAGCAGCGACAGGTAGGCAGTGGTACGACAGCCCTGGGGCAGTCGGCCGCTTACACGCACGGTCACCTGGCCGTCCTCATGGAAAACGGGCTCCCACTGGAACCGCCGGCGGGAGGGGCAGGGGCCTTCGGCCAGCGCCGTGACTTGATTGTCGAGGGTCACGTTATGCAAGTCCGGCGAACTCCAGGCCTGGGTGCCCCGTTCATCGGCCCGGACCTGGAAGTGAAGCAGGTTCAGGTTGCTCAGATAGGCAGAAGGCTCCACCAGGAAGGGCGCGTAGGGGTTGTCGCCATTGTCCTCGAACGAGGGCAGGCCCCCGGAGAGCTGGAACACGCTGCCGTCCAGGACCAGGTCGCCGGTAATGGTACCGATGCCCATGCCCCGCAGTTCCCGCAGGGTGGTCCAGATCCGCTCGATGGTGAGTTTCGGATCACCGCCAAACCGGACGTACAGGTTGCCATCGAGGGTGCTGCCGGCCAGTTGGCCGTCGGTATAGAAGTTGGTGTCCCAGCGGTAGGACGGGCCCAGCAGTTCGAGGGCGGCATAGGTGGTGACCAGTTTCATGATCGAGCCGGGGCTCATCTGCTGGTCGGCGTTGATGTACTGTTCAACCCCGGGGCCGGTGAGCGGAATGGCCGCCAGGCTCAGCGCCTCCTGGCCGGTCAGGGATCGGTCGGCGTAATCACGCATCTGGTTGCTCCAGGTGCGTTCGGTCACCGGTTCCCCTGCCAGGGCGGGAAAGGTGGAGGCGACCAGGCTGGCCGAGACCAGGGGCATGAGACACCATTTCTTTAACCGACCGTTGAACCGACGGCAGGTCCCGGACGTATTGGAGCTGTGCGGCTTCGAGCAGGAGCTACGCAACATGTTGTCACATCCACGCTGGGTTGAAGGGGGCTGTATGCGACTTTTACAGTAGCCCAAAATGAGCGGTTGTTCTATGCAGAAAAGTTCTACATGACGTTAAAAATTGCCTGCAGAGGCATTGTTTCTACAACGTTTTTGTATCCCCTTGTAACTGGCCTTTGGGAATCAGTAAGTTAGTCCCGGCGCGCCGGTGCCAGCGTGTCAATGACCCCCACCAGGGAAATATTGCCCATTTCTTGGACACTAAGGCCATAGTCAGGTGTCCAATCGGGGCGTTAGCTTGAATTACGCAACGAACTCGCGACAGCAACAAACCAAGGGCGCCGGTAGCGGGCCGGGCAAGGGAGGTCGTCATGATTGGCATACCGCTGGGGTTGATCACCGCCAATGCGGTGGAATGGGTTTTTCACAAGCGGGTCCTGCATGGCCTGGGGCGCAGGCGCGGCAGTTTCTGGGCGTTCCATTGGCATGAACATCATCGCCATGTCCGCAAGAATGGTTTTATCGACGCAGACTACCGCCACCCGCCGTTAACCTGGAATGCGCAGACCAAGGAAGTGGCGGCGCTCGTGGCTGGCGCGGCGGTGGTGACACCCATGCTACCGGTGGCGCCGTTCTATGTGGGAACGCTCTACTACTGCGCCTGGAACTACTACCGGGTGCATAAGCGGGCGCATCTGGACCCCGACTGGGCCCGGGAGCACCTGCCCTGGCACTACGACCACCACATGGGGAAGAACCCGGACGCCAACTGGTGTGTCACCCGGCCCTGGTTCGACATCGTCATGGGGACCCGCGAGCCAATGGCAAATCGCCAGTTAGAGTGATAATGGCGGTGGCCTCGACGACAAACGCTCGCGGGTAAGGCCGTGTGTATCCACTTGCGCTTACACATGGCTGATGTGCGGGCCCATCAACTAAGCAAGAAGGACCGAATGGATGACCAATGTGGTAAGTCACAATCTCAAGGTACTTGGTTCCGTCGCCACCTCCTCACTCACCGCGTGGCGCGGCTGTATGGTTGTGCAGCGGGCGCCACAGCCGGAGAAGCCGATTGTGCTGTACGATATGGAAGCGTGTCCATACTGCCGTCGGGTGCGTGAGGCGCTGACGGCCCTGCATCTGGATGTGGAGGTTCGTCCTTGCCCCAAGGGCGGCAAGGCGTTTCGCCAGGATGCCGAAACCCTGGGCGGGAAGCAGCAGTTCCCGTTGTTGGTGGATGAGAACACCGGCACGGTCATGTACGAGTCCAGCGAGATCGTGTCCTACCTGTTCCGGCAGTATGCCAACCGTGAGGTGCCGGGCTTCTACCGCAGCCGGGTTTACCAGCCACTGTTGAGCTCGGTGGCCTCCGCCGCCAGTGCGCTGCGTGGGCTCCGGGCCCGGCCGGCACGCAGGCCGGACAAGCCGCTGCATCTGTGGAGCTTTGAAGGCAGCCCGTTTTCCCGGCTGGTGCGCGAGCGGCTGTGTGAATATGAGATTCCCTACACCCTGCATAACATCGGTAAGGAACACTGGACCGAAGTGGGGCCGGCCAAACAGCGGCTCAAACCGGGGCCCTATGTGCCGAAATCCGGCGGTAAGCGGGATGAGTTTTACCAGAAACATCAGCGGGTACAGGTACCCTACCTCGAGGACCCGAACACCGGCGAGGCCTTGTTCGAGTCTGCCGCGATACTGAACTATCTGGACCGTACCTACGGTGCGTGAGGCTCCCTCAGTCCCACGCCGGGGCGAACTCCGGGTTGGCAATCCGCTCGCCCCGGTCGAGCTGGTCGATAGAGGCGAGCTCTTCCGCGGTCAGCTCGATCTGTAGCGCGTCGAGGTTGGCTTTCAGGTGCTCGGGACGCGTGGAGGAGGGAATTGGCACAATCCCCCGGGAGGCCACCCAGGCAATGGCAATTTCCGCCGGTGTTACCCCGTGCTGACGGGCGATGCCCTGCAAACACTCGGCTTCCATCACGCGGCCAACGGCCAGGGGCATGTAACCGGTCACCGTAATGCCCAGGGTTTGCACGTGGTCCACTACCTTGCGGTTGGCCAGGAACGGATGCACCTCGATCTGATTGGTAAGGATCGGTGTCTCGCCCAGAATCTCCCGGGCCTGATCCAGCTGGGCGGTGGTGAAGTTGGACACCCCGATGTGATCCGCCAGCCCCTCGTGCTGGGCGTCCTGGAGCGCCTGGAGGTACTCCTCCATGGGGACTTCGTTATTGGGGGAGGGCCAGTGCACCAGAGCCAGATCGACATGGTCGGTTTTTAGCCGCTGCAGGCTCCGCTTGAGGCTGTTTCGCAACTTGGCGCGGTGCAGGTTGTCGAACCAGATCTTGGTGGTAATGAAAACCTCGCGCCGGGGAATGCCGCTGGAGGTAATGCCGTCGCCCACTTCCGCTTCGTTCTCGTACATCTGGGCCGTATCGATATGCCGATAGCCGAGGGAGAGGGCGGTCTTCACCGCATCCCGGGCAATGTCGCCCTGGAGGCGAAAGGTCCCTATCCCGATGGGCGGAAGCGCGTCAAATGCCATGGTGACCTCCTGAGAATCTGCAGTCGCTGTTGTATACGGTGCTACTTCCACGGTAGTTCTTCAAGTACTCAGCGGGTATCATTTTGGCTCCGTAATGTTGGGGGGCTCCCCCGCCAAACAGCCGACAGACGAGGACGCTTATGTTCACCGGCCACTGCCTCTGTGGCGCCGTCAAATTCGAATATCGGGGGCCACTCGGGCCTGTCTCCCTGTGTCATTGCAGCCTGTGCCGGCGCGCCCAGGGCAGTGCCTTTTCCGCCAGCGCCCCGGCGCAGAAGGTGCATTTCCAGATCACCGCCGGCGAGGACCAGGTTCGGGAATTCGAATCCCGGCCGGGCAAATACCGGGCCTTTTGCGTCAACTGTGGCAGCCCGCTCTACGGCCGGGTGGATGCCATCCCCGGTATCCTGCGCCTGCGGGTGGGGGTGATCAACGAGCCATTGGGCAAGGGCCCGGCCTCACACATCTACGTGGGCTCCAAATCCGACTGGTTCGAGATCACCGACGACCTGCCCCGCTATGACAAGACCGAGCGGACCAACGACCCTCACTGAGGCACCAGCCGGAGCACCTCACCGTCGCGCTCGTCCGTCAGCAACCACAGCACCCCATCCGGGCCCATGCGAACGTCTCGGATGCGCTTGCCGAACCCGGTGATCAGGTCTTCCTCTTCCACCACCTGGCCCTCACGGATCTTCAATCGAACCAGTTTTTGCAGCTTTAGGGCGCCCACAAACAGGTCGCCCTGCCACTCCGGCACATCGGTACCGGTGTAGAACGCCATGCCCGATGGCGCTATGGACGGATCCCAGTAATGCAGGGGCTGGGCCATGCCCGGCATGGCCGTCTTGTCGGTGATGGGCAGGCCGGAGTAGCCAATGCCGTAGGTGATGGTAGGCCAGCCGTAATTGGTCCCCGCCGAAATCAGGTTGATCTCGTCACCGCCACGGGGACCATGTTCATGGGTCCAGATCTCTCCGGTGATGGGGTGTCGGGTCATTCCCTGGATGTTGCGGTTGCCGTAGGTGAAGAAGGTGGGCTGGACGTCCGTGAGCTCGAGGAAGGGATTACCGGGGGCCGGGTCGCCGTCGATGGTCAGGCGGTGGACGCCGCCGGCATCGTCGCGGGTGTCCTGTGCCCGGGGGCGATCGCCCCGGTCGCCCACCGCCAGGTACAGATAACCGTCCTCATCGAACGCCATGCGCCCGCCAAAGTGGCGGTTGGTCCTGGAGCGGGGCAGGGCGTCAAAGATGACCTCGACAGACTCAAGGCGATCACCGGCGAATCGGGCCCGGCTGACCCGGGTGGTCTTGCCCTGGTGATTCTCGTGAGCGTAGCTGAGAAACAGCAACTGGTTATTGGCAAAATCCGGGTGCAGGACTACGTCCAGCAACCCCCCCTGGCCGGCCACCGCCGCCTCCGGGACGCCGGCAATCGGGTCCGGGTCCAGCTGGCCACCCCGTATCCGGCGCAGGCGGCCCGCCCGCTCGGTCACCAGCTGTGAGCCGTCGGGCAGGAAGGCCAGGCTCCAGGGGTGTTCCAGGCCACTGGCCACGGTTTCCAGCCGAAAGCGAGCCTTGTCGGAATGGAACACTTCCGGTGCGGCGTCACAGGCCAGCGTGAGGCTGAGCGTGGCCGCTGCGGTGGCCGCCTTGAGGGAGCGCAACATGGGGAGCCTCCAATCGTGGACAGGGTGGGCTGGGCCCACCCCAAAGGGGCATATGGAACAAGATAGCACCCCCGCCGGAAGACTCCAGTGGGCTCAGGCGGTTTCCGGCGTTTCCGCCCGGCCGGTCTGCACCCGCCACTGAGTTGCGTACAGGCCGTTCCGGTCCAGCAGGCTCTGGTGATTGCCCAGCTCCGCCAGTTCGCCCCGGTCGATGACGGCGATGGTGTCCGCGTCCACCACCGTGGACAGTCGGTGGGCGATCACAATGACCGTCCGGTTGTGGCGTATGTGGTGCAGCGAGCGTTGGATGGCAGCTTCGGTCTCGTTGTCCACCGCGCTGGTGGCCTCATCCAGAATCAGGATGGCCGGGTCCTTCAGCAGCGCCCGGGCCAGGGACAGGCGTTGGCGTTGACCACCCGAGAGGCGGACGCCCCGTTCGCCCACCGGGGTATCCAGTCCCTCGGGCAGAGTTTCGATGAATTCCCAGGCTTCCGCAGTCCGGGCGGCCTCGATGATGGCGGCGTCCGGGGCGCCGGGCAGACCGTAGGCGATGTTCTCGCGGATTGTGCCTTCGAACAGGTAGACGTCCTGGCTCACCAGGCCGATGGCCTCCCGCAGGGATTTCAGGCTGACCCGTTCAATGGGCAGACCGTCCACCGTGATGCAGCCGTGCTGGGGCTCGTAAAACCGCATCAGCAGTTTGATCAGGGTGGACTTGCCGGAGCCGGTGGCGCCAACCAGGGCCAGGGTCTGCCCCGCCGGCAGCGAGAGATTGATGTTACGGATACCGGACTGACCGCCGGGATAGCGGAAGGACACCTCATTGAACGCCACATTGCCGTGCACCGGCGAGGGCAGGGCCTGGCCGGCGTTATCGGTGACCTGAATCGGCTCTTCCAGCAGGTCCAGGATGCGGCGGGTACTGGCCATGGCCCGCTCGAACAGGTCCACCACGGTGGCCAGGCCGGTCAGTGGCCACAACAGGCGCTGGGTCAGGAACACCAGCACCCCGTAGGCACCCACATTGAGTTGGCCTTCCAGGGCCATCATTCCGCCCACCGTGAAGGTGGCCAGGAAGCCCGCCAGTATCGCCATGCGAATGACCGGGATAAAGGCCGAACTGATGCGAATGGCCTTGCGGTTGGCGTCCACGTACGCCTCGCTGCTGGCCCGCAGTCGCTCGGCTTCACGCTGTTCGGCGGTAAAGCTCTTGATGGTGGCGATCCCCGCCAGGTTGTTGGACAGCCGGCTGGACAGGTCGCCCACCTTTTCCCGCACATCGGCGTAGAGCGGCCCCGCCTTGCGCTGGAAGTAGAAGGCCCCCCACACGATCACCGGGATGGGGGTGAAGGCCAGCAGCGCCACCAGCGGGGAAATCACGAAGAACACCGCACCCACCGCCAGGATGGTGACCACCACCTGGATCATCGCGTTGGCGCCGCCGTCAAGGAACCGTTCCAACTGGTTGACGTCGTCGTTCATGGTGGCCACCAGCTGGCCCGAACTGCGGCTCTCGAAGAAGCTCATGTCCAGCTTCTGGGCGTGCTCGTAGGCGTCCTGACGCAGGTCCGACTGCAGGCGCTGGGCGAGGTTTCGCCACAGTATCTGGAACAGGTACTCAAACAGCGACTCGCCGGCCCAGATGAAAAAGGTCAGGGTGCCCAGCACCACGATCTGCTCCCGGGCCGACTCGAACCCGAGGGAGGCGACAAAGCTGGTTTCCTGGTTGACCACCACGTCGATGGCGATACCGATCAGGATTTCCGGCGCGATGTCGAACAGTTTGTTGACGATGGAGCAGACGGTGGCGGCCAGGATCTGGCGGCGATAGCCACGGGCGTAGCGGAGCAGACGGGCCAGGGCCGCAAAGCTGCTGCCGGGCGAGGGGTGGGGGTGCGACATGTCGGCCTCCTGCGGCAAAAGCCGCAAGAGTACCCAATTCGCCTGTCGGTTAAAAGAGAATCATTTTCAGGAAGTGGGGCTACGATCGGGCGTTTTTCTGCAGCCACCGATCCAACTGGTCGGCAAACTCCTTGCGGTCGGCCTGGGAGAAAGCCGAGGGGCCGCCGGTGACCTGACCGGCACTGCGCAGCTCCTCCATGAAATTGCGCATCGCCAGCCGTTGGCGGATGTTTTCCCGGGTGAACGCCTGCCCCCGCGGGTTGAACACATCCGCGCCCTTGTCGATGGCCTCGGCGGCCAGCGGAATGTCCTGGGTGATCACCAGATCGCCCTGTGTCAGCAGGTCCATGATCTCCTGGTCGGCCACGTCAAAGCCCTTCATCACCTGGCGGGTGCGGATGAACGGGCTGTTGGGCACCCGGATGGCCTGGTTGGCCACGAAGGTGGTCTGAACTTTCCAGCGATCGGCGGCGCGGCAGAGAATCTCCTTGATGGCCACCGGACAGGCGTCGGCATCGACCCAGATTGCCATGATGAATTGGTCCTGGTGTGGTTGGAGGCACCAGAATAACCGGGACACCGGTCGAAAGGAAATCGGGTTGATTATCCCCTGACCGGCGACTAAACATTAAACAGTACGTCCCCGATCCCCCGCGTGATCCGCGAACCGCACTGCGAGTCCGTCCGCCACAAGCCGACGTCCATCGCACGGCCAAATACGGGAGGCTTTGATGAAAGACCGCTATGACTTCCACGTTGACCGTGTGCGTTACCTGAACGAACACGGCGCCCCACTGGATTCGCTTCCGGAACTGTCCAAGGATACCGCCCGCCTGCTGGCGGCCTACGCCAACATGGTGCTCACCCGTACCTTCGACAACAAGGTGATTGCGCTGCAGCGGACGGGCCAGTGTGGCACCTATCCGTCGGTGCTGGGCCATGAGGTCATCGGCACCGTGATCGGTCAGTGCATGGCGAAGGACGACGTGCTGGTGCCCTACTACCGGGATCAGGCCGCCCAGATCCAGCGTGGCGTTACCCTGACCGAGTTGTTGCTTTACTGGGGCGGCGACGAGCGGGGCAGCGCCTGGGCCCATTGCCCGCAAGACCTGCCCATCGCGGTGCCGATTGCCACCCAGTGCTGCCATGCGGTGGGGGTGGCTTCCGCCATGCGCATCCGCGAGCAGCATCGGGCGGTCGTCTGCTGTCTGGGCGATGGCGCCTCGTCCAAGGGCGACTTCCTGGAAAGTGTGAACCTGGCGGGGGCCTGGCACCTGCCGGTGGTGTTCGTGGTGAGCAACAACCAGTGGGCAATCTCCACCCCCCGCGCCCTACAGAGCGGCAGCGAAACCATTGCCCAGAAGGCCATCAGCGGTGGCCTGCCCGGCCATGTGGTGGACGGCAACGATTACTTTGCCCTCTCCGAGGTGCTGAGCCAGTCATTGGCCCGTGCCCGTGCGGGTAAGGGGGCAGCGGTGATCGAGGCGGAGACCTACCGCCTGGGAGATCACACCACCGCAGACGATGCCACCCGTTACCGCAGTGCCGAGGAACTGAAGCGGGCCTGGGATCGCGAGGGGGTAAAGCGGATGCAGAACTACCTGCACCAGGCCGGCCTGTGGAACGCCGAGAAAGAACAGAAACTGCAGGCCGAGTGCAAGGAATTCGTGGACACCGCCGTGAAAGCCTTCCTGGCCTCCGAGCCGGAGCCGCCCACCGCCATGGTGGATTACCTGTTCGAGTCCCTGCCCGTCGCCCTGCGGTCCCAGCGGGAACACCTGGCCGAGAAGTACCGGCAGGGAGGTGTGTCATGAGCGATGTCACCCTGGTGGAAGCCGTCAACATGGCGCTGGCGTGGGAAATGGCCCACGACGAGGAGGTGGTGGTGCTCGGCGAGGATGTGGCTACCAATGGCGGGGTATTCCGGGCCACGGTGGGGCTCAAGGACCGGTTTGGCTACAAGCGGGTGATGGACACGCCGCTGGCAGAGACCCTGATTGCCGGCACCGCGGTGGGCATGGCGGTACAGGGACTGAAGCCGGTGGCCGAATTCCAGTTCATGGGCTTCATCTACGCCGGCATGGACCAGATCATCTGCCATGCCGCCCGAATGCGCAACCGGACCCGGGGCCGGCTGCATTGCCCACTGGTCTACCGGGCGCCGTTCGGCGGTGGCATCCACGCCCCGGAGCACCACTCGGAGAGCACCGAGGCGCTGTTTGCCCACATCCCGGGCCTGCGGGTGGTCATTCCCAGTTCGCCGCAGCGGGCCTATGGCCTGTTACTGGCGGCGATCCGCGATCCGGATCCGGTGGTGTTCCTGGAGCCCAAGCGCATCTACCGGGCGGTGACCCAGTCGGTGGAGGACAACGGTGAGGCGCTGCCGCTGGACACCTGTTTTACCCTGCGGGAGGGCGATGACGTCACCCTGATCAGCTGGGGGGCGTCCATCCTGGAAACCCTGGAAGCGGCAAGTAGCCTGGCCGAGCAAGGGGTGTCGGCGGAGGTGATCGATGTGGCCACCATCAGCCCGCTGGACCGGGAAACCCTGCTGTGCTCGGTGGCCAAGACCGGCCGGGCGGTCATCATTCACGAGGCCTGCCGCAACGGCGGAGTCGGCGCCGAAATCGCCGCCTCCCTGGCCGAGGCGGCCTTCCTCGACCTGCAGGCTCCCATCGTGCGGGTCACCGGTTACGACACGGTGATGCCTTACTACCGTAACGAACAGGCCTACCTGCCCAGGGTGGCCGATATCCTCCAAGCCGTCGAACAGGTGATCGCGCTATGAAGTACTTCAAGTTGCCGGATCTGGGAGAAGGGCTGCCGGAGGCGGAGATTGTGGAGTGGCGCGTCAACGTCGGCGACAGCGTCGAAGTGGACCAGGTGCTGGTCTCGGTGGAGACCGCCAAGGCGATTGTGGAGGTGCCGTCGCCCCAGGCCGGCGTGGTGGCCAAGCTGTTTGGTGAACCGGGGGACATCATTCACACCGGTGAGCCCCTGTTGGGCTTCGAAGGCGAGGGCGACGACAGTGGCACCGTGGTCGGTGAGCTCAAGCGGGCCGACACCGAGACGCGTCAGGACCAGTTCATCATCGGCGCCGCCCAGTCCAGCCGACAGGCCCGTCACCAGCGGGCCACCCCCGGTGTCCGGGCCCTGGCGGAAAGGCTCGGGGTGAACCTGGAGTCGATCAGCGGCAGTGGCCCCGGCGGCCTCATCACCAATGATGACGTCCATCAACAGGCCAGCCAACAGAAGGCATTGGGCGATGCCGAAGCCCTGCGGGGCCCTCGTCGCACCATGGCCAAGAACATGTCCCTGTCCCACGCCCAGGTGGTGCCAGTCTCGATCTTTGAAGATGCGGACATTGGCGACTGGAAGAAGGGAGCGGACATTACCATGCGCCTGGTCCAGGCCATCGCCCAGGCATGCGAGGCGGTGCCCGTCATCAATGCCTGGTTCGACGGCGATCACCTGAGCCGCCGGTTGCTGGATGAGGTGCATGTGGGCATCGCGGTGGACACCCCGGAAGGGCTGTTCGTGCCGGTGCTGCGGGACGTCAATCACCGCAGTCTGCCGGACCTGCGGCAGGGCCTGGAGAACCTGCGGGAAGCAGTGGCCTCCCGCAAGATTCCGCCCCAGGAGATGCAGGGGGCGACCATCACCCTGTCCAATTTCGGCACCATGGCTGGCCAGTACGCCAATCCCATCGTGACGCCACCCCAGGTGGCCATCGTCGGGGCCGGGCGGATTCGCGAGAAGGTGGTGCCGCATCAGGGCAAGCCGGCGGTGCGGCGGGTCTTGCCGCTGTCGCTGACCTTCGACCACCGGGCCGCCACCGGTGGTGAGGCGTCCCGGTTCATGGCGGCGATGCTGGCGGCGCTGGGCCAGCCCTGATACTTGCGCACAGGGGCCAGACGGGACACCATACGGCATCTTTCAATTGCCAGAAGCGAGTGCCCATGAAACGCCTGATTACCCTGATGCTGAGTGTGACTGGCTTGGTGATCCCAGTGCTTGCCGGTGCCCACGAGTACCCGGCCGGCCAACTCCACATTGACCACCCCTGGACCCGGCCCACACCGCCGGGCGCGATGATGGGCGCCGGTTACATGACCATCCGCAATGACGGCGACGACCCCGTCACCCTGGTGGCGGCCCAGAGTCCCCGCGCCGGACACGTCAGCATCCACCACAGCCGGATGCAGGACGGTGTGATGCGTATGGATGCACTGCCGGAGGGGCTGACCATCCCCGCCGGGGAACAGGTTGAGCTCAAGCCGCACAGTTACCACCTGATGCTGGAACAGCTCCAGGGCCAACTGGTGGAAGGGGAGCGTGTGCCCCTCACCCTGACCTTCGAGGGCGCGCCGGAAGTGGAGGTGGAGCTGGCGGTGGACCCGCTGGACGCCAGTTCCCCGGCCATGGGCAAGGGCAACATGGGTCAGGCCATGGATCACGGTGGCATGGATCATGGTCAGATGAATCACGACCACTAAGCCCAAAGGCTGTGTTTCCTGCCATGCCAGAGAGCCCCTCCGAATCTCGCCATTGCACCGTGTGCCGCCAGCCCGGCCTGAGGCACTTGCTGACAGTCAGGGCGGTGCCCTACTGGCGCTGTCCGACCTGCGAGGCGACGCTGATGGACCCGACCTGCTGGCTGGATGCCGTCGCCGAGAAGCAGGTCTACGACCTGCACCACAATGACCCCTCGGACCCGGGCTACCGGCGCTTTCTCGCCAAGCTCACCGATCCGCTGATCGAGCGGCTGCCGTCCGGTGCCCGGGGGCTGGAGTTCGGCTGTGGCCCCGGTCCGGCCCTGGCGACCATGCTCACCGAGCAGGGTTTCGCCATGACCCTGTTCGACCCCTACTACCACCCGAACCAGGCGGTGCTGGAGTCGCGCTATCAGTTTGTCACCTGCACCGAGGTGATCGAGCACCTGCACGACCCCTGGAGTACCTTTGCCCAGTTCGATCAACTGCTCGAGCCGGGCGGTTGGCTGGGCATCATGACCTGCTTCCAGACCGACGATGCCCGCTTTGCCAACTGGCACTACCGCCGTGACCCCACCCACGTGGTGTTCTACCGGGAGTCCACCCTGGCCCACATCGCCCGCCGATTCGACTGGACGCTGCACATACCGGTGAAGGATGTGGCGTTGTTCCAGAAGCCGCTATAGTTATTGCCAGAAGTCTGGGGTCCGGGCTGCCCGGGTCCGCGATCAAGGAGGAACACGCGATGACACCGACGTTCCGGCCAGGCGCTAACCTGGCCATGAAAGTGCCACCCCGCCGGTTTGACCAGACGGTGGCGTTCTACCGGGACGTGCTGCGGTTTGAGGCCCTGGGACCCCTGGAGGGCGAGGCAGGCGAGTCGGTCCGCTTTCGTTTCGGCGACAAGATCCTGTGGATCGACCGGGTCGACGGCCTCAGTCAGGCAGAGTTGTGGCTGGAGGTGCTGACTGACGATGTGGAGGCGGCGTCCCGCTACCTGGCCCAACAGCAGTGCATTCGCCGGGACGAGATCGAGCCGCTGCCAGAGGGGGTCCGGGGCTTCTGGATCGCCAGCCCGTCCGATGTGATCCACTTGGTGACGGAGTCGCCGTCGATCACAGGTGCCGCGGATGAGTGAGTACACTGACCATCTCCACGAAGTCTTCGCCCAGTTTGGCCCGATTCAGGCCCGGCGCATGTTCGGTGGCCACGGGATCTTTCATGATGGCCTGATGTTCGCCCTGGTCAGCGATGAGACCCTCTACCTGAAAGCGGACGACCAGTGCCGTGGCGCTTTCGAGACCTTGGGCTTGCCCCGGTTTGCCTACACCAAGCAGGGCAAGCCGGTGAGCCTGTCCTACTATCAGGCGCCGGAGGAAATCCTGGAAGACCCGGAAGCGGCGGTCGAGTGGGCGAGGCGGTCGTTTGAGGCGGCCCTGAGGGCCCGTGGCAGGTAGTGCGCCGTTGGCCAGTGGGCTAAGCTGTCAGGGCATTGCTACCAATTGGAACGTCAGAACAGGGAGAAGGTTATGGCCGAAAAGTTTCCAGCAACAGCCACCTGCCTTTGTGGTGCCGTCACCATCCAGGCCGCGGCGTTGAGCACGAAGGCGGACGCCTGCCACTGCGGTATGTGCCGAAAGTGGGGCGGCGGCCCCCTGCTGGCGGTGGATGGAGGCTCTCAAGTTACCATCGAGGGTGCGGAGCACGTCACCGTCTTCAATTCCTCGGAGTGGGCGGAACGGGGCTTTTGCAACCGCTGTGGCACCCACCTGTTCTACCACCTGAAGGACCTGGATCGGTACATCATGCCGGCGGGGCTGTTCTCCGATGCGGAGGACCGGTTCCAGTTCACCCACCAAATCTTCATCGATCACAAGCCGGCTTTCTATGAGTTTGCCAACGCCACCAGCAATCTGACGGAGACGGAGGTGATTGCCCAGTTTGCTCCGCCGCCGAAGTAGCTGCCCCGTTAGGCCAGAGCGATGGCTCTTGAAACGGTATCCGGCGCGCTGAGCAGGGCCTGGGACAGCACCTTGGTCCGCCGGGCCGGGTCCATCATGTTGTAGCCAATCGCCCTCAGGTCGGCGGCATTGGGTTCCAGGCGAATGACCCGCTTGCCGGCGGCACGCAGTTGCTGTTCCTCCCGGTCCACGATGGCGGTCATGTAGCGGCGGAACTGACGTTCCAGCAGCTTCAGCGGGGATCGCGGCCGGTCGGGATGGCGGGTGGCCATGGGCGCCAGCATGATGACCTCATCCACCGGCTGCTGTGCCAACAGGTCGGCCGAGGTGGGCGATGCCACGCCACCATCGATGTACTGGCGTCCGCCAATGATGACCGGGGGGCACCAGCCTGGTACCGCGTAGGAGGCACACACCGCATCGTTCAGGGCCGCCTTCGGGGCCTGTGCCCTGCCAAACGCCACCCGCTGGCCGCTGTGTGTGTCCACCGTCATGATCCAGGTGGCGGGGTGGGAGACCCATTCGCCTGGAGCGACGACACCGTCCAGCAGGCGCCGGAACGGGGTCATGTCGCACCGTCCGGCCGGCAGCAAGCCGCTAAAGGCGGTGAGCGCGGACACCTGTCCCCTGAGGCCGCGCGCCAACAGACGGGAGTCCGTCATCCTGGCGGCGGGCAACGGCGGCAGCGCGCCCCCCGTGTCGGTGTCATGACGCCATTGGCAGGCGCTGGCGGTGCCCTGCTGGCAGGCCTGTAGGGTGGCGGCCGGCACCCCGGCCCCCAGCAGGGCGGCCAGGACCGCGCCGGCCGACGTGCCCAACAGGATATCGGCTTGGCGGGCGTCCCAGGTCAATTGCTGTTCCAGCTGCGAGAGCATGGCAATGGACCAGGCGGCGCCGGCCACCCCGCCGCAACCCAGTACCAACGCCCGACGAACCTGACCGCTCATGACCGACCTCCAAACACCGTGTCGCTGGCCGGAGTTAGCTGATAGCTGCCGCTGTCAAATCGCTTCAGTAGCCGTTGCATTTCCAGGGTGCTCCAGGGAAAGCCGACGCTGTTGAAGCCGTTTTTGTCCAGGTAATAGCTGGAACAGCCACCGGTATTCCAGACCGTGCCCTGGAGGTCCCGCTGTACCTTTCGGTTGTAACTCTCCTGCACGTCCCGTCGAACATCGATGCGTGAGAGTTGGCGGTCGCGCATGGTGGCCAGGGCATCCACGATGTAGTTGAGCTGGGATTCAATCACGATGAACGCGGAATTGTGGCCAATGCCGAGATTCGGCCCCAGCACCATGAAGGCATTGGGCAACCCGCTGATGGTGGTGCCCCGGTAGGCTTGCATACCGTCCGCCCAGAGCTGGGACAGGGACTGGCCTGCGTCGTTGAAGATGCGCTCGGCAATCGGCGGCTCGGTGACGTGGAAACCGGTGCCGAGGATGATGGTGTCCACCTCCTGCTCGGAACCGTCCTGGCCAACCACGGTCTGGCCCCGGACCTCCTTGAGGCCGGTGGCGAAGACGTCCACATTGGCTTGGCTCAGGGCGGGGTAATAGTTGTTGCTGAGCAGCACCCGTTTGCAGCCCAGGGTGTAGTCGGGGGTCAGCTTGGCTCTCAACTCCGGGTCCTTCACGGCCCAGTTCAGGTGGGCGTGTCCCAGCTTCTGGAGCTGCTTCAGCAGGGCCGGCTTGCGGAAGCCGACGCCGAAGGTTTCAAAGCCGCCAAAGAGCAGGGCACGCCATGCCTTGAGGGTCAGCGGTAGCTGAAAGAAACGACGTTCGATGTCCGGAATGGCATGGTCCGGTTTCGGCAGGATCCACTGCGGGGTGCGCTGGAAGACGGCGAGACTGGCCACCTTGGGCTGGATCTCCGGAATGAACTGAATGGCGGAGGCACCGGTACCGATGACGGCCACCCGTTCACCGGTGAGGTCATGGTCGTGATCCCAGCGGGAAGAATGGAACACCTTGCCCTGGAAATCCCTGAGGCCCGGAATATCCGGGACGATGGGTTCGTGCAGGTAGCCGGAACAGACGACGATGGCGCGGGCAAAGTAGAGCTGATCCGCTGTCTGGACTTCCCAGAGCCCCTGGGCTTCGCGCCACTGGGCCCGTTCCACAGCCTGGTTAAAGCGAACATACTCGCCGATGCCATGGCGGTCGGCCACACCCCGTACATAGTCCAGAATCTCCGCCTGGCCGGCAAAGGCCCGGCTCCAGTCCGGCTTCTGGGCGAAGGAGTAGGAATAAAGTGCGGAGGGCACATCACAGGCGCAGCCCGGGTAGGTGTTGTCACGCCAGGTGCCGCCGAGGTCGCCGGCCTTCTCCAGGATGGCGAAATTGCGAATGTTGGACTCCAGCAGGCGGATGCCGGCACCAATACCGCTGATGCCGGCGCCAATGATCAGTACATCGTGGGTGTGGGGTGATGCTTGCGAGGTCATGGTTCAATCCTGTTGTTGGGTGCAGTGTCGCGTTGCGGGCTGAGGGTCCGCCAGCAGGCATCCCGGGCCTCGGCCAGATCCTGGTCAGAGAGGGTGAGGTAGCCCAGGCGTTCGGCCTTGAACAGCCCCACGAACGCCCCCCAGAACAGGGCCATGGCGACTTCTGCGCGCAGGTGGGTCCCCAGCATCCCGGTTTGCTGGCCCAGCTCGATGATTTGACGGAGCGGGGCCAGCAGACGGTATTCACTGTCGCGACTTTGGGGATCCAGATAGCTGTGATGGTCCTGCATCTCCAGGAACCGGAAGGCGTCCGGTTGCTGTCTGGCGAAGGTACACAGGCGGTGCCAGAGTTCGTCGAAAACCGAGCGGTCCAGTCTGGCCACGGGCAGGCCGGTCAGCAGGTGTTCACTCAGCTTGGCCTTGGTGGCCTGGAACAGGGCGTTGACCAACGCTTCCTTGCTGTCAAAGTACCGGTACAGACTGCCCACGCTGACGCCCGCTTCACGGGCGATCGGTGGCACCGGCGTGCCATGCACGCCACGCGCCGCAAACACCCTGAGTGCGGCGTCCAGGATTTGCTGGTGCTTGTCCGAGGGGGGCTGGCGTTCGGCTGGCTGGGCGGTCATGGCGGTGCGACTCCCCTGGGCCCGGTCTGGCTGTGAATGAATGTTCATTCATTATCATTCTGGCCCGGGGGATGAAGTCTGGGAATGTCTGGACAGGCCAAGAAACGAACCTGCGACACTGGCGTCCGTCGATCCCTGTGCGAAGCTACAAGTGGGAGGTGCCATGACTGAGGCGCAAATCTATCAATGGATGGCCGACGGTGTCCTGACCCTGCACGTTGCAGTGGTGATGTTTGTGGTGTTGGGGCTGGTGCTGATTCTGGCCGGGGGCGTGCGGGGATGGCGCTGGGTCCGTAATCGCTGGTTCCGCTTTGGCCACCTGGCGGCCATTTTGGTGGTCGTGCTCCAGGCCTGGCTGGGCGTGATCTGTCCGCTGACCACCCTGGAAATGTGGCTGCGTGAGCGGGCGGGAGCCGGGGGATACAGCGGCAGCTTTATCGAGCACTGGTTGCAGGCACTGCTGTACTACCAGGCCCCGGCCTGGGTGTTCGTGCTGCTCTACACCCTCTTTACCGGTGTGGTGGGGCTGGCTTGGTGGCGCTTTCCGCCGCGGCGCTGAGTACCGCTGGTGTGATGAGCTACTATTAAATGAGTGGCGTCTTAAGCTAAGGAGCCTCCGGAGGCTCCCCAAGGCACACGTTCGGTTCAAAGGCGCAAGAGTGAGGTGACATGCCTGACGTTGGCGTGGTGCTCACCGGGGGCGGCGCGCGGGCCGCCTACCAGGTGGGTGTGTTGCGAGCGATCTCCGATATGTTTCCGGCTTGGTCCCATCCTTTCCGGGTCATTGTCGGTACCTCGGCGGGGGCGATCAATGCCCTGGCCCTGGCCGGTGGCGGAGAGATTTTTCGCCACAGTGTGTCCCGGCTGGAGCGGCTCTGGGGGGAGTTGGAGTCGGACCACGTCTACCGGAGCAATTCCTACGAAATTCTCCGTAACATGACCGGCGTGGCCCGACGCCTGCTCGCCGGGGGCGCAGGCCGTGCGCCCTTGTCCCTGCTCAACAATGGCCCGCTGCGGGAGTTGTTGGAGCGTGAAATCGACTTTGCGGCCGTCCGCCAAGCCATTCTTGAGGGTAAGGTTTCAGCGGTGGGGGTGAATGCCTGTGGCTATGCCACCGGCCAGAACGTCTGCTTTTTCGATGGGCACGACGGCTTGAGGAGCTGGAGCGTGGGGCAGCGTGCCGGCTCGCGCACCGAACTGACGCTGGAGCACGTGATGGCCTCCTCCGCTATCCCCACCGTGTTCCCGCCGGTGCTGGTCAACCGCGAGTATTTTGGCGACGGGGTGACCCGACAGATGGCCCACCTCAGTCCGGCCCTGAGACTGGGGGCGGAACGGGTGATGGTGATCGGGGTCAGTGCCAACAGCATGTGCCCATCCCGGCGACCGCAAAAACAGGACCTGCCCGCCTTCTCCCAGATCATTGCCCATGTCTTCAACGGCATGTTCCTGGATACCCTGGACTATGACATCGACCGACTGCGGATGATCAATCAACTGGTCGACCTGATCCCCCCCGAGCGGCTGGCGGAGGCGCGGATGGACCTCAAGCCGATAAAACTCCTGGAAATCTCGCCCAGCGAACGGGTGGACGAAATTGCCGCCCAGTTCATGGATGGCATGCCGCTGGTGCTGCGCAACCTGGTCGGTGGCAGTGACGGTAACTCCATGACCGGCGGCAGTCTCGCCAGCTACCTGCTGTTCGATCACCGGTTCTCCGCCGCGTTGATCAAACTGGGCTACAAGGACGCCCAGGCCCACGCCAGGCAGATCGATCGGTTTTTCCATGCCTGAATAGCCTTCCCCATCGGGTACTCCAAATTTTCAAAATGTTACGCCGTAAACGTGGCAACGGTCGGGAAATTCCGTAGTCTTGAACGGGACACTGCGGCACTGGAGTCGGGGTGTCCATGGAATAAGAATGAAACCGGTGTCCTGGCGATGCGTTTCAAGCAATGGCACGGAACACCATCATTGAGGGATCATGAATGAATCTTGTCTATAAGAATGAAAAACCTTTGTTTACCATTGCGGCCGTGCTGTCCGGCGTGTTCTGGCTGGCACTGCTGATCGGGACATTCGGTGTCCTGTTGGTTTACCTGCTGCTGGGTTATCTGTTTTTCCTGTTTGCTCACTCAGCCTTTATCTCTCACCTGAAGGGGTCTGGCGTTCGCATCAGCGAGGACCAGTATCCCGACTTGCATGCCAAGCTGGTGGCAGGTTGCCAGAGGGTGGGCTTGAAAGAGGTTCCCGAGGCCTACTTGCTGCGGGCAGATTTCTTCAATGCCCTGGCGACCCGGTTCCGTGGGCGTCACTTTGTGGTGCTGTTTACCGATGTGGTGGACGCGTTGGAGGATCGGCCTGGGGCCATCGATTTCTACATCGGCCATGAGTTGGGCCATATCCACCGCAAGCACCTCCTCTGGCGGACCTTTCTGATGCCAGCCTCGATCCTGCCGGTGTTGGGAACAGCCCTGCGACGGGCGGAGGAATATACCTGTGACCGCTATGGAGTGGCTTGCTGTCAGTCCGAGGATGACATCAAGGCCGCCATTGCCGCCATCGCCGCTGGCGACACCCGCTGGAAGACCCTGAATGTGAACGCTTATCTGCGTCAGGCCGAGGCGTCCAACGGCTTCTGGATGTCGTTCAACGAACTCACGGCCGACTACCCCTGGCTCACCAAACGCATGGCCGAAGCCGTGGCCTTGAGTCAGGGCAAGGCCATTCGGCACCCCCGTCGCCATGGCTTTGCCTGGTTCCTGTCCCTGTTTGTGCCCCGAGTCGGTGCCGGCGGTGGCGCGGTGTCCATCATGGTCACCATTGCCATGATCGGTATCCTGGCGGCCATTGCCGTTCCTGCCTATCAGGATTACACCGAACGGGCTCGCTTGGCCTCGGCGTATGAGTTGGCCCAGGAAATTCAGGTTGCAGCGCAGGACTACTGGCAGCGCCATCAGCAGTGGCCGCGCACCTTGCAGGATTTGGGCTATGCAGAGTCGTCGTTGGTCAATGGCGACGACAACTACGACATCACCCTGTATGACAGTGGTGCAATTGTCGCCAACCTGGGCGCGGATATGCTGGGCGAGCCCCGCTATCTGGTCGTTGAGCCAATCCGGACCAAGTCCGGGCTGGACTGGAACTGCCAAGGTCAGAATGTGGACGCGAAACACCTTCCCGCTCCCTGCCGTTGAATCCGTTCAGCCACGCCTGAGCGAGCACCAGCCCCTTCCAGCACCGGGCTGGTGCTTTGCTGTCGAGCATCATCGCCACCACTGTGTCGCGGCTTGAGACCGATGGCCGTGGATAGCTGGTATGATACGCACTTCTTTGACAACCCCTTGGAAGGTTTCCCATGTCCACACTCCCTCCCTGTCCCGAATGCGGCTCCGAATACACCTACGAAGACGGCGCCATGCTGGTTTGCCCCGAGTGTGCCCACGAGTGGTCCGCCAACGAACCCGAATCCGCCACTGAAGCCGGGAAGGTCGTGCGCGACGCCAATGGCAATGAGCTGCAGGATGGCGATACGGTCACCGTGATCAAGGACCTCAAGATCAAGGGTTCTTCGTCGGTGGTGAAGGTTGGCACCAAGGTCAAGAATATCCGTCTGGTGGAGGGCGACCACGACATCGACTGCAAGATCGACGGTATTGGCGCCATGAAGCTGAAATCGGAATTCGTCAAGAAAGCCTAGCCCGGCATGGCACCGGATAGGGTGAGCGCGTCCTATCCGGTGGTGCGTCGCCGCGGGTACTTCCCCCCAAGTTGATCCTTCTCTACAGGCGCCCCACAACGCCGTGGCAAGTACGGGATGGGGGCGTGGCAACGAATGTGGACGTCAGAATGGGGCAGGGCTGGCGCCCGCCATTTGTCAAAAATCTTTAAGAATTCGGCAACAAATCGATCACGGGACTGACACCTGCTCGCCTTAGTTTGGTATCTACCAATTCTGGTATAGACCAAAAAGGAGGGTCTGATGTCCCACACATACCGCGTCTTGGTGGCGCTTGGCACGACCATGTTGCTGCTGGCAGGTTGTAACGATTCTGGCACAACCGGCTCCAACCCCGACCGAAGTCCGAACACCGGGGGGAGCACCGGCACCGAAGTCCCAGGTGATCCTGCTCTCGTATTGGCTCCACAGGCTGAGGCGACACCCAATTTCATCGTCCGGCCCTACCTGCAGGCCCCGGCCAGTGACGCCATGACGGTGATGTTCGAAACGGAGGACAGTGAGCCAGCAGTGTGGGTCCGCCCGTTTGGCTCTGGTGAGGAATTCCGAAAGGTCGGGGGGGAGTTCCACTCGAACGATGGTCTGGTGTATCGCGCACCATTAACGGGGTTGGTGTCCAACACCCTGTACGAGTACTACGTGCTCACCAAAGACGGCGTGGGCCGTCAGCGGGTGAGCCAACCGTTCGCCTTCAAGACCTGGCCGGACGCCGGTGATGATGTCACCGAGGCCACCTTCATTGCCCTCAGTGATACCCAGCTCGACCGTGAGATCTACGAAGTCGTGCTCAACAACGTGGTCACTGACGGCTTCATGACCGAGGAGTGCGACGGCAGCCAGCCCCAGACCTGCGCGGAGAACATCGCCGCCATCACCATCTCCGGGGATGTGGTGCAGACCGGAGGCAACCGGGCCCACTGGCGCGAGCAGCTGTTCGGCCGGATGGCGGAGATTACTCCCTACGTGCCGCTGGTGACCGTGCCGGGCAATCATGATTATTACAACAACGCTGAACTGGAACTCTACCGCACCTACATGTCACCGCCCGACAATGGCTCGGTGGGCTACGAGGACCATTGGTATTATCTCGATTACCTCGGCCTGCGCCTGGTCGGCCTGGACAGCTACCCGATCTCCGGCGCACATGGCCACTTTAACCGTGAGACCCTGGCGGTGCAGCGGCAGTGGTTGCGGGAGACCCTGAAAGACGCAGAGATCCAGCAAAAGCAGTTCGTGATGGGGATGTTCCACCACGGCTGTCTGTCGGAGATGTGGAACGTGGGTGAGAGCATCGGCTCCTGTGAAATGGTCTCTGAACTGGAGCAGTACAGTGATCGAACCGAGGCCGTGACCGGTCACTTCTTCGGTCACACCCACGCCTATTCCCGCGGTCAGTCCCTGGATACTCCGCACCTGTGGCTCAACGCTGCCAGTGCTTCCGGTTACATAGAGCCCCTGGACGACGCCGGGCACCAGCAAAACCAGATCAGCGACTACGACACCTTCGAGGTGAGCCGCAGTGAGTTCGGCTACAGCGTGCTGAGCTATCGATTCGGGCCGGAGGCCTCGGTCATCCTGCGGCGAAAGAAAGGGGGTTATGACGGCGACACCGACTTCGAGGTGGTGGATGAGGTGACTCTCGCCAGGGCTACCAACGACAACCTGCCGCAGGCCACCGCCGGCACCGGCGAGCTGCCGGCGACGGAGGTCGAGTTGGCAATCCAGGTGGGGGCGCCGGATCAGGTCCACGAGGTGCAGTGGCAGATCTCCGAGAGCGGAAGCTTTGACGGCACGGTCTTCGATGTCTGGGGCAACGACACCCGCCGTCACAACCTGTTCTACGACCAGGCCGACCGGGTGGGCGGGGACAAATACCTGGGTTATGAGACCATCGACACCCAACAGGGGGTGGATATCTTCCGGCTCGACCTCTCGGCATTGCTGGCCCGCAAATCGGTACGACCGGGTGCGGACGACCACTACCGCTGGCACAAGCGTTTCTCCTCCCAGAACACCCATACCTCGGCTCTCGACGACTACCACGGACAGCCTCGCCCAACGTTGAGCCTGAAACCCGGCACCACCTACTACTGGCGCGCCCGGGTGCGGGACGCCCAAATGAACTGGTCCACCTGGAGCAACGGCTACAGTTTCAGTCTGGAAGGCACCCGGACTTCCAACCTGCTGGTCAATGGTGACGCCGAAGCCGGCGACCTAAGCGGCTGGACCTTGACCGACGGGCTCATCAGCGCGATCACCGGCGCGAACAACGGCGGATTTGCCGCCGACCAAGGCGACTACTACTTCGCCGGCCGTGGTTTTGGCCAGGGTTCTCCCGGGGAATGCTGCACGGATACCGCCTACCAGGTGGTGGATGTATCGGACTACGGCACCGACATCGACGCCGGCAAGGTCTACCTGGAGCTGTCCGCCCGGATGACCACCTGGTCGGCCGACGATGTGCCGGAACTGCGGGTGGAGTTGCTGGATGCCAGTGACCAGACGGTTGCCTGGGATGGCTCGGCGGCGCGTACCGTCACCTCGGTGAAAAGCTGGGAATCGGTGACCGTGGACGGCTTCCTGCCGGCGGGGGTGCGTAGCATCAAGGTCTACATGGGCGGCGAGCGCAAAGCGGGCAATGACAACGACGTTTACTTCGACAACCTGTCCCTGAACTTGCTGTATTAAGGGGGCCTCAACAAACAACCCAGGCCGCCGTTCCCGGCGCCCTGGGTTTTCTGTGTTCTGGATCAGTTCCTCGCCAGCACCAGATCGGAGAAACGGCGCAGTAGCGAGCTGGCGATGGGCGTGTCCTGGACCCCGTCGATCAAGGCCTGGGCATCCAATCGCTCTTTGCGCAGGGCCGGTGTCTGGACTTCCAGGTAGGCACGCATGATTGGGGCGGTGAACTCGGGGTGGAACTGTACGCCCCAGGCGCATTCGCCAACCCGGTAGGCCTGGTGCGGCTCGTGGTCGGAGTACGCCAGCAGAGTGGCAGAGGCCGGTAACTCCAGTACCGACTGTAAATGGGTGAGCTGGGCCGGGAAAGCGGGCGGCAGGGTGCCCAGGAGGGCGTCGTTAACCGCGTGACTATTGAGGCGGACCTCGAAAGTGCCGGATTCCCGGCCATTGGGGTGATCGCCCACCCTGCCGCCCAGGGCATGGGCCAGCAACTGGTGGCCGTAGCAGACGCCCAGCACCGGTACCTGTTGGTCCACGGCCAGGGCCAGCCATGCGGCGGTCCGTTCGCTCCAGGGCGCCTGTTCAGTGACCATGGCGGGTGATCCGGTCACCAGGATGCCGTCCCAGTCCCCCACATCGCCGGGTGGCGGCTCCCGGCTCACATCGATAACGGTCGGGTCCAGCTCTGGCGCCAGGCCAGCCACAAACCAATCCTCGAAATCACCGAAGGTGCTGGCAATGGCGGGATAGGTACTCCCCGTCTTGAGGATGACGACACGACTCACAGGCGCTCCTTGACACACTCGGCCAACCAATCGGGTGGCCTAAAAGGCCATGATCGGAAATGGTTGCTCAAAAGGCAACCGGTTCAACGCCGATCAACCAGTAATGCCCGCCGGTAATGAAGGCGCCATAGATGGCCAGCCCCACCAGCACCGCCACCCAATCGTTCAGGCTCGACGCAGGCAGGGAGGGAAGGCTGCGGGGTTGGCGCCGTTTCAGGGAGATTCGGTCCGCCACCGCCCAGGCCAGGAAGCCGCCGAACAGCAGCACGTCGTGAAGCATGCCGTTGGCCAGCAGGTGGGCCAGGGCCCACAGCTTGACCGCCACCAGCATGGGGCGCTTGAGCTTGCGCTGGATGCCGCCGGGCAGGTAGGCCGCCAGCAGCAGGGGGAACACCGGCAGCAACAGTATCATGGCCACGTGGCTCAGCCAGGTGGGCGGGACGTACAGCAGCGTGGGCTCCTGACGGGCCAGGCCGTATCCCCAGACGATGCCAATCAACCCGACCAGGGCGATGAGGGCGTACAGGCCCTTGAAGGGCCACTCCCCGAGTCGGGCCACCATCCGGTCCCGGAAGGGCTCGTTGACGATGGACAGCGAATGAATTCCGAGAAACAGGACCAGGCCCAGAACCAGTATGGTCATGATGGCGCTCCCTCAGCCGGTGAGTATGGAAAGTTCGGGTTTTCAGGAGCTTAGTCCAGAACGGTGAAACAGGGAAGGGGGCGCGGGGAAAAGGCTCCGGAGACAGGGCGTGTCTCCGGAACGGACGGGGTGACGATTACAGTTCGGCGTTGTGATACACGTTCTGTACATCGTCCAGGTCGTTGAGCATGTCGAGGAACTTCTCGAACATCTCCACGTCTTCGCCTTCCACCTGCGTGGTGGTCTGGGGCAGGAACTGGATGTCATCCACCTCGAACTCGATGCCCTCGAAGGCGTCGGTGAGTGCCTGCTTGGCCTTGGCGTATTCGGTGTTGGGGGCGAACACGGTGATCAGGCCGTTTTCGTTCTCGATGTCGGTGACGTCCACATCGGCCGCCATCAGCGCTTCCAGGGCGGCCTCTTCGTCATCGCCCTTGAAGGCCAGGATGGCACAGTGATCGAACATGTGGCTGACGCTGCCCTGGGTGCCGATCTTGCACTTGGTCTTGGTGAAACAGAAGCGAACGTCGCCGAAGGTGCGGTTGGGGTTGTCGGTCAGGCAGTCGACGATCACCATGCAGTTGCCGGGACCGAAGCCCTCGTAACGAGCCGGGTTGAAGTCCTCGCCAGCGCCGCCTTTGGCCTTCTCGATGGCCTTGTCTATGACGTGAGTGGGCACCTGGTCCTTCTTGGCGCGATCAATCAGGCCACGCAGGGACAGATTGGCGTCCGGATCGATACCGCCCTGTTTGGCGCACATGTAGATCTCACGGCCGTACTTGCTGTAGACCTTGGTTTTCGCAGCGGCCGTCTTGGCCATGGATTCTTTGCGGTTCTGATAGGCTCTGCCCATTGCGATGCCTCATTGGTTCCCAAAAACGGATACTCAGATACGGGGCAGCCATCGGGAGTATCCCGATGCCGGCCCGTCAGGAAAAAGGGGAATTTTACTGGACTATCGAAACCGGGGACAGGGGTATTTGCCTGATGTTCCGGGATACTAGTGTCTACCCGCCAGCATGCCATCGTTCCACAGCCGGTCGGTCATGACGCTGCTGAAATCCTCCACGCCCTGTCGCAAACTGGTGGGATTGATGGTCTTGGACTGGGCTCGCCATACCACATGACCGGTGTTGCCATCGAACAGGGAGGTTTGCACGAACACCTCACGGTGGGAGGTGAAATAGCCGGGCGTGACCACGGTATCGTAATGGTAGCCCACGTAGGGACCAAACCGCGGCTCCAGGGTGGGTACCGCCACCTGACTCGTCTGGGGCGCAACGTACTCCTCCCGTACGTCATCCCGAATCAGCGACGCCACCAGCACACTATCGGCGCGGGTGTTCAGCATCACCTGCTGTGCCTGCAGCCGCAGTTCCTCCTTGCCGAGGGATTCCAGGTCGCCGGGGATGTGTTGGCTGGCAATGACGGTGGCGGTGCCGGTTGCACTGATGTGCTCGGCAAGGGACCTTTCCACCGTTTGCCGGACCAGTTGGTCGCCACTGATGGCCAACACCAGAACCTTCTGGAAATTGCCACGGCTGTCCTTGTCCAGGGATACCGAGAGCAGCTCGGTCTGGCTGGCCGCACACCCCGTGAAGACAAGTGCCAACAAGCCGTACAGGGTATTTCGCAGTTTACTGTTCATAAAGGTAAAACCCTTGCTGACCTGGCGGTATTGCTTTCAGGGTAGAAAGGATTGTGGAGGATGCAAAACAGTGGGAGGGGAAAAGTAGCGGGAGAACCAGTCAGGGGGGGCCTGTGAAGGCGAACAGGGTGAGGGGATGATTGCGGGGAGAGGATGAGCCGGGGCGGAATACCGCCCCGTATTGCTGCCTCAGGCAGCTTCAGTCTCTTTTACACCACGGGTCAACAGCTGCTCTTCGATGTCAGCGACCAGTTGATCGGCGTCGACCTTGTAGCCTTTGGCGGTCTCCTCGAAGGTCAGCGTCGGCACAAACTGGTAGGTGATGCCGTCCCGCTGCCAAGTCACCACCGGTGCCCGGTGATAATGTCCGCTGGGGTCTTTCTGCTGCTGGGCTTCGTACTCGTTTTGCCAGCCGATGTGCAGATCGACAACGTTGCAGGACTTCTCGATCGACAGCTCCTGCGTCAGGCCAATGATGCGGTTTGAACTGATGCCCATAGTGAGCCTCCTTTTCAACTGTAATCCAGGAACCTCCGAAGGCTTAAGTCACCATTCTTCCGTTCCCAAACGATACCCCATTGCTCGTTTAAAATTACGGGTCATCCTGACCTCATTTGTCATTGTTGTGCACGAATGTACACAGAAAGCTGCGATCTTGAACAGAGCGTTTTGCTGGGATGACCCTTTATGACAAAGTGGTTTGTACGTATAGCGTTTCCGGGGCGGAGTGGTCGTTGGCTCCAGATTTCGCGGAGCTGATTTTCTGTGCTTCCCCCATGACGTCATTCCCAATTGGAAAAGTCCATTCTTTCAATAGGGTAGCCTGTTGAGTGGGGGCTGCCGCGCCCAGTGCGGGCTGGAGGGAAGATCGGAGGGGCGTAACGATGGCTTGTCGATGAACCGTTGTTACGTTTTGTTCAGGAATCGGCTTGAGACGTTTGGGAGGCGGAAAACGGCCTCCGCAGAGCACCGTTTTCCCGGAGCATCAGGCGTAACGGGGAACGCGCTTGATGCCCTTGCGAATGCCCTGTTCCAGGGCTGCCTGGATCACCTTGCCGGTGAACGGCACGATGTCGTCAAAGGTGATCGTGTAGTTCACCCGGGTCTTGCCGTCTTCGGTGTCTTCGAAGCGAATACGCCCCATGTGGTTTTTCAGCGGGCTTTTACTGGTGATGGTGTACTCAATCAGCGAATCCGGCTCAAATCCCACCACGGTCTCCTCCAGACCAATGGGCCCGATACCGATCTTGCGGACCGAGCCCAGGCCGTTGGGGTCTGCCTGGGTGCTGTCCTTGATGCGTTTGGCGGGCGCGCCCAGCAGTTTGCCAAAGCGGTCGTGGTCGGCAAACAGGGCAAAGACCTTGTTCCGGGGAACGTCAAAAGTTTCTTCAATTTCAATGGTATACATGGATACGTCTCTTTCGTTGGCAAATGGGTAGGCTCAGCCTAATCGGTTCATCGCCATTTCGAAAGCCGAATTTCGGGGGTAACCGAAGATTGGCCCTGATGGCGGCTTGGCCCCAGGATGTCGTCTTGTCCACAAAAACTGTGGATAACTGTGTGGGGAAGCCGAGGAGATCATGTTAGAGGCGTTGGGGCACAAGGGATTTGGAAACTGGTGCGATATTGGTCAACCGCCTTTTGAGCTGTAGATAAAGTATACGAACAGCCCCTTTTGTCGCCAGTTTGAGTGTTTTTTATCCACAGGTGGCGTCGGGGAATCTCTCAGCAGCCCTGGGGCCCGGCCAGATTCGTCGTTACACGGCGGTCTCCTGGGTCACCAGGACGGCAGAGCCGGTAAAGCGGCCATGGCGCAAATCGTCGAGGGCCTGATTGGCCTGTTCCAGGGGGTAGGTGTGTACCGTGGTTTCCACCGGAATGCGGGCGGCGAGGGGCAGGAACTCCTCGCCATCGTGCCGGGTCAGGTTGGCCACCGAGCATACGTCCCGCTCGCCCCAAAGTAGTTCGTACGGAAACGAAGGGATGTCGGACATGTGGATACCCGCACAGACCACGCGGCCGCCTTTGCGGACGGCCCGCAGCGCAGCCGGCACAAGCTCCCCGGCAGGGGCAAAAATGATGGCGCCATCCAGCTCCACGGGCGGGGCGACCGAGGAATTGCCTGCCCAGGCGGCCCCCAGGGACAGGGCGAAGGCCTGGGCTTCGTGGTCGCCGTCCCGGGTCAGGGCGTAGATGTCCTGGCCATGGTGCCGGGCCACCTGAATCAGGATATGGGCCGCCGAGCCAAAACCGTAGAGTCCGATGGTTTGACTGTCCTGCACTAGCCGATAGGCGCGGTAGCCAATCAGGCCCGCGCAGAGCAGGGGAGCCGCCTGCAGATCGGTGTAGCCGGCCGGAATGGGGAAGCAGTAACGGGCGTCGGCCACGGTGTATTCGGCAAAGCCGCCGTTGAGCTGATACCCGGTGTAACGGGCCTCGTCGCACAGGTTTTCCTTGTCGTGCTGGCAGTACCAGCAGTGGCCACAGCTGCCACCCAACCAGGGCACGCCCAGGCGCTGGCCGGGGTGGAAGCCGGTGACCGCGTCGCCAGCCTTGACCACCTCGCCGATGATCTGGTGGCCCGGAATCAGGGGCAACTTGGGCTCCTTCAGGTCGGCGTCCACCACATGCAGGTCCGTGCGGCAGAGACCGCAGGCCGTCACCCGGATCTGGAGCTGGTTGGCGGCAGGCTCCGGGATTTCCACCTGTTCCAGCGTGAGCGGCTGTTGTTGCCGGTGCATCACCATCGCGCGCATGGACAGATCTCCCTTTGCGCTCGCTTTCTGATCAGTCTGGCCGTCTTGGCCATATTTGCAACATCGCCGGATCGATGTCCGGGCAAGTTATCCCCTTGTCCACAAAAACTGTGGATAACTTTGTTGGCAACGTAAGGACACAGTCATCAAGACCACGTAAGGCAACCGTTACGGCCTTATGGCGAGGAAATGACCAGAGTTGGCAGGGTTGTTGACTGTTTGATCGTATTGATTCAAATGCCATCAATTTGTCTGAATTTCGCCACAGCTTCAGTGCATTCAATGTCGGTTGGTATGCCGGTAGTGACTCGGCGATTGCCCCATGACTTTCTTGAACAGGCGTGAAAAGTAATACGAGTCGTCGTACCCCAGTTGCGTACTGATTTGGGCAAAACTGAGCCCGGTGGTGTCCAGCAACTGGCAGGCCCGTTCCACCTTGAGGTGGATAAAGTGCTGGATGGGTGTGGTCCCGGTTTGCGTGCGGTAGCGGGTGGCAAAGTGGGCCGGCGAGAGGCCGGCCAGCTCCGCCAGTTGCTCCAGGGTGATGCGCTCCTCCAGGTGTTCCCGCATGAAGTTGTGGATGATCTCCAGGTCTGGTTGCCGGGCGATGGCCGAGGCATCCAGCGTCAGCGGGACCGCGGTCAGCAGCTGGCGCAGGCGGTTGGCAGCGTGCACCAGGCCCTTGGTGCGGAAACCAGTCTGACGCACCGAAAGCAGCCCATTGAAGTCCACCAGCAGCCGCGGCTGGTTACCCAGGTGTAGGAGCCGGTTATCGGAATCAAACCCCATGTAGTCCTGGAAGGCTGACGCCAGGGGGCCGGCATAGTGCACCCAGTGAATGGTCCAGGGCTTGTCCGGGTCGGCGGTGTAGCGATGGGACACGCCGGGGGGCAGCAGGATCAGGTCGCCGGCCTCGGCCGTGTAGGGCTTGCCTTCGACATTGAGGAAGGCGCGGCCGTCCGTGCAGTAGATCAAAAGATTGTCGCGATGGTGCTCCCGGTGCATGTGGTGGCCCAGGGCGTTGCGGTAATGGCCGAACGCCAGGGGGTACAGTTCCCGGGTCAACGGGTGTTCAGCCAGGGCCTTGATGGCCGGAGCGGGCAGTACATAGCGGACACTGTCGGCCGGCACCGGCCACTGGGAGGTTTGCGTCATGGCTTTGGGATTGGGTTGCTTGCGATCTAAAAATAATCCATCACGCGCGAAATTTAGTCAATCATGGCCTGGGATATCCTCTGCTAGCATCAAATCATGTTCACACGAATGGCCCCGGCTTCGGGGATATCTCCACAACAACAAACACAGGATACAGCCATGAAGAATGTGCCTCTCTACATCGCCGGTGAGTTTGTCCAGAGCCAGACCGACCAATGGATCGACGTCACCAACCCTGCCACCAACGAAGTGATTGCCAGGGTGCCCTGCGCCACCGATGAGGAAATGCAGCGGGCCATCAGCAACGCGGCAGAGACGTTCAAGTCGTGGAAAGAGACTCCGGTCTCTGAGCGGGCCCGGGTCATGCTTCGCTACCAGGCGCTGCTCAAGGAGCACCACGACGAGATTGCCGAGATCCTGTCCCAGGAAACCGGCAAGACCTTCGAAGACGCCAAGGGCGATGTCTGGCGGGGCATCGAGGTGGTTGAACACGCCGCCAACATCCCCTCTTTGATGATGGGCGAGACCGTCGAGAACGTGGCCCGGGAAGTGGATACCTATTCCTACACCCAGCCGCTGGGGGTTTGCGCCGGCATCACGCCGTTCAACTTCCCGGCGATGATTCCGCTGTGGATGTTCCCGCTGGCGATTGCCTGCGGTAACACCTTCATCCTCAAGCCGTCCGAGCAGGACCCGTTGACCCCGACCCGCCTGGTGGAACTGTTCGAGCAGGCCGGCGCGCCGAAGGGTGTGCTGCAGGTGGTCCACGGGGCCAAGGAGCAGGTGGATGTCCTGCTGACCGACCCGGTCATCAAGGCGGTCTCCTTCGTGGGCTCGGTCCCCGTGGGCCGCTACATCTACGAAACCGGTACCCGCAACATGAAGCGCGTACAGAGCTTCGCCGGCGCCAAGAACCACATGGTGATCATGCCGGATGCGGACAAGCAGCAGGTCATCAACGCCCTGGTGGGCGCCTCCGTTGGTGCCGCCGGGCAGCGCTGCATGGCGATATCCGTGGCGGTGTTTGTCGGCTCGTCCCAGGAATGGATTCCGGAACTGAAGGAGGCCCTGGCCAAGGTGAAGCCGGGCGCCTGGAACGACAAGTCCGCGGCGTACGGTCCGCTGATCAGCCCGCAGGCGAAGGATCGGGTGGAATCCCTGATCGCCAGCGGCGAGGCCCAGGGTGCCAAGCTGCTGCTGGACGGGCGGGGCTGCACCGTGGACGGACTGCCTGATGGCAACTGGGTGGGGCCCACCCTGTTCGCCGGCGTGAAGCCGGGCATGGACGTCTATGACGAAGAGATCTTCGGTCCGGTGCTGTCTTGCGTGGAAGTGGACAGCCTGGGCGATGCCATCGAGCTGGTGAACAACAGCCCCTACGGCAACGGTACCTCCATCTTCACCAACTGTGGTGGCACCGCCCGTCGATACCAGCATGAGATCGATGTGGGCCAGGTGGGTGTGAACATCCCCATTCCGGTGCCCCTGCCGTTCTTCTCCTTCACCGGCTGGAAGGGCTCGTTCTACGGTGACCAGCACGCCTACGGCAAGCAGGCGGTGCGTTTCTACACCGAGACCAAGACCATCACCGCGCGCTGGTTCCACAGCGAGATGGAGGTGGACGCCAACTTCTCCATCCACCTGCGCTGATGCGGACTGCGAGAGGGTAGTTGCATGGACTTCAACCTCAGTGAAGACCAGTTGGCGTTCCGCGAGGCGGCCCGGGCGTTTGCCGACAACGAGATGGCTCCCCACGCCGCCCAGTGGGATGACGAACATATCTTCCCGGTCGAGGTGATCCGTGCTGCCGGTGAAATGGGCTTCTGCGGGATCTACACCCCGGAGGCCCAGGGCGGCATGGGGCTGTCACGGCTGGACACCTCGGTGATCGTGGAGGAGCTGGCGGCGGCCTGCCCCTCCACCGCCGCCTACATCACCATCCACAACATGGCTACCTGGATGGTGGCCTGTTTTGCCAACGGCCAGGTGCGGGACGATTTCGCCCCACGCATGGCCAGCGGCGAATGGCTGGGTTCCTACTGCCTGACCGAGCCGGGCGCCGGCTCCGATGCCGGCAACCTGCGCACGCGGGCGGTGCGGGATGGCGATCACTATGTGCTCAACGGCAGCAAGGTGTTCATCTCTGGCGCGGGTGGTACCCAGGTGCTGGTGGTAATGGCGCGTACCGGTGCGCCGGACAGTGGCACCAGGGGAATCACCGCCTTTGTGGTGCCGGCGGACAGCGACGGCATTCACTACGGCAAGAACGAAGAGAAAATGGGCTGGCGCAGTCAGCCCACCCGGCAGATCACCTTCGAAGATGTCCGGGTCCCGGCGGCCAACCGCCTGGGCGAGGAAGGCGAGGGCTTCAAGATTGCCATGAAGGGGCTGGACGGCGGTCGCCTGAACATTGCCACCTGTTCCCTGGGCGGCGCCCAGGCGGCGTTGCTGCGGGCCCGCAATTACCTGCATGAACGCACCCAGTTTGGCAAGCCGCTGGCGGAATTCCAGGCCCTGCAGTTCCGGTTGGCGGACATGGCCACCAACCTGGTGGCGGCCAGGCAGATGGTGCGCCTGGGTGCCTTCAAGCTGGATCAGGGCGACCCGGAAGCCACCCTGCATTGTGCCATGGCCAAACGCTTTGCCACCGACGCCTGTTTTGAGGTCTGCAACGAGGCGCTGCAGCTGCATGGCGGCTATGGCTACATCCGGGAGTACCCGCTGGAGCGCTATGTGCGGGATCTGCGGGTGCACCAGATACTCGAGGGTACCAACGAAATCATGCGGCTGATTGTGGCCCGGCGTCTGCTGGAGCCGGGCGTGGCAGAAGCCATCCAGTAATCGGCCAACACGAACGGCGAAGAACAACAGAAGGAACCAAGACATGAGCGCACCGATTCAACTGGAAGAGCGCGGTCACGTTGCCATCATCACCATCAACAACCCACCGGCCAACACCTGGACCCGGGAATCCCTGGCGGACCTGGCGGAGACCGTCGAGCGGCTGAACCAGGACAAGGACATTTTTGCGCTGGTGGTGACCGGCCAGGGTGAGAAGTTCTTCTCGGCGGGGGCGGACCTCAATGCCTTTGCCGACGGCGATATCGGCCAGGCGGCCATCATGGCCAAGGCCTTCGGCAATGCCTTCGAGGCCCTGACCAACTTCCGCGGGGTCTCCATCGCCGCCATCAACGGCTACGCCATGGGTGGGGGGCTGGAGTGTGCTTTGGCCTGCGACATCCGCATTGCCGAGGAACAGGCCCAGATGGCTCTGCCGGAAGCCAGGGTCGGTCTCTTGCCCTGTGCCGGCGGCACCCAGAACCTGCCGTGGCTGGTGGGAGAAGGTTGGGCCAAACGGATGATCCTGTGCGGTGAGCGGGTGACGGCCGAGCGGGCCCAACAGATTGGCCTGGTCGAAGAAGTGGTCGGCAAGGGCGAGGCCTTTGGCAAGGCACTGGAGCTGGCCGAAATGGCCTGCCAGCAGAGCCCGTCCTCCACCGCCCGGTGCAAGTCCCTGGTGATGAGTGCCCGGGATGGGCGTAGCCATCGGGATGGCTGGCGCCTGGAGCGGGAACTGTTTGTTGAACTGTTTTCCACCGAGGACCAGCGGGAAGGGGTCAATGCCTTCCTGGAGAAGCGCAGTCCCCAGTGGAAGAACCGGTAACCGGATTGGAAGGCACTGTGAATATTGGAAGGCACTATGAGTAACGAAGCCATTGTATTTGAGGAGTGGCCGGTCGCGGGCGGCCGCATCGGGGTTGCCCGGCTGAATGCCCCCAAGGCCCTGAACGCCCTGTCGCTGGACATGATCCGGAAACTCACCCCCCAGCTGACCGAGTGGCAGCGGGATGACGAGCTCCTGGCGGTCTGGCTGGAGGCGGAAGGGGACAAGGCCTTTTGTGCCGGCGGTGACATCGTCGCACTGTATCGTGACATGGTGGAGCCCCCGCCTGCGGGCCAGGGGGCCGGGCTCGGCGAGGCCTTCTTCACCGAGGAGTATGAGCTGGACCTGCTGATCCACCAGTTTGGCAAGCCGATCGTCTGCTGGGGCCACGGCATCATCATGGGCGGCGGGATCGGCATCATGGCCGGAGCCAGCCACCGGGTGGTCACCGAGCGCTCCATGCTGGCCATGCCGGAAGTGAACATCGGCCTGTACCCGGATGTGGGCGCCGGCTGGTTCCTCAACCGCATGCCGGGCCGTACCGGATTGTTCCTGGGCCTCACCGGCGCGCGGATCAACGCCGCCGATGCCCTGTTCCTGGGACTGGCGGACCGGTTCGTCAGCCATGAACTCAAGGCCGAAGTGGTCAACCAGCTGAAAGCGGCGGACTGGCAGGAGGCCGATGCAAGTACGGTGGTGAACCGGGTCCTGCGTCACTGTGAAGCGGCGTCCAGCGAGCTGATGCCGAAATCGCCGGTGCGGGCTCACCTGGATGTGATCAATCGGCTCACCGACGGCGACAGCCTGGCCCAGATCGTCGAGCAGCTTAAGCGCTGTGACGAGGATGATGAATGGTTGCGCAAAGCCGTGCGGGCCCTGGACGGGGCGTCACCCACCTCGCAGGCCATCTTCTGGCGCCACCTGAAACTGGCGCGGCACATGAGCCTGTCGGAGGTCTTCTCGCTGGAGCTGGGGCTGTCGTTGCAGTGCCTGAAGAAAGGCGAGTTTGCCGAGGGCGTTCGGGCCCTGTTGATCGACAAGGACCAGCAGCCCCGTTGGCGTTATCCGGCCCTGAACGATATCGATCCGGACTGGATTGACGACTTTTTCAGGTAGCCGAAGCGCCATCGAGGCGAAGCCAAGATACCATCGAGACAACAACAAGGAGAACGGATTATGGCGAAGATAGCGTTTATTGGTTTGGGCCACATGGGCGGGCCCATGGCGGCCAACCTGGTCAAGGCCGGCCACCAGGTCACGGTGTTCGACCTGTCCAAGGAGGCCATCCAGCACGCGGTGGACGCCGGAGCGGCAGAGGCTGAGTCGGGGCAGGCCGCAGCGGCGGACAAGGACTGTGTGATCACCATGCTGCCGGCAGGCCAGCACGTGGAGGCAGTCTATCTGGGGGACCGCGGGTTGCTGGCCAACCTGTCGCCGGAAACCCTGGTGATTGACTCGTCCACCATCGCCCCGGAAACCGCCCGCAAGGTGGCCGAGGCCGCCGGGGAGCGGGGAATCGCCTTCCTGGATGCGCCGGTATCCGGTGGGGTAGGCGGCGCCAAGGCCGGCACCCTGACCTTCATCTGTGGCGGTGACGATGCTGGTTTCCAGCGGGCCGAGCCGATCCTGCAGGGCATGGGCAAGAACATCTTCCACGCCGGCGGGCACGGTGCGGGTCAGGTGGCCAAGATCTGCAACAACATGCTGCTGGCGATCCTCATGTCCGGCACTTGCGAGGCCCTGGCGCTGGGTGTGAAGAACGGGCTGGACCCGGCGGTGCTGTCGGAGATCATGAAGCAGAGTTCCGGCGGCAACTGGGCCCTTAACGTTTACAACCCCTGGCCGGGAGTCATGGAGGGTGTACCGGCCTCCCGGGATTACGAGGGCGGATTCCTGGTCAACCTGATGAACAAGGACCTGGGCCTGGCCTACGACAATGCGGTGAAAAACCAGGCACCGATCCCCATGGGCTCGTTGGCGCGTAACCTGTTCTCCCTGCATGCGGTAAAGGGCAACGGCACCCTGGACTTCTCCAGCATCCAGCGGCTGTTCCTGGAGCAGGACAAGTAGTTCACGGTTGGTCGATTATTGACCTATCCTTCTCGAAACACCCGAATTCATTCAGTGTTCCGAGAAGGATCCCGTCATGCCATGGACTAAACCCCATTTCCCGCCAGGACACCGGATGAGAAAAATCGATCTGGTGGACCTGCAGTCCGGCGGCGATGTCAGCCGCATTGTCGTCAACGGCGTTGGCCCCTTGCCTGGGAGCAGTGTGCTGGAGCAGATGCGCTACCTCCAGGCCTATGGCGATGAATTTCGGCGCTGGCTGCTGAACGAACCCTACGGCGACCCGTTCATGTCCATCAACCTGATCGTGCCGCCTTCCAACCCCAAGGCCCAGGCCGGTTACATCATCATGGAGGCGATGGGCTACCCACTGTACTCGGGATCGAACACCATCTGCACCGCCACTGCGATCCTGGAGAACGGCCTGGTCCCGATGGAAGAAGGGGAGCAGCAACTGGTGCTGGAATCTCCGGCCGGACTGGCCCACGTCACCGCCATCAATCGCAACGGACGGGTAGAGTCCATCACCACCCGCAGTGAGCCCGCCTTCGTGGCCGAGCGCCACCTGAAGGCGTCGGTGACCGGCTATGGCACGGTACCGTTTTCCCTGGTCTGGAGCGGCGCCTATTTTGCGCTGGTGGATGCGGCCAGTCTTGGATTTGAACTGGTTGCGGATGAGATGCCTGAACTGGCCAAATTTGGCTTGGCCTTCGTTGAGGAAGCGCGACCGGCCGTGACTCAGGACCACCCTGACCTGGGGCGGGTTGGACCGCTGCCGTTTGCCCATTTCATGGGCCCACTGGAAGAAACCGCGATGGGGTTCCGGTCCCGCTCGGCGACGTACGTTCACCCTGGCGTGATCTGTCGCAGTCCTACCGGCACCGGAACCTCCGCCCGCTTGGCCTTGATGTACGAGAGCGGCCAGATCCACGATGGCCAAACCCTGGAAACCATCTCGCCCCGGGGCAGTTCGTTCCTTGGCACCGTGCTGGGTGAGGCCTCGGTCGGGGGATTCCGGGCGATGAACAGTGAGATCACCGGACGGGCCTGGACATTGGCCTATTCCAACATCATGCTCGATCTGGACGATCCGCTGGTGGAGAGTTTCGAGCTGGAGACCATCCTGAAAAAGCTGGATGGCCAATAAGTTACCAGCTCATTCATGGTAGGGGCCGCAGGCAATCTCTGCGGGCGTCTGCCGGGCCCGGACCGGCAGATGGCGGGGCATTTGTGAACATCAATTCATAAAGAAGTTGTAAATAAAAATTACTCTCATTAAGATTGGCGCCCGAAAGTTAGTCGTCATTTTACGGAGCGCTGTAATGTCCAATGTCCAGACCCCTGCCTTCCGCCGTTGCGGATTGGCGACCGCCATCCTGCTGGCCATGAGTCCCGCCGCCTTTGCCGCGGAAAACGAAGCAAGGAGCCTCGAGGCCATTGAAGTCAATGGCGAGCGTGGTGAGCCGGCCTCCGAATCCACCGGCAGCTATACCGTGGGTTCCACCCGCACCGCCACCAAGCTGAACCTGACCCACCGGGAAACGCCACAGTCGGTGTCCGTGGTGACCCGTCAACAGATGGACGACTTCGCCCAGGACGACGTCAACGATGTGCTGCAGAGCACAACGGGTGTCACGGTGGAGAAGCCGGAAACGGATCGCACCTACTACACCGCACGAGGTTTTGACATCACTAACTTCCAGTACGATGGTGTCGGTTTGCCCATGGTGTATGGCAACGTGCTGGGCAAGATCGATACCGCGTTCTTTGACCGGGTGGAAGTCCTGCGCGGCGCGAATGGGCTGATGACCGGTATCGGTAACCCATCCGCCACCGTGAACTTCATCCGCAAGCGTCCGACCGCCGACACCCAGGCGTCCATTAAGGCAACGGCGGGCTCGTTCAATCACGGTCGGCTGGTGGCGGACGTCTCCGGCGCCATGTCCGAGTCCGGCGATGTTCGCGGCCGCCTGGTGGTCGGCGGGCAGACCCGGGACAGCCACCTGGACCGCTATGAGAGCACCCGCAAGCTGTTCTCCGGTATCATCGAGGCGGACCTGACCGACACCACCCTGCTGACCGTCGGCCACCTCACCCAGACCTCCGACGCCGACAGCCCGCTGTGGGGGGCGCTGCCGCTGTACTACAGCGACGGCACCGCCACCGACTACAAGCGCTCCACCAGCACTTCCGCAGACTGGGCTTACTGGAACAGCCGCAACCACAACACCTTCGTGGAACTGGCCCAGGAACTGGCGGGTGGCTGGCAGGCCAAGCTGAACGTGACCCGGCTGGAAATCAACAGCGACTCCAAGCTGTTCTACCAGTTTGGTCAGCCGGACAGCGCCACCGGGGAAGGGTTGTTCTCCTTCCCGAGCAAATACGCTCTGGATAAAGAACAATGGATTGCCGACCTGTACGCTTCCGGGCCGTTTGAACTGGCCGGACGTGACCACGAACTGGTGGTCGGGGCGAACTGGTCCTACTCCGAACTGGACGATGTGTCCGACTACGGTCAGGGCATTGGCACGCCGCTGCCTGCCTTGGAGGACTGGGATGGTGATTATCCGGAGCCCGCGTTCGACGCCTTCCAGGACGGCAGTGACTGGACCGACAAGTACTACAGCACCTACGCCGCGGCCCGCTGGTCCCTTACCGACCGTCTGAGCGCCATCACCGGTCTGCGGGTGACCTGGCTGGACAGCCATGGCATCAACTATGGCTCCAGCAAGGACACCAGCTACGACGCGGTGGAAACCCCCTACGGCGGCCTGGTTTACGACCTGACCGACCAGCACTCGGTCTACGCCAGCTACAGCCAGATCTTCACCCCGCAGACCGAGGAAGACATCAACGGTGATCGCCTCGACCCGATTGAGGGTGACAACTATGAGCTTGGTCTGAAGAGCGAGTTCCTGGACAAGCGTCTGCAGACCACAGTGGCGCTGTTCCACACCGAGCAGAAGAACGTGGCGAGCGCCACGGGAACGGCAGCCAATGGCGACACCATCTACGAGGAATCCGACGGCCTGACCAGTGACGGTATTGAGATGGAAGTGGTGGGCGCCGTTGGCGAGCGTATCCAGTTGATGGCCGGTTACAGCTACGTGGACATCGAGGACGCCGACAACAACCCGGCCCGCGAATTCGTGCCGGAGCACCTGATCCGGGCCCGCGGCACCTATCAGTTGCCGGCGGTGGACGGCCTGAAAGTGGGCGCGCTGGTGCGCTGGCAGTCGGACACCGAGCGGGACCAGGGTGTGGTGGCCGAGGGCCAGCCCAACGCGGGTGAGTCCATCGTGACCCGCCAGGACAGCTACGCCCTGGTGGACCTGATGGCCAGTTACGACTTCACCCCCAACTGGAACGCCACCGTCAACGTCTACAACGTCACCGACGAGAAGTACATCACCAGCCTGTATTGGGCCAACCAGGGGTACTACGGCGAGCCGGTCAGCGCCGACCTGACTGTGTCTTGGACCTACTGATCCAGCCCGAGCCCCCATCCCAGGGGGCTCACTCCTGCTCTCAGGCGCTGCGTTGGGTAACCCGCAGGGCGGCGTCTGCTATCACCCGCTCCACCGTATGGAGTTTCTCCAGCTGCTTGCGCAGCATCTCCACCGACCGGCTGCCCCGCACCGTCAGGGCGATACGCCACTGCTGGTCCCGCAGTGAAGCGTTGACATCGGTGACCTCGAAGCCCCGAACCCGAACCACCTGGCACAGGCGCTCCAACGCGGCTGGTTCGGACGTCATCTGGCAGTCGATCTGGTACTCCTGGGCGGTTGGCTGGCTCATGCCGCGGTCTCCTTGTGGTTGGTGTTTTCCTGTCGTTGCTGGCTCGCGTCCAGCATGTCCCGGTTGCTGGCGCCGGGTTTGACGATGGGCCAGACGTTTTCCTCCCGGGCGATGGCCACGTGCAGCAGCATCGGACCGTCGTAGGCGAGGATGGTCTCGATACCCCGACGAATCTGGTCGGTGCGTTCAATGTGCAGGGCGGGGATGTCGAAGGCCCGGGCCATGGCCACGAAGTCCGGATTGTCGTCCAGGTTGATCTGGCTTTCCCGGTTGCCATAGAACAGCTCCTGCTGCTGGCGCACCATGCCCAGGCACTGGTTGTCCAGGATGATCAGCTTCACCGGCAGGCGGTAGCGACGGACGGTGGCCAACTCCTGGGCATTCATCATGAACGAGCCATCGCCACTGACGTTGATGACGGCCTGGTCGGGGCAGGCGAACTGGGCTCCGATGGCGGCGGGCAGCCCGAAGCCCATGGTGCCGAGACCGCCACTGGTCAGGTGATGGCGGGGGTGATCGAACTGGTAATGCTGGGCGACCCACATCTGGTGCTGACCCACATCGCAGGCGATGATGGCGTCATCCGGGGTAATCCGGGACAGTTGGCGAATGAACGCCGGGCCGCTGATCGGAGCCAGGGCCTCTTCGTTATCGGCCGCCTGGAAGCCCTTGGTGGTGCGTTCGCGCCGGCACTGCTCCCGCCAGGGGGCGATTGTCAGGGGATGCGTCTGCACTGCCTCGGTGAAACGGTCGAGCAGGGCGGGGAGATCGCCGCCCAGGGCGACGTCCGCGGCCCTCAGCTTGTCGAATTCGGCGTTGTCCGCGTCGAGGTGGATGACTCTGGCGCCCGGGGCGAAGCCGGCCAGGTTGCCGGTGGCCCGGTCATCGAGGCGGGCACCGACAATGAACAACAGATCACAGGCCTCCACCGCCTCGTTGGCGGCGCGGGAGCCGTGCATCCCCAGCATGCCCAGGTAGTTGGGGTCGCCCTTGCGGTGGTTGCCTATGCCTTTGAGGGTGGCCACACCCGGCAGGCCGGAGGATTCGGCGAAGCGACGGAACGCCGATTCGGCGTTGCCCAGCACTACACCGCCACCGCTGTAGAGCAGCGGGCGTTCGGCGCTGCGCAGCAGCTCCAGGGCGGTGCCGATGTCGGCAGTCTCGATTGCCGTGGCTCGGTCAGGCTGGGGCGCCCGAGTGGTAACCTCGTGGAGTAATACGTCCTTGGGGATGTCCACCCAGACCGGACCGGGGCGACCATGCTGGGCCAGGGTGATGGCCTCCTCCATGATGGCGGGCAAGTCGTCGGCCTCGGTGACCAGGTAGCTGTGCTTGACGATGCCGAGGGCCATGCCGAGTACGTCGGTCTCCTGGAAAGCGTCGGTGCCGATCAGGGCGGAGGGGACCTGGCCGGTGATCACCAGCATTGGGATGGAATCACGGTGGGCATTGGCCACGCCGGTTATCAGGTTGGTGGCACCGGGGCCGGAGGTGGCGATGCACACCCCCAGCCGGCCACTGGCGCGGGCGTAGCCATCCGCGGCCAGGGCGCAACCCTGTTCATGGCGGCACAGCACATGCTCTACAGCCTCCGAGTCCACCAGGGCATCGTACAGCGGCATGATGCAGCCGCCGGGGTAGCCGAAAACGGTATCGATCTGGTGGCGTTGGAACGCCTCGAGGATGTGTTGTGCGCCGTTCATGTCAGTTCCTTAAATCGTCGTTGGCAGCGATGCTTTTTCCCGGGTAAAAAAAAAGCCCCCGGGATCTTTCGATGCCGGGGGCTTTGGGTGTTCGGTTCAGGTGTTGTCGCTATCTCACCCGCTCGTCCACGCAAAAGCCCCCGGATGGCACCACGACCACCAGGACAAGCTTCACTAGGACGATGACAGCGTTGAAGTTCATGGAATTACGGGCTTCGGTTGTAATCGGTTAACAACAGTAATTGGACAACAATGGCGAAAATTTACCCCACGCCGTGACAGGCTTTCAAGTTTTTTTTGACCTCGAAGGAAAATTTGTTGCCAGGGCCTCAACGGGGTGGCGTCAGGTTGGCACGCAACGCCAGCTCCTCCGCTGGCGCAGGTTCGGGCCGTGTGGTCCGGTCGTAGCTCCGCTGGGAGCCGGGCTTGTTGAGCTCAGCGGCGAGCCGGGCGAACTCGCTCTGGAAAGCCGCCAGGGTCCACTGGCCAAACACCGTGTGCCCGCCCTCGTAGCGCTGCAGCTGGTATTCCTCGCGGGTGGTGACGTAGCCCATGTAGTCATTGCAGTAGGTGCAGATCAGCACTTGCTGGACACCGGTGCCGGCCAGGGCGTGGGCCACGGTGTCCCGCACCCGGGCCCCGGCCACGGTGGTGAATTCGCCCGGGCAGCACACCAGGGCCAACTGGCCGAGGATGACGATCTGGAGCGGCAGTACCGATGGCACCAGGGCGCTGCGGTCGATGGCGCCGGTGCGAGCCTGGCGTTTCAGTTCCGCCACCGTCGGGTCGGCCAGATCCGGCAGCTTCAGTCGGGTGAGCGGCATGCCCAGGATCCGTTTGCTTCCGGCCTCCAGCAGAATGTCCTTGCCGCCCTGGGACCGGTAGAGGGATTGATAACGGGACCGGTCCGGTCCCTTGAGCCGCCGCTTGCGCAGCCGGCGCGCCAGCCAGCGGGCGCCCGCTGCCAGCGGAGCCGGCAGGCCAGGGCCATCGATGGGAGCGCCGGCAAAGAAGGCGACCCCGTGACAGGGCTCGCTGGTGTAGGCCTCGTGGACGCCGTTGGCGAACCGGGAATCGGCCTGTCGGTTGGAGAAGTCCAGGTAGCTCAGCAGGGCGTCGATTCCCGTATCACTGACCGGCATCTGGCTTCGCTGGAGGGCCTGGAAGGCCAGGTCGGTCTGGTAACTGCCATTACGACGGGCGTAGGCGTACTCGGCGTGTCCCCGCAGTCGCCGGCGCCGTCTGGCGTCGCCTGGGCCATGGTAATGGGGGGAAACGTCGCCGGCGGTACCCTGGGCGAAGATGGCGACGGGGCGTTGGGCGCCATCACGCTCGAGCCGGGCTTCCGCTTCGGCAGCGGCATAGCCCTTGTTGTCGCCGTCGTAGCGGTGTTGACGGCTGCCCACGCAGGTGGCGTGGACGCCGAACAGCGACAATAGCGCTTCGGTCCGACCCTGGCGTCGGAACTGAATCACCGGCATGGTGCGGTCCAGGGCCAGGTGGGTGCTGCGGGCGTTCCGTTGGATCACGTCCGGATTGCGGTTGTAGGCCGCCACCGACCGGTTCCAGGCCACCGGCGTCTCCGGCGCGAATTGCGCTTCGGCGAAACTGATCTCGGTGGCAGAGGCTGACTGATGGGCTTCGCTGACCGCCTCCGTGGTGGCCGCCACGATAGCCTCGACGTGGGCGGGCACGTAACCTGGCGTCACCAGGTTGTAGAGCGCCTCGTGGCTGCAGCCACCAGGGCCGGAATGGGTGTGGGTGCAGGTGAGCACCAGGGCTTCTTCACAGAAAGTGTCGCCCAGTTGCTGAGCCAATCGTTCGACAATGCCCGAACGCATGGCATGGGTGATGTAGCCCAGGTCGAGGCAGCAGAAGATCAGTGCCTTGCCGTGCCGATCCTCAAGGTAGAGGACCCGGCTATACAGCGGGGACTGGCTGCCGAAGGCTCTGTGATGCCATTGGCCATAGCCGTGCATGGCGTAGCCCCGGGGGGTGAGGACCATTTCCCGTTTGCTCCAACCGGCAGTGTACATAGTGGCGCTATCCTGTTGTTGTCCTTTCGAATGGGCGTTGGTCACAGTAAATCAAACGTGATAACTAGTCACTATATGGGGTGGGATCGGCCCAATCGGCCTGGTGGAGCAGTCGGTCCTGGAAGGAGCGGGGCGGACTGGCTGTCCGCCCCGGTGGGTAACGACTCATTGGTTTGCAGGGATCAGTGGCGGAAGCGGGCGGCGATGCCCTCCGCTTCGCCCGCCATGCGGTCGAGTTCCGGCACGGTCTTCTGGTTCTCGCTGGCGGCCTGGTTCATCCGCCCGGAAATATCCGCCACTTCCGTGATGTTGCGGTTGATGTCCTCGCTCACGCTGGTCTGCTCTTCCGCAGCGGTGGCCACCTGGGTGGTGGCGTCACTGACGCTGGCCATGCTGCGATTGATGCTGAGCAGGGTTTCCCGCACCGTGGACACCGCATCGGTGGTCTCCTGGGTCACGATCTCACTGGCCTGCATGTACTCGGTAGCGTCCCGGGAGCCGGAGGCGATGGCCTCGACGATCCGGTCGATCTCCACGGTGGCATCCTGAGTCTTGGCGGCCAGGTTTCTCACCTCATCCGCGACCACGGCGAACCCCCGGCCGGCTTCCCCTGCACGGGCCGCTTCGATGGCGGCGTTGAGGGCCAGCAGGTTAGTCTGGTCGGCAATTTCACGGATCACCTTCATCACATCACTGACCCGGCGGCCGTCTTCGGCCAGTTGGTTGACCGTTTCCGCCGAGGTGCGGATCTGCTCGGCCAGTCGGGTCATGCTGTCCATGGCCCGGTTGATTTCCTGGTCGGCCTGGCTGGTCTGCTGGGAGGTTTCCTGCACCTGGTGGGCCACGGAGGTTGCGTGCTGCGCCACGTCCTGGGCGGTGGCAGACATTTCGTTCATGGCCGTGGCCACCTGGTCGATGCGCAGGTGCGCGTCGCTGGATTGCGACGAGACCTTGTCGGCATTGCCGGAGATGATGTCGCGGGTGTGCTTCAGTTGTTCCGCGGTGGTGGTCATCTGTCGCCCGGTGGCGGACAGGAAGTCGTGCAGTCGACGGGCGGCCTCGGCCAGTTGGCCGAGTTCGTCTTCACGCTCCAGGGTCACCCGCTCCGACAGATCACCGTTGCTCAGCTGCTGCAGCTGAGCCGTCATGGTCTGGGTTGGCTTGATTACCGCACGCATCAGCACCAGCAGACACGCGACGGTGCCGAGGGCGATTGCCAGCAGCAGGATGACGCCCACCCGCCAGGTGTTGGTGGCCACATTCGTGCTGATCCGCCCGGCTTCGGCCAGGGTTTGGCTGCGGATTGCCGTTGCGGCTTCATCGATCAGCTTGGCCGGCTCGCGATCGATGCCCGCGACGGCCCGATCGCCGGCGGACACGTCCATACCGGCATCCACAAAAGCCTGGTATCCCCGCCGGTAGGCGGTCCCCATGGTTTGGTGGGCCCGCTGAAATTCGGACATCAGTGCGATCGCCTGCGGGGTCTCCAGTTGGGGAATCAGCTCAGCCAGTTGGGCTTGAATTTCGGCCTCCCGTTCCTGGAAGCGGCCCCAGTATTTGGACAACTGGTCCGGGTCAGCGCCGCGGATCAAGACGTTCTTCCATTCCTGGACCTGGGTCTTGAAGGTGATCAGGATGTCCTGGGCCTCCAGGGCGCTGACCATTTGTCTGCCGGCGAGATGGTCGTAATCGTCCTTGGCCTGCAGCGAGTATGAAAAGTAGAACGCTGCCACAGCCGCCACAACCAGGTTGGCCGCTAGCACAATGGTCAGTACCCGATTGAGAATGCTGCGTGAATACCAGTTCATGGGCGTCTCCATCGGAGGGTCGGTCGGTGGAAAAAGTTGAACAACCTACCATGAGTATATTTGTAGTCAGTAGGTTAAATGTGACGCTTGTGTGACATTTGTAACGGTGCCTAAAATGACTTGCAGTTGATAATGGTTATCATTTAGTGTTTGGGGCTCCATCGGTGATTGATCTAATGGAGGGAGCGATGACAACGGATGCCGAGGTACTGGAGGGACTCAAACTGGCGGCCATCGGCCTGGGGGTGGCGACCTTTGTTGTTGGCGTGGTGTTGCTGTTCGGTGTGGCCGGTTAGCCGGCACCACCGGTCGTCGGGCCTGCCGGCTAGCGCGGTTGCAGACGTTCCTTGCGGTAGATGCCACAAGTACCACAGTAAGCGCCGTCAGGCAGGCGGTACTTCTGGCAGCAGCCCCGGCGCTGGGGAATGGCGCAGGCCTGCTGGTTGAAGCTGAACGGGATCCAGTCGATAAAGCGTTTCGCATCACAATCGAACCGTGCCAGCCAGTCGGTGGCTTGTCGGCACAAGGCGTCGGGGGGCGCCAGGTTGTACAGCGCCGAGTAGGGGGCGCAAAAGGCAAGGCCGGTGCTGCTCCAGTAGGCCCCGGCGCTCACCCCCAGGTCCTTTCGGAAGGTCCGGTACCAGTCCCTGGCCTGCGCCGCGGTTCGCTCGGTGAAGACTTTCTCTCCCACCAGGTCGCCGCTGCGTTCAAAATGCCACTGGCCAGAGCTGTCACCCAGCTCGAGCCAGATCGACGCCGGCTGGGCCAGGGTGGTTTGATGATCCAGGAACAGGTCGACCACCAATGGGCCGATCACCTGCAGGGCCAGGTTCTGATGGAGTACGGAGGCCAGGGTCCGGGTGTCCGTGCCCTGGCGGGCGGCGGCCCCCTGTAACAGGAGCCGAAAGCGCTCGGGATGTACCAGGATGTTCGCCAGACTCACCACTGACTTTCCCGGCTTACCCGCGGTGGATTGGGGCTCAGGCCGCAACAGGTCACGGTCGCAACCGCTCTGTTCCAGCAGCAGACGGTAGCTGGCCAGAGGGTTGCGGGGCGGTTCGAACAGGACAGGTTCAGCCGCGTTCATGACGACTCAGTCCCCACAGGAAGTAGGTGCCGCCCACGATGGCGGCGAGAATGCCCGCCGGCAGTTGGTTCGGGAACAGCACCACCCGGGCCAGGTAGTCCGCCAGCCCCAGCAATACGGCGCCCACCAGGCCGGCAATCAGCATCTGTCGTCCCACAGTCTGTTGGCCCAGCATGCGGGCCAGGTGCGGCGCCATCAGGCCCACAAAACTGAGCGGGCCGATGATGATGGTCGCGGCGGCGGTCAGCAGGGCGGCCAGCAGCAGAATCAGCAGTCGTGCCGGTGCCACCGGGATGCCCAGGGCCTGGGTGGTGGCCTCGCCCAAGGGGAGAATGGTCAGGACCCGCTGACTGAGCCCCGTCAGGCCCACCAACACCAACGCAACCGCAGCCAGGCCAATGGCCTCCAGGTCGGTCACCAGCCAGGTGGAGCCGGAGAGCCAGTTCAGCAGTTTCATCGCCTCGGTGCCGCCTCCGGCCAGTGCCATGCGAATGCCCGCGTCCATGAAGACATAGATCGCAACCCCGCCCAGCAGTAGCTGATGACCGGAGAAGCGGTGACGACGGGAGAGCAGGAACAGCAGGGCCAACACCAGCGCCCCCCCTGCGGCACCGGCCAGCAACTGACCGCCCCGTCCCGGATTGAGGCCCAGCAGGGTGAGCACCACCATGGCCAGGGCGGCGCCACTGCTGATACCTAGCATTTCCGGGCTGGCCATGACATTGCCGGTCAGGCGCTGGATGAGGGTGCCGGCCACGCCCAGTACCAGGCCGGCGGTCACCGCTGCCAGGAAGCGGGGACCGCGCCAGTCCCAGGCGTCGGGCCAGTCGCTGAACGGCGTCCAGCGCCAGCCGGAGAGAGAGGGTGACCAGGACATGGCGAGAATGACGACCACGGCCAGCAGCAGTCCGATGACGCCCAGTACCGGCAGCAGCGGCGTCCGGGTTGGATTGAAGCTGGCCGGGCCGGATGCCTGGCCGGGCATGTGATCATCGTTCTTCAGGTGACGCAGAGCCATCAGCAAGATGGGACCGCCGATCAGGGCCGTGGCCGTGCCGGTGGGTACCAGGTCGCCGGCGGACCAGGCCGTCGCCCACTGTGCCAGGGCATCGGACAACAGCAACAGCCCGGCGCCAAACAGGGTGCTCCAGTGCAGGTGCTGCTGCAGGGTTCGGGCACCCAGCAGGCGGGCCAGGGCCGGTGCCGCCAGTCCGACGAAGGCGATCACCCCGACCCGGCTGACCACGCTGGCGGTCAGGACGATTACCAGGGCCAGTGCCAGAAAGCGCAGGGCGGTCACACTGGCGCCCAGCGCCTTGGCGTTGTCGGCGCCAAGCTGCAGTAGCTGGAGCGGGCGCATCAACAGAATCATGGCGATGCTCAACAGCGCCACCCGGGGCCAGAGACTCTGGAACTGGGACCAGTCGTTCTGCACCAGCGAGCCCGCGCCCCAGATGAACAGGTTGCCCAGGAACTCGCCGTGGAACAGCATGAACGCGGCGTTGACGGCGCCCAGGAAGAAGCTGACCACCATGCCCGCGAGAATCACGGTTACCGGGGAGAAGCCCAGGCGCCAGGTGAGGGCGATCACCAGTCCGGTGCCGGTGACCCCGCCGGCCACGGCGATCAGGTCCGGGCTGAAGGCCAGGATACCGGGCAGGTACATGGTGGCGACTGCAATGGCGAGTTGTGCCCCGGATTCCACGCCGAGGGTGGTGGGGGAGGCGAGGGGGTTGCGCAGCACCTGTTGCAGTACGGCACCGGCCAGCCCCAGCCCGGCGCCAATCAACACCGCCATGGCCAGTCTGGGCGCCCAACTGTAATGCACCACCAGCTCGCTGAAGTTGCTGGTGTTCGGGGCCCACAGCGCCGACAGCATGGCGGGTACGGAAAGCTCGCCAAGCCAGGGCTGGCTGGAGGCCACCAGGGCTGTGGCCCAGATCAGCAGGGCGATGGCCGGCAGTCTGGCGGGGCGGATGGGGGGCTCGCTAGCGTACATTGCTGCCCCCGCCCTGCAGTAGCTGATCGGTCAGTTCGTCCGCCAGGCGGCTGATGGAGTGGACACCGCCGAAGGTCCAGACCGGGTTGATCTGGTAGACCTCCCGGTTGCGAACCATGGGCAGGTGCGTCCAGAAGGGGCTTCGGCTGAGCTGCTCACTCAACCCCGGTGGGGTCGGGGAGATGGCCACCAGCCGGGCATCTCCCAGTGGGGCCAGGGCCTCCAGGCCCACCAGGGAAAATCCCCAGAAATTGCCATCGCTGGTCCAGGCGTTGCTGAGGCCCAGTCCCTCCAGCCCGGCCTGGAGCAGACCATTGGGTGCGTAGACCCGAACGTGACGATCATCCATGAAGTTGACGATGGCCACCGGCTTGTCGGTCAGGCCGGCAGCTGCCAGGCGTTCGCGGTTGGCGGCCAGTTTGGCGCTGATCCCGGCCAGCACAGCCTCGGCCCGGGATTCGCGGTTGAACATCTGGCCCAGGGTTTTCAGCATGGTGGTGGCCTGCTCACTGGGAACCACCCCTTCGTCGTACACGCTGATCACGTAAGTGGGGGCGATGCGTTGCAACTGCTCATAGGCTGGAGCCAGCTGCCCGCTGGTGACGATCAGGTCCGGTTGCAGCTCGCTGATGGCGGCGAGGCTGGGGGAGCTGCGGGTGCCAACGTTGGCCACGCTGTCAGGTAGTTCGGGCTCCTGCACCCAGACCCTGTAATAGTCCTTGTCCGCCGCGCCCACCGGGGTGATGTCCAGCAGCAGCAGGGCTTCGGTGGCGGCCCAGTTCAGCGCCACCACCCGTTGTGGGGGCTGTTCCAGTGTGATGGTGCCGCGTTCGTGGTGCCAGGTTTGAGCCTGCGCCAGGCCGGTTGCGAGGGTGAGCAACAACAGTGAAGCGGACTTGAGCAATGCCATGGCCATCGTTTGGTTCCTAGCAGACATAGGACACCCACTGGCCTGGTGCCCGCTCCATCACCCCCATTGGAACCCGATAGATGGACTCCAGGGTTGGTTCGTTCATGATCTCGTCCGGCGTCCCGTCGGCGTTGATCTCGCCGCCCCTGAGCGCCACCAGCCGATCGCAGAAGCGGGCGGCCAGGTCCACGTCGTGCAGCACCATCACCACCGTTAACGCCCGCTGTTCCGCCAGCCGGTGAATCAGCCGCAGGGTTTCCACCTGATGGAGCACGTCCAGGGCCGAGATGGGTTCGTCCAGCAGCAGGCAGCGGGTCTGTTGGGCCAGCAACATCGCAATCCAGGCCCGTTGGCGTTCACCACCGGACAGGGTGTCGACGCAGCGGTGGCGGAAGGTTTCCAGCCCGGTGTCGGCAATGGCCTGGTCGATGATGCGGTGATCTTCGTCCCGGTAACGGCCCAGGGGGCCTTTCCAGGGGTAGCGCCCCAGCGCCACCAGTTCGCGAACCGTCAGGCCGTCGGTGGCCGGGGGATACTGGGGCAGGTAGCCCACCAGCTTGGCGAAATCCCGTTGCCCCAGCGACTGGAAATCGTCGCCATTGACCGTGAGCTGCCCGCGGGAGGGCTCCAACTGGCGGGCCAGCACCTTCAGCAGGGTGGACTTGCCGGAGCCGTTGTGGCCCAGCAGGCCCGTTACCTGGCCATCATGGAAGTCGAGGCTGAGGTCACGGAGAATGGGCGTTGAGCCAATATCGACGCCGAGTTCGCGAATCTGGAAAAAATGTGACATGGGCAATCCCACCGAAACGGGCTAAATGGAATGCCAGGGAGCCGCTGAGACGTTCTGGGAACCAGGGGTGGGCCAGAGTTGTAGCGATGCTCGCCTAACAAGGTGAGGAGGTTAATAAAAATGCGAACAATTATCAATAACGCCGTCGTGACGGCGAGGATTGGGCGGCTTCGGGAAAACCCTTAAGATAGCCGGATCTTCACTGGAACCCCCGGATGGCCACCGTGACTCCTCCCCACAATCCGTTGACATTGTTGTACCAGGACGATGCCCTGCTGGTGGTGCACAAGCCCGCGGGTCTGCTGGTGCATCGCAGCCCGATTGATCGCCACGAGACTGAGTTTGCCCTGCAGTTCGCACGGGCCCTGAACCGGGGGCGGCATGTGTACCCGGTTCACCGTCTGGACCGACCCACCTCGGGGGTGCTGGTATTTGCCCGTCATCCCGAAATCGCCCGTGTCCTGGGGCAGCAGATGATGGCCGGAGCGGTGGACAAGACCTACCTGGCGGTGGTGAGGGGCTGGCCCCAGGCCTGTGGGGAAATTGACCATCCCCTGAAGGACGAGCCTGAGGACCGGCGTCTCAAAGACCACGAGCAAACCGTGCGGGAGGCCCGGACGCTGTACCGTACCCTGGCCACCACTGAGCTGCCGGTGGCCATCGAGACCTACCCCACCAGCCGTTATGCGCTGGTGGAGCTATCCCCGAAAACCGGACGCAAGCATCAGCTGCGTCGGCACCTGAAACACATCAGCCACCCCATCATCGGCGATGCCAACCACGGCCGTGGCCGTCATAACCGCTATTTCGCACAGCGCTATGGGCAGGGCCGTCTGTTATTGGCTGCGGTAAGAATAGCCTTCCGTCACCCAGTGGATGGTCAATGGTTCAGCATTGAAGCCGCGCCGGAGGCCAGTTTCCAACAGGTGCTGGACATCTTTCCCGGCGGCAGGGCGGCGCTGGTGTCGAGCTGACTAATCGCGGTAGGGCGCGATGGGAACACGGGCGTTGAAGATAAACCGTTCCAGCAACGTCGCAAACGGCACTGGCCGGCTGTAACGATACCCTTGCAGGAACTGGCATCCCTGGGCCTGGAGCCACTGCTCGTGGGCCTCGGTTTCCACCCCCTCTGCCACGACGGACAGTCCCAACCCCTTGGCCAGCCCGATGATGGACAGGGTAATGGCGCAGTCGTCCTCGTCGTTCGGAAGGTCCATGATGAAGGAGCGGTCGATCTTGATCTTGGAGAACGGCAGGGCTTTGAGGCGGGACAGCGACGAGTAGCCGGTGCCGAAGTCGTCAATGGCCAGCTCCGAACCGGCTTTGACCAGTCTTTTCAGTATGGTGCGCAAGGCATTGGAGTCCCCCTGGATGGCGTCTTCGGTGACCTCGAAGTGCAGCGTGCTGGGGCATACCCCGAAGTCCTTACAGACGGCGTTGATGTCGTCGGGCAGCTCCGGCTTCAGCACCTGTTCCGCCGCCAGGTTGACGGTGATCACCGGCATCTGGACGTGCCGTGACCGGGCCTGCTGCAGGTGCAGGCAGACCCGTCGCAGCACGCAGCGTCCCAGCTCGTACATCAGACCGGCCCCGCGCGCCACCTCCAGAAATTCCATCGGTGACAGCAAGCCCCGTTCGGGGTGCTCCCACCGCACCAGCGCCTCCGCACTGACCATGGCGCTGGCGTCGCCGTTGTAGATCGGCTGGTAGTAAACGTTCAGGGTGTCGTTGTGTATGGCCTGCCGGAGCTCCCGTTCCAGGGCGAAGCGTGAGCGGGCGGTGGCCTGGATTGAGGTGTCGAAGCGACAGGCTTGGCTTTGGCCCTGCTGCTTGGCACAGTACATGGCCGCTTCGGCGCTTCGTAGCAGGGACTCGGCATCGTCACCGTCGGTCGGGTACTCGCAGATGCCCAGGCTGGCACTGAGGGTCAGTTGCTGGCCATGGACCTTGAGGGGCCGCTGGATTTCCCGCCGAATGCGATCGGATATCCTGTCCACCGCCTCTGACTGGGCCGCGCTATCGAGGATCAGGGCGAACTCGTCGCCACCTATGCGGGCCAGCAGGTCCTTGCCCGGCAGCTTCAGCTCGCTCAGACGTCGCCCGGTTTCGGCAATGACCGCATCACCCACTTGGGGCCCCAGGCCGTCGTTGATGGCCTTCAGCCGGTCCAGGTCTACCCACACCAGCAGGAAGGCGCTGTGATTCAGGTGCCGGGCCTTGCTGACCAGGTAGCCCATACGGTCACGGAGGCTGTTCAGGTTGGCCAGGCCGGTAAGGCTGTCAAAATGGGTGATGTAGTCGAGCTTGCGCTTGGAGTCGAGCCACGCCTCGTGGGTATTGATCAGGCTGATGGTATCCGCGACCGCCACCACGAAGGACAGCTCGGGCAGGGTCCAGTTGTGCGGTCGCAGGCTTTCCAGACAAATCACGCCGCTGGGCCGTGCCCCGTCGAAGATGGGGGCATCCAGCATGGAATGGATGCCCAGGGGGATCAGGTAGTTGTCCCGGAAGGACAGGGTGGCCGGGTCTTCCCGGGCGTTGGAGGCGTCGATCAGCCTGGCCTTGCCGAGCAGTTCGAAATAACGGGGGTGATCGTTCCGATACAGGATTAGCGGTTCGGTCGGATCATACTCGGCGGCGCCGGCCTTCCGCAGACTCTCGTCGAACAGGTACTCGCAGGTTATCCGATCGTGACCATGACTCAACAGCCAGACACTCACCCGCTCGATCCCCAGCGCTTCGGCGCACAGTTCGGCCAATGCGGCCAGTTTCCGGTCACGGCGCTCATTGATGAAGTCAGTGCTGTGACTGAGCATCATCAGCTTTTCATGAAAGCTGGTAAAGATTCGGCTGTCTGACATGTTGGGTGGTTGCCGCTCCGGGTTAACAGGTTGCTGGTAATACGGACCGACCTGGTTTGTTTAAGGAGCCTTTGCATATCTCCGGGTCAGCTCTTGAAGCCCCGAAGGGCACGCCCTGAAAGCCACTTCTGCTGGCTTGCGGCTCTTGCCAGGGGCAATCCACGCGTAGCCCAGGCTTACTGGTGGTGAGCCGCATCGGTGGTGAATCACCTGCAGCGACAGCCTTCAGAACACACAGCGGCGAAGCGAAAATATGCAAAGGCTCCTTAATAATGGCAACAGGTTTTGGGCCTGTCCAATTGACCGGGGAGTAACCGGGCAATGTGGTTTGTCACCGAATTGCTCTGTAGTGTTTTGTTATATATTTGAATCTTTTTACTTTATGGGCAGCAGTTCAGGCCAGGTTGTCGCATACTGTGATTACCACCCGGTGGCTGAATTGTGAGGCGGGCCGCTCTGCAATGATCGTTACGCAGGTTCGGGGGTCAATACAATAATAAGCGTCAGAGGTGCTCTCACGGTGGCTGCAATCAGGCCAGTACTTTGTCTTATCCTGAGTCTTCTGGGGGGCTTGCATGCCCAGGCTTCGCCCGTGACCTGGCAACCCCACAGCCAGCGGATGGACGTTGTGAAATCGGTGGATTATCTGGTGGAGCCGGCCGGCGGTCTGACGCTGGCACAGGTTCGGGCACTCTCCGATGATCAGTGGCAGAAGAACGGTTCCGACCACCTCAGTTTTGGTTATGGCGACCAGGCCTACTGGTTTCGGGTTGCTGTCCAATACGGGGGGAACCTGGAGGCGTCTGCCTATCTGGAAATTGCCTACCCGGTTCTCGACCAGGTGGATGTGTATCTTGTCAATGGCGGGGAACTGCGCAAGTCCTGGCGGCTGGGGGACAAGCAGCCTTTCTATGAACGCCCGGTTCTGCACCGTAATTTCCTGGTGCCGCTGTTGTTGCCGCCAAACCAGGTGCAGACGCTCTTTCTCCGGGTGGAAACCACAAGTTCCATGCAGGTTCCGTTGACCCTGTGGCGGCAGGAGGCCTTCCACGCCTCGGACCAGGCCGGCAACCTGTTTGAAGGCCTGTATTTTGGCATCGTGCTGGTGATGATTCTCTACAACCTGTTCGTCTTCATGGCCGTCGGGGAGCGGAGTTTCCTGTATTACGTGGGCTACATCACGGCCATGCCCCTGTTCATTGCCAGCCTCAGCGGGTTGGCGTTCCAGTACCTCTGGCCGAATGCGACTCGCTGGAATGATCAGGCCATCATCGTTTTCCTGAACCTGGTGGTGGTGTTTGGCGGCGCCTTCACCTTGCGCTTCCTGAGCGTCAATCCGCAGAGCCATTACTGGCTGTGCCGGATAACCCAGGCGGGCATAGCGGTTGCCGGGCTGTTTGCCATGGCGGGTTGGATCACGCCTTACCGTCTGTTGATCTTACCCACCATCACCCTGGCCACCCTGGGCTGTGGCATGATGCTGTTGATGAGTGTGATCAGGCTGATGCGCCGGGATCCGGCCGCGCGCTATTACACCGTGGCGTGGGTCTTCATGCTGTTTGGCGGCATTGTCCTGGCGCTGAGCAAGTTCACGGTGCTGCCCCGTCACTTCCTGACCGAGAACGCCACGCAGATCGGGTCCGCCTTGGGGGTGATCCTGCTGTCCGTTGCCCTGGCGGATCGGCTCAACCGGGAGAAAAAGACCGCCTTTCAGGCTCAGCAACGCCTGTTGATGGAAGAACGTAAGGCCAGGCGGGCACAGGAGAAATCCCTCCGGATTCAACGTGAAGCTAACAGTCTGCTGGAAGATCGGGTGCAAGAGCGGACCCGGGATCTGGAGAAACTGAATGCAAGGCTGATGGAAATGAGCGCCACCGACAGCCTGACTGGCCTGAAGAACCGGGCCTTCTTCGACAGGGCTTTCCAGTCGGCCTGCGTACGAGCCTATCGTTTTGACCAGCCGTTGTCGCTGCTGGTGATCGATATCGATCATTTCAAGCGGTTCAACGACACCTATGGTCACCTGGTGGGGGACGATTGTCTGCAGATGGTGGCAAAGAAAATCCGCGACCACGTCACCCGTCCCCAGGACCTGGCTGCCCGTTACGGTGGCGAGGAATTTGTGGTGCTGTTGCCGGAGACGCCTGAAGAGGGAGCGGAACGGGTGGCCGAGCGCATTCGTGAGGATATCGAGCGGGTCGCCTTCCGGGTCTCGGAGGCGTCAATTCAGCTTACGGTCAGTGTTGGGGTATCCACCCTGACGCCTCGCCAGCCAGACCAGACCAAGGCGCTGTTCGAGTCGGCCGACAGTGCCCTGTACCAGGCCAAGGAGCAAGGGCGTAACCGGGTGGTGGTCAACCACCCGGTTAATTCCCTGGAGGAGGGGAGCCAGCATTCCTGAGCCGTGACGGCTGCTACCGGGCCAAGCTGGCGAAGGGGGCAGCCTCCTCGAGGGCAAAGGCGAGTTCCAACAGGGTTCGATCCTGGCCGTAGGGGGCCATCAACTGCACCGCCACCGGCAAGCCTTCATTTGTCATTGCCATGGGCAGGGCGATGGCGGGTGCCCCGGTGGCATTGGCCAGGGGCGTAAAACCGACGTAGTACGTCAGGCGTTCAAACAGGGTATCGAAAGGCGCCAAAGGGCTTAGGTGACCGAGACGGGGTGTGGTATGACCCACCACCGGCATCAGGACCGCGTCGTAGCCGGAGATGCCCCGGGCGAACGTCTGGCTGGACCGGCGCAGGCGCCAGAGGGCGCCGGGTAACCGAAACGCCTGCTGGCGGAACATGCGGCTCAGCCCCGCGGTCAGTCCGTCCACTTGCTGCCGGTCGAAATCGCCATCGAACAGCCAGGGACCGGACCCTTGCACCAATGCGGCCAGCATCCCCCAGTACAGGGCAAAGTCTTCGGCGAATTGCGCGCCAATGGGGACGGGGATGGGGGTAACCTCGTGCCCAAGCGATTGCAGCAGTTTGCCGGTTGCCTCCACCGCTGCCCGGGTCTCGGTATCGGTACGGTATCCGTTCACCGAATCCGTGACCAGGCCAATGCGTAAGGGCGTTTGACCCGGTCCAGTGACCCGGCCCAAGAGCGGCAGTTTGCGGTTATGGTAGTAGGCTTCCGCTTCGGCATAGAAGTTTGCGGTGTCCCGAACCGTGCGGGTAACCACCCCTTCACTGACAATGTTCACCGGCAGGGCCCGTGCCGCCGGGTTGTCCACCAGACGTCCCCGGCTGGGTTTCAGACCTACCAGTCCGCAGCAGGCTGCCGGTATCCGGATGGAGCCACCGCCGTCATTGGCGTGGGCAATGGGCACCACGCCGGCGGCCACCAGGGCCGCCGAACCACCGGACGAGGCACCGGCGGAATAGTCTGGATTCCAGGGATTGCGGGTGGGTTCGCCATGGGCAGGCTCGGTACTGGCGTTGAAACCGAACTCTGGCAGCGCGCTCTTGCCGAGGCAGACAAACCCCTGCGCCAGGTACTGGCGGCTAAACGGGCTGTCCCGGCGGCAGGTTGCGGGTGTAAAGGCTGCGGTACCGTGTCCGGTGGGATAACCCCGCACATCGGTGTTGTCCTTGAGGTACGTGGGGACGCCGGCGAAGCTGCCGGAATTCGCCGTGCGCTGGACCGGGGGAGGCACCTCCTGGCCGGTTCGAACCGCGCCATTGAGCAAGGGAGCTACCCGGGACTCCCGCGCCAGAGCGGCCGCCTGCACCTCCTCGATGCTCAGCTTGCCGGCCCGTATCAACTGGGCCAGGGCGGTGGCATCGTGGCTGGCGAGGGCGTCGTCACCAAAGGCGTGGATCGATTCGGGGCGCTGCTGAGCGGTCATGATGGTTGGGGTATCCTGGGGGCCATTCATTGAGTGGCTTTGCGGGCATTGGTTACGATGTCGTAGGCATGGCTGATCTCGCGGGTCTTTTCCTCCGCCATCTCACGCATGCTCTCAGGTAGGCCCCGACCCGCCAGCTTGTCCGGGTGGTTCTCGCTCATCAGCTTGCGGTAGGCTCGTTTTACCTCCTGGTCACTGGCGTCGGCTGACACCCCCAGCACCTTATAGGCATCGTCCAGCTGTTGGCTGGAGCTGGTGCCGGCGGTATCGGCATGAGCGCCGCGCAGCATGGCTTCCAATTGGTCCACCTGGGATTCCGGCAGGCCCAGCTTGCGGGCAATCCGCACCAGCATGGCGTGCTCTTCCGGGTGCACCTGACCGTCGGCGGCCACTGCGGAGACTTGCAGTTGCAGGAACAGTTGCAGCAGCATGGGCTGGCCCCGGCTGGCGCGCAGGAAACGGTCGAGTTCGGCGTCCAGGTCAAACTCTGGTGCCTTACCCCGGTTGAAGGCGGCCTTGGCAACTTCTCGCTGCTGTTGTGACAGCCGAAAGCGATTGAAAAACTGCTCGGCCACCTGGATTTCGTCCCGCGTGACCACGCCATCGGCCTTGCACAGGGCGCCCATGACCGCAAACATCGGTTCGATGAAGGCGGACTGGAGGTCGGCCAGGCGGGACCGCACACGGCCCTTGAGATATTGGGCGAGCAGTACGCCGGCGACGGCGCCAATCAAAAAGCCGGGAAATCGGCCGAACTGGTAGCCAATCAGGCCGCCAATGATGATCGGAAACAACATGTTGCTATCCTTACCTTGTTCGTATGCGGCAGAGTATACGGTTTTTGGGCAGGGAAACAGGTCAGAACAGGGGAGTTCGCTATGAATTGCTGTGGATACGGGGCCAAAGTCGTAGCCGTATTGCTGGTGTGGGGAAGTGCCGTATTGGTCCATGCCGGCGTCTACAAGTGGACCGATGCCGATGGCCGGGTGCACTTTGGCGATCGGCCGCCCGCGTCGGCGGAGGCGGAACCCATTGCCGTTGTACCTCCGGCTTCATTGGGATCCGACGATAGCGCCCGCAACCCAGGCCAGAGTGACCGGATCCGTTCATTTGCTGACAGACTGGAACAGGAGCGGTTGGTCCGCGAACAGAACCGGGCCGAACAGCACCGTATTGAGACAAAGGCGCAGGAGAGCTGTCAGCGACTGGCAGCCCGCTTGCACCACATGGACTCCATCTCCGTCTTTTACCGGCTGGACGAACGGGGCGAACGGGTGTTCCTCAGCGATGCCGAAGGCGACGCCTACCGTGTGCGTATGCGCCAGCGCTACAACGATCAGTGTGGCGCCTGAGCCAGCTGGGCCAGCAGAGCCTCTTCGTCCACAGTGTCGATCTGGGCGGTGCTGAGATAAGTCTCGGCATAGCGCCGATACACCCGGGAGCGGATGAACAACCGGAACACTTCGGCATCGATGTGTCCGTCGTTCACCATTCGCGTCATGATGCCCAGGGCCTCGGTCAGGGGCTTGCCTTCCTTGTAGGGGCGATCGCGGGCGGTGAGGGCCTCGAAGATGTCGGCAATCGCCATTACCTTCTCCGGAATGCCCAGCTCGGCTTCGCCCAGCCGGCAGGGATAGCCCTCACCGTCCATGCGTTCGTGGTGGGTGCCCGCCAGGTGGGGAACCCGGGAGAGCTTGTCCGGCAACGGCAGGGCGTCGAGCATGACAATGGTCTGGACGATGTGTTCATTGATCTTGAACCGTTCCTCGGGGGTCAGGGTGCCCCGTTCGATGGAGAGGTTGTAGAGTTCGCCGCGATTGAAGGCATGTTCCGGCAGCGCCATATCAAAGCCCCAGCGGTTGCGCGGATCGTCCCGGGTAACCGGGGGGATGCGATCGCCCCAGGGTTCCAGGTGACCGGGTTTGTCGGCCAGCAGTGATTCCTTGGCCGGCAGCGGGGGGGCGGGCTGACCGGCCAGTCGTTCGAGTTCGTCTCGGCTCAACCCAATGCGGTCACTGAAGTGCCGCAGCCAGGTGCGTTGGCCGATGGTGTGGACCCGGTCGATGTCGGCCTGCGACATGAACTCGCCGCCGATGTTGGCCCTGGCCACCAACGCGAACTCCTCCTGCAACGCTGCCTGGGTGTCGTCACGGCGCCGTTGGGCGTCCGTTGGCTCCGCGCCTGCCTGCAGATCGCGCAGGTATTGGATTTCTGCATCCCGGTGCAGGACCTCGAACCGGGTCCGGACTTCGTGAATGCGGTTGTAGATGGTCTCCAGCTTGGTGGCCTTGTCCACCACATACTCCGGGCTGGTGATCTTGCCGCAGTCATGGAGCCAGGCCGCCAGGTGGAATTCGTAGGCTTCGTCGTCGTTGAGGTGAAAGTGGCGGAATGGCTCCTGCTGGCTGCGGGCCGCTTCGTCCACCAGCATCTTGGCCAGTTCCGGCACCCGGTTGCAGTGGCCGCTGGTGTAAGGCGACTTGGTGTCGATGGCATTGGCCACCAGGCGAATGATGCCGTCCAGCAGCGCCTGCTGGCTCTCGATCAGCTCCCGGGTTTCGATGGCCACCGCTGCTGAGCCGGCAATCTCATTGACGAACACAATCAGGTCGTCACTGAGGTGCGTCTGCTCACCCACCTCCATTTCTATCACCAGGGCCCCCACCAGATCCTGCCGGCGATTGCGCAGGATGGCGAAAATCGGATGGCCGGTGATTTCGCGACGCAGTTGGCGAAGGACGTCGTTATCGTCGGCATCCGGACCAATGTTTTCAATGTGTTCCGACAGCTGCAGCCTTTCGTTCACCGCCAGGTTCAGCCGTTGCTGGGTTCGGCTGTACAGGTAGATCGCCCCACGTCGCTGGCCGACGATGTGGACGATCTGCTCCAGCACGTCCTGCAGCAGTTCATCCAGGTTCTTGCCCCGATTCAGGGTGAGGGAGATGTTCTGGAAACTGCGGATGGTCTTGGCCATGTCGTCCAGGGCGGTGCTCAGCCGGTGGGCCTCGCGAATGTGGGAGTCGACTCGCACCGAGGTGTCGAAACGGAAACGGGACAGGGCGCTTACCCGGTTGGTCAGGTTTTCCAGTGGCTTGCCCACCCGGTTGCCCAGGAACCAGCCGAGGATCAGCAACAGCAGGGCAATGGCGGCTGCAATCTTGGTCTGCCGTGACAGCGAGGCCCAGACATCCGCAAGCAGTTCATCCGCCGGGATCGCCAGCACAATCCTCAGTTCGTTGGCGCTGAGCGAGTCCAACGCCACGCTCAGGCCGTAGTACTCCTCGCCCTGACTGTCGAAAGGGACCATGCCCGCTTCCGGAGTCAACTGGGCGAGGCGGCCCAGCGTCGGGTCTGGCAACTGGTCCAGGGTCACCAGCTCCTGCTGTTCGGGATTGTCGCCCAGCAGATCGTCCGGGTTGGATAGGGCAATCACCGAATCCTGACTGTCCACGATGGCAATCTGGGTGCTTGGGGTCAGTCGCAATTGCTGCAACTGGCGGCTGAGGTCCGTGACCGTGACGTCGATGCCCATCACTCCGCCATTGGCGTGGAAGGGGCGGGACAGGGTGAGCCCCACCTCCCGGGTGGTGAAAAAAATGTAGGGGGAGGTCAGGGCGGTGTCGGCCAGGTCGGTGGCTGATCGGTACCAGGGCCGGGTGCGGGGATCGAATCGGTAGCCGGGCCGCACGGTGCGGCTCAGCAGGTTGAGCGCGGCATCGTAGAAGTGCCATTCGCCGACCATCTCACCCTTAGCGGTGCGGGTCACCGTTTGCAGCAGGTACTTGGCCGCCAGGGGCGCATCGGGAAACTGCTGGCGACCGGAACTCTCCACCTTGCGGAGCAGGAAGAATTCGCCGTTGTCGTAGCCTGCATAGACCGCACTGACAATATCGCTTTGGCTTAGAATGCTGGCGACCACCGGCAGGCGCCGCAGGCGCGGCTCCAGGGTGCCGGCTTCCCGCAATGGGTCCTGGCTGAGCAGGGTCAGGGCCAGGGACGGGGGATTGGTAATGGCACGGATGCGGTCGTTAACATTCACTGATAGCTGCGTGGCCGAGTCCCGGGCGGCGGCCAGTTTGGCGGATTCCAGCCCGCGATAGCTCTGCCCCACCAGCACCAGGGTGAGCAACAGCATGCCCACGGTAATGGTGGTGGCAATCAGCAGGGCGAGGGAAATCTGGGCAGACTGGCGGTAGCGGGAGACCAAGTCGAATTCCTTATGTCATGTATGCGGGCGAGCAACTGGCAGGGTTCGGTCGCGATCATGGCCGAAACCCAAGGCCTCGCTCTACAATAGTTCTAACTGTAGAAGACACTGGGAGTTTCCGCATACAGCGGGGTCGCCCAAGGAAGTTACTCCCCTGGGGCCAAGACAGGAGGGCGAGGTGAAACAACACGATTTGCTGACGCCGGATCTTTTTGACCAGAACTCGGCGGTTGCGGCGGTGCTGGCGTTGGCCGATGGGGCGGTGGTGTTGCGCCGTTTCGCTCTAGGCCGGGCAGAGGCGTTGGTGCGTCATATCGAGACGGTGCAGAGCCAGGCGGCCTTTCGCCAGATGAAGACTCCCGGTGGGTACACCATGTCTGCGGCCATGACCAACTGCGGTCGCCTGGGCTGGGTCACCGACCGCACCGGTTATCGCTATCAGTCCACCGACCCGCAATCCGGAGAACCCTGGCCAGCGATGCCCGCGCTGTTCAGCCGGCTGGCCGGTGATGCCGCCTGTGCAGCGGGGTTCGACGAATTTGCCCCCGACGCCTGCCTGATCAACCGTTACCGCCCGGGCGCACGTATGTCGCTGCACCAGGACAAGAACGAACGGGATTTTGGCCAACCTATCGTCTCTGTTTCCCTGGGGCTACCCGTGGTGTTCCAGTTTGGCGGCCTGCGGCGTAACGACCGGCCCCAGCGGGTGCTGCTGGAACACGGCGATGTGGTGGTCTGGGGTGGGCCGTCGCGGCTGCGCTATCACGGCGTGCTGGCGCTGAAGCCGGGCCAGCACCCACTCACCGGCGAGTGCCGGTTCAACCTGACCCTGCGTCGGGCCGATTGAACCGGCAGCGGCCTCAATCGTGGCCGTAGATCACCATGGAGGTGTTGTTGAGTCGCAGGTCATTGATGGTCACCGCGCCAATCGACGGGCCGTTGCCCAGGGTAATGATCGGCATGTCGATGTCAGACTCGAACTGCACGATATCGATGGCCAGGGCGTTGGGCTGGGCCAGGGTGTCCTGGGTGTGTATGTCCAGCTTCAGTTCGGCGCCGATGTCCGGCAGACCCACGTTGCCCCATTCTCCCAGCGACTCGAAGTAACTCATGCCGGTGATTTTCATGTCCTGGATACCAATGCCGAGGAAACCGATTTCGGTATCCAGGTCATCGATGCCGAAGGTGCTTTCCACCAACAGATGGCCGCTGTCGTTGTCCACTTTCATACGCAGGTCCAGCGCCAGGCCGGTCATGTCCAGGTAGTTGAGCAGGCGGGTGCCGTCGCCACCGGTGGATTTTTGCAGCACCCATTCATCGGTACTCAGGCGAAAGTCGACGGCCTGACCGAAGCCCGGCTCGGGCTTGGCGAACAGCACCAGGTCGCCGTCTGAGAGCACGTCGATATTGAGTTGCAGGTGATCGAGACGGTCGCCGGAGTGGGTGGCGGCGCCCCAGTTGGAACCGAAATACTCGGTTTTGTTGGCGCCCCCCAGGCGGATATTGCGAATCGCGAGGCTGCCGTCGTCCTGATAGCGCAGTTCGCCAATACTTAGCCTGGCGCTCATGTCGATGGAAATTCCGGATTGTCCGGTCACGTTGCCCATCAAATCATCCGTCAATGGCTTGAACTGGGCGTGGGCCATCACCGGCAACAGCAGCACAGGTGACAACGCCAGGGGATAGATCCGTTTCTTCAGGCCGTTCATGTGACTTCCCTTTTGTTTTATTCGTTTTTGGGCTCCCCGACTGCTCATTATTTTGAAAACTCATGGATCTGGTTCGCCACGATCTATGCTATTAACTTCCCGTAAGGTAAAAGGCGATCTGGGTCACGCTTTGCCTGTCGGGACTGAAGGCATGTTGCCAAGTTGTGCACAAGTTATCGTTATCTGGGGCTTAGGGAGCTGATCAGAGGCTCTACAGGAGAAGTGGGCGCTTACTGCAACCAGATGGCTAGCAGGCCCGCAAACATGGAAAGCACCATTGGCCCGGCGACCCGTACTCCCAGGGGAGCGCTGCCAATGGACGTGGCCAGCCCGGTTTTCACCAGGTTGTTCACCGCTGCGGCGATGATGATGCCGAGCACGGCGGTATCCGCGCTGATCGAGCCGTGCGACATGCGGGTGAGGGAGAGGGTGATGGCATCCACATCGGCAATGGCAGAGGTGGCCGACAGCACGTAGATGCCGGTATTGCCAAACCAGTCCTTCAGCAGTTCACCGACAAACAGGATGGCGGTCAGCAGTGCGCCGAAGGCCAGCGCCGTTTTCAGGTCAAGCGGGTTCTTGCCCAACAAAGGCCGCTTGACCGCCAGGGCGGCCCGGTTGAAGTGCCAGATCACCAGGGCCGGCAGGTACAGGGCCACCGTCATAGCCACCACCGGCCAGACCAGGGACGGCAGCAGTTGCCGGTTGATCAGCAGGCAGTACACCAGGATGCGGGGAAACATGGTGCCGCAGGCGATCAGGATGCCGGAGGCAAACTGGGGGCTAAGCTCCGGCGCCTGCTGGGACTGGCGGGCGAAGTGCAGGGTGAGCGCGGTGGACGAGCTCAAGCCGGCGAACAGGCTGGTGAACAGGATACCTTTGGCCGGCCCGGCCATGCGGATGGCAAAGTAGCCTACGAAGGACACCGAGGCGATCAGTACCACCAGCCACCAGATCTCGTAGGGATTGAGCAGCCCACCTGGCCCCATATCGGTGTTCGGCAGCAGCGGCAGCATGACCGCGGTGATTAGCAGGAGCTTGAGGCCGGCGTCCAATTCGTGGGCCTCGAGCTTGCGAATCAGGGCGTGGATCTCGGTCTTGTTGTCCAGCAGGATGGCCGTTACCACGGCGGCGGCCACGGCGGGCACCGGGTCCACCGCCACGGCAATGGCGCCGAAACAGAAGGTGAGGATCAGCCCGATGGTACCGGTGATGCTGAAATTCCGGGTTTCCTGCAGACGCTGGTAAAAGGCGATCAGGGTCACGCCCAGCAGGCTGATCAGAATTACCGGAAACGCCCAGGCCGTCACCTCGTTGGCCAACAGGGCGGCAATGCCCCCCAGCAGCCCCACCAGGGCATAGGTGCGAATCCCCGCAATGCGTTCCCCCGACTTGCGCTCCCGGGCCTTCCAGCCTCGCTGCAGGCCGATCAGGGCGCCCAACAACAGGGCGAGGGCCAGATCAAAGGTGGTTTGGTTGTTGGTGAGGAATTGGGTGGTAACTTCGTCCATTCCGGGGTGGTTCCTGCCGTTGGATTCGCGACCCTGTTGTCCTAAGGATAGCGTACCTGCGGCGAGTGGGTGGCAGCAGGCCATTCTGCGGCGCCCCGTGGCCCCGTGATGGGGTCACGGGCGGGGCACAGCGGCAACAGGAATGGCCGAATCGCAGACTTAATCTACAATTACCCGTATAGAGCCACGGACTGGGTGGAATGAATACCAGGCGTGATGGCCAGGGAAACTGAGATGTCGGCTTATTTGACCGATCGAATGGTCCCTGGACCGGAATGCCGCGATGAACGAAAACCCCTGGTGGACAACGCTGCCACAGGATTTCAACCAGAATCCGTATGTGACCAGCATTGACAACCGTTACGCCGTCAAGATCAAGGCGGCCGCGGCGGTCGACCTGCTTATGCGTACCGGCTTGGCCTCCATGGTGGCTCTGGCCATTTCCGCCAATCTGGTGTCCCGTCGAAAGCTTGAGCGGGATCTGGAAGTGGTGCAGTTCTACAAGGGCTGCGCGGATCGCGCGGATATCAATGAAGTGTTTCCCCGGCCTCCCAGGGACGTGGAGGTGACGCCCCGGAAACCGAGATTGTTCGGCTACAGGCCCAAAGGTGTCGATTTCGAGTTGCTCGGTTTTCAAAGCCCCTACGTCGCGCTGAACCCGGAGGTCCGGGAGGCTTATGCCCGGCATGACTACAGCCATGAAGTGGTGGCGCAGTACTGGCGGCACCCGGACGGCGCCCGACCGACGCTGATCTTCCTGCACGGTTACTTCGCCGACAGCTTCTGGTTCAACAGCACCATGTTCTCCCTGCGCTGGTTCTACAAAAAGGGTTACGACATCCTGCTATACACCATGCCATTCCATGGCTACCGCAGCGATCGCTATGACCTTTTCAGTGGTATCGGCATTGTTGCCCACGGCCTGTCACACCTGAACGAAGTGTTCCTTCAGACGGTGTATGACCTGCGAATCTGGATCGATTATCTGCAACAGCAGGGGGCGCCCGCCATCGGCGTGTCGGGTCTGAGTCTGGGGGGATACGTTAGCGCACTGGCTGCTTCGGTGGATGCCCGGCTCGCCTTTGCCATACCCAATGCCCCCGCCGTGATGCTGGTCGATACGGCGCTGGCGTTGCAGCCCCTCAACTGGATCCTCTACCGGCAAATGGCCCGGTTCAACTTCGATGTGTCGGAGTTTCGCCATGTCACTGCGGTGCACTGCCCCTTGACCTGGCAGCCGGTTATCTCGCCAGATCGGCTGCTGGTGATTGGCGGGGCTGGGGACCGGTTTACCTTACCGCAGTTCGTCCAGAAACTGCACGAACACTGGCGTGGGAGCCAGATCCACTGGTTCCCGGGCAATCACGCCATGCACCTGCATCAGGGGGAGTACCTTCGGCTGATGCGCCGTTTTATGGATCGGTGTTGTGGGGAAACAGACTAGACCACATTCCCTGCCGCCACCCCTGACGCCCACGCCCACTGGAAGTTATGCCCGCCCAGGTGACCGGTGACATCCACCACCTCACCGATGAAGAAGAGATTGGGGCGATCACTGACCGCCATGGTCTTGGAGGACAGCTGGCGGGTGTCGACACCGCCCAGGGTGACCTCGGCGGTTCGGTATCCTTCGGTGCCTGACGGCTTGATGGTACAGTGCTGCAGGGTGTCGGCGGCGGCCTCCAGGGCCTGGTTCTTATAGCCTTGGAGCGGGCCCTGCCAGCCCTGCAGGTCGTTGAAGGCCTGGGCGAAGCGTTTGGGCAATTGCTGGTTGAGGTATTTGGCCAGGGTGCCCTGGGGCTGCTCCTTGCGCAGGGCGAATAGTTCTTGCTGTACGGCGTGGCCGGGCAGCAGGTTGATCGACAGTGGGTCGCCTGGCCGCCAGAAGCTGGAAATCTGCAGCATGGAGGGGCCACTCAGGCCGCGGTGGGTCACCAGCATGGGCTCGCGGAAACTCATGCCATTGCAGGTCACTTCCACAGGGCAACTGACGCCGGACAGGGGCGCCAACTGTTCCTTCAGGTCCGGCTGCAGGGTGAACGGCACCAACCCGGCCCGGGTGGGCAGGACCTCCAGGCCGAACTGGCGGGCAAGGTCGTAGCCGAACCCACTGGCGCCCAACGTCGGGATCGACAGCCCGCCGCAGGCCACTACCAGGGACTCACAGGCCAGCGTACCGCCACTGGTGTCCAGGCGGTAGCCGTCACCGGCTTCCTCGACGGCGCGCACCTCGGTCTTCAGGCGAACCTCGGCCCCGGCCCAGTCACACTCGGTGAGCAGGAGATTGAGAATGTCTTTGCTGCTGTCCCGGCAGAACAGCTGACCGGCGGCCTTCTCGACGTGTTCGATGCCGTGGCGCTCCACCAGCTCGAGGAAGTGCTGCGGGGTGTAACGCTTGAGGGCGGAGATGCAGAAGTGCGGATTGTCCGACAGGAAATTGGCCGGGGTGCTGTTGAGGTTGGTGAAGTTGCAGCGGCCACCACCGGACATCAGGATCTTCTTGCCGGCCTTGTTGGCGTGATCCACCACCAGCACCCGACGCCCCCGGTAGCCGGCGGTGGCGGCACACATCAGGCCGGCGGCACCGGCGCCGATGACGATGACGTCGAAGTGTTGGGCGTTTCGGAGCGGGCTTGTTGGAGTCATGTCGTTTCAGTTGCAACGGATGGCCCGGCAGTATAACGACAGAGCGGCGCTTTTACATGGCCTATGGCGTCCAGATTGGTTAGAATATGCACGCTTTCAGGGAGCCATTGAATAACCCCTGAGTCATCTCCGCACACCCATACCTGTCTGGAAAGAGACGTGTCCCGAATCTGTTTGACGGCCCTGCTGCTTTTATTACCCACGTTTTGCTGGGCCTTCTCCGTTACTTTCATCAATCCCGGCAAGCATGACGAGCCCTATTGGCTGGATGCTGCCAACGGTATGAAGGCCGCTGCCCGCAGCCTGGATATCGAGCTGGAGATCCTGTTTGCCGGGCGGGACCCACTCCGCCAGATCGAACTGACCCGGGAGGTGGCGGCCCGCTCTGCGGCGCATCGGCCGGACTACTTGATGTTTTCAGTGGAGAAAGGGACCTTCGCCGAACAGATGCGCATTGCCGATGCTGCCGGCATCCGGGTGTTCCTCGCCTATAATGGCCTGTTACCGGCGGAGCGGTCCCGTTTCGGTGGCCCGCGGGAGCAGTTCAGCGGCCTGCTGGGGTCGCTGATCCCGGTGGCGGAATCGGCTGGTCAACTGACCGCCATGGCCCTGCTGCTGGAGGCTCGTCAACGTGGGCTGTATGGCGCCGATGGCAAGATTCACATGATCGCCATCTCTGGGGACCGCTCCACCGACAGTTCCATCCGTCGCAACCGCGGTATGCAATCGGTGGTAGAAGCCAATGACGACCTGGTATTGCACCAGCTGGTGCACGCGGACTGGCGGCAGGACAAGGGCAGACTCAAGGCCGCCAGGCTGATGGACCGCTACCCCGAGGTGTCCCTGATCTGGTGTGGCAACGATCTGATTGCCTTTGGTGCCATCGAAGCGGTGCGGGAGCGACAACTGCGCCCCGGCGTCGAGGTTCTGGTGTCCGGCGTGAACACCTCCAAAGAAGCAATGAACCGATTGATCAACGGCGAACTGTCCGCCTTGGCCGGCGGGCATTTCATGGCCGGCGCCTGGTCGCTGGTCCTGCTGTATGACTATCACCACGGTATCGATTTTGCCGACAGCGAAGGGCTGGAACTGGAACGTCCCATGTTTTCCCTGTTTACCCCGGAGCTGGCCAGCCGTTATCTGGAACGCTTCGCCGAACCGGTACCACAGATCGACTTCACCCGTTACAGCAAGCACCGGAATCCGGGTCTGAGACGTTACCGTTTCGATTTCGGGCAGTTGCTGGAGCCATGATCGTGCAGGATGACGAGCGCCCCATCCAGTCCATCACCCGGGACATCCTCCGTCGCATCGTGTTCCTGGCATCGATGTTTGTCCTGTTGGTCAGTGTGGTGCAGTGCTGGGTCCAGTATCGCAGCGAGATCGAGCGGGTCGATGCCCTGGTGGCCACCCTGGCGGGCAGCCATGTGCCGTTGCTCACCGTGGCGTTGTGGGATATCGAACCGGAGGCGGCCCGGCGCCAAGTCGCGATGATCGCCGCCCACCCGGAAATCGGCTCCGTCCGGCTGACCACTATGACCGGCATGACCTTCCAGGTGGGGCTGGGTGATGCAAGTGGCACGGCGGACTTCGTTACCCCCATTCCCCATCCCCAGGGGCGTATGCAACCGCTCGGGGAACTGTCGGTGGCCTACAACTGGCAACAGGTCCGGCGCAATATCCTGATCTCAGTGGCCATGGCCACCGCGAAGCTGAGTCTGTTCATTCTGTTCATCAGTGTGGTGGTCTATCGGGTGATCGTCTCGCGGCTGAAAAAACCGTTGCGCCAGATTGCCCGCTACAGTCAGCGCCTGTCTCCGAATCGGGACAATCCGCCACTGAAGATCCAGCGCCCGGAGCGGCCCTGGCGGGATGAAATCGACCTGGTGTCGGAGGGCTTTGAGACCCTGCGGGGAACCATTGGCCGCTACAGCGCCGAACGGGACAAGGCGATGGCGGCTCTGGCGCGGGAGCGGGACCAGTTGGAGGCGCGAGTACAGGAGCGCACGGCGGAGCTGGAGGAACACCGCCGTGAGCTGATCCGCATGACCCGCACCGATCCGCTCACCGGTCTGGCTAACCGACGCTACTTCGACGACGCCAAACGGCTGGAGGAGCGACGGGCCCGACGCCAGGGCACGCCGATTTCGCTGGTGATGATCGACGTGGATTACTTCAAGGCCTACAACGACCGCTACGGACACGCCAAGGGCGATCGCTGCCTGGTGCGGCTGGCGCAGGTAATGCGGGAACACTGTCGACGGGCCGGGGAACTGGCGGTCAGGTTGGGGGGAGAGGAATTTGCCCTGCTGTTACCGGGGCAGAGGATGCAGGAAACCCAGGAACTGGCGGAAAAACTCCGCCAGACGCTGTATGACGCCAACCTGGTTCATGAGGGTTCGCCCATTGGCCGGGTGTCGGTGAGCATCGGCTGTGCCACCTGGGAGCCGGGTTGCGAGCTGCCCCTGGATGAGAAGCTGTTCGACCGCTTGCTCAGCCTGGCCGACAAGCGGCTCTACCAGGCCAAGCACAACGGTCGAAACCAAGTGGTGGCGGAGGACCGGACTCCCGCTGAGGTACCCTGGTGACCGGATCTCAGGAAACGCTGTCCAGGCGGACCTGGCCTTCCATATAAAAGGCCGCCTGGCCGGCGATCCGCACCCGGTCCCCGTCCAGCCGACATTCCAGAACACCACCGCGGGCCGACAGCTGGCGGGCCGATAACCGGTCGCGCCCCAGTCGACCGGCCCAGTAGGGTGTCAATACGCTGTGGATGGAACCGGTCACCGGGTCTTCATCAATGCCCACCGAGGGCACGAAGTAGCGGCTGACAAAATCGCACTGTTCACCCGGGGCGGTAATGATCACCCCCTGACTGCCGAGTTTTTTCAACAACCCCAGATCCGGTTCCGCAGCCCGGACGGCGGCCTCGTTCTCCAGTACCACCATATAGTTGGCGTCGTTAGGGGTGAAGTAGACCCATTCCCCGGCCAGAGGCAGGGCCTGGCGCAACAGCTCCGGCGTAGCCTGCTCCTGGTAGGCCAGGTTGGGGAAATCCAGCTCCAGCCAACCGCCTTCGCGACGGGTTACCCCAAGGGGACCGCTTTTCGAGCGAAACCGGACGGTGTCCTGGGCGAAGTCGAGCTTGTAGAACAGCACCCAGGCCGTGGCCAGGGTGGCGTGGCCACACAGGGGGACTTCGGCGCCGGGGGTAAACCAGCGGATGTGGAAATCGGCGTCGCTGCCCGCCGGTTCCGGTACCAGGAAAGCGGTTTCCGACAGGTGGTTCTCAAGGGCCATCTTCTGCAACAGCTCATCGGGCAGCCAGTGCTCCAGGGGCATCACCGCCGCGGGATTGCCACCGAAAACCTCACTGGTGAAGGCGTCTACCTGGTAGATCGGTAATGTGGTCATGAAGGCTCCTGTGTGTGTCGTCCGGGTTGGCGTGCATAGCCGTCCGCCCGCAGGGCAAGGAACCGGGCCAGTTCATCCGCCCCGTACAGGTGTATTTCCAGCCGCTTGCCAGAAGGGCGTATTAGCCAATGTTGTGGCGCCATTTCCGTGACTTTAAACCCCAGCCGATCAAGCTTCTGGAGGTCTGTTGCCGCGTTAGGGTGCCCCAAGGGGCTCCCCCCCGCAAGTCCCAGGACGTCCTTGCGGGAAACCGGGTGGCGTTGGCGGTTGCCATGGTGGAGCTCTGTTTCAAACACGGTCATGGCGGTCACTCCTGGTCCGTGGATCGAGCTTCCATTGTCACGCTGTCCCGCCAATCAGCACAGATTCAGGCTCTGTGGTTTTGACCCGGTACAGGTGCTTTAATAAAGCCTCTGTACTGCCCGAATTGTCGGGCATCTGTGCTGCTCTCTGGGTGGCGGAATCTGGCAGGATGGAACGATGGGTATTCTCTACAGTCGCGTGGCCGACCAGTTACAAACCCTGATCGACGAAGGTGTCTATCGGGAAGGGGAACGCTTGCCCGGCGTGAGGGTGTTGAGTCGCCAGTTTGGCGTCAGCGTGTCCACCATTTTGCAGGCCCACCAGACCCTGGAGGGACGGGGTTACCTGGAAGCGCGGGAGCGCAGCGGCCATTTTGTCCGGTTGCCCAAGCTGGACACGCCGGAGCCGGCCATGAGCCAGCCTCGCTCCGAGCCATCCCCAGTGAGTGCCCGGGACATGGCGCTGGAGTTGTGCAGCGACGACCAGAAGCGCATGGTGCCTCTGGCGGCGGCCATTCCCCATCCTGATTTCCTGCCGGTACGCCAGATCCAGCAAGCCACGCTCTGGGCGGCCCGTCACGGCTACGAGACCCTCGACTACGCGTTCCCCGGCAAGTCGGTGTTTCGCCGACAGGTCGCCCAGCGCATGACCGCACTCGGGTGCCTGCTGACGCCGGATGACATCCTCGCCACCAACGGTGCCCAGGAGGCGATCATCCTGGCCCTGCGGGCGGTGACTGAACCGGGAGACATTGTGGCGGTGGAGTCGCCGTCGTTCCCGGGGATTCTGCAGGCGCTGGATGTGGTGGGGCTGCGGGTGATCGAGATCCCCACCCATCCTACCGACGGGCTCAGTCTCGAAGGTCTGGAGCTGGCCCTGGAACAGTGGCCGATCAAGGCCTGCGTGGTGGTCACCAACCACAGTAACCCGATGGGCGCCCGGCTGCCCGACGAACGCAAGCAGGCGCTGGTGGCCATGCTGGAGCGGGCCCGGGTGCCTCTGATCGAAGACGATATCTACGGTGACCTGTATTTCGACGGCGAACGCCCTCGCCCGGCAAAGGCCTTCGACCGCACGGGCAACGTGATCTATTGCAGCTCGTTTTCCAAGACCATTTCCCCCGGCCTTCGGTTGGGCTGGATGATTCCCGGCCGTTACCACGCTGAGGCGCGACAGCAGAAGTATTTCAGCAACCTGGCCACCGCCACCGTGCCGCAACTGGCGGTGGCCCGGTTTCTGGAACAGGGTGGATACGACCGTTACCTGCGACAGGCCCGGCAGTGCTATCGGGACGCCGTGGAGCGGATGCGGGGGGCGGTTGGGCGCGCGTTTCCGGAGGGCACCGCCGTCAGCCGGCCCCAAGGCGGCTTCGTGTTGTGGGTTCAGTTGCCCGGTAAAACCTCGGGAACCCGGGTCTACCAGCTGGCCCGGGAGGAAGCCATCAACGTGGCGCCGGGGCGGATGTTTTCCACCACCGACAAGTATGAGAACTGCCTGCGACTCAATGGCGCCAACCCCTGGAGTGACCGCGTCGAGTGGGCGATCCAGCGTCTGGGGGCGCTGGTGGAGCAGGTGGCGGGGGAATCCGGGACCGATTAGCCGGATTCCCGCAGGCTGAGCGGGTTGACCAGGCCGACGGCAATCGCCAGGCCGGTCACATCCGGCAGCCGTTCCGCCCCCAGCCGTTTCATCACCCGGGCCCGGTACAGGTCGATGGTCTTGACGCTGATTTCCAGTTGCTCGGCAATCTCCCGGCTGGTGTAGCCCTGGGCCAGGGGGAGGAAGACGTCCCGCTCCCTGGGGGTCAGGCTGTCCAGCAACGCCAGGGCGTCGGGGTCCTGGATGGGCGGGGCCGTATCCTGCGGCCGCTTCTGCAGGGCCTGTTGTACGCTGTCCAGCAGCAGCTGTTCGTTGAACGGCTTTTCAATAAAGTCGAAGGCGCCGGACTTGAAGGCCCGCACCACGATGGGCACATCCGCATGACCGGACACGAAAATGATCGGCAGATTCAGGCCGCGTCGTTGCATCTCCTCCTGCACGTTCAGACCGCCCAGTCCGGGCATGCGGACATCCAGCACCACACAGCCGGTGGCATCCGGACCCACCGCGTCCAGAAACTGGCGACCGTCCGCGTAGCCCCGGACGGTCATGCCGACGGACTCGAGCAACCACTGGGTGGATTCGAGCATGCCACTGTCGTCATCCACAACGTAAACCATGGGGGTGGGGGCGTCTGTCATTGACTGGCTCTCTGCTGCTGGGGTTGATGGGTTTGATGGGGCTGTCGCGGCGCAGGCGTCAGGGGGAACCGACAGGTCAGGCGCAGTCCGCCGCTGCTGTCGGGGCTGGCGTCGAGGAACCCGCCAAAGCCCTCAACAATGGAGCGGCTCATCGATAGCCCCAGCCCCAGGCCGTGGGATTTACGGGTATAGAAGGGGGTGAACATCTGTTTCAGGCCCTCCTCATCCAGGCCCGGCCCCTGATCGACAACTTCAATGAAGATCTGCGCATTGTCGTGCCCGGAGCCCTCCTGGCGGGTCGCGATGGTGACCTGTGACGGCTGCTGATCGCAATGGTGTTCCCGGTTGGCGTCGATGGCGTTGCGAATCAGGTTGATCAGCACCTGTTCCAGCAGTACCGGGTCGGCGGTGAGGGTCGGTTCGCGCTCGGACAGCGTTTGGATGATGGTCACCCGGTGTTTGTCCGCCTCCCACTGACACAACCGGATCGCGGTCTTGACCGTGTTGTTCACGTTGATCGTGGCGCTGCGCTTCTGGCCCTTGCGCAGAAAAGCCCGCAGCCGCTTGATCACTTCCGAGGCATGGTTGGCGTGCTGGGTAATGCGCCCGAGGCCATCCTGAACCCGGGCCAGCATGTCCGGGTTGTCCCGGGCCTGGTTCAGGTACCGTTGGCTGGCGCTGGCGTAGTTGACGATGGTGGCCAGGGGCTGGTTCATCTCATGGGCGATGCCGGAAGCCAGTTCCCCCAGGGTCGCCAGCCGGGCGGCGTGGGCCAGTTCGTCCGCCAGGCGGCGGTTCTCTTCCTCGGATTGCACCCGGGCGGTGATGTCTCGGGACACGCTGATCACTTCGATCACTGTGCCGGTGTAGGTTTCGCGAATGGCCCGGCTGGCGATCTCGAACCAGCGCTTGCTGCCTTCCCGATGCAGGACCTGCAGGGTCAGGGTGGCGTAGCCGGTATCCCGTAACTGGGTGCGGGCCTCTTCCATCTGCTCGTCGAGAGTGCCCGGTGCAATGATGTCGTCAAGGCGTTTGCCCCTTAGCTGCTCCGGCCAGTAGCCCAGCAGGCGCCATGAGGCGGGTGAGGCGTCGAGAAACCGGCCATCGGGGGCATGGCGGGAAATCAGGTCGGTGGAGTTTTCGGTAATCAGCCGGTACAGCCGGTTGGACCGGGTGGCCTCATCCAGCCTGGCGATGGTCGACGTGGCGTCCCGGCCCCGGATAAGCACCCGTTGCCGTTGAAGGTCCGGAATGAAGGTCCACAGCAGAATGAGGTCGCCAATCCGGCGCTCCACATCGCCAATCGCCCGTTGTTGGGTCAGGCAGGCCCTGATCAGCGCCGCATGATTGACCGGCAGCAGCTCCTCAAGGCCGTCCAGGAGCAGACGTTCACCCAGTTTTCGGGCTGCCGGGTTGCTGGCGCAGAGCCGGGCATCGGCCTCCGCCAGAAAGCAGGCGTCCGGGTCGTGGTCGAGCAGGGCAGGCTGGGAATCTGGGAGTTTCTGGTCCATGGTCAGGCTAATATGGTAGTTATACTATAATACTACAGGTCAATTGCCGTATTTATTGGGTGATAATAGTATTTCTGTCAGTGAAGAGTATAGCTGTATTAGCAGTCTCTCAGAAGCCGTCACAATAACAACGCCCTGCTGGAGAGGATATCGACCATGACCTCCATCTTTGATACCGGCCTGGAGCCGGTTGCCGCCAACCATTCCGTCCTGTCACCGATCGATTTCATTGCCCGCACCGCCAGTGTCTACCCCGACTACCCGGCGGTCATCCACGGCGCCATCCGTTATTCCTGGCGCGAGACCTACGACCGCTGCCGCCGTCTGGCCTCGGCCCTGGCTGGCCGGGGGATCGGCAAGGGCGATACCGTGGCGGTCATGCTGCCCAACATCCCGGCGATGGTGGAATGCCACTTTGGGGTGCCGATGGTCGGCGCGGTACTGAACGCCCTCAACGTCCGCCTGGATGCCGAAGCCATCGCCTTCATGCTGGAGCACGGTGAGGCCAAGGTGGTCATTGCCGACCGGGAATTCGGCGGAGTCATCCGCGAGGCGGTCAAACGCCTGGAGCAGGCGCCGCTGGTGATTGACGTGGAGGACCCGGAATATGGCGAGGGTTCCGCGGTCAGTGACCTGGACTACGAGGCCTTCCTGCAGGAAGGGGACCCGGCGTTTGCCTGGCAGCTGCCCGCCGACGAGTGGGATGCCATCTCCCTCAACTACACCTCCGGCACCACGGGCAATCCCAAGGGTGTGGTGTACCACCACCGTGGCGCCTACGAGAACGCCCTGGGCAGTCAGGCGGTGTGGGGCATGGGGCAGCACCCCGTGTACCTGTGGACCCTGCCGATGTTCCACTGCAATGGCTGGTGTTTCCCCTGGACGGTGACGGCCATGGCCGGCACCCATGTTTGCCTGCGGCGGGTGGATCCGGAGCGGATTCTGCAGCTGATTCGGGAGCATCGGGTGACCCACCTGTGCGGCGCACCGATTGTGCTTAATGCCCTGCTGAACGTGCCGGAGTCCGCCAAGGGCGGCATCGATCACACGGTTAACGCCATGACCGCCGGTGCCGCGCCCCCGGCCCAGGTGATCAGCTCCATCGAAGAGATGGGATTCCGCATCACCCACGTCTACGGTCTGACGGAAGTGTACGGCCCGGTCACAGTCTGCGCCTGGAAGTCGGAGTGGGACGAGTTGCCGCTGGAAGAGCGGGCAGTGATCAAGGCCCGGCAGGGGGTGCGCTATCCCACCCTGGCGGGGATGATGGTGGGCGATCCCAACACCATGGAGCCGGTGCCCAGGGACGGCAAGACCATTGGCGAGATTTTTCTGAGGGGTAACACCGTGATGAAGGGATACCTGAAGAACCCGACCGCCACCGAGGAAGCCTTCCGCGGCGGCTGGTTCCATACCGGCGACCTGGCGGTGTGGCACGAGGACGGCTATGCGGAGATCAAGGACCGCCTCAAGGACATCATCATTTCCGGCGGCGAGAACATTTCCACCATCGAGGTGGAGGACGTCCTGTACCGCCATCCTGCTGTGCTGGAGGCCGCAGTGGTGGCCCGTCCGGATGAGAAGTGGGGCGAGACCCCCTGTGCCTTCGTTACCCTCAAGCCGGAGGCGGACGCACTGACCGAGGACGACCTGATCGCCTTCTGCCGGGAGCGGTTGGCCCGCTTCAAGGTACCCAAGACCGTGGTCTTTACCAACCTGCCCAAGACGTCCACGGGCAAGATCCAGAAATTCGTGTTGCGTGACCAGGCACGGGAACTCGGCTGAGTTCCCTGGACCGGGGCACGTCCCGGTCCAGGCCTGGCGGTAATCCCCCTCAACCCTGACAAAAACAACATCAGGCGCTCCAGCCGGAGCTGCCAGGAGGTTCCTTTATGCAAATGTATCACCGTAACGAAGGCCAGGAGCAGCCGTTCTGGGCGGCCGGGCCGTTCAAGATCCGTCTGCCGTTCATTCATTATCGCTGGGAAGTGGCGGAAATGGTCCAGGCTCTGATCATGTTTGTGGTCAGCCTGGCGATGATTCCGCTGCTGGAGAAATACCTGGGGGTTCCCTACGACGTCGCCCTGGCCTATGTGGTGGTGTGCGGCATCGGTTTCATGCTGCCGGCCCTGTTGGGGGTGCCGTTGGTGCCGGGCTGGATCACACCGGGCATTCCGGTGGTGCTGCTGTTCCTGGGAGACTTTACGCCGGGGCCGGAAGCCATCCAGGCGTTGTTCGCCCTGCAGTTCCTGGTGTTTTTGATCTTCCTGGTGCTGGGGCTGACCGGCATGGGCAGCAAACTGGTGCAACTGATTCCCCGCTCGATGAAGGGCGGTATCATCATCGGCGCCGGGATCGCCGCGTTGATGGGGGAAATCGAGGCCGGCGGCCGGCTGGCGGAAACGCCAATCTCGCTGATCCTGGGTGGGCTGGTGTGCCTGTACCTGATGTTCTCGGTGTCGTTCAAGGGCTTTGTCGAGAGCAACCCCATCGCCCGCAAGATTGCCAACTACGGCATGGTGCCGGGCATGGTGGTGGCCATCCTGGTGGGCTTTGCCACCGGTGAGTACAACGTACCCGAGGTGCAGTGGGGCATTACCCAGCCGGCGTTCGGTCAACTCTGGAACTACCTGCCATTCACCGTCGGTTTTCCGGATGCCTCGGTGTTCATGCTCGCCATTCCCACCGCGGTCATCGCCTACATCATCGCCTTCGGCGACATCATCGTGGGCAAGTCACTGATGGATCGGGTGGATCACCTGCGCAAGGATGAAGACATCGACAGCAGCGTGGACCGGGTTCACCTGGTTACCGCCATCCGCAACGGCATGCACGCCTTCTTCGCGCCGTACCCCGGGCTGGCCGGCCCTATCTGGACGGCGGTTACCGCCACCATGGCGGAGCGCTACAAGTATGGCCGCAAGGCGATGGACTCCATTTACAGTGGCGGCGGCACCTTCTGGATTACCGGCTTCATTGCCCTGTTCGTCCTGCCGCTGGTGAGCTTCTTCCAGCCGGTGCTGCCGATTGCCCTGTCGCTGACGTTGCTGCTCACCGGCTACATCTGCCTGATGGTGGGGCTGGAACAGCTGGAGAACAACACCGAGCGCGGCATTGCCGGTACCATGGGCGTGGTCCTGGCGGTGTATGGCGCGGGCTGGGGCCTGGCCACTGGGGCTATCCTCTACCTGCTGATCGAACGCAGCAAGCTGCTGGGCTTTACGCCGGATCCGGAGGCGCCGGGCGTGAGGGCTGCTGAGGAAAACTGATCCCTGCCTTGCCCTCGATTAACTGGGTGTGCCTTGGGGAGCCTGACTTCGGTCGGCTCCCCTTTTTAGTGCCAGAACATTGTCCGAGGCCCCCTGGTGAAAGGGGGGCGTCTGCTAGATTGGGACGAATGCTGATCAATTGGTGTACAAGTTGAAGCGGGTGCTTTAATTTGTGTTAAGCACATGCATTTCTGTGACAACGAAAATAAGGCAGGAGGCAGTGATGACCATCAGTTCCACCCCCGAGGGTGTCTCCGTTACGCCCCGGCACCTTAAGTTTGATGTGTCGGAGGACCTGAAGACCGACTGGCACAGCAACGATGCCTTTCGCACCGCGTTCTTCAACGCCCTGTCACTGCAGTTTCCCGAGGGCGAGCAACAGTTCATCGATGCCGTTCGCCATTATCGGGACCGCATCGACGACCCCAAGCTGAAGCAGGAGATTCGCGGTTTTATCGGTCAGGAAGGGCTGCACAGTCGCGAACACCGGGACTACAACGACGGCTTGAAGGCCCGCGGCTATGACATCGACGCCATCGATGACCGCTTCCACCGACACATTGCCTGGGTGGGCAAGCTGCCGGCCAGCCGCCGGTTGGCGGGTACCTGCGGCGCGGAGCATTACACCGCGGTACTGGCCAATGCCATCCTGGCCCACCCGGAATGGATGGAGGGGGCAACGCCGGCGATGAAGGAGCTGTGGCGCTGGCACGCCATCGAGGAAACCGAGCACAAGTCCGTCGCCTTCGACGTCTATCGCCACTGCATTGGCGACGAACGGCTACGGCGCGTCGTGTTTTTGTACGTGACCTACAACTTCTTCAAGTTCACCTTCCTCAACACCTGCAGCCTGCTGAAGGCGGACGGCAAGCTCTGGAGCCTGAGAACCTGGCTCGGCGGTCTGAACTTCCTGTGGGGCAAGCCGGGAGTGATTCGCCGTTGTCTGCCGGATTTTCTGGCTTATTTCAGGAAGGGGTTTCAGCCCTGGCAGCAAGACAACCGTCAGCTGTTGCAGCGCCAACTGGCAGAACTGGAGGTAAACTCAGCCGGGTATGACAAGGCCAGTTGAGAGCATGGGGGAGTCGACGAGTCGACCGAAAAATCGTGATGATGTGAATTGTTTCACAATCTGTGCTAAAAGTGTTGACCGAACAACAATCATAATAACAGCAGCCGAGACGAACGGCTCAAGCATCCCGGAGGCACCCCATGCGAGTTGGTCTGATCGTAGACTCAGCCTGTGATTTGCCGTACGAATTTTCCCGTAAACACGACCTCTTCATTCTGCCGGTGACGGCGCACATCGATCAGCGAACCTACACCGACGTTCACGATCCGGTACTCACCCAGGAGTTCTATCAGAGCGGCCTGCTCCAGAAGGGCCACCACGCAGAGACGGAAGCGTTCAGTGCCCGGCAGATCCACGATCTGTTCATGGAAAAGATCGTGACCCAGTTTGACGTGGCCATCTGCGAGACTGTGACCCGGTCCCGCTCCAAGATCTTCGACAATGCCACGTTGGCCATGAACAGCGTTATGGCGCACTACCAACAAGCCCGTGAAGCGGCTGGCCGCAGCGGAAAGTTCTCCATGCGGGTGATCGACAGCAAGCAGATTTTTGCCGGTCAGGGGCTGCTGGCGGCACATACCCTCAAGCTGATCGACCAGAAGCTGTCGAAGAATGCCCTTCGCCACGAGGTAGAGAGTTTTACCGACAAGATCCACACCTGCGTGATTCCCCGGGACCTGCACTATATCCGCGAGCGAGCCCGTCGCCGTGGGGACAACAGCGTGTCGGCGCTGGTGGCCTTCCTGGGCAAGGCGCTGAACATCACCCCCGTCATCTTTGGGCAGGGCGCCGAAGGCCAGCCTGTGGCCAAGACCATGCGTTTCGATGTGGCGGTGGAAAAGGTCATGAACTACGCTATTGGCCGGATAGAGGCCGGATTGCTGACACCGTACGTCAGTCTTTCCTGCGGCATGTCCTGGACGGAGATCGAGGAGCTGCCCGGCCTCAATCGCCTGCGGGATTGCTGTGAGCGCCATGGCGTGGAACTGCTGCTCTCGCAGATGGGCATTACCAGCAGCATCTATATCGGGCCGGGCAGCTTGTGTCTGGCGCTGGGAGCGGAACCGCATTCGTTCCGGGATTTCCAGTAGTTGCCATGGTCCTGGCGCTTGGCCGACGGGCGCCCGGGCGTGTGTGTCTGGGGCAAACGCCGGACAGGCACCAGCATGTTAGCCTCGCGGGTATAAGGCCTGAACCAACCGGTTAAGGTCGCAATAACAATGGCCCCTATACCGCTCAGGATCACCACCTATGGCAAAGACTTCCCCAGATCTGGCATCCGCACTGCTGGAACAGCACGTCAAACACGAAATGGCCGCCCTCAAGGGGGCCAAGCTCCGGAAGGCTGTCGCACGTGAGGTGGAGGAGTTGTTCAGGTACGCCGAGACGCTGACCCTGAACCGCGTCTGTTCCACGGAACAGATCATGGGGGTGATCCGGCGCCTGGTGGTGGACATGGACCTGGACGCTGGTATTCCGGAGCTGGCCGGAGAAATGGCCACCGAGGTGCTGAACGCCGATGTGCAATCCAACACCCCGCTCAAGGAGGTGCTCAGTCGCGAACAGGCCACGGCTTTCCTGGAGGAGGCCCTGGAACTGAAACACCACCGGGAGCGGGTGATCAGCAGCATCATGTCCCATCCGGTCTATCAGGAATTGGTGGCCAATGTGGTGTATCAGGGGCTGGTGAGCTACCTGTACGAGGACAACCTGATCACCAAGTCCGTGCCCGCCGTGGGCTCGATGATGAAATTCGGCAAGCGGATGGCCAACAAGGCCGTGCCGGGGCTGGATGAAACCTTCGAGCGCCGTATCAAGGCCTGGCTGTCGGACAGCCTGCCGGGCCTGATCAGCCGCAGCGAAAAGTTCCTGCACCAGGCGCTGACCGATGACGAACTGCGCGATACGGTGATGGCCGCCTGGGTGACCCTGGAAGACCGCACCATCGCCGAGTTGCAGGAAGGGTTGGGCGACATCCAGTTGCAGGAATTCGTGGTGCTGGGCTACGAGTTCTGGCTGAGTTTCCGGGAAACCGAGTATTTCGACGGTTGCTGCCAGGCGGTGGTGGATCACCTGTTTGCCAAGTACGGAGACCAGCCGCTGTCCGAGTTGTTAGGAGATGTCGGCGTCGATCAGGGCATGGTGATGGCCGAAGTCGAAGCCCTGGCCCTGCCGATTGTGGACGTGTTGCGGGAGGAGGGGTATCTTGAAGAGGCGTTGCGGCGCCGACTGTCCGCCTTCTACAAGTCCGCGGCGGTCAAGAAAATCCTCCAGCCGGACGCCTGAGAACCCAACCCGACGGTTCCCGGGTGGTCGGCAGTGCCAACCTGGGGACGTCATGCCTTCCATTGAGCTGTTTTCAGCGTACCTCCTTGCCGTTGTATTACTGACCGTTACCCCGGGGGTGGACACCCTGCTGGTGGTCCGTAACACCGCACGGTCCGGTGTTCGAGCCGGCTCGGTGACCAGTCTCGGCATCTGCAGTGGCCTGTTTATCCACGCCACCCTGTCCGCGGTGGGTATCTCGCTGATCCTGGTGCAAACCGCCTGGGCCTTCACCCTGCTGAAATGGGCGGGCGCCGGTTACCTGCTGTGGTTGGGGCTGGTCAGCCTGCGCCAGGCCTGCGACGGCCACCGTGGCGCAGCCTCCAGCCCCGGCGGTCCGAGAGTCCCGTCCAGGTTCCGGCGGGATTTCCGGGAGGGCCTGCTGTCCAATGTGTTCAACCCCAAGACGGCGCTGTTCTATATGGCCTTCCTGCCACAGTTCGTCGATCCGGCCGGTAACGTGATCCTGCAGTCCATGCTGTTGGCGGCGATTCACTTCCTGTTGGCGATGGTTTGGCAATGCGGGGTGGCGGTGGTGGTGGCCCGCTCCCGGCGGCTGGGCGCACCGGCCTGGCTCAGGCGGGCACAGCATGGCATAACGGGTGGCGTGTTTGTCGGGCTGGGGGCCAAGGTGGCGCTGACGCAGGCTTGAATGAGAACGGAGTAGAAACAAAAAGGGGGCAACTAAAAAGGGGTCAGAACTTCAGTTCTGACCCCTTTTTAGTTGCTCTTTCTTTACCTTAGCGCTCCAGGTACTGAAGCTTGTCCGGCTTACCATCCCACTCTTCAGCGTCTGGCAGCGGGTCTTTCTTCTCGGTGATGTTGTCCCACTTGGCGGCCAGCTCGGCGTTTATCTCGATAAACTGCTCCTGACCGGCAGGTAGTTCATCTTCCGAGAAAATGGCTTCCGCCGGACATTCTGGCTCGCACAGGGCGCAGTCGATGCATTCGTCCGGGTCGATCACCAGAAAATTGGGGCCCTCGTAAAAGCAGTCCACCGGACATACTTCAACACAGTCGGTGTATTTACACTTGATGCAGTTATCAGTAACGACAAATGTCATAGTTGGATTCCTGGGTCGGTGGTCGTTCTCATCAGTATGGAGGTCGAGCAGGTTCAGGGCTGACAGAGCGCATCCGAACGAAAAAGTCGTCACTCCTAATATTTGTAGCGCGATATTGTAGGGAGCGGCCCGTGCTGTCGCAAGCATTGGGCCGCTATAACCATATACCTAGATCAACTTTTTCAGCTCATAGAGCTGGTTCAGCGCGTCCCTCGGTGTCAGATCGTCCAACTCCAGTGCCTGTAGGACCTGTTCCACCTCGCTGGGTTCCAGGCTGGCGAACATATCGCCTTGCTGAACCACCTGGACCTCCGGTTGCTGGGGCTGGTGGGCGGCCGTCGGTGCGTCGCTAATGTGGGGCGTGACTGGCGTGGCAGAACCTTCCAACTGGCCGAGCTGGGTCTTGGCGTTGCTGATCACGCCCTGGGGCACGCCGGCCAGCTTGGCCACCTGCAGCCCGTAGCTCTGGCTGGCAGGACCGTCATGGACGTTGTGCAGGAAGACGATGCTGTCGTCGTGTTCAGTGGCAGTCAGGTGGACGTTCACCGCGTGCTCCAGCTGCTCGGCGAGCTGGGTCAGCTCGAAGTAATGGGTGGCGAACAGGGTGTAGCAGCGGATCTCCCGTGCCAGGTGCTCAGCGGTGGCCCAGGCCAGGGACAGGCCGTCGAAGGTGCTGGTGCCCCGGCCCACCTCGTCCATCAGCACCAGGGAGTGCTCGGTGGCGTTGTGGAGAATGTTGGCGGTTTCGGTCATCTCCACCATGAAGGTGGAACGGCCGCCGGCGATGTCGTCGGATGACCCCATGCGGGTGAAGATCCGGTCCACCGGCCCCAGCACCGCCCGGTTGGCGGGGACGAAGGAGCCGGTGTAGGCCAGCAGGGCAATCAGTGCGGCCTGGCGCATGTAGGTGGACTTACCGCCCATGTTGGGGCCGGTGATCACCAGCATGCGGCGCTGGGTATCCATCAGCAGGTCGTTGGGCACGTAGGGCTCGCTGAGCAACTGTTCCACCACCGGGTGGCGGCCTTCCTCCACGTCAAAGCCCGGCTCGTTACGGAATTCCGGGGCGCAGAACCGCAGGCTGGTGGCGCGCTCGGCGAAATTGCCCAGCACATCCAGCTCCGCCAGGGCCTGGGCAGTGTCCTGCAGTTTGGCCAGGTTGTCCGCCAGGGTCTCCAGCACCTGGTCGTACAGGGCCTTTTCCCGGGCTAGGGCACGGCTCTTGGCGCTCAGGGCCTTGTCTTCAAACTCCTTCAGTTCCGGGGTGATGAAGCGCTCGGCGTTCTTCAGGGTCTGGCGGCGGATGTAGTCCACCGGCGCCTGGTCCGACTGGGCCCGGCTGATCTCGATGTAGTAGCCATGCACCCGGTTGTAGCCCACCTTGAGGGTGGTGATGCCGGTACGCTCCCGCTCCCGGGTCTCCACATCCAGCAGGAACTGGCCGGCGTTCTCGCTGATGTTGCGCAGCTCGTCCAGCTCCTCGTCAAAACCTTCCCGGATCACGCCGCCATCCCGGATCACCACCGGCGGATTGTCGATGATGGCCCGCTCCAGCAGGTCCGCCAGCTCCGGGTACTCGCCAATGGTGGTGGCCAACTTGACGATGTGGTGGGAATTCACCGGCCCCAGGGTCTGCTGCAGCTCCGGCAGGGCCAGGAAGGCGTCCCGCAGCCGGGCCAGGTCCCGGGGGCGGGCGGAGCGCAGGGCCACCCGGGCGAGGATCCGTTCCATGTCACCGACAGCCTTCAGGGCGTCGTGCACCGGCTCGTAGTGGAAGCCATCCAGCAGGGCGGAGACGGCGTGCTGGCGTTGCTCCACCGTGTGTACGTCCCGCAGCGGGCGGTTGAGCCAGCGTCGCAGCAGGCGGCCGCCCATGGCGGTGGCGGTGCGGTCCATCACCCAGGCCAGGGTGTGCTGGTGGCCGCCCATCAGGTTGGTGTCGATCTCCAGGTTGCGGCGGCTGGTGGCATCGAGGATCACCGCCTCGTCCCGGCTTTCCCGGGTCAGCTTGCGGATGTGGGGCAGGGCGGTGCGCTGGGTCTCGCGGGCGTACTGCAGCAGGCACCCGGCGGCGCAGATGGCCAGTTGCAGGTCTTCGCAGCCAAAACCGGTAAGGTCCCGCACCTGCAATTGCTGGGTCAGGGTGCGCAGGGCGGTATCCGACTCGAACAGCCAGGGGCCCTGACGGCGGATACCGGTAAAGCCCTCCAGCACTTCTTCGTAGGGGAAGTCTTCACTGATCAGGATTTCCGCCGGGCGCAACCGCTGGAGTTCGCTACGCAGGTCCTCCAGGTCATCCAGCTCGGAGACCGCAAACCGGCCGCTGGAAATGTCCAGGGAGGCAAAGCCGAACCGCTCCTTGTGGCTGTAGATGGCCGACAGCAGGTTGTCCCGCCGGTCTTCCAGGAAGGCCTCGTCGCTCAGCGTGCCCGGCGTGACGATCCGCACCACCTGCCGCTCCACCGGGCCCTTGCTGGTGGCCGGGTCGCCGATCTGTTCGCAGATGGCAATGGACTGGCCGGTGCGCACCAGCCGGGCGATGTAGTTCTCGGCGGCGTGGTAGGGGATACCGGCCATGGGGATCGGCTGGCCGCCGGACTGGCCGCGGGCAGTCAGGGTGATGTCGAGTAGGTCGGCCGCCTTCTTGGCGTCGTCGTAGAACAGCTCGTAAAAGTCCCCCATGCGGTAGAACACCAGCTCATTGGGGTGCTCGCCCTTGATCTTCAGGTACTGCTGCATCATCGGCGTGTGCTTGGGAAGGTCTTTCTGGGCTGCTGACATGGAGGTATCCGGAGTTGGTGGCTGGGTTCGGGGGAGTGAATTGTAAAAAAAATCCAATTAGGAAGAAACGTGAAAGGTGCGGTGGACCCCGGGTTTCGTCCAGAAAAGTTAATGCTGCCAGGGGTCTAGCGAATTTCTCTGAATTGCCTGCCAGTGCCACTGCAAGAAAATCCTATAGCCCTGCAACAGAATCCAAGAATTACCCCCTGCCGAGGACCATGCTGAACCTGGGATCCGATCCCGGGGGCAGTGAGAGTAGCCCTGCTTCGTAAAACACGATGGAGAAAGAACCATGAAAAAGTTTCAAGAAGCTGTAAAGCGTTTTCTGTGTGAAGAAGAAGGTACAGAAATTGTTGAGTGGGCACTGGTCGGTGGATTGCTTGTTGCTGTTGGTGCAGCAATTTTCTCGGTCATTGGCACAGATACGAAAGGCGCACTGGAAACTCTCTCTACTGAAGTGGCCAAAGCAAATCCCGGTAGCACAGGCGGGTAATCTGAAGCAACCGGTTAGTAGGTGCGCCGGGCCTGCTCGGTGTTTTCCCCAACCCAGGGAGTTGTATCCAATGAGCCCCGAAGTCTTCCCCCTAAGCCTCACGGTGTTTGTCCTGATCTGGGCCGCCGCCTGCTGGGACCTGCGCCACCGGCGCATCCCCAACAAGCTGGTGCTGGCCGGTGTGGTCGTGGGCATGGCAGTCCAGTGGGGACTTGGTGGAATGGGTGGCTTGTTGGATTCCCTGGCGGGGTTGGGAGTAGGGCTGGCCATCCTGATGCCCGGTTATCTGGTTGGTACCACAGGGGCCGGCGACGTCAAGCTCATGGCGGCAGTCGGCACCTTCTTAGGGCCCTATTACGCCTTGCTCGCCGGTCTGGCGAGCATCGCGGTGGGTGGCGTCATCGCCTTGGGCTTTCTGCTGGTGGCCGGACTTTCCTCCGGTTCAGCCGCGCCCTGGTCGCGCTATGGGCTGATGCTAAAGACCTTATTCGCTACTGGTCGGCCGATTTACCTGGCGCCCGCTGAGGGCGAGGTGATGGGCCGCAAGTTTCCTTTCGCGGTGTCCATTGCCGTTGGCACCAGCTCACTGCTGATCTGGTTGGCCTGGCAGTCACCCCTGATCTGAGTGATCTCCTGACAACAGCGGTCCGCCGCAGGATGGCAGCAAGATGAACAACGATCTGATCTATTCCGGCACCTTGTCGAATCTCAACCCGGAGACCGAGCCAACGCGCACGAGCGATCCTGACGGCGTTGTGGCAGGGGCCATTACCCCGGAACCCCGTCCCCATACCCTGGAGGATTCCGGCCTGACGGAAGTGTACGTTGCAGACCTGATTTCCAAACATCTTTTTGAGCGCGGTGTGCTGGACCTCCAGCAGCTCACCCGCTGCACCGCGTTGCCTGGCCACCAGGTCGAGCGGGTCTTCTGTTTCCTCCGCGAGGAAGGGCGCGCCGAGATCCGGGGCGCCAGCCAGCACGGATTGCTGCGTTATGCCCTGACCGACCGCGGGCGAGTGGCGGCCCAGGAAGCGCTGGTCCGCGATGGCTATATTGGCCCCGCGCCGGTTCCCCTGGAGCAATACACCCGGATGGTGGCCCGTCAGGGGATGCGGTCCCAGAAGTTGAGCCGTGAGCAAGTCCATGCCGCCTTCCGGGACATCACCATCCGTCCCGAAATCCTCGATCAGCTCGGCCCGGCCATGCACTCGGGGCGGGCCCTGTTTATCCATGGCGACTCCGGTACCGGCAAGACCTATATCGCCCGCAAGTTGTCCCGGTTAATGCTGGGTGAAGTGCTGATTCCCCATGCCGTATTGGTGGCCGACAAGGCGGTACGACTCTTTGACCCGGAGGTCCATGAACGGATCGACACCGGTGCGTCGAAGAGTTCCCTGTTCCTGGATCGCGGCCATGATCCCCGATATGAACTCTGTAAACGCCCGGTGGTGATGGTCGGTGGCGAACTGACCATGGACATGCTGGAGGTTCAGTTTGATCCGGCTACCCGTATCCACCATGCCCCGGCGCAGATGCGGGCCAACAACGGCATGCTGGTGATCGATGATCTGGGCCGTCAGCGCATGCGCCCGGACGAGCTGTTCAACCGCTGGATTGTGCCCATGGAGGAAGGCCAGGACTTCCTCAGCCTGGCGACCGGCCAGCATTTTGAAGTGCCCTTCAACGTGGCGCTGCTGTTTTCCAGCAACCTCCACCCCCTGGAACTGGCTGACGAGGCCTTCCTGCGGCGCATTGGTTACAAGATCCGTTTCCAGCCCCTCACTCCCGACGAATACCGGGACATCTGGCGCCAGGAATGTCAGCGACAGGGGGTTACCGACGATCCTGCCCTGGTGGAGTTCATGCTGGAACAGCTGCACGGCACCCGCGGCATTCCCCTGCTGCCCTGTCATCCAAGGGACCTGATTGGACTGGCCATGGATTATCTGCGCTACCAGGGCATTACCGAATTAACCGAGGAGGCCCTGAAGCGGGCCTGGCAGAACTACTTCGTACAGTCCGGCGATGCCGGCGAGGAGAGTGAGTCATGAGAAAGAAGGGGATTATCGCCATGCTCGGTGTGTCGCTGGCGCTGGCCGTTGGAGCAGCTGGTCTGGCGAACAACTGGGTTCAGGACCGCATAGGTGATGTGGAGCGTGAAGATGAAACCAGTGCCGTCGTTGTAGCGGCGGTGGAAATCCCGTTTGGGCGCACTGTGGAGGCGACCGACGTCAGGCTGATGGAGCTTCCGCCCCATGCGGTGCCCAAGGGCAGTTTTAACGACATCGAGCAGGTGGTGGGGCGGATTACCTCCCAAACCATCTATGAAGATGAAGTGATCCTGCAGCGCCGGGTGGCCGAGCACATGGCCGGCAGCGCCCTGGCGGCGGTGCTGGAGCCGGGGATGCGCGCGATCACCGTGCGGGTGGACGACGTGGCGGGCGTGGCCGGTTTCCTGCTGCCGGGTAACCAGGTGGATGTGGTGTCCAGCAAGCGTACCGGTAACGCCCTGGATTATGAGTCCGAGACCATCCTCCGCCGCATTACTGTGTTGGCGGTGGATCAGCACGCCTCCCAGGACCGTGATCGTCCAATCATCGTGCGAGCGGTGACCCTGGCGGTCACGCCTCCGCAGGCGGAGCGGCTGCTGGAAGCGACCCAGGAAGGCAAGGTTCAGCTGACGCTGCGAAACCCCCTCGAAGAGGTGGAAGAAGAACCCGTCGAGGTGGCGGCGGAACCGGAGCCGGCACCGGCACCAAGGCGGGTATACCGGCCCCAGCCTATTCGCGTCAGTGTAATCCGGGGTACCGATACGAGTTCAACCACGGTGACCAAGTAAAAGAGCAAAGGGGCAGCTCGCAACGACGATCAGCCAGTTTATTGCGACACAAACTCGAACCAGAACGAGAACGGGGAAGGATTATGGAAAAGGTCATGTTGAAAACGCTAGCCGGCGTCTCTGTCGCGCTGCTGTGCCTGGGGTGGCCACAGTATTCGGCTGCCCAGTCGGGCGATGGCGTCATGCTCGCCATGCCCTACGCCGGGGAGCCGGTATCCGTTGAAGTACCGATCAACCAGTCACAGGTGCTGGAATTTGATAACGCCATCAAACGCCTGTCGGTGGGGAATCCCGAGATTGCCGATGTGGTGGTGGTGCGGTCCCGTCAGGTCTATGTGTTGGGCAAGGCCCGGGGGACTACCAATGTCATGCTGTGGGACAACAACGACCAGTTGCAGGGCACCCTCAACATCGCGGTCACCCACGACCTGCAAACCCTGAAGGCCAACCTGCACGAACTGTTGCCATCGGAGAAGATCCAGGTCCGTTCCGCCAACGACACCATCGTGCTCAGCGGTGAGGTGACCAGCGCCTCGAGTGTGGACGCCGCCATGCGCCTGGCCAGCAGCTTTGCCGGTTACGGTGATGAGAGTCAGGGCATGCCGATTCTCAACATGATGCAGGTGGGGGGCGCTCAGCAGGTCATGCTGGATGTGAAGGTGGCGGAAGTGTCCCGCTCCCTGGTCAAGCGCCTGGACGTTCAGTTCGATGTCCTGAACATGGCCAGTTCCGCTCTTAAGGTCGGGGCGGTGAAGGGCGGCGCCCTGTTTCCGGACGCCTTCTTCCAGGGCCCGGGCGGCGATGTGCGCATCCCCGCCCTGCCAGGGACCCGCACCCCTGTTGGCCCGATGATCGACGAGTTCGCACCGGTCACCAAGTCCATCGAGGACGCCGGCATCTTTGCCAGCTACCAGAACGGTGATTACCTGCTGAACGCGGTGATCGATGCCGCCAACCGGGAAGGGGTCGCCAAGATACTGGCGGAACCCAATCTCACCACCTTGACCGGGGAGGAAGCCAAGTTCCTGGCCGGTGGTGAATTCCCCATTCCGGTGCCGCAGGGAGATGGGGGCATCACCATTGACCATAAGGAGTTCGGGGTCAGCCTGGGCTTCCTGCCGGTCGTGCTCGACTCGGGGGCCATCAACCTGCGGGTGGACGTGGCGGTGTCCGATCTGGTGGCCGACAACAGTGTCACCGTCGGCATTGGCGAGGAAGGGCAGGTCTCGACCCAGTTTTTCGTGCCGGCCCTGGTCAAGCGCAGTGCCAGCTCCACCCTGGAGCTGGGCAACGGCCAGACCATTGCCATTGCCGGCATGTTGAACGAGAGCCTGCGGGAAAACGTCAACAAGTTCCCCGGCCTGGGTGACATCCCCATCCTGGGGGCGCTCTTCCGCAGCCAGGAGTTCATCAAGGATCAGACCGAGCTGGTGATCTTCGTCACCGCCCGCCTGGCCCGACCGATCACCCCCGAGGAAATCCGTCTGCCCACCGGCAACTTTGTGGAACCCAGCGACATCGGATTCTACCTGCTGGGCCGTCTCCACGGCGAGCCGGACGAACAGCCGAGGGAGGAGGCCGTTGATCCGTTGCTGAACCGTAACGATGGCGGCACCGAAGGACGTTTCGGTCATGACCTTTAACACGCTAACAGGTGGGAGAAAGCCTATGTTCACCTCACGAATCGCTTTGATTGTTGCCGCGGGGGCCCTGATTACCGGCTGTGCCTCATCACCAGGCGACGACCTGGAGCCGTACGGCGCCAGCGTTCGGCACGCGATGGGCGCCCAGACCTATCGCCAGGGGGACAGTGTCCGTCCCATGAGGGGCGACCAGGCCGCCAGGGCAATGGAGGCCTACCGGAGTCCGTCCGAGCCGAAACCGATGTCCGATACCACGATCTTGGTTACGGAGTGAGTAACAGGGGGCAGCTATGCGTTATCGACTGGAAATACAACTGGCGGGCCGTTCCAGGGAGGGCCTGGAGTTCCTCAAGACCCAGCTGGAAGGCCGCAGTGACGTCAACGTGACCACGCGGTTGATGGTCAACGGTACCACCGATCCGTTGAGCGACACGTATCCGTTGCCCGATGCCCTGGTACTGATTGCCAGCGAGAACTGGCGGGCGGAATTGCAGGCCCTGATCGACCGGCCCGCAAGTGCCCGGCCGCCGCTGCTGGTCATCGGGGAAAATGACAATGCCGAGCTGATCAAAGAGGCCCTGCGTGCCGGTGCCCGGGACTTCCTGTCCCAACCACTGGACGATGGGGAGGTGGGACGCTTCGTCAGCGAGCGTCTGCGGGAGAAATGCGCCGAGTCCAGCCAGAAAGCCGCCCGCCTGACGGCCGTGATCAATGCCAAAGGCGGGTCCGGCGCCAGCATGGTGGCCGCTAACCTGTCGCACATCCTGGCCGAATCTCTCAACAAACGCACCGTGTTGGTGGACATGGACCTGCAGTTCGGTGCCTTGCCCATCTATTTCAACCTGACCCCACGACATGGCCTGGTGAGGGCCTTGGAGCTGGTGGATAGCCTGGACCTCATGGCGCTGGAGGGGTATGTGCTGTCCCACTCCAGTGGTCTGGACCTGATGGCGTCCACCCCCGAGGACCGGGTGACCATCTCGGAGGTGCCGGAAGAGCGCATGGAGATGCTGTTGAAGATTCTTGGAGAAGCCTACGACGACATCGTGGTGGACCTGCCCCGGTGGGTCAGTGGCGCCACCGCGATGACCCTGGAAAACGCCGACCATGTGTTGGTGACCATGGAGCCTGGGGTTGCCCACCTTCGGGATGCCCAGCGCCTGGTTTCCATCCTGAGACGGGACCTGGGACTGGACGATTCCCAGATCACGGTGGTGGTCAATCGGTTTACCAAGGGCAGTCCGGTGTCACTCAAAGACATCCGCCATGCACTGACAGACCTGAACATCCTGACCCTGCCCAACGACTACGACCGGGTCAGCCAGAGCATCAATATCGGTAGCCCATTGCTGGAATACGCACCCAAGGCACCGATCACCCGCGATCTGGTCAAGTTGGCCGAGTCTCTGGGCAATGAGCAACTGCAGTCATCCAGTGTGGGTTCCCGCTGGAATCCGCTTGAATGGGTTCGGCAGAGCCGAGGAGCAAGAACATGAACCTACGTCCGAAATTGGGTAGTGCCAATGGCAACGGCAATGCCAGTGCCATGGGCTGGACCGCACCAGTGGCGCGGAGCGCCGAGGAGTACGGAAACCTCTCCGACGAGGAGCAGGCGTTCAAGGAGTCCCTATTTGAGCGGCTGGTCAAGACCTTGGACCTGTCACTGCTGGGCAGTTTGGGGGATCGGGAAGCCCGTAGCCAGATCCAGCAGGTATGCGAGGCCTTGATGCGGGAGGAAAGCCTGACCTTCAACTCTGCCGTGCGCCAGCGCATCATTGCCGATCTGCAGGACGAAGTGCTGGGGCTGGGGCCGCTGGAGGCCCTGCTGGCGGACAGGACCGTCTCCGATATCCTGGTCAATGGCACCAAGCCCATCTATGTCGAGCGGTTTGGCAAGCTGGAACAGACCAAGCTGAGCTTCAGCAGCGACCGACACCTGTTAACCATCATCGATCGTATCGTTTCCGGGGTGGGACGCCGGGTGGACGAATCCTCGCCGATGGTCGATGCCCGCCTCAAGGATGGTTCGAGGGTCAATGCGGTGATTCCACCGTTGGCCATTGACGGCCCCATGCTGTCCATCCGTCGATTCTCCGTGGACAAGCTGACCGCGGAAAACCTGGTGGAGTATGGCGCGATCACCGAAGAGGTGGCCAGGCTGCTGGATGCCGCCGTCCGCTCCCGGCTCAATGTGGTGGTGTCCGGCGGTACCGGTGCCGGCAAGACCACCATGCTCAATGTGCTGTCCGGATTCATTCCCCACAGCGAGCGCATTGTGACCATCGAGGATTCTGCGGAACTCCAGCTGCAACAGCCCCACGTGGTGCGCCTGGAGACCCGTCCGCCCAACATCGAGAGCCGGGGCGAGGTTACCCAGCGGGACCTGCTGCGCAACAGCCTGCGGATGCGTCCGGACCGGATCGTCATTGGCGAGGTGCGTGGTGGTGAGGCCCTGGACATGCTGCAGGCGATGAACACCGGTCACGATGGCTCGCTCACCACCATCCACGCCAACAGCCCCCGGGACGCCCTGACCCGAATCGAGAGCATGGTGGCGATGAGTGGCTTTACCCTGCCTTTGAACGCCCTGAGAAACCAGATTGCCTCCGCCATCGACATTGTCCTGCAACTGGAGCGGCAGGAGGATGGCCGGCGCCGGCTGGTGAGTGTGCAGGAGATCAACGGCCTGGAGGGGGATGTCATCACCATGTCGGAAATCTTCAGTTTCCGGCGCGAGAGTGTGGACGAGGAAGGCAATATCATCGGCCGGTTCTCCGCCACCGGTGTGGTGCCCAACTTTTATGACCACCTCAAACGCCGAGGCATGGCTCCTGGGCTTGAGATCTTTCAGGCGGATCGGGGGGGATGGTGATGAACTGGCATATCTCCGACGAAACCATATTTATTGGCATGGTCTTTGTGGCCGCGTTCCTGCTGGTACAGAGTTTCATCGTTCCGGTTTTTGGTGAGAATCGCCAAGCCAACAAGCGATTGAAGAAGCGGCTGCAGTCAGTGGCCCAGGACGGAGAACAGGTCGAGGCAATATCGCTGCTGAGGCGCAAACACCTGCAGGAATTGAGTGGTGTTGAGCGGGCCCTGGAATCCCTGCCCGGGATGGAGCGGCTGGAACAGTCGATTGAACAGGCCGGTCTTAAGACGCTGGCCTACCGCTTGGTGCTCAGAACTATCCTGATGGGGAGTCTCGTGGGCTTGCTGGTAGGCATTTTGCTGCCGTCTGTGGTGGTAGGGGTGATGGCGGGAGGCGCCGTGATGACGCTGCCCTATTTCCGGTTGAGACGGGCCCGAGCTCAAAGGTTGGCCCAGTTTGAAGACCAGCTACCGGAAGCGCTAGTCGTGATGTCGCGGGCCCTGAAGGCCGGTTACCCCTTTGTCGATGCCATGAAACTGGTGTCGGAGGAAATGCCGGACCCGATAGCCTCTGAATTCCGCACCACCTTCATGGAGATCAATTACGGCGGAAGTGTACGTACCGCGCTTAATGGCCTGCTGGGCCGTGTTCAGAGCGTCACGGTCATGGTGTTTGTGACATCTGTGCTGATCCAGAAGGAAACCGGCGGCAATCTGGCCGAATTGCTGGAAAACCTGGCTTCGATCATCCGTGCCCGGTTCCGGTTCCACCGCAAACTTCGGACTCTGTCCGCACCCGGCCGCCTCGCGGCCTGGATCCTGTCATTGCTGCCGTTCGCGATGGCAGCCCTGCTGTCCGTCATTGCTCCGGGATTTCTGCCCATGTTGGTAGACAATCCCATTGGCCGCCAGCTGGTAGGGGTCGCTTTTTGTCTGACGGTGGCCGGTATTTTCTGGATGCGGCGTATCGTCCGCGTCGACGTATAGGGGGGAGCCGAGATGGAGTTCCTAAGCCAGTTGCAGGTGTTACTGCATGAGTTGATCGAAAATCCACAGATGGCCCAGCTGAGTTTCATGGTGTTGCTTGGTGCGGCCGCCTTCGCCTTGATGATGGCCTTGCTGCTGATCTACCTGGGACTAAGCGATCCCATCCGCCGTCGAGTCCAGAGGTTGAGTCCCCAGGCGGCGAGTGCTGGGGCGTCTGCTGGCGGGAAAGGCCATGCCGGTAAGACCACGGACACCGCCTTGCGTGTGGCGGACGCCATGGGACACCGGCTCATGCCCGGCGACCAGGCGGTTCTCAGCCGCACCCAGGAGCAACTGCGCCATGCCGGCATCTATGCGCCGGGGGCGTTGAGCACGTTCTACGGTGCCAAACTGGGTTTGACGCTGTTGCTGCCTGCCCTGTTTCTGTTCGGGGTGCAGTTTCTGCGCCTACCATTTGCAACCGTCATGTTGCTGGCCGTCGCTGCAGCCATCACCGGTTACCTGTTACCCACCTATTGGCTGAATCGGGCTGTTCAGCAGCGAACCACCCGCTTGCGTCGGGGCCTGCCGGACACCCTGGATTTGCTGGTGGTCTGTACCGAGGCCGGCTTGGGGCTGATTGCCGCCATCCAGCGGGTGGCTCGGGATCTGGAGATCAGTCAGCCGGAACTGTCCGAAGAACTGAAGCTGTTTGGCATGCAGACTCGGGCGGGAATGGACGTGCGTTCAGCCTTGCGGGATATGGAGCAGCGCACCGGCGTGGAAGAAATTCGTGGGCTGGTCACCAGCCTCATCCAAAGCATGCGGTTTGGTACCAGCATTGGTTCCACCCTGCGGATTTACTCCGCGGAGCTGCGGGACAAGCGGAGCCAGGAAGCCGAGGAAAAGGCCGCCAAAGTCAGTACCAAGATGCTTTTCCCGCTGGTGTTTTGCGTACTGCCGAGCTTTTTCGTGGTGTCCATTGGGCCACCGTTGCTCGGTGCAATGGTCGCGATGGGAAAGTGAGAGGAAAGAAGCTGGAAAGCGATTCGGTGGGAACCTGCGGAGGGATAAGACCCATGATCATAGGCAAGACGTTGTTTCCGATGCTGTTGGCCGGCAGCTTACTGACCGGGTGTGCTTCCACACCGTCGACCGGTGGCGGTGACGAGTTCGGGGTGTTTTACGAAGGGGAGTCCGAGGCCACCTACGCCACCGCGTTCCCGGTCAAAACCCCCGAGGAGGCCTATCGCAATGGCGACTCGGCGGCCCAGACCGGCGACTACGACCGGGCCCTGTATGAGTACATCCGCGGACTGAGGTTGGAGGACGAGCCACCCACCGAGGTGTTGTACAAGATTGGCAGCATTCACCAGGCCCGGGACAACGTCCGGCTGGCGAGCCTGGCCTATCGCTGGGTGCTGGAAATCAACCCTGACCATGTCGAAGCGGGCACCGGCCTGGGCATCCTGTACCTCGACGCCCGCCAATACGAAGCGGCCAAGGCGCAACTGGAGAAGGTACTGACCTCCCCCGAGCCGATACCCTGGCGCGCCTATAACGCCCTGGGCATCCTGGCGGATATGGACGATCAGGCGGGCCAGGCGGTGGAGTACTACCTGCAGGCGCAGGCGGCCAATCCCAGCTCACCGCAGGTGCTCAACAACCTCGGTTACTCCCGCTATCTGGCCGGCGACTGGGCCGGCGCCCGCCGGTTCCTGCAGCAGGCGCTGAAGATTGATCCCGGCTATGAACTTGCCTGGCGCAACCTGGGCCTGGTGCATGCCCGCGAGAAGAACTACCGCTCCGCACTGGAGGCCTTGAGTCGCACCGGGGAGGAGTCCGAGGCTTATAACGACGTCGGTTACGTCTCGATGATGGCGGGGGAGTACGACCAGGCCCTGGCCTTCTTCAACAAGGCCATGCACCTGTCGCCGGCCTATTACGTGACCGCCAGTGAAAACGCGCGCAATGTGGAACGGATGATGCGGCGTAACGCCGCGGTCCAGTGAGGGTAGGGGGTAGGTGTCATGAAGATGAAATCACTGCGGTATCAACAAGGCACAGAGGTGGTGGAGTTCGCCATCACCGCCTCCCTGCTGTTCCTGATCCTGTTCGGCATCATCGAGTTCAGCGTGGCGCTGTTCGACAAGGCCACGCTGACCAATGCCAGCCGCGAAGGCGCCCGGGCGGGGATTCTCTATCGCAATCCTCCCAGTGAAGCGGCGGCAGACGCCGCCATCACCGATGCGATAGAGAACTACGAGAACTTCCTCATTTCCCTGGGTGGTGAGGCCAGTTTGACCACGAGCATCGTGCGAGAGGATCCCGACGGCGACGGCTTCGGTCGTGGGGATGACCTGATTGTCACCATCACCTACCCCTACCAATACTTAATCCTGTCCGAGTTTATCGGGACCTTGGGGGGCGAACTGGAACTGACAGCAACCACCGTAATGCGTGCGGAGTGACCATGAACGCTTCAGACCCCAAAGCTTTACAATGGCCCGGCCGGCTGCGCACTGTCCCCCCGGGCCCGTACCGCCAGCGTGGTATTTCCATTGTGCTGATGTCGATTGCGCTGCTCATGCTGTTCGCGTTTGCGGCCCTGGCAGTGGACGGTGGCAATATCTATGTGGCCAAGAACGAACTCCAGAACGCCGCCGATGCGGGAGCGCTGGCGGGAGCGCGGGAGCTCTATCTGGATGACGGCAGCATGGTGAATGAGGGGGCCAATGACGTAGCCCGGAACGCCGCCCTGGCCAACTACAGTCAGGGCGACCCGGTTGAGATCGTTCAGGTTCGGCGCGGGCATTGGAGCTTTACTACGCAGACCTTTCAGGAAAATACCAGCACAGCCGTGGTGGATCTGGCCGGAAAGGATGCAGATGATCTGGATGTGGACCCCAATTTCATCAACGCGGTGGAGGTGATCACCGAGCGAAGCGCGACTCCGGTGGAAGCCTTCTTTGGCACCATCGTGGGCCTGGACGATTACCAGGTGCAAGCGCGGGCCGTGGCCTACATCGGCTTTGCCGGAACGATTAATCCGGAGGAGCTGGACCAGCCCATTGCCATTTGCGAGGAGGCCTTGCTGAACGGTTCCGGCGAATACGATTGCTCGGTCGGGCGGTTTATCCCCGCCAACGGCGACACCGGTGGCTGGACCAATTTCAAGCAAGGTGAGAGCAATGGTGGGGCCAGCGCCAATGAAATCAAAGAGGTGATTTGCGGGGATGGCAACCCGGAGACCCTACACTACGGTGAGCATATAGAGACCAGCAATGGCCAGGTTCAGTCGGTTTTCGACGCCCTCTATGACTGCTGGGTGGACAACACGGAAGACAGGACCAAGCCCTGGAACATGACCCTGCCGGTGGTTGCCTGCCCCGGAGGGGGCATTAGCCCCAGCAACGAGCTGGTGGGCGCGGTGAATGTGAACGTAATGTGGATTGTCAACAAAGAGAACGACATCGATGGAGACGCGCCCTATGAAATGGAGCGGCCGCCCCAGGACAGCGGCGGCGAGTCGCCGGGAACCTGGAGTGACAGCAGTACAGAGGGTGGCCCCCGCTGGAACGACTTCGTCGACAACTTCAACTTGAAGAAACCGGACGGTAACCCGGCTTATTACGACACCGACGATGAACAGAACGACGGCTGGCGCCAGAAGACCATCTACTTCGCCCCGGACTGCTCCTACCACGAGCCGGCAGGGGAGACCGGTGGCCCAAACTATGGGGTGCTGGCGAAGTACCCGGTGCTGGTGCAGTGAGACTGAACCCTTATACCTGTGGTATGAGGGTTCTTTAAGGATGCGGCCTAACAAAAAGCCCGAAGCGCCTGGACTGCAGGCGCTTCGGGCTTTTTTTGTTGTGGCTTGCTAGCTTTTCGCCGATACGAGTTCAACCGACCGGTGCTTTTTCTCAACGCTGGCTGCAGCTTCCGCCGCGGCGGCCTGCTCGGCCTGGGCCACACGGTAGCGGGAGGGCGGCAAGCCCACGTGGCGCTGGAAAATCCGGGTAAAGTAGGACAGGTCGTGGAAACCCACGGTAAAGCAGATGTCGGTGACCGACACCTTGGGGTTGGCCAGCAGCCGCTTGGCCTCCTCGATCCGGCGGGTTAACAGGTAGCTCTGGAAGGTCATGTCGCTGAGACGCTTGAACAGCCGGCTGAACTGGAAGGGGCTGAGCCCGAACCGCTCGGCCACTTCGGCCTGGACGATCTTCTTGTGCAGGTTGGCGTTCAGGTAGGTGAGGATCTGGTCCATGATGGACCGGTCTACGCTCACGCCCACACAGCGCAAACGGGCTTCGGGCGGGATTGAGTTCTTGGCATCCAGCGCGGCGCGGGCAGCCGCGGCCGGCTTGCCATGGTGGATGGCGCTCAGGGTATCCACCACATCGATAAACCGGGCGGTGTCCACCGGCTGGACAAAGTAATCCCACACGTGGGAGCGGAACGCCCAGACCGCAAGCTGCTCGGAGTGGGACTGGGTGATCATCAGCAGCGGGACCGAGGGCAGGGCCTGCTTGGTCTGACGCAGCTCGAGCAGGCCGGACTGGTCCGGGTAATCGAACTGATAGCATACCGCTACCGGATCATGTTGCTGGATGGCTGGAATGGGGTCCTCCCCCTCTGCCACGTACCTGACTTGATAATGGTGTTCTTTTAATGTTTCTGTGTATTGGTTAGCGGAGCACGTTTCCAAATTCCTGACGATAATAACGACACAACCAGGATAATCCATTACGACTGCCTCTAAGGTGACTCCAACCTGGGCGGACAACCTGCGTGGTAGTGCAGCTGTATTGTTGTTGATACACCGCGCCTTTCCCAGGCTGGAAACTGCTTCTTTTCGTTGTATGGACTCTGCTTCGCACGTTCTGGTATTGCTTAAATTTCGTTAATATTTTCGTGTACTCAAGGTTAAGCAGTATACGGGCCAGGTTTTTAACCAACTGATTTCCGGTAATTCCCCTATTTAGACGTTACATTAACATTCTGCAATGTAAGTTTTTCTGACACCAGGTGAGGTAAATATGACAGTTTCTGATCAGCAGTTGGCCGATGCCGGTTCCCGTCTGGGAGAGCTGCTGGAGCGCCGGGGGCTGACCATTGCCACCGCGGAAAGCTGCACCGGCGGTTGGGTGGCAAAAGTGCTGACCGACCGGGCCGGCTCGTCCATTTATGTGGACTGCGGGCTGGTCACCTACAGCAACCGGGCCAAGCAGGCCCTGCTGGGTGTAAAGGCGACGTTACTCCATGAGCACGGGGCTGTCAGCGAGCCGGTGGTCCGGGCCATGGTCGCAGGCGCCCTGCATGTGACGGGCACCAGCGTGGCCGTCGCCATAAGTGGCGTGGCAGGGCCCGGCGGCGGCAGCGCTGACAAGCCGGTAGGTACGGTCTGGTTTGCCTGGGGCACCAGCGCCGGGGAGACCGTGACCACAGTTCAGCACTTTGAGGGAGACCGGGAGGCGGTGCGCCGTCAGTCGGTTCTCTACGTATTACAGGGGGTTAGGGATTTTCTGGAATCCTGAGGCTAGTGTCCCTTAAAACAAGGGGGTTGGTCTGGTTCTTTGCATGTGTTTTAATACTGGTCAAATATACAGGTTGAGGCCTGTGTGAAAGACAGGCCAGATGATAATCAGACAAGATTCAAGAGGGCATGGCAGCAATGGAAGACAACCGCAAGAAAGCACTCGGTGCAGCTCTGAGCCAGATTGAGCGCCAATTCGGCAAGGGCGCCGTCATGAAAATGGGTGATCAGCCCCGGGAGGCGATCCCGGCGGTGTCCACCGGCTCCCTGGGACTGGACGTGGCACTGGGTATCGGCGGTTTGCCCTATGGCCGGATTGTCGAGATCTACGGTCCGGAAAGTTCCGGTAAGACCACGCTGACCCTGCAGGTAATCGCCGAAGCCCAGAAGCAGGGCAAGACCTGTGCCTTTGTGGATGCCGAGCATGCCCTGGACCCGGTCTATGCCGAGAAGCTGGGCGTCAACGTGGACGAGTTGCTGGTGTCCCAACCGGATACCGGTGAACAGGCCCTGGAAATTGCCGACATGCTGGTCCGCTCCAACGCGGTGGATGTGATCATCGTCGACTCGGTGGCGGCCCTGACCCCGAAGGCGGAGATTGAAGGCGAGATGGGCGATTCCCATGTAGGCCTGCAAGCCCGCCTGATGTCCCAGGCCCTGCGTAAGCTGACTGGCAGCGTCAAGAATGCCAACTGTCTGATGGTGTTCATCAACCAGATCCGGATGAAGATCGGTGTCATGTTCGGTTCCCCGGAAACCACCACCGGCGGCAACGCCCTCAAGTTCTACTCCTCGGTTCGTCTGGACATCCGCCGCACCGGTTCCGTGAAGGACGGTGACGAGGTGGTGGGTAACGAAACCCGGGTCAAGGTGGTGAAGAACAAGGTGTCGCCGCCGTTCCGTCAGGCGGAATTCCAGATCATGTACGGCAAGGGCATCTACCACATGGCCGAAGTGCTGGACATGGGCGTGAAGGAAGGCTTCGTGGACAAGTCCGGTGCCTGGTATGCCTACAATGGCGACAAGATCGGCCAGGGCAAGGCCAATGCCTGCAAGTTCCTGGAAGAGAACCTGGACATGGCCCACGAGATTGAGGCCAAGGTTCGTGACAAGCTGATGCCCAAGCCGGTCAGCAAGGGTGCCGAAGCCGCTCAGCCGGCGGAAACCAATGGCGAGCTGATCTAAGACTGCTCGCCGGTATCGGCTTCGCCTGCTCGTAGCCGATACCGCTCCCGACCTGGGAGGTTCCACGCCTCCCTGTTACCCGCACCACCCAGCAGGAGCCCGTCATGTCTGACCGCAAGCGATTGCTGATTGTTGCCCACGCCCCATCCCCGAACACCCTGACCCTGCGCAACGCCGTTGTCGACGGTGCTCGCCATCCGGATATCGAGTCCGTGGACGTCAAGGTACTGGCGCCGCTGGAGGCTGGCCCGGACGACGTGCTGGCCTGTGACGCCATCATCCTCGGCACCACCGAGAATCTCGGCTATATGAGCGGTGCCCTCAAGGATTTCTTCGACCGCAGCTACTACCCCTGCCTGGAGAAAACCCAGGGACTACCCTTCGCCTTCTACATCCGAGCCGGCCATGACGGTACCGGCACCCGCCGGGCCATCGAGTCCATTACTACCGGATTGCGTTGGCGGCTGATTCAGGAGCCGTTGGTCTGTCGGGGCGAATACCGTGGTGAGTTTGAAGAGCAGTGCCGGGAGTTGGGGTTGTATGTTGCTGCAGGTCTGGATGCAGGGTTGATTTAGGGCGTCCCTGATAAAAGCAGGGGCATGGCAGCCAGGAACCGGGGCCAGGCCGATCATTCGCTCAGGGCAGAGAGCGTCCGCAGCCGGTCAACGTCACACAGGCAGACGGTCTCCCGGTGTACCCTGATCAAGTTGTCCTTTTGCAAGCGGGTTAAGGTTCGGCTGACGGTTTCGGCACGAAGCCCGAGGTAACTGGCGATGTCACTCCGGCCCATGAACAGCCGCAGCTCCGACGCGGAATAGCCCAGACGTTTCTGTTTGTGGCTGAGTTCCAACAGGAATTGCACCACCCGTTCCTCGGCGGTGAAGCTGCCTGCCCTGGCGTACTCATGCCACAGCTGCCGGCTTAACATCCGTATCATCTGTTGCTGCAATTCCGGCGAGGTTGTCAGCGCCTGGTGGATCGATGCAATGGGCAGGAAGCAGACACAGCCGGTTTCCAGCATGACGGCGTTAGCCTGATAGCTCTCATGGTCCAGTGAGTCGATGCCAATCAGGTCTCCTGGGTAGAAGAACGCGCAAACATGCTCCCGGATTTTGCCGTCCAGGAAGTAGCTTTTGCACACCCCGGATGAGAGCACCATGAGAAAGTCCGCTCGTTCGTGCTGCCTGAACAGGTGCTGGTGGGCGTGTAACACCCTGTGCCGCTGAACCAGCCTGGCAAGGTTGAGAAGGCTCTGATCCAGGTGACACTGTCCCGGCAAGCAGTAGGGCTTGGCTCGGCAGAACCGGCAGTGGTTGTGCTCCAGCGGGGTACCGGAGGCCTGGTTCAGGGAGATACCCTGGGTGTCACTCCTCGAGCAGGGGGAGTTGTTATGCAGATGCCGATCCATAACCCAGCATCCTCCAGCTTGGCCAAGAGTCAGCGTGAGCGCATCATTGGTTGGCAAGGATGGATGACCAACCTTTGCCGACAACCGCGCGTCCACGCTGTATTGACCACATTGAGCGAGTTGGCGGCCCCCGTCAATCCCCGGGTAGGCAGGACTTGCTCGCAGCCGGCAAACGCCACTTTCCGTGTTTGGCTGTTCGTTCCCGAGGGCCGTGGCCATGTGGGGGATTCCGGTGAGGGATAGAAGCTCACTGACTAATCGTCCAAGCCCACCAGTTCCGACAGTGAGCCTCCGCCATGAAGTCGTTCGACGGCCTCGGCCAGCAATGGCGCCACGCTCAGGATGACCAGCCTGTCCTGGGGGGCGGCGGGCCGGCGACTGGCCAGCACGCTGTCGGTAACCACCAGCCGGTCGAACAGCGGTGAACCCAGGAGTTCGTTGGTGTCTCCGGTGAACAGGCCATGACTGGCGGCGCCGTAAATGGACTGGGCGCCCTGCTGCTGGCACACCTCGGCGGCGCGAAGCAGAGTGCCACCGGTACTGATCAGGTCATCGATGATAATCACCGCCTTGTCCTGAATGTCGCCCGCCAGGGTGCCCCCGGTGATTTGTCCCTCACTCCGGTATTTTTCGACGAACGCATTGTCCACCTCCTGCCCCAGGCGGTTGGCGAGGGACCGGCGGAAACGCTCGGCCCGCTTGATGCCACCCACATCGGGGGAGACCACGGCCACGGCTTCGTCATCGAGTATGGAGGCAAAGTAGTCGACCATCAGCAGGCGGCTCTCCAGGTGCTCACGGGGACAGCGAAAGGCATTGTGGTAGGCGGCCAGGTTATGGGCATCGAGGGTTAATACCCGCGAGGCGCCGGCCGTTTCCAGTAATTGGGCCACGTAGCGGGTGATGACCGGGTCCCGGTCCTTGGTCTGCCGGTCCTTGCGTCCGTAACACAGGTAAGGCAGCACCAGCGTGATGCGGGCAGCGGAGGCGTCCGCCAGGGCTCCGACAAAGAACAGCAGTCGGCAGAGCCGGTCGTTCACACTCAGTTCCCGGTCGGCCACCAGTGACTGCAGGACATAGACATCTTTGTCCCGCACGCTCTCAAGGGGGCGACATTTGTGTTCTCCGTCCTCAAACCGGCGTTCTTCATGCCGGGAAAGGGGGTGGCCGAGGTGTTGGGCAATGTCCCGGCCCAGCGGGTCAGCCTCGTCCAGGGCAAATAGGCAAAGGTCTGTCCTGTTCATGAGGGGCTTGCCTTCCAGTTCGATTGAGAGGCTCCTTAACAATATGGTTGGTGGACGGGGACGGGTCAATGGGTTAAGCGCTCGGCAGTTGACCGCCCCGGGGCGGTCTTTGACTGATCAAAGTCAGTAGCCGTCGGCTTGGCGGGCGCTATCCTTTGAGAAGGCCCTGGGCATAAAAAGGGGGATGGTGGTGGAAATTGAAATCAAGAACGGTAACGAACCCGACCCGGTGCCGGTTCAACAGGACGAGAGAACGCAGCCGTCGATTCCGGACACCCTGCCGGTCCTGCCGGTTCGAAACATGGTGATCTATCCCTACGCGGTGACCTCCATCGTGGTTGGCCAGCCCAGGTCGTTGCGCCTGTTGGACGATGTACTCGATGATGACAGCCTGGTGGTCATCGTGGCCAGCAAGGACCCGAAGTCGCCGGAACCCGGGCCGGACGAGCTTTACCCGGTGGGCTGTGTTGCCCAGGTCCTGCAAACTTCCAGTCGCAAGGAGGGACAGCTGAACGTGACCCTCCAGGGATTGGAAAAGGCGCGGATAGAAGACTGGGTGAGCCACGAGCCCTACCTGCGAGCCAGGATTGAGGTGCTCAGCGAAATTGAACCGGAGCAGGGGGATATCGAAGCGCAGGCGGTGCGGAACAATCTGGTGGTCACCTTCAGCCAACTGGTGGAGACGTTGTCCTACCTGCCGGACGAGCTGTTGCAAGCCGTCGCCCAAACGAAAGACTACCGGCAGCTAACCTACCTGGTGAGTTCCAGCACCCATCTGGAAGTCCATGAGGCGCAGGCGGTTCTGGAGGAGGACGATGTCCTGGCCAAGATGCTCAAGCTGATCGAGTTAATCCACCACGAGCTGGAAGTCATGGAACTGGGCAAGAAGATCCAGGCGGTGACCCGGGGCGAGATGGAGAAGGCCCAACGGGAGTACGTGTTGCGCCAGCAGCTCAGGGCGATCCGCCAGGAACTGGGGGAGGACGACGGCAGCCAGGCCCGGGTGGAGGAGTATCGTGGCAAGATCGAGGCCAGTGGCATGACGGAGGAGGCCCAGGCCCAGGCAAACCGGGAACTGGCCAGGCTGGAGCGGTTGCCGGAGGCGTCGTCCGAGTATGGGGTCATCCTGACCTACCTGGACTGGCTGGTCACGTTGCCCTGGCGCCAGGCCACCGAAGAAATTCTCGATACCAGGCAGGCGGAAACCATCCTCAATGAGGACCATTACGGCCTGGAGAAGATCAAAAGACGGATCCTGGAATACCTGGCGGTGCGTCAACTGCGTCAACAGCGGGCCAAGCAGGCTGAAAACGCTGAGCCTGGCCAGGGCGTTCGGCCGGAACGCCAGGGCGCCATCCTCTGTTTCGTGGGGCCGCCGGGCATTGGCAAGACCTCGCTCGGGCATTCCATCGCCCGGGCCCTGGGCCGGAAACTGCATCGCATCAGTCTGGGCGGCATTCGGGACGAGGCGGAAATCCGGGGCCATCGCCGAACCTACGTGGGGGCCATGCCGGGGCGGTTTATCAAGGCCTTGCGGGATGTGGGGTCGCGCAACCCGGTGCTGTTACTGGATGAAGTTGACAAGCTGGGCGCCGATTGGCAGGGAGATCCGGCGGCAGCCTTGCTGGAGGTGCTGGACCCGGAACAGAACCGGGACTTCCGCGACCGCTACCTGGACGTGGCCTTTGACCTCAGTTCGCTGATGTTCATCGCCACCGCCAACGTGCTCGACAACATTCCCGGTCCTTTGCGGGATCGCCTGGAAGTCATCACCCTGCCAGGCTACACCGATGACGAAAAGCTCAACATCGCCCAACGCTACCTGTTGCCCCGTCAGCGACGGGAAAACGCGTTAAGAGAGGAAGAACTGCGCATCGAGGACGATGCCCTGTTAACGCTCATTCGGGAATACACCCGTGAGGCGGGTGTCCGCAGCCTGGACCGACGCATTGGCGCCCTGTGTCGCAAGGCGGTGGTACGCATTGCCGAGCGGACGGCTGAATCACTGGTGGTTGACCTGCCCATGCTGAAGACGCTGATGGGCAAGCCCATGTTTTTCTATGACCTGGCCGAGCGCACGGGCCTGCCGGGAGTGGCCACTGGCCTGGCCGTGACGGCGGTAGGTGGCGATATCCTGTTTGTGGAAGCCAGCGCAATGCCTGGCAAGAAGGGGCTGACCATCACCGGGCAACTGGGAGACGTGATGCGGGAGTCGGCCCAGGCTGCCCTGAGTTACGTGCGATCACAGGCCGGGTCGTTGGGAATCGACGCTCACTTTTTCGAGGATCAGGACATCCATATCCATATCCCTGCCGGCGCCATTCCCAAGGATGGCCCTTCGGCCGGTGTCGCCCTGGTCACCGCCCTGGTGTCCCTGCTGACCCGGCGCCCGGTTCATCATGAAGTGGGGATGACCGGAGAGATGACGCTGCGGGGGCAGGTGTTGCCCGTCGGCGGCATCAAGGACAAGGTACTGGCGGCTCACCGTGCCGGCTTACGCACGGTAATCCTGCCCAAGCGAAACGAGAAAGACCTGGACGATTTGCCGGAATCGGTGCGCGACAGCATGCAGTTTGTCCTCGCCGATCGTGTTGATACCGTGCTGGATACCGCCCTGATCGAGGCATCGGACTGAGCCGGGCGTTGTATGGCCTACAGAAACGGCTTCAGGGCCGCGTAGATATCCGTGACGTTTAAGGTGGTGATATCCCGGGATAGCTCCCCCGAAATCCGTTGTCTGACTTCTTTGCTCAGTCCCGATCGCAGTTCGCCCAGGAAATTCGGCGCAGCGACCAGACAGAGTTTGTCGAACTGACCCTGGCCAAATGCTGTATTGAGTTGGTGATCGATCTCTTTGGCAAACGTCTTTCTGGCCTTCGATTTGGCGTCCTGCCGTTGCGGCATACGATGTCGCCCGGGCATGGCACCATCACCATGGCTGCCCGGTGCATCCGCAACCAGGTCCTGTTCCTTCAGGCGCGCACTGGGATTCACCAACACCTGCATTTCTTTCAGCTCCCGGGCCGGCGATTCCGTTTGCAGGAACCTCGCCCGGGCACTGTCAGCAACCAGTACCCAAGTTGTCATAACCTTTGCCCCTTTGCCGGCTGATCCGGCTCCCGCCCCAAGACCTGGCCAACGGGATTACTCACCGCTGGCCGACGATCTTCGGTGTTAATCCACCTCTACCCGGATCTTCTTCTGCTGGGAAGATTCCGATTTGGGCACGGTCACTTCCAACACGCCGTGATGGACGTGGGCCTTGATCTTGTCCGCATCGGTGGCATCCGGCAGACTGAAACTGCGGTAGAAAGACCCGTATTCCCGTTCGATGCAACGGTAGTTTTCCTTCTGCTCCTCCACCTTGCTCTCCCGCTTGCCCTCAATGGTCAACATGCCATTGTCCATTGAGACGTTGATGTCCTTCGGGTCCACACCGGGAATGTCCGCGGTGATGATGTACCGGTCAGCTTTCTGCTCGATGTCGACATCGGGCTGCCATTGGCCTCCCAGTGTCTCCCACTGACGGCCGAGTAGCGGAAATTCCCGCTCGAACAGCCGGTTCATCTCGTCGCTCAGCTGAGAGGCGAGGGGGAGCTGGGGAAAGTTGCTCAACGATTTGCGTTTTAACAGGGACATGATCTGCTCTCCTCTCCTGGGATGGTGAAACCGCTTCACGACCTGGCAAAAGCAGAAGCCGTCAACCCACGGATTAAGAGCTTGTGGCCTCTGCCTGCCCCCACTGAGAAGTATATATCCAGCCGTGTTTGAGGCCCTGATATAGGTCAGCCAAACGCGGAAAGCCATCGTTGCCCCGGGGCGTCCCGCCTGCGCCAGCACTGATCCAGATCACGGCGGATGAGCCACCGACGACTATGTTGGTATGAGCGGATGAATCAGGAGGACAAGGTGATGATTCAGCCAACCGACAAGGTAGCCCTGGTCACCGGTGGCAGCGCCGGCATTGGCAAGGCGGCGGCCTGGGCGTTTGCCCGGCGCGGCGATACGGTGGTGATCTGTGACCGGGACTGGTCCCGTGGTGAGGCCCTGGCGGACGACATCTGCCATGAAGAGGGGCAAGCGCAGTTCGTGCAGGCGGACGTCTCCCGGGAGGTGGACGTCGCCCATCTGCTCAAGACCATCGTCGACATCCACGGCCGTCTCGATTACGCCTTCAATAATGCCGGCATTGAAGGGGAGATGAACGAGACCGCAGACTGCACGCTGGAGAACTGGAACCGCACCATCGCCATCAACCTCACCGGCGTCTTCCTCTGCCTGAAAGAAGAGATCCCGCTGATGCTGAAACAGGGTGGCGGGGCGATCGTCAACATGGCGTCGGTGGCAGGACAGGTGGGCTTCCCCACGCTACCGGCCTACTGTGCGTCCAAGGGGGGCGTGATCCAGCTCACCCGGGCGGCGGCTCTGGAGTATGCGACCCGTAATGTCCGGATCAACGCCGTTTGTCCGGCAGTGATCCAGACCGAAATGATCGAGCGGATTACCCATAACGATCCGGAGGTACAGGCGCAGTTCCAGCACTTTCAGCCCATGGAGCGGGCGGGCCATCCCAATGAGGTAGCCGATGTATTGCTGTGGCTTTGTTCGGACCAGGCCAGTTTTGTAACCGGACAGGCCATTGCGGTGGATGGCGGTTACCTGGCGCGCTGACAAACGGCGAACGGGCGTTAAGGCGCCCTAGACCAGCTCCCGGAGGAACCAGTCCCGGGCCAGTTCCGCCACTTTCTCCAGCTTGCCCGGTTCCTCGAACAGATGGGTGGCGCCGGGCACGATGGTCAGCTCGTGGCGCGTGTTGAGCCGCTGCGCCGCCTGTTCGTTCAGATCGATCACCACCGTGTCGTTGCCGCCGACCAGCAGCAGCGTTGCCGCTTGCACGTCGGGCAGGGCGGTCATGGCCAGGTCTGGCCGGCCCCCCCGGGATACCACCGCCTTCACCTGATCTGGCCGGACCGCCGCGGTATTGAGGGCGGCCGCGGCCCCGGTGCTGGCACCGAACAACCCCAGGGGAAACGGTTTCAGCCGGTTCCGGCTCTGTATCCAGTCCACGGTGGCCACCATGCGTTCGCTGAGCAGAGCGATGTCGAACCGTAGGGCGCGGGTCCGCTCGTCGATGACTTCTTCATCGGGCGTTAACAGGTCAAACAGCAGGGTGGCCAGTCCCGCATCCTGGAGCACCTCCGCTACATACCGATTGCGGGGACTGAAGCGGCTGCTGCCACTGCCGTGGACAAACACCACTAGGGCGGAACTCATTTCGGGCAGGGTGAGGGTGCCTTGCAGGGGGACGTTGCCGGCATCGATGGTGATGTCTTCCGATTGGGGGTAAGGGAATCGGGTCATGACCTAATCTCCCTTGGTAGAGGATCTATCCTTATTATCGCCGTTTGCCCGGGGCCCTGGAAAGTAACTGAGCTGGGAGTGGGTGGATGGCGCCAGACAGCGTTCGATGTCGTCCTTAAGCAGGGTTTCCTCGGCCATCAGGCGCTCCACCAGCCGGTCCATGCCGTCCCGGTGTTTGCGAATCAGCTCCGTCGCCACCGATTGCGCCTGCTCCAGCAGTTGGCGGACCGCCTCGTCCACGGCCTCGGCGGCGTGTTCGCTGTAGTGGCGCGGTTGGGCGATCTCCCGGCCAAGGAAGGGGTGGCCTTCGCTGTCCCGCAGGTCCACCGGCCCCACGGCGTCGGACATGCCCCAGCGGCCCACCATGGACCGGGCCAGGGCGGTCGCCTGCTTGATGTCATCGTCGGCGCCGGAACTCACGCTGCCCAGGAGTTCCTTCTCGGCTGCCCGGCCGGCCAGCATCACCGTCAGGCGGTCCCGGAGGTATTCCTCCGCGTAGGTGTGACGCTCCTCGATGGGTAACTGGTGGGTGCCGCCCAGGGCCTGGCCCCGGGGTACAATGGAGACCTTGTAGAGCGGATCGGCATTGGGCAGGAAGTGTGCCGCCAGGGTGTGGCCGGATTCATGGACGGCAAGGCGGCGTTTCTCGGTCGGCGAAATGGCCAGGGCCCTGGGCGTCCCCATGATGATCTTGTCCCGGGCTTCGTCGAAGTGGGCCATGGTGACCGCGTCGGCTTTTTCCCGGGCGCCCAGCATGGCCGCCTCGTTCACCAGGTTCTTGAGGTCGGCCCCGGAAAAGCCCGGTGTGCCGGCGGCGAGTTGTTCCAGGGCCACGTCCGCGCCGAGCCGGATCTTTTTCGTATGCACCTGCAGGATGGCCACCCGGCCTTGCTGGTCCGGCAAATCCAGGGTGACGTGACGGTCAAACCGGCCCGGCCGCAACAGGGCCGGGTCCAATACATCCGGCCGGTTGGTGGCGGCGAGCACGATCACCGCCTCGTGGCCGGAGAAGCCATCCATCTCCGCCAGGATCTGGTTCAGGGTCTGTTCCCGCTCGTCGTGACCGCCCCCCAGGCCGGTGCCGCGGGCACGTCCGATGCTGTCCAGTTCGTCGATAAAAATGATGCTGGGGGTGTTCTTCTTGGCGGTCTCAAACAGTTGCCGCACCCGGGAAGCGCCCACCCCCACAAACACCTCGATGAATTCCGAGGCAGAGATGGAATAGAACTGTACCTCGGCCTCGCCCGCCAGGGCCCGGGCCATCAGGGTCTTGCCGGTGCCGGGCGGTCCCATCAGCAGTACGCCGCGGGGCACCTCGGCTCCCAGGCGCCGGAACGCCTCCGGGTGCCGCAGGAATTCGATGAGTTCCATGACCTCCCGCTTGGCATTGTCCTGGCCGGCGATGTCGTCAAAGCGGGTCTCGGGAATGTAACCGCTGATCTTGGCCTCCAGGCGCCTGCTGAAATCGAAGGGCGTGCCGCCGCCCCCGTAGCGGCTCAGGGTGCGCCGGGATAGCCAGACAAAGTAGAGCAGAAGCAGCAACCAGGGCAGCAGTCTGATAAGAATGGTGGTCAGCGAGCGATCCTCGCTGGCCTCCACCTCGATACGAACACCCTGCTCTTCCAGCCGTTGCAATAATTGGTCGTCCCCGGTTTCCGGCATGCGTGTTTCGAACCGGCCGAGGCTGGTGTTTTGTGAGGAGAGGTACTGGGGCGCGCGGAATTCGCCAACTATCTCCTGGCCCTGCAAGGTCACGGAAGCGATTTCGTCCTGGCTGAGATAGGTCTTGAAGTCGCTGTAGGGAATTGGCGCGACCTCGGACTGCCCGTCCGAATCCAGCATCTGAACGGCCGCGTAGCCAAGGACGATGGCGATCCACAGCAGGACCCAATTGAATGAGGGCTGTTTGGGTTGCTCCTCGGGCATGGCATATCCTTCCGGGTAAGGGAACCATTCAATTATCCGCCTGCTGAGGGAAAGATGCATTGATTTGACGCATTTCCCCGGCGAACCGGTAGGGGAGGCCGGGGACTGCTATGCTTCAGGTGGTGGCTTCAAAAGACGGAATGGTATGCCATGGACAAGGACGAACAAGCACTCTACGAGGGGTTGCAGGCATTATCCGACGGTACGTTCCCGAAGAAGTGCAATAACTGTGGCCGTTGGTTCGATTCGGCCGAGACTTTCATTGCGCAATCCGAGTCGGTGTCCTCCGGCAGCGGCCTGAAAAAATCCCTCGACGATGACGATCAGCCGGTGGTCATGCTGTTCCGTAATTGCGTGTGCGGCTCCACGTTGATGGATTTCTTCGCCGACCGCCGCAGCACGACCGCCAGCGGCGCCCGACGCCGGGCACAGTTCGACGAACTGTTGCAGGTTCTGCAACGGCGTGGCTTGACGAGCGCAGAGGCGCGGACAGAGTTGCGCAGGTTGATGAAGGGGCAGGCCAGCGCCCGGCTCGAGTCACTGGGGATTCACCTCGGTACCCGGGAGTAGCGTCCCCTCGGATCGGCGTTCAAGCGCTCGAGCCGTGGTCGAGGTAGCGTTCCACCAGCCCTACGATGGCCTCGGACTCGGAGCCACCGGCCATTCGTTTGACCGTTCTGGCAAAGTTGGCGTATTGGGTGCCAATGGAGAGCAGGTGATCGGCGTATTTGCGGATCGATCCCATGTCCCCCATGAGGGCCAGTTGATGGAGAATCGCAAGCTCCGCAGCCGGTGGTGGTTCCAGCGTGTCGGTGGCGTCCGCCTCCGGAACTCCCGTTGCTGCTTCAGCGTTGTATCGCCAGGTCAGCTCCAGAAGCCGGCCTACCTGGGACAGGAACTGTTCCAGGTCGATGGGTTTGGTGATGAAGATATTGGCGCCCGCAGAAATGGATGCGCTCTCGTCCTGCGGCCGGGCGCTGGCGGATGCCATGATGACCGGCGTGGCTTCCAGGCCGGGGGTTGAACGCAGGGATTGGGTTGCCTCGATGCCCCCCATGACCGGCATCACCAGGTCCATGACGATCAGGTCGGGTTGGACCTGCATCGCCACCTCCAAGGCCTGTTGTCCGTTTTCTGCTGACTCTACGTCGAAACCGAGGCCGGTCAGCAGGTCCTCGAGGACCGCCCGGTTGGGCTCGATGTCATCCACGACCAACACCCGGCGACGGGGACCTGAGTATCCGAGTGGCAGGGTATCGACGGGCGTGTTCAAGGCGGCCCCGGCCTCCATGGCAGGTAAGCGAATACTGAACTGGAAGCAACTGCCTTCGCCCGGCACACTGCTGACGGTGATATCCCCGCCCATCAGTCTGGCCAGACGCTGGCTGATCGCAAGACCCAGGCCAGTGCCGGAGTCTCGTCGATTCACTTCCCCCACCTGCTCGAAGGACTGGAAGACTTTGGCCAGGTCCTGCTTCGCAATACCCACGCCGGTGTCGGATACGGCAAAATCGATTTCATCCTCGCCGGGTTTGATGGTCCGGCTGGAGACCCTGAGAACCACGCTGCCCCGGTCGGTGAACTTGACCGCATTACCAAGGAGGTTCAGCAGGATCTGTCGTAACCGCTTTTCATCCGCAAAGATGCCTTGGGGTAGGTCCGGGCTGGCTTCGAGCGCCACCGACAGCGGTTTGTCGCCCGCCTTGACGGCGGCCACCTCAACGAGTTGATTCAGGAACGAGGGCAGATCGATGGCCTGGGGGGCCAACTCCAGCTTGTCGGCGTCAATTTTGGCCAGGTCGAGTACATCATTGATCAGGTCCAGCAGGTGGTTGCCGCTTTGAAGAATGTGGTCGAGCTTGCCCACCTGTGCATTGGTCAGGTTGGAATCCTGTTTCAGGATTTGCGAGAACCCCAGGACCGCATTCATCGGGGTGCGAAGCTCATGGCTCATATTGGCCAGGAACGCGTCTTTCGCCCGAATCGCTACCTCGGCGCGTTCCTTGGCCTGCACGAGTTCCTTGTTCTTTGCGACCAACTGCTCATTGGCCTCGGCGAACTGGCTGGGGCTGGGGATGCGTAACGCCATTGGGATCAACCGGACCAGCAACACCGCGGTGATCGTGGAGGCCACGGCGGTGATGGCTTTTACGAAGCCCTGGTGCCAGTAAACGGGGTTCCAGATGGTCCAGATCGCCATGAAATGGGTGGCGCCACAGGCCAGGATAAACACCCCGAAGGCGCTGAACATCCAGTCGAAGGGGATATCGCGCCGCCGGTAAATGAAGTAGGTCAGGGTGATGGGGATGGAGAAATAGGCGAGGGTGATCAGGGAATCGGATATGACATTCAGGAACAGCAGTTCCGGCGTCCACAGGTAGCAATGGCCATGGGGCATGAAGCCCTGTGAGCTGAACATGCTTTGCAAGGACATTGCGGCTCCCTCCAGATTACTGCCCGGTCACGGATCTCTGGCGCATCTAACTCTACCAGTGAATGTCATTGGCTTCATCGCTGAGGTCGATCAGGCCGTCGGCATCCCGCTCGAGGTGGGTGATACCGGGCATTTCCCGTTCCAGCCGCTCCAGCTCCGCCTGCTGGCGTTTCAGTCGGCTGCGCTGTACCCGTACGATTTCCGCCAGTTCGGCATTCTCTCGCAGCAGGTCGTTGTATTTGAGGGCGGTTTTCAGGGTGTGGAGGAACTCCTCGTCTTCCCAGGGTTTGAGCATGTAGCGGTAGACCTCGGACTCGTTGACCGCGTTGAGCACCCCCTGCATGTCCGCCTGTCCACTGAGGATGATCCTGAGGGTGTCCGGATGGTCCTGTTTGAACCGGTTGAGGAACTCCACGCCGCTCATTTGAGGCATGCGGTAGTCGGACACGACAATGTCGATTTCCCGATCCGCCAGGGCGCCCAGGGCATCGGCGGGATTGCTGAAGGTGAGCACTTCCCAGTCGGTCTTGCGCAATAGGCGGCTTAGTGACTTGAGGATCAGTTCTTCGTCATCGATCAGGGCAATGGTGGACATGGCGGCTACTCCTCGTTTTCCTGTTTGGCAACGTAGACGTTGACCCGGCGACCGTCGAGCTGCTCCATTTGCCGCAACTTGTTGATCATGTGGTCGTTTAGGCTGGACCCGGAGACCATCAGCAGGATGCCGCTGCGGTTGACCAGGTCTCGGGTCAGTACCATGCCGGGCTCGAGTTCCGATGGGGCACAGATCTTTTCGTGGTCCTGGGTGAGATCGATGGCAAAGTCGTGGATCAGCGGTTGCAGCAGGGCTGCGATGTCCGGGTCGTAGCGTCGACCGGCGTACTCCGTAATGTAGCGGTAGGCCTGTTCCGCATCATGGGGCGTGGTGGTCAAGAGGCCGCTCTGCAGTCCCACGAAATCGTGGGCCACTCTCAGTATGCGGGCGCCCAACTCGATACTGTGTCCCTTGAGGTGGTCAGGGTAGCCACTGCCATCGTACAGCTCCATGTGCTGGCGGATGATCCTGGCAGTGGGGGCCAGGGCCGGTATGGAACTCAGGAACATTTCGCCCATTTCCGGGTATTTCTGGTAGACGTCCCGGTCACGGTAGGTGAGGTGGGCTTCGGCCCGGGTGAGGACGTCGTCGGGCAGGTTCAGCTTGCCGATCTCGTGCAACAGAGCGGCATAGTACACGTGGGCGGTCTCGACCCGGTCCAGCGACAAATGCTTGGCCAGTGCCTTGCTCAGGTCCGCAACCTGGCGGGACTGGCCCTTCTGCAGCTGAGGCCGGCTGCTGATCACCGTGGAAAAGACCCGGACAAAGGCGTCGTAACTGTTTTCGATCTGGCGAATCGCCTGCTTCAACATATCGGATTTTTCCTGGATTTCACGGGTGCGTTCGTTGACCCGTGCTTCCAGTTCCTCGTTCAATCGCCGCAACTCCTCGTTCTGGCGCCGGCTCTTGTCGATCAGGCGTTTCTTCTCCCGCTCCAGCCGGCGAATACGCAGGCCTTCCTCGATGGCCTCGAGCAGGGCGTCCTCATCCCAGGGTTTGCTGATGTAGCGGTTGATGCCGCCCTGGTTGAGGGCGCTGATGGCGGCGTTCATGTCGGCGTAACCGGTCATCAGGAAACGGACGCTGAAGGGCCAGCGTTTTCTGACCTCCGCGAGGAAGGTGGCACCGTCCATTTCCGGCATGCGCATGTCGGAAACGATCAGGTCGATGGGCCGTTCGGCAAGCACCTCCAGGCCCTGGCGGGCGCCCTCGGCGAAGTGGCATTCATAGGGGTGTTTGCGCATCAGCCGGCGCAGGGCAGACAATATCGAGGCTTCATCGTCCACGAACAGAATGCGGAACAGCGGCGGTGCATCAGTGGCGGTCGACTTGACGGCGGCGTTTGTCATAGTGCTGACCTCGGAGCTACTCATAGGGCTTTGGTCCGATTATTCATGGGAGGCCTCCAGGGGTTCGGCCTGACCGGCGGCCTGGTGCATGAACGCCTCCCGGATGTTCTGCCGGAGCTGGTCGTCTTCCCAGGGTTTGGTCAGGAACTTGTAGATCGCTCCCTCGTTGATGGCGTCGGTGACCGATTTGAGATCGGTAAAGCCGGACAACACGATGCGGATGGTATCCGGGTAGATGTCCTTGACCTGGCTGAGAAATTCGGTGCCGGATATTTCCGGCATGCGCTGGTCGGAGAGGATTACCTGAACGTCGTTCTCGGCGAGCAACCGGAAGGCCTCCTGGGCTTCGGTGGTGGCCAGGATGCGGTAGCCATCCCGTCGCAGCAGTCGGCTGAGGGCACGAAGGATGTTGGGCTCATCGTCCAGGATGAGCAGCGTTGGCCGTGCCTGGGGATCCTCCGGCTTTGACAGGCTGGCCGGCCCGGAACGCAATACGTCGGTCAGTTCCGCCAGGGGCAGGGGGTGGCTGAAGAGCCGGCCCTGAAGGACATCGCACTGATTGCGCTTGAGGAAGATGGCTTGGGCTTCGGATTCCACGCCGACCACCACCACCGACAGGCCGAGGTGGTGGGCCAGGGAAATGATACCCTTGGTGATGGAGGCGTCTTTCCGGTCGCTGATGATGTCCTTGATAAATTGCCGGTCGATTTTCAGTTTGGTGGCCGGCAGCTCCTTGAGGTAATTCAGGCTGGAATAGCCCTTGCCGAAGTCATCGATGACAATGCCAACGCCCAGATCCCGCAGGGCCAGCAGGTTCTTGATGCCCGATCCCGAGGCGTCCATCAGCAACACCGATTCCGTCACTTCCAGGATCAGGTTGGCGGGGGGCAGGTTTGCCGCCTTAAGTGCGTCGTGGACCAGCTTGGCAAAACCGGTTTGCTGAAGCTGAATGGGGGACACGTTCACCGACACCGTGTGTTCCGGGAAGCCCGAGTCGATTAGCGACCGGTTGTCCCGGCAGGCCTGCTGCAGGATCCACTGGCCAAGCCGGACAATCTGGCCGGTTTCCTCCAGCACCGGAATGAATTCGCCCGGCAGTAGCAGGCCCCGGTCCGGGTCCTGCCAGCGTATCAGGGCTTCCGATCCCACGTATTTGCCGGTACCACAGCTAACCTGGGGCTGATAGTGCAACTGAAGGTGGTGCTGCTCGATTGCCTGCTCCAGACGATTTCTCAGCTCCGCGCGTTTGTCGGCTTCCTGCCGCAGGTGGGCGCTGTACCACTGGAACGTGTTTTTGCCGGACTGTTTTGCCTCCAGCATGGCCATGTCCGCCTGCTGAACCAGGTCCATGGCATTGGGCATCTGCTTGTTGGAGACGGCGATGCCGATGCTGGCGGTGATATGCAACGTGTGTTCGTCGATGTGGAAGGGTTGGGCGAGTGCCTCGAGCAGCTTGTCCACGATCCTGACGGCGTCCTCCGGAGCCGCGAGGTCCGGCAACAGGATGGCGAATTCATCGCCGCCCAGTCGGGCGACGGTATCCCCCGGACGAACCCGCGATTCCAGACGCTTCGCCACCGCCTCCAGCAGGCGGTCCCCCAGACGCAGTCCCAGCGAATCGTTGACCAGCTTGAAGTTGTCCAGGTTCAGCAGCAGCACCGCCAACGCCAGTTGGTGTCGCTCGATCAGGCTAAGGGCCTGTTCGATACGGTCTACCAGCAAGGATCGATTGGGCAGGCCGGTGAGTACGTCGTGGCTGGCGTTGAAGGCAATGTCGGCCTGAGCCTGCTTGTGCTCGGAAATGTCGTTGAGGATCCCGACAAAATGGCTGGGCTCCCCACGTTCATCCGGTACCGGGGCGAAGTAGAAGTCGTTCCAGAAAGGCGTGCCATCCCGGCGATGATTTCGCAGGACCGCCCTGAACTCGGTGTTGTTCGACAGCGCTTCCTGAATCCGGTTACGGGTAGGCTCCAGGGCATCGGTACCCAGCAGCTTGCGACAGTCGTGACCGCGGGCCTCGTCCATCGAATAGCCGGTGATGCGTTCAAAGGCCGGGTTGCAATAAAGGATGGCGCAGTCCTGGTCCTGACCACTGGTGATCACTACGCCGTTGGAAGACACGTCGATGCTGCGTTGCAGCAGTTGCAGTTGCTCGGCGCTCCGTTTGCGCTGACTGATATCCCGCAAGGCCAGCAGCGTCCTTGTTAAACCCTGCCAGTGAATGGGCGTCGACAGCACTTCGAGCCATCTTGACGCCCCGTCGTCCTGAGGCAGTTCCACCTCCAGTGTCCGGCCAGGTTGGATTGCTGACAAGTGATTGGCCAGCCGGTAGAAGTCCTGCATTTCCGGGCCCAGCAGGGTCTCCGAGGCGGAATTGGCGTAGCAGAGCCGCTGGTCGCCGTCCACCACCAGCACGCCATCACGCATATCGTCCAGTAGGTTGAGGTAGGCCTGTTCACTGCTGCGGGCTTTGCTCAGGGCCATGATCCGGTCTGACACATCGGTCAGTATCAGCAGGGCGATGGTACCCTCGGCCAGGGCGATGTCCTGGCGGGACACCTCAACGTACAGCTGGGCGCCATCCCGGCGCCGATGCAATTCCAGTTCACAGTCTTCCGGTGGCCGGTAGCCGGTGAGCAGCGCGCCGGCTACCGAGGTCTGCTCGTCGTCCGCTGCTCTCAGGTTTTGCAGAGTGAGGTCCGTGGTCTGTTGCGCGGGCAGCCAATACATGGCCTTGGCCGCCCCGTTCAGTGCCACAATCCGCTCGCTGTCGGGGGTCATCAGGCACATGGCTTGGGGATTGGACTCAAACAGCACCCGGAAGCAGGCCTCGTTATGCACCAACTGGTTGACATGACGGTGATGCTCCAGGAGCCGACTGAGGCACCGTGACAAAGACTGCTCGTTCAGTTCGTTGAAGGGGAGCAGGGCCAGGTTGTCCAGGCTGGGCAGAGGCATGGGGTGCTCGCCGCCGGGCTGGTTGGTCAGCACGATGGCGGGGGTGGTGATTCCCCTCTCCCGGGCCTGCCGCACCAACTGCAGGGCCAATCCCGGACCCTGCAGACTCACCATGAGGGCATCGAAGGTCGAAACGCTGAGTGCCTGTAACCCGGCCTGGAGGCTGTGGCAGACCGTCCAGGATTCGGTGGATGCGCCTTCCAATCGGGTCTTGATCTGGCGCATCGTGTGTTGGTTATCGCTGATCAGCAACAGGTGCAGTTGCGTGGGAGAGCGATCGGGATCGGCTTGCATGGCCTTTACCTCCATCCTGGCTGGTGGTATCTGGCATGGACTGATCAACTCCATGACACCGGGACTCGGCCCGCGTTACGGCGAGACGGGAAGTGGCCTGATCGGTGGTTGGAGTTGGGTGACCGGAACTGTCTGGACTGAGCCGTCAGCGTACTCACCTTCCCTGTTAGGCCGGTGGGCCTTGGGGGATGGGCGCCGTCGGACGGGTCAGGGTTCCCTGTCCGGTTTCTATCAGCATAGCCCATAATTGGCTTTTCGCCGGTCGGAGTGAATCAGAGGCTCCTTCGCTCAGTTGGGCATATCCTGGGGCCCGAGTACTCGCAGGATCTCACCCGGGGTGGTCAGCCCGGCGCGTACTTTTTCTACGGCATCGTCGATGAGCAATTGCATACCATGTTCGCGGGCAATGGCCTCCAGCCTCAGTTCGCTGGCCCGGTCGGTAATGGCCTGGCGCAGGTCCTCGTTGACCGTCAGCACCTCATGCAGGGCAATCCGACCCCGGAAGCCGTTGTGACACTGCTCGCACCCCCGGCCTTGGTAATAGGTCTGATGGCCGCCCTGGAAGGCTGGCCCCAGCTGCTGCAGCAATTCCGGCGATGGCGTGTCTTCCTCCTTGCAGGCGGGGCAAATCCGGCGGACCAGTCGCTGGGCGATGATGGCCGCCAGCGCGGAGGCCAGCACGTAGGGCTTGAGATCCAGGTCCAGCAGCCGGGCGATGGTGGCGGCGGCGGAACTGGTGTGCAAGGTGGAGTACACCAGGTGGCCGGTCATGGCGGCGTGGAAGGCGACGTCTGCGGTTTCCTCGTCGCGGATTTCCCCCAACAGGATCACATCCGGGTCCTGTCGCAGGATGGCCCGCAGCACGCTGGCGAAATCCAGTCCGATCCGTTCCCGGATGGGCACCTGACCGGCCATGTCGACGTGGTACTCCACCGGGTCCTCAATGGTGACGTAGTTGCGTTCCGGACTGGCATTGTGCTGCAGCAGGGCATACAGGGTGGTGGTCTTTCCGCTGCCGGTGGGGCCGGTGGCCAGGATGATGCCCTGGGGTCTGCAGACCACCCGCTTGAGGCTATTGAGGTTGCTCTTTGACAGCCCCAGGTCTTCCAGGGACTGGACCGAGGACTGGCGTTCCAACACCCGCATCACCACCTTCTCGCCATTGATGGTGGGCAGGGTGGAGATGCGTAGGTCGACAATCCGCAGCGGGGTCTTGACGGTGATACGGCCGTCCTGCGGCCGCCGCCGTTCGGTGATGTCCAACTCCGCCATGACCTTGATGCGGGAGACCACCGACATCAGCAGGTCGGCGGGAATCTGGATTTTGTCCTGCAGCACACCGTCGATGCGGTAGCGCACCACCACCGACTTGGTGCGGGGGTGGATGTGAATATCACTGGCACCCAGGCGCAGGGCTTCCAGTATGATGCCGTTCACCAGGCGGATAGCCGGGGGCTCCTCCGAACTGCCCAGAAGCTGTTCCAGGCTTTCGGAATCCTGGTCTTCGTCCAGCATTATCTCGATGCCCTCGTAGGGATCGTCCAGGCCTACCCGGGTGGTCAGGTCCTCCAGGTCCTCGTTGGTCTCCCCGAACACCTCCGCCAGCTTGCGCTCCATCTGGTCAAGGCTGCAGACCAGGGGCTGGATGGTGTAACCGGACATGAACGCCAGCTCATCGATCAGCGAGATTTCCATCGGGTCCACCATGGCCAGGTTCAGTCGCTTGGCCACCACATTCAGGGGCAGCAGCAGGTGACGGCGGCAGATGTTCCTGGGAATCAGGGACAGAAGGCTGGAGTCGATCTGGGTGTCGCGGATGTCGACGTCGTCAAACATCATCTCGGTTTTCAGCAGCTCGAAGATCTTGTCCGGATTCACCCATTCGTGTTCCATCAACAGCTTGATCACCGGGGTCTTGCGGGACTGCATCTCACGGTGCAGTTGCTGGATCTGGCGGCTGTTCAGCCAGCCTTTCTTGTGCAGCATGATGGCCAGCTGGCTGCGGTTGGTGACGCCCAGCTTGGCGATGGTCTCCAGGTCCTTGTTCTGTCGCTGGTTCTGGGCTTTCAACGCGCGGTTCTTCTGGATCAGCTCGTACTGCTCCAGGGCCAGGGCGATGGTCAGCCTCAGGTCATCCTCGTTCCAGGGTTTCAGCAGGAACCGGTATACGGCGCCGTCCTTGATGGACCCCATCACCGCATCGGTATTGGCGTGTCCGGTGAGCATCAAGCGGATGGTCTGTGGCCAGCGTTCGCGAACCTGTCGCAGCAATTCGGAGCCGTTTATACCCGGCATCATGAAATCGGTCATGATTAGCTCCACCGGCTGCTTCTCCAGCACTTCCAGGGCTTCCTGACCGGAGGAGGCGAAGTACAGCTCGTAGTTCTCACGGGCAAACACCCGCTTGAGGGCGGCCAGGATATTGGGTTCGTCGTCCACGAACAGCAGTCGATAGGGGGCCTTCGCCGAGGTTGGCTCCGCCTGAGGCTGTTCGTTTGCCGGGTCGCTCTGGTCGAGAAACAGCGCGCCGTATCTTCTGCTCATCGGCTAGCTCCGCTCCCTGGGCAGGGTGATGGCAACCCGGGTGCCTTTTCCGGAGATACTCGAAAAGCTGATCTGGCCATGGTGAGCCTGAATCGTGTCCCGGGTAACCGACAGGCCCAGGCCGGTTCCGGACCCCACCGGACGGGTGGTGAAGAACGGGTCAAACACCTGGTCCTGGATCTCATCGGGGGCACCGCAACCGCTATCCTCCACCCGGACGAAGATTTGGGCGTTCTTGTCCAGCCCGCTTTCGATTCGGATCTGGCCGCCCGCTTCAATGGCCCGGGCGGCATTGTCGAGCACGTTGTAGATGGCCTGGGACAGTCGTGCGGCGTGGCCGTGCAGCGGGGGCAGCGGCTCGAGCCGGGTTTCAATGGGCAGCGGAGTTTGCTGGTTGGCCTGCACCAGGTGGATGGCGGCCTCGATCAGCCCGTTGACCGAGCACTCCGAGTAGTCGGCCTGGTCGATGCTGGCGAATGTCTTGAGGTCGGCCACGATGGCCGCAATACGCTGGGCACCGCTTTGGGATTCGTCCAGCAGGGCCCGGAAATCCACCATTGTGGTATCCAGTTGAGGATCCGGGGGCAGGACCTCGGCCAGCTCGGCCAGGTAATCCCGGGCCACGCTGAGGTTGCTCTTGATGAAACCGATGGGGTTGTTGATCTCGTGGGCCACGCCGGCTGCGAGCTGACCGACGGCGCGTAACCGGGCGCTCTCGTACAGCTCCTGTTGGGTGGCCCGAATCACGTCCACCTGTTGCGCCACCTGCGCTTGCAGGGAGTCGGTCAGCGCCTGGAGCCGCTCCTCGGAATGCCGGAGCAGGGTGTTCTGTCGCTGAAGTTCTTCGTAGTCCGCTTCGGTGGTGTTGCGGTGCAGGTTGGCCGCCCAACGGTACTTGGTGATGAAGTAGGCCAGGAACGCCGTAAGGTCAGCGGCTGCTGACTTGGCGGCTGCCGGTCCCGGCCCCTGGATCCAGCCCACGGTGTCGAGGTTAAACTCCACCGGGGCGGCGGCGCTCTCCAGAGTGGGCGTCCGGACCACCGACAGCTCACAGCCTGCCAGGTTGGACAACAGGTGACCGAGTTGCTCAAGCTGGGCGGGCGTCAGCAGTTCGGTGAGCGTAACGTCCTGGTCAAAGTCCAGCATGGCCTACCTCCATATCGGCGCGACTGAGCAGGGCCACAAAGGTCGCCTTGTCGATGAGGAATCGCTCGGCGAGTCGGTACTGGGGAGCGATCTGGCTGTAAAGCCGCTCCAGCAGCAGCTGGAAGGTTTCCAGGACGCCCTCACCCCGGATGGCGCTGGCCATGATGACCGGAGGCCAGGGGGTGGCCTGCCAGCGCTCTTGCAGGGTGGCTTCGCCAATAATGTTGTCCAGATCCCGTTTGTTGAACTGGATGGCCAGCGGCACCTGCTCGATGTCGATCCCCACCTTCTGGAGGTTCTGGTCAAGGTTCTCAAACGTGGAGGCGTTGTTGTGCTGCTGGCTTTGTTGGGAATCTGCCACGAACACCACGCCATCGGCCCGGGATAGCACCGCCTTGCGGGTACTGTCGTGCTGGACCTGGCCAGGCACCGTATAGAGCTTCAACCGCAGGTCCAGTCCCGAACGGCTGCGGAACCCAATCGGCAGCATGTCGAAGAACAGGGTTCGGTCATCCCGGGTCTCCAGCACCATCAGTTCCCCCATCCGTTCCGGCGCCAGTAGGGTGTGCAACTGCATCAGGTTGGTGGTCTTGCCGCTTAGGGCCGGACCGTAGAAAACGATCTTCAGTACCAGCTTCTGCTGCTGTTCGTCGAACTCGGCCATGGTGTTGCCTGCAATCCATGCTGATAAGTGGGCATTCTTCTGTTGTCTGACCAGCCGGGGCCTGGCCCCTAGCTCTCATCCGAGGCGGGCTGGCGGATGGGCAGGCAGACCCTGAAGCAGGTGCCCTGACCCGGCTGGGAGCGGACTTCGATGGACCCGTTGTGCTTGTCGATGATGCTCTTGGAAAGCGCCAGCCCCAAGCCGGTCCCTTTGCCCGCGGGTTTGGTCGTAAAGAACGGATCGAACAGCTGGTCCCGGTGGTCCGGGTCAATACCCGAGCCGTTGTCCTCCACTTCAAACCAGACCTGGTTATCGGTGGTGCCGGTGCGGATGTCGATGCGACCGAAGCGCTCCATGGCGTGGGCGGCATTGACCAGCAGGTTCATGATGACCTGATTGATCTGGGACAGGTTGCATTCAACCAGTGGCACCTCGCCCAGATCCAGGTTCACCTGGGCCTGGTATTTCAATTCATTGCTGACCACGTTCAGCGTGGATTCGATCCCCCGGTGCAGGTCATCGGGCTTGAATTCATCGTCCTCCTGGCGGGAGAAATCCTTGAGGGCGGCGATGATCTTTTCAATCCGCGCGATGCCCTCCAGGCACTCCGTAAGCAGGTCCTGGATATCGGGTTTCAGAAAGTCGTACTCCACCTCCTCCCGGCGGGCTTTCAGGACTGCCAGGGAGTCGGCCTGATCGATCGTATCCAGCACGCCAAACAGGTCCACCAGATAGTTGCCGAGGGTTTTCAGGTTGGAATGGATATATCCGACAGGGTTGTTAATCTCATGGGCAACCCCCGCTGCGAGTTGGCCAATGGCGGCCAGTTTCTCCGACTGGAGCAATTGTTTGTTCGCCTGGCTCAGCTGTTCCTCAAGCTCGGCCGTGTGATCATCCCGGGTTAGCATAGCGGCGACCTTCATCCTAAAGTGGCTATAGAAACCAGTGTAGACCATCACCTGTGGATCGCCTTTGGTTCCGCATCTGGATACAGGGCTTTTACTGAGGCCTGGGTGGGAGAGATATGGCAAACCAAATCAGCTATCAGTTTGAGCAACACGACGGTACCGTATGGGATCATTCTGTCTCGCTGGCGGAGCGGTCGGCAGATTCGCTGATAACCGAAGAAGATCACGGTGCAGAGTGGACGCGGTTGGCTTATCACCAATGCGAGCACTGCCCCTTGAGCACGGACCAGTATCGGGACTGCCCCCTGGCATTGGCCCTGAAACCGGTGCTGACCAAGATGGGAGCGGCGGTTTCCCACGACCTGGTCCAGGTCAGGGTCTGTACCGATCATCGCGAGATGTCCGTTGAGTGCACCATGCAAAGGGCGGTCGGTTCGTTGTTCGGGGTTGTCAGTGCGTTTTCCGGCTGCCCCCATACCCGGTTGCTGCGTCCGCAGGCCCGCTTTCACCTGCCACTCAGCACCTCCGAAGAAACCACAGCGCGGGTGCTGGGGTTCTACCTGGCCGGTCAGTTTGTTCGCTCCCGCCACCAACTGCCGGCGGACTGGTCGCTGAATGGCTTGCGCGAACTCTACCAGAACCTGCGCAAGGTCAACCGGGGCATCAGCTCCCGGCTCAAAGGCGTGGCTAATCAGGACGCCGCCCCAAACAGCATGGTGCTGCTCGATGTGCTGGCCGCCGATGTGGCGTATGTGCTGGACGCGTATGAGGGCGAACTGGACCCGTTGTTCCGGGAATTCCTGGTTGAGGCCGGCGATAACTAACCGGTGGAGCGATTGTAGAACCCCTCGATACGGGAGAGGGCATTGTCCATGGCTCGGGAATAGGCCTGTTGATCGCAGCAGTAGTTGAAACGCAAACCCAGTCGATAACCCGCCTGAAAGGGGCGGCAGTCCACAACCCGGGCATCCACCCCGGATTCGGAGATGTAGCGGCCGTCCATGTCCAGCAACAGGCGGGAGCCCGGGGCGATTGGCTTGGGGGAAATGAGCGCCATGCCGTAGCGATTCAGGTCCAGGCAGTTGACGGCAGTGGGCTTCCGTTGCCGGCCAAAGAAACCTCGTTCCCGGACACTTACATTGAGACAACGGGCCGAATAGCGGGGTTTGATTCGGCGTTCGGCGGCGTTGGACACCATAGGCGAATCCATGCTTATGATTGTTGTGATGGCTGTATTCGTATGGCCGGCTCGTGACGCGGGTGAGCCGGAATCGACCAGTCTAGAGCCTGGTGAATCCCCTTGAAAGTCAGGTTGGGCAGGGTGTGATCACGGTCTCAGTGCGACCGGGCTCGCGGCTCAGGCGCTGGCATCCACCATCCGCCCGCGCCGGTCTTCCAGCTGCGTCGATTCTTTGGTCTTCGGGTCGAGCAGTAACGGTCTGCGGCGGCACTTGCGCTTGCGCCGGTCGGGCCCCTCAAACGGTTCCTGGCGCCGGCGGCGGTCCGGCCGCACACGCCGGTCTGTTACGCCCTCGGTCGGCGGGGCACTGGCAGCGTCCGCGGGCGCTGGGCGTTTGCCGGTGTTAACTCGGGGGCGGTCAACATTGTTGGTGGGGTGGTAGGTGTTGCGATAGATATCCACTAACCTCGTCCTCCGTACTGCCAATCACGGCAAGCCGCTAAATACTGGTACGTTCGTACTGGTTATTTTATCGGCATCTGGTGGCAAAACTTTAGCGTGGGCGAGACAGCGAAGCGGGCAACTTCTACAATGACGGGCCAGGATGGCGCGCCATCGAGGTAAGCCTTTGATCAAAACGCTATTCTAATGAAAGTTGTTCTGACTCAAGAACGTTGTTCTGAGTCTCAATAAACCAACCATCGCCCCAAACAGGACCGCACCTTGAAGGCATTGTCCCTGCACCAGCTTTACAAAGCCTGCGTACTCAAAGACTTTCCGTTCAAATCCACCCGCCAGCTTGAGCCACTGGCCGAGATCGTCGGCCAGAACCGGGCCCAGGAGGCGGTCCGCTTTGCCCTGGCGATGCCCCATGGCGGTTACAATGTCTATGCCGTGGGCCGGAACGGGCTCGGCAAACGCACCATGATGCTGCGTTATCTCGAACACCATGTGGACACCAATCAGCAGAGTCATGACTGGTGCTATGTGGCCAACTTCGAAGAGCCTCGGGTGCCGCGGGTACTGAAACTGCCGCCGGGACGGGGCAACCAATTGCGGCAGGACATGGAACGGCTGATGGGGCGGTTGATGAAGCTGGTGCCCCAGACGTTCGACAGCGATGCTTTCCTGGAACGGGCCGAGCAGCTGAAGAACGAGTACGGCAAGAAGCAGGAAGACGCGCTGGAGCGGGTGGCCAGCCAGGCGAAACGCCGCAACATCAGCCTTTCCGTCACCACCCCGGGCGGTTACCGGCTGGTGGCGATGAACGGCGAGGAGCCGCACACCGCGGAAACCTTCGAGGCGCTGCCCCAGGAGCAGCGTGACCGGTTCGAAGAGGATATTGGCAAGCTGGAGAAGAAGCTGCGCCAGGTGTTGCGCAAGGTGGCTGACTGGGAGCAGGAATACGCCGAGCGTCAGCATGCGCTGAACCAGGAGACCCTGGACAGCATCTCCGGACACCAGCTCGAGGAGTTGATCCGCAAGTATCAGGATCTGGAAGATGTGGTCCGCTACCTGGAGTCGGTGCGGGAGGACCTGTCCGACAACCTGGACATCTTCCTTGAGGAGAACGACGAACAGGCGGCCATCGCCTACGCGTCACTGGACAAAAAGTTGCCTCGCCGTTATCTGGTGAACGTGCTGGTGCACCAGAAAACCAACGAGGTGCCGGTGGTGGTGGAGGACAACCCCACCTACCACAACCTGTTCGGCTATGTGGAGAACGTCACCTTCAAGGGCACCGTCTTTACGGACTTCTCGCTGGTGCGCGCGGGCAGCCTGCACCGGGCGAATGGCGGCTACCTGTTAATGGATGCAATCAAGGTGCTGGAGCAGCCGTTCGTCTGGGATGGTCTGAAACGGTCGCTGCGTTCCCGGTCTATGCAGATCAACTCCCTGGAGCGCGAGATGACCCTGTCCGGGACCATCTCGCTGGAACCGGAACCGATCCCGCTGGACGTCAAGATCGTGCTGTTTGGTGACCGGGAAACCTGGATGTTGCTGCAGGAGTATGATCCCGAGTTTTCGGAGCTGTTCCGGGTCACCGCGGATTTCGAGAATGAGATGGACCGCAATCCGGACAGCCAGTTGCTCTATGCCAAATTCATCGCCAGCCTGTCCATCGAGAAAAAACTGCTGCACTGCGACCGACGGGCGGTTGGGCGCATTATTGAACACAGTTCGCGCATGGCCGAGCACCAGGACCGGTTGTCCCTGCACGCCGCGGACATCGCCAACCTGCTTCGTGAGTCGGACTATTGGGCCCGCCAGGCGGGGGCCCGGCTGATCGGCGCCGATCACGTGGAGCAGGCCCTGGCCAGTGCCCGCTACCGCAGCAGCCGGATTCGGGACCAGCTGTACGAATCGTTGCGGGACGGCAGCACCCTGATCGCCACCACCGGCAAGCAGGTGGGGCAGGTCAATGCCCTGTCGGTGGTCTCCACCGGTGGCTTCGAGTTCGGCCTGCCCAACCGGATTACCGCCACCACCTATTACGGCGGTGGCGATGTGATCGACATCGAGCGGGACGTCAAGCTCGGCGGCAACATCCACTCCAAGGGGGTGATGATCCTCAGTGCCTGGCTCGCTTCACGGTTTGCAATAACCGACCCCATGCATCTGTCGGCCAGTCTCACCTTCGAGCAGAATTATGGCGAGGTGGATGGTGACAGTGCCTCCCTGGCAGAGCTGTGCGCCTTGATCTCGGCCATCTCCGGCGTGCCCATCCGTCAGGATCTGGCCATCACCGGCTCGGTGAACCAGTTTGGTCAGGTACAACCCATTGGGGGTGCCAACGAGAAGGTGGAAGGCTTTTACAGCACCTGCCAGATCATCGAGCCGGCACCCAGTCAGGGAGTGATCCTGCCCAGCGCCAACGTGCAGAACCTGATGCTCGACCGGGAGGTGCTGCAGGCCGTACGCGAGCGTAAGTTCGCGATTTACGCGGTCTCCACCGTGGAGGAAGCGGTGGCGCTGCTGATGGGCAAGCAGGCGGGGGAGCCGGACAAAAAGGGCAAGTATCCGAAGCATACCGTTTACGGCGCCATCCAGCAGCGCCTGGACAAATTGCGGGAGCATGAAAAGCAGGAGCAGGCTGCCGCCCACGATAACAAAGAACCCTCGGTTCACTAGAAAATGGGAGACAGGACCATGAGCGATATCCAGCAAACGGTGTATGTGGTCGAAGATGACGAGGCAGTCCGGGACTCGCTGGCACTGCTGCTCAAATCCGATGGCAAGGCGGTGGCCACTTATGAGAGTGCCTCTGCCTTCCTGGCGGACTACTCGGAAGAGATGGCTGGCTGCATCGTATTGGACATCCGCATGCCGGGTATGGACGGCATGGAGCTTCAGAAGAAACTGAACGAGCGGCATGCCATCCTGCCGATCATCTTTGTGACCGGTCACGGCGATGTGCCCATGGCGGTGGACGCGATGAAGGAAGGCGCTGTGGACTTCATTCAGAAGCCTTACCGCGAGGAGGCCTTGCTGGAGAAAATCGAAGCGGCCCTGGAGCAGGACCGGGAGCAGCGCAAGAGCCTCGGTGAACAGCAGGAAATCCTGCGCCGGATCAAAACCCTGACGCCCCGTGAGTCGGAAATCATGGAGCGGATGATTGCCGGCCAGGCCAACAAGGTGATCGCCATCGAGCTGGAGATCAGCCAGCGTACCGTGGAAATCCACCGTTCCCGGGTCATGCACAAGATGGGCACCCATTCCCTGGCGCATCTCGTGCGCATGGTGCTGTCCGTAAAGGACCGTATCGACGCAAGCTGAATTCGCCGTCATGATGCGGTCATCTTCTCGACTGGTTGTGGTTTTATGAGTGAACAGGTGAGTGCCAGCACAGGTGCGACCGTGCTGTTGGTCGATGATAATCCCCAGAACCTGAAGGTCCTTTACGAGACGCTGAAGGACAAGGGGTATCGACTACTGATCGCCAATGACGGCGCCAAGGCATTAACCCTGGCCCGGCGCGACCAACCGGAAGTTATCCTGCTGGATATCATGATGCCGGAGCTGGACGGCTATCAGGTGTGCCAGCGACTGAAAGCCGACCCGGTCACTGCAGACAGCGCGGTGGTGTTCCTGTCCGCCCTGGACGATGTGGAAGCCAAGGTCAAGGGCTTCGGCCTGGGCGGCGCCGACTACATTTCCAAGCCTTTCCAGGCCCAGGAAGTGATTGCCCGGGTGGGGACACACGCCCGGATGATCCGGCTGGAGCGCCAGCTTCAGCAACGGAACCGACAACTGGAGAGCGATCAGAGCCGGATTCTCAACGCTATCAGTGAAGGTATTTATGGTCTGGACGCGGCGGGCGATATCATCTTTGCCAACCCCGCCGCGGAACAGATTGCCGGCAGCAGCACCGAAGACCTGGTGGGTCGCAACTTCTTCAAACTGCACTTCGGTCTCGACTGTGAATGCACCGGCCTTAGCCAGAATGGGGACATACCGGTCAAGGCCACCTGTGACCTGGGAATGCCGGAACACCGTCGTGGTATCGAAATGCAACGGGCCGATGGCACCCGGTTCTGCGCCGAATACCGGTCTTCGCCCAAGCTGGAGGGGGAAGTGTTGCTGGGGGCGGTGGTGGTATTCCGCGATATCACCGCCGAGCTTGAACAGGAGCGCGAGCTGGATGCCGCCCGTGAAATGGTGGCCCAGCAACGGGAGCAGCTGGCCCATGCTTCCCGCCTGACCATGGTGGGGGAAATGGCCGCCGGCTTTGCCCATGAGGTCAATCAACCGCTGACCGCCATTACCAACTATGCCCGGGTGGCCAATCGTATCCTGTCCGGTGAGGACATTGATGAGACCCTGCTGAGGGATACGCTGGCCAAGATTGAGGCGCAATCGCACCGGGCCAGCGAGGTCATACGACGCATTCGCCAGTTTGTGAAAAAGCCTGTCACCGGCAAAGAGGTGGTGTCCATTGCCACCCTGCTGGAGGACACCCGTCAGTTTGCCGAAGTGGACATGCGCAACAACGAGGGCGGGGTGGAGATTCAGGTGGAGGAGCCTGCACCGGCTGTACTGGCTGATCCGGTCCAGGTCCAGCAGGTTGCCCTCAACCTGATTCGCAATGCTTTGGAGGCAACCCATGCGGCCGGTGTCTCGGAACCGGTCTCGGTCACGGCCCGGTCGACTGCCCAGGGCTGTGTCAGGGTGGAGGTGACCGATCACGGTATCGGACTGCCGGCAGGTGCCGAAGACAAGCTGTTCCTGCCGTTCTTCACCACCAAGCCGGAAGGTATGGGCATCGGGCTTCCCATGTGCCGTTCGCTGATTCAGGCTCAGGGAGGCGACATCGGCTTTGAACGGCCCGCCCAGGGTGGGGCGCGTTTCTACTTCACGCTGCCGGTGGCCGCCGAGGCCACCACGGTGGCGTCCGGAGCCTCCTGATCGGGGCTCCGGTACTTTCCTAATCTGGACTCCGGTACTGTCCTAATCCGGACTCCGGTACTGTCCTTTGAACCAAGGCGACGCTCAGTCCTTGTGCCAGATCACCTGGCCGGTCAGATGCGGCGCATCTCCCTGCTTGTTCAGCAGCTGGTAATCCCACCGATCTTCCCCCTGACGCCAGTTGAGCTGGGCGGTTCCAGGCAGGAATAGCGGTTTCTTGAAGTTGCAGGTCACGGTGACCGGTCCCTTTCGCCACCCCGGCTGTTGCTCCAGCAGGGCCAACGCGTGGGCCTTGCTCCACATGCCGTGGGCAATGGCCCGCGGGAAACCGAATGCCTTGGCAGTCAGCGCATGGATATGGATGAGGTTCAGGTCCCCGGAGACCTTGCCGTAGCGACGTCCCAGATTCTCTGGTGCCTTCACGTTCAGGGTGTTGGCATAGGTTTCCAGCGCTGGCTTGCTACCAGCCGGTTTCTGGCCGGAGCCACCGGAGGCCTGGCGGAACAGGTTGGTACTGACTTCTTCCCAGACCAGCTTGCCGCCGGACCGGGCCTCCGTGACCAGGTCGAACTCCAGCCCGCGATCGGTCTGGTTTTCACCATCCAGGCGTACCTGAATATCCAGCCGTTCTCCTACACCAATGGGGCGGTGCTGGGTAATCTGGTTACGCAGATGCACCAGGCCCAGCAGTGGCAGGGGAAACTGTTGGTCGGTCAGCAGCTTCAGGTGCAGGGGGAACGCGAGGATATGGGGCCAGGTGATGGGAACCGAGGTGTGGGGCGCAAAGCCACAGACGGCAGTATACCGTGCCAGGTTGGTGTCGTTGGTCGCGACCCCGATCAGCTCGGCCGTCAGCGGAGGCACGGTCTTGCCGGCCCCGGCCGGGCCGGGTTTGGGCATCACGGCCCGGCTGTACATAGGCCAGAGTCCCGGTGGCTGATTCTTGAAAGTATAAGTGTTCGTCATACGGTCCCGTCTCCTGGGTTGAGAAGCGTTATAAATCTGGTACAACTGTGCGCACGTGGCCTGATTTGCGCTAAGATACTTGAGAAAGCGATTGAGTCTGGCAAACTCATTCAGGTAGGACAATGACTTGGCATACCGGCACCCGAGTCGGAAATGCCAAACGATAATACTGAGGAGCCCACCGCAAATATGGCTGAGGCTCCCTGACAACTACAAGCGGGACGATATGCAGGAACTTCGCGATGCGGGTGTGATGTTGCGCCTGATTTATGAGGCGATGAAGAAGCAGGGAATCGATACGGATGCAATATTCACCCGACTGGGTGTGGATGAGGAATACGTATACACAGAGCAGCTTCGAACACCGCACAACGCGCAGCTGTATTTTTGGCAGGTTGTTGAAGACGTGTCCGGCGATCCGGACGTTGGTTTGACTCTTGGGGCTTTATTGCCGCCCTATAAGGGCCAGGTGCTGGAGTATTTGTTTCTCAGTAGCCCCACCTTTGGCGAGGGATTGCGGCGGGCCCTCAATTACCAGCGGCTGTTGAGTGATGCGGCCAATACCGCCTTCCTGATTGAAGGGGATGAAGCCTGCCTGGTGTTGGATACCGCCTCTGAGGAGGTCCGGCGGTTACGGCACTTCAACGAGTGCTTCGTGCAGGGCATGGTGACTTCCTTCAAGTCCATGACCGAAGGCCGGTTTTACCCGTCCCGTATCGAGTTCGAACACGAGCGGGAGAGTGGGCAGGAGAAGGTGCGCGAAACACTGGGCTGTGATGTGGTGTTCGGGACCGAAGAGAACCGCCTGTATTTTCCGGTTGAGTTGTTGTCCCTGGCTTCACCCCATGCAGAGCCGGAATTGCTTGACCTGCATGACCGCTTTGCCAGTGAGCAGGTGGCCCGACTGGAGAAGAAAGACATTGTCGGCCAGGTGGAGCGCATTGTGGCCGAGCTACTGGACAGTGGCGAGGTGACCCTGGATGCCGTGGCGGACCGGTTGGAGATCAAACCACGGACCCTGCGTACCCGGTTGACCGAAGCCGAGACGAGTTTCAACCAGGTGCTGGCGGATTTTCGTTATCGACTGGCGCGTCAGCTGTTGGCTACCACAGACGAATCCATTGATGAAATTGTTTACCTGACCGGCTTCTCGGAACCCAGCACGTTCTATCGGGCGTTCAAGCGATGGTCCGGAATGACCCCCATCGAGTACCGCAAGACCGCCCAAGGCAAGGATGCGATGATTGACGCCATGTGAGGCGAATTACCCGGACGGGATGCGTGGGCGCAGGACGATTGTGAAGAAAGTTGCGAAAAAACGTTGACACTTCGGAAACCGGCCTTATAATGCGCCCTCGTTGTCACCAAACAGTCATCGCCAGATGGCTGGGCGAGGAACGCCAAACGGCGAACCCAGCAGGTATAAGCGGCCTTGAACAAGCGGCTTATTAGGGTGGCGCACAGCGCGGAGCGGTAGTTCAGCTGGTTAGAATACCGGCCTGTCACGCCGGGGGTCGCGGGTTCGAGTCCCGTCCGCTCCGCCATTTCCTTTCTCCCGCTTATTCCTGTAGTCCACTTCATCAGATCAATACATCCTTGTCTGTCATCGTATTGTCATGCGGATTTCATAGTCTTTATGGCCATCGATTCCGTATAGCCACTCAAGGCTTCGCGACAACACGGCGAGGATTGCTGAAATGCTGGATTACGAAGAAGAGCTGATAGCGCTTTGCTCCGAAGAGTACGACGATGACGACCTGCCGGACGACGCGACCGAAATGTAGGTGGCTGGAGTGTCATCTGCTCCGTTTGGAGGTTAGCGTCGTCGGCGCACCGAGCGCCGGTGTTCACCCGGGCTGATGCCAAACCAGCGCCGATAGGCACGATGAAAAGCCGCCGGTCCCGAAAACCCGAGCAGCCAGGCGATCTCGGCCAACGAGAGATGGGTTTCACGAATGTAGTCCCAGGCCAGGTCCCGTCGGGTTTCATCGAGCAGTTGTCGGTAACCGCAACCTTCCTCCGCCAGTTGCCTCTGCAGCGTCCATGGCGCCAGGCCCAGCTCGGCCGCAATGGTCTCCAGTCTGGGCGGATCCCGTTCCAGCATCGGCGCTAGCTTTTCCTTGACCCGCTCCCTGATCGACCAGCCTGCGCGGATGCGCTTGAGCATCTGCGAGCACTCCGTTACCAGCTGTCGGTGGACGGCGGGTTGAGCCTGCTGGGGTGCCTTGTCGGCGATTCCCGGGGCCAGCTGCAGTGTATTCTCCTCGGCGCCAAATTGAACCGGGCAGTCGAACCAGTCCTCGAAGTGCCCTTCCAGGCCGCGGGCCGGATATTCAATGGTGACCCGCTGCAAGACCCGGTTATCCCCTGTTAACTCCCGCAGCAGCTGAGTCCAACTGGCCAATATGGAATCCACGACAAAGTAGTTGAATGTGTTGTAAGGACGGATGGAGTAGAACCGGGCCCGCCCGGTTGCAGCATCCATTGCGGGGTGCCCACGACTGTTGCGGCTGGTGAGAAGGGAAAAGCGGATCAGCGTTGCCAGGGCCTGGCTCGCGGTGGCAGCTGTGACGGCGGCCAGGCCGGCTTTGCCAGCATCAACGGCCCGGGTCATTGCCCCTATTGTCAGGCCCAGTGCAGGATTGTCCGTCTGTTCGATGGCGGCATGCCCGAGGCGCATGTACCGTGGGATGCTGATGCGGGCGTCCGGAGAGGACAGCAGGGTGTCCCCCAGCCCGAAGCGTTCCCGCAATCCCTCCGTGGATGCCCCCTCCGCTTCCACGGCTCGCAGCAGTACCGTGACGTAAAGGCTGCTGATATCGCCCAGGGTGTTGCGGCGTCTGGCATCGGGTTGAGTGGGGGGCATGTTGTCCGACAAGTTGGCTCAAGATAATAAAATGTTATTTGGGGATATTGAGCGTGGCAAGGTCGGGGGATAGTTTAGGCACGTTAATCACCAACGATAATCGACTGACGCCTTTGCTGCCGATTCGGAGACGAAATGATGAGCGAGACCAAGCCAACACCCGGACTGACCCGATACCCCAACCTGCTGGAGCCTTTGGACTTGGGGTTTACCAAGCTGCGCAACCGGGTACTGATGGGGTCCATGCACACCAATCTTGAGGAGGCTGATAACGGCTTCGAGCGATTGGCGGCCTTCTACGGCGAGCGTGCCCGAGGCGGTGTCGGCCTTATTGTGACGGGCGGCATCTCGCCCAATGAGGAGGGGGCGGTGTTCCAGCACGCCGCCAAGATGGAGGCGCCGGAGGAGTCCGATCAGCACCGGATGATCACCGAGGCCGTCCACCAGGCGGGGGGCAAGATTTGCATGCAGATCCTCCATGCCGGGCGTTACGCTTACGCGCCGACACTGGTGGCGCCATCGGCTATTCGGGCGCCCATCAATCCCCTTACGCCCAAGGAGCTGGATGAGGCCGGTATCGAGAAGCAGATTGCCGACTACGTCAACTGCGCCGAGCTCGCCCAACGCGCCGGCTATGACGGCGTCGAGATCATGGGCTCGGAAGGGTACTTCATCAACCAGTTCATTGTGTCCCACACCAACCACCGAACCGACCGCTGGGGTGGCAGCTATGAGAACCGGATTCGTCTGCCCCTGGAGATCGTCCGCCGGGTACGGGAGCGGGTGGGTGAGAACTTTATCATCATCTACCGCCTGTCCATGTTGGATCTGATCGAAGAGGGCAGCACGTGGGATGAGGTGGTGTACCTGGCCAAGGCCATTGAGCAGGCTGGCGCGACCATCATCAACACAGGGATCGGCTGGCACGAGGCCCGAGTCCCGACGATTGCCACCTCGGTGCCCCGTGGTGCCTTCAGCGAAGTAACTGCACGCCTTCGGGGGGAAGTCAGCGTACCGCTGATAACCACCAACCGTATCAACATGCCGGACGTCGCGGAGCAGATCCTGGCCGATGGGCACGCTGATATGGTGTCCATGGCGCGCCCCTTCCTCGCGGATGCCGAGCTGGTCAACAAGGCAGCTGAAGATCGAGCAGGGGAGATCAATACCTGTATCGGCTGTAACCAGGCGTGTCTGGATCACACCTTCATGGGCAAGCTTACCTCGTGTCTGGTCAACCCTCGGGCCTGCCACGAGACCGAGCTGGTCTATCTCAAGACAGCCCGGCCGAAGTCATTGGCGGTTGTTGGAGCCGGCCCGGCGGGGTTGGCGTTTGCCACGGTGGCGGCGGAGCGAGGCCACCGGGTGACGCTGTTCGATGCCGGTTCCGAGATTGGTGGCCAGTTCAACGTGGCCAAGCGGATCCCGGGCAAGGAAGAGTTCCATGAAACCCTGCGGTATTTCCGGGTCATGCTGGACAAGCATGGCGTCGATGTTCGCCTAAATACCCGGGTTGGGGTGAGTGACCTGGTCGCCGGGGATTTCGACGAGGTGGTACTGGCGACGGGCGTATCTCCGAGAACCCCGGAGATTGAGGGGATCGACCATGCGAAGGTCGTAGGGTACCTGGACGTCCTGCTGGAGCGGAAACCGGTTGGCGATAAGGTGGCGGTGATTGGCGCCGGAGGCATCGGTTTCGATGTGTCGGAGTTTCTGGCGCATCAGGGGCCGTCCGCCTCTCTGGATGCAGACCATTTCATGAAGGAATGGGGCGTGGATCTGAGCGTGTCGGCCCGGGGCGGTATCAAGGGCGTCAGTCCGGAGTTACCGGAGCCCGCCCGGGAAATCTATCTACTTCAGCGCAAAACCTCCAAGGTTGGCAAGGGGTTGGGCAAGACCACCGGCTGGATTCACCGGACATCGCTCAAGCATCGCCATGTGCAGATGATTCCCGGCGTCAGCTACCGCAAAATTGATGACCAGGGATTGCATATCACCGTCACACCCAAGGGCGCCGAACAGGGGGAAGATCGGGTTCTTGAAGTGGACTCCATTGTTATCTGCGCCGGCCAGGAGCCGTTGCGGGAGTTGCAGCAGGGCTTGCAGGACGCCGGGGTGCCGGTTCACCTGATTGGCGGTGCCGATGTGGCGGCGGAGTTGGACGCGAAGCGGGCAATTGACCAGGGAAGTCGTCTGGCTGCGACGATCTGACATCCTCGCCGGCGATTGGCGTTACCCTTGGAAAGCCCGGAAGCTGCATCAGTGCCTTCCGGGTTTTTTTGTCAGGTTCGGTTACCAAAAAATACTTTCCCGATGCAACATCTTCCCGATTGTCTGCCAGAATAGGGGGCAGCGCAACAGGAGCATCCGAAGTGCCAACCGCGTGCCGCCCTGGCATGGCCCTTCATCCCTGGGGTGGCGAATCCAGGCGGTACCGGCCCGTTAAAATTCGACATGCCCCGTGTCCTGTGCCTAGCAATTGTGCGTTCAATGATGGAGGACCGGTGGAGCACCGGCGTTGACTATTCGTTTGGGAGTAAGCAATGGGGTCTGCGGACCAGGCAAGTGAAGGCTATGCCGCTGTCTTTTTTATGAATGGGACTCAGGTATCCCGGCAAATGCGGGATTCGGAGTTTGGTGCCTTTCTGGATGGCTACGTGGGGCTATCGGACCTGGCCGACACCGACGTCAAAGCGGTCTACCTGACGCTGAGTCCTGATCTGCTGATTCAGGCCGTGGTGTTTTTCCGCATTTATTTCGACGAGGAGGGGCGGGCGGATAGCCACTGGAACCTCCCCATCGAAGATATGGCCAGAAAAGGAGCCAAGGGGCCGGATCTGGGCGGTGGCCCCATTCGCTTGGTCTGTCGCAGCCAGTGTCCCGTCGAGGGGGTGGCGGACGACTTGTGGGACCCGGACATGTCACCCGGTCAGAATCACTTCCATGCCATCCGCAAGGCGGTTGAAGCGAATGCCTTGAAGTTCCGGAAGCAGGCCCCGGAAGTTGCGGAAGCGGCCATTCCGGTCCTGCAGGCCGAGACAGCGACTCCGGCGCCAGCCCATGCCGCCGCGGACAAGAGCGCCGAGCGGACCCGTCTGGCGCAGCTGATTCGGGAGCACCGGCTGCGAATCAAGACCCTGCAAAGCGTTCACCGGGATGCCTTGTCGGACATGCGCCGCGAACACCGGCTGGAGCTTCAGGCTGTCCGCAACGAGCTGGCGGAGCTGGAACAGAAACACGAGCGGGTTCGGTTGAGTAATGAGCAGCTCAAGAAGCGTTTGGCGGAACGGAATGAGCAGTACCTGATTCTCCAGGAGCAGGTAACCCAGAGCAGTGAGGAGGCCGAGCAAGACACCCAGACCCGGAGCGCCGAGGCCGTGTTGCTGAGCGAACAGCTGGAGCGCAAGCAACGAGAACTGGAAATGCGGGACGAGAAGATCGTCGCGCTGGAGCAGGAGCTGCATGAGCTCCGCAACCGCGAGCCGACGGAGAATACCGTGATGCGGCATCTGCAGGAGCAGTCGGTGTTCCTGGTAGCCTATCACGCCGGCATGGGGCACATGACGCTACCGTTTGAAGACATTGAAACCTACTTCCAGAATCCCACTGCCTATGCCGCAGAGAAGTGCGGCATGAACGAGCCCGCCTATCTGGAGTGGCTGGCGCACTATGAGAACCCGGTCTGCCGCCATCAGGATGGCAACGGCGAACTCTGTGGTCAGCCAGTGATGAGGGTCAGCCAGCCATCAGAGTTCCAGCCCGGCCGCGATGACCGCTGCGAATCCCACCAGCCGGCGGGTTAATCGGTGCCCAAGGCCGTCAGGGTACCTGCGGCCAGGAATCCGGCACCACAAACCATCGGTTGATTTCTGTGTATCCAATCCCGTCTGGCCGCGCCTGCATCTGTGCGAACAGGGTGGGCCGGTCCGTCTCGGCCACGGCGGCCAGAGAGGCTTCCGTCGTGCCCGGGGCAGGCACAGACCGGGACTGGTAACGTCCCAGCCAGTGGGGCTTGTGCAACGGCATCCAGAGGGAAGTGTCCAGATTGGCCAGTTGATGGTGATGCAGCCAGCAGCCGCGTTCGTGGTCGGGGTTCACCCAGGTGGGCAGGGGCGGCGCTGGCGCTGAGGGGTGTGAGAACAGGGTGCCCGGCATGACCAGGGCGGGGGTCACCGGTTCCCGGAAACCGAGTTCCCCCAGCTGGGCCAAGGTTTCCGGGCGTCCGGTCATGGTGCACTGGTGATGCACCATTCGCTCGGCCTTGAGGTCCAGCCGGTCTCGGGCATTGGGACCGTACCAGCGCAGGCTGTTGCCAGGGCCGTGGGCCAGGTAGAATTTGACGGCCACTTCATGGTGCTCGAGGGCGCCGGTGTGGGGGTTGCGCACAAGGAAATCCAACTCTCCCAGCGTCCTTCGCTGGCCGGTGCGGATGGCCAGGTTACGCAGCAGAACCGGCCAGCCCAGGAGCTCGCTCAACAGGAAGTGGTAGAGTTCCTCGAAGTAGTGGCCCAGGCGATGGCTGCGCTGGCTATCCAGTTTGCGCAACAGCGGTTCTGGCTCGGTATCCAGCTGCCTGAGCCGGTCAGGCGTATCGTCAGGAAGCCAGTCCCCGATATGGAAAACCGGGCCGCGGCGAATCAGCGACGGCGCCTCGCACAACCAGGCCAGATGGCGGACGGCTGGGGTTTGCCAGAAATGATCGTTACTGGGGGGCATGGTGCTGAACGGGCTCTCTCGCTGTTGATGGAGGCGACGGTTTTCAGAATTCTCCGCATATTCGTTAAGATGATGATAACAGCAGCCTCCGTTCGACGCCGAGGCTGGAATCGATGTCACCCACAGGACGTTACATGGACCAATTCAGAAACATCGGCGTGATCGGACGGATGGGCAGTGTGAAGGTTGTCGAATCCCTGCGCCAGCTCAAGCAATATCTGATCAGAGAGAACTATCACGTCATCATTGAGGAGGACACCGCCAGCATGCTGCCGGGGCATGGGCTTCAGGTAGCCAGCAAGAAGCTGATTGGTGAGATCTGTGACCTGGTAATTGTCGTGGGTGGCGATGGCAGCCTGTTAGGCGCGGCCCGTGAGCTGGCAAAATCCAATATTCCGTTACTGGGCGTTAACCGGGGGCGGCTGGGCTTTCTTACCGACATTTCGCCGTCTGACCTGGAGGAGCGCCTGAGCCAGGTGCTGGCTGGCGAATATATTGAGGAAAAACGCTTCCTGCTGGATGCCAGCGTGGAACGCAAAGGGCAGTCCCTCGGCTTCGGCGCCGCGTTGAACGATGTGGTGCTGCACCCGGGCAAATCGACCCGGATGATTGGGTTCGATCTGTTCATCGATGGCCACTTTGTCTACAGTCAGCGGTCCGATGGTCTGATTGTCGCGACCCCCACCGGCTCGACGGCGTATTCCCTCTCCGCGGGCGGTCCCATCATGCACCCGAAGCTGGATGCCATTGTGCTGGTGCCGATGTTCCCCCATACCCTCAGTAGCCGGCCCATCGTGGTCGACGGCAAGAGCGAGATCAAGCTGGTCATCGGGGAAACCAACGAGGCCTATCCCCAGGTCAGCTTTGACGGCCAGACCAACATTGCGTGTGCACCGGGGGACATCATCCGGATTACCAAGAAACCCTTCAAGATCCGCCTGATTCATCCGACGGACCATAACTTCTACGCCACATGCCGAGACAAACTGGGCTGGGCAAGCGAGATAGCTGCGAGTTAACCATGGTTGCACGACACACCCCCGCAAGTCGGGGATACGACATCATCGGTGATGTGCATGGATGCGCCCATACCCTGATCCGGTTGCTTGAACAGATGGGCTACCGGAAAGTCAACGGGGTGTACGAGCACCCCCGGCGTCAGGCCATCTTCCTCGGCGACATCGTGGACCGGGGTCCGCGCATCCGGGAGGCTCTGCATCTGGTTCGGGACATGGTGGAGCATGGGTCGGCGCGCATTGTCATGGGCAATCATGAATACAACGCCCTGGGCTACTGCACCCGCGCCCGTCCGGGAAGCGGCAGGAAATGGCTGCGGGAGCACAACCCCCGCCATGACCGGCTGATTCGCGAGACCCTGGACCAGTTCGAGCATTATCCCCAGGAGTGGAACGAGTTCCTGGAGTGGTTCTATACCCTGCCGCTGTTTATCGAAGAAGAGCACTTCCGGGTGGTGCACGCCTGCTGGGACGACCGGCTGATTCGTCAGTTCAAGGAAAGCCAGGGCGGCGCCTGCATCGACGATGATTTCCTGCACGCCTCGTCCGCCATCGAGTCATTCGCCGGCCAGGTGATGGATACCTTGCTGCGGGGCACGGACCTGCGCCTGCCGGAAGGCGTATCGATCACCGGCAAGGACGGATACGTGCGGGAGTTCTTCCGTACCAAGTTCTGGGCGAATAACCCACGCACCTACCAGGATGTGGTGTTTCAGCCCGACCCGTTGCCGCCGGAAGTGGCTGCCCGAGAGCTGACCCCGGGGGAGCTGAAGCAACTGATCCAGTACCCGAACAGCGAGCCGCCGGTATTTGTTGGCCATTACTGGATGGAGGGCGAGCCTGCCCCCATTACCCCCAATGTGGCCTGCCTGGATTACAGTGCGGTTAAATACGGCAAGCTGGTGGCGTACCGGATGGACGACGAACGCGAACTGTCGAAGGACAAGTTTGTCTACGTGGAAGTGGAAAAGCCGGAGCAGACCGACGATCCCCACACCGAAGACAGTGTCGCGAGGTAATTTTGTACCGGATCAAACAGCTTGAAAGCGATGTCAATCTGGCCGGTTTCAGTCAGTGGTTACGGCAACAGGGGGTCAATCACCGCATCACCGCGGAGGGGAACTTCCAGGTGCTCTGGCTGGAAAATCCGGATTACACCGAGCCGGTGCTGGAAGCCCTCAACCAGTTCCTGAGCGAGCCCCATATGCGTGACCGTATCAACCAGCAGGGCAGTGCGCCGGTGTTCCGGGAAGGGCGCTGGCAGCCGTCGCCAAGGCACGCGCCGGTGGTGCTGTCGATCATCGTGATTGCGGTGCTGCTGGCCTGGGCAACCGGGCTGGGTTCCAGCCTGCTGTCCGCGTCGCTGATGATTGTCGATCCCCGGTTGTATGACTGGAGCACCCTGGCGGAACGCATTGCCGCCCTGTCGGATACGCTGATGGCGGGCCAGGTCTGGCGTCTTTTCACGCCGGATTTCCTGCATTTCAGCTGGCCTCACATCATCTTTAACTCGGTGATGCTCTGGTTCCTGGGCAGCCAGGTGGAGTGGTTCGATGGCCGGGCGCGGATCGTTGCGCTCTTCGTGTTTACCAGCCTGATCTCCAATACACTGCAGTATTTCAGTACCGGCCCGTTGTTTGGCGGGCTCTCTGGCGTGGTCTATGGCGTGTTGGGCTATTGCTGGCTCAGTCAGCAGCGGTTGCCCCGGTTCCAGTTTCCGCCGGCGCTGATTGTGGTGGCGGTGGTCTGGATGCTGATTGGCTTTACCCCGTTTACCGAGTGGGTGGGGCTCGGACGTATGGCGAACGAGGCGCACCTTGGCGGGTTTGTCGCGGGGCTGGCGATGGCCGGACTTTGGCCGCCGAGGCGACAGCGCCGGGTTTGAGGTTATGCCGGAGATGGGTGCAAAAAAAAGCCCCACCAAGGGGTGGGGCATAAATGAGCTGTATTAGCTCCTGATGAGAGAGACCAAATGCTAACGACCGTTGTCATTTGGTGAGATAATGATAATTGTTATCATTTAGGTTGGTCAACCCCTATTTCGGTTTTTGTGAAAGAAATCGAGATCGAGCAGGAAAATGAGATGACTTACGAAGACTTGATTGCACGAATGGACCCAGCGATGTACCGCAGCCTGCGCCAGGCCGTGGAACTGGGGAAGTGGCCGGACGGCCGGGTGTTGACAAAGGAGCAGCGGGCCACCTGCATGGAGGCGGTCATCTACTACGAGAATACCCACGACGTGCCGGAAACCGACCGGGTGGGTTATATCGACCGCACCAGGAGCGACGGCAGCAGCTGCGGCCCGGACAGCGATGAATCCCCGATTCGCATTTTGAACTGAGGTGTGGCGTGACTGCTGTCGTTGATGTGACCGGCCGGCTGCGCAAGATGCCCGCCGAACCGGGCCAGCCGATTGACTACACCCTGAAAGTGGGCGACACCCGATTGCCGCTGAACGATCTGATTGGCCACCCGATACGGATTGATTTCGAGGGCGTGATCCGTTGCATCCACTGCGATCGCAAGACCAAAAAGAGTTTCGGGCAGGGCTACTGTTATCCCTGTTTCCGCAAGCTGGCGGCCTGTGACAGTTGCATCGTCAGCCCGGAAAAATGCCACTACCATGAGGGCACCTGCCGGGAGCCGGAGTGGGGCGAGACCCATTGCATGATCGAGCATGTGGTCTACCTGGCCAACTCTTCCGGCCTCAAGGTGGGCATCACCCGGGCCTCGCAAATCCCCACCCGCTGGATCGATCAGGGAGCGGTGGAGGCGGTGCCGATGGTGCGGGTGGCGACCCGGCAACTGGCCGGGTTTGTCGAAGTGATCTGCAAGCAGCACGTGGCCGATCGCACCAACTGGCGGGCGATGCTCAAGGGTGACGTCCCAGACGTCGATCTGGTTGCCGAGCGGGACCGGTTGCTCGATGCCATTCGCCGGGAGCTGGACGAGTTGCGCAAGGCCCATGGTGAATCGGCCATCCGTGAAGTGGATGAATCCGGCCTGAGTCTCAGTTATCCAGTGGAAGTCTGGCCGGACAAGGTAAAAAGCCATAACCTTGACAAAACGCCCACGGTCAGCGGTGTGCTGCAAGGCATCAAGGGCCAGTACCTGATGTTGGACACCGGCGTGATCAATATTCGTAAGTTCACCGCCTACGAAGTTCGGTTCCAGGTGCTCTCCTGATCGACTGAGCCGGTGGTGTCCCCCTGTTATCCGTGCGGTGGGTCAGCTGCCGCACCTGTCTTCTGGAGACTGTCATGCGCACAAATCAGCCACGGACCATTTACCTGAGCGAGTATCGGGTACCGGCTTTTCTGGTGGATCACGTCGATCTGCGGTTTGAGCTGTTCGAGGAGGGCGCCCGTGTCCACAGTACCCTGTCGGTGCGGCGCAACCCGGACTACCCCGAGCACGTTGATGCCCTGGAGTTGGATGGCGACAGCCTGCGTCTGGAGGGTGTCCGGCTCGACGGCCAGCCGTTGGCCGACGATGCCTATGAGGACCTTGGGGACCGGCTGGTGGTGCCCGGCGTGCCGGACCGCTTCAAGCTGGCTGTGGTGACCTGGATCGAACCCCAGAACAACACACGTCTGGAAGGTCTGTACAAATCCTCCGGCATGTTCTGCACCCAGTGTGAAGCCGAAGGCTTCCGCTGTATCACCTTCTTCCCGGACCGGCCGGACGTGATGGCCCGGTACCGCACCCGGATTGAGGCCGACAAGAGCCGTTATCCGATCCTGTTGTCCAACGGCAACGACGTTGAGCGCGGAGATTTGGCTGACGGCCGGCATTTCGTGACCTGGGAAGATCCGTTTCCCAAACCCAGTTACCTGTTCGCCCTGGTGGCCGGTGACCTGGTGCAGAAGAATGACCGCTTCACCACCTGTTCCGGCCGTGACATCGACCTGCGCATCTATGTGGAGCCGCGCAACGCCGCCAAATGCGACCACGCCATGGAGTCGCTGAAGCGGGCGATGCGGTGGGACGAAGAGGTCTATGGCCGTGAGTATGACCTGGACATTTTCATGATCGTGGCGGTGGACGACTTCAACATGGGGGCCATGGAGAACAAGGGCCTGAACATCTTCAACTCGTCCTGTGTGCTGGCCAGCCCGGACACGGCCACGGACACGGCCTTCCAGCGTATCGAGGCGATCGTGGCCCACGAATACTTCCACAACTGGTCCGGTAACCGGGTCACTTGTCGGGACTGGTTCCAGCTCAGTCTCAAGGAGGGCTTCACGGTGTTCCGCGACGCCGAGTTCACGGCGGATATGGGCTCGCCGACGGTGAAACGGATTGAGGACGCGACCCTGCTGCGCACTTCCCAGTTTGCCGAGGATGCGGGGCCCATGGCTCACCCGGTACGCCCGGCGTCCTATATGGAGATCTCCAATTTCTACACCCTGACCATCTACGAGAAGGGCGCGGAAGTGGTGCGGATGATCCACACCCTGCTGGGGCCGGAGCTGTTCCGCAAGGGCAGCGATCTGTACTTCGAGCGCCATGACGGTCAGGCGGTGACGACGGACGACTTCGTGAAGGCAATGGAGGATGCCAGCGGGCGCGATCTCAGTCAGTTCCGGTTGTGGTATGAGCAGGCCGGTACGCCGGTGGTCTCCGTACGCGACGACTACGATGCCAGCAGTCAGGTGTGCCGCCTGACCATTACCCAGACGATTCCCGATACTCCGGGGCAGAGTGGCAAGCAGCCCCAGCACATCCCCTTTACCCTGGGCCTGCTGGATGGCCAGGGAGTGCCACTGCCACTGCGGTTGTCCGCTGAGGAAGCCAATGCGCCAACAGAGCGGGTACTGGAGCTGACCGAAGCTGAGCATCAGTTCGAGTTTCATGGCATCGCTGAACAACCAACCCCGTCTCTGCTCCGCGGACTCTCGGCCCCCGTATTGGTGGACTATCCCTGGACCCGCGATCAACTGATGTTCCTGATTTCCGGGGACAGTGACGGATTCAATCGTTGGGATGCGGGCCAGCGGCTGGCGGTGGACATCATTCAGGAGTTGGTCGATAACCCGGAGGCGGAGATCGATCAGCGGTTGCTGACGGCCTATCGCAACCTGCTGGCGGACACCGGGTTGGATCAGGCCCTGGTCGCAAAAATGCTGCAGCTGCCCTCCGAAGCCTACCTGATTGAGTTGTCGGCACAGCCGGATGTCCAGGCCATTCACGGAGCCCGCAAGCGAGTGCTGGAACACCTGGCTGATGCACTGCGCGATGAGCTGCTGGCCTGTTACCAGCGCAACAGTGACAGCGGCCCTTACCAGTTGAATTCCACAGCCATAGCCCGCCGCAGTCTGCGCAATACCGCATTGGCCTGGCTGCTGCAGATCAACGACCAGGAGGGCTGTCAGCTAGCCCTGAGCCAGTTCCGGGATGCCGGCAACATGACCGACTGCCTGGGAGCATTGCGGGCGTTGGTGAACTCGGATTTTGCCGAGGCGCGGACCCAGGTGCTGGCGGATTTTTACCAGCGTTGGCAACAGGATCCCCAGGTTGTGGAGCAGTGGTTCTCGGTACAGGCGGCCAGCCCCCAGGCAGGTTCCCTGGACCAGATTCGGGCTCTGATGGCACATCCGGCCTTCGATTTACGGAACCCAAACAAGGTTCGCAGCGTTATTGGCGTGTATGCCGGCCAAAATTTGTCCGAGTTTCACCGACCGGATGGTGAGGGGTATCGGTTCCTGGCGGAACAGGTTTGCCAATTGGACGACCTGAACCCCCAGATCGCCGCCCGTCTGGTCACGCCGCTGACCCGTTGGCGCAAGTTTGCTCCTGGCTATGCGGATGCCATGAAGCAGGCTCTGGGGACGGTGAGGGACAAGGTTGGCCTGTCCAGGGATGTCTACGAGGTGGTCCACAAGAGTTTGGCGGGGGAGTGACAATTGGGGCATAAAATCGCACTTTCGGTCGATGGACTCATGAGGGCAATGGGTTACCCTGTTAGCTTCTAATAAAACCTATAAGACGTTGCCAGCATGGCTTTCGGACACAGCTAAGGTTCATAACAATGAGATATAACAAGAATGTGCTTCTGGGCGGCCTGTTTGCGCTGTCCATGGCGGCTGCGCCCGCCTTTGGGGCGGTTTCCTCGAGCGAAGCCGCCCGTCTTGGCAGAGATCTGACTCCTTTTGGTTCTGAGAAAGCCGGCAACGCCGCTGGCACCATCCCCGAGTGGACCGGCGGACTGACCACGCCGCCGGCCGGCTACGAAGGATCCGGGCAGCACCATATCAACCCGTTTCCCGACGATGAGCCCCTGTTTACCATCAGTGCCAGCAATGCCGACCTGTACGCCGATCACCTGACCGATGGCGTCAAGGCCATGCTGGACACCTACCCCACCACCTTCCGGCTGCCGGTTTACGTCACCCGCCGAACCCACGCCGTGCCGGATTGGGTGGCGGAGAACATCCGGAAGAACGCCGTCAATGCCCGCATTGTGGGCGAGGGGGAAGGCCTGGATGGCGCCTTTGGCGGTTATCCTTTCCCGATCCTCAGTGGCGACAGCGAGCAGAAGGCCTGGCAGGTGATCTGGAATCACCTCACCCGCTGGCGTGGCGTCTCCGTTACCCGACGGGCCAGTGAGGTGGCCGTGCAGTCCAATGGGGATTACTCCCTGGTGACCTCGCAACAGGAGGCATTCTTCAACTTTTACAACCCTGAAGGTGGGGAAGAGGATCTGGACAACGTCATCTTCTACTACCTGTCCTTCACCCAGTCGCCGCCCCGGCTGGCGGGTGGCGCCATCCTGATACACGAGACCCTGAACCAGATCATCAATCCGCGCAATGGCTGGGGTTATAACGCCGGGCAGCGACGGGTGCGTCGGGCGCCGAACCTGGGCTACGACTCGCCGATTGCCGCGGCGGACAATCTGCGCACCGCCGATGACACCGACATCTTCAACGGCGCCCTGGACCGTTACAACTGGCGCTACGAGGGCATGCGGGAAATCTACGTGCCGTACAACAACTATCTCCTGAGCGAGGAAGGTACCAAGTACTCGGAGATTCTGGGCGTGTCCCACCTCAATCCGGACCTGACCCGCTGGGAACTGCACCGGGTGCATGTGGTGGAGGCCACCCTGAAGGACGGAGCGCGGCATATTTACGCCAAGCGCCGTTTCTATGTCGAGGCCGACAGCTGGAACACCCTGCTGGTGGACCAGTACGACGGTCGTGGCGAGCTGTGGCGGGTCACCATGGGCATGGCCAAGAACTACTACGAGCTTCCGGGTGTCTGGACAGCGCTGGATGTCTACCATGATCTGCAGGCCCGTCGTTACCACGTTCTGGGGCTGGACACCGAGGAGCCCGGTACCCGTGAATTCACCAACGACGTACCTAACCGTCGTTACTTCTCTCCCGCCTCCTTGCGTCGTCGTAGCGTGCGATAGGGAGGGCGCCAACAGCCAACTGGCCTGTGGGCGTAGATAAAAAACCGGCAGCTGCAAGACTGCCGGTCTACTTTTGTGATAAGCGGCTCAGCGTTGAGCCAATAAATGAGACACTTTTCAACTCAATAGGCACACTGAATGGCTACACGGTTGACGTGCAAGACCCTGGGGTCCGCTTGCCTTGGCATGGCCATGGCCTTCGCGCCCCCTGCGGCTTTTGCCCTTGCGGACATTATTGAAACGCCGGCCCGGGAAACCAGGCTGGCTCCCTCTCAATTGCTGACGGATGCAGCCCGTGCAGGCGACCGTATCGTGGCGGTGGGCGAACGCGGCCATATCATCTTCTCCGACAACGAAGGGGAGAGCTGGACTCAGGGCCAGGTCCCGGTATCGGTCACACTGACCGGTGTCCACTTTCCCACCGACAACGAGGGCTGGGCAGTCGGTCACAGCGGCGTGGTGCTGCACACGGAAGATGGCGCTGAGTCCTGGTCCCTGCAGTTGGACGGAATTCAGGCTGCAAAGTTGGCCATTGCCGGCAAGGAAGAGCGGGTAGCCGAACTGGAAGAACGGATCGAGCAGGCGCCCGAGGAACAGAAGGCTGATCTCGAATGGGCGCTGGATGACCTGTTTTTCTCCCTGGAAAACATGCGCTCTGATCTGGAAGTGGGTCCGGTCAACCCGCTCCTGGACGTGTGGTTTGAAAATCCGCAGCACGGTTTCGTGGTGGGAGCCTACGGCATGATCCTGCGCACCCAGGATGGCGGTGACACCTGGCAGGACTGGTCCGGTCGTCTGAACAACCCCACGGGCTACCACCTCAACGCCATTACCAGCGTAACCGGTGGCGCCCTGGCGATCGTTGGCGAAGCCGGCCAGATCCACGTCTCCGTCGATAACGGCGAAACCTGGGAGCTGCGTGACAGCCCCTATGACGGTTCCCTGTTTGGCGTGATCGGGACCGGTCATGTCAATGAGATCCTGGTCTTCGGACTGCGGGGCAATGTGTTCCTCTCAACAGATCTGGGCAAAAGCTGGAAGATGGTCCCCAGCGATGCCACGGCCACGCTGAATGATGGCGCTGTCGCCGAGGATGGCCGAATCACCCTGGTGGGTAATGGTGGCGCAGTGCTGGTCAGCACCAATCGCGCCGAGAGCTTCCGCGAGTATTTCCGGAGAGACCGTGAAGGCGTCATGAGCGTTGTCCCGGTCTCCGATACCCGCCTCCTGCTGATGGGGGAGGGCGGCGTCGAGCGCGCCGATGCGAACGGCAAGAATCTATAACCACGCCCTGGTGTGGCATAACAGAACGAATTGAAGAGGGGCTTATTTAATGGCGAACCCGAAGCATGACAAGGGCGAGCATTACCTGACGACGCCAAAAGCGGAGCCATTCCTGGAGCGGCTGATTTTTAACAACCGTGCCGTTATCCTGTTTGGCTTTCTGATCCTGACGCTTTTTCTTGGCTACAACGCCATCAAGATCCAACCGGATGCCAGTTTCGAGCGGATGATTCCGTTGGAACATCCCTACATTGTCAACATGCTCGATCATCGAGACGACCTGGAAAACCTGGGCAACTTCGTTCGCATCGCGGTGGAGGCCAAGGAAGGGGATATTTTCGACAAAGAGTACATGGAGACCCTGAAGCAGATCACCGACGAGGTGTTCTACCTCAATGGGGTCGACCGCTCCGGCCTCAAGTCGCTGTGGACGCCCAATGTCCGCTGGGTGGAGGTCACCGAGCAGGGCTTCCAGGGCGGCAAGGTCATCCCTGACGGCTATGACGGCTCGCCCGAGAGTCTCGAGGAGCTGCGTCAGAATGTGCTGCGCTCCAACGAAGTCGGCCGGCTGGTGTCGGATAACTTCCGCTCCACCATCGTCTATGCACCGTTGTACGAGAAGAACCCGGACACCGGGGAACCCCTGAACTACGCGACTTTCTCCCGGGAGCTAGAGGAGAAGATTCGCGACAAGTACGAGCAACAGAATCCGAACATCGAGATTCACATTGTCGGTTTCGCAAAGAAGGTGGGGGACCTGATTGAAGGCATCGGTTCCATCGCCTGGTTTGCCGGCATTACCATTGTGCTGACAACCCTGCTGCTGTTTGGCTACTCCCGCTGTGTCTCTGGCACCCTGGTACCCGTGTTTGCCTCCATCGTGGCGGTGTTCTGGCAGCTGGGGGCCCTGCGCCTGCTGGGCTACGGGCTGGACCCATACTCTGTTTTGGTGCCCTTCCTGGTGTTCGCCATCGGGATCAGTCACGGGGTGCAGGTGGTCAACGCCATGGCGCTCGAAGCCGCCAAGGGCTTTGACCCGATCACCGCAGCCCGCCTGGCCTTCCGGGCCCTGTATATCCCCGGCATGCTGGCGTTGATTTCCGACGCCTTCGGCTTCCTCACACTGTTGTTCATTGAAGTGGATGTGATCAAGGACCTGGCCGTGGCCGCCGGCCTGGGTGTGGCCATCGTCATTATCACCAACCTGGTGCTTCACCCGTTGATCATGTCTTACATCGGCATCACCAAGGGCGGCATCCGTCATGTCCAGAACCATGGTCCGAAGCAGGATCGCAAGTGGCGGGTCATGTCCTACTTTGCCCACCCGAGCGTGGCGCCGGTCTCGCTGCTGATCGCTGTCCTGGGTCTGGGTATCGGGGTCTACTACAAGCAGGGACTGAAAGTTGGGGACCTGGACCAGGGTGCGCCGGAGCTGCGTAAGGACTCGGTCTACAACCAGGACAACGCCTACATCATCAACAACTACTCCACCAGTGCCGATGTGTTGGTGGTGATGGTCAAGACGCCGGCCGAGCAGTGTACCCAGTACAACGTGCTGCGGGCGATGGATGCCCTGCAGTGGGAGTTGGAGAATACGCCGGGTGTGCAGTCCTCCGTTTCCCTGGCGGACGTTTCCAAGATCGTGACCAAGGCCCTGAACGAGGGGAACTGGAAGTGGTACGAGATCTCCCGCAACCAGACCATCATCAACGCCTCCATTCGCGACGCCCCGTCCGGCCTGATCAACACCGATTGCAGCCTGACGCCGGTGCTGGTCTTCCTGGAAGATCACAAGGCCGAAACCCTGAAGACGGTGGTGGCTGCGGTTGAGGCGTTCGCTGCCGAGAACAGTAACGACGAGCACAACTTCCTGCTGGCAGCCGGTAACGCCGGTGTCGAGGCGGCCACCAATGAGGTGATCTCCAAAGCCAAGAACATGATGCTGGCGTTTGTGTACGGTGTGGTCAGTTTGCTGTGCTTCCTGACGTTCCGTTCCATTCGCGCGGTGCTGTGCATCGTGGTACCACTGGGGCTGACCTCTATCCTGTGTGAGGCCATCATGGCGGTGTCCGGAATCGGCATCAAAGTGGCGACTCTGCCGGTGATTGCCTTGGGTGTGGGTATCGGTGTCGACTACGGCATCTACATCTACACCAAGCTGGAGAAGTTCCTGCTGGAAGGCAAGCCGCTGCAAGAGGCCTACTACGAAACGCTGCGTTCCACCGGTAAGGCGGTTATCTTCACCGGTATCACGCTGGGCATCGGGGTGGTCACCTGGATTTTCTCGCCCATCAAGTTCCAGGCGGATATGGGCTTCCTGCTGTTCTTCATGTTCCTGTGGAACATGGTGGGGGCCATCTGGCTGTTGCCGGCATTGGCTCGTTTCCTCCTGCGTCCCCAGCGCATGTTGGAGAAAGCCCGGGCGAAGTCGTAGCCCCTAACCGACAACAAAAAAGCCCGTCTCGACGGGCTTTTTTGTTGTCTGCTCAACCGGTTAGCTGTGGAATTGTTCCTTTATTTACTGAAAAAACTGGGCTATGTTCTAAGACGTAGCAGGAATTCTGCCTGCAGCGCATTGTAGGTAGTTGTTGATAATGATGAAGAAAAAGGATGAGCTCATGGCACTTCGAAAGAATTTCTCAGCAATCGCAATGGCAGCTGCTGTTGGGATCAGTGCGGCTTCGATGACGGCCAGTGCTGCGGAACAGCGGTTCGTGACCATTGGTACCGGTGGGGTAACCGGCGTGTACTACCCCGCGGGTGGCGCTATCTGCCGTTTGGTGAACATGGATCGTAAAGAGCACGGCATCCGTTGTTCCGTTGAAAGCACCGGTGGCTCCGTCTACAACCTCAACGCCATCCGTCAGGGGGAGCTGGACCTGGCGGTGGCCCAGTCTGACTGGCAGTATCACGCTTACAACGGGTCCAGCACCTTCGAGGAAGACGGTGCCAACAAGGATCTGCGGGCCGTCTTTTCACTGCACCCGGAGCCGTTCACCGTGGTGGCCAGCAAGGGCTCCAACATCGGCAGCTTTGAAGACCTGGCGGGCAAGCGGGTGTCCGTTGGCAACCCCGGGTCCGGTCAGCGTGCCACCGCCGAAGTCCTGATGGAAGCCATGGGGTGGGGGTTGGACAAATTCTCCCTGGCCGCCGAGCTGAAGGCTGCCGAACAGTCCCAGGCGCTGTGTGATGGCAACATTGACGCGTTCTTCTACACCGTTGGCCACCCTTCCGGGGCGATCAAGGAAGCCACCACATCCTGTGACAGCGTCCTGGTCAACGTGGATAACGAGGCCACCCAGGAGCTGGTGGACGATAACCCGTACTATCGGGTAGCCACCATTCCCGGCGGCATGTACCGCGGCAATGACGAAGATGTCACCACCTTTGGTGTGGCTGCGACCTTCGTGACCTCCACGGATGTGCCGGATGACGTGGTCTATGAAGTGGTGAAGGCGGTCTTCGAGAACTTTGACAGCTTCAAGCGTCTGCATCCTGCCTTTGCGAACCTGCAGAAAGAAGAGATGGTCAGTGACGCCCTGAGTGCTCCGCTGCACCCGGGGGCCCTGAAGTACTACAAGGAAGTGGGGCTGATCGACTGATCAGTTCCCGCTGGGGCAGCGGGCACGGGGGTGTCCGCTGCCAGTTCCTAGTCTCTCTATTTGCTTTAACAGGATGTAACTATGGCCAATGGTGAGCCCAAAGCCAGCGACGGCAAGGACAAGGCCGGCGTCGACGAGTTCTTGCAGACTGAGTCCGGGGGTAGGGCGGCGACCGGCCCCGCCGCGGTGATTCTCTTTGTCGTTCCCCTGTGCTGGTCGCTATTTCAACTCTGGATCGCCTCTCCGCTTCCGTACATCGTCGAGTTCGGCATATTCAACTCCACCGAGTCCCGGTCGATTCACCTGGCGTTCGCCACTTTCCTGGCATTTACAGCGTTCCCGATGATCCGGGGGAAGCATGTTGATCACGTGCCTGTGTACGACTGGATACTGGCACTGGCGGCTTCGTTCGCCGCTTCCTACCTCTTCGCGTTCTATGACCAGCTGTCCACTCGTCCGGGAGCGCCGATCCTCCAGGACATGATTGTTGCTCTGGGCGGTCTGGTGCTGTTGCTCGAAGCCACGCGGAGGGCGTTGGGGTTACCGCTGACCATCGTGGCCACGGTGTTCATTGTCTATTCGCTGGCTGGCCCCTACATGCCGGAGGTGATTTCCCACAAGGGGGCAAGTCTGGAGAAGCTGGCGGCGCATCAATGGCTGGGGACCGAAGGGGTCTTCGGTGTGGCCCTGGGCGTCTCCACCAGTTTCGTGTTTCTCTTCGTGCTGTTCGGCGCCCTGCTGGAGCGGGCCGGGGCCGGTAACTATTTCATCATGGTGGCCTATGCGTTGCTGGGGCACATGAAAGGCGGTCCCGCCAAGGCGGCGGTTGTCTCCAGTGGTCTCAGTGGAGTGATTTCCGGGTCGTCCATTGCCAACGTGGTCACCACGGGCACTTTTACCATTCCGCTGATGAAGCGGGTTGGGTTCCCGGCTACCAAAGCCGGTGCCGTGGAGGTGGCGGCGTCCACCAACGGCCAGCTGACTCCCCCGATCATGGGCGCTGCGGCCTTCCTCATGGTCGAGTACGTCGGCATTTCTTATCTGGAAGTGATCAAGCACGCCATCCTGCCGGCGCTGATCTCCTACGTGGCACTGATCTACATCGTGCACCTGGAAGCCTGTAAGTTGAAAATGCATGGCATTGAGCGGTTGGACCGGCCCACCCTGGCCCAGCGTATGCTCAACTGGGTCGTGCTCTTGCTGGGCCTGTGCATACTGACGCTGGCAGTGTACTACGGTATTGGCTGGCTCAAGGACCTGCTGGGCGGGGCTGCCGCCTGGGTGCTGGCGCCCATCGTCCTGGCGGTGTATATCGGGCTGGTGGCCTACGCCACCCGTTTCCCCGAGCTGGCAGAGGACAACCCCGAGAAGGCAATGGATGAACTGCCGCCGGTAGGCCCCACGGTTAAGACCGGTCTTTACTACCTTCTCCCGGTGGTGGTGCTGGTGTGGTGTCTCACGGTTGAGCGCTTCTCGCCCCAGCTATCGGCGTTCTGGGCGACGGTGTTCATGATCTTCATTGTGATTACCCAGCGGCCCCTGAAAGCCTTCTTCCACAAGAACGTGCCGTTGCTGCAAGCATCCATTCAGGGGTTTGACGACCTGGTCCATTCCCTGGTGGCTGGCGCCCGCAACATGGTTGGCATCGGTGTGGCCACGGCCACCGCGGGCATCGTGGTGGGGACGGTGACTCTGACCGGCATTGGCCTGGTCATGACCCAATTCGTGGAGTTCATCTCCGGCGGTAACCTGCTGCTGATGCTGATCTTCATCGCCATCATCAGTCTGATTCTGGGCATGGGCCTGCCAACGACGGCCAACTACATCGTCGTATCCACCCTGATGGCGCCGGTCATCGTCACCTTGGGGGCGCAGAACGGTTTGATCGTGCCGTTGATTGCCGTGCACCTGTTTGTGTTCTATTTCGGCATTCTGGCGGACGACACGCCACCGGTGGGGCTGGCGGCCTATGCGGCAGCGGCGATCTCCGGCGCCGACCCGATACGTACCGGTGTGCAGGGCTTCACCTACGATATTCGTACCGCAATTCTGCCGTTCATGTTCATTTTCAACAATCAGTTGTTGCTGATTGGGCTGTCCGGCTGGTTCGATCTCCTGGTGACCATCTTCAGCGCGGTGACGGCCATGCTGGTGTTCTCGGCCGCGACCCAGGGCTACTGGTTTACCCACAGCCGCAAATGGGAGTCGGCGCTGTTGCTGTTGATCACCTTCACGCTGTTCCGGCCGGGTTTCTGGTGGGACATGATCTATCCGCCCACCGAAAACCGGCCGGGCACGGAAATCATGCAGTATGTGGAGAAGGTACCGGCGGATGAGAGCATCCTGGTTCAGGCTTCGGGCATGTCCATTGACGGCGAGGAGGTCTCGACGTTCGTGAAATTACCGTTGCCGGCGGCGGATACCCCGGCGCAGCGTCTCATGGCGGCGGGCCTGGAGCTGCGCCAGGATGGAGACCGCATGGTGGTGGAGTTTGTCGGCTTTGGATCCGCTGCGGAAGACGCCGGCATCTATTTTGACTGGACCATCGACTCGGTGCAGATCGAGAAGGAGCGACCGCCCAAGGAGCTGATGATCATACCCGCCTTGTTGCTGTTGGCGGCGGTGGCCTTTGGCCAGTTGCGTCGAAGACAGCGAGAGGAGGGGCGGGCCGCCGCGACCTAGCGTCCCTAAACACAAGCATGGCATCTCCTGCTATATGGCCTCCCGGTGGAGGCCGTTTCACTTCAGAGCCGTGAAGCCAGCTTCACCTCCTTCCACAGGAGTCGGTAGGCGTGGGCCGCTGCGGAACGCGGTGACACCACGCTGACCGGCTGGCGGGTTTCGCCCATGCGTTCAATGTCGCTGGCGTAGGGGATGTAGCCCCGAAGCCGGTTTTTCAGCCCCTCGCCGCCGTTTTCAAGCATGGTTCGGTGCAGGTTCTTGCGTCGGTCCACCATGGACAGGAAGGGATGGAGTTTTCCGGGCTTGAGCTTCTTCTCTTTGACAAAGTCGTGCAGTTGCTGCCAGCTGTTGATCGAGAGCCAGGTAGGAATGGTAGGGACAAACACCTTGTCGGCCGCATCCAGAATCTGCTCCGCCAGGTGGGACAGAGAGGGCGGGCAGTCCAGTATCACCAGGCCGTAGTCTTCCGACAACGGGGACAGCCAGGATTTGAGGGCCTTGCCGGAGTCGCTTTCGGCCAGTTTGACATCCAGGTTGCGAAAGCTGCTGTGGGCGGGGATCAGGTCCAGTTTGGGATAGGCAGTGGCGTGGATGAGCTTGCCGATGGGCGTTTTACCCTTGAGCAGACGGGAGGCTTTCTCACCGCTGACGTCCGGTGTCTCCCCCAGGTACCAGCTTGCTGCTCCCTGGGGGTCGAGATCCCAGAGCAGGGTGGGGATGCCACTTTCGCTGGCCAGGTAGGCAATGTTGACCGCTGCGGCGGTCTTGCCGACGCCGCCCTTGATGTTGTGAAAGGCTACAATTCGCACCTGCTACGTCCTTGGCTGCTGATGGGCTTTCAACCCGGCGATATCGAAGGATAGAGAATTGTGACTATTGTGCACGCAGTTCCGGTTAATTGCATGACACCATCGTTTTGGCCCTGTTAAAATCCCCAGCCGAAACGGACCGCGACTTGTATCGCGGCGTACCGAACACAAGTGGTCTTTCGTACGGATCACCGCTGACTGGAGTCAAACATGCCTGTAGTTACCCTGCCTGATGGCAGTCACCGCAGTTTTGCGGAACCTGTTTCTGTTCACGATGTGGCCGCCGATATCGGCGCTGGCCTCGCGAAGGCGGCCCTGGCTGGTCGCGTCAATGGCAAGCTGGTCGATACCAGCTACCGGATCGAGGACGATTCGGAACTGGCCATCATCACCGACCGGGATGAAGACGGCGTCGATATCATTCGCCATTCCACCGCCCACCTGCTGGCGATGGCGGTCAAGGAGCTGTTTCCCTCGGCGCAGGTGACCATCGGCCCGGTGGTCGACAACGGGTTCTACTACGACTTCAAGTTTGAGCGTCCGTTCACCAATGAAGACCTGGCGCGGATTGAAAAGCGCATGGCCGAACTGGCCAAGCAGGATATTCCGGTAACCCGTTCGGTGCTGTCCCGTGACGAGGCCATCAAACTCTTCGACGAGATGGGCGAGGAGTACAAGGTCCGCATTATTGAAGACATTCCCGGGGAAGAAGACCTGTCCTTCTACCGTCAGGGCGAGTTCATCGACCTGTGTCGTGGCCCCCATGTGCCCAGTACCGGCAAGCTCAAGGCGTTCAAGCTGACCAAGGTGGCCGGCGCCTACTGGCGTGGCGACACCAACAACGAGCAGTTGCAGCGGGTGTACGGCACCGCCTGGGGCAACAAGAAAGACCTCAAGGCCTACCTGCATCGTCTGGAGGAGGCCGAAAAGCGGGATCACCGCAAGATCGGCAAGAAGCTCAACCTGTTCCACATGCAGGAAGAGGCGCCCGGCATGGTGTTCTGGCACCCGGACGGCTGGTCCGTGTATCAACAGATCGAACAGTACATGCGGGATGTTTTGCAGCGTCACGGCTATCAGGAGATCAAGACGCCACAGGTGGTCTCCCGGGCGCTGTGGGAGAAATCCGGGCACTGGGACAAGTTCCACGACGACATGTTCACCACCGAGTCGGAAAAACACGACTACGCCATCAAGCCGATGAACTGTCCCTGTCACATCCAGGTGTTCAACCAGGGCCTGAAGAGTTACAAGGATCTGCCCCTGCGGCTGGCGGAATTCGGCTCCTGCCACCGGAACGAGGCCTCCGGCGCGCTCCACGGGCTGATGCGGGTGCGTGGCTTTACCCAGGATGATGCGCACATCTTCTGTGAAGAGGACGCCATCCAGCAGGAAGTGTCCCACTTCATCGACCTGCTGCACGAGGTCTACAAGGACTTCGGCTTCGACCAGATTCTTTACAAGCTGTCCACCCGGCCGGAGAAACGGGTCGGCTCCGACGAAGTCTGGGACAAGGCCGAGGCCGCATTGGAAGAAGCCTTGAACCGTGAGGGGGTGGACTGGGAACTGCTGCCCGGGGAAGGGGCCTTCTACGGGCCCAAGATCGAATTCTCGCTGCAGGACTGCATTGGCCGGGTCTGGCAGTGTGGCACCATCCAGGTGGACTTCTCCATGCCGGGCCGGTTGGGCGCCCAGTATGTGGCGGACAACTCCGAACGCCGTACCCCGGTGATGCTGCACCGGGCGGTACTCGGTTCCTTTGAGCGCTTTATCGGTATCCTGATCGAGGAATACGAGGGCGCGTTCCCAACCTGGCTGGCCCCAACCCAGGTGGCGGTGCTGAATATCACCGATAACCAGGGTGAGTATTGCCAGAATCTTGCGGAAAAATGGCAATCCATGGGCTATAGGGTTAATGCTGACTTGAGAAACGAGAAGATCGGCTTTAAAATCCGCGAGCATACTCTTAACAAGGTACCCTATCTGGTGGTGGTCGGCGATAAAGAAGTCGAGGCCGGGGCCGTTGCGGTGAGAACCCGCAAAGGCGAGGATCTGGGAACCATGACGCTGGAAGCGTTCGAGGCTTTGCTGGCCGAAGCCGTTGAACGTAAAGGCAAAATTTAAACGGAGATCTGATTATTAAACAGCGAGCGAATCGGGGTGGACGTGCTCCACGCGCACCTATCAACGAGAACATTCAGGCTACCGAAGTCCGGCTAATCGACGCCGAAGGCGAACAGGTGGGAATTGTACCGCTTGAAGATGCACTCAAGCGGGCCGAAGAAGCGTCTCTTGATCTGGTTCAGGTTACGGATTCCGATCCGATCGTCTGTAAGATAATGGACTACGGCAAGAAGATCTTCGAAGAGAAGAAGGCCAAGGCGGCTGCCAAGAAGAAGCAGAAGCAGACGCAGGTCAAAGAGCTGAAGTTCCGTCCAGGAACCGAAGAAGGGGATTATCAGGTCAAACTACGCAACCTGGTACGTTTCCTTGAAAATGGGGACCGCGGCAAAATCACTATCCGCTTCCGTGGCCGTGAGATGGCACACCAAGAGATTGGTATGAAACTCATGAACCGCATTGAGGCGGATGTGGAAGAGCTGGGCCAGGTCGAACAGCGGCCGAAGATGGAAGGCCGCCAGATGACCATGGTCGTGGCGCCCCGCAAGAAGAAGTGATTCTGGACCGTGGCAACTATCCCCTGCTTATGCGGGGGATTTGTCGTTCAGAAACACATGCGTTTTTTAAAAATAGAATGCGGAGTTTTAGAAATGCCTAAGATGAAAACCAAGAGCGGGGCCGCCAAGCGGTTCAAGAAGACCGCCAGCGGCTTCAAGCATAAGCAATCCTTCACCAGTCACATTCTGACCAAGAAGAGCCCCAAGCGTAAGCGTCAGCTCCGTGGTACCAAGCTGATCGCCAAGTCTGATGTGGCGTCCATCAACCGTATGCTCGGTCAGTAAGCGTTTAACTGGATAACAGAAGGATTAAAGTATGCCTCGCGTAAAACGTGGCGTGGTTGCACGCCGTCGTCATAAGAAAATCATGGATCAGGCCAAGGGTTACTACGGTGCTCGTAGCCGTGTATTCCGGGTTGCCAAGCAGGCGGTTATCAAGGCGGGTCAGTACGCTTACCGTGACCGTCGCAATCGCAAGCGTCAGTTCCGCGCACTGTGGATCGCCCGTATCAACGCCGGCGCCCGTGCCAATGGCCTGTCCTACAGCCGTCTGATCGCTGGTCTGAAGAAGGCAAACGTAGAAATCGATCGTAAGGTTCTGGCCGACCTGGCCATGAACGAGCAGCAGGCGTTTGCCGCTGTGGTTGAGAAGGCAAAAGCGGCCCTGTGATCGCTTAGCTCTTTCATCGATGACCGATCGAATGGGGCGTCCATTATGGGTGCCCGATGATAGGGGAAGGGCATGCTCTTCCCCTATTTTTTGTTTAGGGGGCCTTTGAATACGTCACAAACCATGCGGGCGTATTCACAGGCTCCTTCAGTCATTCCATTTATGGTTTTGGAGCAGGGTCAATGGAAAACCTGGAGCAACTTGTTCAGGACGGGCTGGCTGCGGTGGAGCAGGCCGGCGGCCTGCAGGCACTGGATCAGGTCCGCGTCGATTACCTCGGCAAGAAAGGCGTTCTTACGCAACAGTTGAAGTCGCTGGGCAAACTGTCCCCGGAAGAGCGTCCTGCCGCGGGCCAGAAAATCAACGATGCCAAGGCTCAGGTCCAGCAGGCCATCAACGCGCGGCGGGCAGAGCTGGAACAGGCGGCCCTGGATGCCAAGCTGGCCAGTGAGTCCATCGATGTCACCCTGCCGGGCCGTGGCCAGGATCTCGGGGGACTGCACCCGGTAACCCGCACCCTGCAGCGGATCGAGCAGTTCTTTGCCAAGGCCGGCTACACCGTCGAGCAGGGCCCGGAAATCGAAGATGATTACCACAACTTCGAGGCGTTGAACATTCCGGGACACCATCCCGCGCGCGCCATGCACGATACCTTCTATTTCAACCCGGGCACCTTGCTCCGCACCCATACCTCACCGGTCCAGATCCGCACCATGGAGGATGGCAAGCCGCCGTTCCGGATGATCTGCCCGGGCCGGGTCTATCGTTGTGATTCCGATATGACCCACACCCCCATGTTCCACCAGGTGGAAGGCCTGCTGGTGGAGAAGAATGTGAGCTTTGCCGACCTCAAGAGTACCGTGGAGGAGTTCCTGCGGGTGTTCTTCGAGAAGGACCTGGCGGTCCGTTTCCGGCCTTCCTATTTCCCGTTTACCGAGCCTTCGGCGGAAGTGGACATCGAGTGGGGCCGTGAAGAGGACGGCAGCATCAAGTGGCTGGAAGTGATGGGCTGCGGCATGGTGCACCCCAAGGTCTTCGAGTATTGCGGAATCGCCCCTGAAGAATACCGTGGTTTTGCGTTCGGCCTCGGCGTAGAGCGTTTGGCCATGCTGCGCTATGGCGTGAACGACCTGCGCATGTTCTTCGAGAACGATCTGCGTTTTCTGCGCCAGTTCCGTTAACGGAGCGCCAGGCATTGAGACACTTCCGCAAAACGGTATCAGAACAAGGCATACACCATGAAATTTAGTGAACAGTGGCTACGCGAATGGGTTAACCCCGGCATCGATACCCAGGCTCTGGTGGACCAGATCACCATGGCGGGGCTTGAGGTGGACGGCTTTGAACCGGTGGCCGGGCGTTTTTCCGGCGTTATCGTGGGTGAGGTGACCAATGTGGTGCCCCATCCGGATGCCGACAAGCTGCGGGTCTGCCAGGTGGCGGGCGGTGAAGAAGTGGTCCAGGTGGTCTGTGGTGCACCGAATGTGCGGGAAGGCCTGAAGGTCCCCTTTGCCGTGGTTGGTGCGGTGCTGCCGGGGGATTTCAGGATCAAGAAGGCCAAGCTGCGGGGTCAGGCGTCCCACGGCATGCTGTGTTCCGAATCCGAATTGGGCCTGTCGGACAGCCATGAGGGCCTGATGGAACTGCCCGAAGACGCACCAACCGGTCAGGACCTGCGTGATTTCCTCGGGCTCGAGGATGTCACCATCGACGTGGACCTGACCCCCAATCGCAGTGACTGTCTGTCGATCCGTGGTATTGCCCGTGAGGTGGGCGTGCTCAACAGTCAGCCGGTGGAAGGGCCGGAGATCAAGCCGATTGCGTCGGTTCACTCCGAGGTAGTGGACGTGGCGGTGAAGGCCCCGGAGGGCTGCCCGCGCTACTTGGCCCGAGTGCTGCGTAACGTCAACCTGGGTGTGAGCACGCCGCTGTGGATGAAGGAAAAGCTGCGTCGCTCCGGTATCCGGTCGATCGATCCGGCGGTGGATGTCACCAATTACGTCATGCTGGAACAGGGGCAGCCCATGCACGCCTTCGATCGCGAAGAGTTGATCGGCGGTATTGTGGTGCGCATGGCGGAAGAGGGTGAAAAGCTGGTGCTGCTGGACGGTCAGGAAGTGGCGTTGACTCCCGATACCCTGGTGATTGCCGACCGGGAGAAACCGGTGGCCATCGCCGGTGTCATGGGGGGCGAGCATTCCGGCGTCAGCGAGAAAACCCGGGACCTGGTGCTGGAATCCGCCTATTTCGAGCCGATTGCCCTGGCCGGCAAGGCGCGCCACTATGGCCTGCATACGGACGCCTCCCACCGCTTCGAGCGGGGCGTGGACTGCCAGCTGCCGAGGGATGCCATGGAGCGGGCCACCGAGTTGCTGATGGCCATTGTCGGCGGCGAGCCCGGTGAGATTATCGAAGTCTCCAGCGAGCCGGATCTGCCGCTGGACCGCACCATTGACCTGCGCGAGCAGAAAGTGGCCGACGTGTTGGGGCTGGCGATTGAGCGCACCACCGTCGAGGAAATCCTCACCCGCCTGGGGTTGCATATCGACAAGCTGCTCAAGGATGGCTGGCGGGTGCACGTCCCCAGCTTCCGGCCAGACCTGACCATCGAGGTCGACCTGATTGAGGAGATCGGTCGCATCTACGGTTACAACAACCTGCCGGTCACAGAGCCGGAGGGTTCCCTGGGCCTGCGTCCGCAGTCGGAAGCCACCCGGCCGTTGTCTGCCATACAGAATTACTTTGTCGCCCAGGGATACCAGGAGGCGGTGACCTACAGTTTCGTTGACCCCAAGGTGCAGGCGCTGCTGGATCCCGAGCGTGAGGGGATTCCGCTGGCCAACCCGATTTCGGCCGACCTGTCGGTGATGCGGACCACACTGTGGAGCGGCCTGCTCAAGACCGTGGCCTATAACCAGAACCGTCAGCAGCCGCGTGTTCGCCTGTTCGAGACCGGTCTGCGGTTTGTCCAGAACGGCGATCTTATTGATCAGCAGCCGATGCTGGCGGGGGTCGCTGCCGGCCCCCAGGTGCCGGAAAACTGGGCCAATGGGCGCCGCAACGCAGATTTCTTCGATGTGAAGGGCGAGTTGGAAGGGCTGTTCCAGCTGCTGGGCATCACCGTGGAGTTCGTCCGTGGCGGGCACCCGGCCCTGCATCCGGGGCAGACTGCCGAGCTCAAGATGGCCGGCCGGTCAGTAGGCTGGTTGGGGGCCCTGCACCCGCAAGTTCAGAAAAAACTTGAACTTAATGGCACGATCCTGATGTTTGAGCTATTCTTGAACTCAATCGTCACCGGTTATGTGCCTAATTTCAAAGAAATTTCAAAATTCCCTGAAGTTCGGCGGGATTTGGCTATTATTATCGGCAACGACACGGCGTTTGCGGATGTGGAACGTGTGGTCAAACAAACCGCAGGCGAGCACCTGACCTCGCTGCGGGCGTTCGATGTCTATGAGGGCGAGAGCCTGGGGGCGGGTAACCGCAGTCTGGCGCTGAGCCTGTTCTGGCAGCATCCGGAGCGAACACTCAACGAAGAAGAAGTGCACGCGCTCTTCGACGGTGTGATTGCGGCATTGAAGGAAGAGCTGGGGGCAACACTGAGGAGTTAATGCATGGCGGCTTTGACGAAAGCGGAAATGGCCGAGCGATTGTATGAAGAGCTGGGGCTTAACAAACGCGAAGCCAAGGAAATGGTGGAAGCTTTTTTCGATGAAATCAGAGGCGCTCTCAGTCACAATGAGCAGGTGAAGTTGTCCGGTTTTGGCAACTTCGACCTGCGCGACAAGAAGCAGCGGCCGGGACGTAACCCAAAGACCGGCGAAGAAATTCCGATCAGTGCGCGGCGCGTGGTGACGTTCCGACCTGGCCAGAAACTGAAGCAGAAAGTAGAAGCCTATGTTGGAACCCAGTCATAACAACGAATTACCGGCGATCCCGGGCAAGCGTTACTTCACCATTGGGGAAGTGGCGGACCTGTGTGCGGTGAAGGCGCACGTGCTGCGCTATTGGGAGCAGGAATTTCCCCAGCTCTCCCCGGTAAAACGTCGTGGCAACCGCCGGTATTACCAGCGTTCCGACGTGATCACCATTCGCCAGATCCGCAGTCTGCTGTACGATCAGGGCTACACCATCGGTGGCGCCAAGCAGAAGCTCAGCAGCCATGAGATCAAGGACGACACGTCCCAGTACAAGCAGCTGATCCGGCAGATGATCACTGAGCTGGAAGACGTGCTGGAAGTGCTGACAGCGCCGATCAAGTAAGCGCCGCTCCCCAAAAAAGCTCCGTTCCCACTAAGAAACCGAAGGTCTGCCCTTCGGTTTTTTAGTTTGGTTCCCCTCTACCCGAGATCCGTCAATGTCAATTGCCTGAGTTCGTGTTTAACTCGGGTACTTTCGCTATTGATTCGGGTACTAAGGTGCTGTGGTATTGCGGCCCATTTTCTCGGACAATCTGGTTCCTCTTTTTTCAACTGCCTACGGGGTTCCATTCATGCCTACCGGAAATCATCGAGTGATGCGAGGCCTGCCGTCTGCCGGGCGCAGGACGCTTACTGTAATGCTGGCTCTGTTGAGCTTGTTGCTGCTTGGCGGCGCCGCCATTGCCCATGCCTCCGAATCGGGCGGGCTGGGGATGACTCGCCATCCCATTGCCTACCTCGCCCTTGCGATCTTTGTGCTGGCCTACACCTTCGTGATGCTGGAAGAGAAGTTGCACATGCGCAAGTCCAAGCCGGTGCTGCTGGCGGCGGGCATCATATGGTTTCTGGTGGCAGGGCTGGCCGCCGCCCACGGCGAGAGCGAAAGTGCAAACGAGGCCCTGGGCCACAACCTGCTGGAATACTCTGAGTTGCTGTTGTTCCTGCTAGTCGCCATGACCTACATCAACGCCATGGAAGAGCGGCAGCTGTTCGATGCGTTAAGGGCCTGGCTGGTCAATAAGGGCTTCAGTTATGCGGGACTGTTCTGGATCACCGGTATCCTCGCGTTCTTCATTTCGCCAGTGGCCGATAACCTGACCACGGCGCTGCTGATGTGTGCGGTGGTGATGAAAGTGGGGGAGAGCAGCCCCCGTTTCATCGGTCTGGGGTGTATCAACATCGTGGTGGCGGCCAATGCCGGGGGCGCTTTCTCGCCCTTCGGTGATATCACCACCCTAATGGTCTGGCAGAAAGGCGTGGTGGATTTCACGGAGTTCTTCGCGCTGTTCGTGCCTTCGCTGGTCAACTTCCTGGTGCCTGCGGCCATCATGCACTTCTTCATCCCCAGTGAACCGCCCAAGCAGGCAACCGAGAAGGTCATCATGAAACGGGGAGCACGGCGGACGGTGGCGCTGTTCCTACTGACCATCACCACTGCGGTGCTGGGGCACAACTTCCTGCACCTGCCGGCGGTGGTTGGCATGATGATGGGCCTGGGCTACCTGCAGGTACTGGGCTACTACCTCCGCCTGAGCTTCAATCGCAGTGTGGCCAAGGAGCGGGCCTGGGCCATCCGTCAGCAGAACGAGCGCTTGTTGGCTCGGCTCGACAACGCCATTCCCTTTGACGTGTTCAACCCCATCGCCCGCGCCGAGTGGGACACTCTGCTGTTCTTTTACGGCGTAGTGCTTTGTGTGGGGGGGCTGGGCTATCTGGGCTATCTCAGTGAAGTTTCCACCCTGCTGTACACCGAGTGGAACCAGACTGCGGCCAACGTGGCGGTGGGTGTACTGTCGGCCATCGTGGACAACATTCCGGTGATGTTCGCCGTTTTGGCGATGGAGCCGGACATGTCCCACGGCCAGTGGCTGCTGGTCACCCTCACCGCGGGCGTGGGCGGTTCCATGCTTTCCATCGGCTCCGCCGCCGGCGTTGCGCTGATGGGGCAGGCCCGGGGTTATTACACCATGGCCACCCATTTGCGCTGGACACCGGTGATCGTGCTCGGCTACGCCGCTTCGATCCTTGTCCACCTCTGGCTGAACGCGGAGCTGTTCTGATGCCGGCGTACTGATTCTGTGCCATCAGGCCTTGCCGGCCTCGCCCGATGGCGGCTCGGCAAGGCCCTGACCCGAGGGTGGAAGGGCCGCTGCGGTAGAATTTCCTCAGCCGAAAAACAACAAAGCCCGGTACCTTGCGGTACCGGGCTTTGCTTTGGGAATTGGTCGGGACGGCAGGATTTGAACCTGCGACCACCTGCACCCCATACAGGTGCGCTACCAGGCTGCGCTACGCCCCGAGACGCTGGCGAAGTCCATCTACAAGGCTGGGCCTTTGGGACTCCGTGCTGCTGAGGCGAGTGCCTTCAGCAACTTAGCGGGAGCGAAGTCTACACTAGCCTTTCGTAAAAATAAACCGCTTTTTGACATAAGCCCATTCCGGGTTAATGTCCGGTGCGGCTGTGAATGGAGAAGGCCGGGGCCGACGAATCGCCGGCCAGTGAAAAAACTGGGCTGATCGGGCCAGTGATAGGGGCGCCACTGAATCGGAGTGAGCTTTCCCGGTGAGGCTGCAGTGCTTGAACAGACCTGGCTAACGCCAGCCATGGGCGGGGGCAGGTCAAGTCCCGGTTTTTGAACTAAGCTGTAACCTGGGTCGCGCAAATGTCTGAGTGTTTTGATCTTTTAGTATCGAAGCAATAGACTCGGTCACGACAAATCAAATACACAAGCCAACGATTTTGAATTGAAGTCGACTCTGGAACAGGAGGCTCCGCTCGTGGGAGAGGTTGTCAAAGACGAATATCAAACCGATTACGTGGTCGGCCAGGATAATATCAATCCATTCGGCCTGGATCTTCACGCACCGGTCTTTCCGATTGCTGCAGTGCTGGTAGTGCTGTTTGTGGTCGGGACCATGATCTTCCCGGCGGCATCCAAGGAGCTGCTGGATGGCGCCAAGTGGGGGGCAATCAACACCTTCGACTGGTTCTTCCTGATCAGTGCCAACATCTTTGTGGTGGTGTGCCTGGCGCTGATCTTCATGCCTGTCGGGCGCATCCGAATTGGCGGACAGGATGCCAGTCCGGAATTTTCCACCATCTCCTGGTTCGCCATGCTGTTTGCGGCGGGTATGGGGATTGGCCTGATGTTCTGGGCCGTGGCAGAGCCGGTGGCCTACTACACCGATTGGTACGGCACCCCGCTGGGTGCGGAGCCCAACTCGGAAGAGGGCGCCCGCATGGCGATGGGGGCGACCATGTACCACTGGGGCCTGCATCCCTGGGCCATTTACGCGGTTGTCGCGCTATCCCTGGCGTTCTTCGCCTACAACAAGGGGATGCCCCTGACCATTCGCTCCGCGTTCTTTCCGCTGCTCAGAGACCGTGTCTGGGGCTGGCCGGGACACATCATCGATATTCTGGCGGTACTGGCGACCATCTTCGGGCTCGCCACCTCCCTGGGCTTCGGTGCCCAGCAGGCCGCATCCGGGATCGACTACCTGTTCGGGACCTCCAGTGGCATTACCACCCAGATGACCATCATCACCGGTGTGACCCTGGTGGCATTGGTGTCCGTGCTTCGCGGCTTGGACGGTGGGGTGAAGGTGTTGAGTAACATCAACATGTCCCTGGCCGCACTGCTGCTGCTTTTCATCATCTTTGCCGGTCCCACCATGACGGTGCTGGATACCCTGTGGGTGACCTCGTCCACTTACGTGGCCAACATCCTGCCCCTGAGTAACCCGTTCGGGCGTGAGGACGAAACCTGGTTCCATGGCTGGACCGTGTTCTATTGGGCCTGGTGGATCTCCTGGTCACCGTTCGTGGGCATGTTCATCGCCCGGGTGTCCAAGGGTCGCACGGTGCGCGAGTTCATCACTGCGGTGCTGATTGTCCCCACCGTGATTACCGTGGTGTGGATGAGCGCCTTCGGTGGATCGGCGCTGGAACAGATTCAGGCGGGAATTGGAGCGCTGGCGGCCAACGGCCTGACCGACGTCCCCCTGGCGATGTTCCAGATGCTGGAAAACCTGCCGCTGGTCACGATCACCTCTTTCATCGGCATTGTGCTGGTACTGGTGTTCTTCGTGACGTCGTCGGATTCCGGTTCCCTGGTGATTGATAGCATCACGGCGGGCGGCAAGACCGATGCGCCGACCGCCCAGCGGGTGTTCTGGGTCATCATGGAAGGTGCCATTGCGGCGGCGTTGATCTTCGGTGGCGGCGATGACGCCCTGGGGGCAATTCAGGCGACCGCCATCACGGCCGGCCTGCCGTTCACCGCCATCCTGCTGGCGATGACCTGGGGGCTGCTCAAGGGGCTGACCCACGAGCGTAAGCTGCTGTTGGCCCAAGGCAAGCTGTAAGCCGCTCAGGCCATATAAAAAAAACCGGGGGTTCGCCTCCGGTTTTTTTGTGGTCATCATCCGGTCTTGCCGGCGAGTGCTATTGCCCGAACATTTCCATGGCGTAGGCCACCCGCCCCTCGGGGGTGAAGTGGGGGCGCTTGAGCCTTTCAATGGTGCGCAGCCGGCCCAGCAATCCCCGGCCATTGGCCATCTGGATGGCCAGGCCGGGGCGGGCGTTCAACTCCAACAGCAGTGGCCCCTGGGCAGCGTCAACCACCAGGTCCACGCCCATGTAGCCCAGCCCGGTGGCCTCATAGCAGCGCGAGGCCATCACCAGCATATCGTTCCAGTCATCAATCTTGAGGTCGCTCAGCGGCAGCCCGGTGTCCGGGTGCAGGGTGATGGTCCGGTTGAACTGCACGGCATTCAGGCTGCGCCCGGTGCCAATGTCCAGTCCGACCCCGACGGCGCCCTGGTGGAGGTTCGCCTTGCCATCGGAATCGGTGGTGGCCAGTCGCAGCATCGCCATCACCGGATAGCCTTGGAATACCACGATGCGGATATCGGGAACCCCCTGGAAGGAGAACTTGGCCAGGCCGGCGGAGGGTTGGACCAGGTCTTCCACGATGGCCACATCCGGGGTGCCCCCCAGGGAATACAGTCCGGCAAGAATGTTGGACAGGTGCCGTTCCAGGAAGCTCAGGCTGACGTCCGCCCCGGAGGCCTTCACATAGCGCTCCCTGTCCCGTCGGGTGATCACGGTGATGCCCTTGCCGCCGGAGCCCTTGGCGGGCTTGATGGCAAAGCCGCCGAGCTCTTCCACCAGTTCACGAAAATGGCTGATCTCGTGCTGCTGGCGAACCACCTGCCGTAGCTTGGGCGTGGGCACTTCATACTCCGCCGCCAGCAGCTTGGTCTTCAGCTTGTTGTCCACCATCGGATAGGAGGCCCGGTCGTTATAACGGCCGATGTAGTCCACATTGCGGCGGTTCATGCTCAGAATGCCCGCCCGGCGCAGGCGCAGCGGCGAAATCCAGCTCATTGATCATAGGCCTTCATCGGGTGGAACCGGCGCAGCTCGCTCAGCTTGTAGCCGGTGTACTGACCCATCAGCAGGATCAGCCCGAGGATCACCAGGTGCAGCTCGGGGAAATTGAAGGTCAGGTGACCGGCCAGCGGCGTGCTCATGGCCAGGTAGGCGCACACCGCCACAAACAGACTGCCAAATCCCTGGATCACGACCTCCCGGGGGCCTTCTTCCTCCCACAGGATGGACATCCGCTCGATGGTCCAGGCCAGGATGATCATCGGGAAGAAGGTGACCGTCATGCCGGTGTTGAAGCCCATCTGATAACCGACAATGCTGATGCCGGTGGTGATGAAGATCACCAGGATGATCAGGGCGGAGATCCGGGAGACCAGTAACAGGTTCAGGGCGGATAGGTAGCCGCGCATCAGCAGGCCCAGGGAAACCACCGAAATAAAGGCCACCAGGCCCGGTACCAGCGAGGTCTGGACAAAGGCCACAGCGATCAGCACGGGCATGAAGGTGCCGGAGGTGCGAATCCCGATCACGATGCGCATGAAGGCAACGATCAGCGCGCCCAGCGGCAGCAGCAGGAGCATGCGGAACATGCTTTGCTCCTCGATGGGCAGTTGGTAGAGGCTGATAAAGCCCAGGCCATTGTCGCTGGCTTCCGCACGGGCCAGCTGCAGGGCGGGCACCGTCTGTCGCAGCATGGAGAAAGTCACCTGGGACTCGCTGCCGCCCACCACGTCCAGCAGGGAGTTCGCGGCCTGACGCCAGAGCACCACGTTCTCGGGCAAGCCCTGGGTGCCGGTGTGGGGGTTGAAGGTGAGCCACTGTTCGCCATCGTAGATCTGCAGGTAAGGTTTGAGAAGCTGGCGTCGGCGAGCGTCTTCCAGTTGCAGACCGTCGGCGATACGGGCGGGAATGCCGGCGTGGTTGAGCATCCGGGCGAGCAGGTCGACGTAGTTGGTGCCCGACACCAGCAAGGTGGTGTTCTGCTCCGGATTTTCCGGCTGCATCAGCTTGATCAGCTCCCGGGTCATACTTTCGGGACTGCTGGAGCGCTCCCGGGCCTGTTGCAAGACCTCGCGCACGGCGGTGGCCTGGGGTTCCTCCCAGAACATCCGTTCCGCCTGGGGCGGGCGCTTGGGTTTCGGGGCTCCGGCTGAGGGATCCGGCACCAGCTGGGCCTTGAAGTAGAGGGTCTGTGGCCCGGAGGCGAAGCGCTTGGACCACTCGGCCCGGCGGTTGCCGCCGTCTTCGACAATGGAGAAGCCGTAGCCGGGCGAGGCAGCCTGCTCGGTGAGCAGCTGGAAACCCGGCGGTTGGTCCGGAATGTTCAGGCTGGCGAGCACGGGGCCGTTGGTGGCCTGGAAATCCACCCGTGCCTCGACCAGCCAGACCGGGCGTTGTTCACCCTTTAGCCAGGGGATGCCCAACTCCACATGACGCAAAACCGCCAGGCTCAGCCCAGCGGTAATCAGCAGGAAAATCGCGAAGAAAAACGGTGAACGGGAGGTCACTGATCCGGTTCCTTATCCGCCAGCATCGAGGCTGGGAGTTCGGTGGCGAATTCCTTGCCGACATCGATCAGCATGACATCCCGCAGAATGTTGCGGCCGATCAGGACATTGTTGGACAGGTGTTCACGGTCCGTCAGGGTGAACTCGGCTTTCTGGCGATGGTTGCCGATGGCAAACTGCAGTTCCACAACCGCGCGGCGCTCATACTCATCCACATTGGCCTGGATGATGCGAACGTTCCGGACAATCTCCCGCTCAAGCGTCCGGTACTGGCCATTGGAGTTGGGCACCGGGATATCAAAGCGGACCCAGTTCTGCCCGTCCCGTTCGAACCGGCGGATGTTGCGGGCATCCAGCGACGAGGTCTCGGCGCCGCTGTCGATACGGGCAACGTAGACAAAGCCGGGGCCATCCAGATAAAAGCGCTCTCGTTCGCCCACCACCAGCTTGCCGGCCAGGCGGTTGGCGTAGCCCTCCCGGTCCTCCGTCTGCGGGGAACGGGGGGCGGCTTCACAGACCACCGGCTCCGGCAATTCGGGGCAGGTTGGTTTTTCCACCTTTTCATCGATGGCGGTGAGAATCTCGTCGGTCATCGAACGGCTCTGGCGCAGCAGGGTGTCGTGGCGTTCCACCGTGGTGGCCAGCAGGGAGTTCAGTCCCTGGCGTTGTTCGGACACGGCAGAGTCCAGATGCCGAATGTCGTCTTTGGGAACCAGAAAGTAGCGATCGGTGGTGCAGCCTGTCAGGACCATGGCGGCGACGAGTGCCGTAGCAAGTGAGTACCCCAATTGGAAACATCGAAAAACCATTCATAACCTCTGAATCTGCAGCGGGAAGACTTCTTCGGGTCTTTTTCCAAACTGCGAAGAACATGCAGGCACCTGTTTTGCGAGGCGGTTCCCTGGCGCGCACAATAATGCGCCGGATTATACAACACTCGGCCTGGGGGATGCTTTACGGAAGGTTAAGGAAGTGAGCTTCCCGGCAATTTTGCGGGGTTAACGCCGGCTCAGGAAATGGTCATCGCCAACAACCTCCCCTGAGCGGAGATAGTCCTGGATGATTGGCGAGCAATTCAGATAGAACAGCAGCAACTCCCGTTGTACGTCCTTATCCTGAACCCGGGCGGCATTGCGGATCAATTGGAGAATGGCATCATCGCCGTTGGCTTCAAGGGCCATGCCGTAGCGATTGGTCAACAGTCGGGTCAGGCGGTCGAGATGGTACTCGCCAGTGTGTGTGATGTGGGGAAGCAAACGAATCTGACGATTCTGCGCTTCGTTTCGGGCGGTTTGACCGGCGTGGCCCACGGTTTTCCGCCAGAGTTCTTTCAGCATCTCGATGTCCTGTCGTTTCCGATAGCCTGTCCCTGGCCGCGCGCCTGTCTAGGGCTCACTGGGCCAGGTGGCCGAACATTATTCACTTTCTAGCCCATACGAACAGGTGAGTCCAGTCGCAATTGGGCGTCGCCTTGGGGGTGACGGACCGAATGGTCACCGGATTCCACTGTCCCCCGTGCTGGCAAGATACGTTAGACTGTGGCCCATGGATGATCCCCACCCAGGTTTTGAGGAGTGCTGAGTGCCTGATGTGATTCAACGGCTTGTGTCCGACCCCACCCTGGTGGTGGCGGTGTTTGTTATTCTCTCGGTTGGCTTGATTCTGCTGGCCATTCTCTGTTGGCAGCGTGGCCGGAAGATCGCGCGGTTGGAGCCGGAACTGGCCGAGAACCACGATGCGCTGCGCAGCCAGGACTATGAGCTGGCATTGAGGGACCAACAGGCCGAGCAGGTTGCCCGCGAGCGCGATGAGCTCAAGGCCCGGCTGACGGAGATGGAGCGGGAGCGCGGGGGCATCCTGGATCAACTTGGCGGTCTGGAGAATCGCAATGCGGCGCTGGAGGCCGAGGGGCGGGCCCGGTCAGAGCGGATCCAGCACCTGGAGACAGAGCGTGCCGAGCTGCAGCGCAAGGTGGATCAGCTTGGCGAGGACTTGCACGAGGTCCGCGGCCAGTTGCGGGAAAATCAGGTAGTGCTGGAAAAGGAGCAGCGGGCGGCCAATGAAAAGCTGGAATTGCTGGAGCGGAATCGCGATGCCCTGAAACAGGAGTTTGAAAATCTCGCCAACAAGATTTTCGAGCAGAAGAATGAGCGATTCAGCCAACAAACCCGTTCCAGCCTGGATACTCTGCTGAATCCGTTCCGGGACCAGCTCCAGGATTTCCGCAAGCGGGTGGAGGATGTCTACACCACCGAAACCAAGGACCGGCAGGCCTTACGCTCCGAAATCAAGTCGTTGCAGGAATTGAACCGGCAGATTACCGAGGAGGCCGCCAACCTGACCAAGGCCCTCAAGGGGGACAAGAAGATTCAGGGTAACTGGGGCGAGCTGATCCTGGAGCGCGTGCTCGAACGTTCCGGATTGCGCAAGGGCGTGGAGTACGAGACCCAGGGCAGCTACCGGGACAACGACGGCAACCTGCTGCGCCCGGATGTCATCGTTCACCTGCCAGACAGTCGCAACCTGATCGTCGACTCCAAGGTGTCGCTGGTGGCCTACCAGCAGTGGGTGACCGAAGAGGAGGAGAGTGCCCGGTCAGAGGCGCTCAAGGCCCATGTCGAGGCGGTACGGTCCCACATTCGCGCCTTGAGCGAGAAGGACTACAGCCAGCTCAATGGCCTGCACTCACCGGATTTCGTGCTGCTGTTCATGCCGATTGAACCCGCGTTTGTGGCGGCATTCCAGCAGGACGAGAACCTGTTCGCAGAAGCCTTTGAGCGAAAGATTATTGTGGTTACCCCCACCACCTTGTTGGCGACGCTGCGCACCATCGAAAACATCTGGCGTTACGAGCGCCAGAGCCAGAATGCCCGTCGAATTGCCGAGCGGGCCGGGGCGGTGTACGACAAGCTGCGGGTCTTCGTGGAGGCAATGGAGAAGTTGGGCAGTCAGCTGCACACCGTGCAGGGAACTTACGACGGCGCCATGAACACCCTTACCCGTGGCCGTGGCAACCTGGTGTCCCAGGCCAATCGCTTTGTGGAGTTGGGGGTTCGTGTTAAAAAAGAATTACCGAAGTCCATTCTTGACCAGGCGGAGGTGGACGCCGGGGATGACCATGAGCCCCGGCAGGACGAATTTGGTCCGGAGGGGCTGGAACAGACAACCTCGCAGCCTGAAGCCGTCGAAGAGAAATAATCCGAACATCTCAGTGGGGGAAGCAGTATGTCGGTGACAAAATTGACAGCCCGGACATTCTTCCAGGGATCGGTACTGGCTTCCGTGCTTTTGGCTTCCAGCGTGTCGGCGCTGCCGCCCGAGCACGAGGTACGGCGGCTGATGCTGGCCACCGAAGCCGCCGTGGCGGAGTCCCGATGGGGCGAAGCCGGGGAATACCTGAACCGCCTTCAGGCCCTGGAAGCCGAGAAGCCGGCGGACTACCTCTATTACCGGGGGCGGGTGATGCAGGAAGCCGGTCACTACAACGAAGCCCGCTCCGCCCTCGAGCAGTACATTGCGGCCGGTGGCCGGGAAGGCCGTCACTACGATTCGGCCCTGCGGTTGATTACCGAAGTGGAGAAGGCCCAGCGTGCGGTTGCCAACGGCACCGATGCATCGGCCAGCGGTGAACCGGTGGCGGTGATCGAGCCCGCTGGCGACGAATCGGTCCAGAGCCTGAGGCGCCTGTACCTGGCGGACTCGGATGCCGGCGCGCTGACCATCCATATGAACAGCCTGCTGGAGTTGAATGGCTGGCGGAAGGATCGCGGGGCGGTACTGGATGGCACACCGCCGGACATTCAATACAAGGTGAGTGCCGGTAATGGTGAGGTCCGAATCCAGCAGGCCCAGATCACCACCTCCGGTGGTCCCAGGCGGGTGTCGACCGAGGTGATGCCGGTCTATGGGGTAAATCCGGCGGTGCAGTGGGACTGCGAGTCCGCCACGCAGACTTGCTGGATCTATGATCCCCGGGACGGCTCCCGTCTGTTCCAGTTAGGTCACAATCGCGGAAAAACCCGGGATGCGGCCCGCACATTTGGCCGGCTGATCAAGACCCTGCAGAATCCGGAGTAATGGTCCGTCAGGTCAGCTCGCTGGCCTGGCAGGACGCCGGTTCCTCAACCCCGGTCGCCTTCCCGGTAGGCCCCCGGCGTTACCCCGGTCCATTTCTTGAAGGCCCGATGAAAGGTGGAGGGTTCGGTAAAACCGACCCGGTGGGCGATATCGTTGATCGGCAGGTCCTGGCGGCTGAGCAGGTAAATTGCCAGGTCCCGGCGCAGCAGGTCCTTGATTTCCTGGAAGGAGGTATTCTCCTGTTTCAGCCGCCGCCGCAGGGTCTGCGGGCTGGTATGCAATTCCGCCGCAATCCACTCGAAATCCGGCAGTGGCCTGGAGAAATCCCGGCCAATCAGCGTCCGGATCCTTCCGGTGTAGGTGTTGCTCTCGTCCGGGCGGGACAACAGATCGGCCGGTGAGGTTTTCAGGAACTGCACCATCTCCGCCCTGTCGCGAATGACCGGCGCGGACAGGAAGCGCTTGTCGAAGCTCAGGCTGGTTTCGTCGGCCTCGAAGGTCAGCGGGCAGTGGAAGATGTGCCGGTACTCGTCGCCATGCTCTGGTCGCGGGTAGTTGAACGATGCCTGTTCCAGCTCCACCGGCTGTCCAACCAGCCAGCAGCCCAACCGATGCCAGATGACCAGCAGGCTTTCCCGCAGGAAGTACATCGGGTCGTCAATCTCGCCTTCGATCACCTCCACCAGCCGGGCCTGGTTTCCGGACGTATCCAGCCGCATGCACACGGTCGGCTCAAACAACCGGGAAAACTGGAAAGCCCGCTCATAGACCGCTTCCAGGGTGGGGCAGTCGATCACCAGGGCGCACATGGTGGCGAAGGTGCCCGGCCGGCAGCGGCGGGGGCCCATGCCCATGAACTCGTCTTCCATGTCGTTCCAGATCACCTGCATCAGGCGGCTATACTGGGTGCTGTTGACCCGGGCCTTCTCAATGCGCAAAAGATCCGGTGAGATACCTGCCTTGCGCAGCATAAAGTCGGTATCGTACCCGTCCCGTTTGGCACCGGACAGGGCAGCCTGGACGAAGTGTCGGGATACGGTAAGCTCTGACATCACGGGGTCCGTTGTGAGTGACGAAACTCATCATAAGGCGGCACCATCACAATGCAACCATCCACACTGGCAGAAATGGCTAATTGGAATGACCGAAGCCACCGTTGGCCCGGAAGGGAAAACCCGGCAGCATCTTGAGGCAGATCGACCATTCCAGAATCATGTGAGGAGAATCTATGCCTGGCCCCCTGCAATCACTCAAAGTCCTCGATTTCAGCACCCTGCTGCCTGGCCCCTACGCCACCATGATGCTGGCGGATATGGGCGCCGACGTCCTGCGTGTGGAAGCGCCGGATCGCATGGACCTGACCCGGGTGATGCCGCCCCACGACGACGGCGTCAGCACCGCCCATACTTATCTAAACCGGGGCAAGCGCTCCCTAGGCCTGAACCTGAAGGAAGAAGGCAGCGCCGAACTCATCAAGGAGCTGGTGGCGGAGTACGACGTGGTCATCGAGCAGTTCCGGCCCGGGGTCATGGACCGGCTGGGTATCGGCTATGAAGCCCTGAAGGCCATCAACCCCCGTTTGATCTACTGCGCCATCACCGGCTATGGCCAGACCGGCCCCTACAGGGACCGGGCCGGCCACGACATCAACTACCTGTCCCTGGCCGGTGTCAGCAGTCATTGTGGCCGACAGGACAGCGGGCCTCCGCCCTTGGGTATCCAGGTGGCCGACGTGGCTGGCGGCTCCCACCATGCGGTGATGGGCATCCTGGCAGCGGTGATCCATCGCCAGCAGACCGGGGAAGGGCAGTTTGTCGACATCAGCATGACCGACGCCGCCTTCGCCCTCAACGCCATGGCCGGCGCCGCCTGCCTGGCCGGTGGCGTGGAGCAGAAGCCCGAGGGTGCGCTGCTCAATGGCGGCAGCTTCTACGATTACTACCAGACCCAGGATGGCCGTTGGCTCTCGGTGGGCAGCCTGGAGCCCCAGTTCCTGGCCCGGCTGTGTGACGTGATCGAGCGACCGGAGCTGAAGAGCTACGGCCTGAGCCAGAACCCGGAGCACCAGCAGGCCCTGAAGACCGCGTTGCGAGAGGCGATTGGCCAGAAGCCCTTGGAAGAATGGCAAGCCATTTTTGCGGAGCAGGATGCCTGTGTGGAACCGGTGCTCACCATTTCCGAAGCGGCGGAACACCCGCAGCTGAAGGCGCGGGACATGGTCATCGAGGTGGCTAAGCCGGATGGGCGGACCCAGCGGCAGATTGGCTTTCCGATCAAGTTTGAGAAGACGGCTTGTGAGAGTGGCTTTATTGGGCGGACGTTGGGAGCCGATAACAAGGAGGTATTGGGTGAGTAGCGTTCTGTAGTCCCAAGCTCCCAACAAAAAACCCCGGCCAGGCCGGGGTTTTTTGTGGTTTCGGGAGCCTTAGGGGTTAGTCATAAACAGCGTAACTGTCTCGGTCACCATCTGACCGAAGGTCGCCGCCGGATCGGCCGACACCGGTGTGCCATGGTCGCCGTCGGCGTACTCAGTGATGTTGGTCAGACCCAGGGTCAGCGGTTGTGTACCTGCCAACGGTGCATTGAAGCTGTCGATGGAAACCGGGACTACCTGGCCTCCAACTTCGGCGTTGAAGACGCCAGACAGCGCCGGTGTGCCCCAGGTATCCTGGTCGGCTGCGTTGGGCAGCACAGCATCTCCGTTGATCTGGGAAAGCAGGATCTGATCGCTCTGGCCGCTCAGGTTGTCCACGAAGTTAATGGGGTCGCCAGTATCCAGCGCTGCCTGGAACACGTTGAAGTAGGTCTCCAGGGCCGCATCGCCCTGTTCCAGGCCGGCCGCCTGCTGCAGGCCGAGGAAGATGGCCGGTGCGAAGGCCGGCGAATTCTGGGCCATGCCGGCAATATTGCCGCCCGGGGTCAGCAGGCTGGCTGCGTTGATGTCATTGTCCGTAACAGTCGGATCAATCGCTCCAGGTATCTGGTTAGCATTAACCGCTGAGAGGAATGGAGTGCCTGTAATGGTCCCGAAAGAGTGTCCTACGAAGTAGACCGGATCAGACGGGTCAATGGTCACCAGAGCGCCACCACCGGGGGCGGTGAGGGCCAGATTGGGCAGGCTCGCTCGGAGGTTCATCAGGTCCACAGAGCTCTGGCGGAAGTTGTCCCGGGAAGTGAGGAAGCTGGTCAGGTTAATGAACAGGCTGCCGGAATCGCCTTCGCCGGCGTCGTAATCGATCGGGGCGACAGTTCCAGAGACCGGGGCGTAGAAGCCAAAGTGGCGTTCATTATCAACCTGCGGCGCGAGACCGGGCACGGTGCTGCCTGCATTGGCGACAGTGTTCTCGATGGAGACAAGACCGGCCATGTCTTCGGAAGCGGTGGCCAGGGTGCCGTCGCATGCTCCGCCCAACACTTGCTGGATTGCCACTTCCGGGTCGGCGTCAAGACCCGCACAGCCTGCGTCGATCAATTGCTGAAGGAAACCCAGAGACAGCTGGCCACCAATCAGTGCAGCTCGATTGGTGTCATTCACTTCCAGTTCCGCTGCAGCGAGCAACTGATCGGCGAGAGCGGCCTGCTCTTCATCGGTAAAGGCGGCGACGCCGTGCAGGGTCAGGTCGATACCGAAAACGGCATAACCGTTGGCAGCGAGCGCGGTACCGAATGTCAGCATGGCACTGCGGTCAGTGGTGATACCGTGTTGGTAGATCACTACGCCATTAATGGTTCCCGAAGCTGGGTACAGAGCCAGCAGTGGTACCGTTTCCTGAGATTGCTCCTTCGGAAAGGGGAAGACATAGTTCACTGCGGTGGAAACGCTCGGATCAGCTTGCGGGATGGAGAGTCCCGCCCCTGCAAAAGCAGCGTTCAGGGCTGTCGCCAGACCGTCGTCCGCCTCCCACGAGTCTGTGAGCAGATTGCTGGAGCTGTTGCCAAGGTAATACGGCAGGGTGATGGTTCCCTGGGCCGCTAACACGTCAGATGAGCCCGCACCAACTGCATCCAGGACCTGGCTGGTCGGAGCGGATACGAGCGGAACCGGGACCACAGAAGCCGGGTCCAGCGTAATGTCAGTCTCGTCGCGGTCGGTCTGGTTTGGCAGCAGGGCGTCAAAGCTGGTTGCCAGGGCAACGCCGCCACACTGATAGGCTGTTGGGGTGGACGTGCCGTTCAGCCCCTCACAGGGGGCGCCTGAACCATAGAGGCTTGCCAGGGCTTCGGTGCCCAGAGTCCCTTCATCATCAATGGGAATCGCCGGGAAAGCGTTAAAGGCCCCAGTCACGACGGTATTAACCGCATCGAAGGTGGCGGCGCCATCTTCGACTGCCTGCGCGGCTGCTGAAACCTTGACGAAAGTCTCAAGCTGATCCTGGAACCAAGCCGCGGGCTCGGCAATATACTGCAACACCTTCTCATCATTAGAGGTTGTGAAGCTGTAGCTGATGGCAATCTTGTCGTCGGTCAGGCCGAGGGCCGCACCAGCGACGGCTTCCCACAAGTCGTTGATGATAGTGCGAACCGGCGCAAGCGCAGAGCTGGCCAGGGGCTGCTCTTCATCAGTCAGGCCTGCGTAGGTTGGGGACTGGATGATCGCCTCGCCGTTGATGTCGGTAACGTCGGTGGTGACCACGACAATGTAACGTTTACGCGGGTTCAGTGGCTCCAGCGGCAGCAGGCGAATGGCTGAGGTGCCATCCAGGGTTTCCACGTCGGCACGCACGGAAGGCAAGCCGCCAACAGTGGGGGGCTCGCCATTGGCCAGGCCCTGCACAGGGTCCCCGCTGGCGTAGTCCAGCTCCAACAGGAAGACGGTTTCGCCGGCAACAACGGTGGCCGGATCCACCTGGCCATTAAACTGGATCACCGCCGGTGCCACGGTGGAGGCGCCACTGAGTTCGTTGAGGGCGGTGGTTACAGGCGGTGAACTGTCACGCACACCAAAGGTTCCGTCACCCTGTTCAGAGTCAAAGATCAGGTCATTCGGAATCGGCAGTTTACTGGTGATCGGGTTGAAGATCGGCCAGGTCTTGCCGTCGATGGCTGGGTTGTTGATCTTGTAGTCCGGGTCCGCATTGGCCCCGGATTTGGCATCGCCGAAACAGCCGGTCAGCCCAACGGTAGAGGCCACGGCAAGACTTAGAAGGGTTTTCTTGAACATGGGTGGAACCTTTTCCTGTTGTTGTGTCGTTATAGTCGGCAACTGGCGGGGCCGGTGAGAACCGGTAAGCCCAGTGCCAGCTGTCGGTTTTGTCTGATTATCGGGCACTTCCTGCCACTTTCGTTCAGCCTGACTATATCGAAAGTGGGCGGATACTGTTGATCGCTCTAAAGTGTGATTCTGTCAGATCCGCGGAGCGGATTGAGGAAGCCGTCAATCACTCCCTCGTGTTCAGGAAAAAATAGTTGGCGGGCGGGGGTTTGTCGAGCCTGCAGGTATGACTTGCAGGCTGGTCATGACAATTGATTGCAACCGGCTCAGTCGAAACCGGAGAAATCGGGTTGCCGCTTTTCCATGAACGCCTTGAACGCTTCCGCGGCTTCCGGGGATTTCAGCCGCTCGCTGAACAGTGCCCCCTCGGTTTTGAGGGTATCGATCAGGGTGTCCTGAACCGGGCGGTTCAGCAGTTGCTTGGTGGCCCGGACGGCCGCCGGGGCCTGGGCGGCGAGGCGGTGGCAGGTGTCCAGGGCGGTGGGCTCGGTCTGCTCCGGATCGCAGATACGGTTGATCAGCCCCAGCCGGTCGGCGTCCTCGGCGCTGAAGGCGCCACCCAGCATCAGCAGCTCCGCCGCCCGGGCGCGACCGACCCAGCTGGGCAGCAGCAGGCTGGAGCCCCCCTCCGGGCACAGGCCCAGATTGACGAAGGGCATCTGGAAGCGGGCATTGCTGCCGGCGAACACGAAATCGCAGTGCAGCAGCATGGTGGTGCCGATGCCCACGGCCGGCCCGTTGACCGCGGCTACCACCGGTTTGGTGGCAGTGGCGAGCATTAGCAGGAAGCGGCCCACCGGTGTGTGCTCGAAAGCCCCGGGCAGGCCCTTGGCAAAATCGCTGAGGTCATTGCCGGCGGTGAAGCAGTCGCTGCTGCCGGTGAACAGCACGCAGCGGACGGTTTTGTCCTGCTCGGCGGTGGTCAGCGCGTCACCCAGGGCGGTGTACATGTCGTGGGTGAGGGCATTCTTGCGGTCCAGTCGGTTGATGCGTACGACCAGCACCTGGTCTTGTTGTTCGGTGAGCACGAGGTCGGTCACGGGTGGTTCTCCTGCTGAAGGTGAGGCCGGGGCCTCTGAATAATTCTCCCGGATTTAACCTCAATCGGGCGTTTGAATGCAAAATTGATAGCTGGCTAATCGCTATTCCGTCCTTCGCCATTCGTACATCTGTATAAAGCAGCGGCTGGCTGGTAAACTTGTTGCCCGATTTTCCCGGACCGGCGCCAAAGATGGCGCGAGTCCTCTCTTCTCCTACTCTAATCATGCAATCTGATGAGACGCCTATGACGACCGTAATCCGCCAGGACGACTTGATTGAGAGCGTAGCGGACGCGCTGCAATACATCTCTTACTACCATCCTAAAGATTTTATTGAGGCCGTTCACGAGGCCTACAAGAAGGAAGAGTCCCAGGCGGCCAAGGATGCCATGGCGCAGATCCTGATCAACTCCCGCATGTGTGCCATGGGCCACCGTCCGATCTGCCAGGACACCGGTATTGTCACCGTATTCGTGAATGTGGGCATGGACGTGCAGTGGGAATGCGACATGCCGCTGGACGACGTGATCAACGAAGGCGTCCGTCGTGCCTACACCCATCCGGACAACGTACTGCGGGCCTCCGTGCTGGCGGACCCGGACGGTGCCCGTGCGAACACCAAGGACAACACTCCGGCCATCATCCACTACAAGCTGGTACCGGGTGACAAGGTGGAGGTTCACGTGGCCGCCAAGGGTGGTGGTTCCGAGGCCAAGTCCAAGTTCGCCATGCTGAACCCGTCCGACTCCATCGTCGACTGGGTGCTGAAGATGGTGCCGCAGATGGGCGCCGGCTGGTGTCCGCCGGGTATGCTGGGCATTGGTATCGGCGGCACCGCCGAGAAGGCGATGGAGCTGGCGAAGGAAGCCCTGCTGGACCCGATCGACATCCAGGTCCTGAAGGAACGTGGTGCGTCCAACCGCGCCGAAGAGCTGCGCCTGGAGCTGTTCGACAAGGTCAATGACCTGGGTATCGGTGCCCAGGGCCTGGGTGGCCTGACCACGGTGCTGGACGTGAAGGTGAAGGACTATCCCACCCACGCCGCCAACAAGCCGGTGGCCATCATCCCGAACTGTGCCGCCACCCGTCACGCGCACTTCGTGCTGGACGGCTCCGGCCCGTCCCTGCAAACCCCGCCGAGCCTGGAAGACTGGCCGGAAATCACCTGGGAAGTGGGTGACAACGTCCGTCGCGTCAACCTGGACACGGTCACTCCGGAAGACGTCAAAGAGTGGCAGCCGGGGGAAACCGTGCTGCTGTCCGGCAAGATGCTCACCGGCCGCGACGCCGCCCACAAGAAGATGGTGGACATGATCGCCAACGGCGAAGAGCTGCCGGTGGACCTGAAGGGCCGCTTCATCTACTACGTGGGCCCGGTGGACCCGGTGCGCGAGGAAGTGGTAGGCCCGGCTGGCCCCACCACCGCGACCCGCATGGACAAGTTCACCCACACCATGCTGGAAAAAACCGGCCTCACCGGCATGATCGGCAAGGCCGAGCGCGGCCAGGTGGCCATCGACGCCATCAGGGAATTCGGCGCGGTCTACCTGATGGCCGTGGGCGGTTCCGCCTATTTGGTGTCCAAGGCCATCAAGAACGCCGAAGTGGTCGCCTTCCCGGAACTGGGGATGGAAGCCATCTACGAGTTCGAGGTGGAAGACATGCCGGTGACCGTCGCGGTGGACTCCAACGGTTCCTCCGTGCACCAGACCGGTCCGCAGGAATGGCAGGAGAAGATCATCGCTGCCAAGGCGGTTTAAGGCTCATGCATGCTGCGGGGACAGATTTCAAATCTGTCCCCAATAACAAAAAGGGGTCAGAACTTCAGTTCTGACCCCTTTTTGTTATGACGAACAACTGATATTCAGATGCTTTCCCCAATCCGGCGGTAACGCCGCGTATTCCTCATTCTCCGGCTGCTCATCGAACGGCCGCTTCAGCACGTCCAGCAGTTCCTTCATCGGCTCATAGTCGCCGTTCTGCGCCTCCTGGATCACCTGTTGCGCAAGGTAATTGCGTAAAACGTACTTCGGGTTCACCCGGGACATCGCTGCTTCTCGTTCCGTGTCTGGTCGGGTTTCCCGGTCCAGGCGGGTCTGGTAGCGGGCCAGCCAGGCGTCGGCGATGTCGCGGTCGACAAACAGGTCCCGTACCGCTGCCGGCCCCCTGGAGGGCAGGGTGGACAGGCCGCGGAAGAAGCGGGTGAAGTCGATGCGGAATTCATGGAGCAGGTTGAAGGTCTCCATGATCAGGTCGATGTCGTTCTCCTCTGCCTGGGCCAGACCCAGCTTGGCACGCATAAGGGCCAGGAAACTCTCGTTGTAGACGGTCTCGTAGCGCCGCAGGGCCCGGCGCAAATCGTCCTCATCCATCACCGGTGCCAGGGCCCGGGCCAGGTACTGGCAGTTGATGAAGCCAATCTGGGGTTGCTGGTTGTAGGCGTAGCGGCCGCCCTGGTCGGTGTGGTTGCAGATGAAGCCGGCGTCGAAATCGTCCAGGAAGGCGTAGGGGCCGTAATCGAAGGTGTCGCCGATGATCGACATGTTGTCGCTGTTCATCACCCCGTGACAGAACCCGACGGCCTGCCACTGGGCAATCAGCCGGGCGGTGCGGGCCACCACCTCTTCGAGCCACAGCCGGTAACGGTCCTCCTCCGGGGTGGAAAGCAGCTCCGGGAAGTGCAGGGTGATAGTGTGGTCAATCAGGGTTCGCAGGGCGTCTTCGCCCTCGTGGTAGGCTGCGAACTCGAAGTGGCCAAAGCGGATGTGGGTCTGGGCGACGCGAACCAGGGTGGCGGCGGTTTCAATGGTTTCCCGCAGCACCGGGTCCTTGGCACTGATCATGAACAGGGCCCGGGTGGTGGGAATCCCCAGCGCGTGCATGGCCTCGCTGCACAGGTACTCGCGGATGGTGGAGCGCAGCACCGCCCGGCCGTCGCCAAAGCGGGAATAGGGTGTGGTGCCGGCGCCTTTCAGGTGCCAGTCCCAGCGTTGGCCGTCCGGACCTATGGTCTCCCAGAGTAACAGGCCGCGGCCGTCTCCCAGATCCGGGTTATAGACCCCGAATTGATGACCGGTGTATTTCATGGCCACCGGGTCCATGCCCTCCAGAAGTTCCCGGCCTTCGCCAACAGCCGTCCAGTCTTCCGGGGTGTCGGTGTGAAACCCCATGGTCCGGGCCAGGTCGTGATTGAAGCAGACCAGCTTGCCGTCGCGTAAGGGGGTGGGGTTTACTCTGGTATAGAAGCTGTCCGGCAACTCCAGGTAACGATGTTCAATACGGACGGAATCGTGTGGCATAGAAGGTAAGTAAGACCTTGGCACCGGCGATGCGGAGAGTGGGTGAGTTCCCAGTTTCTCAAACGCGTTGAGGCGGCACAAATTCTGCAGACGCCTTTTTCATCGCCGCTTCTTCAAAGTGGTACGGAATCTGCTGTAATGACTCTTACGGCCCCCCGAATCAGGAGAGATTGACGTGCCGCAGCGGGAACTCGCCGCCATCATCGACCGCCTGCTCGCCCAGGAGCAGCTGCCCGAGAGGTATCGTGACACCGTAACAGCCATCATCCAGCCGCTCGCGGCCAGGCTCCAGGGCTTACAACGCGAGGCCGGGCGGACGCTGGTGGTGGGCATCAACGGCGCCCAGGGGACTGGCAAATCCACGCTCACGCTGTTCCTGCAGACCCTGCTCAATGACCACCTTGACTGTCCCTGCGCCCGCTTCTCAATGGACGACATCTACCTCACCCGGGCCGAGCGGCAGCAACTGGCGGAGGCGGTTCACCCCCTGTTGCTGACCCGTGGCGTGCCGGGCACCCATGATCTGACACTGGGCCAGCGGGTGATCGATCAGCTCGCCCACGCCCCGGCCGACACCCAGGTGGCCATTCCCGCCTTCGATAAGGCCCGGGACGACCGTGCGCCGGAGTCGCAATGGCCCAAGTTCCAGGGACGGGCCGAGATCATCCTGCTAGAGGGGTGGTGTCTTGGTGCGCGGCCCGAGCCAGAAGGCCCTCACCTGAGCTCGCCACTGAACGAACTGGAACGTCTCGAAGACCCGGGCGGCGTTTGGCGGACCTACGTCAATCACCGGCTTGAAACGGATTACGCCCGGTTTTTCAGGCAGTTGGACAGGCTGATCATGCTAAGAGCGCCATCCATGGAATGCGTGCTGCGCTGGCGCACCCTGCAGGAGCATAAGCTTGCCCATCGCAGTGCGGATGCACCCGATGAGGGCGGTTTGTTGGCGGAAAGGAGCCAGCCACTGCGCATCATGAGCGATGCCGAGGTCGCCCGTTTCATCATGCATTACGAACGCATCACCCGTGGCTGCCTGGCTGAAATGCCGCAGCGTGCCGATCTGGTCATCGCGGTCAACGAGCACCATGAATTGAATCTGACTGACGGGGAGGGCCTGCTGTGAGCCGAATGCGGCTAATCGTGATTTCTGACCTGGACGGCACCTTGCTGGACCACACTACCTACAGCTGGTCCGCGGCCACACCGGCGCTGGAGAGGCTGTCCGGCGCGGGAATCCCCGTGGTGTTGAACTCCAGCAAGACCATTCCCGAGATTCGCGCTATCCGGGAGGAGCTGTCCAACAGCGCCCCCTTTATCGCCGAGAACGGCGCGGCCCTGGTGATCCCCAGGGATTATTTCATGGCTGCCCCGGAACAGGTCGAGCTCTTCGGCGCCGACCATCCCCGGATCCTCAGGGTGTTGGCGGGCTTGCGCCAGCGCGGTTTCCGGTTTCGCAGTTTTCAGGACATGACCACGGCGGAGCTGACGGAGTTGACCGGCCTGGACCCGGACGCGGCGGTGCGGGCCAAACAGCGGGCGGGCACCGAGCCGTTGCTTTGGCAGGGTTCGGACGCGGCGCTGGAAGAGTTTGAAGAGGCACTGATGGATTGCAACCTGCGCCTGTTGGCGGGTGGGCGCTTTCTCCATGTGATGGGTCGGTTCGACAAGGCGGACGGGGTGCGCTACATCGCCCGGGCTTTCCGCAGCCAGTATCCCGGCGAGCGGGTGGTCACCGTGGCGCTGGGAGACAGTCCCAACGACCAGGCCATGCTGGAGGCGGTGGATGTGCCGGTGATCATCCGGGGGCCACGCTCGGACTCGCTGAGCCTGCCGTCGGACCGACATGTGATGCGATCCCTGAAAGAAGGGCCGGCGGGCTGGAACGAATGCATGCTGAACCTGTTGATGGAGTTTGGTTACTGAGGAGCCTTGCTTCGCTGTGTCCGTTAAAGGAGGTGATAAATGGGTGATTTCTACCAGAACGGTATCGTCACGACGCTCCACAACCTGTGCCGCCGGCCGGTAGACGAGCTGGAGCGGGAGCTGCTCACGTACAGCAAGGCCCGGCCGATGGCCCTGGTGTTGCCGTGCCTGTATTCGGAACTGGAGGGGCCGGCGCTGAAGAACATCGTCCAGGAGCTGACCAAGGTGCCGTACCTGGCGCAGATCGTCATCGGCCTGGACCGCGCCACGGAGGCGCAGTATCGATACGCCCTGGAGTACTTCTCGGAGCTGCCCCAGCACTTCCAGGTGCTGTGGAACGACGGCCCCCGTCTGCGCCAGATCGACCTGAAGCTGCGGGAGCAGGGGCTGGCGCCCACGGAGATGGGAAAGGGGCGCAATGTCTGGTACTGCTTTGGCTACGTGTTGGCGTCCAACAGGGCGCAGTCGGTGGCGCTGCACGACTGCGACATCCTGACCTATTCCCGGGATCTGGTGGCCCGGCTCATCTATCCGGTGGCCAATCCCAACTTCAACTACATGTTCTGCAAGGGCTATTACGCCCGGGTGGCGGACGGCAAGATGAACGGTCGGGTCAGCCGTCTGCTGGTGACGCCGCTGATCCGTGCCCTGAAAAAAGTTTGTGGCCCGAGCGACTTCCTGGATTACCTCGACAGTTACCGGTACCCACTGGCCGGGGAGTTCTCCCTGCGCACGGACGTCATCAACGACCTGCGCATCCCCAGCGACTGGGGCCTGGAAGTGGGGGTGCTGTCGGAGATGAAACGCAATTATTCCACCAACCGCCTGTGCCAGGTGGACATTGCCGATGTCTACGACCACAAGCACCAGGACCTGTCGGAACACGATTCCAGCCGCGGGCTGTCCAAGATGAGTACCGACATCAGCAAGGCGGTGTTCCGCAAGCTGGCCACCAACGGCGAGATCTTTTCCCAGGAGAAGTTCCGCACCATCAAGGCCACCTATTACCGCATCGCCCTGGACTTCATCGAAACCTATCAGAACGACGCCGTCATCAATGGCCTGACCCTGGACCGGCACAAGGAAGAGAAGGCGGTGGAGCTGTTTGCCCAGAACATCGTCAAGGCCGGCGCCTACTTCCTGGAGAACCCCATGGACACCCCCTTCATTCCCAGCTGGAGCCGGGTAACCAGTGCGCTGCCCACCATCATGACGGAGATGGCGGAGGCCATCGAGCAGGACAACCAGGAATACCGCGGGGCATCCTCGGATTAACCCCCGTTCCCAACTTGGGAGAGACGCCAATGGCAAATGCGCTGCAATCCCGACTGGCCGCCATGTTGGAAGTGGTGTATCCGGATCTGGACTGTGACTACCTGGCGGGCGAACTGATGGAGGCCATGGGGCTGGAGGCCGAAGCCCCGGCACCGCCCGCCCATCACAACAACTGGAGCGAGTCCGACATCCTGTTGATCACCTACGCCGATTCGGTTCAGGCCACCGGGGAGAAACCTCTGGTCACCCTGCGGCGGTTCCTGCACGAAAAGCTGGCCGATACAGTCCCGGCGGTGCATATCCTGCCGTTCTTTCCCTACAGTTCCGACGACGGCTTCGCGGTGATGGATTACCTGTCGGTCAACGAGTCCCACGGTGGCTGGGCCGATGTGGAGGCCATCGGGCGGGAGTTCCGGTTGATGGCGGACCTGGTGATCAACCATATGTCCGCCCGCAGCCGCTGGTTTGAGAATTTCCGCCGTCGCAAGGACCCGGGCAGGAACTACTTCGTGGAGGTGGACCCGCAGGCGAACCTGAGTCAGGTGGTGCGGCCGCGGACTTCGCCGTTGGTCAATGCGGTGCAGACCGACGACGGTGAGCGATATGTCTGGTGCACTTTCGGTGAGGACCAGGTGGACCTCAACTTCCGCAACCCCACGGTGCTGCTGGAGTTTGTGCGCATTATTCGCTACTACCTGGAACGCGGGGTGCTGTGGTTCCGTCTGGACGCGGTGGCCTTTCTGTGGAAGGAGGCCGGTACTCCCTGCATCCACCTGCAACAGACCCACGAGCTGATCAAGATCCTGCGGATGCTGATTGAGCATCACACGCCGGAGGCGGTTGTTATCACCGAGACCAACGTGCCCAATCGGGAGAACCTGACCTATTTCGGCAACGCCAACGAAGCCCATGTCATCTACAACTTCTCCCTACCGCCGCTGCTGCTCCACACCCTGGTCACCGGTAACTGCCGTCACCTCAAAACCTGGCTGATGAGCATGCCTCCGGCGCAGGTGGGCACCACCTACCTGAACTTCGTCGCCTCCCATGACGGCGTGGGCATGCGTCCCACCGATGGCCTGCTCACCGACGAGGAAAAGCAGCAGCTGATCCGGACCATGGAAGCCTTCGGCGGCCGGGTGTCCTACCGGCAGACCCCCACGGGGGAACAGCAGCCCTACGAAATCAACATTGCCCTATACGATGCCCTGAAGGGCACCACGGATCGTGGTCCGGACCAGTGGCAGCTCCAACGCTTCATCTGCGCACACGCCATCATGCTGGCCCTGGAAGGTATTCCGGCGTTCTACATTCACAGTTTGCTGGGCACTGAGAATGACCGGGAACGGATGGAGCACACGGGCCGTCTGCGATCCATCAACCGGGCCCAGTGGGATGTGGACCGACTGGATGCCCTGCTGGCCGATCCGCTGACCCACCACTGCCAGGTGTTCCGCGAGCTGAAGCGACTGATTGCCCTCCGGCGTCGGCAGGCGGCGTTTCACCCCAATGCCACCCAGTTTACCCTGCACCTGGGGCTGCAGGTGTTCGGGTTCTGGCGTCAGAGCATGCGGCGGGACCAGTCCATTTTCTGCATCTACAACATCAGCGACGAACTGAAGCAGGTGGCGCTCAGCGACATCAACCTGATCGGGACCGATCAGTGGATCGACCTGATTTCCGGCGAGCGTATCGAGGACCTAGCCGGGGAACTGACCCTGAAGCCCTATCAGAGCGTCTGGCTTTCCAATAGGGAATGATGGAGGATAGCGCTCCATGAGCGCTTCCTCTCAAGCCAACCGCCGTCCCCGTATCCTGATCCTCTCCGCCTACGACGTTGGCAGTCACCGGCGCTGGCGGGAACAGTTGGTGGCCAGCCAGCCCCAGTTCGACTGGCAGGTGTTGAGCCTGCCGCCACGCTACTTCCGTTGGCGCATCCGTGGCAATGCCCTGAGCTGGCTGAATGCTCCGGAGCTACAGCAGCACTGGGACCTGCTGGTGGCCACCTCGATGGTGGACCTGTCGACGCTCAAGGGCTGTCAGCCACGGCTGGCGGCGGTGCCGACCCTGCTGTACATGCATGAAAACCAGTTTGCCTACCCGAAATCCGGCCGGCAGCACGACAGCATCGATCCGCAGTTGGTCAACCTGTACAGCGCCATCGCCGCGGATCACCTGGCCTTCAACAGCGACTGGAACCGGCGGAGCTTTCTGCAGGCGGTTGCGGCCCTGTTGAAGAAACTGCCGGATGCGGTGCCTCCGGGTGTGGTGGAGACACTGCAGGCCAAGTCCTCGGTGGTGCCAGTGCCCATTGAGGACCGCCTGTTCCTGCCCCGACGGCGTTTACTGAACCGAACCGAGCCGCATCTGCTGTGGAACCACCGCTGGGAATACGACAAGGGCCCGGAGCGGCTGCTGGCCCTGCTCCGGCAACTGCGGGTGATGCGCCAGCCGTTCCGGCTCAGTGTGGTGGGGGAGCAGTTCCGTCAGCGGCCGCCGGAGTTTGACACCATCCGTGCGGAGTATGCGGATCACATCGAGCACTGGGGATTTCTGCGCAGCCGTGATGGCTACGACGACCTGTTGCGGCGGGCGGATGTGGTGGTCTCCACCGCCGCCCATGACTTCCAGGGCCTGTCGATGCTGGAGGCCATGGCCGCCGGCTGCCTGGCGCTGGCCCCGGACCGTTTGGCCTATCCCGAATACATACCGGGAACACAGCGGTATGCCAGCGTTGAGGACGATGTCGAGCGAGAGGCTGAAGGTGCGGCCGCAACCCTGAAGGAGTTGCTGATCGGCAACGAGTCTCCCGCTATACCGGAAGCCTGGCGGTTATCCCGGCTTGAGGGGCACTATCGTCGCTTGTTGGAGGCGCTGTTGGCTTAGTCCGGCCAGTGCGCCAACTGTCGCAGCTGCTGATCCAGCGTGTCCGCGGCTAACGGTTCCGGGCTGATGATCTCAAGGCGTGAGGCATCCCGGTCCTCGACCGGGGTGACCGACAGGACCCCGTCTGACAGGTTGATGGCACGCCAGCCCGCCTGGGTATGGACGACTCCCTTGACGCGGAGAAACCCCGCACCCTGGACCAGCGCCATCAGCTCTCTTTCCGGGAAGCGAAAACTCGGATGGAGCCGCCAGCCCAGGCTGAAATGATCCAGGCCCTGGTTGTTGACCCGTTGCCAGGGTTGTTCCTCGATGGACGCGGGAGACTCGGGCGGATCGTCATGATGATGGTCATGGCGGTGGCTCTGGGGTGCGGAGGGCAGGGTGCTGGCAGGCTGGCCCTGCAGCCAGTCCGGCGCCAGTTGCCCGTGCCGAGTGCGATGGATTGCCGTCTTGGCGGGGGAGAAGGCTTGGGCCCAGGCGGTAAAGCGCTCGAGTTCCTCAGCCGAACACAGGTCGGTCTTGTTGGCCACCAGCACATCGGCCGCGGCGGCCTGGTCCTGGAACTGTTCGTTCTCCAGCACCCGTGGGTCGGTGAGACGGCGGGGATCCACCAGGCCAATCACCGGGCCCAGGGCCAGCACCTCACGATAGTGTTCGTGGGTCAGGGTTTCGATGATCTGGGTGGGATGACCCAGCCCGGTGGGTTCGATCAGCAGGCGATCCGGTTGGGCCTGGTGGATCAGCCGGTTGAGCCCGATCTGCATGGGCAGCCCGGCGACACAGCACATACAGCCGCCGGGCACCTCCCGGACCACCGCGCCCTGATCGGCCAGCAAGGTGCCGTCAATGCCGACTTCGCCAAACTCATTGACCAGCACCGCCCAGGTTTCGTCGGCGGGCTTGTGCTTGAGCAGGTGGAGGATGGCGGTGGTCTTGCCGACGCCGAGGAAACCGAGAATGAGGTTGGTGGGGATGGGCTGCTTCACGAAGTTTGACCTGTCCAGAAAGTGTCGACAGGGACTGTTATAACATAACATTCGCTATTATGTCCGGGCGGCTGTTGACCTTTGTGCGTTCAGCTCAGCACGACCACCTGGTTCCGGCCGGCCTCCTTGGCCTGGTACAGTGCCGCATCCGCCTGTTTGAGCCACTGCTGGCTGTTTTGCGGGCTTTCACTGAGCGACGCCACACCGATGCTGACGGTAAAGCGAATGGGCCCGTTGGCCGAGGCCACCGGGCACTGGGCCAGGCTGTCCCGAATGCGGTTACAGATGCAGCGGGCGCCTTCGGCATCGGTCTCCGGGAGGAGGATGCCAAACTCGTCACCACCGAATCGCCCGGGACGGTCCGCCTGGCGGAGGTTTTCCCGGATGATCTGGGCGGTTTGCCGTATCACCTCATCACCATACAAGTGGCCATGGCTGTCGTTGATGGACTTGAAGTGATCGATATCCAGCAGGGCAACGGCGGCGTCGTGGCCGTAACGGAAATGGCGCTCGTATTCGGCGTCCAGCAGGTTTTCCCAGGCGATGCGATTGAACAGCCCGGTGGCCCGGTCCATGACACTCAACCGCTGGAGTTCGTCGTTGGCCTTTTCCAGGGCCCGTTTGCTGGTGGCCATGTCGGTGACGTCGTATACGGTGAGGCAGACCTTCTCCACCGAGCCGTCGACCGCGGTCAGCGGACTGATGGTGAGGTTCTGGAACATGAACTCTTCGACGCCGGTGACCGGCCGGGTATTGCGGAAGCGGAACACCCAGGGCCGTTGCTCCCAGGAGGTGAAGGTGCGGGTCTTCAGGGTGACCACCGTGTTGATCTTGCGGGTTAACCAGTGCCTGGGGATTTCCGGGAACAGCTCGAACAGGTTGCGATGGTGTACCCGGCTGGCGGTCAGCCCGCTGTGGTTTTCCATGAAGCCATTCCAGGCCTGAACCCGGAAGTCGAGATCCAGCACCACCAACCCCACCTCCACCGATTCCACCATGTCCGCCAGCCAGTGGAAGGCCTGAAAGTCTGTGTCTTTTGAGCTCATGGGCCTACTCCACAAGATACTGGCGCTGCTGTTCGAGGTAGGGGAGTGAGTCCTCCGTCAGCACCACCAGCAGGTCACACTGGGTCTGATGTTCTTCGATCTCATAACGGATCTCGATGCACTGCAGCTCCGCCTGCCGATCACCATGGTGTTCCAGTAGGGCCGAAACCGGCTGATGCTGCCCGAGGATGGAGGGGTGGCTCAGGGACAGCCTCAGGTTCAGCTGATCGCCCAGGCTCTTGATGAAGGCGCCAAACAGTATGCTCGACAGCTCCATCAATGTTTCCACCGCGGCGTCACCGGAGCCCTCGTCGCCATACCCCAGCAAGGTGGCCATATCCCGGGCCTGGGCGTCGGTGAACAGCAGCAGGGCCTCTCCGGCCACGCCGGCTCCGGTAAAACCCTGGCAGACCGCGGAGTAGGTGTCCCGGTTGTCGGCGGCGGAAATCGCCATATAGAGTTCCGACCGTGCCAGCCTGGCCACCCGGGGCACGGGCAGCTTGATAAAGGCGTTCAGCAAGCGGGCCATCAGATCCGATGCCTGGCCCATGGCCACGTTGGCAATTTCCTGCAGGAATCCCTGCAGATCCACCTGGCCCGCTGGCGGCACCTCGGAGGACGCCGCGTCCGCACCTGCGACGTCTTCGCTTTCGTCGGCCCAGATGCCGTACTCCCGCAACAGGGTGGCCACCTCGTCCGGCTGGATGGGTTTTCGGATAAACCCCAGCGCCCCCAGCCTCAGCACCCGCTCCCTGGCCCGGGGTTGGATGTCACCGGAGACTACAACGGTCATCACCGGCAGGTCCTCGCGGGTAATGACCTCAAGCACCCCATAGCCATCCAGCTCCGGCATGTTGAGATCCAGGAACAGTAGGTCCCAGGCGCCGTTTCGGAGCATTTCCACCGCCTGCCGGCCATGTTCGGCAAAGGCAAGACGGGGTGTCCAGTTATCAGGCAGGGCGCGGGCCATCTGTTTCCTGGCCATGGCGGAGTCATCACAGATCAGGACTCGGAGGGTCATAGCGTCGGGCACTCACTCAAAATTGCTGCCCTGGTAAACCCAGGGTTCGGGTGGTTCCGGGTAGGAGTATAGCAGTCGTACCGCGAGCCGGGCGTTTCTGCCCTGTTCACAAACGGAATGAGACCTGCATCATAAACGGCCCGCCTTAACACTTTGGTAATGGCCCGATGTGACACGACTCACTCTATGGGTCGCAGCGATCTGGGTATAGTGCCACTGCGGCAACAAAAGATTACAAAGTGAAACATCACAAACTGCCGCCGCCGGTTAACCCAAAAATCCATAACGCAGACCAGGCGAGTCTGCAGCCGGCCATCAGAGACATCGGTGTTTGCGAACAGCCCGCGTAGCGGGGACGGATGTTCGGCGCACTGGTAAAACCGAATCGATCAGAGACACATCAACACCATGACCAGGAATGCGATAGGAAGCGCGGTCCTTGTCACCTTGTGCCTGGCTGGAACACAGGATGTCCGGGCCGAACTGCAACCCATTTCCGATCGGGAGCTGGGCGAGGTTCAGGGGCAGGCGATGATTGCGGTAGATCAGTTGGTGGGTGCCGGTCAGCGGTTCACCCGCGTTACCATGGGGATGGACGTCGAGGTCCAGACCAACGTGAATGCGGTGGCCCTGGGTGAAACGGCCTCGGGTTCGGACCTGGCGGTGGATCAGTTGTCCCTCGGCCATATCTCTCAGGACGACACCCGGGTACAGCTCGACGGGCAGACCTACGCGGTGGATGAGATTGTGCCCTTTGAGGCGGCCAATCCCTACTTCGAACTGGCGGAAGTCGATGGTGAGGTGGTGGGCTTTCGGCTGGGCTTCGGCCAGGCCCGGGGTACCCTGTCGGGGGACATTACCAGTTTCTCCGGCAATCTGGGGCTGAGGCTGGACGATGGCAGCGGCAATGTGTCGGCCGCCACGCTGTACGATGCCAGTACCAATGCCACCAACTACCGGGCCACCCACATCGGGCTGGCGGATGCCGCCACGGATTGCGCCGGCGGGGTTCAGTGCGTGCCGCTCACCAACCTGAAGACGCTGGATGTTGGGGTGGATAATGGGGACGGTACCGTGGGTTATGCCGAGGATTTCTTCCTGGCGTTCCAGGAGCAGGCCGTGGACTGGCAGAATCTCGATGGCAGCCAGGTCATCAATGCGGCGCCGGGGGTTCACATGAACCTGCCCACCTCGATGACTCTCGACCTGCAGACCCTGCAGGATGGCATCCCCAGGGCGCGTACCGAATACATCGACCGCGGACTCGGGGTGTTTTGATCTCGCCCCGACAGCGCCCGTTTTTCCTTTCTGCTAGACTGCGCCGATTCCACCTTCCATGGGCAGGCGCAGGAGCTAACAGTGATCCGCTCGTTTTACTGGCACGACTATGAGACGTTTGGCGTGGACCCGGTTCACGACCACCCGGCCCAGTTTGCCGGAGTCCGCACCGATGAAAACCTGAATATCGTCGAAGATCCCCTGGTCATCTACTGCAAGCCCACCGACGATTACCTGCCGTCGCCGGAAGCGTGCCTGATTACCGGCATCACCCCGCAGAAGGCGATGGCCGAGGGCTATCCCGAGGCGGAGTTTATCGCCCAGATCAACGAGGCGTTCAGCCAGCCGGGTACCTGTGTGGTGGGGTACAACAGCCTGCGGTTTGACGACGAGGTGACCCGCCATACCCTCTACCGTAACCTGCGGGACCCTTACGCCCGGGAGTGGCAGAACGGCAATTCCCGCTGGGACATCATCGACATGGTGCGCCTGACCTACGCCCTCCGCCCGGAGGGCATCGAATGGCCCCGCAAGGAGGACGGCAGTCCCAGCTTCCGGCTGGAGGAACTGACCGTGGCCAATGGCATCAGCCATGAAAGTGCCCACGACGCCATGTCCGATGTGGAGGCCACCATTGCCGTGGCCAAGCTGATCAAGGACAAACAGCCCAAGCTGTTCGACTTCGTGCTCAACAACAAGGACAAACACTCGGCGCGGGCGCTGTTGGATACCCAGGCCATGAAGCCGGTGTTCCACATCTCTTCCAAGTACCCCGCCAGCCGCGGGTGCTGCGCGATGGTGGCGCCGGTGGCGGAGCACCCCAGTAACAAGAACCTGGTGATCGCCTACGACCTGCGGGAGGACCCGAGTGAGCTGATTAACGCCTCAGCGGAGGAAATCCGGGAGCGGGTGTTCACCTCCCAGGCCGAGCTGGGGGAGAACCGGTCGCGCTTTCCCCTCAAGGGGATTCAGTTGAACAAGTGCCCGGTACTGGCGCCGGCCACCATGCTCAAGACCCTGTCCCCGGAACGCCTGGCGGCGCTGGAACTGGAGGGGGATACGCTACGGGCCAACCTGGCCAAGCTGCGCCAGGCCGGCGACCTGCCGGCCCGGATTGCCGCGGCCTTCGACCAGCCCCACGAGTCCGACCTGACTGACCCGGATGAACAGCTCTATGCCGGTGGCTTTATCAGCAAGATCGACCGGGAGAATCTGAACTGGGTGTTGCAGCAGCCGGTGGAGAGCCTGGGAGAGCTGGACGTTCGTTTTGAGGATGACCGTCTTTCAGAGCTGCTGTTCCGCTACCGTGCCCGCAACTATCCGGACACGCTGATTGCCGAGGAACAGGAGCGCTGGGAGGCGTTCCGGCAACAGCGGCTGATGCAGCCCAAGGCGGGCTGGCGGTCCATGGAGAGTTACTTCCAGACCTTGCAGCAGTTGGCGGCGGACCCGAATCTGACGCCGGCCAAGCAGCATGTGCTGGAGGAGCTGCACCTGTATGGCGAGTCGTTGATTCCGTACTACTGATGTTATGGAAGGGGAACAGACTTAAGCCAGTCCCCCTTCCTGGGCTTTCCGCCGCCAACGGACATCAACGCCGTTTAACGAAGTACAGGCTCAGCGCCTGCCCCATCAGACTCAGTACTTCATTGCCCAGGGCCTCCGCCTGCAATTGCCGCTGCACCGGGGCGGTGGCCAGGGTGTGGCCGTCGGTGTCCCGGGCCTTGAGCAGTTTCCAGTCTACTTCGTTGCTGACCAGTCCCATTAATGACTTGAGCTGCCGGGGATCCTGTGGCCGGAACCAGCGGTCCTGGCAGCCACCGAGTCCATAGAAATCCTCTGAGCCCAGCAGCTCCCGCCACATCGGGTCCTGCGGGTTGTTCAGCACCATTCGCCGGAGCCGCCGCAGATTGCCGCGGGTGGGGAGCAGATTGTGTTCATCGATCAACTTGCGGATCTGGCGGTCACCCCGGGTCTGGTCCTCGTTGTGGGTATGCATGTGAACCACGCTGCCGTTGGCGGTCGCCGAATTGATCAGGGCGGCCAGGGAAACCTGGGTCATGGCGGCGGAGGGGAGCCGGCCAACCTCGATCCAGTGCACGGTCTGGTTGTCGGCCACAAACCGCTGCGCCACTGACCAGGGCCAGAATACGATATTGCCCAGGCCGAGCTCTTCCGCCCGGCGGGTCGCCTTGGCGATGTTGGGCAAGGATTCGTCCACCGCAATCACTTCCACGTCGTCCAGGTAGTGCGCCAGCTCCAGGGCCCGCTGGCCGGACTCCGCACCGCAGATCAGGATGCGCAGGGTTTCCGGCAGGTCGCTGGTGTCCAGTCCAAGCTCGGCGGCCATCAGGGTTTTCAGGCTGCTCTGGGCGCGGTAGGCGAGCTTCGACCAACTGGGCCAGGCCTGGGGGACGTCGGCCTTGTCCAGACACAGCTCCTCGGCTTTCTCGTCGAAGTTCTGCTTGATGGCCTCCTCGGTGGCACGGTCGTAGTAGCTGGCCGCCATCAGGGGTTGGATGGCCATAGGCCAGTCCACCAGGCTCCATTGGCCCAACTGGAACGCGAAACGCTGGTGGAAGAGGGCACCGTACATGGCGCTGACCATCAGCGAGCCGAGTAGGTCGTCCAGCGGCTCATTCATCGTCAGCTGGGCGCTGATGCTGTCGTTGATGGCGGTGATCAGGCGTTCTTCGTCGTCTCCGGCGGTGAGGGCATAGCCGGTCCGGTCGCTGTAACGGGCAATTGCCAGGGTGAGCCGATGCAGTTCGTCCCGCAGTTGTGAGGTCTGCGCAACTTCCGCGAGGATGCCTCGACGAAGCAGGGTCACCAGTTCCTCCACCGCGGCATGGGGCATCAGCGTTTTCTCCAGCGCCAGCAGCAGGAGCTCGTCTTCGCAGGCGGCATCGAGAAAGACCTCTGCCTGAGGGTTGTCGAGATCGTACTGGGCATGCACGATGGCGCCGACAAAGCGTCCGATCTGCTGGTGGGGCAGCTCGTCCCGATTCAGCAGGGCAATGGCATCCACGGCCAGCTCATGATTGGCCTTGTCCACGGCCAGGTTTTCGGCGCAGGCCAGCATGCCGCTGAACACCGAAGGCCAGTTCAGGCCCAGCTGCAGCAGCTTGCGATAATGCAGGTAGGCGCTGTCGAACTTGCCCTGTCCCCGCTTGGCATGGGCAACGCCACAGAAAGCGGCGGCGGATTGCCGGTCCAGTTCCAGGGCCTCGAGAAAATACTGCTCCGCCAAGACCGGTCGCTCGGTGGCCAGCGCCCAGTAACCCAGGTTGGTGTACTGCTGCGGCTGCTGGTCGTCGATGTCCAGGCTTTGCCAGAACAGGGTATGAGCCCGCTCCAGATCGCCATCATCCATCGCCAGGCGGCCCAGAAGACCGATGGCGACCGCTTGCTCCGGTGCCACCCGCAGGATCGACTCCAGCATCTGGCGGCATTCCTGGCGGGCAGCCAGCCGGTCCCGGTGTGACCGGTTGGGGCTGTTGGACTCCCGGTAGGCTTCGTTGGCCTGCAGCAGGTTCCTGGCGATGTCTGCCTGGTTGATGGCCGATGTCTGGGAATGATGCTGTGCGTGCATGTCTACACCTCGTGTTTGGGACCGCGGCAATGGGGAGCGGCAAGGGTCTGCAGTTTTCCGGTTGTTTTCCTGTGTTATTCCCTAATTAGCGAAAGCTGTGCCAGCTTTCGCCGGGAGCCAGCGTTACGCACAACTTTGTGGGAGGGTGTTGCCGGGATCTCGCGTTTTTCCTATAACGTGTTGATTGTCTTAGAGGAGGGCGCATGGACATCGGTTTTATTCACGTTGGTCTAATGAAAACAGCAACCACCTACATGCAGGGCGTTTGGCAACAGGATGACCGCATAGCGTTGTCGAGCCGGGGGCTTGATCCGGTGGTTCAGTACATCCGGGATTCGACCGCCAGCGGTGAGTTCGATGTGCACAGGAACCTCGACATCGATTTGGACCAGCCATTTAGGGCCGGGCAGTACCTGATTCTCTCCAATGAGGGGCTATCCTGCGGACAGTTGGGAGGTGGCACGCCGGATTGGCTTCGCGCCTATCAGGACAATGCCAGTCGGATGGTGGGGAACCTGGCTGCGCATACGCAGAACATTCTGATCACGGTACGCAGCCCGCGTCCCTGGATTCGGTCGATGCACGCGCAGTTTCTGAACGAGGGAGGCAGCGGCAGCGCCACGGCCTTCGTGGAAGCCCGTTCCGAGTTCCTGCTCCAATGCCTGGACCTGGGGCATCTGGTGTCGTGTTATCGCCGCTATTTTAACAACGTGCGTGTGGTGCCCTATGAGTATCTGGTAAAAGGGGCGCCGGAGTTTTGGGCATCACTCTCCGACATGTTCGATATGCCCGTTCCGGATGGCGATGCGCTCACAATGAATCCCTCTCTCTCCAGCCAACGCCTGTATCTTCTGTCCTGCCTGAATGGTTTGAGCAGCCATATGTGTAGCGTGCTGGAGAAGAGTCAAACCTACACCGGACCGGAGCAGGAAAGACTGGTCGACGTCGGTCCCGGTTACGCGGGCTGGCTCCACCGCCGATTTGTCGAACACGCCGGCGACGAGGAGCTGGCTCAAATCTCGGAATGGGCGCAGTTTGCACCGGTACCACCGGATTTCCGCGGTTTTTCCCTGGATGGCGGCTTCGAAGAGGTGCTGGAAGAAAATTACCTGTCCGTGGTGGAATCGCTCACTGGCGATACCGAGCTGGTTAATCATTACCGCGCCGAGCTCAAAGGCACGCTCGGTTGATTGGGGGGTGCAGAAAAAAGAAAAGCCAGCTGGGGGACCCCGCTGGCTTCGGTGAGCGCTGACTGCCCGGGCGGCTCTCCCGGATCCAGAACCTAGCCCTGAAGAAGCTGCAGCACCTGCTGGGGCCGGGCATTGGCCTGTGACAGAACGGACAGGCCCGCGCTCTGAAGAACCTGTGTGCGGGCCAGTTCGGCGGATTCGGCAGCGAAGTCCGCGTCCCTGATCCGGCTGTTGGAGGCGGACAGGTTTTCAGAGGTTGTGGCCAGGTTGGCTATGGTGGATTCGAAGCGATTCTGGACTGCCCCGAGTTCGGCGCGCAGCCCGTTGATCGACTCGATGGCGTAATCGATGGAGATCATCGCCAGATCCGCCCCGTCCTGGGTCGAAATGTCGGTGTCGTTGACCGTTACGGTGTCCGTTGCCGGGTCCGGGTCAACGGTTTGGGTGGTCCCGCCGTCCACGGTGACATCAACCGAATAGTCGTTGCCGAACTGTGAGGAGAAGATCAGCTCGTCATTGGTGCGATTCAGGTTAACGGCGATGCTGGTGGTGGGCGTTTGGGCATTGACCTGGCCGAGGATGTCCTGAAGCGAGGAGGCATCGGTGACGTTCACGGTGGTGACGGTGCCATCCGGACCAGTGAGGTCAATGGTGAAGTCTGCGGTACCGCCGCTATTGAAGATGGTCTCTAGTGTATCGGTGCCATCGGTTTCCTGGAGCAGGTCGGTGGTTTGACCAATGACCGAGCCGAGTTGGCTGCCGCGGGCGTCCAGTCCGTCGACGCTGATGGTTTCACCGGTGTTCGCGCCGACCTGGAAGGTTTGCGTCGGCAGACTTCCGTCGAGTACCTGCAAGCCGTTGAAGGAGGTCTGGCCGGCGATGCGGTTCACTTCCGCGATCCGTTGCTGAACCTCGGCATTCAGGGCCTGTCGGTCGGAGGGACTGTTTGAGGCATTGGCAGCCTGAACGGCCAGTTCCCGAATTCGTTGCAGGTTGGCGGTGATCTCGTCCAGGGCGCCCTCCGTGGTTTGGGCCAGAGAGATGCCGTCGTTGGCATTGCGCTGTGCCATGTTCAGGCCGGTGATCTGGGACTGGAAACGCTCCGAGATTGCAAGACCGGCCGCATCATCCTTGGCGGAGTTGATCCGCAGGCCCGAAGACAGGCGTTGCAGTGCAGTATCGGCATCCCGCTGAGTGGCATTGAGGTTACGTTGGGCATTCAGTGATGCGATGTTGGTATTGATGATCTGAGGCATATCATTTCTCCCCGTTCAGAGATGCCGGTAACCCCATTCCTGGTCGAATGAGGACGCCGTGGCGGCAAACTGTTTCTGGTTCAAGTCAATTGCAGGGAGTCAAGCGAAAGCTGTGCCAGAATCCGTGGTTTTTCTTAACTTGCTGAAATGACAGTAAAATATATGGTGGTTCCTGGCTGGGATGGGAACGTTGTGCGAAGGTGCGGCGGATAATTGCCGCCTGGGAATGGGAACTCCGCTCTGCCATATTTCCGGGCGGGCCTATTTCCCGGATCGTCGCAGCCTGTTAGATTGGAAACAGGATTTAACGAGAAAAAACGGAGAGTTGCGCTAGACTCTCCATACGCTGTAACACTTTTTTCAAAGGCAGGCTCGGTAACAATGAAAACACCAGAACGGGTGCTGGTCACGGGAGCGGATGGTTTCATCGGCTCCCACCTGGTTGAGCAGCTGGTCAAGGCGGGGTTCCAGGTCCGGGCGCTGAGCCAATACAACTCCTTTAACAACTGGGGATGGCTGGAATCGGTCGACTGCCTGGACCAGATAGAGGTGGTGACCGGGGACGTTCGCGACCCTCACTATTGCAAGCATATTACCCAGTCCGTTGATCAGGTGTTTCACCTGGCCGCCTTGATCGCGATTCCCTATTCCTACACAGCCCCGGATTCCTACGTTGATACCAACGTTCGCGGGACCCTGAACATGTGCCAGGCGGCGTTGGAGAATGGTGTTTCGCGCTTCATCCACACCTCCACCAGCGAAGTGTATGGCACCGCCGAGTATGTGCCTATTGATGAGGCGCACCCCCTGCAGCCTCAGTCCCCCTACAGCGCTTCAAAAATTGCCGCCGACGCCATGGCGATGAGTTTCTACAACGCCTTCGAACTGCCGGTGACCATTGCCCGCCCGTTTAATACCTATGGTCCAAGACAGTCCGCGAGGGCGGTCATACCCACCATCATCGGCCAGATTGCCGCCGGCGAGACTTCCATAAAACTGGGAGACACATCACCCACCCGGGATTTCAACTACGTGGAGGATACTTGCCAGGGGTTCCTGGCCCTCGCCAAGGCGGACGCGGCTGTAGGAGAAACAGTCAATATTGCCTCCAATTATGAGATCTCCATCGCCGATACCCTGGCGTTGATTCGCAAACTCATGGCATCGGATGTCGAGTTCATCACCGATGAGCAGCGGCTGCGGCCGGCGGGCTCCGAGGTCTTCAGGTTATGGGGCGATAACCAGAAACTCCGGAAATTGACAGGCTACACGCCGGGACACTCCATTGAGGAGGGGCTGCAAAAAACCATCGCCTGGTTTTCCGATCCGCAGAACCTGAAGCAGTACAAGACCGGGCTGTACAATGTCTAACTCGTCGAGGTCTGGTGCTTCAAGCAGGCGATTGATCGGCTTTGTTCGGGACCATTACCGAACGGATGAGTTTATTCCGCTGCACGCACCGGTGTTCGCTGGCAGGGAAAAGCAGTATGTGTCCGAAACCATCGACTCCACGTTTGTTTCGAGTGTTGGCCATTTTGTTAGCGACTTCGAGGATAGGGTGGCCGACTATACCGGCAGTCCCGGAGCCGTCGCCACGGTAAATGGCACCGCTGCCCTGCAGGTGGCCCTGGTCATGGCCGGTGTTGGTTCTGGTGACTTGGTGATTACCCAGCCAATGACGTTTGTCGCAACCTGTAACGCCATCCACTATTGCGGTGCAGACCCGGTGTTCGTTGATATTGATGCCGGTAACCTGGGGCTCTCCCCAGCCGCGGTAGAGCGTTGGCTGGAGTGCCACTGCCACACAGACCAGGCCGGCGTGATTCGTCATTCGGAGAGCGGGCGGCGTGTGGCGGCCTGCGTGCCCATGCACACCTTTGGCCATCCCGCCGACCTTGACGGCCTGGCTCAGGTCAGTGAACGGTGGAACCTGGCGATGGTGGAAGATGCCGCCGAATCCCTCGGAAGCTTCTACCGTGGCCGTCATACCGGAACTTTCGGTTTACTGGGCGCTCTGAGTTTTAACGGCAACAAGATCATCACAACCGGAGGCGGCGGGATGATCCTGGCAGATTCCGATTTTGCTGACCGGGCCAGGCACCTGACCACCACGGCAAAGGTGGCCCATCCCTACGAGTACGTTCACGATGAAGTCGGCTTCAACTACCGGATGCCGAACCTCAACGCCGCCCTGGGGGTTGCCCAGATGGAACAGCTTGAAGCCTTTATCGCTGAAAAACGGCAACTCGCATCGGAATACCAGGCGCTCTTGTCCGATACCGAACTGACCTTTGTAGCCGAGCCGGAAGGCTGCCGCAGCAATTATTGGCTTAACGCTGTGCTCTGTCCTTCCCGGAGGGCCCGCGATGAGCTGTTGGCGAGCACCAACGATGAGGGGGTGATGACGCGTCCTGCCTGGCGGCTGATGTGCGATCTCAGAATTTACGCCGACTGTCTGCGAGATGACCTGACGGTGGCGAGAGATGTTGTCGACCGACTGGTGAACTTGCCCAGCAGTGTCAGGTTGCCAGCCCCATGACGAAGATTGCCGTTTTTACCGGAACCCGGGCTGAGTACGGCCTGCTGTACTGGCTGCTGAAGGCGATCCAGTCAACGCCGCCACTGTCGCTGCAGCTGATCGTCAGCGGCTCGCACCTTTCGCCGGAATTTGGTCACACGGTGGATGAGATCAAGGCCGAAGGGTTTGAGATCGACGCGGAAGTGGAGATGTTGCTGTCGTCGGACACGCCGGTCGGCGTCATCAAGTCCATGGGCGTTGGTCTGATGGGATTTGCGGAGGCGCTGCAACGTCTCGCTCCGGATGCGGCTGTGGTACTGGGCGACCGCTATGAAGCGCTGGCGTTCAGTCAGGCCGCCCTGCTGCACCGGATACCGTTATTGCATCTGCATGGTGGCGAGATCACCGAAGGGGCCTATGACGACCCCATTCGCCACGCGATCACCAAGATGGCCCACCTGCATTTTGTTGCCACAGAGGAGAGCCGATTGCGGGTGATCCAACTCGGTGAAATCCCGTCGAGAGTCATCAACGTGGGTGCCTTGGGACTGGAAAACATTCGACGCTCACCGCGACTGTCAGCCCGATCGTTGACCGACGACCTGGGATTTGACTTCAGCCACCCCTACTTTCTGGTTACCTACCACCCAGTGACGCAGGGCGATGAACCGGCGGAGGCCAGCTTCAACGCCATACTCTCGGCGCTACGGGAGTACCCGGAACACGGCATTGTATTCACCTACCCCAATGCCGATGAGGGGGGGCGCAAGGTGATCCGGCTGATCGACAGGTTCACCGCCGAGACCCGTAATCGCTGTCTGGCCGTCAAGTCCCTGGGGATGCCGCGTTACCTATCGGTTGCTGCCGGCGCTCAGGCCGTGTTGGGCAACTCCTCCAGCGGCATTATTGAAATCCCCTCCCTGGGGGTGCCTACGGTCAATATTGGGCGGCGCCAGAAAGGAAGGCTCGCGGCGGCTTCCGTGCTTCATTGCGATCCAAGCCGGGACGGTATCCTGGCTGCGATCCGGAAGGCCCTCACACCGGAGTTTCGTCATACCTTGGAGGGGATGGTCAATCCCTATGGTGATGGCTATACCAGTGACAGGATTGTGAAGCGGCTGATCGAGGGGATCCCAGGTGGGCCGAAGACGTTTTACGATTTACCCGCCGTGACCTGAGCGCATGGCAGGATGACAGGGTGAAGAGTTCATGAACGACAATAATAAGGTACAGATCATTGCCGAGGCGGGGGTCAACCACAACGGCGACCGTGATGCCGCGTTTGCCCTGGTGGATGTCGCTGCCGCCAGTGGTGCTTCAGCCGTTAAGTTCCAGACGTTCAGTGCCCAGCGCCTGGCCGGCGGTGCGCCCAAGGCGGACTATCAGCAGTCAAACGGAGCGCAAGGGGAGAGCCAGCAGGAGATGCTGGCCAGGCTGGAACTGCCGGAGAGCTGGCACGTTGAGTTACAGCGCTACGCCAGGAGCAAGGGGATAGAATTCCTGTCCACCGCCTTTGACCTGCCCAGTTTCCAGTTTCTCCGGACCCTGGACCTGCCGGTTTACAAGGTGCCCTCGGGCGAGCTGACCAATGCACCGTTACTGTGGGCATTCGCCAACAGCGGGGTGCCGCTGATCGTGTCGACGGGGATGGCTTCCCTCGGCGAGGTCGAGCAGGCGCTGGCGGTCATCGCACACGGATATGAGAATGAGAGTGAGCCCAAATCCGCGGCGGACATCTGGCAGCATTGGAGCCGGCCCTCCACAGCGGACATGTTGCAGGGGAAGGTGACCCTGTTGCATTGCACGTCTCAGTATCCAGCCGCCCTCGAAGAGGTGAATCTGGCCGCGATGGATACCCTGGCCCATGCCTTCGGTCTTCCAGTGGGATACTCCGACCATACCCTCGGGACCGCCGTGCCGGTGGCGGCGGTTGCCAGGGGAGCCAGGGTTATCGAAAAGCATTTCACCCTCGATCGTTCACTGCCGGGCCCGGACCATCGCGCCTCCCTGGAGCCCGAAGAGCTGGCGGACATGGTGCGTCAGATCCGTACCGTGGAGGCTGCGTTGGGCTCCGGCCTGAAGCGGGTGCAGCCGACGGAATGGAATACCCGGCAGGCGGCTCGTCAGCAGATTGTCGCTGCACGCGCCATTCGGCAAGGGCAACGGCTGTCACGGGAGGACCTGACCACCGCCCGGGCAGGGCAGGGGCTTTCGCCAATGCATCTCTGGGACCTGGTGGGGCTGAGTGCGGACAGCAACTACAAGCCGGGCGATGTCATCACGGTGGCTGGAGGGCCCAGCGGTGTTTGATCGGCCGTTCGTCATGCTTGGCGGTGGCGGTCACGCCCGGGTGGTGCTGGAGCTTCTTCAGTGCCTGGGAGCCACGGTGAACGGTGTTTGCGATCCGGCACTGGCAGCGCAGTCGGCAGAGTGGTGGATGGGCATCGATGTACTGGGGGATGACAGCGCGCTGTGCTCGGTCTCACCCGACGAGGTTTACTTGGCGAACGGGATTGGCATGATGCCGGGTGCCGATCTCCGGCAACGGCTGTTCCAAACCCTGACCGATCAAGGCTATGAGTTTCCGGCGTTAATTCACCCCGCGGCTTCGGTATCCGACGGTGCCCGGATATCGCCCGGCGCCCAGGTAATGAGGGGGAGCGTGGTGCAGACCTGTGCGGTGATTGGCCGCAACACGATTGTGAACACGTCCGCGTCGGTCGATCACGATTGCCAGGTCGGGGCCCATTGCCATGTCGCGCCAGGAGTCACCCTGTGCGGCGAAGTGACGGTGAAGGAGGGGGCCTTCGTAGGTGCCGGGGCCACCGTTATTCAAGGTGTCAGGATTGGTGCCGGCGCGGTTATTGGCGCCGGCTCAGTGGTTCTTAAAGATGTTGCGGGAGGGCGGGTCCACCATTCGGGACAGCGGCGCCCCGTAGGCGAAACGGTCACTCGAGGTTCGTGATGAAAGATTGGCATTCCGTACTCGTATCCCCCAATACGTCCCTGAACGAGGCGATAGCGACCCTGGACAAGGGGGCGTTGAGAATCGTGCTGGTGGTGGACAAGCAGAACAAACTCCTGGGTACCCTCACCGATGGCGATGTGCGTCGGGCCTTGATGGCGAAGGCCTCCCTGGACAAGCCCGTTGCGGAGGTGATGTGTGACCAGCCCCAGGTGGCGAGGAGTGAATGGACAAGGGACCGAATCCTGTCGGTGATGGAGCGCTCCGAGCTGCTCCAGCTACCGGTGGTGGACGAAAATGGCTGCCTGGTCGGTCTGGAAACCCTGCATGGCCTGTTGGAACGGAACACCATCAATAATCCGGTGTTTCTCATGGCCGGAGGCTTCGGAACCCGACTGAGACCGCTGACCTACGAATGTCCGAAACCCATGCTGAAGGTGGGGGAAAAGCCGATCCTCGAACTGATCCTCGAAAGCTTTGTCGCGTCGGGCTTCCACCGGTTTTTTATCTCGACCCACTACCTGCCGGACCAGATTCGTGATTACTTCGGCGATGGCCAACGCTGGGGGGTGTCCATCCAGTACGTCCATGAGGACGAGCCGCTGGGAACTGGCGGTGCCTTGGGGCTGCTGCCGAAATCGGAGCTGGATCTTCCAATTGTCATGATGAACGGTGACCTTTTGACCACTCTGGATTACCGAAGCCTGCTGGATTTTCATGATCAGAATCCCAGTGTCGCGACCATGTGCGTGCGGGAGTTCGAGTACCAGGTGCCGTATGGGGTGGTGCAGTGCAAGGGGGATTTTGTCGAAGGGATGACGGAGAAGCCCATCCAGAAATATTTTATCAATGCCGGCATCTATGTGGTCTCGCCGGAACTTGCGGCTTCGGTGAAGGAACACCAGCGCGTGGACATGCCCACCCTCCTTGAGAACGCGATGGCCCGGGGCGACAAGGTCACCATGTTTCCGGTGCACGAGTACTGGTTGGATGTAGGACGCATGAACGACTTCCAGAGGGCTCAGGATGAGTACGCGGGAGAGGTTTCGTGACCGAGCCTGGCCGCATACTGGCTGTTATCCCGGCCAGGGCGGGTAGCAAGCGGCTACCCCGCAAAAACACCGCCAGCCTCGGGGGGCAACCGATGGTGTCCTGGTCCATCAGGGCCGCACTGGATGCTGGCTTGGCGGGGCGTATACTGGTGACCAGTGACGATCCCGAGGTACTGGCGATTGCCGAGACCTGGGAGGGGGTGCGGAGTCTGCAGCGGCCAGCCGAACTGGCGACCGACCAGGCCACCACGGCGGATGTCCTGAGGCATGCCGTTACCGAAGAAACGAAGGCTGGGCGTGCACCCGACACCCTGGTGTTGTTGCAGCCAACGTCGCCCCTGCGGATTGGGGAGGACATTGCCAACGCGCTCAATCAGTTTTGTCAGGGGGGCGGAGAAAGTGTGGTCTCCGTATCGCCCGTCGAGCACCCCCTGGCCTGGTGCGGTAAAGTTGATGCCAACGGCGCCTTGCTAGGTATTGATCTTCAGTCGGCGCAGCGCTCCCAGGACTACGAACCAGACTACCGGCTCAACGGAGCGGTATACGTGGTGGACGTCGCGGGGTTCGTGGCGTCGGGTTCGCTGTTTACTGACCGGATACTGGCGAGCATCATGCCCAGAGAGCGCTCGGTTGATGTGGATGAAGCGCTGGACCTCACCATTTGTCAGAGCCTGATGCAAGAGCGCTAACTGTATTACACAATTATCACGGCGGAACGCAGTGCCTATGTCTGAATCAGATCAGGATGTTGCGCTTCAGTATCTGGAGCGCAAGGAAAAGAATCTGGCGTACTTCAAGAAGTATCGCCCGGAGTTGCACCAGTATTTTGGCTCCCTCCAGCTCGATCACTGCGAGTTGGTGGTGACGCCGGGAAACCCGGATGTGGATCTGGTCGACCGGGGACGGTCTGTTTATCGACACCATGCCCGGGCTTATTCCTACTCGGAGGTGGACCGTTTTCTGGAAGAAAATCCGCCTGAGCAGCGGTCGCTGACCCTGGCGCCCCCCTGGGCAGGCTCTTTCGCCACTCCCCGTTTCGGCATGAGGCTGGTTAAGGAAGCCCTGGATGCTTCGCCAGTAACGCCGGAGCAATTTCAGGGCTATAGGCGCGGCGATTTCTTTCCATCGGTGGTTTTTCTGGGCTGTGGGTTGGGCTACCACATTGAGAAAATGTCTGAACAGGCCGACATTATTGATGCGGTGATATTCGAGCCGGATGCAGAGCGATTCGCCCTGAGCCTGTTCACCGTCGACTGGGAAGCCATCAGTGTCCGTTTCCGCAAGCGGGGCTGTTCGTTGTCGTTCTGCATCGCTGTAACCGACAGCGAAGAGAACATCCGTCGGGTTCTGGGGGGCAAGCTGGCTGAAATGGTGCCCCTGTATCCTTACTTCACCACGTACTACAACCATCTTGCCAACGTCGAACTGTTCCGGATCGCCAAGGACCTGGAGAAGGACATTCCGATTCTGGCAGCCAACTGGGGCAGCTACGATTTCGAGATCCGGGCCTTCAACAATATCCTCCATAATCTCCGTTCCGGCGGGCGCTATTTGAAGCCGGATCCGACGGCCCACTCGCAGCGACCGTTGTTGGTCATTGGCAGCGGTCCATCCATCGATGGCCGGTTCGAGGACATCCGCAAGATCCGCGACAAGGTGGCCATCGTCAGTGCCGGTACCGGGCTGCGGGGGTTGCTCGCCAATGGCATTCAGCCGGACTTTCATTTGGAACTGGATGCCGATTACGCCATCCATGAAATCCTTTCCGATCTTGATCCGAAAGCCTTGCGTGCCATTCCCCTGCTCGCGGCAATCGACGTCAACCCCTTGGTGACGGACCTTTTCGACGAGGTAACCTTCTTCTTCAAGAGCCGTAATGCGATTCCCGGCTGGCTGGGCGTGGGCAGGGACGCGCTGGACCAATGCAGCCCGACCTGCACCAACGCGGCGTTATCGGTGGGCTATGCCTTGGGGTTCCGCAGCATTTTCATGTTCGGCACCGATTACGGCTACAAGGATACGTCCAGCCACCATTCCGCCTATTCCGTTTACGGGGCCCAGGCGGAAACGGACTTTTCCAAGTCATTCCGGGCCGAGCGCAAGGGCTTGAACGAAGATCAGCGGAGCTTCCCGGTTGCCGGGGTGGACGGTGGTGAGGTACTGACCCGGACGGATTACTACACAGCCAAAAGGGCCGCAGAGCGGTTTATACACGATCTCAAGGTAATGGATGAAACGTTCCAGGCTTATAACTGTTCCGACGGCGCGGTCATTGAGGAGGCCGACTGGTTATCCCGGTCGGCATTCCTGGAGGCCGTAGCTGGTTACGACAGTCAGGGCCGGAAAGAGGCCCGGGCACTGCTGGGCCATGAACGTTGCCCGCTTCCCGCGGAGGAGCTGGATAAGAAACTGGCCAACCTCCAAATGGAAATGTCCGATACCGTGGTCGCTTGCCGCAAGGCACTGGATTTGACCTCGCATCGCTCCCGCCGGGACCTGGTGGCTATTGCCAATGGGGTTCGCGATTCCCTCAACCGTGTCGGGGTATTCAGCGGACGGCGCACGGACGTGTCGGTGCAAATGATGTGTTGGCAGTTGCTCAAGGGAACAGTCTACCACTTCCTTCAGGTGGGTCTTTGCCACGGCCTGGCCTGTGAGGAGTCAGAGCTGGACGGGTTCATGGAGCACTGGAAGCAGGCGTTTGGGAAGTTTCTCGACCGCTTGCCGGATCATTTCGAGCGTGTGGCGATGCAGGCCCGGGCTGTGGATACCGATCCCTGGCTGCGGGCACGCCTGACCGATGATGAACCCACCCTTTAGCGTATTTAGTGCTATGTAACGCCTTGGCTACAAAGGGTTTACAATTCATAACAAAGTTGGTGAGAATTTTTCTAAAGGATTTCTGGTTAGCGCCGTTAAGCATTACAGCGGGGCGGCGCACCCACAAAAAATTGAGAACGGGCGCCAGACCTCTTTCAAATAAAGCAAACGATTTGTAGGAGAAGTAGTATGGCTCTCGGTATCAACACCAACGTTGCCTCAATCATGGCCCAGAACCAACTGAACAAGTCCCAGGACGTTTCCAACCAGGCCCTGGAGCGCCTGTCCTCTGGTCTGCGCATTAACTCTGCCAAGGATGATGCCGCCGGGCTGGCAATTTCTACACGCTTTGATACCCAGATTCGTGGTCTGCAAGTCGCATCTCGTAATGCCAACGACGGTATCTCCATGGTTCAGACCGCGGAAGGTGGCCTGAACGAGACGGTTAACAACCTGCAGCGTATCCGCGAGTTGGCGGTTCAGGCGGCTAACGGTTCCAACTCCGATGAAGACCGTCTGCTGCTTCAGGCGGAAGTTGACCAGCGCATCGCCGAGGTGACTCGCATTGGTACCCAAACCGAGTTCAACGGTCAGGCGGTGCTCGATGGCACCCTGGGCTCTGCGGTTTCCTTCCAGGTGGGCGCCAACGCCGGTCAGACCATCGATGTTGCGTTTGACAACACCATGACCGCCGGTGCCGCTGGCCTGAACGTTTCTTCCATCAGTGTCAGTGCCGCGTCTGCTGCCACGGCAGCCATCAGTGCCATCGACGGTGCCCTGAGTTCTGTGAACTCCTTCCGGTCTGATCTGGGTGCGATCCAGAACCGTTTTGAAAGCACCATTGCCAACCTGCAGACCAACATCGAGAACCAGAGTGCGTCCCAGAGCCGGATTCTTGATGCGGACTTCGCGGCAGAAACCGCCAAGCTGTCCAAGGCTCAGGTGCTGCAGCAGGCTGGCATCTCGGTACTGGCCCAGGCCAACGCACGGCCGCAGCAGGTTCTGTCTCTCCTTCAGTAACAGGGACGATGACGGGTTGGCCGGCCTCACGTTGAGGCCGGCTTTCGCCGTGAGAGGATAGCGAGGTGAGCTATGACTGACGTAAACCTGAATAATCCGGGGCTCAAGCTGGTTAGTGCCAGCAAGCCGGCTCCGGGTCGGGACACTGCGTCACCTCAGGCCGAAGGCAGGAACGCCTCCGATCAGACCGCAATGGTCGCTGGTCCAAATCGGGCACAAAGTGCAGGTATCCTTGATGCAAACAGAGGTGAGGCCGCAGAGGCGGTTTCAGACTCTGATAAGGAGAGCCTGGATAATGCGGTGTCCAAGCTGAATGACTTTGTTCAGAACGTCCAGCGAGATCTTCAGTTTGAAGTTGATAATGAGTTGGGTGAAACCATCGTGAAAGTGGTGGACCAGGAAACCCAGGAAGTTATTCGACAGATTCCGGATGAAGTTGCGGTGAGGTTGGCAGAAAAGTTGCAGCAGGACGAACCGCTGACGTTGTTCAATATCGAAGTTTAGTGGCGTCGTTGCGCCATTCTCGTTGAATAACGGCCTTTCAGCACCGCCGCACCCCTTGGGGTCCGGCGGTGTTTTGCGTCGCGGGCTGTGTTTCAATGGGTGGTGAAAGATACAGTCGGTAACAAAATTGGCCACTGTGGGGGCAAAGTTTTGCCGCCTCCCGCCGATAACTGAATCAGAACCAAGAGAGACTATCAGGGGGTAGTCATGGCATCCATATCATCATTAGGCGCGGGATCGGGGTTGTTCAGCGCTGATCTGGTAGATCAGCTGGTGAATGCCGAACGGCAGCCAGCCCTTGAGCGCCTCAGCCTCGAGCGGTCTCGTACTGAGACGATGATTTCGGCCTATGGCAAACTCCGCAGTGCACTGGAGGCCCTGAACGAGCCGTTGGAACAGCTGAGTTCCAGTGAGGGCCTGAAAGCTTTTACCGCCACGGCTTCCAATGAAAATGTGGCCGTTAGCGTGGACGATACCCTGGCCAGTGCGGGTAACTACAGCGTTGAGGTCACCCAGCTTGCGCAGGCGCAATCCCTGGCCACAGCAGCCTTTGCGGACAAAGACACGACAACCGTTGGTACCGGCACCTTGTCCATCTCGGTGGACGGGGTCGCTACGGACATAACCATCGATAGCAGTAACAACACCTTGCAGGGTGTGGCCGATGCCATCAACAGCTCGGATGCCGGCGTGTCCGCGGGCATTGTTGATACCGGCTCCGGGTTTCGGCTGGTGATTTCCTCGGACGAGTCTGGCACCGCCAATGCGGCACAGATCACGGTAACCGATGACGACGGCAACAACACAGATACGTCTGGGTTGTCCCAGTTCGCCTTTGACGGTACCACCTCCAACCTGGAGGAAACGGTGCAGGCCAAGGATGCCTTGCTGGACATAAACGGTATCTCGGTCTCCCGTTCCACGAACACCGTTGAAGATGTGGTGGCAGGCGTCACCTTCGAGCTTTCCTCGGTCGGTTCCACCAACGTGACGATCGGCGAGGACGCGGACGCGGTGGCTGGCCGGGTGCAGGAGTTCGTGGACAAGTTCAATGCCCTGCAGGACGTGGTGAAGAGCGTTTCGGGCTTCAACGCGGAATCCGGCCAAGGGGCCATCCTCAGCGGCGACTCCACCATCCGCAATATTCAGAATGACCTGAGGGGCTTGCTGACCTCGGTGGTGCCGGGGCTTGAAAATGCGTCGGTTCGGATTCTGGCGGATGTGGGCATTACCACCGATCCAACCTCAGGGAAACTGGAGTTCGACAGCGCCACGTTCAAAGACAAGCTTCAGGAAGTACCGGATGAGGTTGCCGCGCTGTTTGCCGAACAGGACGGGGTTGCGGGCGTCGCCGACCAAGCGGTGGATCTGGTGGCCGGCTTCCTTGAAAGTGATGGCATTATTTCCACTCGCACGGACGGGCTTAACGAGACATTGGATCGAATCCAGGACGACCGTGAAGCTCTGGATCTTCGCATGGAATCGCTGAGGGAGCGATTGGTGTCCCAATTCTCCGCGGCTGATGCGTTAATTGCGCAATTACAAAGCACACAAAACTTTGTCGCTCAGCAACTGGCCGCATTGGCTCCGCAACCCAGCCAGGGTTCGTGAAAGGTTTTAAAGGGGGGTAACTCATGAACGGTTTACAACAATATCAACGCATCAACACCCAGACCAGCATCACCGATGCCGATCCCCACAAGCTGATCCAGCTTCTTTACAATGGGGCTCTGGAGCGCATCAACATGGCTCAGTCGCGGATGCAGGCGAAAGACTATGCCGGGAAGGGGCAGTTGATCAACAAGGCGATCGAAATCATTGGCGGCCTGAAGAGCTTTCTGGACCTTGAGCAGGGTGGCGAGCTGGCCGAGCGACTCGAAGCGCTTTACGATTACATGGAGCGCACCCTCTTCGAAGCCAGCGCCAAGAACGACGCCGAAAAACTGGACGAAGTGGCCAACCTACTGCGCCAGGTCAAGGAAGGCTGGGACGGCATCCGCGAGGAAGTGGTGCAGCACCAGCAGGCGGTTTAACCCTTCAGTTACTGGAGGATAGGGGACAGAACTGAATTCTGTCCCCTTCGCGTTTTTGCCCGCCAATCGCCGATTGTCCGACTTTCCGGCCGTATCTTTTTCTTCCCTCCTTTCGTCCATCTGGCCCCCGGCCGTTGACTGCCGTACAATAACGCCCCTTATTTGCAGGAGCCTCTGAAAAACCCCTGACCCGTTTTCGGCCTCGCCGTGGGCCCCAGGTGTTATCCAGAGGCTCCCGAATCCATCCTGTTCAGTCTGGAGCAAGGGCATGTCTGATATTAAAAAGGTGGTGTTGGCCTATTCCGGTGGCCTGGATACCTCAGTGATCGTTCGCTGGTTACAGGACACCTACAACTGCGAAGTGGTCACCTTTACGGCCGACCTGGGGCAGGGCGAGGAAGTCGAGCCCGCCCGTGCCAAGGCCGAAGCGCTGGGTGTGAAGGAAATCTACATCGAGGACCTGCGGGAAGAGTTCGTCCGTGACTACGTGTTCCCGATGTTCCGCGCAAACACCATCTATGAAGGCGAATACCTGTTGGGTACCTCCATCGCCCGCCCGCTGATTGCCAAGCGCCTGGTGGAAATTGCCAACGAAACCGGCGCCGATGCCATCTCCCACGGCGCCACCGGCAAGGGTAACGACCAGGTGCGCTTCGAGCTGGGCGCGTACGCGCTGAAGCCGGGGGTTCACGTGATTGCCCCCTGGCGGGAATGGGACCTGAACTCCCGTGAGAAACTGCTGGCCTACTGCGACGAGCGCAACATCCCGGTCGAGAAGAAGAAGGGCAAGTCGCCGTACTCCATGGACGCCAACCTGCTGCACATCTCCTACGAGGGCATGGTGCTGGAGGATCCGTGGGCCGAGGCGGAAGAAGACATGTGGCGCTGGAGCGTGTCGCCGGAGAAAGCACCGGACCAGCCAACCTACATCGAGCTGACCTATGAGAAGGGTGACATCGTGGCCATCGACGGTCAGGCGATGAAAGCCCACGAAGTGCTGGCGCACCTGAACAAGGTCGGTGGCGAGAACGGCATCGGCCGTATCGACATCGTTGAGAACCGCTACGTGGGCATGAAGTCCCGCGGTTGCTACGAAACTCCGGGTGGCACCATCATGCTGCGCGCACACCGGGCCATCGAGTCCATCACCCTGGACCGGGAGGTGGCGCACCTGAAGGACAGCATCATGCCGCGCTACGCCGAAGTGATCTACAACGGCTATTGGTGGTCACCGGAACGTGAGGCGTTGCAGGCGCTGATTGACCAGACCCAGGGCTACGTCAACGGCACCGTTCGCCTGAAGCTGTACAAGGGCAATGTCGAGGTGGTCGGCCGCAAGTCCGACGATTCGCTGTTCGACGAGAAGATCGCCACTTTCGAGGAAGATCAGGGTGCTTACGACCAGAAGGATGCGGAAGGCTTTATCAAGCTGAACGCCCTGCGGTTGCGGATTGCCGCCGGTAAGGGCCGCAAGCTCTGAGTCATTGCGGGGCGCCGGGCTCCGCCTGGCCACGCTGAACCAAAAAACGGGGACCGCCATGACGGCGGTCCCCGTTTTTTGGTTTAAGCTGCGCAGAGTCCCCTTGGGGAAGAGAAGGGGGGGGCAAGCGGGTGTGCAAGGGCGTGGTCGATGTCTGCAGCGGCGCTGGAAACAAGAAGGCCAGCGCAATGGCTGGCCTTTGAAAAGGAAAGAACAGTAGTGCCTGAAAAACCTGTGTTCTGTGGAAGGCCCATAAACCGGCGAAGGGACTGCTTAACTTCGTAACGGTAATGCTTGACTCCGAAACGAGACGACTTAACTCCTTCGCCATGGGGGATACTGCTTAAATCCACGGTGTCAGAATACGGTTTGGCCGCTGTCCTGTCTGTGCATGAAGTGTGTCGTGGTGTTACAGAGTGTGTTTGCGTCGGTCTCAGGCGGACTCTGCGATTTCCGGCCGGGTCTCGGTGAATCGTCGGGTGTCGTAGGCGTCCATCAGCCCCTGGACCGCTGCCCGTTCGATCTCCTGGACCGATGGGGTACCCAGCTGGGCGTCGGATTTGCACAGTACCATGCCTGCCTCAACCGAAATGTAGCCGGCCGTGGTTTTCAGGGCCTTGTGGTTGATGCCGTCGAAGATGCGCCGATAGGCGGCGGTGGTGCACTGGTCGCCGTTGGGGAAGTGGGCAATGATGGCGTACTGGTTGTCGCCCACCCGGCACAGGGCGTCCATGGGGCGAATAAGGTGGCTGAGGCGGCGTGCGATACCCACCGCCAGTTCACCCATGATGGCTCGGGTATGCTGCCGTTTCAGATCCTGCCAGTTGCGGATGCCGCACAACAGGTAGGCGCTGGCACCGCCGCGGGATTCGGTCTGGCACAGACACTTGCCCAGGCGTTCGCGGGCATAGCGGTTGTTGCACAGACCGGTCTCCAGGTCGATGATGTTGCTGGCTTCCAGTTCCCGGTTGTTTTCCATGAGCAGGGAGTTGGCTCGCAGCAGGGCATTTTGCCGGTCGGCGATGCGGTCGGCGGCGAACACCCGGGGGATGAGTTGCTTGCTCATGTCGGATTTGTAGACAAAGTCATCCACACCCCGGTCAAAGGCCTCGGCGAGGGCCTCGACGCTTTCCTTGGCGGTCAGCAGGATGGTATAGGTGTAGTGGTTGTTCTGTTCATCCTGTTGGCGAACCCGATCGGTGAGCTCGAGACCGTCCATTTCCGGCATCAGCCAGTCGGCAATCAATATGCTGACAGGGCGCTCTTCCATCAGCTGCAGTGCGGCGGGTGCGTCATTGGCCACGCGGACATCCCGGTAGCCGGCGTTGCGTAGGGCGCGGCTGACTACCATACTGCTGAATTTGGCGTCATCCACCACCAGAATCGAAAGGTCTAGGTTTGGCATTCTCTACTACTCGCCCGTCCATTGTCAGATGCGGTGTGGGCCCTGACTTGTTATTCTTTGGCACCTTGGAACGCAGGCCTTCCGACGATACCCGGCGGAAGTTGCAGGAGAGGCCATTATAGCCATAGGGCGCTGGCCAAACGCCTTGAAATTGTTAAACATGCGGACTCGACGGCCACTGATTTCTCCTGACGTGACGGCCTCCGCAATTTGGGAGTTTTCATCATGCCATCTTTTGACATTGTTTCCGAAGTTGATCTGCACGAAGTGACCAACGCCGTCGACCAGGCCAAGCGCGAGCTGGGTAACCGATGGGACTTCAAGAATGTTGAGGCCGACATCGAACAGGACGACAAGGGCATCACCCTGAGCGCGGAGCAGGATTTCCAGCTCGAGCAGCTGCAGGACATCCTGCGCATGACCTTCGCCAAGCGCAACATCGACAGCCGCGCCCTGGCCGAAGACGGCGACAGCAAGGCCGGCAAGCTGGTCAAGAAGCATTTCACCCTGAAGCAGGGCATCGAGACCGACATGGCCAAGAAAATCGTCAAGATGATCAAGGATGCCAAGCTCAAGGTGCAGTCCAGCATTCAGGGCGACAAAGTGCGGGTCACCGGGAAGAAACGGGACGACCTGCAGTCGGCCATCGCCCTGCTGAAGGAGGCCGAGCTGGAGCTGCCGCTTCAGTTCAACAACTTCCGCGACTGATTGGGGGATCCCGCCATCCGTTCACAGGCCCGCGGGCCGGCGTTGCTGGCCCTGATTCGAATCTATACCCGATGGCAGGTGATTGCGCTGCTGTTCCTGGGGTTTTCCGCGGGCTTGCCCTTCCTGCTGGTGTTCTCAACCCTCAACGCCCGGCTGGCGGACGTTGGGGTGGAAACCGCCACCATCGGCTTCTTCAGTTGGCTTGGCATTACTTACTCCATCAAGGTGTTCTGGGCGCCGGTGGTGGACCGTCTGCGTTTGCCCCTGCTGGATCGGCTGCTCGGTAAGCGCCGGAGCTGGATGCTGCTGGCCCAGGCGGGCATTGCGGCGGGCCTGTACCTGATGGCTCAGGTCAACGCCGTGTCGGCACCGGAGGTGATGGCGCTGTGCGGTCTGCTGGTCGCCTTTTCCTCCGCCACCCAGGACGTGGCTATCGATGCCTACCGGATCGAAATTGCTGACGAGCGGTTACAGGCGGCACTGGCCGCCACCTACATCTTCGGTTATCGGCTGGCCCTGCTGGTGGCGGGTGCCGGTGCCCTCTACCTGGCGGAATACTGGTCCTGGCAGGTGTCCTACGAGGTGATGGCCCTGCTGGTGGGCGTGGGTGTGGTGACGGTCCTGTGTGTTCGCGAGCCGAAGGTGAACCATTTTGCCGCCGCCCAGGACATTGCCGATCGCGTCGCCCGGGAGGCGCATAAGCGTGCTCACCTGGGACCACGTCTGGCCCGGCTTGCGGGCTGGTCCTCCGCCGCCGTGGCGGGACCTTTCCTGGATTTCTTCCGCCGTTACCGGCAGTTTGCCCTGTTCATCCTGATCACCGTGGCGGTTTATCGCATCTCTGACATCGCCATGGGGGTGATGGCCAATCCCTTCTACCTGGACTTCATGGGCTTCTCCAAGACCCAGGTGGCGGACGTGACCAAAATCTTTGGTTTTTTCATGACCATTGCCGGTTCCATGATCGGCGGCGTGATGGTGGTGCGCCATGGGGTGCGAAGGATTCTGCTGCTGGGAGCGGTGATGACCGCGGCCACCAACCTGCTGTTTGTGCTGCTGGCTCAGTACCCGCCCAACATCTATACCCTGGCGGTGGTGGTCAGCGCGGACAATCTCAGCGGTGGCATTGCCAACGTGGCCCTGATCGCCTGGTTGTCCAGCATGACCAATGCCTCGTTCACCGCCACGCAATATGCCCTGTTCAGTTCTCTGATGACCCTGCCGGGCAAGTTCATCGGCGGCTTCTCCGGCATGGTGGTGGCAGGGTTTGGCTACGCCGAGTTCTTCCTGGTGGCCGGGCTGATGGGCGTACCGGCCATTGTGCTGGCGGTGTACATGATTCGCCATGGCGCCACCCTGGATGCCTTGGCACCGAAGAATCACAGTGAGCACAATGGCGTGCCCAAACGGGAGGAGGCCGCCTCGCCGGGCGCGGGCTAAACCTGTGGAGCAGGCGCGCTATGGGTTCCAGCGGAAGCGAGCCATGGAGACTCTGCCGTTGACCACCTCAATGCCCTCCCTGGCGAGCAAGGCCACCTGGCGGCGGAACGCCTCCGAGTCTTGCGGAAAGGCAATCTGGCCGTTGCTGCGAATCACCCGGAACCAGGGCAGATTGTGGCCGGCCGGCAGTCTGCCCAGGGCCCGGCCTACGAACCGGGCCTGCCGACCAAGTCCAGCCATTTCGGCCACCTGGCCGTAGCTCACCACCTTGCCTGGCGGGATGGCGCTCACCACTTGCCAGATGCGTTGTTCACGTGAGGGGGCGGGGGTGTCGTTCAAGGTTGGTCACCGATCCGTGGCTGGGGACAGATTGGAAATCTGTCCCCACAGGGGGAGAGGGCGTTAGAGGCGAAGCCCGCCATCCACCTCGATCATCCGCCCGGACACATACTCGTTCTCGAAGATGAAGGCAGCGGCGGAGGCGATGTCCTCCGGTTTGCCCATCCGCTTGAGCGGGATGCCGGCGGTCATCTTTTCCAGGGCTTCCGGTTTCATGGAGGCAGTCATCTCCGTCTCGATGAAACCGGGGGCAATGCCCATCACCCGGATGTTATAGCGGGCCAGCTCTTTCGCCCATACCGGAACCAGCGCCGCGACACCCGCCTTGGCGGAAGAATAGTTGCTCTGACCCATGTTGCCGGCGCGGGAGATGGAGGAAATGTTGATGATGGCACCCTGGTCGCCGTTCTTGATCATCTGGGTGGCGGCTTCACGGCCGCACAGGAACACGCCGGTCAGGTTGACGTCGATCACCGCCTGCCACTCGGCCAGGCTCATGCGCTTGACGATTTCGCCGTCTTTCACCTTTACCATCAGGCCATCCCGGAGAATGCCGGCGTTGTTGATCAACCCGTTGAGCTGGCCGAAATCGGCGTGGATGGCGGCAAAGGTCCGCTCAACCTCTTCTTCCTTGGCCACATTGCAGACGTAGGACCGGGCGTCACCACCGGCTTGTTTGCAGGCGGCGACGGCTTCTTCCAGTTTCTCCGGCATCAGGTCGATCAGTGCCAGCCTGGCACCCTTGGCGGCAAAGAATTCGGCCATGGCCCGGCCAAGCCCCTGGCCGCCACCGGTAATTGCGATCACGGAATCTTGAAGTTTCATAATTAGCCCTAACTGATGAAGTGAGGGAGTATCCAGGCTGACCCAAGCGCAGGGCTTTGTGGAAGACCCGCATACTCTGCAACGATTTCCATGGTTGGGCGAGTATACCGAGCCCCATCCCCCCACGACCAGATCAAAGGCCACTGAATGGGCATGTTCCTGCTACTTTTTATCATCCTGCCGATTGTCGAGATGGCAATCCTGATCAAGGTGGGCACCGTGATTGGCGCCCTGAACACGATCGGGCTGGTGCTGCTGACGGCAGTTATCGGCGCAGCCCTGCTCAGGCAGCAGGGGTTTGCCACGTTGCTCCGGGCAAACGAACGGTTGAACAGCGGGGAACTGCCCGCCAAAGAGGTGGCAGAAGGGCTGATACTGGCCGTGGGCGGCGCATTGTTGCTGACGCCCGGTTTCGTGACCGACGCAGTGGGTTTCCTCTGCCTGCTACCGGGCTCTCGCCACTGGTTGGCCGCCCAGGCCCTGAAGAAGCTGGTGGTGAGCAGTCGGAGCCAGGGCTTTGAGTTCACCATGCGAAGCGGCGACCCGTATCGTTCTGGTCGTCGTCCTGGTCGGGATGACGACGTCATCGAAGGGGAGTACACCGATGAAACCGAGCGGGACCATGACCGCCTCGATAAACAGTAAATTTTTTTTACTCCGGGGTATTGAAAACCGTCTCCAGGCCCCCAGATAAAGTGCACAAGTTCGCTGAGGGTGATTAATCCCGCTGTAAAAACAGTTGGTTAATCACTCCGGCTTTACACGCAAATGTCATTGCCAAAGACAACCTGACTATTGGAGATACCGAGCAATGAAAATTCGTCCGCTACACGATCGTGTCGTCGTGCGCCGTAAGGAAGAAGAAGAGAAAACTGCGGGTGGCATCGTGCTGCCGGGTAACGCAAAAGAGAAGCCTTCCCAGGGTGAAGTAATTGCCGTGGGCGATGGTCGTCTTCTCGATAATGGCGAAACCCGAGCGCTGGCCGTCAAGGTGGGGGACACCGTGGTATTCGGTCAGTATGCCGGTAATACCGTGAAGATCGACGGTGAAGACCTGCTGATCATGAGCGAAAGCGATATTTTCGGCGTTCTCGAGTGATCGGAGCGACTATTCGAACGGCCGGCTGATTAAGCTGGCCTGAACCAAAGAATTGGGTTTAACGAACAGGAACAAAGAACTATGGCAGCTAAAGACGTTAAATTCGGTGATAGCGCTCGCAAGCGCATGGTAGCTGGTGTCAACATCCTGGCTGACGCCGTCAAAGTGACACTGGGCCCGAAAGGCCGCAACGTGGTACTGGACAAGTCCTTCGGTGCACCCACCGTCACCAAGGACGGTGTGTCCGTCGCCAAGGAAATCGAGCTGAAAGACAAGTTCGAGAACATGGGCGCACAGATGGTGAAAGAGGTCGCTTCCCAGACCAACGACACCGCTGGTGACGGTACCACCACCGCAACCGTTCTCGCTCAGTCCATCGTCAACGAAGGTATCAAGGCCGTCACTGCCGGTATGAACCCGATGGATCTGAAGCGTGGCATCGACAAGGCGACTCACGCCGCTGTCCAGGCCATCCGTGACATGTCCAAGCCCTGCGACGACAGCCGCAACATCGCCCAGGTTGGTACCATCTCCGCCAACGGTGACGAGAGCATCGGCAAGATCATCGCCGACGCCATGGAGCGTGTTGGCAAGGAAGGCGTCATCACCGTCGAGGAAGGCCGCGGCCTGGAAGACGAGCTGGACGTGGTCGAAGGTATGCAGTTTGACCGTGGCTACCTGTCCCCGTACTTCATCAACAACCAGGACAACATGTCTGCCGAGCTGGAAGACCCGTTCATCCTGCTGGTTGACAAGAAGATCTCCAACATTCGCGAGCTGCTGCCGACCCTGGAAGCCGTTGCCAAGGCCGGCAAGCCGCTGATGATCATCGCCGAGGACATCGAAGGCGAAGCACTGGCCACTCTGGTGGTCAACAACATGCGTGGCATCGTCAAGGTTGCCGCCGTGAAAGCGCCGGGCTTCGGCGACCGTCGTAAGGAAATGCTGCAGGATATCGCCATCCTGACCGGCGGTACCGTGATTTCCGAAGAAGTGGGTCTGACCCTGGAAAACACCACCCTGGACGATCTGGGCACCGCCAAGCGGGTCAACATCACCAAGGAAAACACCACCATCATCGATGGTGCCGGTGCTGAGAGCGACATCGAGGCCCGCGTCGAGCAGATCCGCAAGCAGATCGAAGAAAGCTCCTCCGACTACGACAAGGAGAAGCTGCAGGAGCGTGTTGCCAAGCTGGCCGGCGGTGTGGCCGTCATCAAGGTTGGCGCCGGTTCCGAAGTGGAAATGAAAGAGAAGAAGGCCCGTGTCGAGGACGCGCTGCACTCCACCCGCGCCGCCGTTGAAGAAGGCATCGTGGCCGGTGGCGGCGTGACCCTGGTTCGCGCCCTGGCCGCTCTGGAAGACCTGGACGTGGAAAACGAAGAGCAGAAGGCCGGCGTCAACATCCTGCGTCGCGCCATGGAAGCTCCGCTGCGCCAGATCGTAACCAACGCCGGTGGCGAAGCCTCCGTGGTTGTGGCCAAGATCCGCGAGGGCGAGGGTTCCTACGGCTTCAACGCCGCCAAGGAAACCTACGGCGACATGCTGGAGATGGGTATCCTGGACCCGGCCAAGGTCACCCGTTCCGCGCTGCAGGCAGCCGCTTCCGTTGCCGGTCTGATGATCACCACCGAAGCGATGGTGACTGACGAGCCGGAAGAGGAGAAAGCCGGTGGCGGCATGCCGGACATGGGCGGCATGGGCGGCATGGGTGGCATGGGCGGCATGATGTAAATCAGCGCCTGCCGAGCCCGGCCTCGTGGCGGGCTCGACACCCCGCTCAAAAACCCCGCTTTTAGCGGGGTTTTTTTGTTTGTTTCGCCATGGACTTACCCACAGTCTTTGTTAGACTCGGGGACCATTGAAAGGCCTGGTGTCCCATCAGGTTTAACCAGATAAACCGGTATGACCGAACCCACTAGCTCCGTCTTCCTCCGCCCAGGCAAACTCGTTCTGCTCGTGATCGCAGGGTTGATCGTCTACCTGTGTGCCCTGGCCTGGCTGATCCCCGCGGGCTGGCTTTGGCAGCAGCTGTCAGGGCAGGTGCGCCTGCCGCCCCAGGTGGAGATTCAACAGGTGAGTGGCTCCCTGTGGGATGGGGCTGCCGGGTTGCGCGTCCATAACCGGGACCTGAGCGTGGACTGGGCATTGGGCTGGCCCTCCCTGACGGAATTGCGGCTGCCTGTAGCCCTGAGTCTGCAAACGGCCGCTTCACGACTCGACGGCGATCTTTCTCTGGCCTGGCCCGGGGAAGCGGCCCTTCTGGCCACGGGACGGATTCATGTGCCCGAGTTTGAAGACCTGATACGGCAAAGTAACGGCGCTCTGCTGGAGGGAGACGTGATGATCGACCATCTCCAGTTGCGCTGGGCCGATAACCGGCTGGCCGACGCCAGGGGAAACGGTCATTGGCCCGGTGGTAATGTCACCTGGCCGGTGGGGGACCGAATGCAAAGTGCCCGTTTTCCAGCGATGTCGGCCGATCTGGCGCAGTCGAGTGGAGGCGTGACCCTGGCCATATCCGAACAGGGCCAACAGGCGCCGGCGGCCGAGGCGGACATCCTGCGTGACGGCATGCTGGAAGTCCGTGTCTACAAACGCCTGATCGACCTGGCCGGTCAGCCCTGGTCGGGATCGGCCAGTCCCGGGGATGTGGTGTTCCGGGTACGTCAGCCCCTGTTACCCGGGGGACGGTTCTGATGTCGACACAGGCGATGGGGCGTTGGGACCGAATGGGGCGGCTTGGTGCCAATCTGTTACTGGTGGTGCTGGTGGTTTACCTGGGCATCACCCTGGCCCGGGTGACCTGGATGGTGCTGTGGCAGGATGAGCCCGCTGCTCGGACGGCCACCGCAACACCGTCCGGCGACCAAGCGGCACGGCGCCTGTTGAACCAGCCGCTGGCGGCCTTCGATCTGTTTGGGCGAACGGAATCCACAACCACCCAGGTGGCGGAATCGGTGCGCAGGTCGGCACCGGAAACCCGGCTTCGACTGCGGCTGGAAGGGGTGCTGGTGGCTGAGCGGCCCGAGGAGTCCGGTGCTATAGTTGCAGGAACGGACGGCACCACCGAGCACTACCGGGTAGGCGATACCTTGCCCGGCAACGCCGAGCTGGTTGAAGTCGAACCCGGCCGGATCCTGATCCTGCGCAACGGGCTGTACGAGACACTGACGTTCGAAGACGGCCCCTCGGAAGACCTCGTGGCGGAGGCTGAGCCTGTTGATATGACATCGCCGCAGGGATTCGTTGACGATGTGCAGGCCAGGCTCGAAGCCCAGGGCGCCGAGGCACTGGTTGCATTTGGTTTGAGGCCGGTACAGGATGGGAGCGCCTCCGGCTATGTCTATGACGGCTCCAACGCGATGTTGCGAGCGGTTAACCTGAAGGCCGGTGACGTGATTACCGCGATCAATGGCCAATCTCTGGGCGATATTGAACAGGATCGGGCCCTGCTGGAATCCTGGCGTTCCCAGTCCCAGATCGACATTGAAATCGAGCGTAATGGTGCCCGCTTTTCCGTGAGTTATGCACTGCCGGAAGAGTGGCTACAATAGCCCCGCTCACGCCAGAACCAAACTACCCGGCGAACGGGTTTCATCGATACAGGATGCGATCGTTGCATGAATAACCACAAAACCTCCATCTTCCGGGCTCTTGCGTTGATTGTGCTGGTCCCTTTGATGTCCGTGGCCCACGGTCAGGAAGGCACCTGGCGTCTCAACCTCAAAGATGCGGATATCCGGGCCTTTGTGACCCAGGTGGCCGATATTACCGGCTACAGTTTCGTGGTCGACCCCAGGGTCAAGGGCAAGGTCACGGTGCTCTCCAGCGCGCCGATGAACAAGAACGAGATCTACGACCTCTTCCTGGCCGTGCTGCATGTCCACGGCTTTACCGCGATCCCGGGGGATGAGGTCATCAAGGTTGTGCAACAGGTCGACGCCAAACAACTGGCGGAAAACCTGGAAGGGTTCGAGGAGATCCCCTCAGAACAGCTGGTGACCCAGGTGATCCAGGTGGATAACGCCAACGCGCTGGAGTTGGTTCCCATCCTCCGGCCGCTGGTTGCCAAATATGGCCACCTTGCCGCCGTAGCGGCCGCCAATGCCCTGATCGTCAGCGACCACCAAGCCAACATTGCCCGCATCCAGCAGATCGTGAGAGAGCTGGACAGCCCCTCCAAGTACGAGGTGGAGGTGATTCAGCTGCAGGAGGCCTGGGTGGGCGACATGGTAACCCTGCTGCAGGAACTGGCGCCCCAGGAGCTGGGATCGGCAGGCGCACAGGATGCCGCCCGCAAGTACAGTGTCACCGCTGACGAACGCAGCAACCGTCTGATCCTAAGGGGCGATGAGGCCTTTCGGGACAAGATTCGCGGTCTGATCCAGCAACTGGATCAGCCCTCGGCCACTGGTGGAACCACCAAGGTTATCCGGCTGAACCACGCCGATGCCAAGAGCCTGGTGGAAATCCTCAAGGGGGTGATGGGCAACCTGGCCAGCGAAGCGCCCGGGGCGTCCGCATCCGGTGGTGGTTCCGGCGGGAGTCCCAAGACCAACTTCTCCATTTTCGCAGACGAAGGCCTCAACGCCCTGGTGATCCGTGGTGAACCCTCCCTGATGCAGGAAGCGGAGCTGATCATTTCACAGCTGGATGTGCGTCGTGCTCAGGTGCTGATCGAGGCCGCCATTGTCGAGATCAGCGACGAACTGGGTGAGGATCTCGGCCTGCAGTTTGCCGTCGGTGACGAATCCGGCGAGTCGACGCCGGTGGCCGGCACCAACTTCAATAACGTGGGCCGCAGCCTGACCGACGTCCTTGGCGCCATTGTCAGCGATACGGTGATTGGGCCGGCACCGGGCGGCATCACCATCGGGGGTGGCCAGCGCGATGAGAACGGCATCACCTGGGGCGTGCTGCTGCAGGCCCTGTCCACCTCGGCCGCGGCCAACCTGCTGTCGACGCCCAGCATCATCACCCTGGATAACCAGGAGTCCGAAATCATCGTGGGTCAGAACGTGCCTTTCCGGACCGGCGAATCCACGGTCACCGGTGATGGCACCACCAACCCGTTTACCACCATTGAGCGGCGCGATGTCGGCCTGACCCTCAAGGTTACGCCCACCATCAGCAGCGGTGGTCTGGTGCGGCTGGTGGTTGAACAGACCACCGAGAACATCGCCGACAGCATCGAAGACGCTTCGGACATCGTCACCAACAAGCGGGAGATCAAGACCACGGTATTGGCCGATGACGGCGAGACGGTGGTGCTGGGCGGCCTGATCCGGGACGACTACATGGTCAATGAAAGTAAGGTGCCTTTCCTGGGGGATATCCCGTATCTCGGACGCCTGTTCTCATCCCAGTCCGAACGTCGGGTCAAGCGCAACCTGCTGGTGTTCCTGCGGCCGACCATCATGCTCGACAAGGAAGAAGCCATCGCCATCACCGACGACAAGTTCAACAGCCTGTGGGAGGTGGATCTGGGAATTCGTGAGAAACTGGGCATGCCTCGGCCGGCTGACCCCGCTGAGCGCCCCGCTGTCGAGGCGCTGTTTGATCCGGCATTGCGGCCCTGAGGCTGGGCCGCACAAAAAAACCGCGTCCTTTCGGCGCGGTTTTTTATTGGCTATCCGGTCACGCCCAGGCAAGAATTATCGTTGAACCCGGGTGATCCTGGCCCAGCCTCATCAGCCGGTGAGACGCGGGGGGAGGTGGCTTGCTTTACCCACAGCCGTGCTGCGGGGGCGGCTCAGGAGTTGATGGCGACAGGCGGCATGGGGCAGTCCAGCTGATCCGCCACCAGCCGCAGGATTTCGTATTCGGTCACGGTCACCTTGCCGTCGTGACTCACGCAGTGTCCGCAGGCGTCGATAATCGCCGGCTTGAGCAGCGGGGACAGGCCATTTAACTGTACCAGCGCTTGGCGCAGCTCCTGGATGGTAACCCGCTCAGCGATTGGCCGGGCGCCGTCTTTGGCGGCAAACCCGGCCATGGCTTCATCATACAGCTGGCGGGCGTCATTGGCCGAATGGCTACCTGCTCTGGCCATCAGGCTGAACAGCCGATGGAGGGCGTCCTGAACGGCACCATAACTTCGGTATTTCGTTTTCACCACCCGGCTTGCATCGTGAGTGAGGTGGCGTTGCAGGAAGCTGACCAGGGCAAATTCAAACAGTGAGATTCGGCCATCGGCCCTGATCAGCCGGTTGGCGCGGTTGATCAGTTGGTGGCGCTCGTCCGGATCGAGCTTGCGCAGGGCCGGCATGGCAAGTTCCAGGGCAGGGAACCGGCACCGTGGTCCCAGCGTTTTCAGGGTGGGCCGCAGCTTCCCGATCAGGGCCGGCTGCGGGCTGAGTAGTGGGTGGTGTTCCAGCAGTGACAGTACCTGCTCTGCCCGGTCCGGCTCGAGCTGGTCCGTGAGTAGTGCGTAACAAAGCTGAACCGCGCCGGACCGGGTGTAGAGCAGTTCCCGGAAGGTGGCGGGCAACTGCGCCAGGAGATCGGCGGCGTACCGTTCGTTGCCCCGGTCAACCTGGCCAACCGAACTGGAAAACCCTTTGGCGGGGGAATACTCGAGCGGGGGCAGCTCACGGGGGGATGCTTCCACCGTTCCGCTTGCCGTGCTGGCAAATCCGGTGGATGCCTCGACAGCCGTGCTCTGGCCCCCGCGTATCTGTGTGGCCGGCCGGGTATCCCGTAGCCGGCTTTGCAGACGGGTTAGCAGGCCGGGCTGAATGGCGTTGATGCGCTCGTCTATGGGGGGGTGTGAGGCCAACAAACCGGCGAGTTTCATTCGGGCGCTTTCACCAAAACACATGTGATTCATGTCTGAGGCATGGCTGGTGGACTCCAGGTAGCCGCCCAGGTTGCCGATCTTGAACAGTGCCGAAGCGATGCCCTCGGGATTGCGGGTGAATTGAACCGATGAGGCATCGGCCAGCATTTCCCGTTGCCGCGACACCGCCGACTGTATCAGCCGGCCGAAGAACACGCCGACATAGCCAATGATCATCAGCGCCAGCCCGAGGAGGACCACGGCACCCTGGTCCTTGCTGCGCCGGGAGGAGTAGCGCCTGGGGCTGGAGCTGTGTAACAGGAAACCGCCAACCTGGCCGATCATCAGGATGCCCGCCAATACCGCGATCAGTCTTACATTGAGCCGCATATCACCGTTGAGGATATGGCTAAACTCATGTCCCACCACGCCCTGAAGTTCATCCCGGTTGAGCTGGGTGAGGGCGCCGTGGGTGACTACCATCACGGCTTCGCCGGGCGTGTAACCAGCGACAAACGCATTGATGCCGGTTTCCCGGTCCATCACGTAAAGCTCGGGCACTGGGACGCCACTGGCGATGGACATTTCTTCGACAATATTGCGGAACTTTCGCTCGTCAGGGTCCCGGGTGGATGGATCCACCAGCCTGGCGCCAACCATGCGGGCAACCCGTTCACCGCCGCCGGCCAGGTCGATCCAGCGCACGAGCGAGCCCAGCAGGATCAGCGTGATCACGGCGCCGGCGGTGATCAGACCGTGGCTGCTGAGCAGCCAGTCAACGAACCGGAGCGAGGTGGTGTCGCTGCGGGTCACCAGGTAACCCACCAGGCAAACAGCCAAACTGATGATGAGGACCGCCAGCAGGAACAGAACGACCAGCAAGGCGGTGTTGCGCCGGGCGTTGGCCTGGCGCTGGAAGAATCCGGGACTGGGCATGGTGGTCTGAGTCAGAAGGCGACTTTGGGGGCTTGTCGGGCTTCAGGGGACTCCAGCTCCAGCTGGGCGGTCGGCTTGAAGGCGAACATACCGGCAATGATGTTGTTGGGGAACTGCTCGCGGAATATGTTGTAGGTCATGACGCCGTCGTTGTAGGCCTGGCGGGCAAATGATACCCGGTTCTCGGTGCTGGAGAGTTCTTCCATCAACTGCTGAATGGTCTCGTTGGCCTTCAACTCCGGGTAGTTTTCCGCCACCGCGTAGAAGTTGGCAAGTGCCTTGGTCAGCAGGTTCTCCGCCGAGCCCAGCTGTTGAATGCTCTTGCTGTCGGCAGGGTCCCGGGCGGCGTTCTTCTGGGCGGCAACGGCACCGTTACGGGCTTCCATGACCTGGGTCAGGGTGGATTTCTCATGGCTCAGATAGGCCTTGGCGGATTCCACCAGGTTGGGGATCAGGTCGTGGCGGCGTTGCAGTTGGACATCAATCTGGGCAAAGCCATTCTTGAACTGGTTGCGCAGCGATACCAGGCGGTTGTAGATAAAGGCCAGATAAAAGACGACAACGGCGATGACGCCGAGTCCAATCAGGGTCGTGGTCATGGAAGCTCCTTGCTCGTGACACTAGGCGTTATTTTCGGCCATCTTACCGTGAAATTCCACGACAAACGACTCAAACTCCTGTGGTGGCAAGGGCTTGGAGAAGTAGTAGCCCTGGGCGAGCTGGCAACCCCGTTGCCGCAGGTAGTATTCCTGCTCGGCGGTCTCGACGCCTTCGGCAATGACCGACAGGTTCAGGCTCTTGCCCAGGTCGATAATGGTATTGGCGATTCGGGTGTCGTCTTCGTTGATCAGCAGATCCCGTACAAATTGTTTGTCGATTTTCAGGTGCTGGACCGGCATGCGCTTGAGGTAGGTCAGCGAGGAATAGCCGGTGCCGAAGTCGTCCACGGCAAGCTGTATCCCCTCGCGTTTCAGGGCCTGGAGTTTGTCGATGGCATCCTCGAGATTGGTCATCACGCTGGTTTCGGTGACCTCGAGTTCCAGGCGGCCGGGAGGAATGCGGTGTCGCTTCAGGGTGTCCAGGATGGTGTCCAGGATGGTGTCATGCCGAAGCTGGACGGCGGACAGGTTCACCGCAATGCGCAGCGGCAGATTCTGCGCCGCCCACTGCGCGGCCTGCCGACAGGCCTGGTCGAGCACCCAGGCGCCAATGTCGACGATCTGACCGTTCAGCTCCGCCAGGGGAATGAAGTGGTCCGGTGGAATCAACCCTCGTTCCGGGTGCTGCCAGCGAAGCAGGGCTTCGGCACCGATAATCCGCCCTGTGTCGAGGCTGACCTGGGGCTGGTAGACCAGGTGAAACTGGTTGTCGGCCAGTGCCCGGGACAGGTCCTTCTCAAGCCGCTTTCGGTCCCGCATTTCCTGGTCGACGCTGGCGACATAGAACTGATAGCTGTTGCGTCCGCTACCCTTGGCCAGGGTCATGGTCTGCTCGGCGTACTGAAGCAGCCTGTCGAGCTGGTCGGCGTCATCCGGGAACAGCGCCACGCCAATGGTCGAGGTCAGGGCAATGGTGCGATCGTGGGCCGGCACCGGCTGGCTGAACAGCTGCAGCAGCTTCTCCGCGGTGGTGGCTGCCTGGTAGCCATCGCTTAACTGCTTTTCCACCACGACAAACTGATCGCTGCCCAGCCGCGCCTTTAGAAAATCGCTGTCCCTGAGCTCGGAGTCGAGCCGATCCGCAATGTTCTGCAGGATCAGGTCACCGTTCTCATAGCCGAACTGTTCGTTGATGCTCTTGAAATCGTCGATGCCGCAGCAGAATACGGCCAGCACCTTTTTCTGGCTGCGGGTTTCTTCCATCGCGGTTTTCAGCTGCCCGAGCAGATACTCACGGTTGGGTAATCCGGTCAGTTTGTCGATTCGGGACAAGCGGGTTACACGCTCCTCCGCTTCCTGGTGCTTCTTCTGACTGTCGGAAATGGCGACCAGCAGGTTGTTGGTGGCATTGACCCAAAGACCCAGTTCATCCCGGGTGTGCCCTCTGACGGGGGTAATCAGGCGGGTGTCGGGGTGGTCCGGGTCCACTTTGGTCAGGGAAGCGATGATCTTCAGCAACGGTTTGGTGAGCAGCAGGTGGTAGACCATGAACAGCACCAGGGCCAGGATGACCGCCCGGGCCAGGCCCGAGCCGAAGGTGAGTGTGGCACGCTCCAGCCAGCTTTCGGCCGTGGGGCCGGTGTCGTAGTGCACTTCCAGGTAGCCGTAGACCATTTGCGGCTCTTGTTGTCGCGACAGGTCAATGCGGTAGACCCGTTGCGCCTGAAAGATGGAGTCGGTCAGTGGACGGTAGGCGGCCTGGCGAAGCGGTCGCTCGCGCTCCCCCAGTGGTTGACCATCGGGGTGGCTGATGCGGGCCTGGCGGACGGATTGCTGTTCGAACAGGCCGTCCACAACCTGCTGGGCCAGTTCTTCATCAATGCTGAAAACCGCCTGGGTGGCGGCATCCCGCACCAATGCCATGGTCTGCTGGGCCTGGCGGTCAAGGTCCTTGGACACCCGCTGGGCGTCGATCACAATCTGGCTGGCACTGAGCACCACCCCGGACACCAGGGCGATGGACAGGACCCAGCGCAGGATACGGTAACCCAGGCGATGTTCTATCTTGAATGATGTTTTCATCAAAGACCGTGCATTGTTGTTATGGTTGGCTCTGGTCTGTGTGCCGTCATGATGTTTGCCAATCTTCGCCTGCCACTGTTTCCAGGTCTTAAAGTGCAGTATGGGTCACAGTCGACTGCCAGGACAATCCAGACCCCCTATTCTTATCAATTATGGACCCGAAACCCACGCTGAATTGTAAGAAATTAAAAAAAACGCCCGCAATTGCGGGCGTTTTTCTGCTGGCAGCGCGGGCTGCCTTGGCGAAAACGGCAGCTTACGCCAGGTTTTCGTTGACGAAGTCCCAGTTCACCAGCTTCCAGAAGGCTTCCAGATAGTTCGGACGAGAGTTGCGGTAATCGATGTAGTAGGCGTGCTCCCAGACGTCGCAGGTCAGCACCGGCTTGTCGGCGGTGGTCAGCGGCGTCTCGGCATTGCTGGTGTTGACGATGGCAACGCTGCCGTCAGCCTTCTTAACCAGCCAGGTCCAGCCAGAACCGAAGTTGTTGGCGGCCTTGTCGTTGAACTCTTTCTGGAAGTTTTCGAAAGAACCGAACGCCTGGTTGATGGCTTCCGCAGCAGCACCGGTCGGAGCGCCGCCACCGTTGGGGCTCAGGCAGTTCCAGTAGAACGTGTGGTTCCAGACTTGGGCGGCGTTGTTGAACAGCGGGCCGCTGGCGCTCTTGATAATGTCTTCCAGCGACTTGTTGGCATCGTCGGTACCCTCTACCAGGCCGTTCAGCTTGGTGACGTAGGTCGCGTGGTGCTTGCCGTAATGGTACTCGAGAGTTTCTTCGGAAATGTGCGGTTCCAGTGCGTTCTTTTCATAGGGCAGTGCGGGAAGTTCAAATGCCATGAGGTCGTTCTCCCTGGTTTCTCTCAGTGTTGCAATGGGCGGGGTTGCCCATTGAAGTGTATCCTAGTTCGCAAGATCTACAGCCGGCGGCTGTCTGATGGCCTTCCCCTTTGCAGCGAAGGCCATGCAACTCATTACTATCGGGGCCAGCATCGGCAGTTTCAACCCTTTGCGGGCTCTGGACAGCGAGCTGTGTGCAATGGCGGGGGCGCTCAGCCTTTGGCGGTTAATGAGCAGGCAAAGTCCGGTGCGCCCGGCAAGAACTCCACGCAGTTGCGCACTCGCCAGACCAGCTCCTCATAACTGTCGGCCAGTATGTTTATGTGCCCCAGCTTGCGCCCGGGACGCTCGCCTTTGTCGTAAAGATGGACGTGGGCGTACGGAAGTTTGAGGATGCTGTCGATGTCGCCGTGTTCGCCGATGATGTTGATCATGCAACTGACCCCCCGGGGCGCGGTGTCACCCAGAGGGTGCCCGCTGATCGCACGGATGTGGTTTTCGAACTGGCTGGTCACGGCGCCTTCAATGGTCCAGTGACCGGAATTATGAACCCTGGGGGCCATCTCGTTGGCAACCAGGCCATTGGGGGTTTCAAACAGCTCAAGGGTTAACACGCCCACGTACTTGAGTTCGCTCAACAGGGCGCGGATGTAGCGTTCCGCTTCCATTCGCGTGTCTTCAGACAGCTTCGGCGCTGGCGCGATGGAGTAGCGCAGGATGCCTTCGTGGTGCGTGTTTTCAGCCATCGGGTAGAACGCAATGTCACCATCTTCGGCGCGGGCAGCGATGACGGAGACCTCGCGGCTGAACTCGACAAACTTTTCCACGATCAGGCGTGGATGACCAATACTCTGCCAGGCGGCTTCTGCCTCTTCCGGGGACCTCAGTACCGCCTGGCCTTTGCCGTCGTACCCCTCGGTGTTGGATTTGGCCACCACCGGGCAACCCAGGGCTTCGGCCGCCTGCTTTAGGCTCTCGGCGCTGTCGGCGATGCGCCACTGGGGGGTCGGGATGCCCAGTTCGCCAAACAGGGTCTTTTCCGCTTCCCGGTTCTGGCACACCTGGAGGGCCCGTGGTGAAGGATACACCGGTTTTTCGGCAGCGATACGCTCGGCAATCTGAACCGGGAGGTGTTCAAACTCGTAGGTGACCCGGTCGACCCGGTTCAGGAAGTCGTCCAGGTACTGTCCGTCGCGGTCGACAATCACTTCGCCGAGTCCGACACTGGGGCTGCCGGACATGTCGTAGAAAACGAATTTTTTTGCCAGTGGGAAACCGGCCAGTGCCAGCATCCTGCCCAGTTGTCCGGCGCCTAGAACACCAATTCGCATGGGGATCTCCCGAAATTCAATAGGTAGCAACAGTCAGTTGGTAACGGTCGTGCCCGCAGAGGCTCAGGACGCGCGTGGATCCGGGTTGTCCAGAACGGTCTGGGTCTGGCTGGCCCGGAAACTATCCACCGCCTGTCGCACCTGGTCGTCAAAGGTACCGATGATCTGGGCTGCCATCAGGCCGGCATTGGTGGCGCCTGCCTTGCCAATGGCGAGTGTGCCGACGGCAATTCCTCCAGGCATCTGGACAATTGACAGCAACGAATCGAGGCCGTTCAATGCCTTGGACTGCACGGGAACTCCCAGCACCGGCAGGGATGTCTGCGAGGCCACCATGCCCGGCAGGTGGGCCGCGCCGCCGGCGCCGGCAATAATGACCTTGAGTCCGCGTTCGGCCGCCGTCTTGGCATAGTCGAACAGCAGGTCCGGCGTCCGGTGTGCCGAAACCACGCGGGTTTCGTAGGGTACGCCCAGTTTATCCAACATTTCAGCGGCGTGTTCCATGGTCGGCCAATCCGACTTGGAACCCATGATGAGTCCTACCAGCGGTTGCATAAATAGCAGTCCCGAAGATTGTCAAGAAAGCCGGCCATTGTATGTACTGCCGCGAGCGCATGCAAATGGCACGGCACCAAGGCGTTATTTGGTCGGGCGCCCACGGGACGGTATTATCAGGGCCTTATTTTACAACTGTCTGATAGTGAACTGAGGCCAGTATGGAACCGATTCGTCCTGATGACGATGAGTTGCGAGACAAGCTTTCCCCCAAGACCCCGCAAAAGCGAGCCGGCAAACCCAAGCCGCCCCGCGCTGAAACCGGGCGCGGTAAACCAAAGGTCGGCGATGGCGCCAAATCCGGGGTGGCGGTCTGGCTGTTGGGGCTGCTGCTACTGGCGGGGGTTGCCCTCGTAGGGTATGGCGGGTATGAGCAGCGCCAGCGCATCGAGGTGCTGGAGTCGCAACTGGAAGAGGCCGACTACTGGGCGAGGCAAAGCAAGCTGGCGCTGGCGCGGTTCGAGGGGGCGCTGAGCGAAACCGGTGAAAGCCTGGAGCAGACCGGCGCGTCCATGGAAGAACGGCTGGAAGCTCAGGCCGGACGTCTGGACTCGGTCGATGAGGAAGTTCGCAAACTGTGGGCGCTGGCCAACGAGCGAAATCGACATCAGTTGGACGAGCAGAAGTCCCGGATTGAGGAACTGGAAACGGCAATCGCCGGCCAACGGGACACCCTGACGGCCCTGCAATCCGAGGTAGCAGCTTTGGGTGAGCGGTTCAACGCTGATTTGGCAGCGATGGGGGAGCGTGTGGACGAACAGGGTGGCCGGATTTCGACCAGGCTCGACGAGCTGGCCGAGCAGGTCGGGGGTGTGGACGATGTGGTCGAGCGGCGCCTGCAGCGGTTTGCTCAGGAGCGCAGCCTGGCGGATCAGGAAATCCGTACGCGCTTGCAGGCGCTCGAGCGCCAGACAGGGCGCCAGGCCACGGCCAGCGAGCTGGCGCAGGCGCAAGAACGCCTGCGGGAACTGGAGCAGACGGTTAACTCGATCGACTCTTCCCGTTCCCAGTTCACGGCCCGTTTGGTGAGGTTGTCGGACGAGATAGCCGACCTGCGGCAACAGATGATGGCTCGCTAGTGGTCGATGGTAACGTTTTGTAGCGATCTCTTGAGGCAGCTCTCAGTTCGGTTGGGCGGTAGTTGCTAAGATCATGGTCCCATACTGGCCCAAGAGATCGATAACAATGACTAAGCCATTGCTGAGCGGGGCCGCCCTGGCCCTTACCCTGGCACTCTTGTCCGGCTGCCATGTCTACCAGTCTATTGGCAAGAGCACGGGGGCCTTCCTGCACCCTGTCTCGGGGCACGATTTCGTTCATATCGGCAATGATGAATGGGATCAGCGACATGCCCTGATCTACTTTTACCGGACCGATTCCCAGTGGGCGGCCGATGAAATCGAGGCGCCCAGCGTCTATGTGGACGACAAGCACTACTTCAATATCCGCAACAACAGCTTTACCTGGCTGGAGGTGAGCCCGGGTGAGCGTCACATCGCCATGCGGCGCCCGCTGTTGGGATTGGAGGGCATGGGGGGCTTCAGCCTGAGCCTGATCGTGGACGCCGCCTTGACGGTGGAGCCGGGCAGGATCTACTACCTGCGCTACAACGAACTCACTGCGCCGGAAACGGTTCACCCCTCCCTGGATCCGGAGCACCCCCTGGCCACCAGTGATCTCAGGCTTGTCACGCGGGACGAGGCCATGAAGGCGGACGAACTCGTTTCGACGCAATTCCTCAACAGCGACCTGCTGGCGCCCAACCATGCCGCAACGTCTATCGTCCGGGACAACGAAGATGCCGCCTACGAGCGGGACATGGCGATACTGGCGCAGGAGAGGGAAGAGGAAATCGCCTCGCTGAGGGAACAGGGTCGCTACAGGGAGCCCGCCTGGTACTGGCCTTTTGGTGGTGGTCCCTCCGTTCCCCTGGAATCGGACCGGAAAATCCGCGAACGGGAAAATGCCTATGCCCTGTTGCAGCGGGAGCGTGATCGGGCCGACGAGCAGGCCGGCGATGGCTGGTGGATCTTCTGAGTCTCAGGTTTGTGAGGTTTGTCACGGAAAGTTTGGCCAAAATAACGCTGGCCTTCGCTCGAGCTGCAATTGTTAACCCTCGACTTCGTAACTAGACTGAGGGTGCAATTCATTGTCGAGGAAAAGGAGTATGTCACTAAAGGAAGCGGTCCTGTCGAAGGTGCGGCACATGTCTGAGGACGTCGTGCCCGGTGTCAAGGCGGCATTGGATGAGCGGGTTGAGCGGCTCAGGGAGCGTATTGACGAGATCAACTGTTCGCTCGCCAGCAAAGCGTTGCCGGAGTCCCGGCGGGAGCGGGTCAGGAACCTGCTTCTGGAGAAAAAGGCGGCCGTGGCCAGTCAGAAGCGCAAGGCAATGAAGGTGGTTCGGGCATCCCGCCATTCGGCGCCCCGGGGCTAGGCTCGCGGATGGGTTCTGGCGCGAAAGTGATTGAATTTTGTTCGTTTTTGGGCAGTTTGAAAATTTTTAAGAAAATTGCCGGAAAAGGTTTGACAGCGTCGGGGAAATCCTTAAAATGCGCGTCTCAATTGGTTGAGACAGCAACGCTGACTTGGCCAGTGCTGGAAAGTGGGTGGTTAGCTCAGCTGGGAGAGCATCGCCCTTACAAGGCGAGGGTCACTGGTTCGATCCCAGTACCACCCACCATTTTTCAGCTTGACCGGATCACCCCATCCGGTCATCGATTCCGAATCGAATGAGGTTCGCGAGTCAATGCGGAGCGGTAGTTCAGCTGGTTAGAATACCGGCCTGTCACGCCGGGGGTCGCGGGTTCGAGTCCCGTCCGCTCCGCCATTTCTTTCCCTGGGTGGTTAGCTCAGCTGGGAGAGCATCGCCCTTACAAGGCGAGGGTCACTGGTTCGATCCCAGTACCACCCACCATTCCCTTTTTTGTCCGTCTGTATTTCGTCGCAATGCAATCATCTTCTGGCCATCAAGCCGGACGGGTGGTTTTTTGCGTGCCTGTAAATCGTCTCCGCGTGCGGGCTTGGTGTTTTTCTAAGCAAGATTGTGCGGGGAGCGGCTGGCTGTAGGGAGTGCGAGGCAAGCTTTCGGGAGCGTCAGGGGCAGACCTGGGGCCTGCCCCTAAGTGGTGGTGCGGTTTACTTGCCGATCAGTGACTGACCGCAAACCCGAACCACGTTGCCGTTGACGCCGACGGAGGCCGGGTTGCAGTACCAGGCAATGGCTTCTGCCACGTCCACCGGCTGACCGCCCTGGGACAGACTGTTCATACGACGGCCCGCCTCGCGGATGGTCAGGGGCATGGCCGCGGTCATCTGGGTCTCGATAAAGCCGGGCGCGACGGCATTGATGGTAATGCCATTCTTCAGCTGCTTGGCCATCGCTTCGACGTAACCGATCACGCCGGATTTGGCGCAGGAGTAGTTGGTCTGGCCGAAGTTGCCGGCGATGCCGCTGATGGACGAGACGCACACGATGCGGCCGTTCTCCCGCAGCAGTTCCTGGCTCAGCAGTTCTTCATCGATCAGCTCTTCGGCAGTCAGGTTGACGGCAATGGCCATGTCCCAGAAGTGCTCCGGCATGTTGCCCAGCGTCTTGTCCCGGGTGATGCCGGCGTTGTGGACCACCAGATCGATGCCATCGAAGTGTTCCTTCACGAAATCAGCAATCTGTTTGGGGGCCTGGCTGTCGGTGATGTCGCAGGCCAGGGCCTTGCCCTTGATGCGATCGGTCACCTTTTGCAGATCGTCCATGGCCGGGGGAATGTCCAGGCCGATCACAGTCGCGCCGTCGCGGGCCAGGGTTTCCGCAATGGATTCACCGATACCACGCGAGGCGCCGGTGACTAGCGCGACCTTGCCGGACAGCGGCGCAACCGGGTTGGTGGCGGTGGCGGCCTGGGCAGATTTGGCAATACGGGCGACCTGACCGGACACATAGGCCGACCGCGGCGACAGGAAGAAGCGGACACTGGATTCAATCTGCTTCTCAGCGCCGGAAGCGATCAGCAGCAGGTTGGCTGTCGCCCCCTTCTTGCCCACCTCTTTACCGATGCTGCGGGTGAAGCCTTCCAGCGCCCGCTGGGCGGCGGCTTGTGCCGGCTTTCGGCTGTGGGTGGGGTCCTGACCGATGATCAGTACCCGGCCGTTGCTGGCCAGCTTGCGAATGATTGGGTGGAAGAAGTCGTACAGGGCCCGCAGTTCGCTGGGGCCGGTCAGGCCGGTAGCATCGAATACCAGTGCGGAAAACTTCTGCTCGATGTCGCCACCCAGATCCAGCGCCGTGGTCTTGTCGCCGGCTTTGGCGGAATCGGCGATGGTGTCTGCGCCGCTGGCGTGGAACACATTGGCCGGGCTGGCGCTGAGGATGCTGCCAACGCCAGCAATGGCCTTGCCGCCCTTGGCTGCCCCCACCAGAACGTCGCCCTCGATGAAGGGCTGATCGGCACGCTGCCAGCGCTTGAGGGGCACCGGGGCGGGCAAGCCCAGGGATTGGGCGGCGGATTTGCCGACCGGTGTGTTGACGAATCTCAGGTAAAGGTCTGACATGGGACGTTCCTCTTGGTCGGCGCGATTGACGCCGGTCTCGTGTTTCGAAATGATGCGATAATGCTTCTTTGAGGCCCCTAAGGTTAAGGAATCAGCAAGTATTTGAATTGACTCAACGCAAATAGCCGGTTGTCAGGCCTGCCAATGAGCCGTAGGGGCTTGGCGTTAGACTGCGAAGCAACACAGCGATGACTAACCACACAGACACTGGGTTGCAGAACCACACTGACACTAGGAAAGTAATATGGCACAGAGTAAAGGCACCACTCAGGCAAAAAGCAAGAACACCAGCAAGGCTGGCCAGATTCGCCGGGTAGCCATCATCGGCGGTAACCGGGTACCGTTCGCCCGCTCCAACACGGCCTACAGCAAATTGAGTAATCAGGAGCTGCTCACCGCTGCCCTGCGTGGCCTGGTAGACCGCTTTGACCTGCAGGGCAAGCAGATGGGTGAAGTGGTGGCCGGTGCTGTGATCAAGCATTCCCGGGATTTCAACCTGACCCGTGAGTCAGTGCTGAGTTGCGGCCTGGCGCCGGAAACGTCTGCCTACGACATCCAGCAGGCGTGTGGCACCGGGCTTGAAGCCGCCATTCTGGTGGCCAACAAGATTGCCCTGGGTCAGATCGAGTGCGGCATCGCCGGTGGCACCGACACCACCTCCGACGCTCCGATTGGCGTGGGCGAAGGCTTGCGGGAAATCCTGCTGGACCTCAACCGGGCCAAGACCAACGGCGAGCGCCTGAAGATTCTGGGTCGCTTCCGTCCCAGCCACCTGGTGCCCACCATTCCGGAGAACGGCGAGCCCCGTACCGGTATGTCCATGGGGGATCACTGCCAGGTGACCGCCCACGAGTGGGCCATCCCCCGCGATGAGCAGGATCAACTGGCCTACGAGAGCCACCAGAAGCTGGCGGCCGCCTACGGGGAAGGCTTCTTCGAGGACCTGGTGACCCCGCTAGCGGGCCTGGAAGTAGACAATATCCTGCGTCCGGACACCACCCTGGAGAAACTGGCCACCCTGAAGCCCTGCTTCGACCGTGAAAACGGTACCATGACCGCGGCCAACAGTACCGCCCTGACCGATGGCGCCTCCTGTGTGCTGCTGGCGAGCGAGGAGTGGGCCAAGGAAAACGGCTACGAGGTTCAGGCCTACCTGACCTTCTCCGAAGTGGCCGCCGTTGATTTTGTCGAGAAGAAGGAAGGGTTGCTGATGGCGCCGGCCTATGCCGTTCCGCGCATGCTGGAGAAGGCTGGCCTGACCCTGCAGGACTTCGATTTTTATGAAATCCACGAAGCCTTTGCTGCCCAGGTACTGTCCACCCTCAAGGCGTGGGAAGACCCCGCATTCTGCAAGGAGCGTCTGGGCCTGGACAAGCCGCTGGGCAGCATCGACCGCAGCAAGATGAACGTCAAGGGTAGCAGCCTCGCGACAGGCCACCCCTTCGCGGCGACCGGCGGTCGGATCGTGGCCACCCTGGCCAAACTGCTGGAGCAAAAGGGCACTGGCCGCGGCCTGATCTCCATCTGCGCCGCCGGCGGCCAGGGCGTCACCGCGATCCTGGAGCGCTAAGCCAAAAAAACTGCGGTTCCCCTTTGACTTGTGAGGCTGCGCGCCGTATTATGCGCAGCCTCGCTGGGGAATGCAGTACCCGGCAGACAGTTTGATGCGGGGTGGAGCAGTCTGGTAGCTCGTCGGGCTCCCCATCCTCAGAATAGCCGAAGGGAGTCGTCGACCTTCGGGTAATGAGGCCGACCCATCGGCGGGCTCATAAAGTAAGCAGACGACAACACAGTTTTGATGCGGGGTGGAGCAGTCTGGTAGCTCGTCGGGCTCATAACCCGAAGGTCGTTGGTTCGAATCCAGCCCCCGCTACCATATTAAGAAAAGCCGGTCTCTGACCGGCTTTTCTTGTTTTAACCGGGGGCTTTTTAGTCAGCGCCTTTTATAGGCGCTGCGCGCGGCAAGGTTGCTGCCGCAGAAGCTGGTCGCTTCTGCTCCCCGCTACCACCGTTGAAGAAGGCCAGTCAATTGACTGGCCTTCTTGTTTTCTACGGGGGCTCTTGAGCCAGCCTCTTTCTGCTCCATCCCTGCCACGCTTCGATACCCGATAGTCTGTCGAGCCGGCAGCCGCAACAGCCTCCCAACAACTACGATTCTTTGACGCAACATCTCCCTGCCGGCTACGTACCTTTTCCAGGGCGAATCCGTTAAGCCGCAAAAAGACACCGAGTCGATCACAAATCTGTCTTGTCTGAATGGGCCAGTCTCGCTTTTTTAACTCCCGGATTGTCTAAAAAACAATCTTTAAGTTCGTTTTTTGATCAAAAAAATCAATAGCCTGCTTCCTTTTCTTACCAAATCCTGTCGAAAAATTGACATTTTGTTAACTGGAAGAACGACGCGATCCGCATTGATAATCGGCCACGTTTTATACAATTTCACAAATTCGACGATTAATTGGGCTGAAATTATGTCTATTCGCGTCATTAGAATGTCTTCTAAGTGTCTCGCGGCCGCTTTGTTGAGCGCGGTGTTGGTCGGTTGCGTCGGGGGTGGCGGCTCTTCCGATGGTGGCGATTTGGTCTCCGCCCAGGGTAACGGTTCCCAGGTGTTTGATCCGCAGCGTTCCGCAACCTTGAGCTGGAGCGCTCCGGCAACCCGGGAGAACGGCGATGGCCTGGCCATGGGGGAGCTGCAGGGGTACCTGATCAATTATGGTCAGGATGCGAATAACCTGTCCCGGCGGGTTGAGATCACCAACGCCGATGTCATGGACTACACCGTTGGCGGTCTGTCCCAGGGTGACTGGTACTTCACCATCCAGGTGGTGGATGTGAACGGTCTGGTGAGTGCGCCGTCCCAGGTGGTCAGCAAGACCATCTGAAGCCTAGGGCAGGGGATCGGCGATGGGCAGTTTGATGGTGAAGGAGGAGCCTTCCCCGAGTACCGAATTGACGCTGATGTCGCCCCGGTGTTTCTGAACCACCACATTCACGAATGACAGGCCCAGCCCGGCGCCTCGATTTCCAGACAGCTCACTGCTTCGCTGTCGCCGGTACCGGTCAAACAGGAAAGGGATTTCCTCCGGTGCAATCCCGCTGCCTTCGTCACTAACCGTCAGGCACGCCTCGTGACCCGCCTGGAAGACCTGAATGGTTACCGTCGAACCATTGTCACTGTACTGCACGGCATTGGTCAGCAGATTGATGATGGCCCGCTCCAGAAGCTCTGCATTGCCCTGCAGCCACAAGTCTTCGCTGCCTTGCAGCATCAACTGGATGTTCTTCTCCACCGCCTGCTCAACCACGCTGTCCCGGGCGTTCTCGACGATGGCCAGCAGCTCACAGTCGTAGAAGCGCGTTTCAGTGAGCTGCTCGGCGCGCGCCAGTTGCACAAATTCCTCGGCCAACTGGTAGCTTCGGCGAGCGAGGCGGCCAAGCTGTTCCAGCTGTTCCGGCTCGATGTCGCTGGGATTGCGTTTCAGTTGTTCGATCAACGCCAACTGTGAAACCAGCGGCGAGCGGACGTCGTGGGAGATGAAGTCGATGGCCTCACGGTGCTGGCGCTGTTGCGCCCGCAGCTCCGAGATGTTGGAGATATTGGCAATAATGCTGTTGGGCGGACCGTCGGACAGCTTGAAGGGGGCAAAATGGATGAGGAAGTCCATGTCCCGGATGCGCAGGTCCACTGTTCGGCTCTGGTTGAGCGTCAGGGTCTCGGACACGGTTTCCTGCCAGGGGGGATTATCCCGCGGATCATGGCCCTGCAGTAACCGGGTGAGCGGGGTGCCCGCCAGGCTGGGGCGGGGTTCGCCAAACCACTCTTCGATGTGGCCATTGGCAAACTGAATCACGCCCAGTTCATCGGTAACGATGATGCCATCGGGCATGTGTTCGAAGCTTTTGCGGATGAACAATTGCATCTGGTTCAGCCGTTCGGTGGCCTGTCGGACCCGCTCGATGCGAGCCGAGACATGCTCCCGTGGCCCGTCACGCTGATCCGGTTTCTGGTAGGGGTCCAGCACAAGGCGTCTCAGGTAGCGCTGATTGGCGTCCCGGCTAAGGGTTGAGGGGAAGGCCAGGCCGAGTTCGAACACCCGTTCTCCCCGCTTGAGCTGAATCCAGCTCTGGTTATCCCGATGTGCCCACAGCCCCGGTGCCGTGAGTTTGGGGCGTTGGTCGGCGTCCAGGTTCTGCTGGTGGATTGGGGCACCATCCACCGACAGGTACCAGCCGGTGGGCTTGAACAGGGCAATCAGGTGGTCCAGCAGCTGGGCGGGCTGCCGCTCCACCGGGTCGGGCAGTGTCAGTTGCTGGCCTTTGCCCAGTTCGTCCAACTGCCGGTTGAGGAAGCGGTTGGTCATCGCCAGGCGATGAGCGCTCCATAACGGGTAGGCGGCGATGGGGATGAGCAGCGGCAGGGTCACCGGCAACCAGACCCGGTAGGCCAGCAGGAGGGTGGTGAACAGGGCCAGTAACAGGCCCAGTACGCCGCTGCACAGCACCAGCGTTTCATTGGGCCTGAGGCGGGGCAGGGCATCGGCGATCAAGAGCAGCACCAGGGCGGTCAGCAGCAGGGACAGGCCCGGTGCCGCCGGTTTGATCAGCCGTTCGGAAACCAGCGCGGAATAGGCGTTGGCGTGGAATTCCACACCGGACATGGGCCAAGCCAGGCTGGAGAACGGTGTGGGCAGGATATCGCCGAAGCCAACCGCGGTCGCGCCAATGAAGACGGTTTTGCCGGCAAGCTGGTTCAATGACGCCGCCGATTGCAGGGCCTGGGCATAGGATACCGTGGGGAGCGTTCCCGGGCGTCCGGCCAGCGGCACCGCGACATAGTCCCGGCGCACGTTCACATAGGCTGCCGGTGCGCCCTCGACAACATCCTGGACGGGGGGCGTATCCGGATCGGCGGCCGCCTTGGCAAGGCTTGGCCATAGCCGGGTTGCCAGGCCGTTAAACAGGTACATGCCCCGGGCCAGGCCATCGCTGTCCAGCTCCACGTGGGCGTGGCCAAAGCCGGCGGCGGCTTGTCGCAGGGGCGGTGCGGGTAGTTGCTCGGTCATGGGTTGGTCGGTGGACGGCACGGACAGGTGCACCGGCAACACGACCTGACCATGGTCTCGCATGGCCATTGCCAGTTCCCGGTCGTCGTCGGAAGGCTCCGGAAACAGTACATCGAAGACAATGGTTTTGACCCCCGCCTCGTCCAGTCGACGGATCAGTTCGGCGTGGGTCGACCGCGGCCAGGGCCATTGCCCCAATTGATCCAGGCTGTATTCGTCGATGGCAATCACCGCCACGTCGTCACTGAGCGGGGCCGGGACGGAGGTGATCAGGGAATCATAGAGCCAGAGGTTGGCCCTTTGGGGGATACCGCTAAACTGGGCGACCAGGAGTATCGCAATGAGAGACAGGCCAAGGGTCCAGAAAGCATTGGTAGTCAGAAACCTGTCTCGACTCATGAAGGATATGATCTTTTCGTTTATTTTATCCGCTTACTCAATAAATAGCTCCCTCCCGGGTCCCCAACGGCTAGCCAGTGGGCCATCAGATAGAGCTTTCAGGCGCACAAAATACCGTCTTCCGGGAATAAGGCGCAAGGCTGCCGTGGTATCTTTTACCGTCGCTTCCTTTATAACGTTCTGAAACTTGGGCTCTTCTGCAAGCTGCATCAGGTAGCCGGTGGCGGTGTCGGTGGCTTCCCAGAATACCCGAACCTGGTTATCAATGTAATTGATGCTGATGATTTGCACCGGGGGCAGTGTTCCGTTCACCACCAGCGAGCGGGTTTCGCTGGTGGCGACGGAATTGCCGCCCGCCTCGGTCACCACGCGCCAGTAATACTGGCCAGGACTCAGGGGTCGATTGGGAAGGGCGCTGTTATCCGGTGCCCATTCGCTGGTTGCGATCAAGTCGCTGAACTGGTCGGTGGCGGCAATTTCCACCCGTGCCACTTCGTTCTCTCCCTGGTACTGCCAGCGGAACTCCGGCATATCATCGTTGACGCTGGCATCGGCTGCTGGAACATCCAGCTTTGCCGGCTGCGCCTGCAACTCCACATCAACCGACACGGTCGCCGGCATGCCGGCAATGCCCCGGGCGTTGAGGGTGGCGAGCCGGATGTCGTAACGGCCATTGTCCAGGTAATCAAGCTGGTAACCCTGACCGCTGACGGTCTCGCTCTTTACCCAGCGTCCGCTATCGGCTTCGAAGATGTCCACTTGGTGGCCGCTGGCGCCATCGGGAACCCAATCCAGGGTAGCCGGCAGACGCTGGAGCGCGGAGGGCAGAGGCAGGGGCTCCGGAGCGGGCGGCAGCTTGTAGATGGTGACCGGATTGGGTGTACGGTTGTCGACCGATGCGCTGTAGCCCGCCGGGATGTTGCGGCTACGCCCCCTCGGGCCAAAACTGACCAGGCCCTCGGTAACCTGGAGCGTGGTGGTACCGGGACGGGCTTGCAGGGCGAAGGTTGTCCCCCGCACTGCAGCAACGGCCGAGGGCGTCTCCACTTCAAATCGGGCCCCGCCATCCATCAACGGCATCACCCGGGTTTCGAGTTCCCCATGAGTCAGCCGAATCCGTGTGTCGGTCATGCCGGATTTGCCGTATTGGGTGAGCTTGTTGAAGACCAGCCGGGAGTCCGGACCAACCCGGATGATGGAGCCGTCGGCCAGTTCAATGGTGGCATTGCCGCCGCGGCTGACAATCTCATCGCCGACGCGAATCAGGGTGTGATCGGTCAGCGGGCGCTGACGACCATCAGCTCCGGAAATCAGCCGCACTTGTCCCGACACCGAGGTGGCCTTGGCCGGCTCCGGTTGACGTTTCAGCCACGCCAGGGGCAGGCGAAGCGAGTCGCCGGCCTGGAAAGAGGAGGCGGGGTTGTGTTGGTTGAAAGCCAGCAGGTGGGCCGCTGTGTGCTGGCCGGACAACAGCTCGCGGGCCACGGTCTCCACGGACTCGTTGGCTTGCAGGGTGTACAGCCAGTAGGGGGACGCGGCGTTCGCGGACTGGGGGGCGGCACTGGGCTGGGAGCCGTGGGTCACCGGCAGTTCGGCGCTTGCCGAGCTGCACAGTGTTACCAGGGCGGCACTGAGAAGGCTGATGCGAAATATCGCCATAATCCTGGGAGGCCTTGCCCGTTTCCGCATGTCAGGCGTGCCCTACCGGGTCCGGCTGTTCATCCGGTGCGCCAGCGTTGATGGTCTCCAGGCGGTAGCCGCGCTGGTAGATGGTCTTGATTCTGAAACCGTTGTCCGGGTTGAGCCCCAGTCGGCGGCGCAGGCGGCTCATGTGGGTGTCCACGGTCCGGGTATTGATGTCACGGGTCAGGCCCCAGACCCGTTCCAGCAGCATTTCCCGGGTCAGCAGGCGGCCCTGGTTCTGGAACAGAAACAGGGTGAGGTCAAAATCCTTGTCGGTCAGGGTCAGCTGCTCGCCATGCAGGGAGATGGTCCGCAACTGGGTATTGACCACAAACGGACCAAACTCGAGGATTTCCTTGTCCGCTTCCGGGGCGCTACGGCGGGCCAGCGCCTTGATACGGGCCACCAGCTCGGCCGGCCTTGCGGGTTTGGACAGATAGTCATCGGCCCCGGCGTCCAGGGCGCTAACGATGTCCTGCTCGCTGTCCCGCTGGGTCAGGAACAGCACTGGAATTCGCCAGTTCATCTGGGACCGGACATTCTTCAGCACATCAATACCCGTCATGTCGGGTATCTGCCAGTCGAGAATCAGCAGGTCGTAGCTGCGATGCAGTACCGAGCTCAGGAACGACTGGCCGTCGGGGTAGTCGTCGCAGTGATAGCCCCGTTCAGTCAGCACGGCCTTGATGTGCTGGGCCTGTTCCTGCTCGTCTTCCAGCAGAGCAATTCGCATCCAGATTCTCCTGTTCAAAATCCAAACGACACGCAGTAGGTTCGGTGTCGGCGGCACCAGTGCGCCGGGCTGCGGTCTATTCTGCCAAAACGGGGTGTCGCGGTCAGTGTCAAAGTGTAGATTTGCGTAAACGGGGCCAGGCTCAACGGTCTTTGCCGAGGATTTTTTGACCAAGCGAGCTTCTAGAGTCCGGGCCGGCCATCCACGTCGTTAACCGTTTGTCGGCAGGCCGGGAAATTACTGCAGCCCCAGAACCAGCCTTTGGGTCCTTTGCGTCGCACCAAGGGCGAGTAGCAGTGGGGACAGGGTACCGGTTTCTGCCCCGTGCCGTCCTGTGGGGCGACCTCCTCGATGGGGCGGGTGCCCTTGCATCGGGGGAAGCGGGTGCAGGCGTGGAAACGGCCGAACTTGCCTTCGCGGATGCGCATCGGTGCCCGGCACTTGGGGCAGTGCGCCTGCGAGCTCTCCTCCTGGGTTTCCTCCGACGCCGGCGACAGCGGCGTCTCGATGTACCCGCGGATCTGGGTTTTCAGGGCTTCCAGGAACGCCCGGGGGTCTCCCTCGCCACGCCGGATCTCCTCCAGGCTGGCCTCCCAGACCGCGGTCATGTCCGGTTGGGTGATCGCATCGGGCAGGGCGGCAATGAGGCCGCACCCTTTGTCGGTGGCCTTGATGAACCGCTTGTCCCGGTACAGGTAGTCGCGGCGGAACAGGGTCTCGATGATCGAGGCCCGGGTCGCTTCGGTGCCCAGGCCATCGGTCTCCCGGAGGGTCTTGCGCAGCTCAGCGTCGCTGACAAAGCGGGCGATGTTGGTCATCGCCGACAGCAGGGTGGCATCGGTAAAGTGTTGCGGCGGCTGGGTCTTGCGCTCCTTGATTTCCGCCTGGTCACACATTACGTCGTCGCCCTGCTGCATGCGAGGCAGCGGTTTTGTGGGCTTGTCGGTGGCCGCTTCCCGTTGGCGTATTTCCAGTGTCTTCCAGCCCGGGCTGGCCACGGCGGTCTCGGTGGCGCGGAAACGGTGGTCGCCGATGGCCAGGGTCAGCCGGCCTTCCTGATGGATGGCGTCCGGATAGAACTGCATCAGGTAGTACCGGCTGATCAACTGGTACACATTGAGCTCTGTCGCGGACAGCCGGGACGGATTGGCGACCCGGCTGGTGGGGATGATGGCGTGGTGGGCGTCCACCCGGTCGTCGTTCCAGGCCGCCGTACGTCGCGCCGGGTCCGCCTGTTCCACCGCCGGGGCCAGGTCGCTGGCGGTTCGGGCAATCGCCTGCAGCACTGCCTTGCGCTGACCGTAATGCTCCTCCGGCAGGTAACGGCAATCGGAACGGGGATAGGTGATCAATTGGTGACGCTCGTACAGGGTCTGAGCCGTATCCAGCACGTCCTTGGCGCCCATCCGGAACAGCCGGCCCGCCTCGATCTGTAGGGCGGACAGCGACAGTGGCAGGGGCGGCGCTTCCTTGCGGTCCCGAAACCGGGACTCGGTGATGCGCCCCGGGCGTCCCTCGACGTCCGAGGCGATCTGTTGAGCCACTTCCCGGTTCAGCAGCCGGTCTTCTTCATCGAGGTGATCCCGGTACGCCTCGTCCGGCAGCCAGCGTGCGGCGAAGGTGGTGCTGCCTGGCTCGGTGTCCAGGCCTCGGGTGTGGGCCAACAGCCGGAAATAGGGCTTGGGCTCGAACTCGGCAATGGTCCTGTCCCGTTCCACTACCAGGCCCAGCACTGGGGTTTGGACTCGGCCCACAGAATACACCCCCTGCTCCCCCTGCTGGCGGTAGCTTAGGGTGTACAGGCGGGTCAGGTTCAAGCCATAGAGCCAGTCGGCCCGCTGCCGCGCCAGGGCCGAGTGTGACAGCCGCCGGAACTCCCGGTTATCCCGGGGCGCGGCGATGGCCCTGGCGACGGCGGACGGTGTCAGGTCATTGATCAGCACCCGTTCCACCGGACAGCTCGCCTGGAAATAACGCAACACCTCGTCCACCAGCAGTTGGCCCTCGCGGTCGGGGTCGCCGGCGTGAACCACCACGTCCGCCTTGCGAATCAGCGACTCCAGCGCCTGCAGCTGCTTGCGGACACTCTCCTTGGGGGTGAGCTGCCATTGATCGGGGAAGAGGGGCAGGTCGTCCAGGCGCCACTTCTGCCAGCGCGGATGGTAACGGACCGGCTCTGCCGGCTCCAGCAGGTGGCCGATGCACCAGCTCACATAGACCGTTTGCTCGCCGGCGCCGACCTTGAGCCAGCCCGGGCCCTTTTGCACGGGGCCGGGCAGGGCCTCGGCAATGGCGCGGCCCAGGCTGGGTTTTTCGGCAATGAATAGACGCATGGCAAGCGGACAAATCTGCTGGGTGTCGGGGGAGTGGGAAGATGGCGGTTTGCCGGCAAACTGTCAAGCCGGCAGGGCCGCCGTATAGTAGACTGTATGGGACTATCCATTCCGTGAATCAGGAGCAAAACGGTCTATGTCGGTTCAACAGACCATCGAACAGAAACTCACAGACGGGTTCGCCGTGGAGTATCTGGCTGTGGAAAACGAAAGCCACATGCACAGTGTGCCGCCCAACTCCGAAACCCATTTCAAGGTGACCCTGGTCTCCGGTGCCTTCGAGGGGCAGGGTAAGGTCAAGCGTCACCAGGCCATCTACCAGGCGCTGTCGGAGGAACTGGCGGCCGGTGTTCACGCCCTGGCGTTGCATCTGTACACCCCCGCCGAATGGCAGGCCCAAGGACAGGAGACTCCGGCCTCGCCCAACTGCATGGGGGGCTCCAAACACGACCCCGCGGTCAAGGAATAAGGACTTTCATATGAGTCAGTTTTTCCAGGTCCATCCGGAGACGCCCCAGAAACGCCTGATCAACCAGGCCGTGGAGATCCTGCGCAAGGGTGGGGTGATCGTATACCCCACCGATTCGGCCTATGCCATCGGCTGCCACCTGGGAGACAAGCAGGCGGCGGACCGGATCAAGCGCATTCGCCGGTTGGACGACAAGCACAACTTCACGCTGGTGTGCAGCGACCTGTCCGACATCGGCACCTATGCCAAGGTCGACAACACCCAGTACCGCCTGCTGAAGACTTACACCCCGGGCCCCTACACCTTTATCCTCGATGCCACCAGCGAGGTGCCGCGACGACTGCAGCATCCCAAGCGGCGGTCCATCGGCCTGCGGGTACCGGACAACGCCATTGTCCAGGCGCTGCTCAGCGAACTTGGGGAGCCAATCATGAGCAGCACCCTGATCCTGCCGGGGGAAACGGAGCCCATGACCGATCCCTACGACATCCGCGAGACCCTGGAGCACGATCTGGACCTGATCATCGATGGTGGCTTCTGTGGCTTGGAGGCCACCACCGTGGTCAACATGTTGGGGGATGTGCCGGAAGTGACCCGGGTGGGCAAGGGCGATCCTGAGCCATTCCAGCCGTAGCCGGCCACCAGGTCAGGCCCGCGCGTTGAGGCTGAAGGCGTAGGACCGCTGGGTCCCGGCAGCCTCAACCTGTTCTGCACCGATGGTGCGGCGGATGCTGTCGTAGCGGTGCACCAGGTCGTTCAACCCGTTGAATTGCTCGTTCTCACTGACCAGGGAATCCAGCAGCGAATTGCTGGTGCCATAGGCCTTGTTCAGCTTCAAGGCGGTGTCCACGAACGCCAGTGTCGGTTCCTGGTTGCTCAGCCGGTTGAAGGCCTCCCGGAAGGCGGTGTTGTGGTTCAGGTCCTGTTCGATTTGCTCGCGCTTCTGGGTGGGAATGGCGGCCTGCAGATGCAGCGAGCCGTCGTCCGCCTTGGTCACGGACATCCGGGTGCCGGGGTGGACGCCATACTCGGCAATTTTATGCCGCAGGGTTTCTTTCACAAAAGCGCTGTCCTGGCCGACCCGGGATTTGTACTCACCAATGGCCAACCGGGAAGCGGCCTTGGGCAGGCTGCCGCCGGACAGGGTCACGTCGTCCTGACCGCCCTTCGCCTGACCCTCCGTGCTGGCGGCGTTGGACGCAGGGGCCGCCTGGGGTTGTGTCTGCTGGCTGGTGGCCTGTTGCAGGCTGGCGCTCATGCGGGCCAGGGATGTGAGTAGGGACACGGCAAATTTCCTCCGGTGTCGACGTATTTGCGACGTTCATCCCGGATAAAGCAAGGAGCGTGCCCAGTCAGCGGCTGATTGGTCGATGGCCCTTGCGAGACTTCAGGGCCAGTGTGATGACCACCAGTACCCCAAGCACGCCTGCCACAACCAGTAAGATTGCATAACCGGTGGCCTGGGCCACCAGACCTCCGGCAAGCCCAAACAGCCCGGCGAAGACGACCTGGATCGACGCCTGCAGGGTGAAATCGGTGCCGGCCCAGTCCTTGCGACACAGATTCATCATCACCGCGAACAGCGCGACCGTGGAACTGCCGTCGGCCAACTGCTCCAGCAGTCCGATGGCATAAACCCGTGGACCTTCCGCGCCATGGATCGCCACCAGTGCCCAGGCGGCCATGGTGACGGCCTGGGCCAGCCCCGCCAGGATCAGGCTGCGTCGGCCGCCCAACCGCTGGTAGAGCCAGCCCCCCAGGGCCGCGCCAACGAGGCCGGCGAGGGTGGTAATCAGGGTGAAAGTGCCGATATCCCCGGACGTCCAGCCGCCGTCGGTCAACATCGGACGGATCATGCCAGAGCCCATGGCGTCGGCAACCTTGTAGCAGGCGAGTAGGCCCAGCCAGAAGCCTATGCCCGGCTGCCGCAGGAATCCCGCGAGACCTTCCCTGAAGGGGCTGTGGCTCGCCTCAAAGTGTGCCCGTTGATGTGCTTCGTCGATCGAGTCCTCGGCCAGTGGTTGCAGCATCGGCCGATAGCGTCGAACCAGCAGGTACAGCGCGAGGAGCAGCACGGCGGGGATGGTCAGCGCCAGTTGCAACGGGAGATGCTGGGCCACCATCAGCAGCAGCGCGCCCCCCACCAGCATCCCCACCTTGTAACCCGCCACCTGGAGGGTGTTGGCGTGGCCCCGCCAGCGGGCGGGAACCCAACGTACCGTCAGCCCGTCGGTCACGATGTCCTGGGTAGCCATCAGCAGGTTGATTGCCAGCACCAGCCCTACCACCAGCAGCACCCCAAGGCCTGCTGGCACCAGCCCGATCAGCGCCAGAGCCAGCAACAGGAAGGTGGCGGACACCTGCAGCCGGCCGATCCACCGCCCGGGTGCGGTGCCGGCCTGGAGGCTTTGGTCAATCTTCGGCGCCCAGAGCGCTTTCAGCACCCAGGGCAGAGCGAGCAGTTTCAATGCCCCTATCCAGCCCAGGGCCACTCCTGCCTCCCGCCAGAACACCGGCAAGGCATGGGCAAACAGCCCAGAGGGCAGGCCCTGGGCTAGATAGAGAGCCGACAGGGCCATCAAGGTCGGGCCAAGGGGGCTGGTCCGGGGGGCGTGTGAGCCAGGGGCGGAATCGATCATTGCGGTCTGGGTGCTCGTAAACGATGAGGAAAAGGCTGTTTGGCCAGCGAGTTATGGTCCCTGATTTTAGGAATCGCGGCAACGACGGCGGCTCGGGCAAGACATTGTCCCAAGATCACCTGTACCTCCATTGCCCATCTGTTGTAATGTAATATTGTCCTACAATAATCAAGAGGGTTCATCTCACATGGGAGGCAGGAAGCAATGAATGTGAAAGTTTCTGATGAATTGGCCGGCCAGGCGGTTGAACAGCAGGCGGAAGCCAGCAAGGCTGGCTCCACCTGGAAAGATCCCAAGCGCTACCTGTGGCTGTTGGGGCCGGGACTGCCGGTCATCGGTCTGGCGGCGCTGACAGGCTATGCCATCGCCCCCAAAAAACTGCGGGCGCTGGCCTGGACCGGCCCGGCGCTGGTTCATGGCATCATCCCTGCGCTGGACGAATTGATTGGTGACGATGCCAGCAACCCGCCGGAGTCGGCGGTCAAGGCGCTGGAGGACGACAAGTACTACAGCCGGATCGTTAAGGCGTTTATTCCGACCCAGTACGCCATGACCTTTCTGGGAGCCTGGTTGGCCAGCCGCAAGAAAACCCCCATGAGTGACCGGATCGGGCTGGCGTTGACGGTCGGTGCCGTTAACGGCATTGGCATTAACACCGCCCATGAACTGGGCCACAAGAGCGGCAAGCTGAACAAGCTGTTTGCGATGGCGGCCCTGGCGCCTACCGGCTACACCCACTTTGTGGTCGAGCACAACTACGGTCACCACAAGAACGTGGCGACGCCGGAAGATCCGGCCAGCAGTCGCATGGGCGAGAGTTTCTGGAAGTTCCTGCCCCGCACCGTCGTTGGCAGTATCAAGTCCGCCATCGAAATTGAGAAAGCCCGTCTGGCCCGTCGCGGCAAAGGCTTCTGGTCGCCGCACAATGAGCTGTTGCAGGGCTGGGCGATGACCGCCGGCTTCTTCGGGGCCACCACCCTGGCCACCGGAACCCGCGGCCTGACCTTTCTGGCGGCCCAGGCGGCCTATGGGGCCAGCCTGCTGGAGGTGATCAACTACCTGGAGCACTACGGTCTCAAGCGCCGGCAGGACGAGAACGGCAAGTACGAGCGGACCCAGCCCGAGCACAGCTGGAACAGCAACCACATCGTGACCAACCTGTTCCTGTACCAGCTCCAGCGCCATTCCGATCACCATGCCCATCCCACCCGCAGCTTCCAGGCGCTGCGCCATTTCGAGGAGGCCCCGCAGCTGCCTTCCGGCTATGCGTCCATGCTGTTGCCGGCCTACCTGCCGAACCGGTGGTTCGAGATGATGGACAAGCGGGTGATTGAGCACTACAAGGGCGATCTCAGCCGGATCAACTGGGATCCGGATCGCCGGGAAGAGCTGATGGCAAAGTACCGGGACTTTGCCGCTGAGGTGGCCGAGCGCCACGCTCAGGATGTCGAGGCCTCTGACGCAGCCTGATTTCGTAGTGAGACCGAAAGCCCCACCGTCCCGCGGTTGGGGCTTTTTTTTTCCGAAACGTTTGTCCGCTGGGAGGGGGCGAGGAGGGGATCAGCCCCAGCGGTCCGCGACGAAGGGGTTGGTCTGGCGTTCGGTGCCGAAGTCGGACATGGGGCCGTGGCCGGGAATGAACTTCACCTGATCGCCCAGGGGAAACAGCTTCTCCGTAATGGAGCGGATCAGGGTGGCGTGGTCCCCCTTGGGGAAATCGGTGCGGCCGATGGAGCCGTGGAACAGCACGTCGCCGACCAGCGCCAGTTCCGCCTCCGGCTGATAGAACACCACATGGCCCGGGGTATGGCCGGGACAATGGATCACCTGGAAGCTGAGGTTGCCGACCGCCACGGTGTCGCCGTCGTCCAGCCAGCGGTCGGGCGTGAAGACCTCCGGCGCCGGGAAGCCAAACATCTGGCTCTGCATCGGCAAACCCTGGATCCAGAAATCGTCCTCCCGGTGTGGCCCCTCAATGGGTACGGACAGCGCCTTGGCCAGCTCCGCGGTGCCGCCGGCATGGTCGATGTGGGCGTGGGTCAGCAGAATCTTCTCCACTGTCACCCCTGCCTCGGCAATGGCCGCCCGAATCCGATCCAGGTCCCCGCCGGGGTCCACCACCGCGGCCTTTTTGGTGTCTTCGCACCACAGCAGGGTGCAGTTTTGCTGGAAGGGGGTGACGGGGATAAGGCGGTATTTCATGGTTTGGCTGAACTCTTGCTGGGCTTCACGGACACCACTGACCGGGGCCGGGAAGCAACGGCTGATATGGCTGATCGACTGGGTATCGCCGTGAAAGTACCGGCATCGAGGGCGCGGCGCAAGCAGGGCACAGGAAATGGTACCCCCGGCAGGACTCGAACCTGCTACCTATCCCTTAGGAGGGGATCGCTCTATCCAGATGAGCTACGGGGGCAATGGCGGGGTATGATAGCCAGCGACACCGCCAGACTCAAGTTGCCTCGGGCCGGGCGGCGGAACGCCGGGTGCCGGATTGGCTCAGGTCAGGTACTCCAGGTCGCGGCCGCGCAGCCGGTCCAGGCCGTTGCCCAGGCGGTTCAGGCCCAGGTTGAGGGGGAACAGCAGCACGCTCTTGAGGGTGTCACGCAGCATCATGGTGGTCGGCAGGCCGTCGTAGATGTTCATGTAGGCGCCGGCCATGGCGACGAACGACCGCGACAGATGCAGGTAATCGCTGCGGATGACAATGCCCAGCTGGTAGGTGTTGGACATCAGCTGCATGCTGGTCTGCATGCGCCGGTGCAGGCCGGGGAGGCCCTCCCGCCACAGGGTCTGGACCACGTCGTTGGTCAGCGGCGCCACCTCCCGGCGCTTCAGAGTCTCCTGCAGCCGTTCCACAATCAGCTCGCGGCGCTCCCGGTTTTGCTCCGGCTGCGTGCTCATGGCGATGAGCATGTCCGCCAGGCGGTCGGTGTCTGCTACCAGCACGCTGACCAGGTAGTCCCGCACCAGCCCCCACTTGCCCTGCATGTTGACCGCGTTGCCCCAGTCGATCAGGTACAGCTCGGCGTCCGGGGACACCATGATGTTGCCGGGATGCAGGTCGCCGTGGAGTTCGTTGTAGACAAAGATGTGTTCCAGCAGGGTGTACAGGAAGTTTTCACCGAGGGTGCGCTGGAAGCGGCGACGTTCGCGGCCCCGCAGGCCGCCGATGGCCTTCTTGATGGAGATGGCGTCGTCCACGTATTCCATTTCCAGGATACGGCTGGTGGCCAGGTACACATCCGGCACATGCCACACCTTGGCCTGGTCGGCGCGCCGGGCGAAGCGGTTCTGGATGGCTGCCTCGTCTTCGAAGTTCAGCTCCTGCTCGAAGCCACGGGTGAACTCCTTGACCTGGTCGGACAGCGCGTGGAGGAACGGCAGCAGCTTGGAGTGGGGCGCCCAGAACTGGCTGCTCACCAGCATCAGCTCGATGGCCAGGTTGCCCATCTGGAACTCCCGCTCCAGGTTGTGCCGCGCCACTTTGACGATGACCGGTTGCAGACGCTCCAGGCCATTTTCGTCCATCACCGCTTTCTTGGTCAGGTACACAGACCCGATGGAGCCGGATTTCAGCGGCTTCTCAACGTTGAACTGGAAGTAAATGTCCGTGGGCAGCTTGCCGAAGCAGTCCAGGAAAGCGTCGTTGACCTCCTCCGGCGTCATCGGATCGACGTCCTCCTGGAAGACCTCCAGCTCCCGGGCGATTTCTTCCGGCAGGAAGTCGGCATTGGCCGCCGCGACCTGGGCCATCTTGATGAACAGGGGGCCGAATTCCCGAACCATCTTGGCCACGATCTGGGCCTGGGCGGGGAAATCCTTCGGATCGGTCTGCAGGAACGGCTTGATGTAACGGATGGCCTTGATCTGCCGGCGCAGGATGACCAGGTCCCGACGCAGGACGCTGACCTTGCGGGCCATGTCGCTGAGCCCTTCCTGGTTGGCCTGGCGGATGTCCTTGAGCCGGTTCACCAGCTCGACAATCAGCGGCTCGTAAGTCCGCAACACCAGCCGGACGATCTCCAGGTTCATCTCGATCAGCCCCTTGAGCTCCGGGGCTGACAGCAGCTCGTGGAAGAACCCCCAGAACTCGTTGACGATGCTCTCGGGCACTTCGATGGGGCTGCGGGTGACCACCTGGCCCACCACGAACCGGATCAGGTTCTCCGTGGTGTCCTCATTGGGTATCAGCCTGTACTTGCGCAGCACCCGGGTGAGGGCGCGGGACTGTTCGTTGAGCGGATGCTCGTAGAGCGAGGCGAACAGCTGATCCAGCGACTGCCCCAGCTGTTCGCGGGTAATGTGCTCATTATTGGCCAACAACCTGGCGACGGGCCAGAAGGCCTGGGGGATGCGAATGGTCATGGTGGTGAAGTTGCCAACACCACGGATCACGTTGCCGGTTCGCTCTTTGAGTACCGGGATATTGATCTGGATGACTTTTTCTTGGTCCTTGTTTGGCATACGTACGCTGATTGGGCTCAATGCTTTCCAGGGTTCAGTACTATGCCAGATTCCGCACCATTTGAGGCGGTTTTTCAGGCCTAATCGCCGTATTCGTGGGCTGCAGTCCGGAGGGCGGGGTGGGCAAGGGGCTGGTGCGGGCGCAACAATCAACCCTCTTGCTTGTCATTAGGGGACATTTCGGAAACCTGCTATAGCAGTCTCTCAAAAAGTGTGTGTACAGTTGTTCACAAGAGTCGGAGGTACTCCGCTCTTTCCCCAACAATACAGGAGATTGTTATGAGCATTTCTACCATCCGTTTGATTGGTTTGAGTGAAGAAAAGGACATGAACCGTCGTACCGGCGTTGATGAGCTGCATATCGGCTGGCAGATGGAGTGTGCTGAGCAGGTACAGAAGGCGCCCGACGGGCAGTCTGTTCGCGCCCCGGTCGTTACCTGGTGGCTTGGCGGAGTCCGGGAGCAGTTTGTCCCGACGCTGCAATTTGTTCGCACCGAGAGTCAGTCCCGCAGCCTGGCGCGTCTGTTCGGTCATGCCGACGAGCAAACCTGGACTGTCGATGTCGATACCCTGAAGCGGGATATTGAAGAACAACTGTTCACGAGTGTTGTCGGTCAGGTGTCGGCAGTGGCCTGAGCCGATTGACGCCCAGGGTTGTTGTTCCTTCTGCACAAGGTTGTTGATTAACGGACATCGTGCCTTGTGACCACTCGGGTTGGCCTGAGTACCACCGTGCCGGATGTGTTTTATGATCGGTTACCGGCGCACCAGTCCCACGCTCTGGCCATCCCCGGGGGCTCCCGTCCCTGACTCTACCCGCAGCCTGTTTGCCGGCTCCCCTGCCACGATTTCCCGCGATGGGTTTGCGTGGCTGTGCCCCTCTCCCTAAAATACAGCGAAACAATGGCTTATGGACTTCGGTCCGGGTGTGTTCCCTGCGATGACCAATTCCTGCCCGGTCACTGTCGTAGTTCCCGTGTGGCGGGAAGCGGCGACCATCGAATCGACCCTGCAACATCTGGCGCCCCTGCGACAGGCCGGTGGCGAGGTGCTGGTGGCTGATGGCGGCAGCGACGACGCGACCGCACGGCTGGCGGCCCCCTGGTGCGATCGGGTACTGGTCTGTGGACGGGGACGGGCGGTGCAGATGAATGCCGCGGCAGCCGTGGCCCGGGGCGAAGTCCTGCTGTTCCTGCACGCGGATACCCGATTGCCGGTCGCGGCCATGGACCACCTGCGAGCGTTCCTGGCCAGCAAGCGGGCGTGGGGGCGCTTCGATGTTCGGCTGAGCGGCCGGCGCCCCATGTTTCGCGTAATTGCCTGGTTCATGAACCGGCGCTCCCGCCTGACGGGCATCGCTACCGGTGATCAGGCCCTGTTCGTTCGTCGCCCGGTGTTCGAAGCCCTGAAGGGCTACCGGCCGATCCCGTTGATGGAGGATGTGGAACTGTCGAAACGCCTGAAAACGGTTTCCCCGCCCTATTGTGTGGCAGACCCGGTGGTGACCGACAGCCGCCGCTGGGAGCAGTTCGGCCCCTGGCGCACCATCTGGTTAATGTGGCGATTGCGCTGGCGTTACTGGCGCGGCGAATCGCCGGAATCCCTCGCCCGAGAGTACCGTGCCGATGTCCGACGCCAAGAGTGATCCCTCCACGTTGCTGGTCCAGTTCGCCAAGTGGCCGGAGCTGGGGCGGGTGAAGACCCGGCTGTCGCCGTTGTTGGCGGAGGCGGGGGCCTTGCAGGCGCATATCCTGCTGACCCGAAGGGTGTTGTCCCACCTGACCGCCACTGGCCTGCCGATGCAGTTCTACTGGGACCGGGAAATGTCGGTGCCGCCGCCAGCCGCCGGTCCCATTCTGGCGGATCTGGAGGCGGCCGGCGTTGAGCAGCGCTACCAGACTGGGCGGGACCTGGGGGCCCGCATGGAGGCCGCGATAAGCGCCGGCCTCGAGGAATACACCCAGGTGATCATTGTTGGCAGTGACTGCCCCTCGGTGGATGCGGGCTACGTCCACCTGGCGCAGCAGGTACTGGAAGGGGCAGACCTGGTCCTGGGGCCTTCAGACGATGGGGGGTACGTGCTGCTGGGCGCCCGGCGACTGGTGCCGGGGCAACTTGCCGACATCGCCTGGGGCAGTGGTGCCGTTCTGGCCCAGACTCGACGCCGTGCTGAGGCGTTGGGCGTCAGCTGTTGCCTGCTGGAAACCCGCTGGGACGTGGATGAGCCGGAAGACTGGCAGCGCTTTCTCCGCCAGTTTCCGGACGTGGGCGCTTGATCAGCTGTTGGGCACCACTTGACGCTCGCTCAGTGTGTTGACGATCCGTTCGTTGTCCTGGGGCTCTGCCGAGGTGGTGACTCGCAACGCCTGCGAGCGGTCCACCAGAGCCCGCTGAAACACGTCCAGCAGGTTTTCCCGGGTGACCCGGGCAACCGCGTCGGCGAGCCGTTCGCGGGAATCAAACCGTGGGTTGTTGCGGTCGATTTCCCGCCAGTAGCGTTCGCTGGCGTCGCTCAGTTGCCGGTCTTGCTCCAGCAGGTGGCTGATCACCGCCTGTTTTTCCCGCTCCAGCTCGGTCGCGCTCAACTCCGCCAGTCGCCCGGCCATGTCGGCGGCAAAGTCCTGTACCGCCGCATCGATGTCACTGCCGCCCTGTTCCGGGGACTGCACAACCAGGCCAATGGCGGGGGTTTCCAGCATTTCAAAGGAGGTGGCGTAGACAATGTAACCCATCTGGCGGCGGGTGCGGATCTCCTCGTAGAAGGGAGCCCCGATCAGTTGCGCCAACAGCCGGTAGCGGGCCCGTTCGGCGAAGCCGGTATTACGGCCCTGAAGGTAGAGGGTGTAACCGGTGTCCGGGTGGTGGACCTCCAGGCGTACCCGGGTTTCGCCGGCCGGCAGTTCCCGAACCCCGCTGCGGGGCACAGAGACGTGCTGGCTCTGGTCCAGCAGATAGGCATTGAGCTGCTGGGCAATGTTCAGGGTCGAGGCTTCCGTCAGGTTGCCGTGACTGAGCATGACCGGGTCCAGCTGGGCGCGGAACTCCCTGGCGAACCGCTGTAGATCCTCAAACTGCACCGACTCGGCCGCCTGGATCTTGGCGTCGGTACTCCAGGCGCCTTCGAGCAGGGTGGTCTGGACAAACTCACCGGTCTGTTCAACGGGTCTGGCCTGTGCCTTGTTCCGCAGCCTGTCGAGCAGATTGTTGCGGGCAATCTCGAACCGTTGCTCAGTCAGGGTTGGCCGGGCGAACTGGGACAGGATGCGGGTCAACAGGACATGGAGTTTGTCGCTGTAGCCGCCCACGCGAATGGTGATGCCGCGCAGGTGGGGATAGATCTTGTAATTCAGGCCGGCCAGCCGCGCTGGATAGGCATAAGCATTTACGTTGGTTTTGAGGGTATCCACCAGCAGGCTGGCCAGCACCTGATTGCGGGCGGTAGCCCGGGCCACCGGGGATCTCAGGCTCAGGTAGATATTGGCCTTGGGGGTGTCGAAGCGGGTGTCCCTGGCGTACCAGGTGGCCAGCCCATTCTGGGTGCCCAGGGGCACCGGCTTCGCCATGGTCGGCCCGGAGACCAGCTCCAGCTGTTCGGGAATAAAGGGGTTGGCGGACGGCAGAGCCAGCTGGCCGGCCAAGGCTGCCTCCGGTGCCATTGCGAGCTGCTCGGGGGACAGCTGGGTGATGCGGTAGGAGGTGTCGTACCAAGGTCGGCGTGGGTGGCCTTCGCCCGACAGGCGTTGGCTCAATTCCGCGATCACGACGTTGTCCGGGGTGAGCCGGTCCAGCACCGCCCGGTATCCCTGGGGATCATAGGCCTCCATCATCCAGGGCGCGCGCAGCACATCCTCGGGCGCCACGCGCGACATTTGCATGGCCAGGCGCATGACTTTGTGCACCGGCTGCTGTTGTTCCTGGAAGCGGAACCCGATCTCGGCCAGCTGTCGCATCTCCTGGAAGCGCTCACGACTGATGCCCTCGTTACGAATTTTGTCGATGTAGGCGAAGGTCAGCCTGATGATCCGCTCCCGGTTGGCCAGGCCCTCGGGTGTCAGTTCCATGGCGATCTCCAGGATCGCCTCCTGACCGGTATCGGTATTGGTGCCTGCTGACAGTACCTCCACCCAGCCTTGCGTCTTGAGCACGTCGAAGAGGCTGCCGGGCCCCTCGTGACCCAGCAGGTTGGAGACGTAATTGGCAGGCTTGGTGCGATACTGCGGCTGCTGGGAGGGAATGGGGAACATCAGGTTCAGGCTGCGAATGTCCCTCAGCGCCGCCACCTCGATCTGGCGCGGCAACTGTCCGTCAGTCATCAGCGGGGTGGCGATGGGTTCGTCAGCCAGATCGCGGTTGTCAATGGCGGAGAACCTTGGGCGCACCATGGCGGCCAAACGGTCGAGGGACTGTGGGCCGTACACCACCAGGGTCATCCGGTTGGCCGAGTAGTGTTCCTGCCAGAACTGTACCAGGTCCGGGCGCAGGGGGGTGGCCTCGGTGTCTTCCAGCGTGGTCAGGTTGCCCACGGCAAATTGGGTGTAGGGGTGCTCCGGGTTGAAGGCGGCCTTCTTGGCGTCGTAGAAGCGGCGGCCATCTTCCTGGATCTTGGAGGAGAACTCCGAATGTACCGCGCGCCGCTCCCGCTCCACCAGGTCCGCGGTAAACAGCGGTGCCGAGAACTGCTGGGCGAACCGGTCCAAAGCCGGCTCCAGGTGCTGGGCCTGGATATCGAAAAAGTAGTTGGTGTCCTGAAAGGCGGTGAAGGCGTTGTGGCTGCCGCCGTGACTCTTGATGAACTGCTGGTACTCGCCTGGCTCGGGGTATTTTTCCGTGCCCAGGAACAGCATGTGTTCCAGAAAGTGCGCCAGGCCCTCACGCCCGCGGGGGTCGTCGCCGCTGCCAACAGTCACATTGAGGGAGGCAGCCGCTTTCTCCGATTCCGGCGCCGACACCAGCAACACCCTCAGGTTGTTGTCCAGGGTCAGAAAGCGATACTCATGGTGGTCATTGGCGCTCTTGACTGGCTCAGGGGCAGTGTCGGCGTGTCCGAGCGCGGGCAGCAGGGCCAGCAGTGTGACGAGAGCGGCGACAACGGCCGCAGAAATCGGGTCGCGAGGCATATTAGGGTACAGTTCTCAATGATTCAGTGGATGATGGCGTCTCGGGTGCTTTCCGGTTGCTGGGCCAGGGTCTTGCGGGCCAGGTCGGCGGCGGCGCTGGCGTCGAGCTGGCCGGAGCCGATGCGTTCGAGCACCGACGCCATCACGGCCACGGACTGGCGAAAGTCGGTGAACTCGGCCTGGAAGGCCTCGTCGATGGCCTGGTATACCGCCTGGATCTTTTCCTCCCGGGATGCCGAGTCGGCCGCGGTGTCATTGATGGCCTTGAGACAGGCGCGGGCGATGGAGATGTAACGTTCTGCGTTGGGATCTTGTTTTGCCATGGGATTGAGTCCGGATAGTCGGTAATGGGTACGGGAATGAATGCGATTCTACCGGATTATGTCATTGCTGCCCGGTGGAATCATGTCGAGATTGTAAGGGAGTCAGTCCGGGACTTCGGCGCCATCCTGTCTCGGCCGGCAGGGTGCCCGCGCTGTGCTAGTCTCAGAGGGTGTGTTAACAATCCGGACGCAGCTCACAGTCCGGTCTGGAGGTGGAGGTTAGAGTTATTACTCTAGTGAAAACAATAAGTTAAAGAGCAAAAGCTCTAAAAAAGTTCGGTACTTGAGTGCTGCAATTAAGTACAATGCGAAGCGTTTTTGGAGAGGCGACTCCTCAGGCTGTACCGATTGAGCGCAGTCCTGAAACGTCGCGGAACAATAATCAGAGCACTAATGCAGGATGGATGAACACATGAACTACTTTCTGACGGGTGGAACTGGATTCATAGGACGTTTCCTGGTTGAGAAGCTGCTGGCAAGAGGCGGCACGGTATATGTGCTGGTGCGCGAGCAGTCCCAGGAGAAACTGGACCGGCTGCGGGAGCGCTGGGGGGCTAACAACGAGCGTGTTGTTGCGGTCATCGGCGATCTGTCCGCACCCGGTCTGGGCATCGACAGTTCCACGCTCACGGATCTCAAGGGCAACATCGATCACTTTTTTCACCTGGCCGCGGTCTATGACATGGGCGCCGACGAGGAGGCCCAGCAAGTGGCCAACATCGAGGGTACCCGCAATGCCCTGAAGGCGGCCTCGGACCTGCAGGCCGGCTGTTTCCATCATGTATCGTCCATTGCCGCCGCCGGCCTGTTCCGGGGCACGTTCCGTGAGGACATGTTCGAGGAAGCGGAAAAGCTGGATCACCCCTATCTGCTTACCAAGCACGAGTCCGAGAAGGTGGTACGGGAAAGCTGCAAGGTGCCGTTCCGTATCTACCGTCCGGGCATGGTGATCGGCCATTCCAAGACCGGGGAAATGGACAAGGTTGATGGCCCTTATTATTTCTTCAAGATGATCCAGAAGATCCGTCACGCCTTGCCCCAGTGGGTGCCGACGATCGGCATCGAGGGTGGACGCCTGAACATTGTGCCGGTGGATTACGTGGTCGATGCCATGGATCACATCGCCCATACCAAAGGGGAAGATGGTAACTGTTTCCACCTGGTGGACCCGGACGCCCACAAAGTTGGCGAGGTGCTGAACATCTTCTCCGACGCTGGCCACGCCCCCCGTATGGCCATGCGCATCGACTCCCGCATGTTTGGTTTCATTCCGCCGTTCGTGCGTCAGAGTCTGAAGAACCTGCCGCCCGTGCAGCGGCTGACCAACGCGGTACTGGACGACCTGGGCATCCCGCCGTCGGTGATGTCCTTCCTGAATTACCCGACCCGCTTCGACGCCCGGGAGACCGAACGTGTGTTGAAGGGGTCCGGCATCGAGGTGCCGCGTCTGGAAGATTATGCCCCGGTGATCTGGGACTACTGGGAACGCAACCTGGACCCGGACCTGTTCAAGGACCGCACCCTCAAGGGCACGGTGGAAGGCAAGGTGTGCGTGGTGACCGGGGCGACCTCCGGCATCGGCCTGGCCACGGCCCAGAAACTGGCGGACGCCGGTGCCATTCTGGTCATCGGCGCCCGCACCAAGGAGAAGCTGGACGAGGTGGCCGCCGAGCTGGAAGAGCGGGGTGGCAACATTCATGCTTACCAGTGCGATTTCTCCGACATGGAGGATTGCGACCGGTTCGTGAAGACCGTGCTGGATAACCATGGCCACGTCGACGTACTGGTGAACAACGCCGGCCGCTCCATCCGTCGGTCACTGGCCCTGTCGTTTGACCGTTTCCACGATTTCGAGCGCACCATGCAGCTCAACTACTTCGGTGCGGTTCGCCTGATCATGGGCTTCGCCCCAAGCATGCTGGAACAGCGTCGCGGCCATGTGGTCAATATCTCGTCCATCGGGGTGCTCACCAATGCGCCGCGGTTCTCGTCCTACGTCGCTTCCAAGTCGGCACTGGATGCCTTCAGCCGCTGTGCGGCGGCGGAGTGGTCCGATCGTAACGTGACCTTCACCACCATCAACATGCCGCTGGTGAAGACGCCGATGATCGCCCCCACCAAGATCTACGATTCGGTACCCACGCTGACCCCGGACGAGGCGGCCCAGATGGTGGCGGATGCCATTGTCTACCGTCCCAAGCGCATTGCCACCCGGCTGGGTATCTTTGCCCAGGTGCTCCATGCCCTGGCCCCCAAGATGGGTGAGATCGTGATGAACACCGGCTACCGGATGTTCCCGGATTCCGCGGCCGCCGCTGGGTCCAGGTCCGGTGAGAAGCCGAAAGTGTCCACCGAACAGGTAGCCTTTGCGGCCATTATGCGCGGCATCTACTGGTAAGCATTGACCCCGACAGTTCGCTGTTGGGCCATCCGTTTCTCCAAGCCTCACCGGTTCTCCGGCGAGGCTTTTTTATTGGGATACTGCGGCCAATGCTACCAATGGCCAATTTCACTCAAGCGGACATGGAGCTGACATCGCTGGCTGTGTATAGTGCCCGGTGTCGGGTTGAAATAGGCGAATTCAGCCACACATCAACCGATACCCAGTTTTCTTCAGCCCGGCGCCTGGCCGGGCCTTAACCTCAATCCAACACCCAACGGAGATCGAACAATGGGCGTACTCGTAGGCAAACCTGCTCCTGACTTTACCGTTCCCGCCGTCCTGGGCGATGGCTCCATCGTCGACGACTTCAACCTGGCGGATGCCATCAAGGGCAAGCCGGCCATCATCTTCTTCTACCCACTGGACTTCACCTTCGTATGTCCGTCTGAGCTGATCGCCCTGAACCGTCGCATGGACGCGTTCCGCGACCGTGGCGTGGAAGTGATCAGTGTGTCCATCGACTCTCACTTCACCCACAACGCGTGGCGTAACACCCCGGAAAACGAGGGTGGTATCGGCAAAGTGGGCTACACCATGGCCGCTGACATGAACCACGACATCTGCCGGGCGTACGACGTTGAGTCCGAGGGTGGCATGGCGTTCCGTGGCGCCTTCGTCATCGACAAGAATGGCGTGGTCCGTTCCCAGATCGTGAACGACCTGCCGCTGGGCCGCAACATCGACGAGCTGGTTCGTGTGGTGGACGCGCTGCAGTTCCACGAAGAGCACGGCGAAGTGTGCCCGGCCGGCTGGAACAAGGGCGACAAGGGGATGGATGCTTCTCCGGAAGGGGTTGCCAAGTACCTGAGCGAGAACGCCGAAGCCCTGTAAGCCAGGCGTTGATCTCAGATCTGAAGAACCCCGCCTCGGCGGGGTTTTTTAGTGTCTGGAACCCAGGGACGGTTCAGTCAATGAGGCGGGTTATGCTGAAGTGCCGGAGCACGGTCGGTCAGGATTCGGAATCCGGCTCAGCCAGCTGCGGGGGCGGATAGCCACCCAGTTCCTGCCACCGATTCACGATGCCACAGAACAGGTCTGCCGTTTTCTCGGCATCGTAGGCCGCCGAGTGGGCTTCCTTGTTGTTGAACGGAATGCCGGCCAGTTTGCAGGCCTGGGCCAGCACCGTGTGGCCATAGGCCAGTCCGGCCAGGGTGGCGGTGTCAAAGGTGGAGAAGGGGTGGAACGGATTCCGCTTGATGTCCGCCCGTGCCGCCGCCGCAAACAGGAAGGTATGGTCGAAGGTGGCGTTGTGGCCCACCAGGATCGCCCGTTTGCAGTCCTGGGCCTTCACCGCCTTGCGGATCGGGCTGAAAATTTCACTCAGTCCCTCCCGTTCCGGCACGGCTTCCCGCTCCGGGTCCCAGGGGTCGATGCCGGTAAAATCCAGAGCCGATTGCTCCAGGTTGGCGCCTTCAAACGGATCGATGTGCTGGACGTGTGTTTCGGTGCGACGCAGCGTGCCATCCTCGTCCATGGTCAGCAGTACCGCGGCAACCTCCAGCAACGCATCGGTTCGTGGATTGAAGCCAGCGGTCTCCACATCCACCACCACCGGCAGAAAGCCCCGGAAACGGGTTGCCATGGGGTGGGGGGCTTGGGTTTCGTCAGTCACTTAAACTCCTAGATTTTGATGTGCCTACAGGGCGGGGTGGCCGGTCAGGCCAGGCGCCAACGCAGGGGTTCGCCGGCACGCAGCGGCACGATTTCTCCATCGGCCAGTGGCAACTTGTCGGGCATGGTCCAGGCTTCGCGGACCAGCGTAATGGTGTCCTGGTGACGGGGCAGACCGTAGAAATCGGCGCCATTGAAGCTGGCAAAGGCTTCCAGCTTGTCGAGAATGCCCAGGTCTTCGAAGATTTCCGCATACAGTTCAATGGCACCGTATGCCGAGTAGCAGCCGGCACAGCCACAGGCAGTTTCCTTGCGGTCGCGGGCGTGGGGTGCCGAGTCGGTGCCCAGGAAGAAGCGTGGGTTGCCACTGACCACCGCATCCTGCAGCGCCTGCTGGTGGCGATTGCGCTTGAGGATGGGCAGACAGTACAGGTGCGGACGGATGCCCCCCACCAGCATGTGATTGCGATTGTACATCAGGTGTTGCGGGGTGAGGGTGGCAGCCAGGTTGTCGCCGTTGTGTTGCTGGACGAACTGCGCGGAATCCGCGGTGGTGATGTGTTCCAGCACCACCTTCAGGTTGGGGAAGCGTTCCAGGGTTGGTGCCAGGACCCGCTCCAGGAAGACTTTTTCCCGGTCGAAGATATCGATGTCCTGGTCGGTCACCTCACCGTGAACCAGGAGCAGCATGCCGCACTTGGCCATGGCCTCGAGTACCGGGTCGATACGACGGATGTCGGTCACGCCGGAGGCAGAGTTGGTGGTGGCACCAGCCGGGTACAGCTTGGCCGCCACAATGCCGGCGGCCTTGGCTTCCCGGATGTCCTCCGCGGTGGTCGCCTCGGTCAGGTACAGGGTGACCAGCGGGGTAAAGGCGTTACCCTCGGGAATGGCGGCCTGAATGCGCTCCCGATAAGCCAGGGCCTGCTCGGTATTCACCACCGGTGGCACCAGGTTTGGCATGATGATGGCCCTGCCGAAGCACCGGGCGGTCGCCGGCACGACATCCTTGAGGATGGCGCCGTCACGGACGTGCAGATGCCAGTCGTCGGGGCGAGTAATGGTCAGGGTATCGGTCATGGGAGCCTTCCTGCAGGTGGTTCGCGAACGGCGAGAGTATACCAGATGCGGGATTTGATTGGTTGCACTGTGCCGGTGACCGGCGGATTTCGTCAGCGGCGCCCTAAAGGTTGACGGGTTCAGGCCGTTAACCGGTTGGTAACCCGGTAGCTTCAGGCCTGTGCCCATGTTCAAGAACTTTGCGATCGCTACAACCCTGTCCCTGGTTTCGGTGCCTGCCCTGGCCGGCGTCTACGGCGCGGGTATCGAAAACAGCCAGTGGTACCTGTCGGAGTCGGTGTTCGACTGCACCCTGAGTCACGATGTCCCCGGCTACGGCAAGGCCGTCTTTCAACACCGGGCCGGCGAATCGCTGCGGTTCTTCCTGGAGCCGTCCCTTCCCCTGATGAAGCCGGGACGGGGGCAGTTGGTGATTGAGGCCCCGGCCTGGCGACCGGGATTGGCACCCCGTCCGGTGGGAACGGTGGCCGTGGCGGATGGCAGCCGGCCGGTTGCCATCCCCCCCAGGCAGACCCACCAGCTGGTGCGGGGCCTGCTCGAGGGCATGGTGCCGACCGTAACCCGGGCGGCCTGGTATGGCAGCGAGCCGGTTCGGGTGCGGGTGTCCAACATTAACTTCGCGGCCCAATACAGCGCCTACCAGCAATGCGTGGGCGGCCTGTTACCGGTGAATTATGACCAGATCCAGCGTTCGCGGATTCCCTTTGCCGTTGACAGTGCCCGCCTGTCCGAGGCGGACCGGTCCCTGCTGGACGACATCGCACTCTACATCCAGGCCGACAGCACCGTGGAGCGGGTGTTCGTGGATGGTCACTCGGACCGGCTTGGCAGTCGCATCCGCAACCGGGCGCTGTCCGAGGAGCGGGCCAATGTGGTGGCCGATTATCTGAAGGCGCGGGGGGTGCCCGAGGACATGCTCACCGTGCGGGCGCATGGGGAGCGATACCCGGCCTCGTCCCGACCGGCGGACAACCGCCGCACCACCATTCGGCTGCAGCGCCAGGGCGACCGCCCGGAGCTGCAGCAGGCCAATGGCTACGGCGGTGAGCCCCGCAACGGCTAGTACGGTACTGGTCAGCCGACGCGGGCCAGCCCCGCCAGATGGGCGGTGACACTCTGGGCCAGTGCGGTCAGGTGGTAGCCGCCCTCCAGCGTTGATACCAGGCGGTCATTGGCGTGGTCGTGGGCGACGCTGGTGAGCATGTCGGTGAGCCAGCGGTAGTCGTCCGCTTCCAGATTCAGCTCTGCCATCGGGTCCAGCCGGTGGCCATCAAACCCCGCCGAAACCAGAACCAGTTGGGGCCTGAAGTCCTGTAACCGGTGCAGCCAATCGGTCTCCACCCGCTTGCGGTATTCCGCCGCGGAGGTGCCCGCCGCAATGGGGGTGTTGACGATGTTGTCCGCCATGCTGTGGCTGTGGGAGTGGGGATAGAAGGGGTGCTGGAAGCTGGAGCACATCAGGATGCGCTCATCCCCCTGCACCACATCCACCGTGCCATTGCCCTGGTGCACATCGAAATCCACGATGGCAATACGCTCGAGCCGGTGGAAGTTGAGGGCGCGCATGGCCGCCAGGGCAATGTTGTTGTAGAAGCAGAAGCCCATCGACTTGGCGCGTTCGGCATGATGTCCCGGCGGACGGGCGCAGACAAAGGCGTTGGTGACCTGGCTACTCAGTACCATGTCCACAGCCTGCAGGTTCGCTCCGGCCGCCAATCGGGCGGCCCGCAGGGAACCGGGCATCAGCGCCGTGTCGGGATCGGTAAAGACGCGGCCCTGGGTGGGCTGCATCACGTCGAGTTGATGCAGGTACCGCTCTGGATGGACCGAGAGCAGCTGGTCGCGGGTGATTTCGTCTGGCTTGATCCAGTCCAGCCGCTGCGCCAGCTCGGTGTCGGCCAGGTAGCTGATGATGGCGGACAGCCGTTCCGGTGATTCCGGGTGTTCCCGGCCCATGTTGTGCTTGGCGCAATCGTCGTGTGAGAAAAACGCTGTTGTCATGATTGGTTCGAGACTCTGCAGACGGCCTTTATCCGAGACGGGCCGGATCGGTCCTGTTTTTTTTCATGGTATCAGGGATGTCCGGAGCATGCCGACTTTCTTTGGTCGTAGGGATGCCCGCGCCTGTGGCCGTGAGGTAGGGGGATACCCCGGTTTACATCAACCAATGAACGCCTAAGATAAGGGAGAACAAGGAGCTCCTCATACGCTCCGGATCGATCCCTTCGCAAGGAGCCCCAACCTTGGGTACCCGCTATCTGGAAAGCCTGTTCAACCCGACTTCAATCGTTGTGCTGGGGGCCTCGGAACGCGCCGACAGCCTGGGCGGCATGGTGCTGCGCAACCTGATGGGCGGCGGCTACCCTGGCCGGCTGCTGGTGGTAAACCAGAACGACTACGACGATGTGCACGGGGTGCCCTGTGTGAAGAAGGTGTCGCGGATGCCATTTACTCCCGACCTGGCAATTGTCTGTACGCCACCGGACACGGTACCGAAAATGATCCGGCGGTTGGGAGAAGCCGGTGTACGCACCGCCATCGTGATGACCGGGGGCATGTCGCGGGAGCACAGCAAGACCGGTCAGCCACTGATGTTTTCAGTGCGGGAGGCGGCCAGGGAAACGGGTATCCGGGTTCTGGGGCCCAACACCATTGGCCTGATGGTGCCCGCCCGCAGCCTCAACGCCACGTATGCCCATATGGGGGCGATCCCCGGCAAGGTGGCGTTTATTGGCCAGTCCGGCACCATTGCCAGTTCGGTGATCGACTGGGCCTTTGCCCGGGGGGTGGGCTTTTCCTACTTCCTGACGCTCGGCGATGGTATGGACATCGATCTCGATGACCTGATCGATTACCTGGCCCAGGATAGCAAGACCCGGGCGATCCTGCTGCACATCGAACACATTCCCAATGCCCGGCGCTTCATGTCGGCGGTGCGGGTGGCCTCGCGCACCAAGCCGGTGATTGCCGTCAAAAGCGGCCGGGTGCCGGAGTCCGAATGGCTGCCCTATGAGTTGCCTGCGGGGTTGTACCGGACCGACCCGATTTTTGATGCGGTGTTGCAGCGGGCCGGTGTCCTGCGGGTGGATGGCTTGGGGCAGATGTTCGACGCCCTCGAAACCCTTACCCGGATGCGGCCCTTGCGGCGGGAGTCGCTGGCAATAATGGCCAACGGGGTCGGGCCGGGGGTCCTGGCGGTGGACCGGCTGGCCCATTCCGGCGGTCAGCTCGCCAGCCTGTCGCAGGATACCATCGAGGAACTGGCGCAGTTGCTGCCGCAGTACTGGACCCGCCGAAACCCCATCGATCTCAACTACGATGCGTCCCCGGAGCTTTATGCCAGGGCCATCAAGATCCTGGCCAGGGACCCGGAAGTCTCCAATGTGCTGGTGATGTATGCCCCAAGCCTGACCGAGGACAGTTTGCAGATTGCCGATGCCGTGGTGGAAGCGGTGAAGGGGACCCGGCTCAACGTCTTCACCTGCTGGCTGGGGCAGAGCACGGTGATGGACGCCCGCGACGAATTCTACCGGGCGGGGATCCCCTCGTTCTTTGCGCCGGAGAAAGCGGTTAAGGCCTTCATGCAGCATATCAATCACCAGCGGGTGCAACGCCTGCTCACCGAGACCCCGGAGTCCTTTACCGACCACTTTGCCGACCATTCCCGAACCCGCAAACTGATACTGCGGGCCCTGAAGGCCGGCCGCCGGCATCTGTCCAACCGCGAGGCCCGGGAGGTGTTGCGGGACTACGGCGTGGCCACCATCGACACCCACTACTGCGACGACATGGAAGAGGTGATCGAGGTGTTTTCGGTGGAGCGGCGCCCGGTGAACGTCACCCTGATCCACGAGGCGTCCTGTCACCCTTTCCTGGAGCAGCGGACTGGCCGGGGCCGGTACAAGGCGACCGACCATGACCTGAACAGCGAAGCGGCGATCATGGACGCCTGCCGGTCACTGATGGAGGAGTACCGGCGGCACTTTCCGGAGAGCGGGTTTATCGGCTTTGCGGTGCAGCACGCCTACCAGCATGTTGGCGGCATCGCCTTCAGTGTGGGCATTACCCGGGATGCCAACTTTGGCCCCTTGGTGGTCTGTGGCGCCGCCGGTGCCCAGATCAACGTGGCGACAGACCGCCAGATTGCGTTGCCGCCGCTGAACATGGTGCTGGCGCGGGAGCTGTTGCGGCGTACCTACATGTTCAAGCTGCTGCAGGAGTACAGCTTCCGCCCGGAGGAGGACATCCGGGCGGTGTCGGAAACCCTGGTGACCCTGTCCCAGATTGTGATCGACATTCCCGAGATCAAGGGGCTGGAGATCTCTCCCCTGTTGTTCAATGAGCAGGGCACGGTGGCCGTCGATGTTGCCATCGATCTGTCCGAGCAACCGGGGCGGCCGATTATCCAGCCCTATCCACGGGAACTGGAGGAATGGATCATGCTGCCCAAGTCCGGGCGCCGGGTCATCATCCGGCCGGTGCTGGCGGAGGACGAACCCGCGCACCGGGTGTTCCATCAGAAACAGTCGCCGGAGTCCATCCGCTATCGTTTCTTCCAGTTCCGCAAGCACTTCTCCCGCGAGGACGTGGCCCAGATGGTCCAGATCGACTACGACCGGGAGATGGTGTTCATTGCCAATGCCCCTCGGGAGGATGGCGAGGGCGAGGAAACCCTGGGCACGGTGCGGGTTTGGACCGACGCCGACAACCTGCGCTGCGAATTTGCCGTGATGGTCGACGACAAGATGAAGGGGGAGGGGCTGGGGGCCGCCCTGATGCAGAAGATGATCGATTATTGCCGTGCCCGCGGCACCGTGGAAATGGTGGGCAATGTCCTGCCGGACAACCGTCCGATGCTCCAACTGGCCGAGCACCTGGGGTTTGAGGTGACCTACAACCGGGAGGAAGAGGTCATGGACCTGCGTTTGGTGCTCAACGAGCCGGAGAAAGAATGGCAGCGGGAACGCCTGGGGGCGGCGTCCCACTGACCGGGTAGGGGGATCAGGCGGCTTCCACGATGGCAGAGCGGTCCTCGCCCCCCAGGGCTTCCAGTAGCCCCGGAATCAGGCGGGCCAGTTCCAGGGTCATCAGGGAAAAGGCGGCGTCAAAGCGGGCGGCGGCATCGTCTGCGTCCACGTCATCCAGCTTTTCCTGCAGGGTGTCGCCGAACTTGAGGCGGCGGATGCCCAGTTCCTCATCCAGCACGAAGGACAGGGTGTCCTCCCAGGTCAGCGACAGCCGGGTGGCCTGCATGCCGGCCTCCAGATGGTTGCGGATCTCGTCCCCCTGAAGGTCCAGGCCCTTGCACCGCACCACGCCGCCGTCCTCGGATGGGTCCTTGAGTTCGCACTCGGTGCCCAGGGTCAGGGTGGCGGGCAGGTCGACGGTTTCGTTGAGCCAGCCGGTGAGGGTAAAGGCTGGCGCCTGCTCCACCGCGGGCGGCCGTACCGGCAACGATCCCAGGCTCTTGCGCAGGGTGGAGGCGAGTTCCTCGGCCTGCTTGGCGGAACCGGCGTCGACCACCAGGAAACCGTCCTTGGGTGCCAGGTAGGCGTAGCAGCGGCGGTTCTTGGAAAACGCCTTGGGCAGCATCTCCAACATCACCTGCTCCTTGAGCTCGTCCTTCTCCTTGCGGCGAACCTTGCGATGCTGCTCGGCTTCGATGGCCTCCACTTTTTCTTCCACCAGTTCTTTCACCACCGGCCCCGGCAGGATCTTTTCCTCCTTGCGCAGGGTAATCAGGTGGTAGCCGCCGGCGCTGTGCACCAGTTGTTCGCCATGCTTGCCCAGGGGCGGGACCCAACCCTGACGTGAGGTTTCCTGGGGGCCGCACGGCTTGAAGGCGTCTTCCTGCAGTTTCTCTTCGAGCGCCTCGGCGGTGATGTCGAAGGGCTTGGTGAATCGGAATACACGGGCGTTGCGAAACCACATGATGATTGGATCCTCGTTATTGTGTGGTCGGAAAAGGGCGCGGGATGATACGGCCACCCTGGGTGGCCGTAAAGCGTTAGATCTGCATGATTTCGACCAGTACGGTCTTGATGATAAAGCCGAGTACCCCGGCACCGAGCACGGTGAACAGGGCGATGGTGCCGAACCGGCCCGCCTGGGATTTCTTGGCCAGGTCCCAGACGATAAAGCCCATCCAGCCGATGAGGGCGGTCAACAGCACCGCCAGGGCGAGTTGGGAAAAGACTGCTTCGTTCATTGCTTGCTCCGGAGGTTAGGATTCTTTACGCAGGAACACCCAGTTGTCGCGGTCGGACTGCTCGTCACTGAACCGGTAACCCTCCAGGTCGAACCCCTTGAGGTCGTCCGCCTGGGTGATGCGGTTCTGGATGGCGTACCGGCACATCAGGCCGCGGGCCTTCTTGGCGTAGAAACTGATCATCTTGTACTGGCCGTTCTTCCAGTCCTTGAACTGGGGGGTGATCAGGCGGGCATTCAGTGCTTTCTTGCGCACGCTCTTGAAGTATTCGTTGGACGCCAGGTTGACCAGTACCCCGTCATCCTCCGCCAGCAGACGGTTCAGGGCCTCGGTGATCCGGTTGCCCCAGAAGGCGTAGAGGTCCTTGCCGCGGGAGTTTTCAAATCGGGTGCCCATTTCCAGCCGATAGGGCTGCATCAGGTCCAGGGGCTTGAGGATACCGTACAGGCCGGACAGCATACGCAGGTGCTGCTGGGCGAACTCGAGGTCGCCTTCGTCGAAGCTGCCGGCGTCCAGGCCGGTGTAGACGTCGCCCTTGAAGGCCAGCACGGCCTGGCGGGCGTTGTCCGGGGTAAACGGCAGTTGCCATGCCTGGAAGCGCTCGGCGTTGAGCTGGCCGAGCTTGTCACTGATCTTCATCAGATTGCTGATCTGGTCCGGGGCCAGTGCCTTGAGCTGGTCCACCAGTTCACAGGCGTCGTCCAGGAACTCGGGCTGGGTGTAGGCCTCCGTGGCCAGGGGGCTTTCATAGTCCAGGGTCTTGGCCGGTGAAATCACCATCAGCATGGGCGCATCCTCTAAGTATTCGATGACTTGGGCTGGTGTCAGGCTCCGGGGCGCAGGAAGTCCAGCAATTGATCGCGGTCAAACGGCCAGTCCAGCTCGGCGCCGGTATCGTTGCGGCGCAGTACCGGAATTCGGGTGCCGTAGGTGGCCACCAGTGCTTCCGACTGGGCAATATCCACCGCTTCCACCGGAATCGGCTGGGAAAGCGGGGTATTGATCAGCAGGTTTTCGGCCAGTTCGCACAGGTGGCACTGGGCGGTGGTGTAGAAGATCAATTCCATAGGTCGGGCTGTCCGGTTACTTGGGCTGGGCGTCCAACTGCTGACCGTTGACCCCGTCGCTGTCACGGCCCATCAGGTACAGGTAAATGGGCATGATCTCCTCGGGGGCGGGGTTCTGCTGCGGGTTTTCCGCCGGGTAGGCGTGGGCCCGCATGTTGGTGCGGGTGGCCCCGGGGTTGAGGCTGTTGACCCGGATGTTGTGGCGGTCGTCGTCCAGCTCCTCCGACAATAGCTGGCTCAGGCCTTCCAGCGCGAACTTGGAGACCGCATAGGCGCCCCAGTAGGCCTTGGCGCGACGGCCGACGCCGGAGGACGTGAAGATCACTGAGGCGCTGTCGGATTGGCGTAACAGCGGAATGACCGCCCGGGTCAGCAGGAACGGCGCCGTGGCATTGACCTGCATGACCTTGTTCCAGGTTTCCGGGTCGTACAGTTCCACCGGGCTGCGGGTGCCCAGAATACCGGCATTGTGCAGTACGCCATCGAGGCGGCCGAAGGTTTCCTCGATGGTCATCGCCATCTCTTCGTATTCCTTGACGGCTGCGCCCTCCAGGTTCAGGGGCACGATGGCTGGCTGCGGGTGCCCCGCCGCCTCAATCTCATCGTAGACCTCTTCCAGCTTCGAGGTGGTGCGGCCCAGCAAAATCACGGTGGCACCGTGGGCCGCGTAAGTCTTGGCGGCAACGCGACCGATACCGCTACCGGCTCCGGTGACCAGGATGATGCGATCCTTCAGCAAATCGGCCGGTGCTTGGTAATCCTGCATAGTGGCTCTCCGATACGGCAATCTGGGTTGGGCGGATAAACTAGCGGTATTGTATCAGCTTTGTCAGGTCGCTGACCGTGTCGGCCACCAGGTCGGCCTGCCAGGAATCGACCTCCTCGGGATGCTCGATATAGCCGTACCGCACGGCAATGGTGGTCATGCCGGCGTTGCGGCCGGCTTCGATGTCACGACGGTGATCGCCTACGTAGATACCGCTAGCCGCGTCCACCCCGATTTGCTTGCACGCCAGCATCAACGACTCCGGGTGGGGCTTGCGCTGGGCCACGTGGTCCGGGCAGATCACCGCGGCACAGCGCTCGTCCAGTTGCAGGGCGTGGAGCAGGGGGGTGGTGAAGCGCTCTGGCTTGTTGGTGACGATGCCCCAGGGAATCGCCGTCTCCTCCAGCCAGTCCAGCAGTTCCGCCATGCCGGGAAACAGCTGGGTTTCCTCGGCGACCCCGGCTTCGTACAGATCGAGGAACGCGGTGTGGTATTCCTGGTAATCCGGATCTTCCGGCACCAGCCCGAACCCCACCTCGATCATCGCCCGGGCACCGTTCGAGACGGAAGGACGGATGTGCTCGGGGGGCAGGGCGCCCAGCCCCCGTTGCACTCGAAGCTTATTGAGACAGCGGATGAAATCCGGGGCAGTATCAATCAGCGTGCCATCCAGGTCGAACAGCACGGCGGACGGTGCGGGGCTCACGAGGCGCTCTCATCCTTGCGGCTGTCCACCGCGTGCATCAGGTAGTTCACGTCCACATCCCGGCCCAGGCGGTAGGCCTTGGTGATGGGGTTGTAGGTCATGCCGGTGAGATCGCGGATGTCGAGCCTGGCTTGACGGAGGTAGTTGGACATTTCCGATGGGCGAATGAACTTGCGCCATTCGTGGGTGCCCTTGGGCAGCATCCCCAACACGTATTCCGCACCAACGATGGCGAACAGGAACGACTTGGGATTCCGGTTGATGGTGGAGACGAACAGGTGACCACCGGGCTTCAGCATCCGGGCACAGGCGTTGACCACCGAAGCGGGGTCCGGCACGTGCTCCAGCATTTCCAGGCAGGTGACCACATCGTACCGACCGGCTTGTTCCGGGTCTGCGGCCAACTCCTCTACCGTGGTCTGCCGGTAGTCCACCTTGACGCCCGACTCCAGGCCGTGCAGCTTGGCAACGTTCAGCGGCGCCTCGCCCATGTCGATGCCGGTCACGTGGGCACCGCGCTGGGCCATGCCTTCCGACAGCAGGCCGCCGCCGCAGCCGACATCGAGCACTGTCTTGCCCGCCAGGGAGGCCCGTTCGTCGATATAGTTCAGGCGCAGGGGATTGATTTCGTGCAACGGCCGGAACTCGCTGGTGGGGTCCCACCAGCGGCTGGCCAGGGCTTCGAACTTGGCCACTTCGTTACGGTCGACGTTTTGGTTGCTCATGGTTGCTTCCAGTTTGGCGTCAGTCGGTCGGGCTTGCGGATGCGTCTGTCACCGTTACCCGGCCGGTTGGTTTCGGATTCGGTCGGACCAGGCCTGCACTCGCAGCATCAGGTCCGGTACGTCAATTCGGGTCAGCCGACCGTCCTGGACCTGGGGAACCCCATTGATCCAGCTGTGGCTCACCTGCCGACTGTGGCTACTGTATACGAGGTGAGAGGCCGGATCATAGACCGGCTGCAGGAACGGATCGCTCAGGTCCACCGCGATCACGTCCGCCAGTTTGCCGGCTTCCAGGGTGCCCAGTTCCTCGGCCCGACCCAGCGCCCGGGCGCCGTTAATGGTGGCCATGGCCAGGGCCTCGTGGGCGGACAGGGTCGCGGCGTCACCGGCGACGACCTTGGCCAGCAGGGCGGCGGATTTCACCTCGCCGAACAGGTCCAGGTCATTGTTGCTGGCGGCGCCGTCGGTGCCAATGGCCACATTGACCCCGGCCCGCTGCAGCCGGCCCACCGGGCACTGGCCGCTGGCCAGCTTGAGGTTGGATTCGGGGCAGTGCACAACGTGGGCGCCGGAGGACTGCAACAACCGGACATCGGCATCGTCAATCTGGGTCATGTGGACGCATTGGGTGTTGGGGGTCAGCAGCCCCAGTTCCGCCAGCCGCTGGGTCGGGCGCCGGCCCGTTTTCTCCAGGGCCTCGCTCACCTCGAAGGCGGTCTCATGCAGGTGGATCTGGATGGGCACTTGCTGCGACATCGCCAGCTCCAGGGTTTCCCGCAGCGGGCCGTCGGAGACCGTGTAGGGGGCGTGGGGACCAATGCCGGGCATGATGAAGGCATCCCCTTGCCACCGTTCAATGAGTGCCGCCCCCTTGCGCAGGTAGTCTTCCGGGCCGGAGCCCCACATGGTGGGGAAATCCAGCAACGGAAAACACAGTTGCGCGCGGACGCCAGCGTCATGGGCAACCTCGGCGGCCACTTCCGGGAAGAAGTACATGTCCGAGAAGCTGGTGGTACCGGTGCGCAGCATTTCGGCGATGGCCAGTCGGGTGCCGTCCCGGATGAAGGCTTCGTCCACGAAACGGCCTTCCGCCGGCCAGATATGATCGTTCAGCCAGGTCATCAGCGGCAGGTCGTCGGCCAGTCCCCGGAACAGGGACATGGCGGCATGACCGTGCAGGTTGATCAGCCCCGGGAGCAGCACGTGCTGACCCAGGTTGATGGTTTCCTTGGCCCGGTACCGCTGATCGGCCTCGGCCTGGTCGATCACTGCGGCGATGCGGTCGCCCTGAATCATCAGCGCCTGCTGTTCCAGCACCACGCCTGCCGGTTCAATGGGGATGACCCAGCGTGCATTGATGCGAATATCTGCTGCCACGATCGTCTCTGCCATCATTCTGTTGCCTTTGTCCTCATGCTCTCCGCTCCCCCATCCATGGCCTGAATGGCGCACGCTAAAGTAAAATTCTGGCCAGAAAGTATAACCACCGCGCCCGGGCGTCACCAGCCTGGTGACAATTGAGACCTGCCCGGCTGCGAAAACCGGTTATACTGGCGCCCTTGCCAGTCGACCCGTATTTCTAACCAAATCTGGAGTAGCAACATGCCGGACAGTTCCCAAGCCACCAGCCCCGCCGAGCCGAACCGCGCCCTGGGAACGGTCGCGATCCGATGGCAGGGGCATTGCCTGGAGCTGCTGGATCAGCGCCTGCTGCCCGGAGAGGAGCGTTGGCTGGCCCTCGACAGTGCCGCAGCGGTGGCAGACAGTATCCGGGATATGGTGGTCCGCGGTGCGCCGGCGATCGGCATCAGCGCCGCCTATGGCGTGGTCCTGGCGGCTCGGCAGGCCGGGATCGATCGCTGGCGCGAGGACATCGCCGAGGCCATGGCTGTGCTGGCGGGTTCCCGGCCAACGGCGGTGAATCTGTTTTGGGCCCTCAATCGCATGGAACAGGTGCTCGATCGTTGCGCCAGCGTTGACCAGGCGCGGCAGCAGCTGGCCACGGCGGCAGAGCAGATCCATGCGGAAGACCTGGCGGCCAACCTGGCGATGGCCGACCATGCCCTGTCCGTGATGACGGAGGAAGCACCCTTCTCGGTCTTAACCCACTGCAACACCGGGGCGCTGGCCACCGGAGGCTATGGCACTGCGCTGGGGGTCATTCGCCGATTGCACGAAACCGGTCGCCTGCATCGGGTGTACGCCGACGAGACCCGGCCCTGGCTGCAGGGAAGCCGATTGACGGCCTGGGAGCTGGAGCGGGATGGCATTCCGGTCACGCTGAACGCCGACGGTGCTGCAGCCTGGATCATGGCTCGGGGCGATGTGAAATGGGTCATTGTGGGGGCCGACCGGATCACCGCCAATGGCGATGTGGCCAACAAGATCGGTACCTACAGTCTGGCGGTGCTGGCAAGGCACCACGGGATAGGTTTCATGGTGGTGGCACCTTCGAGCACCGTGGATATGTCACTGGACAGCGGGCAGGCCATCCCCATTGAAGAGCGGGAGGGTACCGAGGTGCGTCAGGTGCGCAGTGAAGCCCTGGCGCCGGAGGGGGTGGCGGTGTTCAATCCGGTGTTCGACGTCACCCCGGCGACCCTGATCGATGCCATTGTGACCGAGCGTGGGGTGATTGAACGGCCCGACTGCGAGGGCATGGCGCGTTTGTTTGGGTAGCGGATCTCAGGCGTTGCGTTTGGACCGGCGGCTGTGCTTGTCGCTGGCGCTGGCCTCGGTCTTCTGCTGGAACTCCGCCTCCAACCGGGCCTTCAGCGCCGCCGCCTGTTGCTCCTGCTCTTCCACAAAGTGCAGTGACATCTCGAAGCTGCGGCGGGTGAACTCCAGCACCTTCTTGAAGCCCTCATCGGACAGGTGGCGGGCGTCGTCGTGGCTGCGGAAGATATTGATGAACTGCCGTTCCCGCTCAAACTGCAGCGGCAGACGCCCCACGCCCCAGTCATTGAGGACCTGCCAGGCCTCCGGGTTGTAGGTGCGGGCGGTCCGCAGGACAAAGGGAATGGGGTCGTTGCGGGCGACCAGTGCCGCCAGTCGCAGGATCAGCTCGAAGGACAGGGTGGCGGTGCCATTTTCAATGGCCTCCAGGATGGACTTGTCCTTGAGGTTGAGGGCCTCGCTCATCTCACTGAGGGTCAGGCCCAGTACCTGGCGAATGTCGCTGAGGGACTGTCCGGCGGCGAGCATCATGCGCAGCTGGTCCTGGGACTTGATCAGTGCCTTGCCCACCTTGAGGGAGGTATCGGTGGACCGGGAGGCGAAGCGCAGGGCGGAACCGGTGATACCGGCGAGCCGCTCCATCAGGGAGTCGTCCTCCCGTGCGGATGCCTTGGGTGGGGGGGATTCGCGCCGTTTACTGCCGGAGGCCTTCTGCTCCCCGCTCAGGTCCTCGGTGAGATGTTCTACCTGTTCCATGGACGCCATGGCGTGCATGGCGTCCATCAGAAGCCCTTCCAGGGCGCGGGCTCGTTGCTTGTCGTCGTCTTTGGACATACACCCTGTCTACGAGTCTGTTCTGGCCCTTCCGGGATGAGGCTATCAGTTTGCCTTGGCGGCCATGGTGCTTAACGAATCAATAGAGGCCAGTCGCTGGTCCAGCTCCAGCATGTCGGCCATGATATGGCCGCCTTCGCGGACGATGAAGTCCAGCTCCTCGTCCTGGCGATCCGGGTTCGCCGCCTGTTGTTCCTGCCAGTCCTCCAGCTCTTCCAGGGAAGCGAAGGCCTCCTCGCCACGAATCTTGCGACGGGCGTTGGCAATGGCCAGGCGGGTTTGCTCGATTTCACTCTGTTGCACGGCGCGCAACTCGGCATTCAGGCTGACCGAATCCTGGGCGCGCTGCTCCTCCAGGAAGTCAATCTCCCGCTGCAGCAGCTGAAACTCCGGGTGTGACGCAAACCGCTGGGCATGATTGGCTCGAAGCTGGTCGATGATGCCGCTGAAATCGAAATAGCGGGTATGGGGCACCGCCTCGATCTGGTCCCAGGGCAGGGCGTGGTCCAGGGCGTCCTCGCCAATCCGGGTGGTGTCCACCCGGGAGGGAATGGCGATATCGGGCATCACCCCCTTGTGCTGGGTAGAGCCACCGGACACCCGGTAGAACTTGGACTGGGTGATCTTGAGTTGGCCGTGGTTCAGCGGTCGCACCGCCTGCACGGTACCTTTGCCAAAGGTTTGGGAGCCCACCACCAGGCCCCGGCCGTAGTCCTGGATGGCGCCGGCAAAAATTTCCGAGGCGGAGGCGCTCATGCGGTTGACCATCACCACCAGCGGACCGTCGTAGGCGACGGAGGGATCCTGGTCGGTCAGCACCTGGACGTCGTTGTTGGAGTTGCGAATCTGCACGGTGGGGCCTTCGTCGATGAACAGGCCGACCAAGTCATTGGCCTCGTGCAGGGCGCCGCCGCCATTGTTGCGCAGGTCAATGACCAGGCCGTCGATATCCTGATCTTCGAGCGACTCAATCAGGGCACGGACATCCCGGGTGGTGCTCTTGTAGTTGGGGTCGCCCTGCTGCATGGCACGGAAGTCGGCATAGAAGGTCGGGATGGTAATCACCCCAATCCGGTAGTTGCCGGAATCCCTTTGCAGGTCGATGACCTCGCTGCTGGCACTCTGTTCCTCCAGCTTCACCTTGTCCCGCTTGATGGAAATGGAACGGGTCATGGTCTCGTCAGAGGCATTGGCAGGGATGACTTCCAGCGTGACCACCGACTCCCGGGGGCCGCGGATCAGGTCCACCACCTCGTCGAGGCGCCAGCCGATCACGTTCACCGGGGTGTCTTCGTCTTCCTGGGTCACCGAGACGATGCGGTCCGCCGGCTGCAGCTGGCCCTGTTTGGACGCCGGGCCGCCGGGCACCAGCCTTACCACCTTGGTGTATTCATTGTCGGACTGCAACACGGCCCCGATACCTTCCAGGGACAGGCTCATGTTGATGTTGAAGTTCTCCGAGGTGCGGGGAGAGAAGTAGGAGGTGTGCGGGTCCCACAGGCCGGTAAAGGCGTTCATGTAGGCCTGGAAGGCATCCTCGCTGCGGACCTGGCTGGTGCGGTTCAGTTGGCTCTCATAACGGCGCTGAAGGGATTCGGCAATTTGCTCATCGTCCTTGCCGCTGAGACGCTGGGCCAGAATCGAATTCTTGATGCGTTTGATCCAGAGCCGGTCGAGCTCGGACCGGTTGGCCACCCAGTCGGCCTCCGAGCGATCCAGCAGCAGCGAATCGTCGGTGTCGAAACTCAGCTTGTCGATGCCTGACTCCACCACCGACAGGGCGAATTCCAGCCGTTCGATGATGCGTTGCTGAACCAGATTGTAGATGTCGAAGCCCGGTTGCAGCTGGCCGGTTTTCAGGGCGGCACCGAGGCGGTAGCGGACCGGTTCGAAGAACTGCAGGTCTTCCTGGGTCAGGTAGATGCGCTGGCCATCCAGATACTCCAGGTAGGCGTCGAAGACCTCGCTGGAGAGCATGTCGTCGATGGACTGATCGCGGAAATGGGTGAACTGCAGCTGACGTGCGATCAGGATATTGGCCCGGGCCTGGTCCACCGTTGGGCTCACTGGCTCGTATGCGGCCTCCCGGTCAATGCTGGCTGGCAGCGCCACGGGCGCCATCAGCAAGGCAACGGTCAATGCGCGGCCGAGCTGGCCGAGGCGTCCCTGGCTTGAGTGATCCCCACGGAGTTTGAAGCGTTCCGCCATCTTAGTCATCTTTGGTACCTGATTCTTCGTTTCGATTCCGGCAGACCTGTTGGCTGGTCAATGCGTACCGGAGATCCTGTCAGATTCTTGGGCTCTTCTGCAAAACCGGAGCACGGGGCTGCCTGCGCGGAGGTGTGCCAGGGCCAGATCAGTGATTCTTGAGGAGCTGTTCGGCGACTCCTTGCCATTCATTGTAGGCAAGCGCCTGATCGGTTGCCATAGTCCGCCGGTATCGCTGTGTGACAATATGTCCATCATCCGGGCAGGTGCAGCCGTGTGATATGGGCAAGCCTGTAATTGTCAATGGGGGCGTGGGGCCCGGATCACAAGGGGAAGGGCAAGGCGGGAGCGACCCGGTCGCTCCCGCCTTGATCCGCGTGGTGCCTGGCACCGCGCAGGTTGGACGCCGCTCAGCAGAACGGTGTGTTGGCTTCGGCCTTCTCCAGCAGCAGGGCCGGTGGCGCGAAGCGATCGCCATACTGCTGCGCCAGCTCCTTCGCCCGCTCGGTAAACGCGCGGACGCCGTACTGGTTGATGAACTGGACGGCGCCGCCGGTCCAGGGGGCGTAGCCGATGCCGAAGATGCTGCCGATGTTGGCGTCTTCGATCGAGCGCAGCACGTCCTCCTCGAGGCAGCGTACCGTCTCGATGGCCTGGATGAACAGAATCCGGTCCTTCAGGTCCTGGAGGTTCACCTGGCGGGCCTTGTCCGGATCGACGAACAGCTTTTCCAGTTCCGGCCACAGGTACTTCCTGCCCTGGTCGGGATACTCGTAGAAGCCGGCACCGGCCGCCTTGCCCTTGCGACCCTGCTCCTCAACCATCCGGTCAATCACAGCCTCCGCGGGATGCGGTACCCAGGTGCCGCCGGCGGCCTCGGTGTCCTTTTTGCTCTGGGCCCGGATGTGCTGCATCAGGGTGAGGCTGACTTCGTCAGAGATGGCCAACGGACCCACCGGCATGCCGGCCAGTACTCCGGCATTCTCGATGCTGGAGGGGTGGACGCCCTCGGCGAGCATGGCGATGCCTTCGTTGACAAAGGTGCCGAACACCCGGGAGGTAAAGAAGCCGCGGCTGTCGTTGACCACGATGGGGATTTTGCCGATCTGCAAAACGTAGTCGAAGGCTCGCGCCAGGGTGTCATCGGAGGTCTTCTGGCCCACGATGATTTCCACCAGCTGCATCTTGTCCACCGGCGAGAAGAAATGCAGCCCGATGAAGTTCTCCGGCTTACCGGAGGCTTCCGCCAACTGGGTAATGGGAATGGTGGAGGTGTTGGAGGCAAAGATACCGTTACCGACCAGCTTGGGCTCGGCTTCCTGGGTCACCTTTGCCTTCAGCTCGCTGTCCTCGAACACCGCTTCGATAATCAGGTCACAGCCTTCCAGGTCATTGGCGGAGTCGGTGGCCTTGATGCGGTTGAGGACGCTCGCCTTCTGGTCCTCGGTCATGCGCCTGCGGCTGACTTTCTTGGCCAGCAGTTTCTCGGAGTAGCCCTTGCCTTTCTCGGCATTCTCCACCGACACATCCTTGAGCACCACGTCGATACCCCGGGTTGCCGTGGAATAGGCAATGCCGGCGCCCATCATACCGGCGCCCAGTACGCCGACCTTGCTGAAGGTTTCCTGGGCCACGCCCTGGGGACGGCTGCCGCCGGCCTTGATGGCGTTGAGCTGGAACCAGAAGGTGCCGGTCATGTTCTTGGCCACCTGGCCCACCACCAGCTCGGTGAAGTAGCGGGTTTCGATCAGGCTGCCGTTGTCGAAGTCCACCTGGCAGCCTTCCACCGCCGCCGACAGGATGCGCTCCGGCGCCGGATAGCAGCCCTTGGTCTTCTGCTTGAGCATGGCCGGGGCAATGGCCAGCTTCTGGGCCATCGCCGGGTGATGGGGGGCACCGCCGGGCAGCTTGAAGCCTTTCTTGTCCCACGGTTGCTGGCTGGTCGGGTTGGCCTGGATAAAGGCCCTGGCCTTGCTGATCAGCTCGTCCGGAGAGCTGGCCAGTTCCTCGACGATGCCGGCCTTCAGGGCCGCTTGAGGGTTCACTTTCTTGCCTTCCATCAGGTAGGGGAAGGCGGCCTCCAGGCCAATCATCCGCGGCAGCCGCTGAGTGCCGCCACCGCCGGGCAACAGGCCCAGGGTGACCTCGGGCAGGCCCAGCTGGATCTTGTCGTCGTCCAGCACCACCCGGTGGTGGCAGGCCAGGGCGATCTCCAGGCCGCCTCCCAGGGCGCTGCCGTTGATCGCCGCAACCACCGGCTTGCCGCAGGTTTCAATGGCCCGCATGCTGGCTTTCAGGCCGTTTACCATGGCCTCGAACTCCCCGGCCTGCTCCCGGGTCACCTGGTGCAGTTCATTGAGATCGCCGCCGGCGAAGAAGGTCTTCTTGGCGGAAGTGACGATGATACCGCTGAGGTTGTCCAGGTCGGACTTTACTTTTTCAACGGTGTCGTTCAGCGCATCTCGGAACGCCGCATTCATGGTATTGGCGGACTGTCCCGGCATATCAATGGTCAGGGTGAGGATCTGGTCGGCACCCAGTTCGTAACGAATAGCACTCATGATCGGTTCTCCTCTCAGAATCAGGTGTCGGCTCAGCAACGCTCAATGATGGTGGCAATACCCATGCCGCCGCCCACGCAAAGGGTGGCGAGTCCAAAGCGCTGGTCGCGCCGCTCCAGTTCGTCGAGCAGGGTGCCAAGGATCATGGCGCCGGTGGCCCCGAGAGGGTGTCCCATGGCGATGGAGCCGCCGTTGACGTTCACCTTGTCATCAGGCACCGACAGCTCCCGCTGGAACCGCATCACCACCGAGGCGAACGCTTCGTTCACTTCGAACAGGTCGATCTGGTCGGCGCTCATGCCGGCCTTGTCCAGGGCCTTGCGGGCGGCCGGAGCCGGACCGGTGAGCATGATGGTTGGGTCGGTGCTGGTCACGGCGGTGGCCACAATACGCGCCCGAGGGGTCAGCCCCAGGGCCTTGCCCTTGGCTTCGCTGCCGATCAGCATAGCGGTGGCGCCATCGACGATGCCGGAGGAGTTACCGGCATGGTGGACGTGATTGATCTTCTCCACGTAGTGGTACTTCTCGCGGGCGACGCCATCGAAGCCCATTTCACCCATCATCTGGAAGGAGGGCTTGAGCTGACCCAGGGATTCGAGGGTGGTGTTACCGCGGACGTGCTCGTCCCGGTCCAGGATGGTGACGCCGTTCTGGTCGGTCACCGGGATGATTGAACGGGAAAAGTAGCCCTTTTCCCAGGCATGGGCGGCTTTTTGCTGGGAGCGGACCGCGAAATTGTCGACATCCTCCCGGCTGAAGCCCTCAAGGGTGGCGATCAGGTCGGCGCCAATGCCCTGCGGCATGAAGCCGGTATGCAGGTTGGTGGCCGGGTCCATCGCCCAGGCACCGCCGTCGGAGCCCATGGGCACCCGTGACATGGCTTCGACACCGCCGGCAACCACCAGGTCTTCCCAGCCGGAGCGGACTTTCATGGCTGCCAGGTTGACCGCTTCCAGGCCGGAGGCACAGAACCGGTTCAGGGTGACGCCCGCGACAACTTCGTCCCAATCCGCAGCCAGTGCCGCGGTCTTGGCAATGTCTGCGCCCTGATCACCGACGGCGGTGACGCAGCCCATGACGATGTCGTCGACCTGGCCGGTATCCAGCCGGTTTCTTTCCTGCAAGGCCTTGAGGACGGTGGTCATCAGCGAGATGGGTTTGACGCTGTGCAGGGCGCCGTCTTTCTTGCCCCGACCTCGTGGGGTGCGCACTGCATCGAAGATGTAGGCCTCGGTGCTCATGGTGTTTCCTCTGGTGGTGTCGTTGTATTGGAGGTGTTGTTGTTCCGGACGATCAGAGCCAGCAATGGCTGCTCGTGTCCAGGTTAATGTGACCTGTAACCATAGCCGTTCGTTCCGGGGGCGGGTAATGACGCGCACTGCCATTTCGATTGGCGAAAGTGCTCATGACAGGCCTACGACGGCCAGCTATGGTTGTTGAAGGCTTATTGCGAGGGGAAAAAGGATGTCGTTACTGGATGCAATCGATAACTTCTATGAGCGACTGGTGGCCGAAGCCATTGACGAAACCTGTCAGGCCGATGATTCGCAGGACTTCCTGGCAGATGTGATGTGCGTGGCGTTGAACCGGCTGCCGACGCGCTACTACCGGCATTCCATTGACATGCGGTTCTATCTGCCGGATCAGGAGCTGGACGATATGAAGGAGAAGGCCCGGGCCGCGGTGGTACAGGCCCGGGGCTATGTGTTGGAACACCAGCGGGAATAACGCCGGCGGTCAGTCGATGCTGGCGGTCAGGGCTGCTTGCAGCCGCCGGGTGAGGTCTTCGCTTCGGTCCGAGGCGGGGATTTGCACGCACCAGCTGGCGATCAGCGATTCCAGTTGATCGCCGGCCGGGGTTTCGGTATTGCCGCCACCGAGTCCTTCGGAGAGGCGCTGAACCTGTATCTCCATCCGTCTGGCCTGGTCCGCTTCCTGGGAAGGGACACCGGTGAGGATCTCCGCGCGGATCACCAGCTCCCGGGCCGACAGATCCTGGAACCGGTCTGCCTTCTCGCCCCAATCCGCGGGCATGTCGACGCCGTCCGCCCCGCGGATCAGCACCTGCCACTGGCCAATGCGGGCCTGCAGGATCTGGTTGTCCCGAAGCTGTCCAAGCCGCTGAATCTCATCCGCGAGGCGCGCCTGCTTTTCGCGGGACAACGGCTCCTGTCGCAGAGACTGTAGCTGGCTCAGGGCCTGCTCGATGACGTCGCCGGTAGCGCTCTCGGGCTGCAGTTGGAGGGTCTCGGCAAGCGTTGCCTCGACGCGCTGGTCCGCAGCCTGGGTCTGCTGCCGCCGCTCGGAGCGCTGGGCGTCGCGGCGGGCAAAGATCGCGTCACAGGCCTTGCGAAACGCCCGCCATAGCTTCCGGTCTTCCCGGTGACGGGTGATGCCGATGCTGCGCCACTGATTCTGCAGGGCCTTGGCCTGTTCCATGGCTTCAGAGAGCGGCTCATGAGCGACCAGTTGTTCCGCTGCCTCGACGATAGCCTGTTTGCGTTGCTCGTTTCGCTGCCGTTCCTCGTTGAGCGGGGCTTCGATCTGTTTCAGCAAATCGTCAAAACGTTTCTGCACCGGGCGATTGTCGCGGAAATCCACCGGCCAGGCGGCCTTCCATTCCTCGCGGGCGGTACGGTGAATCTGGTCGACGGCCTTCCAGTCAACGTCGTTCCAGTCTGCCTGATCGACGAATTCCTGTAACTGGTCGCAAATGGCCCGGCGCGTTTCAAGGTGGGTCTGCTTGAGCTCGGACTTCACGGAGAAGTAGGCCCGACAAGGCTCGTAGGCACGATCGGAGGCCTGCTTGAAGCGGCTCCAGAGGTTGCGGTCGGACGAACCGCCAAGATTTCGCCATTCGTTCTGCAGCTCCTTGATCCGTTCTGCCTTGGCCTCCGGTTCCATGGGCTGATCGGCCAGATACTCCATTTGCTCACACAGGGCAATCTGCTTGGGCTGGGTGGCGAATCCCTGCCAGTCGTTCAGTTCCCTTAGCTGGCCCCCCAGCAACTGAAGCCGTGACTGGAACGTGCGGCTGTTGGCGGGCGACAGTGAGTTGGCCAGATTCTGGGCCTTCTTGAAATGCTGACGGGATTCCTTGAGCTGGCGTGCTTCCAGCGTACTCTCGAGGCATTCCAGGGTCTGTTTCAGCTCCCGGGCGAGGGCCTGTTGGTCGCCCGCACCTTCAGGGGGCTCCGCGGCAACCGGCTTTTGCTGACCGAGTTGCCGGACTTGAAGGAGCTCGGCGGGCAGGGGGAAGTCTTTGGGCCACTCAATTTCGGTCAGGAGGTTGGCGGCGCGGGACTTCCGTTCTGGGGCATCACGTTCGTTGTCCGAGATCAGGGCCTGGATCGCTTCCCGATGTTGGCCGAGACGGCGGGAGGCGGCGATGACTCCCTTGATGGCCTGCATCAGGCTTTCATAGGCTTTCTGCTCACTTTTGCCAACGGCGGTGTCCCGGGTTGCTTCCAGCCATCGGTTCTCCTGGGTTTTCTGCAGGGCATCCAGGGCCGAAACGGAGGGCAGGGTTTCGCTTCCTGGCGCCTTTAGGTCTTCGACGGTGGACGCCAACAGCTCCAGGGTGTTCTTTCGCTCGTCGGCCTGTTCCCGTTGACGCTGTTGTTCGGCTTCTTCGGCCGCCAGGGCATTCATCCGTTCCCGGCACTGGTGAACGGCACTCAGGAAGGCGGTCACCTGTTCCTTGCTGGCGTGGGGCTCAACCTCCTCCCATTGGCCCTGGAGGGCCTCCAGGCGAGCCTGGTAGAGCTTGGTGTCTTCACTGCGGGCCTGATCCTCGGCCTGCTTGATGAGCGTCCTGATTTGGTCGGCAATCTTCTGCTGTTGTTCTTCCTGGTCCCGAATCTCCTGCAGCGCCTGCCGGACGATCTGGTAAACGGATTTGTCCTTGCCCTTGGCTGCCTTCTGGACCCGCAGCAGGGCGTCCCGCTCGTGTATTGCGGAAGCGGCGCGACGACGGAGGTCGGCGGTGACGCCGGTCAGGGCCAACTCCTCCAGCTGTTGCTGGCTTGGCGTACCCTCCAGCAGGCGAGCCTGTTGCTCCCGCTGTTCATCCTGCTGTTCCTGCCGGGAGGGCGTGCTCGGTTCCGGCTCGGGCGTTGCGGTCGGCTTTCGGCTTCTGAACAGCTTCTGGATAAATGCGGCCATGACGGTATCCTTCAGTATTGCAACCAGGTCCTGGTGTCCGGCAAGGTAAGCGGCACCACACATCAGCGCAGCCGGCGGGTTCGGCTGGCGGGTACGTAAATCACAGTGGCGCTAGTCTAGCGCTTTGGTCGCGTTGGCGGAAAGAGTCAATTGAAAAACGCATCGAAACAGGACGATCCCGAGCTGCAGATCCGTACGGTGGCGCTGCGCCTGCTGGCGCGGCGTGAACACAGTCGTCTGGAGTTGGCGACAAAGCTGCGCCAGCGGCGACTGCCGTCGGGCCTGATTGAGGCGGTACTGGATGAGTTCGAGGGGGAGGGCTGGCTGAGTGATGAACGCTATGCCGACGTTTACGCCCGTCAACGCATGGATGCCGGCTACGGGCCGGTCCGGATCCGTAGCGAACTGCAGCAGCGGGGCATTCGCTTTCTCCCGGAGAGCCTGACGGCAGTGGAGAACGCTGACTGGGCCGAGCGTGCCGTTCGTCTGCGGGAGCGGCGGTTTGGCTTGCAGGCCCTGGGGCAGGATTGGAAGGAGAAAGCGCGGCAGGCCCGCTTCCTGACCCAGCGCGGATTTGCCGCGGAGCATGTCGAGCGGGCACTGGAAATCACAACCCCGGACGACGGCTGATCACGCCGGCCGAGCCGGTTACAGGGTTGGCGGCGTAACGCCCAAGGCCTTGGGCAGTGAGGCGCGGTCGTGGTTGGCCGAAACGGTGTCGGTCATCACCTCACCGGACAGGTCGAACACTTCCTGGTTGGCAACCTGCTCGGAGGCCTGTGACGGATCCCTCATCCATGCCAGCACGTCGTAGTAACGGCGAATATTCTGCACGTAAATGACCGGTTCGTAGCCACGGGCATAGCCATAGCGGGTTTTGGTGTACCACTCCTTCTGGGCCAGCAACGGCAGGAATTCTTTCACATCCATCCAGCGGTCCGGGTTCTTGCCGGCCGCCTCGGTCAACCGCCTGGCATCCTCCAGGTGGCCGAAGCCGACGTTGTAGGAGGCCAGGGCAAACCAGGTGCGATCCGGCTCCGGAATGCGCTCCGGAATTCGCTCATGCACCATGGTGAAGTATCGGGCGCCACCCTCAACGCTCTGTTTCGGGTCCAGCCGGTTGCTGATGCCCACATAGCTGGCGGTGTTGCGGGTGAGCATCATCAGGCCCTTTACGCCGGTGGGGGAAACCGCATTGGGCCGCCAGTGGGATTCCTGGTAGCCAATGGCGGCCAGCAGGCGCCAGTCCAGGCCATGCTTCTCGGCGTGTTCCCGAAACAGGCTTTCGTAGCGGGGCAGGCGATTGCGGACGTGGTGGACGAAGGTCCGGGCGCCAACGTAATTGAGCCGGTCCAGGTGGCCGTAGTAGCGCTCGGTCAACTGGGCCAGCGTGCCGTCTGCTTCCAGCTGCTGAAGGAACTCGGTGGCGGCATTCGCCAGGCTGGCGTCCTGTTCACCGGGCATCAGCCAGGCCAGATCCTCGGGGGCATTGAGGCTGAACGCTTTCTTGACGCCCGGGAAGAAGACGTGGTTGATCGCCAGCTCATTGGAGGCGATGACGGCCACCGGGAGCTCACCGGATTCCACCCGCTCGAGCAGGCCGGCAGCGTCCAGCTCGTTGTGCTGTTGCCATTGTAAATCCGGGTGCTCGGCCTGCAGGGTCTGCAGGTGGCGGACATGGTTGCTGTCGGCAATGATGTGAACCGGGGAATCGACAATGTCTTCCACACTCTCGGGAGCGGCAAGGTCCCGATTGTAGATGACCACCGACTGGACCTGCAGGCCGATGGAGACGGTATGGAACCGTTCGGTATAGTCCGGGCTGTTGGCTAGCCCGGCCAGGCCTATGTGGGCGTAGTCGCGATCGAGCACCGACAGGATTTCGGTGTTGTCCTCCGCGACCCGGACTCTCAGCTCAACGCCCAGGTGCTCGGCAAATTTCCTGGCCAGTTCATACTCAAACCCGGCCGGGCCGTCCTGGTCTTCGTAGTAGATGGACGGGGCATTACGGGTGATAACGTGCAGCACGCCCTCGGAACGGATTTCTTCCAGGGTACTGGGACGGGAGCAGCCGGTCGCAAGCAGGACAAAGCCGGCGATGGCCAGCCAGCTAACGCCGAGGCGGATGCCTTTGAACCGTTGGTTAAGAGCAAGTTGTGCCAAATCCATAGTCTCCCGTACATCGGTGTCGAGGGTGTACGTCACTCAGGCCAATAGCGATTAATGCTTGCTCAACAGGGTCTTGGCTAGTTGAGAGGCCCCAGACAGAACGCGGGCGGGGCAGTCCATGCCCCAATCAAATCATGGCCCACGTCTGCGCGGCTGGTCAATCTGACTGATCGAGATCTGTGCAAAACGTTGTAAATTGTACGTTGTTTGAACAGTGTCGCCACTGGCCATCGTGACCCGGTTTTGCTGTCTTCAGCGCCGTACTACGCTCGGGAGGCGCCCATTTTGGGGATTCTGCCGGGGTAATCAAGTTGTCTTATAGTCGCATTCACGGACGTTCTATCTCTGTATCCCGACGCTGCTTTCCAGTATTATGGCGGCCGTTCATACCGGGGGGCTTGGTGTTCCATTGCCAGGGCCTTACCCAATTCCCAGATTAGCGTGATACAGGTTTAGACCATGCTGGAACTTCGCGGCGCTCCCGCGCTTTCGCCCTTCCGCTCTCAGAAACTTCTTGCCCAGATTCAGGCCGTGGTGCCCGAAGTGGCGCATGTATACGCTGAGTTCATGCACTTTTGTGATCTGGATGCCGATCTTTCGCCGGCGGAACAACAGGTGCTGGACCGCCTGCTCCGCTATGGCCCGAGCGTACCGGCCGAGCAGCCCGAGGGCATTCTGTTCCTGGTGGTGCCCAGGCCCGGAACCCTGTCACCCTGGTCCAGCAAGGCGACCGACATTGCCCGCAATTGCGGCCTCAAGCAGATTCACCGCATTGAACGGGGAACGGCCTTCTATATCCAGGCCGAGGGCAAACTGGGGTTGAAGCAGCGGGAGACCATAGCTGCATTGTTGCACGATCGCATGACCCAGAAGGTGTTCCATGAAATGGGTGGGGCCGAGTTGCTGTTTAATCGCGAAGAGCCCCGCCCGCTCAACAAGGTTGGCATTCTGGCCGGCGGACGCCGTGCCCTCGAAGTGGCCAACCAGGAACTGGGACTGGCCCTGGCTGACGATGAGATTGATTATCTGGTTGAGGCGTTCACCGGTCTGGAGCGTGATCCCACCGATGTGGAATTGATGATGTTCGCCCAGGCGAACTCGGAACACTGTCGGCACAAGATCTTTAACGCATCCTGGGATATTGACGGGGAAGCTCAGGATAAATCGCTGTTCGCGATGATCCGCAACACCTACCAGATGAACAGCGAAGGTGTGTTGTCGGCGTACAAGGACAATGCCTCGGTTATTGTCGGCAGCCGGGGCGGGCGCTTTTTCCCGGAGCCGGAGTCCGGCGTCTATCGCTACCACCCGGAAGACATTCATATTCTGATGAAGGTGGAAACCCACAACCACCCGACCGCGATATCCCCGTTTGCCGGCTCGGCAACCGGTTCCGGTGGCGAAATCCGGGACGAGGGGGCGACCGGCCGGGGTTCCAAGCCCAAGGCCGGGCTGACCGGGTTTACCGTGTCCAACCTGAATCTGCCCGACGACAGGCAGCCGTGGGAAGGCGATTACGGCAAACCGGAGCGTATTGCCTCGGCCCTGGATATCATGATTGACGGTCCCATCGGCGGTGCCGCCTTTAACAACGAGTTTGGCCGACCCAACCTGGCGGGCTACTTCCGAACCTTTGAAGAAAAGGTGCCCGGGCCGGATGGCGACGAGGTGCGTGGGTACCACAAGCCGATCATGATTGCTGGCGGGATGGGCAACATTCGCCCCGAGCATGTGGAGAAGGGCAATATCCCGGTGGGCGCCAAGCTGATTGTGCTGGGCGGACCGTCCATGCTGATCGGCCTGGGCGGTGGCGCTGCCTCCTCCATGGATTCCGGCTCCAGCCACGAGAACCTGGATTTTGCCTCGGTGCAACGGGACAACCCGGAAATGGAGCGTCGATGCCAGGAGGTGATCGACCGCTGCTGGCAGAAAGGGGAGGCCAACCCCATCTGCTTTATCCACGACGTTGGCGCCGGCGGCCTGTCCAACGCGATGCCGGAGCTGGTCAAGGACGGCGGCCGCGGCGGCAAGTTCGAGCTGCGTGACATTCCCAACGATGAGCCCGGTATGTCGCCACTGGAGATCTGGTGCAACGAGTCCCAGGAACGTTACGTCATGGCGGTGGCACCAGAGAACATGGAGTTGTTCGATGCCATCTGTCGTCGGGAGCGCTGCCCTTACGCCGTCATTGGGGAAGCCACCGAAACCCATCACCTGGAACTGGCTGATTCCTACTTCAATGACAGTGCCGTGGACCTGCCGATGGACGTCCTGTTCGGCAAGCCGCCCAAGATGCACCGTACCGTGGCCCGTTCTTCCTTCACCAAGCCGATCTTCGACAGCGCGAAGGTGGATCTGAAGGATGCCATCAAGCGGGTGTTGCGTCTGCCTTCGGTCGGCAGCAAGAGTTTCCTGATCACCATCGGCGACCGCACCATCACCGGCCTGGTAGCCCGGGACCAGATGGTCGGCCCCTGGCAGGTGCCGGTGAGTGACGTGGCGGTGACCGCAACCTCCTTTGACGTCAACACGGGTGAGGCCATGGCGATGGGCGAGCGAACCCCGGTGGCGACGATTGATGCGCCCGCCTCCGGTCGCATGGCGGTGGGCGAGGTGATCACTAACCTCGCTGCGGCGTCGATCGAGAAGCTGTCCAACATCCGCCTGTCGGCAAACTGGATGGCCGCGGCCGGCCACCCCGGTGAAGACGCCAACCTCTACGATACGGTCAAGGCAGTCGGTATGGAGCTTTGTCCGGAGCTTGGCATTACCATTCCGGTGGGCAAGGATTCCATGTCGATGAAAACGGTCTGGGAGGAAGATGGCGGCGAACAGAAGAGTGTGACGGCTCCGCTGTCGCTGGTGGTCAGTGGTTTTGCCCCGGTGACCGATATACGTCGTACCTTGACGCCGCAGCTCCGTACCGATGCTGGCGAAACGGATCTGATCCTCATCGATCTGGCGGCGGGCCAGAATCGCCTGGGCGGTTCCGCCCTGGCCCAGGTCTATGGTCAGGTGGGCGCGGTTGCGCCGGACCTGGACGATCCCGAAGACATCAAGGCGTTCTTTGCGGTGATCCAGGGCCTGAACGGCGACGGCAAGTTGCTGGCGTACCATGACCGCTCTGATGGCGGTGTGTTTGTTACCCTGGCCGAAATGGCCTTTGCCGGTCACACCGGCTTCGACGTCAAGTTGGACGGCCTGGCGGAGGAGTCCAGCCAGTTTGCCCGCGAGTTGTTCAACGAGGAGCTGGGTGCGGTGATCCAGGTTCGCCGCGAGGACACCGAGTTTGTGCTGCAGCAGTTCTCGGCTGCCGGGCTGGGAGAACACACCTCGGTCATTGGAAGCCCCAACGAAGAAGATCGGGTACGGTTCTCCTTTGCCGATGCCTTTGTGATTGACGAATCCCGTGCCGATCTTCAGCGGCTGTGGTCCGAAACCAGCTATCGCATCCAGTCACTGCGGGACAATGCCGAGTGCGCGCAACAGGAATTCGACAACATTCTCGATACCGAAGACCCTGGCCTGCAGGCGGAGCTGACCTTCGACCAGAATGAAGACATTGCCGCTCCCTACATCGCCAAGGGGGTCAGACCCCGGGTGGCCGTGCTGCGGGAGCAGGGTGTGAACGGCCAGGTTGAGATGGCAGCGGCATTCGACCGTGCCGGTTTTGAGTCCGTTGACGTGCACATGAGCGACTTGTTGTCCGGCCGCACCGATTTGGACGGTTTCAGCACCATGGTTGCCTGTGGCGGCTTTTCGTACGGTGATGTGCTGGGGGCCGGTGAAGGCTGGGCCAAATCCATTCTGTTTAACGATAGGGTTCGTGATCAGTTTGCCCAGTTTTTTGAGCGGGAGGATACGCTGGCGCTCGGGGTTTGCAATGGCTGTCAGATGTTGTCCAACCTGCATGAGCTGATTCCGGGCAGTGAGGGCTGGCCCCGCTTCGTGCGCAACGAATCGGAGCAGTTCGAGGCTCGCCTGGCGATGGTGGAAGTGGTGAAATCCAACTCGGCCTTCCTGGATGGCATGGCCGGTTCCCGCATGCCGATCGCGGTTGCCCATGGAGAAGGGCGGGTAGAGTTTGGCGGCAACGGCTCTGCCTCGCTATTGGCCGAGGATGGCCGGCTGGCACTGCGTTACGTTGACCACCGCGGCCAGGCTACCGAGCGTTATCCTTACAACCCCAACGGCTCAGAGGCTGGCATCACGGGCGTGACGACCACCAGTGGCCGGGTGACGATCATGATGCCGCATCCGGAGCGGGTGTTCCGGGCTGCTCAGTTCTCATGGCGTCCAGAGGGATGGCAGGAAGATGGTCCCTGGATCCGGATGTTCAGGAATGCCCGGCGCTGGTTTGACTAACTGGCTGGTTTGACCAACAGATAACACCTGGACTAAAACCGGTCGTGGACTGCTTCATTTTGAGGCAGGGCGCGACCGGTTTTTTTGTATCTGATGGTAACGACTCTTGTTACCACTTGTAGCAAGGGTCATCGCCGGGCTAGTGGAACAAAAAAATGTCGCTGAAGGGCACAGTTCTGTGGCGAAAATCAATAGCAAATTGCACCAGAAACGCGGAAAAATATCTTGACTCAGTTATTTTATGCACATTCCTGGTGCCGTCCTGTATATTCGCTGTGCAAGGGGTGTCTGAATCGAATGAATTTTAATCCACTCATTTAACCTATTGATTAATAACGATATTGTGTGATCGGCGAAAATGTCGCCAATCTGTATCAAGGTCAGTAATTATGGGGGATTGGAGGCCATTCCCAAAAACTATCCCCAGAGTTATCCACAGAATCTGTGGGTAAGTTTCTAAGCAACTAATCTGTACAAAAAATATCCGAATAGTAGGCGCTGAAATGGTGGCGATCGGATCAAGGAGTTAGGAATCGTGTATAAGTTGTGTTTCTTCGTCCCGGCTACCCATGTGGAACAAACCAAGCGTGCCCTGTTTGAAGCCGGGGCCGGTCGTATTGGAGACTACGATGCGTGTGCCTGGCAAACCCTGGGCCAGGGCCAGTTCCGACCTCTGGATGGCAGTCAGCCGTTCCTTGGAGAGCGGGGTGAGCTGGAGGTTGTCAGTGAATATAAAGTTGAGATGGTCTGTGAAGACACACTGATTCGGCGGGCGGTGGATGCGCTCAAGGCCGCGCACCCCTATGAAGAGCCGGCTTATGAAGTGTACCGGCTCGAGGATATTTAGGGAGCCGCAGAAATTCTCTCTGGGCCTCCATGAGGGCCCGTCTCGGCGACATCAGGAGGCAGCTTTTTTTGCCTGCTGTCCCATCCGGAACCGAATGTCGCTGACATGAACCGGAAAGACGCTGTGCTCGATGTCTTCAATAAAGTGCTCAAGGGTCCGTTTGACGGTGGGGAAGGAGATTTCGTCCCAGGGAATTTCGTCCAGGCTGAACAGCTTGCTTTCCAGTGACTCCTCGCCCGCTCCAAACTCACCGGTCTTCAGGGTGGCCCGATAGAACATGTGCACCTGGTCAATATGGGGGACATGGATGATGGTGTACAGGTCGTCGATGTGTACCTCGGCCAGAGCCTCTTCCCAAGTCTCCCTGGTAGCAGCTTCCAGGGTGGTTTCCGAGTTCTCCATAAAGCCGGCCGGCAGGGTCCAGTAGCCATAACGCGGTTCGATGGCCCGCCGGCAAAGCAGGACCTTTCCTTCCCAGATTGGCACGGTACCAGCGACGATCCGCGGGTTCTGGTAATGTATGGTGTCGCAGCTCGGGCAGACGAAGCGGTGTCGGTTATCTCCCGCCGGAATGCGGTGTTCAACGGGATGGCCGCAACTGCTGCAGTATTTCATGGAGTTCCTCGTATACTAGTAACGATGTGTGCCTTGGGGACTGCTTTTACCGCCTGGAATGATCCGGAGTGGTCCAAAGGCCCCTGATGTATTCCAGTTTATCCGGCTGGCTCCCGTCTGTCTCACCTAATCCAGTTTCGTTGTTGGGAGTAGTAACTTGCGCAATCTTTTAACCGAACGCCTGGCTGGGTATGCGCCAAAGCAGCTCGCACTCGATTACCCCGAAGCCGGGGTCCTGGTGCCCGTGACGGATGATCACCAGCGTCCCGAAATTGTCTTTACCTTGCGCTCCGACAGCCTCAGTACCCATCGAGGCCAGGTCTCCTTCCCCGGGGGCAAGCGGGATCGGGACGACCACACGCTGGCCGACACGGCGTTACGAGAAGCCCACGAAGAAATCGGCCTGGCGCCAGAGCTGGTGCATGTGGTGGCGCCGCTGAGTCAGGTGATGTCACGGCATGGAATCCTGGTAACACCCTACGTGGGCGTCATTCCTTCCGATGTGTCACTGACTGCCAACCCTGGCGAGATAGACAGCATCTTTCGGGTGCCCATCGAGTTCTTTCTGGAGGATCGTCGTGAGCGCACCGATGCGATCCCATTCATGAACCATACCTTTTACGTGCCATGCTATCGTTGGGAACGGTACCAGATCTGGGGATTATCCGCTGTCGTGCTGGTCGATTTTCTGAATGCTGTGTACGATGCCGGCATTGATCTGCTGGAGCCCGCCAACCCCTGACAAGGAGATTCACCATGCTTTTTGAATTGGCCGACCGACGCCCGGAATTCCACGGCGAAGGGCAGTTTGTTGCAGGCAACGCCACGGTAATTGGCAGTGTGGTCCTGGAGGAGCGCAGCAGCGTGTGGTTCAACGCGGTGATTCGGGGCGATAACGATCTCATCACCATTGGCCCGGAATCCAACATCCAGGATGGGGCTGTCCTGCATACCGATGCCAATATCAAGCTGACCCTGGGCCGCGGCGTTACCGTGGGGCATAACGTCATGCTGCATGGCTGTGAGATTGGCGACTACTCGCTGATTGGCATTAATGCCGTGGTGCTGAACGGCGCAAAGATCGGCAAGCACTGTCTGATCGGTGCCAATACCCTGATTCCCGAGGGGATGGTGGTTCCGGACGGTTCGATGGTTGTTGGCTCTCCGGGCAAGGTCAAGAAAGCACTGAATGAGAACCAGAAGAAAATGTTGGAGATGAGTGCGGCTCACTATGTTCACAATGCGCGCCGCTATCTCACAGAGTTGAAACCGGTAGAGGATTGATATGAGTGTGGCCGACAAGGTGTCCTCGCCCTGTGTGAGCGTGTGTGCGCTGGATGAAAACGATATCTGCATTGGCTGTCAGCGAACCGGAGACGAGATTCTTCGATGGAGCCAGATGACCAATGAAGAGCGCCGGGAGGTTCTAAAGAGCGTCGCCGGGCGGGAAGAAAAAGTGGCACTCTAACCAGTGTTGAGGGGCGCTGGCTCAGCACAGAGTAACCAGAATAACGAATGATGAACTTGGAGAATGCAACGTGAGTGACGGTGGAACAATCGAACTGGGCACGCCCCTGAAATCAAACGCCTATCGGGTGCTGCTGTGTGGATCCGGCGAACTGGGTAAAGAGGTGGTCATAGAGCTGCAACGATTGGGGGTGGAGGTGATCGCCGTCGATCGCTACGCCGATGCGCCGGCGATGCAGGTGGCCCACCGTAGTCACGTTATCGACATGTTGGACCCTCAGGCGTTGAGGCGGGTCATTGAACAGGAGCGTCCCAGGCTGATCGTTCCCGAAATCGAGGCGATTGCTACCCCGGAGTTGGTGAAACTGGAAGCGGAGGGGTACCGGGTGGTACCGACGGCTCGGGCGGTCAACCTCACCATGAACCGGGAGGGCATACGTCGGTTGGCCGCAGAGGAGTTGGGGCTGCCTACATCTCCCTACCGGTTTGCCGATTCCCGTGAAGCCTATCTTCAGGCGGTGGCCGACATCGGGCTGCCGCTGGTGGTCAAGCCGGTGATGAGTTCTTCCGGTAAGGGGCAGAGTACCGTACGTACTCAGGATGACGTTGAGTCTGCCTGGGACTATGCTCAAACCGGTGGTCGTGCCGGCAAGGGGCGGGTGATCGTAGAGGGATTTGTCGAGTTTGATTATGAGATCACACTGCTGACCGTTCGGCATTCCGGTGGTGTCAGCTTTTGTGACCCCATAGGGCATCGGCAGGAGGATGGCGACTATCGCGAGTCCTGGCAGCCACAGCCGATGAGCGACAAGGCGTTGGCGCGGTCCCGTGACATTGCGGCTACGGTTACCGAAGATCTGGGGGGCTTTGGCGTCTATGGTGTTGAGCTGTTTGTTCGGGGAGATGATGTCTATTTCTCTGAGGTATCGCCACGTCCCCATGACACGGGACTGGTGACCCTGGTTTCGCAGGACCTCTCTGAATTTGCCCTCCATGCCCAGGCAATCCTGGGGCTGCCAGTGCCGGCCATTCGCCAACTGGGACCTGCTGCCTCCTCAGTCATACTGCCGGAGGGGGAGTCTGATGCTCCGGTTTACTCCGGTCTTGAAAATGCGTTGGCAGAACCCGATGTTCAACTAAGGGTATTCGGTAAGCCAGAGTTGAAAGGACGGCGTCGCATGGGCGTTGCCTTGGCGAAAGGCGATACGCTCGACGAGGCGAAGGCAAAAGCCAAGGCCGCATCCGCTGCGGTTAAGGTGGCCCTGTAGCCGATTTGGCGGAGATTTGATCGATTTTCGCGTATTTCAAAGTTTTTTGGGAATTCGCGTTGACACCTCGGCGGAGGTCTGTAGAATGCGCATCTCTTTCGAGGGGCACGCCACTTCAGCGGGCCGGAAGTCGAAAGATAACCGCTTGGTTTTATTGAAGATTTTGAGTTTCAACTTTCTTCAAATTGGCGGTTGACA
>NZ_JAWVYN010000002.1:0-365759 GCF_033722735.1 Marinobacter sp.
GTTGTGGGACAGAGCGTTGACGGTCTTGATAGCCATCATCGGCCCTTCGAAGGTGGACATGCCGTAAAAGGACAGGGACACCACCAGGAACCGCAGGATCGGGTCGGTACGCAGTTTGTGCCAGGCGCCGGACAGGGTCATCATGCCGTTGATCATGCCGCCCCAGCTCGGAGCCAGCAGAATCAGGGACATAACCATGCCCGCGGTCTGTGCCCAGTCGGGCAGGGCGCTGTAGTGAAGGTGGTGGCCGCCGGCCCAGACGTAGGTGGCGATCAGGGCCCAGAAGTGGACGATGGACAGGCGGTAGGAGTAAACCGGACGGTCCGCCTGCTTGGGAACGAAGTAGTACATCATGCCCAGGAAGCCGGCGGTGAGGAAGAAGCCAACCGCGTTGTGGCCCCACCACCACTGGATCATGGCGTCGGTCACACCTGAGTAGATGGAGTAGGACTTGAAGGCGCTGACGGGCAGTGCCAGGTTGTTACCGATGTGGAGAACGGCCACGGTCAGAATGAAGGCGCCGTAAAACCAGTTGGCCACGTAAATGTGTGCCGCCTTACGCTTGACGACGGTGCCGAAGAAGACAATGGCGTAGGCTACCCAGACCAGCGTGATCAGGATGTCGATGGGCCATTCCAGCTCGGCGTATTCCTTGGTGGACGTGAGTCCCTGTGGCAGGGTGAGCACGGCGGCCACGAGCACGGCTTGCCAGCCCCAGAAGGTGAACTGGGCCAAGCCATCAGAAAACAGGCGCGCCTGACAGGTACGCTGCACCACATAGTAGGAAGTTGCAAACAAGGCAGAACCACCAAAACCGAATATCACGGCGTTGGTGTGCAGCGGCCGCAGCCGGCCGAAGTGAGTAAAGGGTAGGTCCAGGTTGACCGCGGGCCAGACGAGTTGCGCTGCAATCAGCACACCCAGGCTCATCCCGATAATACCCCATACCACTGTCATGATGGCGAACTGTCTCACCACCTTGTAGTTGTATGTCAGGTTTGGATTTACTGTGCTCATAGCCTTACCAATGGATTTAGAGTGGGGAAATGTGCGGGCGCAAGTATGGAGAAACCGTGACGGCTTTGCAATGACTCAGATCAAGTCGTCCCTTGGCTGTCAAAGTCACTCAAATCAGCAACATGGCCATTAATCACCAACAAGAACCGACACTTGGCCATGGTATGCTGACGGCGCCCGGGTGAGGATCATCGCTGCTCGGACGTCATTGTGCCGGCGGGATGGATCCTCAGGGTCCTCTTGGGTGCCCATATAATAGTCACAATTGGAGGTCAGGTGAATTCTACGGTGGGATATACGACCAAAGCGCAAGGTACGGATTGCGGCGCCGTCCTGTTACTTGCTCACGGCGCAGGTGCGCCAGCGGATTCGCCGTTTATGGAACAGTTGGCGAACGCGATCGCCAGTCGGGGCATAACTGTGGTTCGGCTGGAGTTTCCCTATATGAAGCGGCGTCGAGAGGATGGCCGCAAACGGCCGCCGGATCGGGCCGAGAAACTGTTGGCCAGTTTTCGTGACGCTATCGCCCGGTTGCGGGACGAGCTTGGGCCCGATGCTCCCCTCTTTATCGGGGGAAAATCCATGGGTGGACGGATGGCGAGCTTGCTGGCCGCTGAGGACGAGGATCGCGGCGCCTTCAGCGGGGCTCTGTGTTTCGGTTATCCCTTCCACCCGCCCGGCAAAGTCGATAAATGGCGGGTCGAGCACTTTGCCAGACTCTGGTGTCCGGTGTGTGTGGTACAGGGTACCCGTGATCCCTTTGGTAAACCGGATGAGCTCGCCGACCGGTTGGGCGACGCGGTACCTTTTGCCCTGCACTGGCTGCAGGGGGGCAACCACGACTTTCTGCCACTGAAGGCTTCGGGGTTAAGTCAGGGTGATCTCATTGACGAGGCTGCCGAAGTTGCGGCGGCCTTCATTCACAAATCCCTGTAGTCAGCACTCGTCAAGGGCCCTGCGTGCATCGGTGGCGGCGGTCTCGATCCTGTTTCTGCCCCGCTCCTTGGCGCGGTAAAGCGCCTTGTCGGCGCGCTCGAACAGCTCCCGTTCCGATTCGCCAGGGGCCAGGGCGGCGATCCCGGCACTGAGGGTGAGGTTGACCGCCTGGCCGTTGTCGCAGACCAGCTCTGTGTTTTCCATGTCTGTCAGGATCTTTTCGCACACCCGACGGGCGCCGTGAAGATCGGTGTCCGGGAGCAGCAGAGCAAACTCCTCACCGCCAAACCGGGCAACAACGTCCTGTGGGCGGTGAATGTTCTTGGCCAAAACGTCCGCAATGGTCGCCAGGCAGTTGTCGCCAAATCCGTGGCCGTACCGGTCGTTGATTCGCTTGAAATGGTCCGCATCCAGCAGCACCAGAGACAGCGGCTTGCCGCTGCGCCGGGAATCAGCGGTGAGCTGGCTGAACATGGTGTCGAGGTAACGGCGATTGTTCAGACCGGTCAGCCCATCCTGTGTCGTCAGCTCTTCCAGCCGCCGGTTGGCCCGTTCCAGATCCACCATGGCGGAGCGCAGTTGGGCGGTTCGTTCCTGTACCTGGTGTTCCAGGTGTACCTTGGCATCGTGTTCAATGGCCAGGAGCTTCTGGTTCAACAGACGCCAGCGTTGAACCATGGCGTAGTTGAGAAGCACAATCTGCCCGCCAATGGCGGCCTGCATGGTCATCTCGCGGGACAGGAAATCGGGCAGGAAGCCGAAGGCCGCGAGGGCGTAGGAACTGGTACCCAACACCATCAGCGACCAGGACAGGACATACCACTTGGCGTGGGCGTAGCCGCGGCGCCAGCGAGACGCTCCAATCAGGAACAGATTGCCGATGACCACCAGGGCGAACAGCGTGTTGATCTTGATGGCCACCGTATATTCCAGCTCGAATACCAGGGCCAGCAGGAGGATGCTGATGGCACTTTGCGTGGTCAGCAGTCGGGAGGTGGGAGTGGCGTTGCGCTCAACCTCCAGGAACGAGCGACCAAACAGATTCATGGACAGGGCGCACAGGGCGATCAGTAACGGAATGGCGGTATTGGCCATGATCGGCAGGTTGGGCCACAGGTGCTGGTAGGCGAAGCCGCCCATGGTAAACAGGAACAGCCCCATCGACACCATATAGAACGCGTTGTAGAAGTAATAGGTGGTACCGGAGGTGGCAAACAGCAGCAGGTTGAAGACCGAGAATATTGCGATCGCCCCGTAGAACAACCCGTGAGTCAAGGTTAAGTTGTTGCTGTAAGCAACTAGTTCATCGGTGGTAATCAAGGAAAGGGGGACGTTGAGGGCGCCGCTGCTTCGCAGTTTGATGGTGATGCTCTTGGATTCGCCCTGTTCCAGGATGACGGGCAGCAGGTAATACCGGTAGTCTATGCCGCGAGATTGAAAGGGGCGCTGGTCGCCGGTGTCGATGCGAGTGGAATCCCGCTCACCGTCGATCATCAGGGTAACGAAGTCCAGCGGGGCATAGTTGAGCTTCAAATACCAGAAGCCAGCCTGGTTTGAGGGGTTATGCACATTGAGCCGGATCCAGTAGGTGGCGTCCGTCTGGGTGAAGGCCAATTCCTGGCCATTTGCGGACTGCCAGGCGTGTGCGGCGGACAGTTGTTCGGGCCTGTCAGCCTGCCAGTCGGGATCCCCTTGCGGAATGGCCAGGTAACAAAGGTAGCTGAGCAGGCCGGCTCGCTGCTCCGGATCGGTGGCGGCAATGGACGGGCACTGGGATTGCTCACCTATAGGCTGGGCGACCAGGCTGGCCGGCCACAGGAGTAGGGCCATGAGCAACGCCGACAGTGGCAAAATGCGGTCCATAAACTCGGTACCTGTGCAATAAAGGGCAGAAGTGTAGCCGATTGCGAATGGTATAGATGTTAAACAGTTTCAAATTACGGCATAGGGTGGTCATGGCGGAAGTATTGCTGTTCTGTCGGCCCGGCTTTGAAGTGGAGGCGGGCCGTGAAGTGACGGACATCGCAGCCGTCGCCGGGGTGTTCGGATATTTTCAGGCGGGGCCCTGCGCCGGTCTGGTGACGTTTCATCTGCCTGGCCCTGAAACCCCGGTCCAACTGATGGAATGGGTTCACCTGGACCAGCTGGTGTTCATCAGGGACTGGTGCATTTCACTGGGCTCGATGTCACTGCCACCGTCGGATCGAGTCGGGGCGGTCATTGAGTTTCTCCGCGCACAGGAGCAGCCGTTGCCACCCTGTGCCCGGGTGGAGGTGCGGTTGCCCGAGTCCAATACCGACAGCGACTTGGGCAACTTCGCCCGCAAATGGGTGGCGCCCCTTGCCAGGGGGTTGAGGGGAGCGGGCTTGCTAATGGACGCAGCGGAATCCGAATCGGCTTATCGGCTGGAAATGGTGCTGCATGACTTCGGCTCGCTGTCCATTGGCGTCAGCCGGGCGGATAACCGGGCACGGTACCTCGGCGGTATACCCCGACTGAGGCTGCCAGCGGCCGCTCCGAGCCGGTCGGCGCTCAAGCTGGAGGAGGCCTGGAAGGTTTTTCTGCCGGCCGATGAGGAGCTGGCTTACCTGGGCGGCGGCAAGAAGGCGGTTGATCTGGGCGCAGCCCCCGGGGGATGGACCTGGCAGCTAGTGCGTCAGGGCATGACGGTGGCGGCCGTTGATAATGGACCGATGAACGACGAGCTGATGAAAAGTGGGCTGGTGCAGCATGTTCAGGCGGATGGCTACCAGTGGCGGCCCAAAAGGGCGGTGGACTGGATGGTCTGCGATATCGTCGACAAGCCACGGAAAACAGCCCGGCTCGCGGCCGAGTGGGTAGCCGACAGGCTCTGTCGGTACACGGTATTCAACCTGAAGCTGCCGATGAAACAGCGTTACGATGAATGGTTGCTGTGCCGCCAGGTCATTGGCGATGTCCTGGGCCGGGCCGAGGTCGGTTACCGGCTTCGGGCCCGACAGCTATACCACGACCGGGAAGAAATCACCTGTTTCATCGAGCGGCTGGACTAGTGACCACTCTGCTCCAGAATGGTAATTTTCTCGTCCTGGTCCATCATCGGAACGATTTCCGTCATCAGATCCTTGCGGGTCTCCGAGTGGTACCAGCGGTCCCAGTGTGCCACCGAGCGCCAATTGGCCAGGGTCAGACGGTGGTTGGGGTCGGACGTATCCACCAGTGTTTCGCCGGAAATGAATCCGGGTGCGCTCATGGCCTGTTGGAGGATCTTGCGTGACCGGGTTTCGTAGGCGTCTTCCAGGGTCTCGGCGATATGGCGTTCAATCAATACTCGAATCATGAAATACCTCGTCGTTGATCGTCGGCAGCGAGTGTCACCGGAGCGGCTGCTTCGGCGGGCCCGACTTTTTAGTGACTATAAACAAAAATTTAGCACGGTATTGGGAATTTTCCCTGTATCAGGAGGAAGCGAGTTTGGAGAACCCTGAATATGAGGCGGAGCTGGATGCGCGGGGCCTGTTCTGCCCGGAGCCGGTCATGCTGTTGCACGGCCGGATAACCGAGGTGTCGCCGGGTGGCATCCTGAAGGTGATTGCAACCGACCCGTCGACCACCCGGGACATTCCCCGTTTCTGCCAGTTCCTGAATCATGAGCTGGTGGCCCAGCAGACGGACGGGCCGGAGTATCTCTATTTCATTCGGCGGGGTGACTGATCACCTGGCCGGGCTTCAGCTCTGTTGCAGGCCGGTGGCTCCGGTTAGGTGATTGAGGAACTGGCTCCGGGACATTTCCCCCAGAACCCTCAGGTTCCTGGCTTCCTCGCCGTTCGGCTGAAAAAACAGGATGGCTGGCGGGCCAAACAGCCCCAACTCATTCAACAGCTCCTGCTGGGCCGGGGTGTTTTCGGTGAGGTCGATCTGCAGCAGAGTGTAGGGGGTCATGGCCTGGCGTACCTGTGGGTCCGTAAACACCTCCCGCTCCATGATCTTGCAGGAAATGCACCAGTCGGCGTAGAAGTCCAGAATAACGGGGCGACCCTCTCCGGCAGCCTGCTGCATGGCCTGGCGCAGGCGATCCGGTGAACTCAGTCGCACGAATGCCTGCCGTGAAGCATCGTCCTGCAAAGGGCTGGTTGCCCGCACTGTGAAGGGCGACAGCGGTTTCAGCGGATCGTTGGCGCCGGCCATGGCGCCGGCCAGCAGGGCCAGCCCGTAGGCAAAGAGCACCAGTCCGAGGCCTTTCCAGGTGCGTTGCCACCCGGCCCTGGCGGCATCGAAGGCGCCCAGTTGAACCCCGGTAATGGCGGCCAGTATGCCCCACAGTGTCAAGGCCACCCAGTCCGCCACCAATCGTTCGACAAGCCAGATGGCCACGGCCAGCAACATGATGCCGTAGAATGACTTGACCACATTCATCCACTGGCCGGAGGCTGGCAGGAACCGACGCCCCCCCACGGCCACCAGGATCAGGGGTAGCCCCATGCCCAGACCCAGTGTGAACAGCGCGATGCCACCGATCGCCGCGTCCTGGGTGGTGCTGATGTACAGCAGGCTGCCTGCCAGTGGCGCTGATACACAGGGCGAGACAATCAACGACGAAATGGCGCCAATGGCGAACACGCTCATCACCCGGCGACCGGTGAGCCTGTGGCTGGCCTGGTTGAGGCGATCGCGAATGGAGCGGGGCAGCTGCAGGTCGTAGAGGTTGAACATGGAAAGGGCAAAGACGACAAACAGCGTCGCGAATACTCCCAGGACCCAGGGTGACTGCAGGTGCGCCTGCAGGTTGAAACTCGCACCCAGCAGGCCGGTGAGCACTCCGGCCAGGGCGTAGGTCAGGGCCATGCCCAGCACATAGCTGGAGGACAGTAGCAAGGCGTGGGTGTGGGTCTGGGTGTTGCGGCTGGACACCAGGGCGGAGATGATCGGAACCATCGGCAGCACGCAGGGTGTGAAGGTCAGGCCAAGACCCAGCGCCAAGAAGACCGCGGCAATGGTCAGGGTGGATCTGCTGGCCAGGAAGCCGGCCAGGCCGGCGGCGGTGTCGGTGTCATGGGAAGGCCCTGACAACGCAGGTCTATCGCTACCGGTGGCGGTATTCCCGGTGCGATAGAACAGCGCTTCCCGAGTCTGGGGCGGGTAGCACAGGCCCGCTTCGGCGCAGCCCTGGTAGGTGACCTGGAAGACTGCCTCGCTGGCATCGTCGGGCAGGGTAACCGGTAAGGTGACCGAGACTGGTGCACGGAACACCGTCACCTCACCAAAATACTCGTCCTCGGTCACCGCCCCGGGCAGGCTATAGTTGGGGGTGCCCAGTTGAACCTGATCACTGACCGGTTGGACGGTGATGCGGTCCTTGTACAGGTAATGGTCCGGCGCCACGTTCCAGGTCAGAACCAGGTTGTTCCCCTCGGTGGTGAAGGAAAAGGGCAGTGCCTCGTCCACCGGCAGAAACCCTCCGGCTCCTCCGCCAAACAGGCTTGAAGTTGAGGCGGCGTGCCCGGAGATCGGGGCGATCGTCAATGCCACTGCCACGACGAGCGAGAAACAACAGGCGATAAGGGTCCGGGTTGCTGAGGTCATAGATTCCGTAATCTTGTAGAAAACTGGTAAGGGCGCGGTGGATCGATACCGGTGTCCGGATTCTGAGAAACCGGTGGACACAGGAGCTCGTGGAAAGTTCCCTCTGGTATTGCGGGCACTAAAGTCGCACAATAGCCGATCCATGACACACCATCCAAACGATCTTATCATGCTGTTCAACGACCTGTTCCGGGAAAAGTACCGGACGATACTGGTCCGCGGCGGTGAAGAACCCGAGTATATACCGGGCCTTGGCGACCAAGAACCAGCACAGGTGATCTTTGCTCACGGGTATTATGCCAGTGCGCTGCATGAAATCAGCCATTGGTGTATTGCCGGTGAGCACCGGCGCACACTGTCGGATTACGGCTACTGGTATTGTCCGGATGGCCGCACCGAGGAACAGCAACAAGCCTTTGAAAAGGTGGAAGTGAAGCCCCAGGCGCTGGAATGGCTGTTCTCGATAGCGGCAGGTTTTCGATTCCACGTCAGTATTGATAACCTGTCCGGTGGCGGAGCCGCTGATGAGGCAGGTTTTCGGCGCGAGGTCTGGGCCCAGGCCAACCGGTATCTGGAACAGGGACTGCCGGCTCGGGCCGAACAGTTCATTCAAACACTCAAGACGTTTTATGGCACGGCAGACCGGTTTGCAGCAGCGTGGCAGGCTGAAGATCCAGACACGGCAACCGTGAACCAATGACTGCAAGGTAATCTGACTGCTTATGACAACATCGACCCCCCAGGCGACATCGCCGGCTGCCGCTGAGGCAGAGCAAGAGCAAGAGACTTCGGCTCCGTCGACCAGTTCCGATGTGCGCTTCAAGGACCTGAACCTGGATTCGCGCCTATTGGCTGCCATCACCGAGATCGGCTTCACCCATTGCACGCCGATCCAGGCCGAAACCCTGCCATTCACGCTGGCCTGTGAAGACCTGATCGGCCAGGCCCAGACTGGCACCGGCAAGACCGCGGCCTTTTTGATCACCGCCATCCAGAGTCTGCTCGAAACGCCGGTGCCGGAGAAGGATCGCTTCGCCTCCGAGCCGCGAGTGCTGGCGCTGGCGCCGACCCGGGAGCTGGCCCTGCAGATTGCCAAGGACGCCGAGCAACTCTGCGGCTACACCGGGCACAATGTGGTCACCGTGGTAGGCGGGATGAACTACGACAAACAGCGGGACCAGCTGCAGAATGAAATCGTCGATATCCTGGTGGCAACGCCGGGTCGACTGATCGATTTTCTGGGCTCCCAGGACGTATTCCTGGACCAGATTGACCTGCTGATCCTTGACGAAGCGGATCGCATGCTGGACATGGGGTTCATCCCGGACGTCAAGCGCATCATCCGCAAGTGCACAGGCAAGGAAGACCGCCAGACCCTGTTGTTCAGTGCCACCTTCAACCAGGACGTGTTGAACCTCGCCTCCATGTGGACCCGCAATGCCGAGTTCGTCGAGATTGAGCCTGAGCAGAAAACCGCGGAACGGGTGAAGCAATCGGTCTATCTGGTCAGTGAGGATGAGAAGCTGACCGTACTGACAAACTACCTGAAACGGTCCGGAGTGGACAAGGCCATTGTGTTTGCCAACCGTCGCGACCAGTGCCGCGACCTGGAGCAGAATCTCAGGAATCAGGGCGTCAAGGTGGCCATGATGTCTGGCGAGATTGCACAGAACAAACGCCTGAAGACGTTGGACCAGTTCAAGCGCGGCGCTATCCAGGTGTTGGTGGCCACGGATGTCGCCGGGCGGGGCATTCACGTGGAAGGTGTCACCCACGTGTTCAATTACAACCTCCCGGAGAACGCCGAAGATTACGTCCACCGTATCGGCCGTACGGGACGTGCCGGTCAACATGGTATTTCAGTTAGCCTCGCTGGGGAGGATGATTCCTTCTCGCTGCCGGCCATTGAGAAGTACATCAGTCAGAAACTCAACGCGACCGTGCCGGACGAAGACCTGATGACGCCGCTCTCAAAGCCGCCTATTCCTCGTCGACGCGGTGGCGGCGGGGGGGGCGGCGCCCCTCTGGTGGTCGCAGGCCCCGTCCTAACCGGGGCTGAGGATACACCGGGAACTGCCATGCTGATCGTAGCCGACGAAAACATACCGTTGCTGGATTCGTTCTTCGAAGACGTAGGGTGCATTCAGCGCGTATCGGGCCGAGCGATGACTCCCGAGGATGTTCGCCAAGCGGACATCCTGCTGGTGCGTTCGGTGACTCCAGTAAACCGGGCGCTGCTGGAGGGCAGTCGGGTCAAGTTTGTTGGCACGGCGACCATCGGTACCGATCATGTGGACAAGGAATGGCTGGCTGCCCGCGGGATCGCCTTCTGCGCAGCCCCGGGCTGTAACGCCAACAGCGTTGTGGAGTATGTGCTTAGCGTGCTGTCGCTGTATGCCGAACGGCGGGGCCTGGAGGACTGGAGCAGCCTGTCCGTGGGCATTGTCGGGGTGGGCAATGTGGGCGGTGAGCTGGCGCGAAAGTTAGGGCGCCTGGGGTTCTCTGTCAAACTCTGCGATCCTCCACGGGCGACCGAAGAGGAGGGCGAATTCGTTGAGCTGGAGGAGGCTCTCGCCTGCGATGTGGTCACCCTGCATACGCCGCTGACCACCAGTGGCGATTACCCCACCCATCAGTTGATCGATGAGTCGCGGCTGGCGCGTCTTCGCGCCGACCAACTGCTGATCAACACCAGTCGCGGTGGCGTCATAGACGAAGCCGCCCTGCTGCGCCGGTTGGCGGCTGCTGACGCTCCCACCGTGGTGCTGGACGTCTGGCAGGACGAGCCTGGCATCAATCCGGAGTTGGTCGATCAGACCTGGTTGGCGACTCCTCATATCGCCGGCTACAGCCTCGAGGGCAAGGTGCAGGGCACCGAGATGGTGTACCAGGCGGTGTGCCGTTACCTGGGGCTGCCGACACGGAAGAAGGCTGGACAGTTTCTGCCCGAACCGGCCCTGAGCAAGCTCGCGTTTACCAGTTCGGCGGATGAGCTTGGAGCGGTGGTGACGGCTATGAGATGCTGTTACGATCCACGCGGGGATGATGCCGCCCTGCGGCGCAGTATGCGCTTGAGCGCGGCTGAACGAAGGGAGGCCTTTGACCGTCTGCGCCGGGATTATCCGGTACGGCGGGAATTCTCCAGCGTGAAAATCCAACTCAAAGGATCCAGTCGCTCCTCCCAGGACACCTTCAAGTCCCTGGGCTTCAAACTGAAAATCTGAGCCTGTGCCTACCGCGGTGTCAGGCGGTTTTCCGGCGCTCGATGGGTAGTTCCGGCTGGGACTTGAGCAGGCGCTCCAGCGACTGACGCACCATGGTCTCCGTAATCGGGATTTCGCGGCCGTCCGACAGGACAATGGCGGCACCGTTCATCCAGGGTTCCGGGCTTTGCTTGGGTTGTACCACGGCGTTTCCCTCTCTCATTGGTTTATCTCTCTAAGTGGCTGTCCAGTGCATTGGGACGATTCGACACTACCGGTTGATTATGTCCGAATGATGACGCTTCCCCTGTGATGGGCGCTGCACTCTGTGGAACGAGTATGCCGGCCACAAAACTGGTTATCTATTGTACAAAAGGAGGGCGTGGGGCTGCCTGGGGGAGGTCAGCGGGCGGCGATCGCCCGCTAACGGATGGGGGCTTGCGGTTAGATGCGGGCCTGCTGCAACGCCTCTATTCGGCTCTCCAGGGGCGGGTGAGTCATGAACAGGGCGCTGAGCCCCCCGCGTGCACCGCGGTTGATGCCGAAGGCCTGCAGGGTATCCGGCATCTGGTCGGGGACCTCGCTTTCCTGTTTGAGGCGGGACAGGGCGGCGATCATGGCGCCACGACCGGCGAGCTGGGCGCCGGCAATATCGGCACGGTACTCCCGACGGCGCGAGAACCAGAACACGATCGTGCTGGCGAGAATGCCCAGGACGATTTCGGCGACCAGGCTCACCACAAAAAAGCCGATGCCATGGCCTCCCTCATTGCGGAAGACAACACGGTCCACCACTGAACCAATGACCCGTGACGCGAAGATGACGAAGGTGTTCACCACGCCCTGAATCAGGGCCAGGGTGACCATGTCCCCGTTGGCCACGTGACCAATCTCGTGCCCCAGCACCGCCCGTATTTCATCTTTGTTGAATCGGCCTAGGAGTCCTTCGCTTACGGCGACCAGGGCGGCATTGCGATTCCAGCCGGTGGCAAAGGCGTTGGACTGTTGCGCGGGGAAGATGGCCACTTCCGGCATGCCAATGCCGGCATTCCTGGCCAACTCGGCCACGGTCTCCACCAGCCAGCGCTCTGCGGGGGAGCGGGGCGCATCGATGACGCGGGCGCGCGTGCTCCACTTGGCTATGGGCTTGGACATCAACAGTGAGATGATGGCGCCCGCGAAGCCGAACACCGCCGCAAAGGCGAGCAGGGGGCCGAACTGGATGCCGTTGGCCGCCAGGTAGCTGTCTACGCCCAGTAATCTCAGGGTAACGCTGGCGACCAGGATGACCGCGAGGTTGGTGGCGAGAAACAACAGTATTCGCATGGAATGTCCCTTCTTGAAACGAATCGGATCGACGAATCAACCGTCCACCCATTATATCGGGACGAAGGATAACGGCTTCAAGAGACTAACCAAGAATTTAGGCGCCGCTGAATGGCGCCCGATCCCTTCCCCTTCCTGTCCGGTCAGAGGGGCGAGGGTCAGCGGTCGGTCGGGCCGTCGCTGAAAAACGTGGCTCGCATCACCTGGCTGACCTTGGCGGAATGTCCGCCGCGAAGCGCCTGGCGAATCAGGTAGATGTGGGTGGAGTAGTCCGACCGAACCGACGGCGGCGCCTTTTCGGCTTCGGTCAGCGCCTGTGGTGCGATTTCCCTGACCAGTTCCGGGCTGGCCGGCGCGCTTAGCCGGATAAAGGCCGACTGGGTCAGTACCGCCTGATCCAGGGCTTCCTGGCGAATGGTGTCGACATACCGCAGCAGGCCTTCCTCGGCGAGCCACAGCAGACCGCCAAAGCAGGCCATATGCCGCCGGCTGTGAAGGCCGAACTCGTCGGGCTGGTCCGGCCCCGCGATGTCTTCCACAAACAGGTTCACCCGCCTCGGGAACGCGTTATACAGCTGGACCAGGGCAATGGCGGTGTCTTTGTAGAACTCTTCGATGTGAATATCGGCCACGCCGGCACCCATTACTGCTGGTACGTTGAGAGGAAGTGTGCCAGGCGCTTCATGGCGTCTCCCAGGGCATCCTCACGGGGCAGGAAGACCACCCGCAGGTGCTGGCGGTCGTCGATATTGAACGCGGAGCCCTGAACCAGCAGGATGCGCTCCTGCAGCAGCAGGTCGAGCACCAGCTTCTCGTCGTTGACAATGGGGAAGCGCTTGGGGTCCAGCTTGGGGAACAGGTACAGCGCCCCCTTTGGTTTTACGCAGCTGACCCCGGGGATGTCGTTAAGCATCGACCAGGCGGTCTCACGCTGTTCGTACAGTCGGCCTCCCGGTGCCACCAGGTCGTTGATGGACTGGTAGCCGCCCAGGGCGGTCTGGATGGCCAGCTGTGCCGGCACGTTGGCGCACAGTCGCATGTTCGAGAGCATTTCAATGCCTTCGATCAGGTCCGTGGCCCGGTGCTTGGCTCCGCTGATAATCATCCAGCCGGAGCGGTAACCGGCCGCACGGTAATTCTTGGACAGGCCGTTGTAGGTCAGGAACAGCACGTCGTCGGCGAGCGAGGCGGTGGAGACGTGCTGGGTACCGTCGAAGAGGATCTTGTCGTAGATCTCGTCCGACAACACGATGAGGTTGTGCTGACGGGCCAGTTCGATGACCTGTTCCAGCAGGTCCCTGGAGTAAACGGCGCCGGTCGGATTGTTGGGGTTGATCAGGACAATCGCCCGAGTGCGGCTGGTGATCTTCTTGCGGATGTCGTCCAGGTCCGGGAACCAGTCCTGTTCTTCGTCGCAGCGATAGTGCACCGGCTTGCCGCTGGACAAGGTGACCGCGGCGGTCCACAGCGGGTAATCCGGTGCGGGAATCAGCACCTCGTCACCGGTATTGAGCAGCGCCTGCATCGACATGACGATCAGCTCGCTCACCCCATTGCCGAGAAAGATATCGTCGATGTCCACCTTGTCGATGCCGCGCTGCTGGCAATAGTGCATGACGGCCTTGCGGGCGGAAAACAGCCCCTTGGATTCCACATAGCCCTGGGCCAGGTGCATGTTGTAGATGACGTCCTGCTGGATCTCTTCCGGCACATCGAGTTCGAAGGCGGCCGGATTGCCGATGTTCAGCTTGAGTACTCGATGACCTTCCTCTTCGAGCCGACGGGCTTCACGCAAAACCACTCCGCGAATCTCGTAGCATACGTTATCCAGCTTGGCGGACTTCAGGTAGTTCTGCATAAACCTCGGCTTCCCATTGGTGAATCTAAAGGGTCTATTCTATCGGAGCCGGCGACGGCGGCAACAGGGGAAAAGTGATCAATTGTGGAGGAAATGGTACAGATCCCAGGTATTTAACCAGTACAGTGCCCGAAGCGGGTTGAAACCTGCTTCGGGCTGACGTATGGTGCGAAATTATATTGCGCGCAACATAAGATGGGGCGCAATCCAATTGATGCCAATGCAAAAGGAAGCCAGTATGACCGCGCAATCGCTGTATGACATTGAGGTCCGGGATATCAACGGCAACAGCCACTCCATGGCCGAGTTCAGGGGCAAAGTCCTACTGATTGTCAACACCGCCAGTAAATGCGGGTTTACGCCCCAGTTTGAAGGTCTGCAGGAACTGTACGGGGATCTCAAGGGGCGAGGCCTGGAAGTGCTGGGTTTCCCATGCAACCAGTTCATGAACCAGGATCCGGCCGACAACGATGCCATCAGCCAGTTTTGCAGTCTGAACTACGGGGTGGATTTTCCGATGTTCGCCAAGATTGAAGTCAACGGGCCAGGCACCCATCCGCTGTACCAGTTCCTCAAGTCCCAGGCCAAGGGGCTGCTGGGGTCCGAAAAGATCAAGTGGAACTTCACCAAGTTCCTGCTCAACCGGGACGGGCAGGTGGTCAAGCGTTACCCACCGACCGCCAAGCCGGATGCCATTCGGAACGACATCGAAAAGCTGCTGTAATTGCGATGAACCCGGAATCCGACCAGCGGCTGGCGCTGGACAATCAGCTCTGCTTTGCGATCTACGCCGCCAACCGGGCAGTCACTGCCCGGTATCGACCGATCCTGAGCGAACTGGGCCTGACCTATCCCCAGTACCTGGTAATGCTGGTGCTGTGGGAGGCCGATGGGGCGGTAGAGAGTGTCCGGGTCTCTGAGATTGGTCGACGCCTGCGACTGGATACCGGAACGCTGACGCCGTTGCTTAAACGGCTACAGAGCAACGGCTTGTTGGACCGGCGTCGTGACCCAGCGGACGAGCGGGTCGTTACCATTACGCTAACCGCTCGGGGGCGGGAGATGCGTCAGCGCGCCCTGGCCATACCCGGCCAGTTGGTCTGTGGCACCAACCTGGAGCCGGATCGGCTGTTGGCATTGCGGGAGGAGCTCAGGAGTCTGCTGATTGCGCTCGATGATGCCGCCGGCTCCAGCGTTGAATAACTGACAGCAGTTCCTGACGGTTATAGGGTTTGGTGACGTAGTCGTTCATGCCTGCGGTAAAGCAGTCGTCCCGGTCACCCTGCATGACGTTGGCGGTGACCGCGATGATCGGTAGCTCACGCCACCGCGGGTTCTCCCGAATCCTGCGGGTGGCGGTGTAGCCGTCCATGACGGGCATTTGGCAATCCATCAGCACGATGTCGTACGGTCGTTCAGCAAGGGCCGCCAGTGCCTCTTCGCCATTTTCCGCCACGTCCACGGTGTGCCCCATTTTTTTCAGCATGGTGCCGGCAACCATCTGGTTGACCTGATTGTCCTCCACCAGCAGCAGCGTCAGTGGCGGGGTCTGGTCGAGGTCGAGCGCCGGTTCGCCGCCTTCCTGCCTTGCGGGCTCCGGTTGGCACAGGGCCCGGTGTAAGGCCTCCCGTTGCAGTGGCATGGCGACCACGGTCTGGTTGGGTTCAGCCTGGTAGGTGCCACTGCGGTCGAGCCAGATGACCCTTTCCCCCTCCCAGTGCCGGGCAAGGGCAAGGCACTGTTCGTCTTCCGGAGCGGTTATCAGGATCGTTGTCCGGCTGCTTTTGGCGTCATGAACCGGAATGCCCCAGGTTTGCAGTTGCTTTTCCACCGGCGCGCGGTGGGGGTATTCCCGTGGCGTTACCAGGGTTACGCCGGCCTGTCTCAACGAATCCGGTATGGCTCCAAGGTCCCCGGTGTCGACGTCCGGTTTGTGGGGGGGGAGGGAGAGGAGAACGGTGAAATGGGTGCCGCGGCCTGGCTCGGAATCCAGCAGGATCTGGCCGTGCATCCTTTCCACCAGTTGCCGGCACAGGGTCAGCCCCAGACCCGTACCACCATACAGGCGGGTGGTGTCCGAATCCGCCTGGGCGAAGGGCGCGAAGATACGGTTGAGCCCTTCCGAAGACATGCCAATACCGGTGTCGATGACATCGAGCCGGACCTTGCCATTGATCTGCTTTACCTGAATCCGCACTTCGCCGGTATTGGTGAACTTGATGGCATTGCTGAGCAGGTTGTTGATGATCTGGCGAGTTCGTGTGGGATCCCCCAGGAACGTCTCCGCCAGCTTGGGGTCGATGTCGGCAACCAGGTCTATGTGCTTGCGCCGGGCCTGTTGGGCATGCAGGGTGGCGCATTCATCCACCAGGCGGCGCAGGCTGAAAGGGATGACTTCCAGGTTGAGTTTGCCGGCTTCTACCTTGGAGATATCCAGAATGTCATTCAGCAGTCCCAGCAGGCTCTGGCCGGCATTGTAGGCAATCTCCAGACGATCCCGTTGGGCGGTTTCCAGGTCACCCTCCAGGGCCAGCGACAGCATCCCCAGTACGCCATTCAGCGGCGTGCGAATCTCGTGGCTCATGTTGGCCAGGAAGGCCGCCCGTGACCGGGCCCGGCGGACCGCGTCTTCCTTGGCCTTGATCAACGCCCGGTTGCCCCGTTGTAGCGCTTCGTTCTTCTCCGAAATCTCGCGGGTGCGATCCACCACCTCCGTCTCAAGCTGGTTGGAGTAGTTCTTCATGGCGCTTTCGGCCGCGCGCAGCTGCGCCAGGCTGGAATCGATGGTGTCCAGGTGATCGTTAATGATGTTGATCATCAGGCCGATTTCATCGTCCTGGTGTTTCACTGGGACCGGCAGACGGATCTTCTCCGGTGAGTCGGTCTCCACTTTGCTTAGCGCATCCACCACCCTGAGCATGGGCTTGGTCAGCATGAAATAGAACACAAACAACAGCATGATCGACAGGGCGAGGCTCTTAATGAAGCCGCTGATCACGGTGTACCCGGCCCGTTGGAGAAAACTCAGGCCATAGTGGTAGGTGTCGATGGTGATGGCCAGCTTACCCAGGGGAATGTCGGCCAGTTGGGGAACGCTGAGGGGGTCGGCGTAGAAACGGCTGGAGCCGAACAGCAGGTCGCTCAGCCAGCGGTAGCGGGAATCGGGGCTGCTTTCGCTGGCTGCGGCCAGGGTGTGGCCGTCCGGGTCAATGATCCGGGCATCGATAATGGCCGGATGCATCAGCAGGCCATCGAGAAGCTCCTCGGCCAGGCGGACATCAATGTTGTAGGCAATCTGCGACGCCGGGCTTCGGCTGATCTCGATGAGGGCACGGATGTCCTCGTCCATGGCCTCGCGGGCGTTGAAGAAATCCAGGGTCACCTGTGACAGGTTGAGCACCAGCCCCAGGGCCATGGCCAGGAGCACGGTGTTGCGGGTGAGGCGATAGGAGAGACGTTTGGTGAGCCGAGCTGTCACTGCGTGTGGGTTCCCTGTTAGGCGTGTTGGTTCGTCCTGAACGTGGGCATCGGGTCATTCGTCATAGTCGGCTTTCTTTTTCCATTTGTCGTCTTCCAGGAAGGTGTCCCATTCCTTGTCCAGGCGGCTTTGTTCTTCACTGGCCTGTTTGGGTTGGCCCTCGTTAACCTGGCCTTCCAGTTCCTTGATTCGGGTGCGAAGGCTCTTGATCACCTTGGCGGCCAGGGGGTTGTCCCTGGATTTGCCCATTTCGGTGGTGGCCAAATGATACTCGTGAATGGCCTTGCGTTTTTCATCCTGGCGGATGAATTCCCGGGCCTGGAAGATGTGCAGATCCGCGTGGGTTTTGTGGACCAGGAACAGCACGTATTTCAGGTTGCGTTTGGCCGTGGCGCTGTCCAGTTCGCCGGCCTTGTGCATGGTCTCGATGAGCTTGAACAGGTTTTCCAGCAACTCCTTGACCCGTTTTGATTTTTCCGGCGAGTCAATGCGAGTGGACGGGCGCTGATCTTCATCGGCCCGAACCTTCTTGGTGAGTGAATGCGCCTCCGAGAGCCAGTCCGCTACCGGCAGTGAGGTGCCCAGTTTCTGCAACGCCTGACAGCAATGTTCCATGCGTTGCAGCAGGATCAGCTTGAGCTCTCTGGTGAAATACTGGTTGGGTAGTTCGTCCAGCAGGGTGGCCGCACGCTTGTAGCCGTCTTCGAGGATCTTGGCCTTGCGGGCGCGTTCCAGTCTGGCGCGTTCCCGGAGTTGGGTGAATACGATGGCGGCAATGGAAACGACAACGATTGCGGCCAGCAGCCCGATTATAGCGGTGGTATCCATGGTGTCTGAACGCGCTCCAACTAAACCTTCGGAATAAATTGTTGTGTGTTCTGAATGTAGAGCATACAGAATTTCTCACAAGCTGCCGAAAGATTAACAGAAAAGCCGTTTGGCATCTTTTTGGTAGCGTACACCTTTTTCTGTTTTATATCATTGTCATGTATTGTTAAGCTGGCAACTATTAATGGCATGAATGTTGGTTGGGGTAGCCTGGTGTTCCCCCGTTTTCCCACAAAAGGTATGCAATGGATATTTCCCGGGTCGATCTGAATTTGCTGGTCTATCTCGACGTTCTGCTCAGGGAGCGCAACGTGACCAAGGCGGCCAATCACCTGGGGATCACCCAGCCGGCCATGAGCAATGGCCTGCGGCGACTCCGGGACCTCTTTGGCGACCCGCTCCTGGTGAGAACCAGTGAGGGTATGACCGCCACCGAGCGTGCCACCGAGTTGCAACCCCTGGTGCGCAGCATCCTGTCGGACATTGAGCAGGCGGTGCAGGAGAAGACGCCGTTCTCGGCGGGCGAAAGCCAGCGGGTATTCCGCATCATGGCCAGCGATTACGCCGAGTCCTGTCTGATGCCGAGGGTGTTGCGGCGCATTCGTCAGGAAGCGCCCAACGTCACGCTGGACGTCCTGACTCCCAGCGACGTGAGTTTTTTGGATGTCGAACAGGGGCGTCTGGATATGGCCATCAACCGGTTTGACAAGCTGCCCCAGTCCTTCCATCAGAAGACGCTGTGGACCGAGTATTTTGCCTGCCTGATGAACGCCCGTAACCCCATCCTGGGCCAGTCCTTTACGCTGGAGAGCTATCTGGCTGCCAATCACATCTGGGTCAGTAAGACCGGCTTTGGCGTTGGGGTGGGCGTCAATCCAAAGGATGTGCAGCGGCTGGGATGGGTGGACGAAGCGCTGTCCCTGATTGGGCACAAGCGGCAGATTTCGGTATTCACCCGGCACTACCAGGTGGCCATGTTGCTGGCGGAACAGCATGACCTGATTGCCACCTTGCCCTGTCGTGCCGCCTGGTTGCAGAAGGATAACGCCAATCTGGTGGTTAAGGCGCCCCCGTTCGAGATTCCGCCGTTCGAACTGAAGATGGCCTGGAGCCCGTTGCTGCAACACAACCCGGACCACCAGTGGCTGCGTCGTCTGATTGTGGAAGTGGCCGAAGAGGTGGACGCCGAGTTTGCGCCGTTCGGGCGTCGCTTCGAGGTGGACTGGCAGGCACAGGGTTCGGACGTAGGCTGAGCCGGGTCAAATGCCGAGTTGGCGAAACTCCTTGGAGGGTGTGGCGGTGTTCCACATCCGCTGGAAGCTTTCCGCCAGCAGCTTGGCCCGGCCACTGGCACTGAGCTGGGCGAAGCCGGCGGGCTTGCCGAATTCGTGGCGATAGACCACCGCCCGGCGATCGACCACCAAAAACGGCGTGTCATCGAACGGGTGATCCTCGCTGATGATCCTGAGTTCGATCTTGCTGGGAAGCCGTTTCATCAGCTCAATGATCTGGTGGCGTTTTTTGACCAGCGGCTTGTCGTCGTGAACCAGCAGCCGAATCTCACTGAGCCGGTGTCGGCGTGCCAGGGCGGATACGATGTCACGGAAGCGGAGTCGGTCGTAGAGGTCGTGCTCCAGCTCCCGATCATACAGCCAGAGCTGTTGGCGGGCCTGGTTCGCCACCGAATCCATCACCTCGATGAGGCCCTGTTCGGTGTCCACCAGCCAACTCTCCGGGTCCTCGCCCATTACCAGGGGCGCTGGACGCTCGTCCAGGGCCGGGAACACCAGCCCGGGGGCCAGGCAGCGCATATCCACGTGGGGAATGCCGGCGTCATCGTAGGGCCGGGAACACACATGGAACCCGAAACGCTGGTAAAAGGGGATGGCGTGTTCCTGGGCGGACAGGTACAGGTCCTGGAACTGGCCTTCGGCCTCACGGAGCATGGTCCTCATGAGGTGGGCCCCCACGCCCTGGCCCCGGTAGCGGGGCAGTACCGCCATGCGGCCAATATGGGCGGTATCGGTGACCGACGGGTACATCCGGGCCACCCCGACCGGGGTGTTGTCCGGCGTCACCGCCAGGTAATGATCGGCGATCTCATCGGTATCGTCCCACTCCAGTTCGGGGGGGACCTGCTGTTCCTCGATGAACACCCTCTGCCGGATGTCCTTCAGGGATTGGGGGGCCAGCTGCCAGCTGTATTTGCGGACGCGAATGTTCATTCGAAATACAGGCTGCCCTGATTGTGGAGGGCGGCCACCAGTTCGGCCAGGGCGGGTTCATCGAGCAGCGGAGCAAGCAGATCCGCGTCGACGCTGGAAGACCGGCACAGGATGGCGGCCAGGTCACGGGCCTCGCCACGCAACAGGTAGCGTTCACCATCGACGAACAGCGCGGTTTCGTCATCCAGTTCGTGAAACGCAAAGCGGGAGCCTTCGTTCCACCTGAGCGGTTCGCCGTGTTTGAGACGCTCGAGCAAGAGGTCCGGTGCCAGCGGGTCATCGGCGGGAACCACGATGTCGAGACTCTTAGGGGCCGTGGAGTACTGGCCAAACCACAGGGCCAACTGGCGGCGGTCGGACAGCTTGTCGCGGATCATCCTCTCCAGCTCGGAGATCACCTCCGAACCGATCGCGCCCGGATTGGTCTGGGGGGCGAGGTTGGGGTCGGCGTAATGCTCGGAGGCGTCCGTTTGGCTGCAAAGAAAGTCGGTGTAGCCGGTCAGGATGTCATCCATGGTCGGCGCCCGGAATCCGATGGATAGGGTGATGCAGTCGTTCAGCGCGACACCATGGTGACCGATGCCTGGTGGCAGGTACAGCATGTCGCCGGGTTCGAGTACCACGGTTTCCTCGCCCTCCCAGCTACTGAGGATGCGCAGGGGGGTGCCTTCCACCCGGGGCGAGGTGTGATCGCAATGGCCGCCGAAGGTCCACTCCCGCTGGCCCTGGGCCTGCAACAGGAACACGTCGTACTGGTCGAAGTGGGGACCGACACTGCCCCCCTGGGGGGCGTAGCTGGCCATGATGTCGTCCAGCCGCCAGTTGGGAATGAAGCGGAACGCTTCCAGCAGGTCCGAGATCTCCGGGGCCCAGTGGTCCAGCCCCTGAATCAGCAGCGTCCAGTGGGTGGCCGGCAGGGACTCGAAGCGTTCGGGGGAGAACGGACCGTTGTGCAGTTGCCAGGGTTTGCCGTCATCCCGCTCGATGACGATGCGGGATTCGACGCTGTCCTCGCAGGCCAGGCCCGCCAGTTCGTCCGCCGTTACCGGGCACTGGTAGCCCGGTAACGCCTGACGGATTACCAGCGGCTTTTTCTGCCAGTACTCCCGCAGGAAGGCCTCCGCAGTCAGTCCGCCCAGTACGTCCATGGATCAGATGGCCCCCGCCTGGTCGGTGGCGTTGCCAATGTAGGTGCCGGGGGTCAGGGCGAGCAATTCGCTCTTGGCTTCCTTCGGAATATCCAGGCTCTCGACGAATTCACGGATCAGTTCCGGCGTCATGGCCTTGCCGCGGGTCAGGTCCTTGAGTTTCTCGTAGGGCTTCTCGATGTTGTAGCGGCGCATCACCGTTTGGATGGGTTCTGCGAGCACTTCCCAGGCGTTGTCCAGGTCCTCGGCAAGACGGCCGGGGTTGACTTCCAGCTTGCCCAGCCCTTTCAGGGTTGCCTCATAGGCAATCAGGCTGTGTGCAAAGCCGACGCCCAGGTTACGCAGCACCGTGGAGTCGGTCAGGTCCCGCTGCCAGCGGGAAATGGGCAGTTTCGCAGACAGGTGGTTCAGCAGGGCGTTGGCAATGCCCAGGTTGCCCTCGGAATTTTCAAAGTCGATCGGGTTGACCTTGTGTGGCATGGTGGACGAGCCCACTTCACCGGCCACGGTTTTCTGCTTGAAGTAGCCGAGAGAGATGTAGCCCCAGATGTCCCGGTCCAGGTCGATCAGGATGGTATTGAAGCGGGCCACGGCATCGAACAACTCGGCGATGTAGTCGTGTGGCTCGATCTGGGTGGTATACGGGTTCCAGTCCAGGCCCAGGCTCTCGACAAAGGCCTTGGCGTTGGCCGCCCAATCGATGTGGGGGTAGGCGGACAGGTGGGCGTTATAGTTACCCACGGCGCCGTTGATCTTGCCCAGCAGTTCCACCGCCTGGATCTGCTTGAGCTGGCGCTGGAGACGGAAGACCACGTTGGCCAGTTCCTTGCCCACGGTGGTCGGGGAGGCGGTCTGTCCGTGGGTCCGGGATAGCATGGGCGCCTTGGCATGCTCCTTGGCCAGTTCACTGAGCCGGTCGACCACCCGCTCCATGGCCGGCAGCAGGCCTTCGTGCAGGCCTTCGCGCAGCATCAGGCCGTGGGACAGGTTGTTGATGTCCTCGGAGGTGCAGGCGAAGTGGACGAATTCGGTAACGGCGTTGAGTTCCGGAACGTCGGCAATCTTTTCCTTGATGAAATACTCGACCGCCTTGACGTCATGGTTGGTGGTGCGCTCAATGCCCTTGACCCGTTCCGCATCGGCCAGGCTGAAATCATTGACGATGGAATCGAGCACCTGGTGGGCGGCGTCGGAGAAATTCGGCACCTCGGTGATCGCCGGGTGCTCGGACAGCTGCTGCAACCAGCGGATTTCAACGGTTACCCGGTTTCTGATCAAGCCGTATTCACTGAAGATGTTGCGGAAGACGCTGACTTTGCTGCCATAGCGTCCGTCGACCGGTGAAATGGCGGTCAGGGCGGTGAGTTCCATCGAAAACCTCTCAAGTCATCAAAGAAAAATACAGGGTTATATGATACACCAGCCGTGACCGGTATTCAGTCGTAAACCGACCTATTTGCCTGCTCTGCAAGCCTTTTTGCGACGGTTACGGTCTTGCGGCGAGTGAAGATAAGCTGCCAGCGACGGCCGCCGGTCTGGCGCCAGAGAACGGCCGAGCGAATACCGGCCAGGAGCAGGGCGCGGATCCGTGCGGCGTTCTCCTCCATTCTCAGAATGTTGGGATCGCCGGTCACCTGGATGCGGGGGCGCAGGGTGCTGATGGTGTCGGAATAGATCGACGCTAGGTTGCTGATCAGATTGCCGTGGGTATAGCCAAAGTGGTCCGCGGTATGGCGGGCCTGGTCGATGCGGCTTCCGATGATGTTCAACATGTCGCGGTTACGGTTGAGCTTGGACTCCAGATGAACCAGATTGAGCGTGTAGCGGAGAATCTCGATGTCCTGGCGCCGGCTCTGCGTGCTCAACACACTGGCCAGGGTCGCCAGGCCTTCGCGGAGGTCTTTGAGCTCACCGTAGACGGCGAGGGTGGACTCCGGTGAGGTGGCAAACAGCGAGCGGATGCTGGTTTCAAAACTGGAATCGGCGCAGCGACCGGTATGGGCGATCTGCTGTACCAGCGCCGTTGCCTGGCAGACCCCGGCGAGGGCGAGGGTCTGATCCTGCAGTGAGCGGCTCATGAATCGGCTCCCGGTACCACGGATGGAACGAAGTCGGGCGGGGCGTCACCGTCTCGCCAGGTGCGCTCGATGACACCGCCACCCAGGCAGACCTCGCCGTCGTAGAAAACGACCGACTGGCCCGGGGTCACCGCCCGTTGCGGTTCGTCGAAGTCGACGCGTACCCCGGGACCGGATGGGTTCAGCGTGACCCGGCAGTCCTGGTCGGGTTGGCGGTACCGGGTCTTGGCCTTGCAGCGGAACTCGGCAGCCGGTGCTGCTCCGGCTACCCAGTCGATGGGCCCGCTGAGCAGGCCCCGGGAGAACAGCAGGGGGTGGTGCTTGCCCTGAACCGCGATCAGCACGTTGCGCTCGAGGTCCTTGTCCGCCACATACCACGGATCGTCATTGAAATCCTTCAGGCCGCCGATGCCCAACCCCTGACGCTGACCGATGGTGTGGTACATCAGCCCCTGGTGACGGCCGATAACCTGCCCGTCCGGGGTTTCGATGGCACCGGGCTGGGCGGGCAGGTACTGCTTCAGGAAATCGCGGAACTTCCGTTCGCCGATAAAGCAGATGCCGGTGGAGTCTTTCTTGTCATGGGTGATGAAGTTCTGTTTTTCCGCAATGCGCCGTACTTCGGGTTTTTCCAGTTCGCCCACCGGGAACAGCGTGCGGGCGATGCGTTCACCGGACACCGCATGCAGGAAATAGCTCTGATCCTTGTTGGGGTCCAGCCCTTTCAGCAGCTGGGCCCGTTCGGGATCCCCGGGCAGGGGGCGTTGACGGGTGTAATGGCCGGTGGCGATGAAATCCGCGCCCAGGGTGATGGCATAGTCCAGGAAGGCGCGGAACTTCACTTCCTTGTTGCACAGAATGTCCGGGTTGGGCGTGCGGCCGGCGCCATACTCCGCCAGGAAGTGCTCAAACACCCGGTCCCAATACTCTGCCGCAAAACTGGCAGTGTGCAAGGGGATGCCAATGGTGTCCGCCACCGCCTGGGCGTCGGCCAGATCCGCCATGGCGGTGCAGTATTCGGTACCGTCGTCCTCGTCCCAGTTCTTCATGAACAGGCCTTCCACCTGATAGCCCTGGGATTTCAGGAGCCAGGCTGCCACGGAGGAATCTACACCGCCGGACATGCCGACGATCACTCGGGTGTTTTCGGGTGCTTGGGTCATGACTGTGCCGATACTGGTAAAACGCCGAAGTGTATCACTGAAGCCGGGTTACGTCTGCGTGTCGACGATAACGTCCAGGGGAAATCGGCGGCCCTTACGGTAATCCTCTATACACCGCAGCACCAACGGGCTACGGAGTTGGGCCTGCCGGTCCCGGAGCTCCTCCAGGGTGAACCAGTGGGTCGCAATGATGTCGGAATCGAGTTGATCGGTCCGCTTGCTGACTGCGCGAGCCGAGAAGCAGAACCGGTAATAGGTCACGCCGTTGGCCGGTGCCTTGTAAGTGTAGAGACCAAGAAAGTGCTGCAGTTCCACTTCCCAGCCGGTTTCCTCCAGGGCTTCCCTTACGGCGGCGTCGAGGATGGCTTCGTCTTCTTCGACGTGACCGGCTGGCTGGTTCAGCACGATGCGACCGTTACTGTTCTCTTCAACCAGCAGAAAGCGTTGCTGCTGGTCCTGCACAACGACGGCGACAGTGGCGTGGGGCGTCCAGGTCATGGTTTCGGGGCTCTCCGGGAAGTGCTGCGTGATTGTCGGTGGGGCTGGCGTTGCCGTTGAGGCCCCTGCCGTGGCGGCCGTTTGGGGGACCGGGTGGCGGGCATGTGTACTTTTACGGTGGTGCTGTCGCCCGGCGACAGTCCGTCCAGGCGCCAGCTTCCGATCCGGACCCGGATCAGGCGCAGGGTGGGGAAGCCCACCGCCGCGGTCATCCGGCGAACCTGGCGGTTTCTGCCCTCGGTCAGGGTCAGCTCGATCCAGGACGTGGGCTGGTTCGGCCGGTGTCGGATCGGCGGCGTGCGGGGCCAAACGTCGGGTGTCGCCAGGCGCCGCGCCTGTGCCGGCCGGGTCAGGCCGTCCTTGAGCTCAACCCCCCCGGCCAGCTGGTCGAGGGCTGCCTGGTGGATATCGCCTTCGACCTGTACCCAGTAGCTTTTGGGCATCTTGTTGGTGGGGGAGGCGATACGATGTTGCAACTGGCCGTCCCCGGTCAGCAACACCAGCCCCTCGGAGTCATAGTCGAGGCGACCCGCAGGGTATACATCTGGGGTATCGAGATAATCCGCCAGGGTGGCCCGACCCTGCCGGTCGGTGAACTGGCACATTACCTGAAACGGTTTGTTGAATAAGACCAAGTTAGCCATGGGGTATCTGAGGCGCACGGTGTGGTGCGCGCTGGGGCTCCGGCAATGGATGGGGAGTGTACTAAGCTGAACTATATCGCAGGCGAGGCGGCGGTTTAAACCAACCGCAACCGACCGGCCAGTGCAGGCAGCGACATCAGACTCGGGGAGGGCGGGGGATGGCGTACAGCAAGATCGTGGTACCGGCGGATGGTGAGCGGATTACGGTTAACGCGGACCTGTCCCTGAACGTGCCTGACAATCCGGTGATCCCGTTCATCGAAGGCGACGGCATTGGCACCGACATTACGCCGGTGATGAAGCGGGTGGTGGACGCGGCGGTGGCGAAAGCCTATGGGTTGAAGCGGGCTATTGTCTGGATGGAGGTCTATTGCGGTGAGAAGGCAACCCGGGTCTATGGCAGCGACACCTGGATGCCGGAAGAGACGCTGGAGGCACTGCGGGATTATCCGGTGAGCATCAAGGGGCCGTTAACCACGCCGGTCGGCGGAGGCTTCCGGTCCCTCAATGTGGCATTGCGCCAGGAGCTGGATCTCTACGCCTGTATCCGTCCGGTACGCTACTTCAAGGGTGTGCCCAGTCCGGTCAGTCACCCGGAACTGACCGACATGGTGATCTTCCGGGAGAATTCCGAGGACATCTACGCCGGTATCGAATGGGAGGCAGACTCGGAGGGCGCCAGGAAGCTGATCCGGTTCCTGCAGGAAGACATGGGGGTGACCAACATCCGCTTCCCGGAGGGCTGTGGCATCGGCGTCAAGCCGGTATCCCGGGAGGGCACCCAGCGGCTGGTGCGCAAGGCCATCCAGTATGCCATCGACAACGACCGACCGTCGGTGACGCTGGTGCACAAGGGCAACATCATGAAGTTCACCGAAGGCGCCTTCAAGAACTGGGGGTATCAGATGGCGGTGGAGCGTTTCGGTGCGAAGCCGGTGGACGGTGGTCCCTGGCATGTGATGAAGAACCCGGTTACCGGCCGCGACATCGTGATCAAAGACGTCATCGCCGATGCCTTCCTGCAGCAGATCCTGATGCGTCCGGACGAGTACAGCGTGATCGCCACCCTGAATCTGAACGGTGACTACATATCGGATGCGTTGGCGGCGGAGGTGGGCGGCATCGGGATAGCGCCGGGGGCCAACATGGGGGGGGCAATCGCCAACTTTGAGGCAACTCATGGCACGGCGCCCAAGTACGCGGGTCAGGACAAGGTGAATCCGGGCTCGTTGATCCTGTCGGCGGAAATGATGCTGCGGCATCTGGGCTGGGCAGAGGCGGCGGATCTGGTGATTTCCGGTATGGAGGGGGCCATCGCGGCGAAGACCGTCACTTACGATTTCGAGCGCCTGATGCCGGACGCCAAGCTGCTGAAATGCTCGCAGTTCGGCGAGGCGGTGATTGATAATATGGAAAAATAGACAAAAGAAAGCGTTACGCTCAACTTGCTGAGCGAGGAGAGAAACTGGGCGCATAAAGCGCCCCGTCAACTTTCGGATTTAACGCCCGAAAGAAGTGTCCAAAGCCGTAAGTTATCGCCTGAATTTGTTTTTCAGGCGTTCACCGCTCGGGGGTGTTGCGAAATATTAGAACCGTCGGAAGACTGTTTGGTCTCACCTTTACTTTCCCGCTTTGCGGGTTGGTCCACCGGAACAATGTTGACCGCGTGGATGCCTTTTTCACTAGGCTTTTTATCAAAGGTAACCGTCTGACCAGCTTTGAGGGTCTTGTACCCTTCCATTTGCACCGATGAAAAGTGGGCAAACAGATCGTCGCTGCAGCCATCTTCGATAATGAAGCCGTAGCCCTTGGCGTTATTGAACCACTTCACTTTGCCTTTAGGCATTTTGAACTCCCCTGTTCCGTCATTATCAACCGTTATTATTGGTATGGAAGGCCGTTGTCCGGTCGCTACCACGCTGCTCTCGGCTTCCCCTCCGGTAGCAGGCCAGGATACGTCTACGGCTGCAATGTTACAGAAATTACGCGCCGTAACATGAATTAACATTGCAAGGGATACTCTCGACCAATAATCGGTCATAGTCAATAGTGCGGTCACCGGAATAGCTGGTTGGAATGCCCATCGAGACGTTATTATGTGTGGTATTGATAACCAACTCACGCTGTCTTCAGGAATGGACTTGAAAACAGGGTGGGGAGAATCCACCTTCAGAAAAATGGCATCGATTTCCGGTAACGAATCATGCGGACTATCCAAAATTCTCTACTAGTATTAAATCAGGGGAGCGAGGAAGAACCAGGGCATCATGACGATGTCAGTCTTGCCCCGGAAAAACCGGCCCTAAAACGCCCAGCGCGTTACCGGGTTGTGCTGTTGAACGACGATTACACCCCCATGGATTTCGTGGTGGATGTACTCATGAAGTTCTTTGGAATGAACGAAGAAAAGGCGACGCAGGTGATGCTGCTCGTCCATACGCAGGGAAAGGCCGTATGCGGGGTTTATACCCGGGACATCGCAGAAACGAAAGCTGCACAGGTGAACCAGTATTCCTCGGAATGCGAACATCCGCTGCTGTGCGAGATTGAACGTGCGGACTGATAGACCTTGGGGTGGCCCATGCTGAGCAAAGATCTTGAGAATACGCTGAATACGGCCTTTAAAAATGCCCGCGATAAACGCCATGAATTCATGACGGTTGAGCATTTACTGTTGGCGTTGCTGGATAACGATTCAGCCGTTAGCGTCTTGAAGGCCTGTGGAGCTGACCTGCAACAATTACAGGAAGAACTGGTCGAGTTTGTTGACTCTACGACACCGCTGATCCCCAGCAGTGACAGTGACCGTGAAACCCAGCCGACCCTGGGGTTCCAGCGGGTACTGCAGCGGGCGGTGTTCCATGTTCAGTCATCGGGCAAGAAAGAGGTGACCGGCGCCAACGTGCTGGTCGCGATTTTCAGTGAGCAGGAAAGCCAGGCGGTGTATGTGCTGAAGAAGCAGAACATCGCCCGGATCGATGTGGTGAATTTCGTCTCCCACGGCATTTCCCGTGTCCAGGGCTCCGATGAACAGGAAGGCGGTAGCGACCAGGCCTCCCACGAGGAGGGGGCGGAAGAGGGCACCTCCAGCAAGCCACTGGAAAGCTACGCCACCAACCTGAACGAGCAGGCCCGACAGGGCCGTATCGATCCGTTGATCGGCCGCGAGCACGAAGTGGAGCGGGTGGTCCAGATTCTGGTCCGCCGGCGCAAGAACAACCCGCTGCTGGTGGGCGAAGCCGGCGTGGGCAAGACCGCCATTGCCGAGGGCCTGGCCCGTCGCATTGTGGACGGCCAGGTGCCGGAGATCATTGCCGATGCGGTGGTGTACTCCCTGGACCTGGGCGCGCTGCTGGCGGGCACCAAGTATCGGGGCGATTTCGAGAAGCGCCTGAAGGGGCTGCTGGCAGAGCTCAAGAAAGAGAGTCATGCCATCCTGTTCATCGACGAGATCCACACCATCATCGGTGCGGGTTCGGCCTCCGGCGGAGTGATGGATGCGTCCAACCTGTTGAAGCCGATGTTGAGCTCCGGCCAGATACGGTGCATCGGTTCGACCACCTTCTCCGAGTTCCGGGGAATCTTTGAGAAGGACAGCGCGTTGGCCCGTCGCTTCCAGAAGATTGACGTCAACGAGCCCAGCGTGGAAGACACCTACCAGATTCTAAAGGGGCTGAAACCCCATTTTGAGAAGCACCACGAGCTCAAATACACCGACGAGGCGCTCCGGGTTGCTGCCGAGCTGGCAGACCGCTACATCAGCGATCGCCATCTGCCGGACAAGGCCATTGATGTGATCGATGAAGCCGGCGCGCGCCAGCGCCTGCAACCGGCGGGCAAGCGCAAGAAGGTGATCGGGGTCTCTGCCATCGAGGATGTGGTGGCGACCATTGCCCGTATCCCGCCGAAGAACGTGTCCACCAGCGACAAGGACCTGCTGCGCAATCTGGAGCGGGATCTGAAGATGGTGGTCTTTGGTCAGGACACCGCCATCGAGTCGCTGTCGACCGCCATCAAGCTGGCTCGGGCGGGCTTGAAGGCACCGGAGAAACCGGAGGGCGCGTTCCTGTTTGCCGGACCCACCGGGGTGGGTAAGACCGAAGTCACCCGTCAGCTGGCCAAGGTTCTGGGCATTGACCTGGTTCGATTCGACATGTCCGAATACATGGAGCGTCATACCGTATCGCGGTTGATCGGCGCACCTCCGGGGTACGTTGGTTACGACCAGGGCGGGCTGCTCACCGAGGCGGTGAGCAAGCAGCCCCACTGCGTGTTGTTGCTGGATGAGATCGAGAAGGCGCACCCGGAAGTGTTCAACCTGCTGTTGCAGGTCATGGACCATGGCACCCTGACCGACAACAACGGCCGCAAGGCGGATTTCCGTCATGTCATTCTGGTGATGACCACCAACGCCGGTGCCGAGAGCATGGCCCGTCGCTCCATCGGGTTCAGTGAGCAGGATCACAGCACCGATGGCATGGAAATCATCACCAAGACTTTCACGCCGGAATTCCGGAACCGGTTGGATGGCATCATCCAGTTCGGCGATCTGGACAAGGCCACCATCACTCACGTGGTGGACAAGTTCCTCACCGAACTGCAGGCCCAGCTGGATGAGAAGCACGTGGTGCTGCATGTGGATGATGCGGCCAAGCTCTGGCTGGCGGAGAAAGGCTACGATGTGACCATGGGGGCACGGCCCATGGCCCGCCTGATTCAGGACAAGATCAAGCGGCCGCTGGCGGAACAGATCCTGTTCGGCGCGCTGTCCGATCATGGCGGGGAGGTGAACATTCACCTGGACGGTGACGAGCTTGTCTTCGAGTACGAGAACGAGCCCGCGGAAGCCGTGTAACGGCCTCGAAGCCGAAGGGCAACCCTTGGATTGTCAATCCTCAAAAGCCACACAGCGACGGTTGTGTGGCTTTTTTGTGACGGGTTTGGCCGACAGGCGAAAGTTATCGGTTCCTACTGTCAATTTCTTTCCGAACGCAATCTGACATCTTCCTATCTGACAACGTAGGGTTTCCTGCGTCGGATGTGCTTCGCTGGTTCCGGAACCGGCCTAGAGGGCATGCCGAACGTCTTCAAACAATAATGATAAGGAGATGAGTCTGAATGAAGTTGTCCCTGTCCGTGCTGCTCGGCGTTTTCCTGCTGTGCTCTGCCACCGCATCCAGTGCCATCGAACGCAAGGAGTTTTGCGTGTTCGATGTCGCCGGCGCCAGTGGCTTTGTCTACAAGACCCTTGAGACCTATCGTCGCGAGGCCATGAGTGCTGGTGTCCAATTCAGCATGCGGCCGTTCACCAACGAGGAGGAGGTCATTGCTGCCTTTAACGAAGGTGAGTGTGACCTGATCGCGGTCACCGATATCGGTGTTCGCCAATTCAACGATTTTACCTCGGCCATCAGTGCCATTGGGGCCATACCCCGGTACGAAGACCTGAAGGTGCTCATGTACATCCTCGCCAGTCCCCGGGTGGCCCATCACCTGGAGAACGACGCCCACCAGGTCTTGGGGGTGATCCCCATGGGAGCCGCCTACCTGTTTGTCGACGACCGGGAGATCGATCATGTCGACGACCTGAGAGGGCAGCGGGTGAGCGTGTTCGAGGGGCATCACGATGCCTGGCACATGCTCAACTACGTCGGTGCACAACCTGTCCCCGCCAAAATCGCCAACTTCTCCCAGATGTTCAATACGGGAGAGGTGGACATCAGCTACGCGCCCGGCGCGGCTTACGAGCTGCTGGAGATGTTTCGGGGTATGGGGGAGAGCGGGGGAATTGTCCGTTATCCGGTAGGGCAGGTGACTACCCAGTTGGTGGCCCGCACCGGCGAGTTCGACGAGCGTTTCGTGCGCAAGTCGCGCCGCATCATGTCCCGGCTTTATCCGGAGGCCATGCGCATTGTGCGCGAGTTTGAAAACCGTATCCCGGAGGATCGTTGGGTGGATATTTCACCGGAGGCGGTGCGTGGCTACCAGGAGATGTTGCGGGGTGTGCGGCTGGATATGAAGGAATCCTCCAGCGAGAACGCCCGGTTGGCTGCCGCCGCCTATAACGAAGACATGATGACCATTCTGCGAAAGGTGCGCTGCTACACCAATCCCGGTGGCCAGGAATGTTCCGCAGAGGACCGGGAATAACCGGGTCGCCCGTTCGCTCATAAAAAAGCCCCGAAATTCGGGGCTTTTTCAGATGTCAGAGAATCAACGGGCGCGGTAGACGATGCGGCCCTTGCTCAGGTCGTAAGGGGTCAGTTCAACCTTCACCTTGTCGCCTGTCAGGATGCGGATGTAGTTCTTGCGCATCTTTCCGGAAATGTGAGCGGTCACAACGTGGCCGTTGCTCAGCTCTACGCGGAACATGGTATTGGGAAGGGTGTCGATAATAACGCCTTCCATTTCAATGACATCTGACTTCGCCATTCAGTAGAAACCTCGTTTGGTGGACTTTCCGAAATTTTAAATTGCGCAATTCTGCCTGATTTATAGCCGTTTGGCAAAAAGCCTGATGTCCTGTGCGGCCATATTCCGCATTATTTCAGGCTGGACCGGGCTTACTCGGCCTGGAGCGCCTGCCAATGGCCTTCAATCAACGCCTCAATGGGGCGGAATCGGGTTTTGTAATTCATCTTGCGGCAGGCTTTGATCCAGTATCCGAGATACAGATAGTTCGCCCGGCGACGTCGAACTTCCTCTATCTGCCAGAGGATGGCAAAGGTTCCCAGGCTTCGCTGCTCTTCGCCAGGATCGAAGACGGTGTAGATGGCCGACAGCCCATCTTCCAGGGCATCCACGACGGCCAGCCCGACCAGGCGTCCCGCAAGTCGCATTTCCAGAAACCCGGTGTCGGTGGCGCCCTCCACCAGAAAGGAGGTGAACTGCTCGCGGGATGGCGGGTACATGTCGCCGTCGGAATGCCGTTGCTCAATGTATGTCCGGTAGAGCTGGTAATACTCTTCGGTGAAAGCGGCCGGCACCAGTTCGCAGTGCAGGTCTGCATTGCGCTTGAGCACCCGGCGCTGGCCCCGGTCCAGGCGAAACTGATGGGCGTTCAGCCTCACTGGCACGCAGGCATTGCAGGATTCACAGTGGGGGCGGTAGTAATGTGAGCCACTGCGGCGAAAGCCCAGTGTGGTCAGCTGGCTATAGAGCCGCTTGTTGATGTCCGCACGAGGATCCACAAACATGGTGGTGGCCTCGCGGTCAGGCAGATAGCTGCAGTCGTGGGGGGGCGTGGCAAAAAACGCCAGAGTCTTCAGGTTGGTCATTCACACCTCCGGCCCCGTCCAGCACCACTGGAAGTTCCAATCCTGCTGGACTGGTGGTCTGTCGACACTTGACTCCAGTATAGATAAAAACTCGCTTCGTGGAATGCATCGGGCGCCCATGCGCAGCAAATGTCCGCTTTCCACCTGGCAGTCGATGATGGTGTAGCCCCATGCTCGGAGTTGTCCGGCCAGGTGAACCATCACCACTTTGGACGCGTTGGTCTCCAGGGAAAACATCGATTCGCCAAAGAAGCAGCGCCCCAGCGCCAGTCCGTACATTCCGCCCACCAGCTCGCCGTGCCGGTTCCAGGCCTCGATGGAGTGGGCAATGCCCATCTGGTGCAGGCGGGTATACGCCGCAGCCATTTCGTCGGTGATCCAGGTGCCCTCCTGACGACTTTCGGCGCAGATCCGGATGACCTGGGCAAAGGCCCGGTCGGCGGTGATGTGAAAGCGCTGCTGGTTCAGGGCGCGGCGCAGGCTTCGTGATACGTGGATTTCGTCGGGGAAGAGCACGCAGCGTGGATTCGGGGACCACCACAGAATCGGCTGCTCTTCGCTGTACCAGGGAAAGATGCCATGTCGATAGGCCAGAACCAGGCGGTCCGGCGACAGGTCGCCGCCGAGGGCTAACAGGCCGTCAGGGTCATCAAGCGCCTGTTCTGGGGGGGGGAACCAGAGTCGATCGGGGTCTATCCAGGGTAGCGTTGCCATCCACTTCTTCGGGCCGGTGTATGGAAGGGGCTGACAGCGTCAGCCCCTGCAGACCAGTGTAGTCGTGGTCAGTCCTGTTGATCCAGAAAACGCTCGGCATCCAGCGCTGCCATGCAACCGAAGCCGGCGGAGGTGACCGCCTGACGGTACACGTGATCGGCGACATCGCCCGCTGCGAAAACGCCGGGTACGCTGGTTTCCGTGGCCATGCCATTGAGGCCGGAGCGGATCTGCAGGTAACCGTTCTCCATCTCCAGCTGGCCGATGAACAGATCGGTGTTAGGCTTGTGGCCAATGGCAATGAACACGCCCGCCAGGTCGAGGTCCTGGGTGGTCCCGTCCTTGGTGCTCTTGATCCGCATGCCGGTGACGCCGGTTTCATCGCCCAGCACCTCGTCCAGAGTGTGATCCCAGACGATGCGGATATTGCCTTTCTCCGCCTTCTCAAACAGTTTGTCCTGCAGGATCTTTTCGGCCCGCAGCTTGTCACGGCGGTGGACCAGGGTGACCTCTTCGGCAATGTTGGACAGGTAGAGGGCTTCTTCAACAGCCGTGTTACCACCGCCGATGACGGCCACCTTCTGTTTGCGATAGAAGAACCCGTCGCAGGTTGCGCAGGCGGACACGCCTTTGCCCTTGAAGGCCTCCTCCGAGTCCAGGCCCAGGTACATGGCGGAAGCCCCGGTGGCGATGATCAGCGCATCACAGGTGTATTCGCCGCTGTCACCTTTCAGGCGGAACGGGCGGCTCTGTACGTCAGCCTCATTGATGTAGTCATAGACAATGTTGGTTTCGAAACGCTCGGCATGTTGGAGCATGCGCTGCATCAACTCGGGCCCCTGGACGCCCTCATTGTCACCCGGCCAGTTGTCCACGTCGGTGGTGGTGGTAAGCTGCCCCCCCACTTCAATGCCGGTGATCAGGGTGGGGTTGAGGTTGGCGCGGGCGGCATAGACCGCTGCGGTATAGCCTGCCGGTCCGGAGCCCAGGATGATCAGTCGGGAATGCTTGCTTTCACTCATTGCACTTCTCTCGTTTCAAGTCGGTTTCGGTAACCTGGGAGCAATGCCGCGGGCACCACTCGGAAAACGGGTAATTGGATCTGAAGGTGGTGAAGCCTATCATGTCCAGGCTGGCTTCACATTTGATTTGGCCAATGCCGACCATAAATCGTCGCTATGGGGGTGCCCCAGCCATGCCTCTCTACTCTATGACGGATACTGAACTCAACAGTTGCCGCACGCGATCCGTACTTTTACTGGATTCGCCCTGCTCGAGCCGGTGACCGGCCACGGCCGGAAACACCGCCTGGATGTCGTCGGGCAGCACATGGTGGCGCCCGTCCATCATCGCCCAGGCCTTGGCGGCCCGCAGCAGGCCCAGGCCGGCGCGGGGCGACAGCCCGTAGAGCAGGCCGGGCATGCGCCGGCTTTGCTCCAGTAACCGTTGGATGTAATCCAGCAAGGCAGGGCTGGCAGTGACCCGGTCCACCCCGTCCTGGAGCGTTTTCAGATTCTGTTCCGATAGTTGCGGCTGCATCCGCTCGGTCAGTAGCCGTCGGTCTTCGCCCTCCAGCAGTTCCCGTTCCGCCCTGGGGTCCGGGTAGCCCAGTTGCAGCCGCATCAGAAAGCGGTCCAGTTGGGATTCGGGCAGGGGGAAGGTGCCGCCCTGCTCAACCGGGTTCTGGGTGGCAATGACAAAAAAGGGGTGTGGCAGCGGGCGGGTTTCGCCTTCAATCGATACCTGGCGCTCTTCCATGGCTTCCAGCAGTGCGCTCTGGGTGCGTGGGGAGGCCCGGTTGATTTCGTCCGCGAGCACCACCTGGGCGAAGATGGGGCCCCGATGAAAGACCAGGGCTCCCGCCTCTTTGTCGTACATGGAGAAGCCCAGCACATCAGCGGGCAGCAGGTCGTTGGTGAACTGGATGCGCTGATAGCTTAACCCCATGACCTTGGCCAGGGCGTGGGACAGTGTGGTCTTGCCCATGCCCGGGATGTCTTCAATCAGAAGGTGGCCTCGGGCGAGCAATCCGCAGATGGCCAACCGTACCTGGCGTTCCTTGCCGAGCAGGATGTTGTTGAGCTGGTCGACAACCCCGTCAATCAGTTTCTTCATCGTTTGATCAGTCCCGTACCCGCTTGAGGAGGTCGTCGTAAGCATCGATCCGTCGATCACGCAGGTAGGGCCAGATTCGGCGGACGGATTCACTGCGGTGGGTATCAAGGTCAATGGTGAGCACGGTTTCGTCTCGCTCGTTCGCCCGGGCCAGGAATTCGCCCTGCGGGCCACAGATAAAGCTGTTGCCCCAGAACCGGATGCCGTCGCCCTGGCCGCTCGGGTCGGGCTCGTTGCCCACCCGGTTGGGGGCAATCACCGGCAGGTTGTTAGCGACCGCGTGCCCACGCTGGACGGTTACCCAGGCGTCGAGCTGGCGACTGCGCTCGTCATCGTCATCGGTCATGTCCCAGCCGATGGCGGTGGGGTAGATCAGCAGCTCGGCCCCGGCCAGGGCCATCAGGCGGGCCGCCTCCGGATACCACTGGTCCCAGCACACCAACACGCCCAGCTTGCCAAGCGAGGTCTGTACCGGCGTGAAGCCGCTGGCGCCGTTGTTACACCTCGCATCGCCGGGGGTAAAGTAGAACTTCTCGTAGAAGCCGGGGTCGTCGGGAATGTGCATCTTGCGGTACAGGCCTGCCAGGCTGCCATCGGAGTCGAAGACCACCGCGGTGTTGTGGTAAACGCCATTCATCCGACGTTCGAAAATCGAGCCCACCAGCACGATGCCCAACTCTCTGGCCAGTCCGGACAGGCGCTCGCTGGTGGGGCCGGGAATGGGTTCGGCCAGTTCAAAGTTGGTGGTGTCTTCGGTCTGACAGAAATACAGCGTGGCGTGTAGCTCCTGCAAAACGACCAGCTGGGCGCCATCACTCGCGGCCTGCCGCACCAGGCGTTCGCTGGTGGCCAGGCTCTGTTGCTTGTCGGAGCTGCAGCTTTGCTGGATGGCGGAGACCCGTAATGAATGAGCGGCGGTGTTCAAGGTCATCTTACTCCGCTGGAATTTGCATGGTGACACAGTGAAGACTGCCATGCTGCCTGATCAGGGCGTGGCAGTTGATCGGAATGATCTCGCGGTCGGGGAACAGGTCGGCAAGCACTTCGACCGCCTCGCCATCCTGTGGCACGCCGTACACCGGCACCAACACCGCCCCATTGATGATCAGGAAGTTGGCGTAGGTGGCCGGCAATCGCTCGCCGTCCTCGCCGTGGATGGCATCCGGCCAGGGCAGGGGGGTGAGTCGATAGGGCTGGCCATTGGGCTGGTGAAACTGCTCCAGCTCTTCCTCCATGGCCTTGAGCGCGGGGTAGTGCTCATCGTCGGGGTGCGGGCAACGAACATAGCAGATGCCGTCGGCCGCCACGAATCTGGCCAGGGTGTCGACATGGCTGTCGGTGTCGTCGCCGGCCAGGTAGCCGTGATTCAGCCAGAGTACATGGTCGGCGCCCAGATGCTCGCGCAAGGCGGCCTCGAGGCCGGCGCGGTCCAGGTTGGGATTTCGGGTTGGAGTGAGCAGGCATTCGCTGGTGGTCAGCAGCGTACCCAGGCCATTGGATTCGATGGAACCGCCTTCGAGCACCAGGTCCACGGCCCGCAGGGGGAGCCGGCCGAAGGCGCCGGCCTGTGCCAGTGTCCGGTTGAGCTGGTCGTCCTTGGCATGGGGAAACTTGCCGCCCCAGGCATTGAAGCGGAAGTCCAGCAGCGTCAGCCCATCGACACCCCGGCAGGCGAGGGGGCCGTGGTCGCGGGCCCAGGTGTCGTCCGCCGGTGCGACCACGGCGGTAATCTGCCCTGGCGCTTGCTGAGTGCGGATGAACTGCTGCAGCTCCGCCTCCACCAGGGCCAGTTGCGCCGGGTCTTCACAGCTGACAATCAGGTTCTGGAACCGGAGCACGTGCTTGGCGATGTCGAAAAAGACCGGTTCGACTTCCTCGAGAGTGTCGCACCAGTCTGTGCCGGCATGGGGCCAGGTGAGCATGACCGCCTGCTGCGGTGCCCACTCCGAAGGCATTACAGATGTTGAGCTCAATTCGCAACCACCTTCATTACGCAGTATGGGAGGGCTGACATTCTAACGGCTCCGGCGTTCCCCGTCAGGAGCCCCGGGGCCGTTTTTTGTTACGCTTGGAGCGGATTTGTAACGCCTCAGCGCTTGGCTTTCATCACGGTATGAATGACGTGATCGTATTCGAAGTAGACGGTGAAATCCGGGTACTGCCACTGGCTGATGGGGGGCTCGCCGACCGGGCCGGAAATTTGTTGGGGAGCGCCGTAGGTGGCGCGGACCGACTCCTGGCTTTGACCGGTCCTGGGCAGCCTGGCCTCGCTGCGATCGGCCTGGTTCATGACCGGCACCTGCACTTCCTCGGCGTGAACCGGGGCGGCCAGGGGGGCGCTGAGGGCCAGTGCGGTGGCCAGGGCGATCAGACCGGAAGTTGCCTGTTTAATCATGGCTGAGATACTCCTGCTGTTTGTATTATTGGTATGAATTCGATATTAGCTATTCTGGCGTTGCCGGACCTGCCATCGCATCACATGTCGGGCAATCTGCTGCCGATCACTGTCATGGATCGATACGAACTGGGCATGGACGACGCTGCCGCCCTGGTCGTCCGGCACTGACTGGATGACGCGGGCCGTGGCCTGCGGTCTGAACAGTTCCGGCGGCAACGTCATTCTCACTGCCAGTTGGTCGCCTGGCTGGTAGATGTTGGTGGCGGTTGTGAAGGCGATCCCACCCTCGCTTAGCGTAACATCCTGCCACTGCTCCTGTTGCAACGGATTTTGTTCAAAGGCCATAATGCGCGCCAGCGTATCGAGCTTCCCATTCAGGGATTTGATGAGGGTAGTCAACAATCGATCCTTTTCAGCCAGACTGGCCAGGTGAAGCCGAATGTCCTGGTCGAGTCGCCGCATTTCATCCCTGAGACCGTCCAGGTGCCCTTCGTTGAAAGGGTCAGAGAGGTTGGCATGGCCAGGCTCCAGCTTCCGGATCTCCAGGCCAATATGGTCCTCAATCCGGAAATAGTCTCGTCGGTCAGAGGCTGACCCGTTGGACGGGGCTTCAGGCATGATCGCTCCACGTTTTTTGTTAAGTTACACAAGTTTAGCAGCTTCCTGACGGTCTGTGAGCCGGCAGCAGGCCAAACATAATCAAGGTGTATACAGGCTCCGCCACATGTTCAGACCACTGTCGCTTTACATTGGCTTGCGATATACCGCAGCCAAGCGCCGCAATCATTTCATATCCTTCATTTCCATGACCTCCATGATCGGATTGATGCTCGGCGTAGCCGTGCTGATCATCGTGTTGTCGGTGATGAACGGGTTCGACCGCGAACTGAAACAACGCATCCTGGGCATGGTGCCGCACGCGGTCATCCGTGGCGATAACGTGCTGGAGAGCTGGCAGGCGGTGGGGGCATCGGTGATTGAGCATCCTGATGTGCAGGCGGTGGCCCCCTTCATCCAGGGGCAGGGCATGGTCACCGGAGGTGGCAATGTCCGCGGTGTGCTGCTCAACGGCATCCTGCCTGGCGAGGAGCGTCAGGTGTCCATCATCGAAGACCACATGGTGGAGGGTAAACTCGAGGACCTCCGCAGCGGGGAGTTCGGCATCATCGTCGGCAAGCTGATGGCGGCAAGCCTGCGGTTGCAGGTGGGGGACCGGGTGACCATCGTGCTGCCCGAGGCCTCGGTGACGCCCGCCGGTGTCCTGCCCCGCCTCAAGCGTTTTACCGTCAAGGGAATATTCAGCGTCGGCGCGGAGCTGGACGGCAATTACACCCTGATCCACATGGATGATGCCGCCAAGCTGATGCGCACCAACGGTCGGGCCCATGGGGTGCGGCTGCTGGTGGACGACCTGTTCCAGGCACCGAGAGTGGCCGAGGAAGCCGCCCTGGCACTGGGTGGGCGATATTTCGTCTCGGACTGGACCCGTACCCATGGCAACCTGTTCCAGGCCATCCGAATGGAGAAAACCATGATCGGGTTGCTGCTGATGTTCATTGTTGCGGTTGCCGCGTTCAACATCGTGTCCACCCTGGTCATGGTGGTCACCGACAAGACCTCCGATATCGCCATACTGCGAACCATGGGCGCCACGCCGGGGCGGATCATGCGCATCTTCATTATTCAGGGCGCCGTCATTGGCATGGTCGGTACCCTGGTCGGCACCTTGCTGGGGATCCTGGGTGCCTACAACATCAGTGACTTCATCGGTTGGCTGGAGAGGCTCATGGGGCACCAGTTCCTCAATGCGGAGGTCTACTTCATCAGTTACCTGCCGTCCCAGCTGCAATGGGTCGACGTGGCGATCATCAGCGGCGCCGGCTTGTTGATGAGCCTGCTGGCAACCATCTATCCGGCCTGGCGTGCATCCCGGGTCGACCCTGCGGAGGCCCTGCGTTATGAATAACAAACCACAGGATGTGAAGCCCGGGGTGCCGGTGATCTGCTGCAGTGGCGTCACCCGCACCTACAAGGAGGGGCCCAGTGAGCTCACCATCTTTTCCGACATCTCGTTGACGGTGGCCGCCGGGGAGACGGTGGCCATCGTCGGCAGCAGCGGTGCCGGCAAGACCACCCTGTTGAACCTGCTGGGAGGCCTGGACCGACCGTCCTCCGGACACATCGAGATCTGCGGCCGCGATATTCACCGGATGAGCGAGGCCGGTCGGGCGCGCTTTCGCAACCGGCACCTGGGGTTCGTCTACCAGTTCCACCACCTGTTGCCGGAATTCAGTGCCCTGGAAAACGTGATGATGCCCTGTACCCTGGGCGGCATGTCGCCCCAGTCCGCCGCTGGGAAAGCGCAACAGTTGCTGGCCCGGGTAGGGCTTGAAAAACGGCTGGAGCATAAACCCGGTGAGCTTTCCGGTGGCGAGCGCCAGCGGGTGGCCATTGCCCGGGCGCTGGTCAATGAGCCGGAGTGTGTGTTGATGGATGAGCCCACCGGCAACCTGGATGAGCAGACTGGGGAGAGCGTGCGCCGCCTGATCGAATCGTTGCGGGACCAGTTGGGCATCGCCTTTGTGATGGTGACCCACGACATGAAAATGGCCAACAGTCTTGGCCGGGTATTGCGCCTGGAGCAGGGGCGGCTGGAAGAGGCCGTTGGCGGGGGGTGAGCGTTGGCCTCAGGGCTCGCTCTGGGTACGGCGGAGTTGGCGTTCACGCCAGTGCGCGCGAACCTTGCGGCGCCAGAGATACTGTATCAGCAGGTAGCTCACACAGCTCGCCAGGGTGGCGACGATGAGCGAGCCAAAATACAACGGAATGCCGATATCAACCAGACTCTCGCTGATCCAGGACCAGGACAGCTCGAATTGGAAGTGCATCACCGGCCTGTCCAGTATCCAGGCTCCCACCTTGTAGTTGAAGTAGAACAGCGGCGGCATGGTCAGCGGGTTGCTGATCCAGACCAGCACCACGGACAGGGGCAGGTTGGCGTTGAACCAGATGGCGCAGAATGCGGCCGCAACCATCTGGAAGGGCATTGGAATAAAGCAGAAGAAGATGCCGATCAGGATGGCGCGGGCCACGCAGTGGCGGTTGATGTGCCACAGGTTGGGTTCGTGAAGGATATCGCCCAGGAAGTGCAACGCCTGAATCGACCGCACTCGGTCCGGCGTGGGCAGGTATCGTTTCATGAACTGCTTCGGCATTGTGAGGTTCTGCCTGTTCCGGTTACGGATATTGGGGTCCACTCAGTATAGGAGCCGACCTCTTCAACTCTAGCGTCCTGTCTGGTTAATCCGCCAATACAGACGGGACAACAGGCATCGGACATGGATTGTCCGGGGAGTCACGGTTGCGGGCAGGGATTACCGCTTTTTCATGCGGCGTTATATTACTGTATTGCCTCGACTTCATGCCACCTCTGTTGTGGCTGGGATCGACGTCGGTTGCGCTGCTGGCTGTGTCGCAATTCACAACCTGTTTACCGGCCCGGTCTATGGTGCTGATTGCCGGTGCCTTCGTCGCGGGGTTGGGCTGGGCGGGGTGGATGGCCAGCGAGCGCCTCGGCCAATCGCTGCCAGCGGCCTACGAAGGACGGGAACTGGCGGTTCACGGCTATGTTTGTGATGTGCCTTCCCCCGGGGTCTATGACAGCGTCCGTTTCAGCCTGTGTGTTGAAGACTGGCCTTCGCTGGCCGATACCGGCTCGCTGCCGGAGAAGCTGCGGCTTAGCTGGTACGGCGACCAGGCCCGCCTGGATCTGCCGCAGCGGTTACGGGCTGTTGTGGTGCTCAAGCGGCCCCACGGAGCGGTCAACCCCCAGGGGTTCCGCTATGAATCCTGGTTGTTCCGGCACAACTACCGGGCTCGGGGGACTGTTCGCCAACTTGAACCCTTGCCTGGCCAGGAATGCGCCCTCCCGTGCCAGTATCACCGACTTCGCCTTGCGATCGCCCGATCGCTGCATGAGCGGCTAGCCCAGAGCGAGCACCATCCGTTGGCGGAGGCGCTGCTGATGGGACATCGGGGCTGGTTGACCGCAGACCACTGGCGGGTGCTGCAGCAGACGGGGACCGTTCACCTGGTGGCGATTTCCGGATTGCATCTGGGGCTTATTGCGCTGGTCATCGGCCTGGCAGGGCGTTGGGCGCTGGCTCTGCTACCCCGGCACTGGCTTTCCCCCGCCGGCCAAAGGCTGGCGCTGGCGATAACGGTGTTGTTATTCGGCACGGCCTTCGCGTTACTGGCGGGATTCACGGTCCCCACACGGCGGGCGCTGCTGATGCTGGCGGTGGCCAGCCTACTGATGCTTGGCGGTCGCCAGCTCGGAGCCTGGACCGGTTACCTGCTGGCCCTGTTCCTGGTGCTGCTGTTCGATCCTCTTGCCCCCATGGACCAGGGCTTCTGGCTCTCGTTCTCTGCCGTGGCGATCCTCATCCTGGTGTTTGCGGCCCGACTGCAGTCTGCCGGCAGGTTGGCGACCCTGATGATCGCCCAGCTGGCGATTTTTGTCGGACTCTGGCCGGTGCTCGTCGTGGCCGGCCAGGCACCCACGGCGGTTGGGGGGCTGGCCAATCTGGTGGCGATTCCCTGGTTGTCGATCGTGGTCATGCCGGTTCTGCTGCTAGGTGGCGGGATTCTCGCCATCGTGCCGGCCTGGGGAGAAGGGGTTGGCAAGGTCTTCGACCTGGTCCTGGGGGCGATGTGGTTTCTGCTTGACCACCTCTCGGAGCTGCCACTGCCGCCCCTGGACAGTAACCTTGTGTTGGCGACGGTCCTGGCCGTGCAGGTTTTGACCTGTCTGTTTTTTCCCGGTCGCCGCAGCCGCATGGCTGTGGCGGGTGTCGTGCTTGCCTGGGGGGGGAGCTGCCTCGCCCCGACCGGCGATACCAAGCGGGCCAACGAGTGGGTCCGACATCCGGAAGTGTGGGTCTGGGACGTGGGGCAGGGGCTGTCGGTCATGCTCCGCCATCAACGGTCAGTGCTGCTTTATGACACCGGACCGGACTCGCCCTCAGGCTATTCCGCCGTGACCAGCGTGTTGTTACCCAACCTGCGGGCATTGGGGGTAAGCCAGTTGGACTATCTGGTGATCAGCCACGGGGATAACGACCATGCCGGCGGCCTTGAACACCTGCTCGAAGCGTTGCCTGTGGGCGACCTGGTCAGCGGTGAACCCCGGCGTCTGCAGGCGCGTTGGCCGGGCGGGCACACCCGGTCCGTCGATCCCTGCCTGACCGGGCGGTCTTGGCAGGTGGGAGAGTGGACGGTGCGGCTTTGGCAGTATCAGGGCGACGGTACCGGGGGCCCGACGGGAAACAACGCATCCTGTGTCCTGGTCGCCAGCTATCGTGGCAGCGAGCTGATCTTGCCCGGGGACATCAACGCCAACGCCGAGAGGGCGTTCATGGCAGACCCTGGGCGCGGGGCAGCGCCGGTCCGACGGCGCCTCGTGGTGGCTCCCCATCATGGCAGCAAAACGTCGTCGAGCGAGGAATGGGTGGCTTGGCTGGCACCGGAGGTGGCGATCTTCAGCGCCGGCTACCGGCATCGCTTCGGCCACCCCCACGAAGACGTGGTGGCCAGGTACCGGGCCGAGGGTAGCCGGCTGTACAATACCGCCTATTCCGGAGCCTTGCGCCTGGTTCTTGCCGGCGGCGGTCTGGAGATTGTTGAATCCCGGGCGGATTCGCCATTCTGGATTCGTTCCGCCGGGGGCAGGGAGCTGGATCGCGGACCGTGACAATACGGGTGTGGCCTCCAACGGCAGCTATGCTAAAGTAGCGCGGCTTGTAAATAAACAGGGAGACCAAGCGTGTTCGAGCTCTTGAAAGCTGGTGGCATCCTGATGGTGCCGATTGTTGCCTGTTCCATTTTGGCCCTTGCGATCATTCTGGAGCGGTTCTGGACGCTCCGGCCGTCTCGCATCACGCCGGAACACACCATCAATGAGCTCTGGCGCTGGATCAAGAAAAAAGAACTGAACGGCCGCAAACTGAAGATCCTGCAGGCGTCGTCACCCTTGGGGCGTATCCTGGCCGGCGGCCTGATGAACGCCAAGCATGGTCGTGAGATCATGAAAGAGAGCATTGAGCATGAGGCCAGTCAGGTTATCCACGAACTGGAGCGCTTCCTCAATCCGCTGGGTACTGTCGCCACCATCACGCCGTTACTGGGGCTGCTGGGTACCGTTATCGGCATGATCAAGGTGTTTGCCGAGATCCAACTGGCGGGGGTTGGCAACGCCGGCAACCTGGCCGGGGGCATCTCCGAGGCGTTGATTACCACGGCGGCGGGGTTGAGTGTGGCCATTCCCGCCTTGATCTGTCATCGCTATTTCATCCGCCGCGTCGATGAATTGGTGGTTGGCATGGAACAGGAAGCCATCAAGCTGGTGGAAGTTGTCCACGGCGACCGTGAAATCGACGTTGAAGGAGCCTGAGCGCCGTGAAATTCAAGCGCCAGAGGAGTCAGGAGGTCGGCGTTGATCTCACGCCACTGATTGATGTGGTGTTCCTGCTGCTGATTTTCTTTATGGTTTCCACGACCTTCACCCGTGAGAGCCACCTGCAGGTTGACCTGCCGGAGGCCGACGGGGTAACGGCCGAAACCGAGGTCCGTCAGATTGATGTGGTGGTAAACGCACAGGGCCAGTATGTGGTGAATGAACGGACGCTGGTCAACAACCGACTGGAAACCCTGGAAAGGGCTATCCGCGAACTGGCCCAGGGCGACACCAGTCTGCCGTTTATCATCACCGCGGACGCCAATACGCCGCACCAGTTTGTCGTCAGAGCGATGGACGTAGCGGGCCGCCTGGGCTTCGCCAAACTCAGTATCACGACCGAGCGTAGCAGTGAAGAACCTTGACCCGAAACTGGTCCTGCCCGCGGACTCCGCCAGTAACTGGCAAACCTATCGCCGATTGCTCGGCTATGTTCGACCTTTCATGCTGGCGTTTGCCCTGGCGGTGGTGGGCAACATCATCTACGCCGCCGCTTCGACGGCCATGGCCGCAGCCATGGAATACGTCATCGAGGCCATCGAGAATCCTACCGACAAGAACCGCCTGCTACTGACCGCGTTGATCGTGGGGGTGTTTGCGTTCCGCGGTCTTGGCACCTTCATGAGCCAATACTTCATCAGTTACGTGGGACGCAACGTCATCTTCGTGCTGAGAAACCAGGTCTTCGAGCGCCTGATGTCACTGCCGTCCCGCTATTTCGACGACAACGCCTCCGGCCGTCTGGTGTCCAAACTGACGTTCAATGTTGAGCAGGTCGCCGACGCCACTACCAACGCAGTGACCATCACGCTAAGGGAAGGGCTCACCATACTGGGCCTGCTGGGCTTCATGCTGTACACCAACTGGAAGCTGACGGCGGTGTTCGTTGTCGTCGGGCCCATCATCGGCCTGGTGGTCAGCTACGTCAGCAAGCGCTTCCGCAAGCTCAGCAAACGCATCCAGAACTCCATGGGAGACATTACCCATGTGGCGTCCGAGAGCATCTCCGGTTACCGCGTGGTGCGCACCTTCGGCGGTGAGGACTATGAGCGGGAACGCTTTCGTGGGGTGAGCCGCCGCAATCTGACCCAGAGCCTGAAGATGACCTCCACGCAAGCGATCAGCGTGCCGGTGATTCAGGTGCTGGTGGCGCTGGCCATTGCCTCGCTGGTCTGGCTGATGCTGGCCCCCGAGATCCGCGGCACCATGAGCACCGGTGAACTGATTGCCTTCATTACCGCGGCGACCACCATGGCCAAGCCCATCCGCCAGGTAACCTCCGTGCACGCCAAGATCCAGAAAGGCGTTGCAGCGGCTCAGGATGTCTTCAGTACCCTCGATGAGCAGCCGGAAGTGGACCAGGGCAGCTTTGCACCGGAACGGGTCAGCGGCGACATTCGGTTCAGGGACGTCAGCTTTCGCTACCGGGATCAACTGGACGATGTGTTGAAGGATATCAACCTGGACATCCCGGCGGGCCAGAGCGTCGCCCTGGTGGGGCGCTCCGGCAGCGGCAAGTCCACCCTGGTGAGCCTGTTGCCGCGTTTCTATGACCATACCGGCGGCTCGATCGCCATCGACGACCATCCAATCGCCGATTTCACGCTCGCGGCCCTGCGGGCCCAGATCGCCCTGGTCACCCAGAATGTGGTGCTGTTTAACGACACCATCGCGGCCAACATCGCTTACGGCGCCCTTCGGGACTGCAGCCGGGACGAGATCCGTGAGGCGGCGGCCAAGGCCCATGCCCTGGAGTTCATCGACCGGATGCCTGAAGGCCTGGATACCGTGATCGGTGACAATGGGGTCATGCTCTCCGGCGGGCAGCGTCAGCGACTGGCCATTGCCCGGGCGTTGCTGAAGAACGCCCCGATCCTGATCCTCGATGAAGCCACCTCGGCCCTGGATACCGAATCGGAACGTCATATTCAGGAGGCGCTGGAAACCGTGATGCAGGGGCGCACCACACTGGTGATCGCCCACCGACTGTCCACCATCGAGAACGCCGACCGCATCGTGGTCATGGAATCGGGACGCATTGTGGAATCCGGCAACCACGATCAGCTGCTGGCCGCCGGAGGGGCGTACGCCCAGCTGCACCAGATGCAGTTCAGTGAATCGGTATGACCGCCCGGGTCGATCGTCTCTGGTATGGCGCGGGCCGGCCGCTCTGGTTTCTGTGGCCTTTGGCCTGGCTGTTTCGCTGGCTTGCCGGTCGGCGGCGGCAAAGACTGCTAGGCGCGGGTCGGCCCCCCGGCCTTTCCGTTCCCGTGGTTGTGGTGGGCAACATCACCGCCGGCGGCACTGGTAAGTCCCCGTTAACCGCCTGGCTGGTGGCTACCCTGCAGAGTCAAGGCTGGCGTCCGGTGATTCTCAGTCGGGGGTATGGCGGCCGGGCCAGCGACTATCCGTTACTGGTCAGCAATTCGACCTCGCCCGCCCAGGCCGGGGATGAGCCGGTGATGCTGTGGCAGCAGACCGGCTGCCCGGTGGTGGTGGATCCCCAGCGATATCGTGGTGGCCAGTGGGCAATTCAGCAGCGCCTCGGCAACTTTCTTGTGTGTGATGATGGTCTGCAGCATTACCGTCTCCCCCGTGACCTGGAGTTGGCCGTCTTCGACGGTAAGCGGGGGCTGGGAAACGGCGCACCCATTCCGGTCGGACCGCTGCGGGAGCCGGCAGAGCGCCTGGCCTCGGTGGATTACGTGATCACCAATGGTGCTGAGCCGCTCGCGCTGGATCACCCGGAACAGTACTGCATGACACTGCAACCCCAGCGGCTCCGCCATCTGCACACCTCCGAAACCCGGTCCCTGGAGTGGTTACAGGGTCGTAAGGTAAGGGCGGTGGCCGGCATCGGTAATCCCCAACGATTTTTCGATACACTATCGGATCTGGGCGCTCAGGTCCGGGGGCTCGGCTTGCCCGATCATCACCGGTTCGAAACCTCCGATCTGGCCATCGGCCCGGATGAGGTGCTGGTGGTGACCGCCAAGGATGCGGTGAAATGCGCCGCACTGGCCCCGAGAGATACCTGGGTTCTGGACGTCACAGCAGAGTTGCCGGCGTCCTTTCGGAAGTCGGTGTTGACGCGTTTGGCCGCGTTGACCTCCACCGGTGGCGACGCCACCTAGCAAAGGTAATGAGACGACAACATGGATAAAAAACTTCTGGGCATGCTGGCGTGCCCCGTGTGCAAGGGTGACCTGAAATTCGATCAGGAGAAACAGGAACTCATCTGCTACAACGACGCCATGGCGTTTCCCATTCGTGAGGGGATTCCGGTTATGCTGGCGGTTGAGGCACGCACCCTGAGCACCGATGAGCGACTTGCCAAGCGCTGACCAACGTTGCCTGACGACGCAGGACTGAGTTATGTCATTTTCAGTTGTCATCCCGGCCCGCTACGCCTCGACCCGGCTACCGGGAAAACCGCTGGCGGACATCGCCGGCAAGCCCATGATCCGGCACGTATACGAACGCGCCGCGGAGAGTGACGCATCGCGCATTGTGATCGCTACCGACGATGAACGCATTCGGTCGGTCTGCGCGGAGTTCGGGGCCGAAACCGTGATGACGTCACCGGATCACGCCAGCGGTACCGATCGCCTGGAGGAGGTCGCCCGTCAGTTGGGATTCGGTGCCGATCACTGCGTGGTGAATGTCCAGGGAGATGAACCCCTGCTGCCTGCGTCCCTGATCAATCAGGTGGCCGCCAATCTGGCAGAGCACCCGGACGCCTCCATTGCCACGCTTTGTGAAGCCATTGCCGATCCCGCATCGGTCTTTAATCCCAACGTGGTGAAGGTGGTCTTCGACCACCGCGGTATGGCCCACTACTTCAGCCGGGCGCCGATACCGTGGGCCCGGGATGTCTGGGCAGCCGGGACCTTGCCGGATGAGTTGCCACCCAGCGTGGGTTATTACCGGCACATCGGCATCTACGGTTACCGGGTTAAATTGCTGCAGGACTTCGTGACCTGGCCGCCAGCGCCGACGGAGCTCACGGAATCCCTTGAGCAGCTTCGAGCGCTGTATCACGGCGCCCGAATCCATGTGGCGGAGGCCGGTGAGCGGCCACCCGCCGGAGTCGACACCGAAGCGGATCTGGAGCGGGTTCGGGCATGGTTCGAATCCGTGTCCACGCGCTAGGGAAGGACAATGACGGATAAAGTAAGGGTGCTGTTTGTTTGCCTGGGGAACATCTGTCGGTCGCCTACGGCTCAAGGGGTATTCCAGCGGGCGGTGGACCAGGCCGGGCTGGACCGTCTGGTGGAGGTGGATTCCTGTGGTACCGGATCCTGGCACGTGGGCAAGGCGCCGGATGAGCGGGCCATTGAAGCCGCGCGCCGCCGGGGGATCGATATCGGACATCTGAGGGCCCGCCAGTTCCAACCACGGGATCTGGCGCGGTTTGATTTTGTGTTGGTGATGGACCGACAAAACTTGGCGGACGTCAGGGAGCACTGGCAACGGGAAGGCGGGACAGAGCCCGAGCTATTCCTGGCGTACGCTGGCATGGAGGGGCCGCTGGAGGTTCCGGATCCGTATTTTGGTGGCGCACAGGGCTTCGAGCGGGTGCTGGATCTGATCGAATCGGCGAGCCAGGGGCTGATCGCCTCCATCCGGGAGCAGCGAGCGTGAACAACGGACTGGTCGTTCAGGAATCGGTGTGTCTTCGAGAACTCAATACGCTGCGTGTGGGGGTGACCGCCCGATTCTATACGAAGGTGCGGACCCTGGGCCAGTTGAGGCAGGCACTGACCTGGGCCCGGGAGCGAAACCTGGAGACCCTGGTTCTTGGCGGCGGCAGCAATCTGGTGTTTGCCGAAGATGTGAACGCGCTGGTGATCCATCTGGCCATTGTTGGCCGCTGCTGGCGAGACGTTCAGGACAGCCAGGCCACCCTGGTGCTTGGTGCCGGAGAGAACTGGCACGAAGCGGTGCTCTACGCCTCGGGGGCGGGGTATCGGGGTATCGAGAATCTGGCCCTGATTCCGGGCACCGCCGGTGCGGCCCCGGTACAGAATATCGGGGCCTATGGGGTTGAGCTCAGCGACACCCTGCTCAGTGTGACCGCACTCGATACCGAAACCCTGGAACCGGTGGTGCTGGCCAGCAACCAGTGCGACTTCGCCTACCGGGACAGCCTGTTCAAGCGTCAACCCGGCCGTTACATCATCCTGGAGATCGCGTTGCTGTTGTCCCGGTCACGGCCACTGGCCCTGGGTTATGGCGACCTCAAGCAGTATTTTTCCGGGCGACAGGTCTCCCGGTCGCTCACCCCGGCGGATGTCGCCCAGGGCGTAATGGCCATTCGCCGGCGCAAGTTGCCGGACCCGGCGCAATTGCCCAACGCCGGCAGTTTTTTCAAGAATCCCGTGGTAACCGACCAGACCTGGGAGCGTCTGAACAGAGACTACCCGGAGATGGTGGCCTATCCCGCCGACCACAGTGTCAAACTGGCTGCTGCCTGGCTGATCGACCAGTGTGGCTGGAAAGGCTACCGAAATGGCAAGGTGGGGGTACACAACCGCCAGGCGCTGGTGCTGGTCAATCACGGCGACGGTTCGGGAAGGGACATACTGGCGCTGGCGCGTCGCATTCGCGCCGATGTCGAGGAAAGGTTCGGCATTACCCTGGAGATGGAACCCCGAGTTGTGCCCGCCTCGCTGGGGCTGTAGCTAAACCCGAAGCTGCCGGTTGCCTCGGGCCTTGGCGGCTCCAGAGGCGACCGGCGTGCCGGGGGGCGCGGCCGGTTTACAGGCCGCGACGGGGAGAGGCATTGATGAGAAACGGCAGCGCCTCTTCAACGGGAATGTCCTGCCGGTCGGCATCGGTACGCCCCTTGTATTCCAGGGTGCCGGCCGCCAACCCCCGGTCGGACACGACCACGCGGTGGGGAATGCCTATCAGCTCCATATCCGCAAATTTCACCCCGGGCCGCTCATTCCGGTCGTCCAGCAGCACGTCATAGCCGGCCTGGCGCAACTGGTCGTAGAGGGCTTCGGCCGCTTCCATCACTGCCGGAGACTTGTGGGCATTGAGAGTGACGATGGCCACTTCGAACGGGGCAATGGCATCCGGCCAGATAATGCCCTTGTCGTCGTTGTTCTGCTCAATGGAGGCAGCGACGATCCGGGAAACACCAATGCCGTAGCAGCCCATCTCCACAATCGCGGTCTTGCCGTTCTCATCGAGCACGGTGGCGTTCATCGCCCGGCTGTACTTGTTGCCGAGTTTGAAAATGTGGCCCACCTCGATACCGCGACGGATCTCCAGGGTGCCTTTGCCGTCGGGGCTGGCATCGCCTTCCACCACGTTGCGCAGGTCTTCGACCCGAGGCAGGCTGGCATCGCGTTCCCAGTTCACCCCGGTGAGGTGATAGCCTTCCTTGTTGGCACCGCAGACGAAGTCCGCCAGGTGAGCGGCGCTGCGATCCACGATCACCGGAATGCTCAGGCCCACCGGACCGATGGAACCGGGTTTGCAGCCAATGGTCTGTTCAACCTCCTCGTCGGTCGCCATGGTCAGGGGCTCGGCCACCCCGGCCAGTTTCTCGGCCTTGATTTCGTTGAGGGTATGGTCGCCCCGCAGTATCAGGGCCACCAGACCGCCGTCCGCGCCTTCTTCCTCGGCCTCTGCCTTAACCAGCAGGGTCTTGACGGTTTGTGCCGCGTCGATACTCAGGAACTCCGCCACCGCGTCAATGGTGCGTTGGTCGGGCGTGGCCACCTCGGTCATCTGCTGAGAGGGCGCCGGACGCTCCCCGGACGGCGCCATTGCCTCCGCCTTCTCGATGTTGGCGGCGTAGTTACTGTCGGTGCTGAAGACAATGTCGTCTTCGCCGGAGGAGGCGAGGACGTGGAACTCATGGGACGAACTGCCGCCGATGGAGCCGGAGTCGGCCTGCACCGGCCGATAGTCCAGGCCCAGGCGGTCGAAGATGGCGCAGTAGGTCCGGTGCATCACCTGGTAGGTCTCGTCGAGCGAGGCCTGATTGAGGTGGAACGAGTAGGCGTCCTTCATCAGGAACTCGCGGGCGCGCATGACACCAAACCGAGGCCGGCGTTCGTCGCGGAACTTGGTCTGGATCTGGTAGAAGTTTGCGGGCAGTTCCTTGTAACTCTTAATCTCATTCCGGATGAGGTCGGTAATGACTTCCTCGTGGGTGGGGCCGAAACAGAAATCCCGGCCATGTCGATCATTAAGACGCAGCAGCTCGCCGCCATACTGCTCCCAGCGGCCGGATTCCTGCCACAGTTCCGCCGGTTGCACGGCGGGCATCAGGACCTCCTGGGCGCCACTCTTGTCCATCTCCTCGCGCACAATGCGCTCCACCTTACGCAGCACCCGAAGGCCCATTGGCAACCAGGTATACAGACCGGCAGCCAGCTTGCGGATCATGCCGGCCCGGAGCATCAATTGGTGGCTGATGACTTCGGCGTCGGCCGGGGTTTCTTTCAGGGTTGCAATCAGGTAGCGGCTTGCTCGCATCGTGTCTTCCGTAAGCAATTGAACTGTGGGATAGCGGGCCCGTTTCGATGGGAGCCGGGCTGGCTTCCGACCTTGGCCTGCTTTATTTGTCGTTTCGCGGGGGTTATTGTACGGAGCCTACGGAACAAGGTACAGATTTGAGGGGTACTGTATGAGCCTGTCTGCGGTGGAAGTGGAGGAATTGATCCGGGCCGGTGTGCCGATGGCGTCGGATATCGGCTTCAAGGTTGACCGTGCCGGAGAGGGGTTTGCCCATACCCGCATCCCGTTTACCGACCGACTCATCAGGCCGGGTGGGACAATTTCCGGTCCGGTTCAGATGGCTTTGGCCGATGCATCCATGTATGCCGCTGTTTTGGCCTCTTTAGGCAAGGTGGAAATGGCAGTAACGAGTAACCTTTCGATCAATTTTCTGCAGAAGCCGGCTCCCTGCGACCTGCGGGCCGAAGCGGTCGTTCTGCGATTGGGCCGACGTCTCGCTTTTTGCGAAGTTAGGCTACTCTCAGGAGGAGAAGGAGACGAACAATTGGTGGCGCACGTGACAGGCAGTTACGCGTTACCGGCCAAGTAATTCTCTACAGGACCAGCATGAGCGACGACCAAATTGATGTAAAACCCCGCCGTACCCCAGTGCAGGCCCGCAGTCGTGAGCGGGTCAACAGCATCCTTAAACACGCGGCGGAGATCTTCAATGAAGTGGGGGTGGACGGAACCAGCATGTCCGCGATCGCACGTAAGTCCGATATGTCGCTGGCATCCCTGTACCGCTACTACCCCAATAAGGCGGCGATCGTCCAGGCCATCGCGGAAACTCACGTGGCCCGGATGGAGCAGGAGTTGCGGGACCGTCTGGCCGAGACCAGCATTGAAGATGCCGTCGATGTGCTGATTGACCTGTACTACGACTTTTATCGCAATGAGCCCGCCTATTCCGCCATATGGAGCGGGGTGGAGTCCATGCCCGAACTCCGGGACCTCGACCTCAAGGAGCTGTACACCAACGCCCGGGATCTGGACCGGAGGCTCAAGCACGAGTTCCCCCACCTGCCGGACCAGCGTCGCTGGAGCGCCAGTCTGCTCCTGCCCAGGGCAACAGGCACCATGCTGCGGCTCGCCGTGACCTTGCCCGAGGACGAAGCGGAAAACCTGGTGGAAGAAATCAAATCCATGGCCCGGGCCTACCTGATGCAGCTGGCCGGCGCCGGCGTATAGCCGCTAACCCTCAACGCCCGTCCTGGGCCAGGTAGCCCAGGGGCAGGGCGGTGCTGTCGATCACCCGCCGCAGAACAAAGCTGGAATGCACGCCGCTCACCCCCTGGATGCGGGTGATGCGATTCAGCAGAAAGTGATGATAGTGGTCCATATCGGGCACGACCACCTTCAGCATGTAATCCGCATCCTGGCCGGTGATCAGGTAGCATTCCTGTACCTCCGGGTATTCCGCGACCTGCTCTTCAAACGCCGCAAAACGCTCCGGTGTGTGTCGGTCCATGCCGATCAGGATGATCGCCGTTAGCGAGAGCCCCAGTTTCTTGTGGTCCAGCACCGCCACCCGTTTGATGAGGATCCCCGCTTCTTCCAGTGCCCGCACCCGGCGCAGGCAGGGGGACGGGGACAGTCCTACCTTGTCGGCCAGTTCCTGGTTGGTCAGCGAATCGTCCTTCTGGATCTGTTCCAGGATTTTTCGATCGGTGCGGTCAATCTCGATGAGTTTCTCAGGTTTCATGTCCGATAATTCCAAATACCAATGATTGAGAGCAATAATATTGCGATTAATCTCGGGTTTCCAAACAATTTCGCAAGCAAATTTCGAAAAAACTCGCGTAGTCTGTTTCTGAATCCGAATCGTCATCCCAGAAGGAATTTGTCCGATGTCTTTTGATCACCAGAAATACGTTGCGTTTCAGCCGGTCAGAAAAGCCGATCGTCGTTGGCCGGATCAGGTCATTGAGCGTGCACCGACCTGGTGTGCGGTGGACCTGCGAGATGGCAATCAGGCGCTGGTCAAACCGATGACGGTGCAACAGAAACAGCGACTGTTCGATTTGCTGGTGAAGCTTGGCTTCAAGGAGATCGAAATCGGCTTTCCGGCGGCCAGCCAGCCCGATTTCGACTTTTGTCGGGCGTTGATTGAAGAAAACCGGATTCCCGATGATGTGACCATTCAGGTGCTCACCCAGGCTCGCGAGGAGCTGATCGCGCGAACCTTTGAGGCCCTGGAGGGCGCTCCCCGGGCCATTGTTCACGTATACAACTCCACCTCCACGGTGCAGCGGGAGCAGGTTTTCGGCATGGACCGGGCTGGCATCCGGGAGATTGCGATCCAGGGTGCCAACTGGGTCAAGCGGCACGCCGAGTCACGGCCGGACACGGACTGGACCTTCCAGTATTCGCCGGAAAGCTTTACCGGTACCGAGCTGGACTTCGCCGTCGAGGTCATTGACGCGGTGACTGCGGTCTGGCGTCCGGATCAGGCTCAGCGGGTTATCATCAACCTGCCGGCTACCGTGGAGATGGCCACCCCCAATGTGTTTGCCGATCAGATCGAGTGGGTGTGTGATCACATTCAATACCGGCCCCATGTGGAGATCAGCGTTCACACCCATAACGACCGGGGTTGCGCCGTGGCGGCAGCGGAACTGGCGGTCATGGCAGGGGCTGACCGGGTAGAGGGCACCCTGATGGGCAATGGCGAGCGGACCGGGAACATGGACCTGGTGACCATGGCCATGAACCTGTACTCCCAGGGGGTTGATCCCGCTCTTGACCTGTCCGGCATGGCCGAGATCACCGAAGTGGTGGAGGCCTGTACCGAGATTTCCACCCATCCTCGCCACCCCTATGCCGGGGAATTGGTATTCACGGCGTTTTCCGGCAGCCACCAGGACGCCATCAAGAAGTGCCTGGCCCGTCGCAAGGAGGGAGAGACCTGGCACGTTGCCTACCTGCCCATCGATCCCAGTGACGTCGGCCGCCGTTACGAAGAGGTGGTGCGCATCAACAGTCAGTCGGGCAAGGGCGGGGTGGCCTACGTGCTCGAGCGGGACTATGACATTACCCTGCCGCGGTGGTTGCAGATTGAATTCAGTAAACTGGTTCAGCGCGAGGCCGAGGAGAATGGGGGGGAGATTGATTCCATTTCCATCCACCGGCTGTTCAAGAAGCACTACCTGGGCGTCATGCCTGGCTGGGAGCTGGAATCCTACGACCTCCACCGAGACAGTGAGGGCGTGGTGGCGCAGGTGCGTGTTGGTGGCGAAGGGGGGGAGAGCCTTTTGCTGGAGGGGCGAGCGCAGGGCGCCGTCGAGGCGGTCGCCTCTGCCCTGGAGCAGCGATTCGGGATTCGCCTGGCGGTTGAGGCGTACGATGAGTTTGCTCTGGGCGAGGGAACCACCGCCAATGCGCTGGCCTGTATCCGGGTGGTGGTGGACGGTCAACCGGGTAGTGCCGCCGCCCTGGCGGAGGACACCACCTCGGCGACCATCCAGGCGCTGTTGTCTGGAGTCTCGCGACTGGTCAAGGCTGGCGCAGGTTCCGGTGAGTCTGTCCCTGCGGCGATGGTCTGACGGCCACCACCAGCCCCAATCCGGACGAGCCGAGCCTCTTCCATGAAAAAAGCCGGCAAATGCCGGCTTTTTTACCATTGCCCGTGAGGGGCATGGGGCGGAAGTCCGCACATAACCTTACACCGGGGTTACGTTTTCCGCCTGAGGGCCCTTCGGCCCCTGAGTAACGGTGAACTGCACCTGCTGTCCTTCGGCCAGGGTGCGAAAACCGCTTGCGTTAATAGCGCTGTAATGAACGAAAACGTCACTACCGCCTTCCTGAGCAATGAAACCAAAACCCTTGGCTTCGTTAAACCACTTCACGTGGCCAGTTTTTGTGTCAGACATCGATCTTTCCTGTATATCCGAAATGTATGCCCTCACGGGACCGTCCTATATTCCTTGCGGAATATGCGATGCTGAGAAATCCAGAGAGTACCGAGGAAGGAGCAACGAATCGCTTGCCAGCAGGACGTTGTAACGCTTTCACACAGACCGCTGTATTTTCACAGCAAATTCAGTATAGACCGAGATCGGAGGGCGTCAACGCCTTTTTTTTAACCAATTCGGTCATTTTTACAGATAAAAAACAACATCTTGTCATCGGGCTGTCACCGGCCGGCCCGCTTTTGCGATTTTTTCGAGGACCTGACGAGGGGTCAGCGAAACTGCCCCTCGATTTCCTCCAGGATGGTTGGATCGTCGATGGTGCTCGGTACGGTATAAGACTGGCCATCGGCAATCTGGCGGATGACCCGGCGCAGGATCTTGCCGGAGCGGGTCTTGGGAAGCCGCTCCACGACCATGGCCTGCCTGAAACAGGCGATGGCACCAATGCGTTCCCGCACCATCTCCACCAGTTCGTCCTCCAGTTCGTCGTGGGCGATGGTGGCACCGTCCTTGATCAGCACCAGGCCAATGGGAACCTGGCCCTTGAGATCGTCGTGGGCGCCCACCACGCAACATTCCGCCACCGCCGGGTGGGACGCGATGATCTCTTCCATCTCGCCGGTGGACAGCCGGTGGCCAGCCACATTAATCACATCGTCGGTTCGGCCCATGATGAAGACATAGCCCTCCTCATCCACGAAACCACCGTCCCCGGAGCTGTAATAACCCGGCAACGGAGCCAGGTAGGTCTTGCGAAAACGCTCGTCATCCCCCCACACCGTGGTCAGGCACCCGGGAGGCAGGGGCAGTCTGACGGCAATCTGCCCCTGCTCACCGGCAGGCAGGACGTGGCCTGCGGAATCGACCACCTGAACGTTGAAGCCCGGGGAGGGAAAGGTGGCCGAGCCCGGTTTGGGGTTGACCATTTCCAGGCCCACCGGGTTGCAGCAGATGGCCCAGCCGGTTTCGGTTTGCCACCAGTGGTCCAGGATGGGCAGATGGGTGTGTTCACTGAGCCATTCATAGGTGGGCGGGTCCAGTCGCTCGCCCGCCAGGAAAATCCGTTTCAGTGCGCTGATGTTGTATTTGCTGAGTTGGTCCGCCTCCGGATCCTCCTTGCGCACCGCACGGAATGCGGTGGGGGCGGTGAACAGCAAGTTGACCCGATGGTCCTGACAGACCCGCCAGAAGGCCCCGGCGTCCGGGGTGCGCACCGGCTTACCTTCGTAGAGTACGGTGGTACAGCCGGAAATCAGCGGCGCGTAGACGATGTAGCTGTGGCCAACCACCCAGCCCACGTCCGAGGCGGCCCAGAAAACGTCGCCGGGCTTGGCGTCGTAGACCAGCGACATGCTGTAGCGCATGGCAACCGCGTGACCACCGTTGTCGCGAACAACACCCTTGGGTTTGCCGGTGGTGCCCGAGGTGTAAAGGATATAGAGCGGGTCTGTCGCCTGCACTGGGGTGGGGTCGGCGGGGGCGGCGCCGGCGATCAGATCCTGCCAGTCCAGATCCCGGCCCTCGATCAGCTTGGCCTGCGCCTGGGGGCGCTGGTAAACGATGCAGCGCCCGGGTTTGTGTCTGGCTTCGGCAATAGCGCTGTCGACCAGTGGCTTGTACTCGATGATCCGGTCGATTTCGAGGCCGCAGGAGGCGGTGACAATGGCTTTGGGCTGGGCATCGTCGATCCTTACGGCCAGCTCGTGGGGGGCAAAGCCCCCAAAGACCACGGAGTGGATGGCTCCGAGACGGGCGCAGGCGAGCATCGCGATCACCGCCTGCGGGATCATCGGCATGTAGATGATGACCCGGTCGCCTTTGCCGATGCCCTGGCTGTCGAGGGCGCCGGCGAACAGCGCAACGTCCCGCGTGAGCTGATCGAAGGTAAAGGTCTGTTGGCTGTGGGTGACTGGAGAATCGTAGATCAGGGCGGCCTGGCTGCCTCGCCCGGCGCGGATGTTGGCGTCGAGGGCCAGGTCGGAGGTGTTCAGGACGCCATCGGGGAACCAGCGTCCATGGCCGTTGTCCGTCGCCTGCCAGATTGTCCGGGGAAACTGCAGCCAGTCAATCTGTTGGGCTTGCTCGCGCCAGAAATCCTCTGGCTGTTCCATCGAGCGTTTGAACTCAGTGTGGTAGATCATAAGCTCACCTAGTTCCCCATAACCGTTGTGATTGTTGTTTTGAGGGAGTCCCTGAAGAACCCCCTAACAGACTGTAGGCGCTCTGATGGTTTGCACCACTAGACCATCGGCTAAGAATCAGCCGGCAGCCTTTGCGTGCGATGAAGGCCGGAGACGAGCCGGTCATCGTTCGGGGTTCCTCGGGACGTAAGGGCCTGGGGGAAGAGGGTTGGGCTGGTGGGGGCTCAGTCGAAGCTGCTGTCGACGGTCGCCTTAATGGTGCCGCGGGCAAGTCGCGCCGTGATGTTGTCACCGGCGCTCAGTTCGCCGGCCTGTCGGACGATGTTCTGCCGGTCGTCCTGCACGATGGCGTAGCCGCGGCCCAGCGTGGCCAGGGGGCTGACCACATGCAGTGTCTGACCCAGGTGGGCCAGTTGGTCCTGACGCCGCTGAAGCTGTTTGACCATGCTGTGTTGGAGTCGCTCCTGCAGTTGTTGGATCAGGGTCTGGTACTGGCTCAGCTGACGGGTCGGGGACTGCAGAAGGAGTCGATTGGCCAGGTGGTCGAGGCGCGTCACCTCGGTCTTGGAGCGTTGGGCGATGGCGGCTTTTAGGCGGAGTTCCAGGTCGTCCAGACGCTGACCTTTGTCCTGCAGCTCCCGGCGCGGGTCCCGCAGACGGGCGGTCAGGTGCTCAAGCGAGGTTTTCTGGCGTCGGGTCTGGCGGAGTACCGCTTGGTGAAGTCGTAGGCGGAGCTCGTCGAGGCGCCGGAGCCACTCCTGCTGGTCTGGCGAAATTTTCTCGGCAGCCGCGGAGGGCGTAGGTGCACGCAGGTCGGCCACAAAATCGGCAATGGTGATGTCCACTTCATGGCCGACCGCACTGACGGTAGGAATTCGGCACTGGGCAATGGCCCGCGCCACCTTTTCCTCGTTGAAGCACCAGAGGTCTTCCAGGGAGCCGCCGCCGCGACCGATAATCAGTACATCGGCCTGGTTGTGGTGTTGGGCCGCTGCTATGGCCCGCACGATGTCGTCGGTCGCCGCCTGGCCCTGGACGGCCGTCGGGTAGAGGGTGACGGGCACCGCTGGGCAGCGTCGGGCCAACACCGTCAGGATGTCGTGAATGGCGGCGCCGGTGGGGGAAGTCACCACGCCGATATGGCGGGGCGGAAACGGAATCGGCCGTTTGTTGGCGGCATCGAACAGGCCTTCCGCACCCAGTTTCTGCTTGAGGGCCTCGAACGCCTGCTGCAGGGCGCCTAACCCTGCCGGCTCAATGTGTTCGACGATGATTTGGTAGTCGCCCCGGTTTTCATAGAGGCTGACCTTGCCGCGAATGCGTACCTGGTCGCCTTCCTTCGGTAAGGGGCGTATCCGCTGGTTATAGCCTCGGAACATGGCGCAGCGAACCTGGCACTTGCGGTCCTTGAGGGTGAAATACCAGTGCCCGGAGGAAGGGCGGGAGAAGCTGGACAGTTCACCCTCGACCCAGGCCTGCATGAAACTGGTTTCCAGCAGGTGGCGAACCTGGTGGTTGAGTTCGCTGACGGTCAACGCCCGGGGGCGGCTCGGCGTAATGAAATTATCCATGTAATCCTGAGACTTGTGTGGCCTTTTATACGTGAAACCCGAAAAAGCGCGGGGGTAAAAATAACGGAATTTCAAAAAGATGCAATGAAGAGTTCAGATCGGTGCAGTTTACTGTCCGTGCGCACGGTTTTATAATAGATCGATTAAGGATTTTGCTTTCGAGTGAATGCCGGTCTGTGCGATGCTGAATCGGCGGCAAATCCTCAACTTAGCACGTTCAAAAGGCGGGTCCCAATGCTGCGTATTGCCGAAGAAGCCCTCACATTTGATGATGTCCTGCTCGTCCCTGGACACTCCGAAGTTCTGCCCAAAGACGTCAGTCTGCAAACTCAGCTGACCAAAGACATCACCCTGAATATCCCGCTGGTCTCCGCTGCCATGGATACCGTCACTGAGGCCGATCTGGCCATCGCCATGGCTCAGGAAGGCGGTATCGGTATCATGCACAAGAACATGACCGTTGAGCAACAGGCAGCTGCAGTCCGCAAGGTGAAGAAGTTTGAAAGCGGGGTGGTCAAGGACCCCATCACCGTGACCCCGGACACCACGGTGCGTGAACTGGTGGACATCACCATGGCCAATAACATTTCCGGCCTGCCGGTGGTCGATGGCAAGGATCTGGTTGGCATCGTGACCGGTCGTGACATCCGCTTTGAAAGCCGTCTGGATACCCCGGTGTCCGAAATCATGACGCCCAAGGAAAAGCTGGTGACCGTTCAGGAAGGCGCCGACCTGGACGTGGTCAAGGAGCTGCTGCACAAGAACCGTATCGAGAAGGTGCTGGTGGTTAATGAGAATTACGAGCTTCGTGGTCTGATCACGGTCAAGGATATCCAGAAGGCCAAGGATTATCCCCTGGCCTGCAAGGATGAGCAAGGGCGGCTGCGAGTGGGTGCTGCGGTCGGTACCGGCGGCGACACCGAAGCCCGCGTGACGGCCCTGGTGGAAGCGGGTGTGGATGTGATCGTGGTGGATACCGCCCACGGCCATTCCAGCGGGGTGATTGACCGGGTTCGCTGGGTAAAGCAATCCTACCCGCAGGTGCAGGTGGTCGGTGGTAACATCGCCACCGCCGAGGCGGCCCTGGCTCTGGCCGACGCCGGTGCCGACGCGGTCAAGGTGGGCATCGGCCCGGGCTCAATCTGTACCACCCGTATCGTCGCGGGCATTGGCGTGCCTCAGATCACCGCCGTGTCCAACGTCGCCGCCGCCCTGAAAGATCGCGGCATTCCGCTGATCGCCGATGGCGGTGTCCGCTTCTCCGGTGACATCTCCAAGGCCATCGCAGCGGGCGCCTATTGCGTCATGGTGGGCAGCCTGCTGGCCGGGACCGATGAGGCACCGGGTGAGGTGGAGCTGTACCAGGGGCGTAGCTACAAGGCCTACCGTGGCATGGGGTCGCTGGGCGCCATGGGGCAGGGCTCCAGTGACCGTTACTTCCAGGATGCCAGTGAGGGAGTCGAGAAGCTGGTGCCGGAAGGGATCGAAGGTCGTGTTGCCTGCAAGGGCCCGATGCGGAACATTGTCCATCAACTGATGGGCGGACTGCGGGCATCCATGGGTTACACCGGCAGCGCCACCATGGAAGACATGCGCACCAAGCCCCAGTTTGTGCGGATCACCAACGCGGGCATGCGCGAAAGCCATGTGCACGACGTCACCATTACCAAGGAAGCCCCCAACTACCGCATCGGTTAATCCCCGCTGTTTCTGACCCGGGCTGGTCCAGGCCCGGGTCCCTTACTTCTGATTTGAGGCACTCATGGTTCAGAACATTCACGACCACCGCATCCTGATTCTTGATTTTGGCTCCCAGTATACCCAGCTGATCGCCCGCCGTGTCCGGGAAATCGGCGTGTACTGCGAGATTCGCGCGTTCGATATCACCCGTGACGAGATCAATGAATTCAGACCCAAGGGCATCATTCTGGCCGGTGGACCTGAATCGGTGACCCAGCTGGGCGGCCCCCGTGCTCCGGAAGGCCTGTTTGAAACCGGTATCCCCGTGCTGGGGATCTGCTATGGCATGCAGACCATGGCGGAGCAACTGGGCGGCAAGGTGGCCAGTTCCGACAAGCGGGAATTTGGCTATGCCCAGGTCAAGGTTCGGGCGGACGGGCCTTTGTTGGCCGATATCAAGGATCACCTGACCGCCAACGGCGAGTCCCTGCTGGATGTTTGGATGAGCCATGGCGACAAAGTGGTCACCCTGCCCGAGGGATTCGAGCTGTTGGCCTCCACCGAAAGCGCGCCGATTGCGGCCATGCAGGATGTCAGTCGTAACCTTTACGGCGTCCAGTTCCACCCGGAAGTGACCCACACCCTCCAGGGCAAGCGGATTCTGGAGCATTTTGCCCTGAACATTTGTGGCTGTGAGGCGCTGTGGACTCCGGCGAAGATCGTCGATGATGCCGTCAGGCAGATTCAGGAGCAGGTGGGCGACCAGAAGGTGCTGCTGGGGCTGTCCGGCGGCGTGGATTCCTCGGTAACCGCGGCGCTGCTGCACAGGGCCATTGGGGGCCAGCTCACCTGTGTGTTTGTCGACAACGGGCTGTTGCGGCTGAATGAGGGCGAACAGGTCATGGACATGTTCGCCCGTAACATGGGCGTGAAGGTCATCCGGGCCGATGCCGAAGAGCTGTTCCTCTCCCGGTTGTCCGGGGTTGAGGACCCGGAGCAGAAGCGCAAGATCATCGGCAACACCTTTATCGAGGTGTTCGATGACGAGGCGGCCCGTATCACCGACGTCAACTGGCTGGCCCAGGGCACCATCTATCCGGACGTGATCGAGTCCGCCGCCTCCAAGACCGGTAAGGCGCATGTCATCAAGTCCCACCACAATGTGGGCGGGTTGCCGGAGACCATGAAGCTTAAGCTGGTGGAGCCGCTGCGGGAGCTGTTCAAGGACGAGGTTCGCAAGATCGGGCTCGAGCTGGGGCTGCCTTACGATATGGTTTACCGTCATCCTTTCCCGGGGCCGGGACTGGGCGTGCGGATCCTGGGTGAGGTCAAGAAGGAGTATGCGGACATCCTCCGTCGTGCCGACGCAATTTTCCTGGAGGAATTGCACCGGGCGGATCTGTACCACAAGACCAGTCAGGCGTTTGCTGTGTTCCTGCCGGTCAAGTCGGTGGGGGTGGTGGGCGATGCCCGTCGCTACGAGTACGTCATTGCCCTGCGGGCAGTGGAAACCGTGGATTTCATGACCGCGCGCTGGGCGCACCTGCCTTACGAGTTGCTGGAAACCGCGTCCAACCGCATCATCAATGAGATCTCAGGGGTGTCCCGGGTAACCTACGACATTTCCTCCAAGCCGCCTGCAACCATTGAGTGGGAATAAGCCGGACCGGATTCCTGATATGCCGCCCATAACGGATGACGAACGATGGATGGGGCGGGCGCTTCAGCTGGCCGAGGCGGCCGCCGGCCGTGGCGAAGTGCCGGTGGGCGCGGTCCTCGTTCGTGACGGGCGGGAGATTGGGGCAGGCTCCAATTCCCCCATTGGAGGCTGCGACCCCACCGCCCATGCCGAGATCTGTGCACTCCGGGACGCCGCCAGGCGAACCGGCAATTACCGGTTGTCTGGCGCCACGCTTTACGTCACATTGGAGCCTTGCACCATGTGTGTTGGCGCCATTGTCCACAGCCGGGTGTCGCGAGTGGTGTTTGGCGCCCGGGAGCCCAAGGCCGGCGCCATCGTCTCAACCCGCCGCACTCTGGACGAGCCGTCTCTGAACTGGCGTGTTGAGGCGGAAGGTGGGGTATTGGCCGCTGACTGCAGTGCATTGATCAGTGGTTTCTTTGCGCGGCGTCGTGCGACGATTCGTCGTCAACGCCGGCAACAATCAGGGAAGGAGCAAAACGTATTATGAAAGTACTGGTAACCGGTGGGGCGGGATATATTGGTAGCCACGTGGTCCGGCAGCTGGGTGCGGCGGGTCACGAGGTGGTGGTGTTCGACAACCTCTCCACCGGGTATCGTTGGGCCGTCACCCACGGCGAGCTGGTGGTGGGGGATCTGGCCGATGAACAGGCCATCGAGGCGGTCTTCCAGGGCCATGGGTTTGAGGCCGTGCTGCACTTTGCGGCCAATATCGTGGTGCCGGAATCCGTTGCCAATCCGCTGAAATACTACAGTAACAATACCCGTAATACCCTCAACCTGTTGAAAGCCATCGAGCGTCACAGGGTGCCCAACCTGGTGTTCTCATCCACGGCCGCCGTTTATGGCATGCCGGCTCAGACCATGCTGACCGAGGAAATGCCGCTGGTGCCCATCAATCCCTACGGCGCCTCCAAGATGATGAGCGAGCGGATGATCATGGACCTGGCCGCAGCGTCGTCACTCAACTACGTCATCCTGCGCTATTTCAATGTGGCTGGGGCGAATCCGGACGGCCTGCTGGGGCAGGCCACGCCAGAGGCTACCCACCTGATCAAGGTGGCCTGCGAGTGCGTTACCGGTGCCCGCGACGGGATGAGCGTGTTCGGAACCGACTACGACACCCGCGATGGCACCTGCATCCGTGACTACATTCACGTCGAGGATCTGGCCAAGGCCCATGTGATGGCGCTGGATCATATGGCCCGCGGTGGCGGTTCGGACGTGTTCAACTGCGGTTATGGTCGCGGTTTCACGGTGCGGGAAGTGATCGATGTGGTGCGTGAGCAGTCAGGGGTGGCGTTTCCGGTGACCGAGACCGGACGTCGGGCCGGCGATCCCGCGGCGCTGATGGCGGACAACCAGCGTATAACAGAGAAACTGGGTTGGACTCCGGATTACGACAGCCTGGACGTCATCGTCCGCACCGCGCTGAACTGGGAGCGCATATGGCAGCAAAAGCGGGCTGGTGAGTAAATTGCGGTTCTTGATGAAACAGGGAAATTCAGAATGAAAATCACGATCTTCGGCACAGGTTATGTGGGCTTGGTAACGGGTGCCTGTCTGGCGGATGTGGGCCACGATGTGCTGTGCATGGACGTCGATCAGAATAAGATTGATCAGCTCAACAATGGCCAGATCCCCATCTATGAGCCGGGCCTGGAGTCGATCGTCACGCACAATGCCGGTGCGGGGCGCCTGGCTTTCACCACCGATGCCGCGCAGGCGGTCGAACACGGTGTCCTGCAGTTCATTGCCGTGGGCACCCCACCGGACGAAGACGGCTCCGCCGACCTGCAGTACGTGACGGCGGTTGCCCGCACCATCGGCCAGCACATGAACGACTACAAGGTGATTGTCGACAAGTCGACGGTGCCGGTCGGTACCGCAGACAAGGTTCGGGACGCGGCCCGGGCGGAACTCGACCGGCGGGACCTGGAGCTGGAGTTCGACGTGGTCTCCAACCCGGAGTTCCTCAAGGAGGGGGCTGCTGTTAACGATTTCATGAAGCCTGACCGCATCGTGGTGGGTACCGACAGCCAGCGGGCTCAGGAGCTGTTGCGCGAGGTGTACTACCCCTTCAATCGCAACCATGACCGGATGATTTTCATGGACGTGCGATCTGCGGAACTGACCAAGTACGCCGCCAATGCCATGCTGGCCACCAAGATCAGCTTCATGAACGAGATCGCCAACCTGGCGGAACGGCTGGGGGCCGATATTGAGGCGGTGCGTCGAGGTATCGGGTCGGATCCCCGTATCGGTTACCACTTCATCTATCCCGGATGTGGTTACGGTGGCTCCTGTTTTCCGAAGGACGTTCAGGCTCTTGCCCGTACCGCCCGCGGTTGTGATTACGAGGCCCGCCTGCTGAATGCGGTGGAAGAGGTGAACCGGGCGCAGAAGCATGTGCTGTTCGACAAGGTCAGCCATTACTTTCAGGGCCGGCTGCAAGGCAAGGTTGTGGCCCTGTGGGGGTTGGCGTTCAAGCCCAACACCGATGACATGCGCGAGGCGTCTTCTCGCACCCTGATGGAATCCCTGTGGAAGGGCGGCGCAACGGTGCAGGCGTTCGATCCCGAAGCGATGAAGGAGACCCAGCGGATCTATGGCGACCAGGAAGGCCTGACCCTCTGCGGCACCAAGGAACAGGCGCTGAAAGGGGCGGATGTGCTGGTCATCTGTACCGAATGGAAGGAATTCCGGTCACCCGATTTTGCCGGCATCGCCGAGGCCCTGCGTGAGCCGGTGATCTTCGATGGCCGGAACCTGTATGAGAACGAGATGCTCGACCGCTATGGCCTAATGTATTACGCCATCGGACGCGGCCGCAACCAGTTTCATTCGGGCTGAGCCATGTCCGGTTACCAGCTCCATCCGCGGTTGAGTGCCGATACCCGCTCCCTGGGAACCAGCAGGCTGTGCGATATCCGTTTAATGAACGATGTCGCCTGGCCGTGGGTGCTGCTGGTGCCCCGGCGATCGGGTGTTCGGGAGATCTATGAGCTCAGCGTGGACGACCAGGCGCAACTGTGGCGTGAGTCCGCCGTGCTGGGTGAGGGGATGATGCGGGTATTTGGTGGAGACAAGCTCAATGTCGCTGCCCTGGGAAACATGGTCCCCCAGCTGCACCTGCACCATATCGTTCGCCAGGTGGGCGATCCGGCATGGCCTGGCCCGGTTTGGGGCAGACAGCCGCCGACGCCCTATGAGCCCGCCGAGCTCGAGCATTGTCTGCAGGTGCTCGAGCCGGTTCTGGCTGCGGTGCGGCGCGTCTAGCGGCGTCCTGGCCTAACGGCAGGTTCGGCATTAAGTTTGTTCTCTAAGTCCATGTCTGGCGAGGGTTTGAGAGCCCAGGAGGATCATGCGTAGTTCGATCTTCAGCTTTTCCTTAAGGGCCTCTCGCTCTTTGGGCGTGGCATCCAGGGCCTCGGCACCCTGATTGAACACCAGGGTGACCATGGCCTCGGCCACCAGGCGCGCATCGGCGATGGGGCGACCTTGCTCCTCCGCGATGCGTCGCAAGTCGTCGGCCAGTTCGGTGACGAAGTGGTCGATTTCCGCCTTGATCGCTGTCCGAAAGGACTTCGAGACACCGGTGCGTTCTCGTAGCATCAGCCGGAACAGGTTGGCGTTGTTGCCCAGGTACTCCATGAAGGTCTCCACGGAAGTGCTGATGGCGCTGCCGTTGCGGGCGATGCGCTTGCGGGCCTGGCGCATCAACTGGCGCAGGGCGACACCGCCTTCGTCCACCAGTGCCAGGCCGAGTTCGTCAAGCTCCGAAAAATGGCGATAGAACGAGGTGGGGGCAATGCCTGCTTCCCGGGCCACTTCCCGCAAGCTGAGGCTGCCAAAGCCACGTTCTGCACTCAGCTGCGCCAGCGCGGCATCCATCAGCGCTCGACGGGTCTTCAGTTTCTGTTCGGCTCGGGACGACACTGGGTTGCTCCGGTCAGGGTCAGGTAGGCCCGCTATTCTAGCGGCCGTTGATCCCGTCGTCATCTTTGCCCCGGAGTGGACACGGAAGCCTGATTTTCCCCGGCATTGTGTTTATAATGTTCCGCTTTTCACGTAGGGTCCGCCAGAACCATCTGGTTAGCATGCAAAGCCTCCAGGCTCGCTGTTTCAGGGCGGTACCCGGCGATATGAGCAGGGCGGGTCCTCGCAGCACTGCGAGGGGTGCCGGTGTTGGTTATGTTGTGGGGTATTTGACGATGCCAATTTACGAATACGTATGTGACGCCTGTGGATTTGAGAAGGACGTTATTCAAAAGATGAGCGCTGAGCCGCTCAAGGATTGCCCAAGCTGTCAGGCGTCAGCGTTCCGCAAGCGGATATCCGCGGCCGGATTCCGCCTGGCCGGTAGTGGCTGGTACGAAACCGATTTCAAGACCGGTAGCAAGAAGAACCTGGTGGACAAGGGGCAATCCCCGAAGACCGAGTCAGCGGCGGGCTGAACCAACAAATTTCGCACACACAGAAAGAACGGGAATGGGTATGCGCAGTCATTATTGCGGTGGAATCAACGAGTCTCACATTGATCAGGATGTAACCCTGTGTGGTTGGGTCCATCGTCGTCGAGATCACGGGGGCGTTATTTTTCTTGATCTGAGAGACCGGGATGGTATTTCCCAGGTGGTGTTTGATCCGGATACGCCCGACAGCTTTGCGCTGGCGGAGAAGGTGCGCAGTGAGTTCGTCATTCAGGTTACCGGCCGGGTGCGCCGTCGTCCGGCGGGGACCGAGAACGACGACATGCCCACCGGTCAGGTCGAACTGCTTGGCCGCGAGCTCACCATCCTGAATGCTGCCGCGACACCGCCGTTCCCGCTGGATGAGCACGTGGATGTGGGGGAAGATGTCCGGCTGCGTTACCGCTACATCGACCTGCGTCGTCCCGAGATGCTCCAGCGTCTGCGATTCCGTTCCAAGGTGACCAGCTACATCCGCAACTTCCTCGACCGTAACGAGTTCATGGACGTGGAGACGCCGATCCTGACCCGCGCCACACCGGAAGGGGCGCGGGACTACCTGGTGCCGAGCCGGACTCACGGCGGGTCGTTCTTCGCCCTGCCGCAGTCGCCGCAACTGTTCAAGCAGCTGCTGATGGTGTCCGGGTTTGACCGCTACTACCAGATTGCCAAGTGCTTCCGAGACGAGGATCTGCGGGCCGACCGTCAGCCGGAATTCACCCAGATCGACATCGAAGCGTCGTTCATCAATGAAGACGACCTGATGGAGCTGATGGAATCGATGATCCGCAATCTGTTCAAGGACGTGTTGCAGGTCGAACTGCCGGAATTCCCCCGCATGCCCTACGAAGAGGCCATGCGCCGCTTCGGCAGTGACAAGCCGGACCTGCGGATTCCGCTGGAGCTGGTGGATGTGGCGGATCTGGTGGCCGACGTGGACTTCAAGGTCTTTGCCGGTCCGGCCAAGGATGCCAAGGGTCGTGTTGCCGCACTGCGCGTGCCCAAGGGGGGCGAGCTGACCCGTAAGCAGATCGACGAGTACACCAAGTACGTCGGCATATACGGTGCCAAGGGCCTGGCCTACATCAAGGTGAACGACCTCAGCAAAGGGGCCGAGGGCCTGCAGTCGCCCATCGTGAAGTTCCTCGGGGACGAGGTGGCGATGGCGGTGATCGAGCGGGTTGGTGCCCAGGATGGCGACATCGTCTTCTTCGGTGCCGACAAGCGTACCGTGGTGGATGAGGCCCTGGGGGCGCTGCGAATCAAGGTTGGTCACGACATGAACATGCTGACCGCCGAGTGGGCGCCGCTGTGGGTGGTGGATTGGCCCATGTTTGAGGAGACCCCGGAGGGTGGCCTGACCGCGCTGCATCATCCGTTCACTGCGCCGTCCTGCTCAGCCGAGGAGTTGGCCGAGTCGCCCACCTCCGCCCTGTCCCGCGCCTACGACATGGTGCTCAATGGCACCGAGCTGGGTGGAGGCTCCATCCGTATCCACGACGAGGCCATGCAGGAAACGGTGTTCCGGGTTCTCGGCATTGACGAAGAGGAAGCCCGCAACAAGTTCGGCTTCCTGCTCGATGCCCTGCAGTATGGTTGTCCGCCCCACGGCGGCCTGGCATTCGGCCTGGATCGTCTGATCATGCTGATGACCGGCGCCACGTCCATCCGCGATGTCATTGCCTTCCCGAAAACCCAGAGTGCCACTTGTCTGCTGACCCAGGCGCCGGGTACCGTGGACAGCAAGCAGCTCAAGGAGCTGAAGATCCGACTGGCCTGATTGGCTGGTCGGGGCGGTCGGCCCATCATCGCGTGAGGAGGCGAGCACAGCCTGAGTGTTGCAGTAGCTAGACGGAGTGATGCATGGCAGGACATAGCAAGTGGTCCAACATCAAACACCGTAAGGCAGCCCAGGATGCCAAGCGGGGCAAGATCTTTACCAAGATCATCCGTGAACTGACGGTGGCCGCTCGCCAGGGCGGGGGAAATCCAGAGGACAACCCCCGTCTGCGAGCCGTGATCGACAAGGCCCTCACTGCCAACATGAAAAAGGACACCATCGAGCGCGCCATCGAGCGGGGCGCCGGCGGTGGGGATGACGGCAATTACGAAGAGCTGACCTACGAGGGATACGGCCCCGGGGGTGTCGCGATATTGGTGGAAGCGATGACCGACAACCGCAACCGGACGGTGGCGGAGGTTCGTCACGCCTTCAACAAGTTTGGCGGCAACCTGGGCACCGATGGCTCCGTCGCCTACCTGTTCAGCAAGCAGGGGCTGTTTACCTTCGGCCCGGGCGTGGATGAAGAGAAGCTCATGGAAGCCGCGTTGGAAGCGGGCGCCGAGGATGTCGGCGAGCAGGAAGACGGCTCGTTTGAGTTGGTAACGGCTCCCGAACAGTTTTTGGACGTCAAGCAGGCGCTGGTGGCTGCGGGGCTGACCCCCGACAGTGGCGAGGTCACCATGGTGCCGTCAACGACAGTAGAGCTTGACCGGGACGGTGGCGAGACCATCCTGAAGCTGATCGATATGCTGGAAGACCTGGACGATGTCCAGAATGTGTACTCTAACGCGGATTTTCCCGCCGAGGTCATGGATGAGCTGGCCGGTTAACCCTTGGTCGCAGGAGGCCGGGTGGCAATCGTTCTAGGCGTGGACCCTGGCTCTCGGATTACCGGCTATGGCATTGTCCGTACCGAGGGGCGGCAGCTGGAATACCTCGATAGCGGGTGCATCCGTCTGGGTGAAAAGCCCCTGGCGGAGCGGTTGCAAGTGATATTTCACAGTCTGGCGACCCTGATCGGGGAGTACCGACCCGATGAGTTCGCCATCGAGCAGGTCTTCATGGCCCGCAACCCGGATTCCGCCCTGAAGCTGGGCCAGGCCCGGGGGGCTGCCATCGTCAGCGCCGCCAACAGTGGTTTGCCGGTCTTCGAGTATTCCGCCCGCCAGGTGAAGCAGGCCGTGGTGGGTAAGGGCGGTGCCGACAAGGCCCAGGTGCAGCACATGGTGCAGGCATTGCTGGGGTTGTCGCGCAAGCCCCAGGCGGATGCGGCCGATGCCCTGGCGATCGCGTTGTGCCACGCCCACATGAACCAAAGTATGGTGCGGGTTGGTACCGGGGCAGTAATGACAGGGGCAGGTGCCCGCGGCAAAGTGCGAGGCGGGCGTATCCGCTGACAACAATAATCGGCCAGGAGCCAGAGGAGACATCCCTTGATCGGTCGAATCCGAGGCGTGCTCATAGACAAGTCACCGGCCCAGGTCCTGGTAGAGTGTTCCGGACTGGGCTACGAGGTGGATATTCCCTTTACCACTTTCTTTCACCTGCCCGAGCCGGGCGAAGAAGTCACCCTCCATACCCATTTTTCCGTGCGGGAAGATGCCCAGAGTCTGTTTGGCTTTGCCGCCCGAATCGATCGGGACCTGTTCCGCCTGCTGATCAAGGTGAATGGGGTGGGTCCAAAACTGGCGTTGGCGATCCTGTCGGGGCTGGATGCGGATCAGTTTATTCGTTGCGTGGAGGCCAAGGACGCCAACTCGCTGGTGAAGCTGCCCGGTGTGGGCAAGAAGACCGCGGAACGCCTGTTGATTGAAATGGCGGATCGGATCGGGCAGTTGGAGGGGCAGTTTGCCGTCGCCGAGGCTCGACCGGCTTCGCCGGGCGGCGGCTCGGTCGCCGAGCCGCGAGCGGAAGACGAGGCGGAATCGGCACTGGTCGCCCTGGGTTACAAGCCCCAGGAGGCGGCCAAGGTGGTCAGTCAGGTTGCCAGTGACGGCATGACTCGGGAGGAGCTGATTCGCCAGGCCCTCAAGAGCATGATTCCTGCCAGTGCCTGAGGCTGCCTAAGCCCTTGTCTGTAGGCAGGGTTCCTGACATGCGCGTAACGTGACAGCCATAAGCGCGTTAGTACAATAGGGGCGATTTACGGGTCTGGCAGGTTGGGACCTGAGCGCCCGATAAACAACAGGCAGGTACATGATTGAATCCGATCGTCTGATCTCCGCACAGGGCGGACCGCACGAGGAAGTGCATGATCGAGCCATACGGCCGACACTGCTCTCCGAATACGTCGGCCAGCCCACGGTCCGTGAGCAAATGGAAATCTTCATTTCCGCGGCCCGCAGCCGACGTGAGGCGCTCGACCATGTGCTGATCTTTGGCCCTCCCGGCCTGGGCAAGACCACCCTGGCCAACATTATTGCCAACGAGATGGGGGTTGCCATCAAGACCACCTCCGGGCCGGTGCTGGAGAAAGCGGGCGATCTGGCAGCGATGCTGACCAATCTGGAAGAGGGCGATGTGCTGTTCATCGATGAAATCCATCGCCTCAACGCCGCGGTGGAGGAAGTGCTCTATCCGGCGATGGAGGATTACCAGCTCGATATCATGATCGGCGAGGGGCCCGCCGCCCGCTCGATCAAGCTGGATCTGCCGCCCTTCACCCTGGTCGGCGCCACGACGCGCGCCGGCCTGCTGACCTCGCCGCTGAGGGATCGCTTTGGCATCGTCCAGCGTCTGGAGTTTTACAACACCCGGGACCTGACTCACATCATCAGCCGTTCCGCCGCGCTCTCTGGGGTCCGGATCGACGAGGCCGGCGCCTTTGAAATTGCCCGGCGTTCCCGGGGCACCCCCAGGATCGCCAACCGTTTGTTGCGGCGGGTCCGGGATTTTGCGGAGGTTCGCCACGATGGCCATATCAGTGCCGGGGTTTCCGACGATGCGCTGAACCTGTTGAAGGTGGATAGCGAAGGTTTTGACCACATGGACCGTCGCCTGCTGCTGGCGTTGATCGAGAAGTTTGACGGCGGTCCGGTGGGGGTGGAAAGCCTGGCTGCGGCCATCAGCGAGGAGCGGGGAACCATCGAGGATGTCATCGAACCGTTCCTGATTCAGCAGGGCTTTATGGTACGGACGCCCCGCGGACGGATGGCGACGTCCAAGGCTTACCTGCACTTTGGCGTTACGCCGTCCGGTAGCCAACAGGAGGATCTCCTTGACTGACAGATTGCCGCCAGAACCGGCTTTCGAACTGCCGCTGAGGGTGTACATCGAAGACACCGATGCGGGCGGAATCGTCTTTCACGCCAAATACCTGCACTACATGGAGCGCGCCCGCACCGAATGGGTGCGAAGCAACGGCGTCGAACTGCGCGCCGGGCTCCAGGAGAATGTCAGTTACGTGGTGCAACGATTGTCCATCCACTACAGTCTGCCGGCACGATTGGATGATCAGATTGTGGTCACTGCCGAGCCGGTGGGGCATGGTCGGGTCTGGATGGACTTCCGTCAGCGGGTATTGAAGCACCCGGAACGCACCCTGTTGGCCGAGGCCACCGTCCGGGTTGCCTGTGTTTCGCTGGATTCCGGTAAGCCCCGTCGACTGCCGGACAACCTGGCGGAGCTTTTGCAGAACCCTTTCAACTTTCATCACCCATCTGAGTAAACCAGGAGTACAACGTGGAGACAGAAGTTTCTGTATGGTCACTCATCGCCAATGCAGGCCCCTTGGTTCAATTGGTCATGCTGTTGCTGATGCTGGCTTCTGTGGTTTCCTGGGCGGTGATCTACCAGCGCCTGCAGGTGTTCAAGAAAGCCAAGGCGGCGCAACTGGCCTTCGAGGAGCGGTTCTGGTCGGGGATGGACCTGGGGCAGCTGTACCGTGACGTCAATGCCAATCCGACCCCGTTTTCCGGAATGGAAGCGGTATTTCGCGCTGGCTTCAAGGAGTTTTCCAGGCTGCGCCAGCAGAGTCGGGACGCCGACGCGGTGATGGAAGGCTCACAGCGGGCCATGCGGGTTGCCTTTTCCCGCGAACAGGAACGGCTCGAGCTGCACCTGCCGTTCCTGGCGACGGTGGGTTCCACCAGTCCCTACGTGGGGCTGTTCGGTACGGTGTGGGGCATCATGAATTCGTTCCGGGGGTTGGCGCAGGTTCAGCAGGCCACCTTGGCAACGGTGGCTCCAGGCATCTCGGAAGCGCTGATTGCCACCGCGATGGGGCTGTTCGCCGCCATCCCCGCGGTGATCGCCTATAACCGGTTTTCGTCCAAATCCGACGCACTGCTGAAGAATTATGAAACCTTCGCCGAGGAATTCTCCAGCATCCTCCATCGGCGGGTACACAGCAGTGAAAGCGCGGCCAAGGCCTGATCGAAACAGCGGGGGAGAGTGATCATGAAAGGCATGGGAATGATGCCCGTCACGCGACGGAAGCCGATGTCAGAGATCAATGTGGTGCCCTATATCGACGTCATGTTGGTGCTGCTGGTTATCTTCATGGTAACCGCCCCCATGCTGACTCAGGGGGTCAAGGTGGAGCTGCCGGATGCCGTGGCGGATCCGATTCAGGCGCAGAAGGACGTCGAGTCCATCATTGTGTCGGTGGACAGTACCGGAGCGTATTACCTGGAGATCGGTGACAAGGGCAGCGACCCGATGTCACTGCCGGAGGTCCGGCGGCAGGTTGCGAAGATACTTTCGGAACGCAGAGACCGGCAGATCCTGGTGCGCGGTGACGAACACGTGGAGTATGGCCGGGTGGTTCGCTTGATGGCGGAACTGCAGGTCGCCGGAGCGACCAGCGTGGGGCTGATTACCGAGGCGCCGGCGGACAGTGGCTAAGGCGGGTGTTGCGTGAAGGGACATGAACGGGATTACACCAGCACCGGCCAGCCACCGTGGAAATCGCCGCTGGCGTTCTCGCTGCTGCTGCATGGGGCGTTGATCCTGGTTGCGCTGGTGGGCTGGCACTGGACCACGCCCAGCGAGGAGCTCCCGCCCCGCAGTATTGCCGCGACGCTGGTGGTGCAACAGCCCCAGGCCCCGCAGCCTGAAGCCGTGCCCCAGCCCGACCCGGAAGACGTCCGCAGGCGGCAGGAAGAGCAACGCCGCGAGGCCGAGCGCAAGGCGGCGGAAGCCGAGCGCCAGCGCGCGGAGGCGGAGCGGCAACGACGGGAGCAGGAGCGTCAGGCGGCAGCCGAGCGGGAGCGTCAACGCCAGGCCCAGGCCCGTGAGGCTGCCCGGCTAAAGGCTGAAGCCGAAGCCAGGGAGCTGGCCCGGCAGAAAGCCGAAGAGGAAGAGCGGCGGCAACAGGAGGAGGCGCGGGCCGCCGAAGCGGAGCGGCGCCGTCGTGAAGCGGAAGAGCGGGCGCGTAGGGAACGGGAAGAACAGGAACGGCAGGCGGCCGAAGAACGCCGTCGGGAGCAGGAGCGTCAACTCCGCGAACAGCAATTGAAGGCGCTGGCGGAGCAGGCGGACCGAGAGCGGGAACAAGCCCGGCGGCGCCAGGCGGAAGCCGCGGCGGCTGCCCGGGCCCATGAGCAGCAAATGCTCTCCGACCGGGACAAGTATCACCTGCTGATCAAACAGCGGTTGAATCAGGCCTGGTACCGGCCGCCATCGGCGACCGAGGGGATGGTGGCCCGCCTAAGAATTACCTTGCTGCCCAACGGGGAGTTAGCGTCCGTTCAGCTGATCCAGGGCAGTGGCAACACGGCATTCGACAATTCGGCCCTCAGCGCTGTCCGTAGCATCAGTCGTTACCCATTGCCGGATGACCGGGATACGTTTGAGCGTTACTTCCGACAATTTACCATCGAATTTACGCCGCAAGAGCTAAGGTAGGGAACATGCTGGCCAATACAGTCTGTCGCAATCGCAACAACCTCCGCAGAGCGGCTCACGCCGGCCATGGGATGGTCTGGTCCCTGCTGCTGGTGTTGCTAGCAGCGATGCCGGCGCAGGCGGAGCTGCTGATCCGCATCACCGAAGGCGTGGAGTCTGCGATCCCGGTTGCGGTGGTGCCGTTCAAGGAGTCCGGCTCTCTGCCAGCGGGGGACAAGGTGAGTGACATCGTGCGGACCGATCTCAACATCAGCGGCGAGTTCTCAACCCTCGCGCCGGAAAAGATGCTGAGTCTCCCGTCGCGGGGCGATGAGGTCTACTTTCGCGACTGGCGCTTGTTGGGGCAGCGTTATCTGCTGGTCGGGGAGATCCGCCAACTGGCGGACCGGGCCAGTGTCCGGTTCGAACTGTTCGACGTGACCAGTGAGAAGCGGATCCTGGGGGAAACCGCCGGCGCGCCCCTGAATAACCTGCGAAGCCTTGCTCACCACATCAGTGACAAGGTCTATGAGGCGATCACCGGTGTACCCGGTGTTTTCTCCACTCGTCTGGCCTATGTCACCCTTCAGTCGGCCAATGGCAAGCCCCTCTACAAGCTCCAGGTCAGCGATGTGGACGGTAAGCGGTCTCGGGTCCGGCTGGAGAGTGATGAGCCAATCCTGTCACCAGCCTGGTCACCCGATGGTCGGCGGCTGGCCTATGTATCCTTCGAGACCGGTAAGCCGGCGGTGTACATCCACGAGCTGGCCTCCGGCCAGCGGACCCGGATCGCCTCGTTTCCGGGCCTGAACTCGGCCCCGGCCTGGTCGCCGGACGGGCGCTCCCTGCTGTTGACCCTGTCCAAGGATGGCAATGCCGAAATCTATAAGATGGACATTGCCAGTCGCAGCCTCTCGCGGTTGACCGAACACTGGTCCATCGATACCGAAGCCAGCTGGGCGGCGGATGGAGAGGGACTGTTCTTCACCTCCGACCGCTCTGGTGGCCCGCAAATCTATTACAAGGAAAGCGAGCGGGCCGAACCCCGGCGGATTACCTTCGGTAGCCGTTATAACGCCCGGCCCAGGCCCAGTGCCGATGGTAAGTTTGTCTATTATGTGCATCAGCATAACGGGGCCTTTCAGATTGCCCGGACCAACCTGGAAACTGGACAGGAGACGGTACTCACGCGCACCCAGCTGGATGAGTCCCCCAGCGTGTCACCGAACGGGCGAATGCTGATCTATGCCACCAAGCAGGGTGGTCAAAGTGTCTTGACCGTAATCTCTTCCGAGAGCGGAGCGAGTTACACTCTGCCCGCGTCAGAAGGGGATGTGCGTGAACCTGCCTGGTCGCCGATCATTCGCTAAATACCATGTCCCCGAACGAAGTTAATGACAACAGAAGGAAATTGATATGAACATCTCCATGCATCACAAAGCATTCGCCCTGGTTTTGTCCCTGGGCCTGTTCGCCGGCTGTAGCTCTACCGGCGAAACGGTTCAGGATGAAGGTTACGGTACTGACGTTTCCACCGTAGACCAGACCGGTGGCAGCACCGTTTACGGTGGTGGAGAAGATGGTGGTGTGTCTTCCTCAGCGTTGACCGAGGCGGAACGTCAGCAGGCGCTTCTGGAGGCGGAGCAGGCGGCCGAAGCCGCGAAGCGCGACATTACCACCTTCTACTTCGATTTCGACACCTCCGAAATCAAGCCGGAAGCCCGCGAAGTGCTGATTGCCCACGCCCGTTACCTGGCCACCAACCCGGGTCAGAAGGTGCGCCTGGAAGGACACGCTGACGAACGGGGTACCAAGGAATACAACCTGGCCCTGGGTGAGCGCCGTGCCAATGCGGTGCAGCGTTTCCTGATCGTTAACGGCGCTTCCCGCGGCCAGCTGGAAACCGTGAGCTATGGCGAGGAAAAGCCGGCGGTTATGGGGTCTTCCGAGAGCTCCTGGGCACAGAACCGACGTGTTGAACTGATTTTCAAGTAATACAATACTGAAGATTATTTCAAGCAGGATGACCCATGAGACACTTACTCATGGCGACTGTCGCACTATCGCTTGCCGGTAGTGCGATGGCGCAATCGAGTTCAGCCGTATACCAGGACAATCGCTCGCAGGCACAGCGAGCGGCTGGCGGAAGTCAGGCCAATGCCGAGCTCTTCTACATGATTGAGCAACTGCAGGGGGAGGTTCGACAGCTTCGTGGGGAGCTGGAGGAGCAGCGAAATCAGCTGGAACGCCTCTCTCAGCAGTCCCGCAGTCGCTACATCGACCTGGACCAGCGGATTCTGAGTCTGTCGGAGTCCATCAACAGGCCCGCCGACACTTCGCCTGCGCCGGCCAGTGACGAACCGGAGGCAACACCCAGGCCGACCACCCGGGAATACCGCCAACCGACCGCCGAAGAGCGCCAGGCCTATCAGACGATTCAGAAACTGATACGGGAAGACAAGGATTACGACGCTGCCATCGGGGCGATTTACGATTTTATTGGCGAGTACCCGGAAGGGGACTTGACCGTAAACGCCTACTACTGGCTGGGAGAGGTTTATTTGGTCAAGCCACAGCTCGAGCAGGCCAAGCAGGCATTCACCATCGTGGCCAGCCGGTACCCGGATCATCGCAAGGCGCCGGATGCGGTGTACAAGCTAGGGGTTACCCTGGACAAGCTGGGAGAAGCCGAAGGGGCCCGGCAGCGGATGAACACCGTGGTGCGGGACTATCCGGAGTCTGATGCCGCCACACTGGCGCGACAGTTTCTGGGCTCTGAATAAATTCTGAAAATATTGCTGAAAAGGGGTTGAACGGCGCAAAAATATCAGTACTATATGCGCCTCGCTTGGGTCGTTAGCTCAGTTGGTAGAGCAGTTGGCTTTTAACCAATTGGTCGATGGTTCGAATCCATCACGACCCACCATCTTTCAGGGTGATGCGCTGTGAGCGGTTGCGTCATCCGGTGGGGTCACCAAGGCAGCCGGTGAGGTCCACAGACCGTTTACGGGTCGTTAGCTCAGTTGGTAGAGCAGTTGGCTTTTAACCAATTGGTCGATGGTTCGAATCCATCACGACCCACCAACAGGATCGGGCGCCGCAATCGGAGCCCGATCGGAAAAAAGAGCCTTCGGGCTCTTTTTTTTTGCCTGGGCGTCCATACCTATACCACAACGGAGCCTCAGGAATTGTTCAGATACTTCTGGCGAAGTCTTTTGTTAGCAGGTCCCTGTGACCTCCCCGTGAAAGCAGGGGGGCAAGTGGTATACTGAGGCCGGACCGATAAACGATGAGATGTAGGTAATGACACGATCTGTAGACCGTATCCTGGTTCAGGAGCATCTGGCCCATGAGGCTGAGCCCAAGGAATTGAGCGCGGACGAAAAGGCCGCGTTGGAATCCCGAATCCGTCAGGCTCTGATCGAGCAAGATGCGGTTCTGGTGGCTCACTACTACACAGATGCAGACATTCAGCGTCTTGCCGAGGAGACGGGCGGCTGCGTGGCCGATTCACTGGAGATGGCTCGCTTTGGCAATCAGCATCCGGCCTCGACGGTGGTGGTGGCCGGCGTTCGCTTCATGGGCGAAACCGCCAAGATCCTCAACCCGGAAAAGCGAGTCCTGATGCCCACACTGGAGGCCACCTGTTCGTTGGATGTCGGCTGTCCCGCCGATGAGTTTGCCGACTTCTGCGACCAGCATCCGGACCGTACCGTGGTTGTGTATGCCAATACCTCTGCCGCAGTAAAAGCCCGTGCCGATTGGGTGGTGACTTCAAGCTGTGCCCAGGCCATTGTCGAGTCCCTGGATGCCCGGGGGGAGAAGATTTTGTGGGCGCCGGACAAACACCTGGGACACTATGTTCAGAAGACCACGGGCGCGGATATGCTGCTGTGGGACGGTTCGTGCATCGTCCACGAGGAGTTCAAGTATCGGGGTCTGGAGGACCTGAAGGTCCTGTACCCGGAGGCGGCGGTGCTGGTGCACCCGGAATCCCCGGATGCGGTGGTGGAGATGGCGGATGTGGTTGGTTCGACCTCCCAGCTGATTCATGCCGTGCAGACGCTGCCCAACGAACAGTTTATTGTGGCGACCGACAACGGCATCTTCTACAAGATGCAGCAGTTGGCACCCAACAAGACCCTTATCGAGGCGCCGACCGCCGGTAACGGGGCGACCTGCCGAAGCTGCGCCCATTGCCCCTGGATGGCCATGAACGGCCTGGAGAATCTGCTTCACGTGCTGGAAAGTGGTGACCAGGAGGTGCTGGTGGACGACGCCCTGCGTGAGCGAGCCCTCGCGCCACTGGAGCGGATGCTGGATTTCACCGCCGGCATGAACCTCAAAGCGGCGGGCAATGCCTAGCGCTGCCGTGACAGGGCATTGGAAACTGCGTGCAGGCGTTCGGTAACCGTCTGATGAACCGGGCTCCCAGGGGCAACCTTGTCCTGGGCCTCCAGTAACTGGCGGCGGGCCGCCTGCAGATCGCCCATCAGTATTTCGTACTCGGCCCGGGCCCGATGCACGCCCACAATGTTACGGGCCTGGCCTTCCGCTTCTGCCAGCCTCAGCCATAGTTGTTCCCGCTCTGGAAATTGCCGGGTCAGGGTTTTCAGTGCTGCCGCAGCCGCGTTGGCATCGCCGCTGGCCAGTTCAGTCTGCGCCAGCATGTCGGTGATCGGGTAATTGTCAGGATTGCGTTTCAACGCTTGTTGCATCAGCGCGTTGGCCTCCTGCGGCTGCCCCGTTTTCAGCAAAGCTTGCGCCAGGGTGACCTGAAAGGTGATCCGGCCCGGGTGCTCGCTAAGCAGGCCTTTCAGCTCTTTGGCCGCCGGTTCAGGTTGCTGGTCAGCAAGATAGGCGACGGCGAGGCCATAGCGAATCGCTGGATTGTGCTCGCCTTCCGGCCGCTGTCTCAGTTCCAGAAACTTGCCCACAGCAGTCGCCGGTGGAACGGTGTAGTGTGCCTGCATGCGCGCCCGAACAAGGTGATACTCCAGGCTGTCGGGGATCTCGTTGTCGGGATACTGTTCAACCCGCGCCCAGGTGTCGGCGACCCGACTCTGGGTGAGTGGGTGGGTTGAAAGGTATTCCGGGACGTAATTTCCCTGCAGCCGGTTTTGCTCCATCATCTGTTCGAACATGGCCGGCATGCCCCGGGGGTCAAGGCCCGCATCGGCCATGATCTGCATCCCGATGCGGTCGGCCTCCTGCTCGTGGGCGCGACTGTACTGCAGCATGTTCTGGATGCTCAGCGCCTGGGTCCCGGCAATCGCCGCAACCCCTATGTCTGACTTGGTCACCGCGGACAACACGATACCGGCAATCATCCCGGCCAGTGCCATTGGTGCGGCACTTTCCTGCTGCTCCAAACGCCGGGCGAAGTGGCGTTGGCTCAGGTGCGCCAGTTCGTGGGCCATCACCGAAGCGAACTGCTGCTCGCTGGTGGAACTCAGGAACAGGCCGCCGTTTATGCCCACAACGTTGCCTGGCACCGCAAAGGCGTTGAGATTGGGGCTGTCAATGAGGATCACCGTCAGATCCCGGTCCCGAAGAGGTACGGAGGGCAGTAGTCGGTGCATCAGGGTGTAAACGTAATCGGTGGTGAGCGGGTCGCGGATCTGGGGCGCTGAGCGTCGCAGGGATCTGAGGACCTGTTGTCCGATCTCGAGTTCCTGCTGTTCGGAAATCAGGCCGCCACCGGGCCCCCCAAACGTTGGCAGAGGCTGCTCATTGGCCGCCGCAGGCTGTACCGAGAGGGGAAGAAGAGACGCTGCAGCGACGCCTCTTGCCCAGCGGCGGAGTCGGTGTTTCACGGGAGAGTCGATCATAGGGTTCCGGCTTTAGGCTTCCGGCAGGTAGAATAGTTCCAACTTGCTGTTAATAAAACAGGTTTTGTACGTGTTGTGAAGATTCACGGTTTGGTGCAATCCGGCTTTGGCAACGGCATAATGCAGCAGTGAAACGACAGCAGCATTCGGGACCGGAATGACAGACACCACAAAAATCCTGGACGCATCGGGTCTCCAGTGCCCCATGCCTCTTTTGAAGACCAAGCTGGAGCTGAACGCCATGAAGCCTGGGCAGCTGCTCGAAGTGGTTGCCACCGACGCGGGGTCCGCTCGTGATATCCCGGCCTTTATCAAGTTGTCCTGCCACGAACTGGTCAGTTGTACGGAATCCGATGGCTGTTACCGATTCGTGATACGGTGCGGTCAGCCTTAAGTTCCGACGGAGTTGTTAATGGTTAGAATTCTACGCGGTCTTGCCGAGAAATACTTTTCAGATGACGAAGCTGTCATCCTGCTGTTGCTGCTGGTGGTCGCTACCCTGGCCGTTGTGTTTTTCGGCGCCATGTTGGCCCCGGTGATCGCCGCCGTTATTGTTGCCTTCATCCTGCAGGGGCTCGTTGGCAAGCTCACGGGCTGGGGGATTCCGGAGTCCCTGGCCATCGTCGGGGTGTTCCTGGTGTTCCTGGGGGTCCTGGTTGGCTTCCTGTTCGGCCTGTTGCCGCTGGTGTGGACGCAGGTGACCTCGCTGGCCGGGGAGGCGCCGCGAATCTTCCGTGAGATGCAGAGTTATCTGGAACTCCTGCCCGAGCAATACCCCAGCCTGGTGTCCATTGAAGCGGTCAATACCGTATACCAGGAGGTCACCAGTGAGGCCGCCCGGATGACTCAGTGGCTGGTATCCTTCTCCCTGTCCAGTATCCCGGACCTGGTGGCTATCCTGATATACATGGTCCTTCTGCCCATCCTGGTGTTTTTCTTCCTCAAGGACCGAGCGTTGCTACTGGCCTCCATCGGCCGCTTGCTGCCCCATCAGCGACCGCTGATGGCCCATATCTGGGAAGAGGTTAACCTGCAGTGTGCCAACTATGTGCGCGGCAAGGCGGTGGAAATCCTGATCGTGGGCGGCTCGACCTACATCGCCTTCAAGCTGCTGGGGATGCCTTACGCGGCCCTGCTGTCCCTGCTGGTGGGGCTCAGTGTGGTGATCCCGTACATCGGGGCGGCGGTGGTCACCATCCCCGTGGCCATGATTGCCCTGTTTGCCTTTGGCTGGGGCAGTCAGTTCATCTGGGTAATGGTGGTCTACGGGGTGATCCAGGGTCTGGACGGCAACGTGCTGGTACCGGTGTTGTTCTCGGAAGTGAACAATTTGCACCCGGTGGTCATCATTGTGGCGGTGTTGTTCTTTGGCGGCATCTGGGGGTTGTGGGGCGTCTTCTTCGCGATCCCACTGGCCACCATGCTGAAAGCGATCTTCTCCGCGTGGCCGGTGAAGGAGGACCTTCCTCCACCGCCCAGGGCGGAGGAAGGCTGAGTTCAGGCAGTTGGGGAGAGTTCTACAGGCTGTTCACCGCTTCCAGCACCTCGTCCACATGGCCCTTGACCTTCACGGAGCGCCATTCCCGCCGTAGCACACCTTCCTTGTCGATCAGGAAGGTGCTACGGTCGATGCCCATGTATTCCTTGCCGTAGAGTTTCTTGAGCTTGATGACGTCAAAGTGCTTGCAAAGCGTCTCGTCCGGATCGGAAATAAGCTGAAACGGGAACTCGTGCTTGGCGCGGAAGTTGGTGTGCACCCTCAGGCTGTCCCGGGATACGCCAAAGATAACGGTGTCGTTGGCTTCAAATTCACTGATCCGGTCCCGGAAATCCTGGCCTTCGGTGGTGCAGCCGGGGGTGTTGTCCTTGGGGTAGAAGTAGATCACCAGATTTTTCTTGCCCTTGAAATCGGATAGCCGGACGGTTTGGTCCTCGGTGGCCTCGGCCTCGAAATCGGGGACGGGTTTATTCAGCTCTACTGCGGACATGGGTTCTCCTCTATTTCCCTTGTGTCAGTTCGCACCCAACATTACCATATCCGTTTTATTCGGACGGAGTCTTTATGATTACTGGTAGCCTCGTCGCTCTGGTGACGCCCATGCATCCGGATGGCAGCATCCACTGGGAGCATCTGGACGCACTGGTGGACTTTCATATCGAGAACGGGACCGACGGCATCGTGGCGGTGGGTACCACCGGAGAATCCGCCACTTTGGACCCGGAAGAACATTGCCAGACGATTGGCCACATCATCAAGCGGGTCAATGGTCGCATTCCGGTGATCGCCGGTACCGGTGCCAACAGTACCCGCGAGGCCATCGAGTTGACCCGTGAAGCTCACAAGCTGGGTGCGGACGCCTGCCTGCTGGTGGTGCCTTACTACAACAAGCCGAGCCAGGAGGGGCTGTATCAGCACTTTCGCGCCATCGCCGAGGCCGTTCCGGTGGACCAGCTCCTGTATAACGTCCCGGGCCGGACCGCCTGCGACATGCTCAATGAGACCGTGGAGCGGTTGGCCGACATCCCCAACATTGTGGGGATCAAGGATGCCACCGGCAATATCCCGCGCGGCACCGAGCTCATTGAGGCGGTCAAGGGCCGCCTGGCGGTCTACTCCGGCGACGACGCAACCGCGGCGGACCTGATGTTGGCCGGTGCCAAGGGGAATGTCTCCGTCACCGCCAATGTGGCCCCTCGTGGCATGGCGGAGCTTTGCCGCGCGGCCATTGCGGGTGACCGGGACGAAACCGCCCGTCTGAACGACCTGTTGATGCCGTTGAATCGCAAGCTGTTCCTGGAAGCAAACCCGATCCCGGTCAAGTGGGCGCTCAACCGGATGGGGCTGATCGGCGAGGGTATTCGGCTTCCGCTGACCGTGCTCAACGACAAGTTCCATGCCGAAGTTGAAGATGCGCTCAAGGCTGCCGGTGTTCTCTGAGGCCTTATCCCACTTGATTGACTGGAGAGCTCCAATGGAAGCCGAATCGTCCGCCAGACAGGGGCGTCGACGCCGTTCTTCCCGGTGTATGGCGGGGCTGGTCCTGACCGTCGCGGTGACTGGCTGCGGAATGATGGAAGACCGTTCCCTGCGGTACGTCGATGCGCCGGAAGGCGAGCCGCTCAACACCCTTGGCGAACGGCAGCGTGACCGAATGGGCAGTGCTTACCCGATCCGGGATCTGGAGAGTAGCGAGGGTGGCCGTATGTACGCCGAGGAGTTGCCCCCGCCACCGGACATGACCGCCGAGATCCTCGAGCAGAACTACCTGATCGAACAGCTGGACGACCAGGCCTGGTTGTTGATCAATGAGCTGCCCGGTCAGGTCTGGCCGGGGGTCACCGCCTATCTCAATGATCGCGGTTTCGGGGTGGCTTACGATAGTCCCCAACTGGGGCTGGTGCAGAGCGACCTGGTCAACTACAGCCGCCGGGCCCGGGAGTTGGTGGGGCTGGGCGATGACGGTGGCCAGGAGCCGAAGCTGCTGGTGCAGGCCAGGGTGGCGCCCGGGGTACGGCGCAAGACCTCGGAAGTCCAGTTGCGGCTTCGCGAGGTGCAGGGCCGTCCGGAACAGTTGATGTCCTGGCAGTCCTCAGCCGACCGCCTGGAGGCGGAGAAGGCGTTGCTCGAGGACCTGTCGAATTTCCTGCAGGCTCGGGCGGACACCAAGTCCTATTCGCGAGCGGCCTTGGGCATCACCTCCGAGCCCCGCGTGCGGCTGGTCTCAGAGGACGACCAGCCGGTGGCCATACGTCTGGATCTGGCATTCGACCGGTCCTGGGGGGAGGTAAAACGGGCATTGGATGAGGCAGGTGTCCAGGTGGTGGACCTGGACCGGAGTGCAGGCCGGTTCTATGTGGACTTCCGCTCCCGGAGCGAGATGGACACCGGCTGGTTCAACTGGTTTTCCGACGAGCCGGAACCGGTCTACACCTTCCACGTCCAGCTCCAGCGCCTCGAAGACGGCATCCTGGTAACGACTGGGCGAGCGCCGGATCATCAGGGCATTGACCGGTCCACGATGCTGTTGAGCCGACTTTTCGAATACCTGTATTAATCAGTAAAGACGGTCGCGGGCCGTTTTCGGAGAAATTAGATGGAAAAGCGTGAAGAGCTTTACGCAGGCAAAGCCAAATCGGTGTATCGGACCGATGACCCCGACCGGTTCGTGCTGGAGTTCCGGGACGACACCTCCGCCTTCGACGGCGAGAAAAAGGAACAGCTGAACCGCAAGGGGATGGTTAATAACCGCTTCAATGCCTTTATCATGCAAAGGTTGGAAGATGCGGGTGTGCCCACGCATTTCGAGGGTCTGCTGTCGCCCATGGAATCGCTGGTGAAGAACCTGGATATGATCCCGGTGGAGTGTGTGGTGCGGAATATTTCGGCGGGCAGCCTGTGCCGCCGCCTGGGCGTTGAGGAAGGCCAGACCCTGAATCCGCCGACCTACGAGCTATTCCTGAAGAACGACGCCTTGCATGACCCCATGGTCAACGAGTCCCTGGCGATCAGCTTCGGCTGGGCGACGGAAGCGGAATTGACCCGAATGAAGGAGCTGACCTACAAGGTCAACGACGTGCTCAAGAGCCTCTTTGACGATGCCGGCATGTTGCTGGTGGATTACAAGCTGGAGTTTGGTCGCGCTGGTGGCGAAGTCGTCCTGGGCGACGAATTCAGCCCCGATGGTTGCCGGATCTGGGATAAGGAAACCCGCAAGAAAATGGACAAGGACCGGTTCCGTCAGGGGCTGGGCAGCGTGATCGAGACCTACGAAGAAGTGGGGCGCCGATTAGGCATCGAGTTTGATTGATTAAGACCGAAAACAACAAACCTGGAAGGGTAATCTATGCGCAAATCTATATTGATGGTAGGCGGCACTCTGGCGCTGCTGGGTTCCTGGGCTCATGCGGATATAGTGGGTGTTGGTGCCAACATCAGCTACTGGAATTCCGACGTGTCCGGTGATGCCGCAACCAACGGCGATGCGGTGGATCTGGAGAACGACCTGGATCTGTCCAGCGACGACAATGCCAATATCAGCCTGTATGTCGAGCATCCGGTACCTTTGTTGCCGAACGTACGGGTCAACTACACCTCCCTGGAGATGGATGGTGAGGGGCAACTGAGCGCAAACTTCGACGGCATCGCCTTGGGGACAACCGTCCAGTCAGATCTGGAGTTGGATCAGCTCGACCTGACCCTGTACTACGAGGTGCTGGACAACTGGGTCAATCTGGACCTGGGGCTGACCGCCCGTGACCTGGATGGCGAACTGACAGTGCGTGATACCGCGGGCGTCTTCGCGGTCAGCGAGACCGAGATCGACGCCGTAGTGCCCCTGGCCTATGCGGCGGCACGCTTCGACCTGCCATTCACCGGCGTGTCTGTGGGCGGTGACATCAACGGCATTGCCTATGGCGGCGATGCCATCTACGACCTCACTGCCTACGGCCAGTACGAGCTGTCCCTGCTGCAACTGCGGGCCGGCTACCGTCAGATCACCATCGATTACGAGGATGGCGATGACACCCTGGATCTGGATATCGGTGGTCCCTTCATCAGTGCCGGTCTGGTGTTCTGACCCCTTCTCGGCCGTGAAGCCTTAAAAAGCGCCCGCTTGGGCGCTTTTTTTGTGGTCGCCGGACCGCCTTTGCCGGTACCTCCGCTGGCCAGGATTCGATACACTGGATGGACCCTATCTGGTTCCGTGGATTATGGAGATAAGACCTTGAAAATATTGGTGACAGGGACTGCAGGCTTTATCGGATCACACCTGGCGCAACGCCTGCTGGATCGTGGCGACGAAGTCATCGGTGTCGACAATGTGAATGACTACTACGACGTGGCCCTGAAAGAGGCACGCCTGCAGCGTTTGACGGATAAGCCCGGCTTCACGGAGATTCGCGAGGATGTGGCGAACCGCGAAGCCATGGAGGCGGTTTTCCGGGAGCATCGCCCGGAGCGGGTGGTGCATCTGGCGGCCCAGGCCGGGGTGCGATATTCCATTGAGAACCCCCACGCCTACGTCGACGCTAACCTGGTTGGTTTCATGAACATCCTGGAAGGGTGCCGGCACAATGAGGTCAAGCACCTGGTGTACGCCTCCAGCAGTTCGGTATACGGCGCCAACGAGGCCATGCCGTTCTCGGTGCATGACAACGTCGATCATCCCGTCAGCCTCTACGCGGCGTCCAAGAAGGCCAACGAACTGATGGCTCACACCTACAGCCATCTGTACAACCTGCCCACCACCGGCCTGCGTTTCTTCACCGTGTACGGCCCCTGGGGCCGGCCGGACATGGCGCTTTTCATCTTTACCCGCAAGATCCTCGCCGGCGAGCCCATCGATGTGTTCAACCACGGCCACCACAAGCGCGATTTCACCTACATCGACGACATCGTTGAAGGGGTGGTGAGAACCCTGGATCGTGTTGCCGAGCCCAATGGTCAGTGGTCCGGCGGGTGTCCCGATCCCGGTACCAGCAAGGCCCCGTACCGGATCTACAACATCGGTAGCAACAATCCCGTGGAGTTGTCCCGGTTTATTGAAATTATCGAAGACAAGCTGGGGCGGAAGGCAGAGAAGAACCTGTTGCCGATGCAGGCGGGCGATGTGCCGGCCACCTATGCGGATGTGGATGCCTTGATTGACGACGTGGGCTACAAACCCGAGACCACGGTGGAGGAGGGGATATCCCGCTTTGTGGACTGGTATCGGGAGTTTTATCAGGTCTGATAGAGCGTGAGATCTGTTTGCTGGTTCGGGGGCGGTGATGGCTGCCCCTGTATTGCGGGTCTGACGATGTCTGACGACTGGGCATAAAAAAAGCCAGTTCTCACGTCATCCGTAAGTAACTGACTTTCTTGGCAGGATTGGTAGGACCACCCAGATTCGAACTGGGGACCTCTACCATGTCAAGGTAGCGCTCTAACCAACTGAGCTATGGTCCTGTCCTGCAACGGGGACGTAATTTACTGATAACCGAGGGGCAGGTCAAGCAATTTTTCTCAACCAGTTTCGCAGGGCCTTACTGAGGGTTCCCCAGCGATTAACCAGTAGCGCGGTAAAGATCAGGCCGCAGCCCCCCAGCTGGGCTGGAGACATGGTTTCCTGAAACCATCCGGCGGCAAATACCGCCACCCAAACCGGCTCCAGCACCAGGATTACCACGCCATGGCTGTGGGAGGACAGGCTCTGGGCGTAGGTCTGCAATAAAAAGCGCCCCGCAGTGCCGATGGTGGCGCTGGCGATGACCCACCAGGCCAGGGGCCAGGACAAAGAGGCCAGGGTAGGGAGCCAGGGTTCGAGTATGAGGGATTCCGCCAGGGTGACGAGGCCCACGGTCAATAGCGTCAGCGTGCATAGAGGTAGCGCAGGAATTTTTTCCAGCCGGACCTGGGTGCCGTCTTTGCCACTAACCTCACGATGGTTTGCCGCGTGCGTGTTCATCAGGAAGAATAGGGCGAAGATGGCGGCGGCTGCCACGAAGAAAAGTTGTCCGGGCTCGGGGCGGAAGCCGTTCTTCAGGGACAGCAGTGCCAGGCCGGCGACCGCCACTGGAATCGCCAGCCAGGTACTCAGGGGTTGAGGCTCGCGAAACAGTGCTCTGGCCATGATGGGGACAATGACCACGCCCAGACTGGTGAGGAATGCGCCCTCGCCGACATGGCTGCCATGGTGCAGGCCCATGATCCAGAAACTCATGGCGATGCCGAACACCAGACCGACGCTCATGCCCCGTCGGATCTGCTGGCGCGACAGGCTCCGCAGTGAGCGTCGGGCGGCGAAGGCCAGAATTGTCCCGGCCATGAGAAAGCGCAGGGCCATGAACAGCAAGGGGGGCATCAGCAGTACTGCCTCCTTGGAGAACATCCAGCTGATGGCAGCAAGCAGGGTTACACAGACCAGCAGCAGGTCGGATTTGTGGGTGTTGGACAGTGTCATGGATACCTTGGCAGGGATTCAGAAGCCGTATGAAATGCCTGGCTGTATACCGGGCAAGCCGACGAGCATAGCATGGTTGGGCCCGGCATAGAGTCGTTGCCCGACTATTGTGTAGGGTGCAAACTAGTTTTGATGCCTGGCTCGATGATTGCGCCCTGAAATTGAAACGGCGAGATGCGATGATGGCGATTGCTGCGATCTGCCGTTGCCAGTGATGGATAACCGGGTTGTAATTGGGCGTTGGCTAACTACCCTGGGGGAGTTCTCCGATTATGCGTTATATGCAGTCTCTGAACCGGCGTCTGAGGTTGATTCGCGAGGACCGGAAGTTATCCGTGTCCGACCTGGCCCGGCTTTGTGGGGTGGACGAACGGCGCGTCGAGGCCTGGGAGTCTGGCGACCCCCGCCGCCGGGAATACCCCAGCGTCGAAGAGCTGATGGATCTCTGCTTCAAGACCGATTCGTCCCTCGATGAATTGCTGGACCTGGCCGATGGTCAGGAAGCGGGGCAATTGGAACTCCCCGGGCTGGCATTCAGCAACGGCAATGACCTGGCCCAGGCATTGACCGAATTGGAGAGTTTGCTTGCGAAGGTTCAGCCAAGAGGGGATGAGGTGGAGCTACTGGCCGCATTCCGCGAGGCCTCGTCGAAGACCCGCCGCATGGTGATGCGGACACTGGGGTTGTAGCGGATTGAGGCGAGCGGCCGGCTCCAGGGGGAGTCGGCCGCTGTGGCCTTACTTCCCTTTCTTGTAGATATGTTCGTAGACGTGGTTGGTCGCTTCCACGAACCCGTCGATACTGCCGCAGTCGAAACGCTGTCCCTTGAACTGGTAGGCGAGTACACAGCCATTTCGGGCCTGCTCCAGCAGAGCATCGGTAATCTGGACTTCGCCGTTTTTGCCCGGTGGTGTGCGTTCGATAATCTCGAAAATATCCGGTGTCAGGATGTAGCGGCCGATAATCGCCAGATTGCTGGGGGCGTCTTCCGGAGCCGGTTTCTCGACCATGTCGGTAATCCGGTAGAGACCGTCTTTCATTGACTCGCCAGCAATCACCCCGTACTTGTGGGTCTCGTCCTGGGGGACCTCTTCGATTGCTACGATGGAGCAGCGGAACTGGTTATAGAGCTTCACCATCTGGGCCAGTACGCCGTCTTCTCCCTCATCAACCACACAGAAATCGTCCGCCAATACCACCGCGAAGGGGTTGTCGCCCACCAGGTTACGGCCGGTCAGAATGGCGTGGCCCAGGCCCTTCATCTCGTTCTGACGAGTAAAGGCAAAGGTGTTGTTGTCGATTAGGTCCCGAATGGACGTCAGCAGGTCTTCCTTGCCGGTACCGGCAATCTGGTGTTCCAGCTCGTAGCTGATGTCGAAATGATCCTCAATGGCACGTTTGCCCCGTCCGGTGACAAAGCCGAATTCGTTGATGCCTGCTTCGTGGGCTTCCTCGACGCCGTACTGAACGAGGGGCTTGTTCACGATGGGCAGGATTTCTTTCGGCATGGCTTTGGTGGCCGGAAGGAATCGTGTTCCGTAACCGGCGACTGGAAAGAGGCACTTCTTGATCATCATTTCGTCCTTTCGAGTGTTATTACAGGTCCTGTGCTTTGGCAGATGCCTTCACCTGACGGCAGGGCTTAATAGTGATTAGCATAAAGTTTGCCAAGTGTAACCAAACTGTCTGTGGTTACAACTGACTTGGCATCGGGGTTTATATCACAGTTGTGTGGAGTAACGATGGCAGTCACTCGGCCTCAAGGGCGCGAGTCGCTGTGTTGAAATCTGGTGTGGTGGCATAGAGTCGCATGGCTGCGCGGCGCAGGGCTGGGCCGGCCAACGAGTCGCAGAGCGTGGATAGGTGCCATTAGTGTTTGCTAGAACCGGGTTGGCCAAGAGATTGTTAACAAAACCGGCTTTGTTGACATCCCGTTGATCTCGTACCTGACGCATTGTTGACAAAATCGCCTTTCAGGCGTAGATTCGCCGAAAACAACTGGTATTTTGTCAACAAAAATGCTCGATTCCCTTCCTCAAACCCAAACCCGTGCCGATGAGGCCTTCGATTGTCTGCAAACGGCGATCGTCAAAGGCGAGCTGGCGCCTGGCGAGAAGATCGGCGAGCTGGAACTCTGCGAACGCTTCCAGTTAACCCGCGGGCCATTGCGCGAAGCCTTGGGGCGACTCGAGTCCCGGGGTCTTCTGGTGCGGCGGCCCCATGCCGGTGTGAAGGTGGTCTCCGTCAGTGCCGGTGAGTTGCTGGAGCTGTATCGCATTCGTGAAGTCATGGAAGGGCTGGCGGCCCGTCAGGCGGCGGAACGGATGACCGATCAGGAGATTGCCGATCTCCAGACCACCCTCGACACCCACGAAGCCATGATCGAACAGGCCCAGGGCCAGGCCTACTATCAGGCCGAAGGGGATTACGACTTCCATCACCGGATCGCCACCGGCAGTCGCAACACCAAACTGGCACAAATGCTGTTGGGCGACCTGTATTACATGGTGCGCATGTATCGCTACCGATTGAGCACCTCCGCCGGGCGCCCGCACATGGCGCTGGGAGAGCATCGTCGTATTGTCGAAGCCATTGCCCAGCGTGATGGTGAACTTGCGGAATTCCTGATGAAGCGGCACATCAATGCCGCTCGCCGAAATATTGAACAGAAAATTGAAGAAGGTCTTTTAACATTCTGAATTTATTGGAGTCACTTTGCCGGCTCCATGAGGTACAACGCAGCTAGCCCATTGGCTAAGGAGAGATCATGTCCACAACCTTGTCCCCGGGTGCCCGTTTCCGTCAGGCACTGAAAGAAAACCAACCCCTGCAGATTGTTGGCACCATCAACGCCTACGCGGCCATGATGGCGGAGAAGGTGGGCCACCAGGCAATCTATCTCTCCGGCGGTGGCGTCGCCAATGCGTCCTATGGTCTGCCGGACCTCGGTATGACCAGCATGAACGACGTGGTCGAGGACGTACGGCGCATTACCGGCGCTTCCAGCCTGCCGCTGCTGGTGGATATCGACACCGGGTGGGGTGGGGCGTTCAATATCAGCCGTACCATCAAGGAAATGGAACGTGCCGGCGCGGCGGCGGTCCACATTGAAGATCAGGTGGCCCAGAAGCGTTGCGGCCACCGTCCCAATAAAGAAATTGTCTCCAAGGAGGAGATGGTGGATCGCATCAAGGCCTGTGTGGATGCACGCCAGGACGATGATTTCTTTATCATGGCTCGTACCGATGCGTTCCAGCAGGAAGGGCTGGAAGCGGCGATCGACCGGGCCCAGGCCTGCATTGAAGCCGGCGCCGACGGTATTTTCGCGGAGGCTGTAACCGAGCTGGAGCATTACAAGGCGTTTTCCGAGGCGCTGGATGTGCCCATCCTGGCGAACATTACCGAGTTTGGTGCCACGCCGCTGTATAACCGCCAGGAACTGGCCGAAGCTGGTGCCGGCATGGTGCTGTACCCGCTGAGTGCCTTCCGTGCCATGAACAAGGCCGCGCTGGCGGTGTACGAAAACATCCTGGCCAAGGGCGACCAGAAAGACGTGGTCGATTCGATGCAGACCCGGATGGAACTGTACGATTTCCTGAACTACCACGAGTTCGAACAAAAGCTGGACGCCCTGTTCAAGCAGCAGAAAGACAAGTAAAGAGGAGAGAGTCATGGTTGATAAGAAAATCGGTGGCGCTGGCCTGCGTGGCCAGGTAGCAGGTGAAACCGCACTGTGCACGGTGGGTAAAACCGGTGCCGGCCTGACCTACCGCGGTTACGACATCGCCGAGCTGGCGGAGAAGGCCCAGTTCGAGGAAGTGGCGTATCTGCTGCTGCGTGGCAAGCTCCCTAACCAGCAGGAACTGGACGCCTATAAAGAAAAGCTGCGTGGCTTGCGGACCCTGCCGGATGCCCTCAAACTGACCCTGGAGCAGATTCCCAAGGACGCCCACCCGATGGACGTCATGCGCACCGGCTGCTCCATGCTGGGCAACCTGGAAACCGAACAGGATTTCAGTGAGCAGGACGACAAGATCGACCGCATGTTGGCGGTGTTCCCGTCTATCATCACCTATTGGTACCGCTTTGCCCACGAAGGCGTACGGATCGACACCGACAGCGACTGCGACTCCATCGGCGGCCACTTCCTCGCGCTGCTCCATGGCAAGAAGCCCAGCGAGCTGCATGAACGCGTGATGAACGTGTCGCTGATTCTCTACGCCGAGCACGAGTTCAACGCCTCCACCTTCACCGCGAGGGTGTGCGCCTCCACGCTGTCTGACATCCACAGTTGCGTGACCGGCGCCATCGGCTCCCTGCGCGGTCCGCTGCACGGCGGTGCCAACGAGGCAGCCATGGAACTGATCCAGAAATTCAAGTCTGCCGATGAGGCCGAGCAGGGCCTGCTGGGCATGCTCGAGCGCAAGGAAAAGATCATGGGCTTCGGTCACGCCATTTACCGCGAATCCGACCCGCGTAACGCCATCATCAAGAAATGGTCGGAGAAGCTGGCCGAGCAAGTGGGCGATACCGTGCTGTATCCGGTGTCTGTGCGCTGCGAAGAGGTCATGTGGCGGGAGAAGAAGCTGTTCTGTAACGCCGATTTCTTCCACGCCTCTGCCTATCACTTCATGGGCATCCCGACCGAACTGTTTACGCCGATTTTCGTGATGTCCCGGGTCTCCGGCTGGACCGCTCACGTCAAGGAACAGCGGGCCAACAACCGGATCATCCGTCCGAGCGCCGAGTACACCGGTCCCGAGCATTCCGAGTGGGTGCCGATCGAAAACCGCTGATTGGTACGGAGGCACCGGCTCTATCCGGTGCCTTCCTTTGTTGCCCCTTCCAAGAATTCCTGATGAGTGTGACCAATGAACAGCAACTACCGTAAATCGCTTCCCGGCTCCGAGCTGGACTACTTTGACACCCGCGCGGCGGTCAATGAGATCCAGGCCGGCGCCTATGAAAAACTGCCGTACACCTCCCGCATCCTGGCGGAGCAGCTGGTCCGTCGTTGTGATCCGGACCTATTGACCGATGCCCTGAAACAGTTGATCGAACGCAAGCGCGACCTGGATTTCCCCTGGTACCCGGCCCGGGTCGTGTGCCATGACATCCTGGGCCAGACCGCCCTGGTGGACCTGGCGGGGCTGCGGGATGCCATCGCCGAAAAGGGCGGGGATCCGGCCAAGGTCAATCCCGTGGTGCCGACCCAGCTGATCGTGGACCACTCGCTGGCGGTGGAGCACGGCGGTTTCGAGAAGGACGCGTTCGAGAAGAACCGGGCCATCGAGGACCGTCGTAACGACGACCGCTTCCACTTCATCAACTGGACCAAGACCGCCTTCGAAAACGTGGACGTAATCCCTCCGGGTAACGGCATCATGCACCAGATCAACCTGGAGAAGATGTCACCGGTGGTACAGGTCCGCAACGGCGTGGCGTTCCCGGATACCTGCGTGGGCACCGACAGCCATACCCCGATGGTGGACGCGCTGGGCGTGATTTCCGTGGGTGTGGGTGGTCTGGAAGCCGAGAGCGTCATGCTGGGCCGTGCCTCCATGATGCGCCTGCCGGACATCGTGGGTGTCGAGCTCACCGGCAAGCTGCAGCCGGGCATCACCGGTACCGATATGGTCCTGGCGCTGACCGAGTTCTTGCGCAAGGAACGGGTGGTGGGCGCCTACCTGGAATTCTTCGGGGAGGGGGCGGACAGCCTGACGGTGGGCGACCGCGCCACCATCTCCAACATGACGCCGGAATACGGTGCCACTGCCGCCATGTTCTTCATCGATGGCCAGACCATCGATTACCTCAAGCTGACCGGCCGTGACGACGACCAGGTGGCCCTGGTGGAGAAGTACGCCAAGGAAACCGGACTGTGGGCCGACAGCCTGAAGGGCGTAGAATACGAGCGGGTGCTGAAGTTTGACCTGTCCAAGGTGGTCCGAACCCTGGCCGGACCATCCAACCCCCACGCCCATCTGCCCACCTCCGAGTTGGCCACCCTTGGCATTGCCGGCGAGTGGACCGAGGAAGAAGGCAAGATGCCGGACGGCGCGGTGATCATCGCGGCCATTACCAGCTGTACCAACACCTCCAACCCCCGCAACATGGTGGCGGCGGGACTGATTGCCCGAAACGCCAACAAGCTGGGGCTGACCCGCAAGCCCTGGGTGAAGAGCTCCCTGGCCCCCGGGTCCAAGACCGTGAAGATGTATCTGGAAGATGCCGAGTTGATGCCGGAGCTGGAGCAGCTGGGCTTTGGCGTGGTGGCCTTTGCCTGCACCACCTGTAACGGCATGAGCGGTGCCCTGGATCCGAAGATCCAGCAGGAAATCATCGACCGGGACCTGTACTCCACCGCGGTGCTGTCCGGTAACCGGAACTTCGATGGCCGAATCCACCCCTACGCCAAACAGGCGTTCCTGGCCTCGCCGCCGCTGGTGGTCGCCTACGCCATTGCCGGCACCATCCGCTTCGACATCGAGAAGGATGCCTTGGGGCACGACAAGGATGGCAACCCCATCATGCTGAAGGACATCTGGCCCAGCGACGAGGAGATCGATGCCATCGTCAAGCAGGCGGTGAAACCGGAGCAGTTCCGGGAAACCTACATCCCGATGTTCGACATCACCAAACGCGAGCAGGCCAAGTCCAACCCGCAGTACGACTGGCGCGAGATGAGCACTTACATTCGCCGTCCGCCCTACTGGGAAGGCGCCCTGGCGGGTAAGAAGGCCCTCAAGGGCATGCGCCCGCTGGCGGTGCTGGGTGACAACATCACCACCGACCACCTGTCACCGTCCAACGCTATCCTGGCCTCCAGCGCCGCCGGTGAATACCTGGCCAAGATGGGCCTGCCGGAGGAGGACTTCAACTCCTACGCGACCCACCGGGGCGACCACCTGACGGCCCAGCGGGCCACCCTGGCCAACCCCAAGCTGTTCAACGAAATGGTGCGGGATGAGAACGGCGAAGTGAAGCAGGGCTCCCTGGCGCGGGTCGAGCCGGAAGGCAAGGTGACCCGTATGTGGGAAGCCATCGAGACCTACATGGACCGCAAACAGCCACTGATCATCGTGGCGGGTGCCGACTATGGTCAGGGCTCTTCCCGTGACTGGGCGGCCAAGGGTGTGGCCCTGGCCGGTGTCGAGGCCATCGTGGCCGAGGGCTTCGAGCGTATCCACCGCACCAACCTGATCGGCATGGGGGTGATGCCGCTGCAGTTCGAAGAGGGCACCACCCGCAAGACCCTGGGCATCGATGGCACCGAAACCTTTGACGTGGAAGGCACGCCGGAGCCTCGCGCCACGCTGACCCTGGTCATTCATCGTCAAAACGGCGACGTGGACCGGGTGCCGGTGATCTGCCGCCTGGATACCGCCGAGGAAGTGTCCATCTACTCCGCCGGTGGTGTGCTGCAGCGCTTTGCCCAGGACTTCCTGGAAGCGGAGGGGGCGGCATGAGTTTCGCGCCCCAGATCAAAGTTCCCGCCACCTACATGCGTGGCGGCACCAGCAAGGGCGTGTTCTTCCGGCTGCAGGACCTGCCGGAAGCCGCCCAGGTCCCGGGCGAGGCCCGGGACAAGTTGCTGTTGCGGGTGATTGGCAGCCCGGACCCCTACCAGAAGCAGATTGATGGCATGGGCGGTGCCACCTCCAGTACCAGCAAAACGGTCATCCTCAGTAAGAGTGAGAGCCCGGACCACGACGTGGATTACCTGTTCGGTCAGGTGTCCATCGACAAGCCGTTTGTCGACTGGAGTGGCAACTGTGGCAACCTGACAGCTGCCGTTGGCGCCTTTGCCATCAACAGCGGTTTCGTGGCGTCGGATCGTATTCCGCAGAACGGTCTATGCACCGTCCGCATATGGCAGGCGAACATCGAGAAAACCATTGTCGCCCACGTGCCTATCACCGATGGACAGGTGCAGGAGACCGGGGATTTCGAGCTGGACGGGGTGACCTTCCCGGCCGCCGAGGTCGCGATCGAGTTCATGGACCCGGCCGACGGTGCCGGGGCCATGTTCCCGACCGGTAACCTGGTGGATGAGCTGGACGTGCCCGGTGTCGGTAAGCTCCAGGCCACCATGATCAACGCTGGCATCCCGACCATTTTCGTCAATGCCGAGGACATCGGTTACGAGGGGACCGAGTTGCAGGAAGCGATCAACGGTGATGCCGAAGCGCTGGCCCGGTTCGAGACCATTCGGGCCTACGGCGCTGTTCGCATGGGCCTGATCCAGAGCATCGAGGAAGCGGCTGGACGCCAACACACCCCCAAGGTAGCGTTTGTTGCCAAACCCCAGGATTACGTCTCTTCCAGTGGCAAAGCAATCCAGGCCGGTGATGTCGACCTGTTGGTGCGCGCTCTGTCGATGGGCAAGCTCCACCATGCCATGATGGGTACCGCGGCCGTGGCCATCGGAACCGCGGCCGCCATCCCCGGTACGCTGGTGAACCTGGCTGCCGGCGGGGGCGAGCGGAATGCGGTGCGCTTCGGCCATCCCTCGGGCACCTTGCGGGTGGGAGCCGAGGCCAGTCAGGTTGACGGCGAATGGACGGCCACCAAGGCCATTATGAGCCGCAGTGCCCGAATCCTCATGGAGGGTTGGGTCAGGGTGCCACCGGTACAACCGTAGTGGGATGCGTGAAGGGACAGACTGCTTGGCAGGAAGGCCAGGCAGTCCGTTGGGGCTATCGCACATAGCCTCAAAGGTCTTATGACAATGAGTGTATGAGGACTCGCGAGAGCGCTGTAAAGCAGGCCATACGCTTACACAACTGATCCAAATTGAATCAATGGAGTGATTTTGGATACCGGCACAGCTCGTTTAAAGGGACTTGATGGGCTTCGCGGCGTAGCGGCTACTTGGGTGGTGTTGTTCCATCTCTGGGGCGCAATACAGCGAAGGGATAGTGACTGGGTGCCCTCTGCAATACAGTCTTTCCTCGAGTTTGGTTTCTTGGGTGTCGACATCTTCTTCGTCTTGAGTGGGTTCGTCATCAGCTACAGTGTCCTGAATACACAGCCCAGCGGTTTCTTCATTCCAAGGTTTATCCTCCGACGCTCCATACGTATCGACCCGCCCTATTGGGCGACCATCGCGTTGGCCATCCTGTTCATCGTTTCCAAGAACGTGCTGTTTCCAGAGCATGCCGAACCATTGCCCACCCCTGCGGCCTTAGCTGCCCACATGTTCTATCTACAGGATCTCATGAGCTATGCGCCAATTTCGTCGATATTCTGGACGCTATGCCTGGAATTCCAATTCTATGTTGGTTTCGCCACCGTGGTGTATTTGGCGAATCGATTGAAAGTGTCAGACCATGACATCTTGGCGTTGGCCCTGACCGGAGCGGCGTTCCTGGTCCTCCTTGCCTCGCCATACCTCAGGTTTTCCGAAGTCGGATTTCCCATTCCCGGGACCATCTTTCCGTATTTGAATGAGTTTGTTCTCGGGATTGCGGGATGCCAATACCTCAAGGGACGGATTCAGTTGTCCACGCTGGTCGCAATGGCCCTCATTTCCCTGTGGCTGGTCAGCCATCTCAAATCCGCTGTCTACGGAGTAGTGCCTGCCCTTACACTCGGCATTATCGTTCTGTCGGCACGAAAACCCGTGTGGACTCACTGGTTGAGCGCAAAGCCTCTGCAGTTCCTGGGCAGGATCTCCTACAGCCTGTACCTGACCCACGCCATTGTCGGGTGGACCTCAGTGAGTTTGCTGATACGGCTGGCGAACGGGTATTCCTCGCCCCTGCTAACAACGTTTATCTTCCTGGCTGGATTGGCGATTAGCGTGATCTTCGCCTATGTGTTCTACCACGTACTTGAAAAGTACTTCATCGAATTAAGTAGAAAACTTAAGACCTAGTGAGCGTCGTCGAGGTGGGGATATGGTCGCTAACGTGGATAGCAATAGACGGCCTGATTACGATGAGGTCCTTCAAACCCTTGCCGACTATGTGCGGAACTATCGGGTGGCAAGTAAAGAAGCGCTCGACACGGCCCGTTTATGCCTGATGGATACTCTCGGCTGTGGACTGCTTGCCCTGCGTTTTCCAGAATGTACGAAGTTACTTGGTCCCACAGTTCCCGGCACCGTCGTGCCCCACGGCGCCAGGGTGCCAGGTACGACTTACCGCCTGGATCCCGTCCAGGCCGCGTGGAACATCGGCTGTATGGTGCGTTGGCTGGACTACAATGACACCTGGCTGGCGGCGGAGTGGGGGCATCCTTCCGACAACCTCGGGGCCATCCTTGCCCTCTCGGATTACCTTTCCCAGCGGCGCCTGGCTTTGGGCAAGGCGCCACTCGCCGTCCGTGACCTACTTGAATCAATGATCATCGCCCACGAAATCCAGGGGGTGCTGGCCCTGGAAAACTCGTTTAACCGGGTTGGGCTGGATCATGTAGTCCTCGTTAAAGTCGCATCCACCGCAGTTGCCGCCAAGTTGCTGGGAGCCAGCCAGGAGCAGATGCTGGCGGCATTATCCCACGCCTGGGTGGACGGCCAGGCATTGCGTACCTATCGGCACGCTCCGAATGTTGGATCCAGGAAGTCCTGGGCGGCCGGCGATGCCAGCGCCCGTGGCTTGCAACTGGCGTTGATTGCGATGAAAGGGGAAATGGGAATCCCCGGGGTTCTTACCGCGCCCCAATGGGGCTTTTACGACGTACTGTTCAGCAAGACCTGCAGCGACCAGGCGATAAAGCCCGCCAAGCAACGGAAATTCTCTTTACCCCAGCCGTTCGGCTGCTACGTGATGGAGAACATACTGTTCAAGGTTTCCTTTCCGGCGGAATTCCATGCGCAAACGGCCGCTGAGGCAGCAGTCTTGCTGCACCCCAGGGTAAAAGGCCGGCTTGGTGAGATTGAGCGGGTGGTCATCACCACCCATGAATCGGCAATCCGGATCATCTCCAAAGCGGGTGCGCTGGATAATGCCGCGGACCGGGATCACTGTCTGCAGTACATGACGGCGGTGCCTTTGATCTTCGGCGATCTCCGGGCGGAGTATTATGAGGATGCCTTCCACGCCGCCCATCCCGAAATCGATGAACTACGGACGCGAATGGAGGTGAAGGAAAACCCGGAATACAGTCGTGATTACCTGGAACCCGGAAAACGGTCCATAGCCAATGCGGTGGAAGTGTTCTTTCGCGGCGGTGAAAGCACCGGCAGGGTGGAAGTGGAGTACCCACTCGGTCACCGGCGTCGGCGGAAGGAAGCCATTCCGTTGCTGGAAGAGAAATTTCTCAGCAATCTAGCCACTTGTTTTCCTGCCAGGCGTTGCAACGAAATTGTCAATCTGTTTCAGGCACCGCAGGCCCTGGCGTGTGCCTCGGTTAACGAATTGGCCGAATTATTGGCACTGTGACCTCCAGGCTCATTGAACTTTCACGCAGATCCACTACAATTTGTTACAAAAATACACCTTCAATCCCGAGGCAATGGATGCGCGGGGTTCTTATGTGTGCGAACCACAAGGAGTTGGCGTGGCTCACGTCAGATTGTTCAGACACTATTTGCACCTGCCTTTCCTGCTGCTCGGGCTGATTGATTTTCTCGTCCTGATTTTTTCATTCTGCTTCGTCGTCTTTTTCCGCTACTTCGGCGAGATGAGCTTTTTCCTGGCCAATCTGGCCTATGCGCTCCCTTCAGCGGTTGTTTTTGCCGTCATGAGTCTGTTGGTGATGACCGCCATCGGCGTCCACCAGTCCCGGTTGGAGGAAGGGATGTCCGGCATGATGTTGCGTACTATCATGGCGTTGATCATCAGTCTCCCGCTATCCGGCATGGCCTATGTGCTGGCCGGAGAATGGCTCTGGTACCTGGGGGGCAGCAGTGTCATGACGACGTCGGCGGTGCTGGCTGTTCTGTTGCTGGGTATAGCCCGCACCATCTTCTACGCATTGATGGGCAAAGATACCTTCAAGCGAAAGGTGTTGGTGCTCGGTTCCGGAGAGCGCGCCAGACAACTGCTCGACGACTTGAGAACCCCCTTCAACCGGAAGGGCTTTACACTTGCTGGCTTTGTGCCGCTGCCGGGCGAAAAATCTGTGGTGCCGGAAGACCAGCTTCTGCACCTTCCCTACAGCCTTTACCAGCATGTTCAGTCCCACCCCGTCAGTGAGATCGTGGTGGCGGTGGACGACCGACGCAAGGGGTTACCGATGGAAGACCTCCTGGAATGCAAAATGGAGGGCATTGGAATCGTGGACGGTGTGGCGTTTTACGAAAGGGAGTCCCGCAAAGTAGCCCTGGAGATGATTACCCAGGGGTGGCTGGTATTCACCGACGGATTCACTGTGTCATCGGTTTCAGGCCTGGGCAAACGCGCTCTGGATATCCTTGCCTCGGCGACCCTCCTGCTGGCGGCCTTGCCTGTGATGGCTCTTACCGCGCTGGCCATTAAGATTGAGGACGGATTGAAGGCGCCCATTTTCTACAGCCAGGAACGGGTGGGCTTGGATGGTCGCATCTTCAAGGTGCATAAATTTCGCTCCATGCGAACCGATGCGGAGAAGAACGGTGCGATGTGGGCACAGAAGAACGACACCCGGGTTACCCGGGTGGGGGCGTTTATACGCAAGGTAAGGATCGATGAACTACCCCAGGTATTCAACGTCCTCAACGGAACCATGGCCTTTGTCGGCCCCAGGCCCGAACGGCCAATGTTCGTCGAACAACTGACGGAATCCATTCCGTTTTACAACGAACGGCACCGGGTCAAGCCCGGGATCACGGGATGGGCCCAGTTGTGCTTTGCCTATGCGGAAAGCGAAGAGGATACCCGGGAAAAGCTCCGCTACGACCTCTATTACATAAAGAACCAGAGCCTGCTTTTGGATCTGCTCATCATCATCCAGACGGTGGAGGTGGTGTTGTTTAAAAAAGGGTCCAGGTGAGCTTGAATTGGTGCAGTTATTGGACAACGCTAAGTATTGACCAGTTGACGAGAGGATAAACGATGTCGTGGGTGGTTCGTTTTTTACGTCGTACAGTAGTTTTGATTTCTGTGATTGTGATGACTGGTTGTGTGGGACCTATTTCCTCTCCTCCTGACAAGATTGCCCAGGCACTCAATATGGGGGCGGCGGAGGCTCCAGGTGAGTATGTGATCGGTGCAACCGATGAAATTTCGGTGTCTGTCTGGCGCAACCCCGATTTGAGCATCACCGTGCCGGTTCGACCGGATGGCATGATTTCAGTGCCGTTGGTGGGGGATGTGAGAGCAAGCGGTAAAACTCCGGAAAGACTTGCCGACGACATTGAAGCCATCCTCGATGAGTACATCCGGGAGCCTCAGGTCAGTGTGGTTGTAACCTCGATGAACAGTCATGAGTATACCGATCGGGTGCGGGTCACCGGAGCGGTGGAACAGCCCATGTCGATGGCTCACCGTTCTGGTATGACCGTTCTTGACATGGTGCTTAGCGCTGGCGGAATCAATCCTTTTGCCGCTCCAAACAATGCCATGCTCTATCGGGTAGTGGACAACGAGGTGGTCGCCATTCCGGTCAAGCTTGGCGATATTTTGAACAATGGTGATATTCGCACCAATTACTCGCTCCGGGCCGGTGATATTTTGACCGTGCCAGAACGCGGATTCTAGTCCGGCCAATTCGTATCCATGTATCACATAAGCTTCAAGCTAGGACGCAGTCATGGCTCTTCCGATATCCCAGTTTCCAGGTGAAGTAATCCGCGAAGTCCGGGCGCGGAAATGGTTGGCCTTTCTCCTGTTCACTGGCGTTAGTTTTGCGGTATTGGCGGCCGGGTTTATCTGGCCCTACAAATACAGCTCTGAAGTGATCATCTTTGTGGATGATCAGAATATTATCCGCCCTCTGATGGAAGGAAGTGCGGTTACGACGGAAATCAATGAACGGGCCTCGGCGGCAAAAGAGTTGTTGTGGAGCCGGAAAATTCTGGAGGAGATTGCCAAGGATCCCGCGGTTTTTGGGGAGGAAGCCAGCAGGATTACCCCAGAGAAGCTTGAAGGCCGTATCGGATGGCTGAGGGCAAACCTGGGTGTCGGCACCCGGGGGGACCGCTATTTTAGCATCGCTTTCCGGGCAGAATCGCCCTTGCTCGCCTTTACCGTTGCGCAGAGGTTGGGACAGGCGTTCATCGAAGAAAATAACCGGCGAAAACGTGAAGAAAGTCGGGGCGCGTATGAATTTATCGACAAGCAGGTGCGCAGCTATGAACAGCAGATCGCGCAGGTTGAGGAGCGGTTGAAGCAGTTTCTGTCTGAGAATGTGGATGGAACAGAAGCCGAAGCGAATGCGCGAATGGCCAACCTGCGTAGCCAACTGGAGTTGGCCCAGCTGGAGAAGGCTCAGTTGGTGACTCGCGCTCAAACGCTGGAAGTTGAGCTCAGCCGCGTATCTCCCACCCTAGTGCAGGGACGGGCTACGGATATATTTCAGGAACGCATTCGATCCAAGGAAGAGCAGTTGGATGAGCTGCGTCTCCAGTATCACGACACCTACCCGGATATTGTCATTCTGCAGGAACAGTTGGAAGAGTTGCGCCGTCAACAGCGGCGGGCGCAGGAAGATCCTGGCTCGGTCAGAATGGTTGAAGGCGAAAGTATCGCGAACCCGGTTTATCAGGAGATCCGCTCAGCGTTGGCAACAACGAGGGCAGACATCGAGACTGCGGAGACCCGAATCCGCTCCATCCGTGCATTGATGAATGAGCAGACCGAGCGAATGGAGCGCATCCAGGAAAACAAGGCACAGTACTCGGAGCTCACCCGGGATATGGAAGTGAATCGACAGATCTACGATGACCTTCTCAAGCGCAGGGAAAAAGCGAGAGTCTCGATGCATCTGGATATTGAGGGACAGGGGTTGAACTACCGGATCAATGAAAGTGCCCAGTATCCACTGGGGCCGGATGGGCTCAAGTTCCCCATGTTTGCGGTAGCCGGTCTCCTCTTGGGGGTGGCCGCACCCTTTGGTGCTGCTATGGGGATGCTGCAGATTGACCCGCGAATCCGCACCCGGGAGCAGATGGAGGAAGAACTCGAACTGGTGGTTCTGGAAACCATCCCGCCGATACGCACACCCTTTGAAGTTCGCAGGGACCGTCGGGTAACGACCATAGTGATGCTAAGTTCAGTCATTGTCGCGGTTCTGTATATTGCGGTTGCTGCGTCGGCAATTCTGGAGGTGCTGTAATGAATGACTCCGGAAACAGGCATGACCGCAACATGTCTGGAGAGAATGACCTTGAGGATACCAGCAACCACCCTGGAACCGGGGCTGACGGCGATCAAAACCAGCAGGATCGGAATGTTAACGGCGAAGATTACAGGGACTGGGATGATTCCCGTTTACTGGTTCCCAGTTCACTGGAACTGGGCCAGGGGGCGGTAGACCGATATGTGAACAGTCGGCAGATCGTGCGGATGAAAGAACCCCGCACCTTCACCAACGACGATCTCGACGAGCGTCGTATCATTTACCCCGAGTCTGTCAACCGGAAACTGGTCAATCATTTTCGCAACCTCAGGACGAAGTTGATCGAGATTTCCGCCGGAAACAACTTCACTCTGGTGGTAACCGGTGCCGCAGAAGGGGCTGGTTCGTCGTTTGTGGCGCTGAACCTGGCGGCGGCATTTGCTTTCGATCAGTCAAAAACTGCTCTGGTGATTGACTGTAATCTCCGAGAGCCGTCTCTTCATTCAACCCTGGACATCATGCCGGAAATGGGACTGACGGATTTTCTGGATGAACCGGACTACGACATCGCCAGGATACTGTATCCGACCGGAATACCTAGGTTGCGGTTGATTCCGGCAGGCAGCCGGCGCGAGACGCCAGCGGAGTTCTTCACCTCCTTCAGGATGAAGCAGTTTTTGCAGGCGGTACGGAGACGATATCCGGATCGGTTTATCATTCTGGATACGGCGCCAATTTCGGACTCCCCGGATGCCCGGATTCTCTCTGAACTCTGTGATTACACGATGCTGGTGGTTCCACACGGCAGGCTGACACCGATCAGTATTGAACAGGCCGTAACGTCATTCAGCGAGGACAAGTTTGTCGGAGCCGTGATTAATGGATAGAAAAAGGTTGTTACCGGGTGACATTCCTTCCGTAAACCGTTTCGTCCTGTTTTTAACGATGGTTCTGTCCCAAACAGCCTTGGCTGAACCGCCCAATCTCACCCTGGGGTTGGTAAACCGGTACAGCGACAATGCCACTCGAGTTCCCGAGAACGCGGAAGACGATGTGGAAACCCGGGTAACCGTTCGATTTGACCACCAAACCGATCCTGGGGCCTGCAGCGCTCAAACAGCGGCGGATTTTGGATATGGGGTGTGGGCGGACGACAGCTTTGACCCTGAGACCTACACCGAGCTGGCCTTCCTGGGGGATTGCTCCCTGACCGACAACCTTAGGTGGGAGCTGGCCGATAACATGCAGGACGTCGTCCAGAACGGGCAAAGTGTGGATACGCCAGACAACCGAACCCGAAAGAATGTATTCAGAACGGGGCCCGTGGTTTCGGCCAGGGTAAGTCAGGTGGATCTGATTGAGCTTTCTGGGCAGTACGAAAAAACAACGTTTGAAGAGAACAGCGATATAGACAGCGATCGATTGGTGGGCTCGGTCTGGCTAAATCACACCTTTAGCCGGGCAACGGAATTGGGTATTCAATTTGTCGCCGACCGGGCCGAGCTGGAGACTGATGAAGAGATTGACCGGGATACACTCAGCCTGACCTTCAATCAAACCTGGAGCGCGACGCGTCTCGTTGGTTCGGTAGGGTACTCGGAGTACGAAAGCCGGTTTATGGATACGATGGTCGAAAGTGACGCGGTGGTCGGTGAAATGTCCCTCGAACGTGATGTATCGGCTTCAACCGTCTTTTTTCTCAGCGCTTCGCATCAACTTACCGACCAGACAGCTGCATTCGATGTGCAGCTAGGTGATATCACTGTCGATCTCCAGGAGACCATTGGCGTTGAAGTCACCACCGTGCGAACAGGCCTGCAGACGATCTACAGCGACCGCTCTCGGTTAGAGATCGCCGCCTTCCTCAATAAATCGGACTACCTGCAGACGGATGACGAGGAAGACAGCCGAGGTGTGGATATGAACGTCCGTTTTCCCGTTGTCACCCGACTGGACGGTTTACTGGGGGCAAGGCTTGAACGACGCGCTTTTGAACCCGAGGATCAGGATGACACCATCGTTGACGTCGACGTTGGGCTTTCCTATCAGGCAACCCGGAAGCTTGATGTCATTGGGCGAGCGGGACGCTCCAGCCGTGACAGCAATTTCCCAAACAATGAATACGAAGATAACTGGTTTGAGCTCGCTCTGGAGTACAGGCTGCTGTAGGCAGATCCAGGATTAGCTTGGGCAAGTGAGGCGGATTTAGTGCACATGGACGAAAAAGCCAACGCCCTGACCATTGATGTGGAAGACTACTTCCAGGTGGCGGCCCTGGCCGAGGCCGTGAGTCGGGATGACTGGCCCAGTATGGAATATCGAGTCGAAGCCAACACGGCAAAGCTTCTGGATAGGCTGTCGGAGGCGGGTACCCGCGCGACATTCTTCACCTTGGGATGGGTGGCGGAGCGCTCGCCCGGGCTGGTGCGGCAGATTCGACAGGCCGGCCATGAGATCGCCAGTCACGGCTATAGCCATCAGCTCATCTATAAACAGTCGCCACAAACGTTTCGGGAAGAGACGCGAAAGTCGAAGCGGATTCTCGAGGACATTATTGGTGAGCCGGTCAATGGCTACCGCGCAGCGAGTTATTCCATAACTCAACAGTCCCGGTGGGCGCTCGACATTCTTTGCGAGGAAGGTTTCACCTGGGATTCCTCAATTTTTCCGGTGCATCATGACCGTTATGGTATGCCCGGTACGCCGCGGTGGCCCCATCGGCTGGAGACCGAAACGGGGCTTGAGCTTGCCGAGTTCCCGTTAAGCACACTAAAGCTGCCTGGGTACGTCCTGCCGATTGCCGGAGGCGGCTACTTCCGCCTGTTCCCGTATTGGTTCACCCAGTGGGGCTTGGGGCAGATCAATCGCCAGGGGCACCCCTTTGTCTTTTACCTGCATCCCTGGGAGGTGGACCCGGGCCAACCGCGCCTGGAAGTGCGGTGGTTATCCCGGTTCCGACACTACAACAACCTGGAGCGATGCGAGGGGCGTTTAACCCGATTGCTGCAACGTTTTCATTTCACCACAGTCAGCGACGTGCTGATTCAGGAGGGGGTTCTGGATCCGGGGCAAGCCGGCAACGGACAACGTACGGCGGGCGATCGTCATGGTAGGGCCGCAGCGGTTCCTGCAAAAACGCAGAATTCAGGCGCTTGAGACCTACGTAATTGGCTTAGGAACCCCAAGATCATGGCAACACTCCTTTTTTGGCTATCACTGATACTTCTGTTCTACATCTACCTGGGTTATCCACTGCTGGTCCGGATTCTTGCCCTCTACTACGGGTGTCCGATCCGGCAGGCGGATAGTTTTGCCCCAAGTGTCAGCATACTCATTGCGGCCTATAACGAGGCCCAGGACATCCGTTCAACGTTGGAAAACAAGCTTGCGCAGGATTATCCGAAAGACCGGTTGGAAATTCTTGTGGTGTCGGATGAGTCGGACGATGGAACCGATGGCATCGTCAAGGAGCTGGCAGTCGATTCCGAGGTCCCTATCAAGCTCGTTCGCCAAGAACCGCGTCAGGGCAAGACCGCGGGCCTCAACGCACTGGTTCCCCAGGCCGCTGGCGACATTTTGCTGTTCTCGGATGCTAATTCCGAGTGGGACGTTTCGGCGGTCAAACGCCTTGTGAGGAACTTTTCAGACCCTGATGTCGGTTACGTGACCGGGAAGATGATCTATGTGAACCCGGATGGCAGCCTGGTTGGAGACGGCTGCAGTGCCTACATGAAATTTGAGAACTGGTTGCGTACCCAGGAGACCGCCATTGGATCGGTAGTTGGCGTCGATGGTGGAATTGATGGGATGCGACGATCCCTCTATCAGCCTCTCAGGGCCGATCAACTCCCGGATTTTGTGCAACCGCTGAAGGTTGTTGAGCAGGGCTTTCGGGTGGTTTATGAGGATGACGCGCTGCTACGGGAACATGCGCTCAGTGAAGGGCAGAGTGAATTCAAGATGCGTGTTCGGGTAAGCCTTCGGGCGTTGTGGGCGCTCAAGGATATGCGTCATCTTATGAACCCTCTTAGATATGGCTTCTTTAGCCTGCAATTGGTATCCCACAAGCTGCTGCGTTACCTGGCATTCATTCCGCTGTTCCTGATGACGGTCTCGGGACTGTTGCTGGTTGGACACGGGAGGTTCTACGGCCTGGCCGTTCTGGGGTTGCTGCTTTTTTACGGCCTGTCCTGGGTTGGCTTGAGGAATGAAAAGAACAATGTGGCCAGCCCGGTGTTCTGCGCTATCCCGTATTACTTCATGTTGCTGAACATTGCCTCGTTCAAGGCATGCCTGGCGTTCGCCAGAGGGGAGAAAAAAGTTACCTGGACGCCCAGGAAAGGCTAATGAAAGTTTTGCACCTGATCGATAGCGGGGGACTTTACGGCGCAGAGCAGGTCTTGCTTACGCTGGTGTCGGAGCAGATGAAGGCGGGCCTCTCTCCAATGATTATCAGCGCTGGTCTTCCCGATGAGGAAGAAAAGCCCCTGGAAAGGGCGGCAAAGAATCAGGGATTACCAGTCACGCCTTGGCGGATGGCGGCCGGATTTAACCTGGAGGGCGCAAGAGAGCTGGTGCGTTGGGCCAGGGCTGATCACTATGACCTGCTTCATTCCCATGGCTACAAGTTCAATGTTTTGATGGGGTTGTGGCCATCAAGGTACCGGGGGGTACCGCTGGTTGCCACGTTGCATGGCTATATCAGGGCCCCCAGATTCACCAAGGGCTGGTGTTACGAAAGGTTGGATCGGCTGGTCCTGGGCCGCATGGATCATGTGGTGTTGGTTTCCGAGGCGATGAGGTCGCAGTTGCCGGCACGTATCGGACATTCCGACAACAGTTCGGTGATCGCCAACGGGATCAACACTGCCCGCGTGCAAGCGGCCGCCGCGGCAGAGATACCGGATGACTTGAGTGCCTTCGTTTCTGGAAACCGGCCCCTGATCCTCGGTGTGGGTCGGCTATCCCATGAAAAAGGCTTCGACCGCTTACTTGAGGCCCTCTCTATCCTGGCGGAGACGTTCCCGAATGCCGGGTTACTGATTATCGGGGAGGGACCCGCTCGGGCCGGCCTGGAAGCGCAGGCCACTGCGCTGGGGCTGTCAGGGAGGGTTCGGATGCCGGGTTATGTAGACGCGGTACCCGCCGTAATGGCAAACGCCGATGTACTGTGCATGCCCTCGCGCACAGAAGGCCTTCCCATAACGTTATTGGAGGCCATGTGTGTTGGTCTCCCGGTGGTGGCAAGCCGGGTGGGAGACATGCCTGCAGTCATGGGGGATGGCAGGGGCGGCCGGCTGTTGGACAGCGGATCGCCGGTCGAGCTGGCCAAAGCCCTGTCGACTCGGTTGGGCCGGTCGGAGGAGGTTCGAAGGGCGGTTGAGTGGTCCCGGCTGCAGGTGGCTGAGCACTATTCGGAATCCGCCATGATGCGGGAGTACGAGACGGTCTATAGGAAGGTGTTGGCTTGAAGCTCAGTATTGTCATGGACCAGTACAACAACCCCTACGCGGGTACCGAAAGCCAGGTGCTCAAGCTCGTGAGGGGGTTGCTGGAGCGGGGCTGGGAGGTCCGTTTCGCGGTGTTGCGGGGTACCGACTATTCGCGGAATGGTGATTTCCCGGTTCCCATAGATGAACTGGGTGTTGGCAGCCTGGCTGGGGCTCAGAGTTGGTTGCGAGTTCTGCGCTATGCCCGCCAACTTAAGGTGGAGGGCTATTGCCTGGTGCACGTGTTTTTTAATGACGCATCGATTATTTGCCCGCCCATCATGAGGCTCGTGGGGCTGCGGACATTGATTTCGCGTCGGGATATGGGGTTCTGGTATACCCGTGCTTACCTGATGGCGCTCCGGGTGACGGGACGCTTTGTCAGCGGGGCGGTTTGTAACAGCCGGGCGGTTGCGGAATACACCAAGCAGATGGAGCGTCTACCTGCTGGCAAGCTGCACGTGATCTACAACGGCTATACTCACATTGAGTCCGACGGCCGCACTGGCCCGGTCGCAGAAAATCCACCTCATCGCCCGGTGGTGGGTATCGTTGCGAATTTAAGGCCCATAAAACGGATAGATGACTTGATTCGGGCTACCGCGATTCTGGTCAATCAGGGCCGGGATATAGAGCTGCGGATAGTCGGTGGAGGAGACCCCGTTCCGTACCAAAAGCTCGTTGACAATTTAGAGCTGACTCGGAACGTCTGTCTCACCGGTAGCGTGCAGGCTCCAGAGCAGGAAATTAATAACTTTGATGTAGCGGTGCTGTGCTCGGAATCGGAAGGGTTCTCGAATGCCGTCATCGAATACATGCGGGCCGGAAAGCCAGTTGTCTGTACCCGTACCGGAGGTAATCCCGAGATAGTCGCTGACGGGGTGAATGGTTTTCTGGTCGAAGTGGGGGATACCGGGTCGTTAGCCAATCGTATTGCTCAGGTACTGGATGACAGGGAGTTGGGACGAAGGATGGGAGAGGCAGGCATGGACAGGCTGGCCAATAAATACTCGCTGGACACGATGCTGCGACGGCATATCGATCTGTACCAGTCGATTACACAGGGAGCGGATACTGAATGATTGCAGCGCTATCCAAGTATGTGTTTCACCCGCTCTGGGATCTGAAAGAGGGTAGCCAGAGGCTAACGGAATGGCGACGTTTGGAATCCATGCAGTGGTGGGATGAAGCAGAGCTCCGCAATTACCAAACGCAGCGGCTAAAGGCGATGGTCGGGTATTCGGCCAAACACAGTTGGTATTACCGCAACTTGTTCAAGTCCAATGGACTGAGTTTTACGGATGACAACTTCAGTCTCGAAGACTTCAAAAAGGTACCTGTTACCACCAAGAAGGAGGTCCGAAACTTCCTGCCACAGTTCATCAGTGAGCAGTTCCAAAGGGACAATCTGGTTCAGGCAAAGACCGGCGGTTCCACCGGGGTTTCCCTAGAACTCTACTTCGACAAGACCTGTCAGGAATACAGAAACGCCGCCCAGTTAATGGCAGACCGCTGGTCCGGTTGGGATATCGGGCAGGCAAAAGCCGCGGTTTGGGGCAATCCGCCAACGCCTGTCGGGCTCAAACAGGTTCTTCGCCATCATCTCCATGACCGGACAATCTATTTGGACACCATGGACCTGAACCCTGACTCCATGAACGAATTCGTGGCCCATTGGCGAAGGGTGAAGCCCGAAGCGGTGTTCGGTCATGCCCATTCCATTTTTATTTTCGCCAAGTACCTCGTTGACAATCAGATAGGCGATCTTCGGCCTCGAGGCATCGTGGCGACTTCTATGATGTTGCTGGATCACGAAAGAAAATTGATCGAACAGGCATTCGAATGTCCGGTGACCAACCGATATGGTTGTGAAGAGGTCGGTCTGATTGCCTGTGAATGTGAAGAGCATGATGGCATGCATATCAATACGCCCCATGTTTTTGTTGAACTCCTGGACAGTAATGATCAACCCGTGAAGCCGGGTGAGCCTGGGAAAATTGTACTAACTGATCTGAACAATTACGGAATGCCACTGATCCGTTACCGGGTGGAGGATGTTGGGGTCTACAGTGAACGTAGTTGTCGTTGCGGTAGGGGGTTACCCATCCTGGAAAGGCTGGAAGGAAGGGTGGCCGATTTTCTGGTGCTGCCAAGCGGCGGGCAGGTGGCCGGTATCTCCCTGATAGAGCGTACGCTCTCCAGGATCCCGGGGATTGAGCAAATGCAGCTGGTGCAGGAGTCGATCGACCTGATCACGATTAACCGGGTTAAAGGCCACGATTACGACGCGAATACGGACCCGGGGCTGATCCAGGCGATGCGAGAAACCTTTGACGAGTCTGTCCGTATAGAAATCAACGATGTGGGGGCTATCGCTCAGGAACCATCAGGGAAGTATCGGTTTTCAATATGCAAGGTGTAGCAAATGAATGAACAACCAATGGTAAGCGTAGTCATCGCTTCCTACAACATGGCGCAATATGTCGCCGATGCTGTGCAGTCCGTGTTGGATCAGACATGGCAAAATCTCGAGGTTATCGTTATCGATGATGGCTCAACCGATAACACCGAAGCTGTGATGGAGCGGTTCCAAGGAAACGAGCGCGTTCGTTATTTCAAGACCGAGAATCGTGGACAGACGAAGGCAAAAAACCTCGGATTGAAGAAAGCTCGGGGCGATTTCATGGCATTTTGCGATGGGGATGACCTATGGCGCTCCGAAAAGCTGTCGGTGCAAATGGTGTACTTCGAAGATCCGAAAGTCGGCGTGGTATACAGCGATGGGTCCTGCATGGATGGAGATGGCCGCGAATTCTACAAACCTCAGGCCTACGAGTGCCATAGTGGATTAATCACAGACCAGCTGGTGGTAAAGAACTTTATTCCCTTCGGTACCGCTGTATTTCGAAGGACTTGCCTGGAACGTAACGGATATTTTGACGAAGAATTACCAATGGGCATTGATTGGGACCTTTGGCTCAGATACTCCGTGGATTGGAAGTTCCATTATGTTGACGAAAAAACATTCATATACCGGGTTTGGCCCGGGCAAATGTCGAATAACTATCGTAAGCGTTACGACAATGCGTTCGTGATACTCCGTAAATTTCTTAAGAACAATCCGAACGTAATCTCGGACAAAGTCATCGCCCGGGCCTGGTCAGATATGTACGTTTGCCGGGGTGTAGCCATTGCCAGTGCCGAAAAGACCCTGCTGGAACCACTACTGGATATCTTCAGGGGGCTAAGACGGGACTTTTTCTATACCTCGGCGTGGGTGTCGATGATCAAGATCCTGCTGCGGCGGGTTTAACCACGTGATCCGTAGGGAGGGTGGTATGAACGTCAAAGGGATGATGTATCGAGTCGCTCGACCGTTTGGGGTCCTTGAAATGGCCCGGTTCCTATCACGAACTCACCCGCGGATTCTGATGTATCACCGAATTTCCCCTGACGGTGCTCCGGGAACAATCGGTGTCACACAGTTTCGCGAGCAGATTCGTTTAATCAAGAAATCGTTCGTTCCTATGGGGATGGACGAAATGTTCTCGGCATTCCGTAAAGGCAGGCTTCCCAACAACTTGGTGGTGGTGACTTTTGACGATGGTTATCACGATTTTGCCGAGCATGCATTTCCGGTGCTGCAGGAGTGTGGCGTACCGGCAACGCTGTTTCTGACCACCGGGTTCGTGAATGGGGAATTGTGGCTGTGGCCGGACCTTGTTCGATATGCCATTGAAGAAACCGATTTAAAACAGTTGGCCGTTACGCAACTTGGCGAGACACTAGACTTTGAACATCATCCAGACCAGGCTTGGCATACTGTTTGTGACCATTGCCTCCTGCTGGATAACCGCCAAAAAATCGATTTTGTTGACAACTTTTGTGGTCTGCTGAACGTTTCGATTCCCCGGGAGCCTGTACCGGAGTTTCGAGCTGTCACTTGGCCACAGGTTCGAGGCATGGTTGAAAAAGGGCTTGAAGTGGGCAGCCACACAGTCAGTCATCCGATACTGACCAAGCTTGATCCATCGACACTGAGGTTTGAAATCGAGAGTTCCAGAGACACGATTGCACGAGAGATTGGGGTTCCTCCAAAGGGCTTTTGTTACCCAAACGGGATGCCAACGGATTTCGATGATGCAGTTAAGGATACCGTCAGGGACGCCGGTTATGAGTATGCCCTGTCAGCGTTTCCAGGGAGCAATCCCATGGCGGACCGCTGGGCAATCAACCGGTATCCAGCGAACAGCGAGTTTGCAACCTTCGAGAAAAAGATCTACGGGCTGGAACAACTGATAGGTTAAAAAAAGATTCCATGGAAAAACGCTTGCCCAAGTGTTCAATCGTGATTCTCACCTACAATAGACCGGATGAGATAACACGCAACGTCAGGGAGCTGGTGGCTGAGTTTGATGACGATGTTGAAATCATTGTTGTCGACAATTGCTCGGAAACAGAGGTTTCCCGCCTTTTGACGGCATATTCATCCAGGATCAAGGTCATCCGATTGGCCAGGAATATGGGGGTTTCTGGTCGCAACGTCGGCATATCCGCCGCCGTTTCCGAGATCATTGTTTCGCTGGATGATGACGTTTTCGGGTTCTCCAGAGAGTCGCTGGAGAAGGTAGTGTCCCAATTTGAGAATTCAAAAAGTCTGGCGGCGCTCAATTTTAAGGTGGTAGACGATAAGACATTGCTTCAGATGAACTGGATTCATCACCGAAGGATTGAGCACTGGGGAGACAAGCCCTTTGAAACCTATGAAATCAGTGAGGGCGCGGTCGCGTTGAGGAAGCGTTCGTTCACAAAGGCGGGGGGCTACATGGACGATTTCTTCATCAGCCACGAAGGCCCGGACCTTGCCCTGCGGTTGATGAAGGCTGGAGAAACGGTGGAATACAATCCCGAGATTGTGGTGAGACATGCGCATTCGTTAGCTGGCAGAGAATCCTGGCGTCGTTATTACTATGACACCAGGAATCTTATATGGCTCACGTTACGCCATTTCCCGGTAGCACTGTTAGCTAAGAAAATGCTGGTTGGCTTAGGTGCTCAGTTTATTTATTCGCTCAGGGACGGATACTTTAAATATTGGTTGAAAGGAATCGTTGACGCCATCAAAGGGATTAAAAAAATTAAAAAGACCAGAGATCCAATTAACGGTAATGTACTTCGGGAGTACCGCAGGATTGAAAGCTACAACCCTGGGTTACCCTATATGATAAAAATAAGGCTGTTCAAAAAAGATGGCATAAAAATCTGAGGGCCGAATCCGCGAGAGTAATAAGGCAGCGATCTGTAGATCCTTGTACCTGAAACCTGGAGGGCCACCACCATCTCATCTTCGATAGCACGAGGTTGTACTGGCTATCTGACACCGTCAGAAGCCCCGGGATATTTTGAAAGGTAAAGCGGCTGTCGGTTCGAGCCGCTGGGGGGAGAGGAGTACAATTCACTCCCATGAAAGGTACTCCCCTTTAGCTAATATGCCTATCCAGGCCAAACTGACCAGTGGTGATGACCTTCGCTACTGGATGACCGGGTTGGATGGAGGGCTTGGGCATTGTGGGCAGGATGAGGTGGGCACTTCATCCAATGGATAGCCTTGGCTTGTCATATTCCCCGATGAGTCTGAAACATGAACGTACAGGTTTGACCAATCAGGAATAACATCGGCGTTTACCTGAATCTGTGAACTTCCCCAGTTGGAAGGTGGCACAGTGATCGAGCGTGTACTGTTTGATATTGTGGAAGAGTTTGTGATCATTACCCTGGAGAGAGAATTATTTCCGACCGCGATGTAAATATTGTCGTATATGCCTGAAAAATTGCTGTTATCACCGTTACCCCACCAGCCTGGCATATTGATGCGATCAAAGGTGCCGTTGCCGCCAAGTTTCGAGGACGATTCATTACCTGACCGGGTATGAAAACCTTTGCCCGAGTTGAAGTTTAAAACCCAATTGATGGAGCTTCCGTAGTCCATGTAATAGGAAATATCATTGAAGTCGGTCCAGCTCCACCACTGATCACCGTCATCAACCCAGGACAACACGCCGTCATTACCACCTACCTGAAAGGCGCCATAGCCAACATGAGTGGGAATACACAAATCGAAATTTCCGTCGCCACTGTTGTAGCCGGTGCTACCGGACATTAACCAGGACAGTTTCCAGGAACTGACGTTGGGAAAACTCTTTGGCGAAGATGATCCGGCGAAGGTATTGCCCTCCGGCACTTTGGCGGAAAACGAGAAGTATATGGTGCTGTAGGATCTGTCAAACACTTTTATTAATTGCGCCAGTCCCTTGCCGCCAGCAGCAAAGTCCCTGACATAAAATCCTGTATTCCCGTCTGATTCCTTTGCGTACTTGGCTTGTCCGTCGCCGCCATAGGACGACCAGGTGCCGTAGTTAGGACTCTCTAAACCAATCGGGGCTCCATCTTGAGATCCGGACTCAAAATTATCGAATAAAACGACATTCGGGCCAGAGGAGAAGCCGCTACCGTTAATTACAATGCTATTGCCATCAGAGGACGTCGAAATATTGGAGATGGATGGTGCGCTGTGGGCGGCAGTGGAAGAGAGAGCTATGACCAACAGGGAAGGGAATAATTTGCGAGCTAACGGAATCTGTGACATGGCGCTTTCCTTACCTAAACGATGGCGGTCATCTTTAAAAACTTTAGCAACGGCTCAAAGTTCAGAATAATACTTTTTTTGACTGAAAGCAGGTTAAGTAAAGCCTAATCGAATAAAAAGGTGCTCGATAGCTAACTGCTATCTTCCTGCCATCAGTAATTGGGTGATTGCCATCTGTGGATTGACATTGGAAACAGCAAGGTGTCTCCAAAAAATCGTGTGGACCCTTGACTGCGTAGAAACGCTTTCCTCCCAGAATCCTCAACGGCTTTGCGTTGTGGGCTTGCCGTTTTCTATTCCAAGATCAGGTATTATATAGGTGTTGTCCAATTTCCCGTGTGAAAGAGATCAGATTCGTGGGCTTGGGGCCCCAGGGGTTACCTTCGGGTCACGGTTGCAACCAGGTAGGGTTGGACTTTCACCAATTCGTGCTGTTAGAGATGGACTGGGTTAATGAGTCACTCAATTAGGAAATCGAGAAACGTGTCCGCTGACCCTGCCAGGGAAGGTAAATGGGCCTACCGTCTGTTCCTGCTATACCTCGTCAGTTTTTTTCTTCACCTACCAGCAAGGCTTCCCATACTCGGATCCATCAGGTTTGAGGTGATTCTTGTAGCCTTGATCAGTTATCAGATAATTGTGTCGAAAAAACCGGATGGCTCAAAACTGGATGCCGCTTCCAAGTATTTGATCGCAATTCTGGCGTATTCATTCATTACTTTACCTTTCGTTGAATGGCCGGGCTCCGTCATTTCCAGTGGGTTCATGGAGTTTATTAAGGGCGCTATTTTCTACTTTTTTACTGTTAACTTGATTATTACCGAAAAACGGTTAAAGGTTCTGATACTTGTTTTCTTGTTCTGCAACCTGTTCAGGGTACTTGAGCCATTATATTTACATATAACTGAGGGGTATCTAGGATCGCAAACCTATTTGGGGGTAGGGGAGTTCGCCGGTCGTTTGTCGGGAGCGCCCTCTGATGTAGTAAATCCAAATGGTTTGGCATTTATCATTGCCACAATTATACCGTTCTTTCATTACTTGCTGGTTTCCGCGAATAGAAAGAAAACCTTATGTTATCTGTTGTTGGCTCCCGTTCTGGTTTACGCGATGGTATTGACCCTTTCCAGGTCCGGCGCGCTTGCAATTGGAATCATTGCTAGTGGGATATGGCTTAAGAGTAAGCACAAAATTACCTTGGCATTAATTGGTATTGTTGGACTTGGGGTAATTTACGCGAACCTGAGTGATGTGCAGAGAGATCGCTATCTGTCCATCGTCAGCAGTGACGCGCGCCAGTCCGCTTCGGCGGAGGGAAGACTGGAAGGCTGGACGACCGACTTTCGTGTCGCCATGAACCGGCCATTGCTCGGACACGGACTTGGTACCTCGAGGGAAGCCAATTGGAATGTCGCGGGGAAAGATCAGATTTCCCACATTCTGTGGGCGGAGGTCTGGCAGGAGATTGGCTTGATCGGGCTCATCATTTTTGTGCTCTATGTAAAAACGATCATCCAGAATTTCATTACTGCCGGTCGGTTAGTGAAAGAAAAACTTACTTCGGATGATTTTCTTTACCGAACGGTTCAGGCCATGCAAGTCTGGTTGCTGATGAACCTTCTTTTCAGTTTTGCCAGTTTTGGGTTGAAGAGCTACGAGTGGTATTTCTTTGGCGGGCTTTCCGTTGCTCTCTATAGGCTCACCGTCCAAAGAGTTGAAGGAGAAAGGAGTATTGAGATATCGGCTTCAAAGGCTGTGGGATTCCAACGTAGACCACGCATCAGGAGAATAAGAAAAAGGGTATAGTTCGAAAAGTGGATGTTTAGAATTATGTCATTTTCTAATTACTTAAGACATGGATAGATAGCATGAATATTGTTATGACGGCTCTACAGCCAGGCGGAGGGATCCGCACGTTTTTCCGGTATGTCTACAGTCAGCCGGCCTTTATTGATTGCAGGTTCTTACTCATTGCCCCGGACGAAGGGTTAAGTGATTATTTAAGGCGGTTTCTTCCCGAGGGCCGGATTGAGCTGATACCAGCGCAAGCAGGAACGCTGAGTTTCGTTAAGCAGGTCCGGTCGATAGTTCGGGTTGAAAACCCGGACTTGGTTCACTCCCATGGGTTCTCTGCCGGCCTCTTAACCGAGATTGCACGTACTGGTTCCCAATGCCCCCATTTGATGACCGCCCATGACGTCTTTACGGCAGCGCAGTTTCCCGGGATAAAAGGCAGGTGCAAGCAATGGCTGCTGGCCCGAATCTTCAGGCGAATGGACGCCATCCATACGGTAACCGAAGATGCTAAAGCCAATTTCCTCGAGTTCTTCCCTTCAGTTAAGGCTACGCGCATACACGGGATATTGCATGGCATCGACACCGAGTACTTCTTGGAGGGGCGGTCCCGGGATTTCAGGGGCGAACTCGGCCTTACGGATTCCACGCCCCTGATCGGTTTTTTTGGCCGGTTCATGGGTCAGAAAGGGTTTCGAATTCTGGTGGATGCGATGGAACAGATGTCTCAGCGTGTCCTCCCGGGACGCATGCCCCACGTGTTGACCTTTGGTTGGGGCGGTTACGTTCGAGAGGATTACGCCTACCTTAAGGCGAAGGGACTCGATCAAGTCTTTCACCAAATGCCACAGACCGACGATATGCCGTCAGCCTTGAAGGGCGTGGACGTGATAGCAATGCCCTCACGCTGGGAGGCTTGCGGGCTGCTAGCGATGGAAGCGTTATCGGCCGGTGTACCCATTGTGGGCAGTGATTGTGTAGGTCTCAGAGAGGTGCTTGAGCACTCACCGGCGCAATTGATAACGACAGGCAGCAGTGAGTCACTGTCCAATGCCCTGGTGCAGGAGTTGGCTAATCTGAAAGGGCGGAGAGATGAGTTTGAGCGATTCCAGGAAGTCGCCGCCAGGAAGTTCAGTATTACTCGGCCCTCCAACGAATTGAAAGGATTGTACGAGTCGATACTGGGAAAAAGGGCCCTTGATCGTCGCCTGTCTGCCGAGTGACCCCTGATCAACTCAACGATTGCTGGGGATAAGATTGATCAGCCGCCTTGGGATCAACTTCTGCAGGTCTGATTTTTCCTGGTTTGAGAATCCGAAGATTACGCCCGAAACCACACAGAGCAGCGCCATAACGGATCCAAACACCAGTATGTCCGTGTAGGTCTCCGGGGCAACGGTAGTCATGCTGTAGAATGTCAGGCCTATGATAGGTATTACCGCCACCATGGGGCGAAGCATACTACGGTAGAAGGTGAAGACCGGAAGCTCAATGGAACGGCAGCCATAGATTGGTAAAACGATCAGGTGCAAGGCGACCATGGGGATGAGTGTCCCCATGGCCACGCCCAGTATTCCATAATAATGAACCAGAATGATGCTCAAGGGGACATTCAGTGTGACATCAACGATGTCGGCCTTGGCTACGATATTGTGTTTGCTGGCAGCCAGCATCGCTGACTTTAATGGCGTGTTAACGATATCGATCATCCGGCCTATCACCAGTACGACCATAACCCAGTACGCATCCTGAAAGTCCGGCCCCATCCAGCGATCGATAAAGGCGCTGCCGAAGATTATGAGTCCGCCGCTCGCGATCATTGCCAGTAGCAGATTGATTCTAGTGATGAACAGTAGTTTTTGATGCAATAGCTCGCGGTTATCCTGAGCATGATAGCTGGTGAAAATCGGCAGGAACATGTTGGTGGCCTGGTTCAGGAACTGGGCCAGATAATCGACAAGCCGCAGCCCTATGGCATAGTGGGTCACGCTTGAGGCTGACAGAAATGCCGCAATAACGAAATTATCAACGTTGTTTCGGAGTTGATAGGAAATTGCCATGATGAAAGACCAGGCACTATAGCCAAAGAGTTCTTTGCTTTTGCTCTTCGAAAAGAACCGAAAGCTCAGCCTCAGTTGAGGAAAGGCCGCTTTGCAGATAATAAAATACAGGATGCTCGAAACTCGGGCGGTACAAAAGGTAATCACCGCCAACGCCAGCACTCCGTATCCTTTCGAGATGAAATACCAAGTAAGGGCGGCCCCCAGGAGCGTGGCGAATATGCGTGCCAAGGCAACCTGATGGAACTTAAGCTTGGCGTTTGGCACGCCCGCCAAGGCATTGAAGGGCAGCTCAAAGGAAATGGAAAGCCCGACAATCAGTACCAGCTGCTGAACCAGGGTTTTGTCATCCGGACTGTCAATGAAAAGCCGGGATACAAAACTTATTGCAATGGTAATAAACACAATCCCACATGAGATGGCGATATATATGAACAGGGCTGTGTTGATTGTTGCGTTGGCCTCCGTGCTGTCATCCAGGCTGAAGGCGTGACTCACGTAGCGAGTGACAGCGCTGGCCATGCCAAGGTCGAATAGGTGATAGGCGGCGGCAAGGCTGCCAATGACGGTCCAGACGCCATACCAGTGGTCACCCAGTTCGTGTACCAGGAAGGGCATCATGAAGAATGCCACAAGGATACTGGTAAAGGTCTGGGATACCCGGGTGACTGACCCTTTCAATAATTCGGAGGCTGTTGTCATAAAAGCAGGCTTACGATTTTACCCATAGCATGGTGAGTTGGTATGGAAAGCGTGTCAGAGCATACCAAACGCCATACTGTAGCCGTTTTGGCAAATTACTTGGAGGGAGCAGAGCATTTAATTCCACTTGAATTAATTAAACTGTGCTCTCGCTTTCCATTCGCTTTTGCCGCCGTCTCATGGCGGTGTTGCCTATCCGGCTGATCAGGGAGGTAAGCGTCGTCAGGAACGCATAGCCATGGTCATTACCGAACCTGGCTACCAGAGTCCCCTCGGTGATTGTCGAGATGCAACCGGATGCTGATGGAGGTGACCCGGATGAGTTCAGTGGAGAGGAATTCGCCATGGGCTTATCAGGTATTATAGATCATCCTCAAGCGACGGGATTCACCCTCGGACCAAATCAAACTAGACTCAGGGTGTCGTAAAGGGTTCGCCCTAGTCCGTTTCATCAATAAAGGTGCGAGGCAGCCCCAAGGGAGATTAAAGCGGCTGTTGGATTAACCAGGCAGTTTCGTGGCAAATTCACGCAAAAGGAGTTGAGGTAGCATGGATGGGACATCGTACCCCGGATTATTTCAGACCGACGCATGGCAGACGGCATGGTGGTCCGAGTGGGGCAGCACGACTGGGTTCCAACTCGTCAAGGAACAGGGGTTCGGTCGGTCCGGGATCTATCTGGATTGCTACCGATACAAGAGGGTCATCCCTATCCGTTGTCTCCAGTTTGTAGGAACCAATTACCGGAGGCTGTCTACGCCCCGAACCGAATACAACACACTTATCGGACGTGATGGTCACCTGACAGATGGGGCGAAGGCATTGCGGGAACTGCTTTTGGAAGCACCATGGGATGAAGCGGTTTTCCGTGATCTACGGGGGGATCGTGAAGAAAAGCAACTGCTCGAAGAGCTTGCCAAAGAGTGCGGTTGGCTCTTCAGGACCGTAGCAAGGGATACCGCCTACGCAGTGAAGACCGTTGGCTCGTTTTCCGACTACCTAAGGGCGCTCGGTTCCAGTACCAGGCTTAGACTCTATAACCGGCGTAAAGTGTTGGAGTCCTGTGGAGATATCAGGGTAACCAATGCTTGGCCGGATCAGGTGGATGATTTTTTTGAGCGCTTGAATCGTTTCCATTCAAAGCGTTGGGGCCAGCCATGTTTCAATGAAGCCAGTGTGCGGTTTCATAAAGCGTTTCTTGAGCGTGTTGGAAAGGAAGGGGGGGTGCCGAAGCTATCGGAACTAACGTGCGACGGGGAAGTGATATCCCAGCTGTACAACGTTGAGTATTTGGGGTGCCTGTATAATATCCAATCCGGATTTGTTGAAGGATTCCACAAAAAAATCGCCTTGGGGACCCTGCACATTGGTTACAGTCTGGAGGAAGCTTTTGAGTCTCGCGACGTTAACGTGTTTGATATGTTGGCCGGGCAGGGAAAGAATGAAAACTACAAAGCGAGAATGGCCACTTGCAGCCAAACGCTGGAATCGGTCATGCTCGTTCAGAGCCCTGTGTTGAAGTTTCTTTATGGTCTGAAAGAATTTCTGGCTAAAAGGCATCGTCTTATTGGGTGAAGCAAGCTAATGCCAATAATGTGGTTGGGGCGTATTTTCTGCTTGAAATATATCCTTGGCCTGAACGTTAAAAAGAATGGAAGTTGGTCATGGAGCGTCGGTTAGCTGTTACCGTCCGGGACAGTGTGGTACCACTGGTTTTTATCTCTATCGTCATAGTGGGATTATGGCCGACGATTGAAGGGCTGGTTTCACGCTGGCTTAAGTTTGACGAAGCCTATTCCCATAGTTTTCTGGTTTTGCTCGTTTCGCTCTATCTGGGATACCAGAGTTGGGGCAGGGAACGTCCAAGAGTGGGATTTTATGCCATCTGGCTGATACCTTTTTTGTTATCGGCCGCCCTGTATCTGGCGGGTGTTTTTTTACTGATTGAGGTTTTCCAACAACTGGCTATTATTCCGCTGATTGCCAGCGGATTGCTGGTCATTTGGGGATGGAGGCAAACTAAGAGGTTTATTGTACCAGTTGGGTTGCTCGTACTGACCTTGCCAGTTTGGGACTATCTAGCCTGGCCACTCCAGCTTGTTACGGTTTCCATGACCCAGTTATGGCTGTCCTGGCTGGATATCGAGTTCGTCGTAAAAGGCATTCTGGTTTATTTTCCCGGTATTGGAGCATTTGAAATTGCCCATGGCTGTTCAGGCCTTCGATACCTGATTGTATGCCTGTTCATTACCGTTGTTTATGGAGAGCTTAGCTACGACAGAATAGACAGCAAAATCATACTGTCGCTGGTTGGCATATTCTTGGCGATGGCAGCCAACTGGGTCCGGGTGTTTCTGATCATCTTAATTGGATACAACTCGAAAATGACCTCATCGCTTGTCCATGAACACGATTTCTTTGGCTGGCTGATTTTTGCGGTAACGCTTATTCCGCTCTTTTTATTGGCCCGTCGCCTGGAGTCACAGGACAACGATGGCAACAATCAATCACCAAGCCGAGACCAGCATAACAAAGTGGTCCCATCGCCTTATAATCTGGTGGGGGCGGTCACCCTGACCCTGGTGGCCCTGGGCTTCACCGCGATGGTTTGGTGGGCCGTGCCAAGGGATGTCTCCCGCGCATACTCTGATCCGGTGTCCCACCATATTGAGGTCTTTCCTCCCGCTGAATGGTTGCCGCTTTTTAAAAGCAACCTGTCTGGTTGGGCTCCGGTCGTAGCCTGGCCCGACCGAACCTTTACCAAAGTGGTTATGGAGCGCTCGAATGATGACACTGGGCCTCTCGATAACCAGGAGGTTTTCATCGGCCTCTACAGCTACGATTACCAGCGACCGGGCAACGAGCTGATTCAGTATGAAAACCGGCTTTATGATTCGGGGAAGTTCCTGCCTGTAAAGACATTTACCCTGAATACCAGGGACGGCGTTGAGTTGGCAGGGTTGAGCCTGGAGGCCATAGAAGGGGGCCAGCAGGTTCATATCGCCTATGGCTACTATGTAGAGGGGCAGTGGGAGAGGGACGAACTACAGGCAAAGCTTGCTCAACTGCCGGGTATCTTCAATGCTCGTACGGACGCGACGCTGGTGGTATTGGGGTTGACTTGCAGGGAATGTGACGAGGAAGTCCGTCTGGAGAAGTTGGCGCCCTCAACTTATAAGGCGGTCCAGGAATACCTGGACCGCCTTTATCAACCTGACGTCTAGGACAGCCTTGCCTAATCACTTAACCGATCCGGCTATCACCTCTGAAGGCTCGCTGGCCAGCCCATCTGTGTCGAAGGTGGTGACAGAGAAATACCAGGTACCGGAGGCAAGACCGGTAAACTGATACGTGTCCTCGGCCCCATCAACGGTTATGGATTGATCAAGGTTGGACGAAGACTGACCGTAATGGATCTCATAGGAAGCGATTTCGCTTAGCGAGAGAGAGCTGCCGTCAACCCGGGTGGACGGAGCGGTCCAAGTTAGCGTAATGGACCCTGATGTGCCCCCTGTGCCTGTGTCCCCCCCTGAGGTGTCGTCGCCGACCGGTTCCAGGGTATAGGGGTGAAGGCCCGACTCATAGGCCTCAAGATTGGTTACGCCACTGGTGTTATTGACTTCACCAGCATCATGCACAAAGGCATTCAGTCCATAGCTGAGCTCCCAGATATCAGGGATGCCGTCCGCGTCAGTGTCCGCACTGCTGGTTCCCGACAGGTCGGGGCTTTGAATGCCGATGTCGTGACTCACGACTTCGCCGGTACTGGTATTGGTAATCGCCAATTGAGCGACGGCACCGTATTTGTTCTCATAGTATTCGACAACGATTGGCACCATGGAGCCCGCAGCCAGTGAAGTTTGATAGCTGTAGGAAGTGGGCGCCTGATCCACCCAGGCATCAATGACAGTGGCGGAATCCAGCATCAGACGCATACCGTCATCGGTGGTTATGGTGAAGTCGTAGGTTTGGTTGCCCGAACTGTGAGGTGGTACAAAAAAGCCACTCCAACGAACACTGAAACGGTCCTGTTGCATGCCGCTCAACGGAGCGCTTCTGGACCAATCAAAGTTTACGCTCTCGCCCGTACGCGTGCCGTAGAGGCTTCCAAACCCCATATCATCAAAGTACTGGCCAACAAAGGCTTGGACGTACTGCGCCTGCTCTTCTTCCGGGAAGCTCTCGGGATTATCGAGTTCGGTGCCAGCTTGATATTCCTCCAGGTTGGTGTAGCCATCACTGTCAATATCTCCAGACGCATCACTGGGGTCGAGTGGGTCCATCTGATAGGCAAATTCGGTACCGTCAGGAATACCGTCATTGTCGGAGTCGGCGTTATTTTCCCGGGTACCAATCAGGAATTCATCGGCAGCCGACAGGAAATCACCGTCCGGATCCGAAGTGGCGTCGCCGGAGTTGGTGGGGTCCAATCCGTTGACCACTTCCCAATTGTCGTAAATGCCATCCTGGTCTTGATCCAGCGGGGGAAATGAAGGAGTGAAGGCAAGGCCTTCGGTTCCGTCGACGAAGCCAACCCGATAACCCAGTGAATAGGCCTCCTGTGTGCTCTCGAGATCGCCTATCTGTGATTCTGCATAGCTATGAAGGTAAGGACCGTCTATAACCTGCTGAGAAATGCCGGGGCCCTCCCAGGCGACGCTAAAGTGATCCCCATAGCTGCCTTCCTTGTGCAATACCTCAAAATAATATCGTTGCCCTGCGGATAAAGAGAGATAGGCAGACGTCTGAGAGCTATACTTTGTGTATTCAAGATCTGAGCTGTAGCCAGGAACCGTGGCAACCAACGCCTTATCATCAGGTGATGTTGAAGTACTTAACCAGAACTGGGTCTCGTCATCGCCACTGGTGAAAAAACGGTAACTGCCGTCGACAGGAGGTTCAATATATCCCCTGATAAAAGTGCCGTAGTCATCACCTCGCCGCGCAGATTGGTGAAGGGATGTGAAATCTGCGATTTCAGTTGGACTGTCGGGATACGCAGAGGCGCTGGTGAGGTCAGAGACCTTTATGCCACTGATGCCGTCATAAAACCAAGCCTGAACCTTTCCCGGCTCACTGGTTTCGGGTAACGCGGCAGGCGCGTCGAGATCTCCCAAATCACCGTATTGCCAACTTTGACACCCAGCGAACACGGTTATTGCGCTTGTTAAGACGAGTAACTTGGCTGAGTACATAGTTCACCTGTTAAACCGGGCCTAGTTTACTAGGTAAGTATTGAGGCTGATTGCCGTAGCTGCCACTGAACCATTGGAACGTTTTGATATTTAAGTGTCAGCGTTATATCGAAGTGAAAGAGGCCGATAATTCGGCTTGAAGCCAAGTATTTCGCTTGAAGCACGATGGCGGGGAGCCACTGAGTCAGGGATACAGTTCGGGAGCCCGAGGGCTCCCGACAATTTAAGAAATGGATTGCTTTAATATGGATGGGTTACATACTTTGCAGTAGGGCACGAGCTTGCTCCTCTCGCCCCGTCGCCTTATAGGCCTCTGCCAGATGAAAGGCAATGTCGTCTGTATCGGGGTCCAGTTTATGGGCCTTCTCGAGAAGCGCAAGACTTGCTTCGTGCTGTCCGGATTTAAAGAGAATCCATCCGTACGTATCCACGATTGCCGCGCTTTCCGGCTGTATGTCATAAGCTCTCTGGGCCAGCGATACCGCTCGGTCGTCACCCTGCTCAAAGTATATCCAGGCCAGATTGTTCAGCGCCAATGCGTTGTTGGGAGCCGTCTCAACCACCACCTCATAGGCTGATCGGGCCTTTTCAATCTGGTTATTGCCCTGATAGAGCAGGGCAAGGGTCAGTTGAAGCTGGGGTTGCCGCGGGGCTTGCTCAACGGCGGTTTCCAGTACCCTGATTGCCTGGGTGGGTTGGTCGGAAAGCTGAAGCACCCGTACGTAGGCCAGGGTTATCCCTGGCTCGCGGGTTTTGGACGCCGCGATTTCCAACAACTCGGCAGCCTGTTTATACGCTCCCTGGTTTTCCAGATAGGTCGCCTCTGCGACAAAGGGTCTGGGCGACTCTGGATTGGTACGTTTCACGTCCTGCAAAATGGCTCTGGCTTTCTCAGGATCCTCTGAGCGAAACGCCAGCATGGCAGACTGGAGGCCGATATCCAGATTCTCCGGGAACAGGACACGTCCCCGGTTTAAAGTCTCCTGGGCCCGGTCCAGTTTTCCTTCCTGTATCAGAAGTTCTCCAACACCGCTGTAGATGGATGCAACCAGGGGCGCTGTTGGTGCGGGCTGGTTTTCGCTAGTCCATTCCATTAATTCAGCCGTCAACTCGTCGGCTTGACGAGCGTCACCGTTTTCAAGCGCGGTTTCAAGCAGAACGAGCTTGGGACCGGTGGCGTCGGGCTGGTCCTTGAGGATGTTTTCCATGAGTGTAATGGCTTGATCTCGCTCAAACGTCGTTGCTGCTCCCCGCAGCGCCGAGCGATTGTCGGGCGTCAGTATCACCGCCTGGCGAAAGTATTCCCGTGCCTCTTCGAGCGATCCCTGTTCTCTGGCAAGGTTGCCCAGGGCGATGAGTGGATCGGCGTTGTCGGGCGCAGCTTCCGCGGCTTGCTCAAAGTAGCGGCTCGCCTCTGCGAGGTCACCGGTCTTTGCGGCCAGGTCACCGCGGGTTAGCAAGGCGGGAACACTGTCAGGCTGCGTCTTGACCCAATCATTGGCTGACTCGATGGCCGCATTGGTCTCGCCCATGGAAAAGTAGGTGCGGATCAAGACCAGCTTGGCCTGGTCATGATCCGGCCGAGCCGCCAAAATCTGTTGGGTGAGTTCAATTGCCTTCTCAGGCTGGCCCCGCTGCGCCAGGTAGGCGGCATAACGTAGCCGCAGATCGTGATGGTCGGGCTTGAGTTCGAGTGCCTTTTCGATGAACTCCTCTCCCGCCTGACTATCCCCGCTCGCCAGGGAGGCAATGCCCACCAGGGCCAGAATGTCAGGGTCGGACTGATCCCCTTCAAGGTCTTCAAGCAGCGCCCGGGCGCCTTCCGGGTCCCGCATTTCCAGTTTGGTGGCCGCCAGCAGTTTGTTCACCGCAGTGGAATCGCCGTACTCAGCCAGTGGAGCCAGTAATGCCTCCGCTTCCTCAACCCGTCCCTGGCGAAAGCGGATCATCCCCAGCAGTAGGGTGCTCTGTTCGTGAGTCGGAGTTTGCGCGAGGATCTCTTCGAGGTAACGCGCTGCCGTTTCCAGGTCGCCCTCGCCAAACGCATCCCGGGCGGCGGCCATATTGCTTTTTATGGTGCCCGGCGCCGACTTGGCCAGAATTTCCTCGTAGACGAAAGCTTCGGAGGATTTCCCCTGTTCCCGGAGCACGCGAATCAGCGCCGACATGGTTTCATACTTGCGGTAGGTCATGACATCGTATTGTCCGATGTCTTCCAGAGCCTTGATGTAGGCGTCCTCGGCCACTTCCCAGTTACCGTTGGCTTCGGCAAACTGTGCCTTCCAGAGCCACAGCTCCGGATCTTGTGGGCTGATGCTGTTGGCTTGGTCGATGAGTGAGCGGGCCCGCTCGGGGTTGCCGTTGGCGAAGGCGACACGTGACAGGCCCACGAAGGGCTGGACCGATTCACTGTCCAGGGCCTGTGCCGCTTGGTAGGCTTTCTTTGCTTCGGCGAGCAGGCCGCTGGCTTCGTAGATTTTGCCCCGCATAAGTTCAACTTCAAGCTGTTGGGCCCTGTCCGGATTACTGACCTGATTCAGCGACATCAGCGCGGCATCGAACTCCCCCTGCATCAGCTCGGCTTCCGCCCGTAACAGGGCAGCCCGGTTACCGACCTGTTCGGTGAAAAAGCTGTCCGGCATCATTTCCCGGAGTTGGTCGAGTTGACGTTGGGCGTTGACCGCATCGCCGGCGGTGACCAGGTTGCGAACAATAATAAAATAGGGGTCTGACTTGCCCGGCTCCAGTTCGATGGCGCTGCGGGCCTCCAGGGTGCTGGCCTTGAGTTCACCCTGGCGCTGAAAAAAGCGGGCCTGGTCCAGATGGCTGATGTACTGGATTTCCGCCTGGCTCATGTTGTCGTCGTTGCCACAGCCGGTCAGACCAATGGCCAGTGCAGTGGAAACAAGCGCGGCCCGTAACAGCGGGAGGGGCTTAACGGGCGCATTCCTTCTTGTCATGGCTTACTGTATCCCTTTGTTGCCTAATGTCTGGTGCTGTTCGCTTCCGCAGACGATTCGATTTTATATTTATCCGTCAGGTTGTAGAGGGTTGGACGGGTAACGCCCAACAGGCGGGCCGCTTGGGCCATATTGAAATTGCTGGACTGCAGGGCCTGCATGATTGCCTGACGTTCAGCGGTTTCCCGAACCTGGCGCAGGTTAAGCTGGGTAGCCAGGGGATTAACGGAAGTATCCAGCTGAAGCTCCAGGTCTGCGGCGGTAACCCGCTTACCCTCGGCCATAATGGTCGCTCGTTTGACCTTGTTGATCATTTCCCTGACGTTACCCGGCCAACCGTAACTGCTGATGGCGGCTACCGCATCCTCCGTAAAGGAAAGGGCCGGGCGGTCCATCTGTTTGCCAAGGGTCTTAAGCAGCGACTGTGCAACCAGCAGTGCATCGCCATCCCGATCCCGCAGAGAGGGGACTTCCAGCGTTATTTCGCTGACTCTGTAGTAGAGATCTTCCCGGAAATCGCCGGCATCGATGAGCGCGCGAACATCCCGGTGTGTGGCGCAGACCACCCGAACGTCCACTGGAATTGGGTTAATGCTGCCAACCCGGTCGATCACCCGTTCCTGAAGAAAACGCAGCAGCTTGGCCTGCAAGGGCATGGGCATGTCACCAATCTCGTCGAGGAAGAGCGTGCCGCCATTGGCGCTTTCAATCTTGCCCTTCTTGCTTTGCGTTGCGCCGGTGAATGCGCCCTTTTCATAGCCGAACAGCTCGCTCTCAAGCAGGGTTTCGGGGATTGCTGCGCAGTTGATAGCGGCAAACGGTTTGTCGGCACGGTGACTGAGGTCGTGGAGTGCCCTGGCCAGCAGCTCTGTGCCGGTGCCCGTTTCACCGGATATAAGCGTGGTGACGTCCGTCGGCGCAACTTTCTCGATGGTTCGGCAAATGGTAAGCATCTGGGGACTGGCGGCCACAATGCCTTTGATGGACGTGCCGTTGGAGCCTTGGCTCAGTTCCTGGTTTTCCCGTTCCAGCTCTGCCAGGCGCAAAGCCCGGTTGACAACGAAGGTGAGTATGTCCGCGTCCAGGGGTTTTTGGTAGAAGTCGCTGGCCCCCATGCCGATTGCCTTGACGGCGTTCTCCTTGTCTTCTCGTCCGGTGACCACAATCACTTTGGTCTGGGGGGCAAGACGGAGAATGTCCTCAAGGAGGGCAAAGCCTTCCGAGGCCCCGCCAGGGTCCGGGGGAAGACCAAGATCAAGGGTGACAACATCCGGTTCCAGTCTCCGGAGTGCTGCCAATGCGGAGTCGCGGCTATCCGCGACAGTGACTTCCAAGTCATCGCTGAAACACCAGCGCATCTGGCTTTGAAGTCCAGGATCATCTTCAACGATCAAAAGTCGTTTACTCACAACCGCCACAAATCCTTTTTATACCGTGGAGCGTTCAACTAATAAGTGTTAGCCGTACAGTGACATAATGCAATCTCGACCGCCAGACTTTTTCTAAGTTGCCAATTATTCGGCAGTTTTTGCCTGGGAATAGGGTTGGGAATCCGGCGTTTGGGGGTGGTGTGCAGGATGTGTCTTCGGGGGCTGCGCGATGGGGAGTCTGACCGAGAAACAGGAGCCGATGCCCGGCTCGCTGGTGACATCAATGTTGCCACCTATCTTGCGCGCGTATTCGCGAGCCTGGTAGGCACCGATCCCCATTCCGGTCAAGCCCTTGGTGCTCTCAAACGGTTTAAACAGCTGAAACTTGATGAAGTCCTCGGTCATACCGCAACCGGTGTCCTGGATAAACAGGACGGCCTGCCCATGCGAGGTTTTCAGCGTCACCGTGACCTCCCCATCCGGTGGGGTTGCATCCTGCGCATTCTGCACCAGGTGACTCAGCACGTTTCTGAGTTGTTCGCCGTCCGCCTTGATCAATACTCGATCGGTAGCGCCGATAAAACGGGGGGCGGGTCGGCCACTGGCATGCTGTTCCATCAACCGGGTGACCGTCTCCTGAAGGTCAACCAGTTCCGAATCAACGGATTGATCCGCCGGCTTGCGAATGTGTTTGACCAAATTCGACATCTTTTTGATGGCGTGTTCGGTCGTCCGGATCATATCATCAATAAATTCCGGGTTATTCCGGTGCTTGGAGGCGTTATTGACCAGCAGGGTCAACTGGGCGATCAGTGTCTTGAGGTCATGCACCATAAACGCCGAAGCCTTGTTGACTGCCTCAAACTGCATCGCTCGGGACAGTCGATTCTGGGCATCCGCCTGGGCAAGCAGGTTACAGGTCTGGCGGGCGACTACCTTGATTAGGTCAAAGTTTTCCCAGTTCAGTTCTATCTTGGCGTAGGGGCTCCCCACCAGTGCCAGCCCATACAGGGCGTTGTCCAGGTACATGGGAATAATCAGCCAGCCCTCGCTGAACTTGGTAATAGCGTCCGGGATTTCCAGCAGTTTGTAACGTACCGGGTCCCGGCGGTACTCATGAAGGTTGATGATCCATTCCCGTTGACCGAGAAAACGGATCAGCTCCGATTGGCCGTCGATGGTGGTGTACTTGGGGGGCGTCATGTTGGTGGCTGCCTGCAGGGCGAAGTTGCCGTCTTCGTCCTTGAGCCAGAGGACACCGGCATTACTCTCCACCAGCCCCGCCAGTATGCGGATCACCCTTTCCGGCAGCGGCGGAGAATCGCCGAGATCCGCCAACTCCCGGGTCATTTTCAGCCATTGTTCCCGGTAGTCGTACTTGTAGTCGAAGAAGTGCTGACTGATGAAAATCATCAGTCGGGCACGTACCCGACGCGACGTGATCAGGGTGGCGAAGAACACCATGGACAGGGTAATAAACAGCACTTGCAACGCTTCGCCCCAGGCGCCTCCCATCACCTTGACGTAATACCCGCCCACCGCCAGGAAGATCAGGTAAAGGCCGGCAAAGGTAAGCGTCCCGACGTGATAGACGGCGCTGCGGGACAGCTGGAACTCCACCGGTTGCTTGCGGGTATTCACTACGTTGACCGCAAACAGGGGGACCAGCAGTGCGTTGACCAGGCCGCGAGCCGTCCAGAACGGATCGGATATTTTGCCGAACAGCAGGGCGTCGGCGTACATGAAGAAGTCGAACGCCATCACGGTGGCGGTGCCAATGCAGATGTATTTGAGGCTTGAACGACCCATTTTGCCGGCATTGCGCCAGATTTGCTCCACCAGTGAGAGCGCGAGCAGGGACAGCGCGATCTGACCGACCACTTTGGTTTTTCCGTCAAGCACGGACAGGCCGAAGCTGTACTCCAGAATGCCGGAAACCAGTAGCAGCAGAAGGAGTGAAACCGCGGCGGTGCTGAGCACAGTTCGAATCTTGCCGATGAAGTGGCCGGTGCGGGCAGCGTCCCTCAGCAAAGCAAGTAACACCGCTATCCAGGCCGCATCCCGGATGATCTCAAGCAGGTAACGTATAAAGAATCCAGGCTGTTGCCACAGCGCCTGCCCCACAAGCGAAAATGCCCACATGGCGGACACCAGGGCAGCGAGTAGCATCGTGCGGTCAACGTCACGACGGAGGTACTTGCTGGCTATCAGGACGGCCAGCAGCAGAAAAGCGAGGACTGCCGAACCATGGCTGATTACGCTTAAATTGGTCACCATCCCGTACCACAGGTTGAGAGATGAATGCGGCCTCCGATGTGGTAACGGCGAAGCTGTACGTCCATGAACAGCGATTCGCCCGCCGTGATCTGACCCGGAGGCTGTCGGGGAGCCTAAACCTTTGGTTGAACCAAAGACTTAAACGGGCTTCTTGTTCTCCCGATAATAGCGGAAAATTTCCTTCAGGGGTCGCTTGGGGGTAAACCCGAATTCCCTGGCGAACAGCCGGCCGTCGATAACCACCGGGTATTTAAAGAAGTTCATCAGGTAGGAAGGAAAGCTTTTCAGCTTCAGTGTCCGCAGGATAAAGGCGCTCAGTCCCGGCGGAATCGAAGGGATTGGAATCCGTTTGCAGCCACACAGCTTGAGCGCATGCTGAAAGGCGACCCAGTCGTCGGCAGCGACATTGAAGATGCCTTTCTTTTTCTTCTGGTACGCCAGCACAATGGCATCCGCCATGTCGTCGATGTGTATGAACTGCATCATCGGCGAGAAGCCCGCCAATACCGGGGCCCGTTCGTTCGATAGGAGCGTGCTGATGGAGTTCCGGACGCCCGGGCCCACGATGTTGCAGGGACGCAGGATGGTGATGTTCAGATCCGGGTAGCGCCACAGATAAATGTTGGCGAGGTTCTCCAATTCCACCGAATCCACCAGATCCATGGTCAGGCCGGCGCTTTTTAGCGGTGCGTCCTCATCGATCAGCGCCGGATTGTAGGCGACCGCACCATAGACGTGGTAGGTGGACAGCACCACCACTCGCGAGACACCGTATTTGTGACTCAGATCGAGCAGTTTCTGAGTGCCCAGCACGTTGGCATTGTAACGGCGCATACGGGTCAACTGGCTGGACTGGATACGTCCCAGGTGAATCACGCCATCGAACCGGTAGCGGCGAAACAGGTCCTCGAATACCCGCTTGTTGAAGTCGATGCAGTAACTGGGAATGTCGTCGCCCAGGTAAACCTGTTCCCGGAAGTCAACGGCCACCAGGTCGCAGTCGTCCCGGAGCCGGTTGATCACCTGTTGCGCAAGGGCGCCTGCCGCGCCAGTGACAAGAATGTGGGGCCTGCGTTTTTCCGTCATCAGAACAGCCTTTTCCTTTCGCTCAATCCTTTATCGATCAGTTCGCTGATGGCCGTCTTTACCTGCTCCACCCGTTCCGTGACCTGTTCCTCCTGGATGTCGGCATCGTCGAACATCATGGGATCGCCAAAGTTCAGGTAGACCTTTGCGGGCAGGATGGCGGGCAAGGCCACCGGGGCATAGGGGACGCCCAGCAGTTTGGCCAGGGGCTTGATATTGGCAATAGCGGGAATGGTCTCCTCGCAGCCAACCACCCCAACGGGGACAATGGTGGCCTTGTACTTCATGGCCAGGTGCATGAAGCCATTGCCGAAGCGCATCAGCCGGTAGCGATCCCGATAGAGCTTGCCCGAGCCCCGGACGCCTTCGGGGAACACAATAACCGCCTCGTCATTGGCGAGCATCTTGGCGCAGTTGACCGGGTCGCCCAGCACGGCTCCGAATTCGTTGAGCAGGTTGCCCAGGTAGGGGACCGTGGGGAAGAAGCGTTCGATCATGGCGCGGGGGATGCGGGGGTTCTCCGCCCGGGAAGCCAGCGCGTAACCGATCAGCAGGCCATCGATGGGAAGCTGGCCGCTGTGGTTGGCGATAATCAGTACCGGTCCCTCGGCTGGGATTTTTTCCACACCGGAGGCCTGGACCCGAAAATACCTTTCATACAGCTGCTTGGTCAGGGAAAAACCAAGCTTGACCGACTCGTTGTTGTACCCCCAGGGGTCGTAACCCAACGAACCAATGGGCTTTCGGATTCGATTGATCTGCTCATCCAGAGCAGGGGAGACAAGTTTTGATTTGATCAGTGATGCAAGGCTCATGAAAATTCCTTGGTCCCATCAGAGCGGGTGAGCATGACGCCCAACGTATGGCTTTGTCCGTTATTGAGCAGTTTGAAATCGTTCAGCGCATTGGCAGTTTCGACGCATATCATCGATTTCCAGGCCTGTGCCGGAAAGTCCGACAAGCGCGCGGCTTTCTCAGGGCCAGGATTCCAGACCACGGTGGAGCCACTGCCGTTGCTCAACAAAGTCATCCGGTGGTCGTCCGACACTACGTCAATGGGGTCACCGCCGGTCTGGTAGATGCGATCGACTTCATCGCGGATGGTCAGCTCGCCCTGTTGGCGGAAATGGCACCAGTCCCGCAGGGTGTCGGTGAAACTGGTGCCCTCCAGGCCGGTAATGACGGTCTCGAAAATGGGGGTCGGCAAATAGGTGTGTAGCGCCTGTGAGAACGCCAGCGTTGTCTTGCCCAGATTGGTAGTGGTGAGGGCGATCTGGCAGCTGCTCCCGGAGAACCGAAAGGTAATCAGGGCGCTGGCGTGACCGCGCCAGTGCGCCGCGAAATCGCCGTTGGCCATCAGGCTCAGGCTGACCTCCACCGAATCGGCCGATTCGACCACATCCTCCAGTTGCCAGACTTCGGTGCGGGCGAATCCGTGGGCTGAAGCGCTGAGGATGTGTTCCCGAACATCCGGGGGATTGCGGTCGGGCACGCCAAACCAGGGCCAGCATACCGGGATACCGCCACGAATGGCTCGCCCGGTTTCAAACCGGGCGGTATCGCTTACCCAGAGCCAGTTGGGCTGGCCAGTTGGGGCGTAATGGGTCAGGTGGGCGCCCTGCAGAAACAGGCGGGCGTGGAATGAGGGGTGACGGATTTCCAGGGCTTCCAACTGGTTGACGGTGGTCCACCGGGTAAACGACCACTGGCCTGGGACTGTTTTCAAGACAAACCTCGTTACAGCTGACGACAACGTGTGTGGCAGACAAGCTCCACGCCTGAGACTTCCAAGTATAGCGGTAGGTTAGGGGAATCATAGTCCCCTGGCGTCCGGAGATTGGCCGAACCTGGGTGGCTCAAAGAATGAATGCGTAATTTGGGATTGATCGCCTCATCGCGGCCTGTTAACATGCGCGCCGCATCTGAACGAGCAGGTTCGGATCGTTATGGTGGCCCCGCTGGTGCCTCCGCAACAATAAACCGTGAACCCGGTCAGGCCCGGAAGGGAGCAGCCGCAGCGGTGGACTTGGGTGCCGGAGTGTTGCTGGTGGGGTCACCCCCAGATTCCCGTATTTGGCTTCTTTTCCCCACGTCTTTTCAGTCAGTTGTATCCCGTGTCATTGGCTTCTTATCGAGCCGGGTCCATGCTATGGTTGAGCCCGTTCTCAATTGCAGTTGATTAAAAATGAGCTACCAGGTTTTAGCCAGAAAGTGGCGCCCCCAGACGTTTCAGGACATGGTTGGTCAGGAGCACGTGCTCCAGGCCCTGGTGCACGCCCTGGAGAACCAGCGCCTGCATCATGCCTATCTGTTTACCGGTACCCGCGGGGTTGGCAAAACCACTATCGGTCGCCTGCTGGCCCGTTGCCTCAACTGCGAGATTGGCGTCACACCCACACCCTGTGGGGAATGCACCAGTTGCCTTGAAATCCAGGATGGCCGCTTTGTCGATCTGATCGAAATCGATGCGGCCTCCCGCACCGGTGTGGATGACATGCGGGAACTGACGGACAACGTGCAGTATGCGCCCAGCCGGGGACGTTACAAGGTGTACCTAATTGATGAGGTGCACATGCTCACCAACCAGTCGTTCAACGCCTTCCTTAAAACGCTGGAAGAGCCGCCGGAGCACGTAAAGTTCCTGTTGGCAACCACCGACCCGCAGAAATTGCCGGTAACCATCCTGTCCCGTTGTCTGCAGTTCAACCTCAAGCGGATGACGCCCGAGCACATTGCCAGCCACCTGAGTCATGTACTGACCGCGGAGAACATCCCCTTCGAAGAACCAGCCCTGTGGTTGCTCGCGCGGGCCGCTGACGGCAGCATGCGGGATGCCCTGAGTCTGACCGATCAGGCCATTGCGTTCGGCAATCAGAAGTTGGCGGCCTCCGATGTCAGCAGCATGCTGGGGACCATCGACCAACGGGACATCGAGCGGATCGTTCAGGCCCTGGTGACCAATGACGGACCGACCCTGCTGTCCGAGATCCGACGAATCTCGGATTTTGCACCGGACTATGGCGTGATCCTGTCCGATCTGTTGTCCCTGTTTCACCGGGTCACCCTGGAGCAGGTGGTGCCCGGAAGTGTCGATAATGCACTCGGGGACGCCGAGCAGGTTCAGGCACTGGCCCGTCAGTTAAGTGCCGAGGATGCCCAGCTGTTTTATCAGACCGCGCTGATCGGTCGGAAAGACCTGGCGGTGACGCCGGATGCCCGGATGGGCTTCGAGATGACGCTGTTGCGGATGCTGGCATTCCGCCCCGGGGGGGAGCGGCGGGCACCACCCACCCTGCCATCCGGGGATCGCGCTGATTCCGCGTCGCAGGATGATCCCGAGCCTGCCACCGACGTCGCCACGCCCACGCCCCCCATAGTGGAAGAGCACCCCGCAGCGGACTCCCAGCCCCCGGCACCTCCGACACCGTCCGTTGACCCTCGCACCGACGGGGATCAGGGCGAAATCCGCCCAGCCCAGGCTGAGGTTGTGTCTCAGGAAGGGAGTGCACCTTCTGCCGGTTACAGCGACACCGTTGAGACTGGCCCCCGGGGCGAGCGGAGCGATTCATCCCTGGCCGCTCCGTCACCATCGCACAATGCGGAACCAGTTACAGCGACCCTCGCCGGTGAAGCGCCCGCACCATTGGCCACCGGGGAGACCGGCGCGGTGCCGGCTTCGCCGGGGGATTTCCTCTGGCCCCGGGACTTTCGCAGTCTGAATATCATCGGAATGCCTGGCAATCTGGCCAGTCACGCCGCCATGACCCGGCAAGGGGACGAGGTCGTGCTCACCCTGGACCAGGGACACGAGCGCCTGCTGACCGATCGGCATCGCGAGCGGATACTGGAGGCGTTGAAACACCGGTTTGGCGACCAGACCGTGTTGAGGGTCGAGCAGGGGCACCCCGGCGAGGATACCCCGGCGGCCTGGGAAGAACGCGCCCGACAGGCCCGCCAGCAGGCGGCTGAGGAAGCCATCCAGAACGATCCGCTGGTGCATTCGATCGTTGAACGATTCCAGGGGCGGGTGGTCGAAGATTCAATCAAACCGCTGTCCCAGGACTGAGCGATGGGCGCGGCGGTCAATGGCAAACGCAAGAGGTAGGCCAAATGATGAACGGTATGGGCGATCTGATGAAAAAAGCCCAAAAGATGCAGGAAGAGATGCAAAAGGCCCAGGAGGAAATTGCCAAGGCCGAAGTGACCGGCGAGTCTGGGGCCGGCCTGGTCAAAGTGACCATGAACGGACGACACGACGTCAGCAAGGTGGACATCGATCCGTCGCTGCTGAGTGAAGAAAAAGACATTCTGGAAGACCTGCTGGCGGCTGCCGTCAATGATGCCGTGCGTCGTGTCGAAGCGAACCAGAAGGAAAAGATGTCCGGTATGATGTCCGGTATGGGCATGCCCCCCGGCTTCAAGATGCCGTTCTGATTTCCCGCCCAATTGGTAGTCCTGTGAGGTTTAACCATGGCATTTAGCCCGCTGGTGGATGAACTGGTGGAATCCCTGCGCTGTCTGCCCGGCGTGGGCCAGAAAACGGCGCAGCGCATGGCCTTCCATTTGTTGGAAAAGGGACGGTCGGGCGGCGAACGACTGGCGGATGCCTTGCGGGGCGCAATGGAAGGGGTTCGGCGTTGTGAGCAATGCCAGAACTTTTCGGACACCCCGGTGTGCGGCATCTGCGCCAATCCCCAGCGCCACAATGGCACCATCTGTGTGGTGGAGAGTCCCTCGGATCTGCTGGCCATCGAGCAGGCAGGTGACTATCACGGCGCATATTTCGTGCTAATGGGGCATCTGTCGCCCATCGACGGTATCGGTCCGGCGGACATCGGCATTGAGAAACTGCTGGAGCGGGTGAGCGCCGAAGGGGTCTCCGAGCTGATCCTGGCCACCAACCCCACCGTAGAAGGGGAGGCGACCGCCCATTACATCGCTGATCGGCTTGATGGTCGCAACATTCTCCTGACGCGCCTGGCCCATGGTATTCCCGTGGGTGGCGAGCTGGGCTATGTCGACGGATTTACCCTGACCCATGCCTTTCGCGGGCGCAAGCCGCTTCAGGACTGAGCCCCTGCCATTCATTCAACTGACTGTGTGACATGACGTCTGAGACTTCATCCCAGGCCCACTGGATTACCGACCCGGCCGAGTTGGACCGCTGGCTGCTCAAGCATGCCGGTGAACCGCTGGCGCTGGATACCGAATTTGAACGGGTTTCTACATTCTACCCCATACCGGGACTGGTGCAGGTCGGCGCTGGCGACGGGCTGTACCTGATCGATCCCGATGTAGCGGCGGCATCGAATCAGTTCCGCCAGGTGCTGGCCGATCCCGACACCCCCAAGCTGTTGTATGCCATGAGCGAGGACCTGGAGCTGTTTCGCCACTGGCTCGACATCCGGCCCGCCGGCGTACTCGACCTGCAAATCGGCGTGGCCTTGGCCGGGGCAGGGTTTTCGGTGGGCTACGCCCGCATTGTCGAAACCCTGTTCAACCAGTCCCTGGACAAGTCGGCGACCCGTTCCGACTGGTTGAAACGCCCGCTCAGTGCCGCTCAGCAAGCCTATGCTCTCGAGGATATCCGCTACCTGGCACCGCTCTATGACTGGGTTTGCGAGCAACTCCAGGCGAAGGGATTGATGAAGGCCCTGGCAGAGGAATCCACCCGGTTCGCCGACGACCTTTACCAGCAGGACGATCCCGCCAGTCATTACCTGCGGCTGCGGGGGGGCTGGGCCTTGGACGAGCGAAGACAGCAGGTGCTGCAACGAATTACCCAGTGGCGAGAGCAGGAGTGTCGCGACCGGGACCGGCCACGAAACCGGGTCCTTCCCGATGCGGTATTGATTGCCCTGGCAGAGCGTCTGCCGCGTAACAAAGCCGAGTTGCAGTCGGTAAAGGACATGCCGGCTGTGGTGGTGCGGCGGTTTGGTGACCGCCTGCTGTCGTTGATCCAGGGCAATGGCGAATCGATAGACGCCTTTACACGAATTCGACCTCCATTGACCCGGGAGCAACAAAAGCAATACAAACAGCTCAAGCAGGTTTTTCATACAATAGCTGAAGCCAATGCAGTGCCCATAGAGTTGCTGGCCCCGCGTAAACGTTTGGAGAACCTGGTCCAGAGCAGACAAATCCAGGCCGGTCCATTGCAGGAGGGCTGGCGAGCGGCGCTGATCGCACCGGTCAGCGACAAGATTGAGGCAATACTGAACCCATGAAAGACAAAGAGTTTGTCTCCGTTTTTCGGAGTGGCAAGAAGGAAGATACTTACATTTTTGTCCGGCGCGGACAGTCCTGGGAGGAGTTGCCCGAGGCCCTTCGATCGGTGTTCGGTGAGCCTGTGCATGCCATGGACCTGATTCTTACCCCGGAGCGCCGGCTGGCCCGGACCACCGGCAAGGCGGTACTCGACGCCCTGGAAGCCCAGGATTTCTACTTGCAAATGCCCGAGGAACAAGAAGGTTACGTGGTAGAGTTCAAGCAGAAAATCAGGAAGCACCGTGAATGATAGCAGCCATCCCATTCTGGCAGCGCAAGCGCCTGCACGAGATGTCTCCTGCGGAATGGGAAGCGCTCTGCGACGGCTGTGGCAAGTGTTGCCTGGCCAAGCTCGAGGATGAGGACACCGGTGAGGTCTACCACACCGATCTGGTCTGTCGCTACATGGACAGCAAGACCTGTCGCTGCACCGTGTACCCGGAGCGCCTGCAGAGGGTACCAGGATGCACCGTCCTAACGCCTGATTCGGTAGGCAACTATGGCTGGTTGCCTTATACCTGCGCCTACAGAACGCTGGCGGAAGACCGACCCCTGGCGGCTTGGCACCCGCTGGTATCGGGAGACCCGAACTCGGTCCACGAGGCCGGAGTCTCGGTTCGTCATCGTGTCATTTCCGAAGCCGATGTGCCGGAAGATGACTGGGAAGAACACATAATACACTGGATTCTATAGATGAACGCTGACGCTCAAATTGCGTATGGAATTTTCTGGGCAGTCTATGTCGTGGGCTTTCTGCTCTTTTTCCTGATGATCAGCCGGCTGTTCCGGCTGGTTCCTTTCTATGGCATGAGGACTCTGCTGCAGGCCGTATTGGTGGCGGTATTGCTGACGCCGGTGGAATCCTCGGAAGTGGCGGGCTGGTGGATACCGGCCTGGTTGCACGGTGGTTATGAGGCCATTCTCGGTAACACCGAGGAATCCGTCAGGGCCTTTTTCAACATGGGACTGGCGGGTCTGGCTGTCCTGTTGGTCTGGATGCTGGATCTGCTGCGCTACCGGCTGGTATCACGCTAAATACATTCAAACCGCTTTCCACGGAGCTGCTATGGACCGAGTTGGACGTTACCTGGTCATCCTGGCGCTGGCCAGTCTGTTGAGCGGCCAGGCCGCCGCCCAGTCCGGGCAGAACCCCATCGACGTGCGGGTGGTGGTAGACATCTCCGGCTCGATGAAGAGTAACGACCCGTCCAACCTTCGGCAGCCGGCGGTTCGCCTCCTCGCCAGGCTGATTCCCCAGGACGCCACGGCCGGTGTCTGGACTTTCGGCCAGTACGTCAACATGCTGGTACCTCATGGCGAGGTCGATCCCGCCTGGCGCAATCGAGCCATTGATCGTTCCAGCGATATCAACTCGGTGGCCCTGCGTACCAACCTGGGGGAAGCCCTGGAGGTCGCCAGCGAGAGTTACTACAGTGGCGGCAGCCTGGAGCACACCCATTTTATCCTGCTGACCGATGGCAAAGTCGATGTCTCCGCACAGGCGCCGGACAATGAACGGGAACGTCAGCGTATCCTGGAGGAGGTGTTGCCGGGTCTTGAGCAGGCCGGCGCAACCGTGCATACCGTTGCGCTGTCCGACAACGCCGACCTGGCGTTACTCGAGGCATTTGCCGATCGCACCGGGGGCAGTTACAACTTTGCCGAGACCGCCGAAGACCTGAACAGGGTCTTCCTTCGCGCCCTGAATGCCGCAGCCCCGCAGGATCAGCTACCGATTGAGGGTAACCGGTTCCTGGTGGATGCCGGCGTCCAGGAATTTACCGCCCTGATTTTCTCCGGAGAACAAGCCTCCGCTGCAGGCAATACCGCCTTGACCCTGGTTGATCCGGACGGGCAACAGATAACGCCGGCCAAGCCGGGAGACGGCGTTCGCTGGGTTCAGGAAGCTGGCTACGACCTCATCACCATTGTCGGCCCCAAGCCTGGCGAATGGCGGTTGCGAGGGGAACTGGGGCAGGGCAGCCGTGTGACGGTGGTCAGCGATCTGCGTATGGTGGTCCCGGCGCTGCCGCCGCGTTTTCGGCCCGGTGACACGGTGACCGTGACGGCACACTTTGAGGAGAGCGAGCAGATCATCACCGACCGGGATTTTCTCGGCGTGATCGAGGTGACACTTACCCTGACCGACCAGCACGGTCGTTCCGGTACCAAGGCCCTGTCGCCAGAAGTCCCGCCGGACGATGGGGTCTATCGCGACGAGATCACCCGGTTGCCGGAGCCCGGCGACTACCGGCTCGAGTTGGTTGCCGATGGCCAGACCTTTTCGCGTAAGTTCAGTCAGGTCCTGACGTATATCTTGCCCGCCGGGGACGACCGGCCGGTCAGCAGTGCAGATACCCCGGAACTGGCGGAGTCCCTCAGCTCGGAACCCTCCGCCCAGCCGGCGGGCGAGAGCGCGGATGAGCCCTCGCCAGAACAGCCAACGGAGCCGGCAATACCCGATGGCGGGCCCATTGACCTGTCGGCAGTTGAGCCACCGCAACCCCTTGCGCCGGAGGCGCCGGACGTCGACAGGGACTGGATCCTTTACTATGCCGTGGCCGGCTCGCTCGGCGCGCTGGGACTGATCGGAGCTGGCCTTTGGTTCTGGCGCAGGAAACGGCGCGAAGACCCGGAACACCAGCCCGTGGAGGAAGCCCCGAAGGCCGTGGAGGACGTCTCTGACGAACCGGAGCCGTCCGGGGAACCCGGGGAAGAAAAGGTACCATCCGAGGAGGAGGCGAAACCGGCCGAGGACGAGGCAGAAGTGGAGCAGGAGCCTGAGGCCGAGGTGGATTCCGGGCAGGACCAGACGGAAAAAGAAACGGAACAGGAACAGCCGCCGGCCGAAGAGGAAGAGGACTTCGGGCTCGAGGACTTCGACCTCTCCGAAATAGAGGATCTGGGCGATCAGGAAGACGAAAAAAATGCGTCGGCGGATGGGGCCGAGGCTGACACTAAAGAGCAGGAAAGTGACGACGAGAAAAAGTAGCCGGCGTTTACGGGTCCTAAGAGTCGGCTGAAAGATAGCATCCTTATCAAGCGGCCTGTGAATCGATATACTCCCTCCCGGCACAGATCATCAACCGAACAGGAACAGACATCATGAAGTTCACCGGTACCGACAACTACGTAGCAACCGACGATCTGCAAATGGCGGTGAATGCCGCGATTGCACTGCAGCGCCCGCTATTGATCAAAGGCGAGCCCGGTACCGGGAAAACGTTGCTGGCCGAGGAAATGGCATCGGCACTGGGGATGCGCCTGATTCCCTGGCACATCAAGTCCACCACCAAGGCCCAGCAGGGACTGTACGAATACGACGCCGTATCCCGTCTGAGGGATTCCCAGTTGGGTGACGAGAAGGTCAAGGACATCCGCAACTACATCGTCAAGGGCAAGCTGTGGGAAGCCTTCGAATCGGACGAGCAGGTGGTATTGCTGATCGACGAGATCGACAAGGCCGACATTGAGTTTCCCAACGACCTGTTGCTCGAACTCGACCGGATGGAATTCTTTGTCTACGAAACCCAGCAGTTCGTCAAGGCAAAGCATCGGCCCATTGTGGTGATCACCAGTAACAACGAGAAGGAACTTCCGGACGCGTTCCTGCGCCGCTGTTTCTTTCATTACATCAGTTTCCCCGACCACGACACGATGAAGAACATCGTCGACGTTCACTTTCCGAACATCCAGCAGGAAGTGGTGCGGGATGCCCTGGAAGTCTTTTTCGACGTACGCAAGGTGCCCGGGCTGAAGAAGAAGCCCTCGACATCCGAGCTCATTGACTGGCTGAAGCTGCTGATGGCGGACGAACTGTCCGCCAAGGTGCTGCAGCAAGGAGAGGCCAGCTCCGCCTTGCCGCCATTGTATGGCGCCCTGGTCAAGAACGAACAGGACGTCCACCTGTTGCAGAAACTGGCCTTCATGGCCCGGCGTCGAGGCTAGGCGCATAAAGGCGTAAACTGACGGCGATAGCTTGGCCGGTTTTCCGGAAAGCGACCCAACTCAGCGACAGACCAGGAACACACGATGCTCATTGAATTTTTCCTCGAAGTCCGACGCGCAAAGGTGCCGGCCAGTCTCCGGGAGTTCCTCGACCTGCTGGAAGCGTTGAAGAGTCGGTTGGCGTTCGCCGATATGGAAGAGTTCTACTATCTGGCCCGCTTGTGCCTGGTCAAGGACGAGCGCCATTTCGACAAGTTTGATCGCGCCTTCGACGCCTACTTCAAGGGCATCGAGAACCTCGACGCTCTGCTGGAGGCCCTGATTCCCGAAGACTGGTTGCGGGCCGAGTTTGAGAAGCAGCTGTCGGAAGAGGAGAAGGCGGCGATTGAGTCCCTGGGCGGTCTGGAAGAGCTGATCGAGGCGTTCAAGCAGCGCATGGAAGAGCAGAAGGAGCGCCACCAGGGGGGCAACAAATGGATTGGCACCGGTGGCACTTCGCCTTTCGGGGCCAACGGTTACAACCCGGAAGGCTTCCGCATCGGACAGAAAGACGGCCGCCAGGGACGGGCGGTGAAGGTCTGGGAAAAGCGTGCCTTCAAGGACCTGGATGACAGCCTGACTCTGGGTATCCGCAACATCAAGGTGGCGCTCAGACGCCTGCGCAAGTTTGCCCGGCAGGGCGCGGCCGACCAACTGGATCTGGATGACACCATTGCCTCCACCGCCCGCAACGCCGGGTATCTGGACCTCAAGATGGTGCCGGAGCGACACAATGCGGTCAAAGTGTTGATCTTCTTTGATGTTGGCGGCTCCATGGACCCTCACATTCGAGTTTGCGAAGAGTTGTTCTCCGCAGCCCGGCTCGAGTTCAAGCACATGGAATATTTCTATTTCCACAACTTTATCTATGAAAGCGTGTGGAAGAACAATATCCGTCGCATGAACGAAACCACCGATACCTGGGACATTCTGCATAAGTACACCCCGGACTACAAAGTCATCTTTGTGGGGGATGCCACCATGGCTCCCTACGAGATTTCTCACCCCGGTGGGTCCATTGAACACTGGAACGAAGAGGCCGGGGCTACCTGGTTTCAACGGGTGACCGATCATTTTCGCAAGGTGGTCTGGCTGAACCCTCTGCCAGAAACCTACTGGGGGACCGGAGGCTCACTGGGCATGACCAGGCAGCTGGTCAACGATCGCATGTACCCGTTGACCATTGAGGGTCTGGAGTCGGCCATGAAGGAACTCAGTAAATAGCGGACCGGGCGACTGAAGGTAAAAAAAGCCGATGCGGTTGAGGGCATCGGCAAAGCTCGGCATATCAAGCGGTCATCACTGAATAGCATTCCCGCCAACCAGGCCAAAGCAAGCGCAGGGCCAGATTAAAAAAAAGCCTTAAAAACAATACGTTTTTGATTTTTTGAGTCAGAGCCGCATCGCCCCAATCCAGGCTCATTCCTTTACGTTGTAAAAGATCCCGACAGCTTCACTTTCCAAATTGGTGATCTGGATACCGTTCTTGCCGAGAAGCCAGTGTTACCCTTTTCTGTAAATTTGTTACAGAGTTTTGCAGGAGCGGGGACGGCTATGGAGGCGAAGGCAGTAAAGGCGTCGAAACTTGGGAAGGAATCCCGGCTCAGGTTGTCCGCACTCTGGGTTATGCTGATGGCCTGGATACTGCTCCCGGTTTCGGGGCAGGCTTCGGAGTCGCTGAATCGGCAGCTCGATCAACTGAAAGGCGAGGTTGCAGCTCTCAGCGAGCAGCTGTTTAAGCTCGAAGAAGCCATCCTTCATCCAGCGGACAGCCGGGTGTCAATTTTTCTGTCTGTCAGCGGCGGCGACACCATCGAACTGGATGCCATCGAGCTCAAGATCGACGGCCAGCCCGTTGCGTCCCACCTTTACACCGACCAGGAATACCGGGCGCTCAGCGAAGGCGGATTGCAACGGCTCTACGTTGGCAACGTGGCGCTGGGCCAGCATGAGATCACGGCCACACTGACTGCCAGAACGGGGAGCGATCGGTACGTCCGTCGTGAAAACCAGCTTCGTTTCCACAAACGGGCCGGTGAATCCCATATCCAACTGCAACTGACCGCCAGTGCCCCGGATTTCGAACCGCAGCTCTCACTGAAGGGTGGTCGTTAAGCCATGGGCTGGAAGGCTTTCCCTCGCTTTTGGTGTCTGCCCGCGTTGTGCTTGATGGTCGGCGCATCGGTAACCAATGGGTCAGCGGGACAGCTGTCTGACCAGGATCGGGCCCGACTGGCGCATTTCAGTCACGCCAGTGGCGCACCGGACCTGGTCCTGTACTGGCTATCCGGTCGCCGGATTCCAGAACCAAACCTCACCCTGGCCCACGCCCTGATCGACACCGGCCGTCGATCATTGGCGATCGCCGAGCTGGAGAAACTTACCGACCGACCGGAAGACCGGGGCGCAGCCTGGCTGATGCTGGCCCGGGAGTTAATGGCGGATGGTAGTCAGGCAGATGCAGCGCAGGCCCTGGCCAGTGCCGTCCGCCATGGCCGTGGCGAGACGCTGCAGGAGGCGCTGTTCCTGCAGGCTGAAAATGTCCGTCAACAGGACCGTCTGGATGAAGCCGGCCGGATTCTCTCCACTATGGAGCCCGGCTACTGGTCCGCCCTTGGATACCAGGCCATCGCCAGCAGCTACAGTCGGGTCGACCGCACGCCATCAAGGGCATTGGTGGCGATCCGGGTCGCCCTGGCGATGGCGGAGTCGGATCATCGCCAGTCGCGCAGCAACGAGCTGCGTTCGAGACTCCTGCTGCGGGCGGGCTATCTGGCGTTCCAGTCGGGGGACGACATCAAGGCGGCTGGGTTCCTGGAACAGGTACGGCTGGACAGTTTTCAGATCCCCCTGGCGTTGTACTACCACGGGTTAACCCAGGCCAGGCGCCAGAATTTCCGGGCGGCCATGCAGTCCTGGCATCGGGCCCGAAAATACCCGCTGGCATTGCCCGGAGTGGCGGACGCCTGGCTGGGGATGGGCAGCGGTTACAGTGACACCGGATACCTGGGACAGGCCGGAGAGGCCTACCTGGCGGCCAATGCGGCGTTTGAGGGAGAGCGGGTCACGCTCCACAGTTTGCTGGAAGCGGTTGAGAGGGAGGGGGCCTACCGGGCCATGGTCCTGGCGCCCCGGGAGCGGAACGAGGCCTGGTTCCTCGGTAATAGCCATTCGTTCAATCAACCCAGGCTGGCCTACCTGCTCCGCTTTGCCGACCGGCCTGAAAGCCAGCGAGCCATTCAGCGGATGGCAGAACTGGAGCAGATGGAGGATTGGATGACGAGCCGTATTCTGGACCTGGAAGTGTTCCGGGATGCGCTCGGGCGGCAGCTGTTGACGCTCTCCCAACCGTTACCGGCGAACGCCCAAAGCGCGATGCTGGAGCAAGGACTGGCGTCACTGCAGAGCCGGTTGCGCGGACTGGAAGGACTGGTCGATGGACAGCAGCGAACGCAACTCCAGCGCCTCAAGCTTACCCTCGAAGATATCAGTGACGGCGTCGGCCGGTTTTCCCGCCAGCGGCCCGCCCGCCGAGCGGCGCTCGAGGAACTGCTGGCGTCCGTGGAATCGGGGCTTGCTCGCCTTGATGGCCTGAAAGCCAAGGCTGCCAGCCTGCAAGCAGAGGCCGGGCTGGCGCTGGATCGACTGGCAAGGGAGTTCCTGACACAGGAGGATCGGAGGATAGCGGCCGCGTTGGAAAAAACCGAGCAGCACCTCGCCCATCTGTATGAGCACCTGGCCCTGAAGAACCTGGAAGGAGATCGACCATGAAAACGGTCTTCGTCAGGGGCTCACTGGTGTTCTTGCTGGCAGGTGCCTGGCTGGCGGGTTCGGCCTGGGCGCAGCAGGCATTTCAGGTACAACTGAATCAGGACGGCGACACCATCGCAGACATGCGTCCGGTTTATTTACAGTTTGAGGCCCAGCCGCTGCCGGCGATTTCACCTCGGGAAGTCGCCAGGCGCTATCAGCGTCTGTTCGAGCAGTCGGGGGAGCCGGAGGTACGCATCGACGCCCTGAACCGTCTCGCCAATCTGGAGGACCTCACGGCATCAGATCTGGGATACGGACCCGACGAGGAAGGGCGAGTCTACCGGGAGGTGCTGGCCAGTTACGATGCGATTCTCTCCCGTGGGGCCTTCCAGGGACGCCTGGACGAATTGTTGTACCAAATGGCCAAGGCCCATGCCTACGTAGGGCAGGACGCGAAATCCACCGACCGACTGAAGCAGTTGATTGGCCTATACCCCAATTCGCCACTGGTGACCGAAGCACGATTCCGAGTGGCCGAGTCGGCCTTCGCGGCGGCTGAGTACCCGGAAGCCGAGTCGATGTACCAAAGCGTCGTCTCCGCCACCGGGACCGAAACCGAACGGGACCTGCAGATCAAGGCCCGGTACATGCTGGGCTGGAGCCAGTACAAGCAGGGCAAGTTCCGTCGTGCGAGCGAAACCTTCCTCGCGGTACTGGAGGAGCAACGGGCGGTGACGGACGACTTCCGCCGAATCCCTTCCGCCGCGGTCGACCTGATTGACGATACCTTCAGAGTCATCGCCCTGATTGCGTTTCGGCAAGGCGGGGTGGATTTCCTTGCGGACCTGATACCCGACAAACCTGCACCCAGCTATTCCCACCTGGTTTATGACCGTCTGGCCGACCTGCATGTGTCCCGTGGCCATTCGCGGCAGGGCGTGGCGGTCACGCGGGGGTTTATTCAACGGGCACCTGAGCACTCCAGCGTCCCGGCGATGCACGCCCAGATCGTCGATGTGCTGATTGCCGCCGGCGACCAATCCGGGGCGCGCCGTGCCCGGGAACAGTACGTTGAGGGCTACACCGCCGAGGAGGCCTATCTGGGGTTGTCCTCCGAAGGGCAGAAACGCTGGCTAGACTACAGCCGGCACCTGGCTGACTCTTACTACCATCAGGCTTCGGCATCGGCGGATTCGGCGGCCAGTCGGTCGGCGTTTGTCCGCTCCGCCCGCTACTATGCCGGGCTGGTTCCACGCCTGCACACGCCCGGGCCGGTCCTTCGTCTGGTCGGGGATGCCTGGCTACAGGCAGGTCGTTCCGGCGCAGCGCTGGAGGCGTTCAAACGGGCGGCCTACGAAACCGAGGCTTACGAAGGCGCCGCGGATGCCGCCTGGGCCGAGCTGCAGATTCGCACCCAAGCGCTGGATGGGGAGCTGTCGCTGGTCAGCACCTTGGCAGATTTGGCCCTCACCGTTGAGCGGTTCACCAACCGCTTTCCGGCGGACCCCAGGGGGAGTGGGTTGCTGGCCGACCTGGCCAACCGGATGCGGGCGCAGGGTCGCGCACCGGAAGCGGAAAGATATGCCAACCTGGCCCTGGGCCATGACGCCGTAACTCCATCGGAACAATTGGCGGCCTGGTTGGTCCTTGGGCGGGTGTTTGCCCAAGGTGAGCAACATCGAGCCGCGGAGAATGCCTGGCGCAAGGCATTGGGGCTGGCCGAATCCGAGGCGGTCCGCCATATAACCGCATCCGAGCGGGAGGATATTAGGCGCCAGCTCGGCACCAGCATCTATCGGCAGGCGGAACGCGCCGAGCAACGTGGAGAAACCGAGATTGCCGTCGCCCATTACCGGCGTATCGAGTCCATCGCGGGCGGCACGGAGCTGGCCATCCGTGCCCGGTTTGACGCGGCCAACTGTTTACTCAAGGCGCAGCGTTGGCAGCCGGCTATCAACGAACTGAAGCGATTTCGTAGCGAACTCAGCGACCACCCGTTAAGCGAACGCATCAGCGACAAACTGGTGTACGCGTACACCCGTTCGGATCAACCCCAGCGTGCGGCCGAAGAACTCATCGCCCGTGCCGATCAGTCGGATGATCCTTGGGCCGCACGGCTGCAAGCGGCTGAGCTCTACCATCAGGCTGGAAATGTGGTCGCACGCAATCGGCTTTATCGCGCCTATCTGGATCCGGTGAAGCCAGCCGTGGACGCGGATGCTCACCAGAACCACCAGCGTATGCGCCAGCGGTTAATCGAGTCTGGCGAGGATCCGAACCCGCTGCGCCGGTCGCTGGTGGAAGCGGAACTGGACAGCCCATGGCATTCCGAAGAAACCCTGGCCTGGGCCGCGGCGGCGGCGATGACCCTGGCCACCCAGGCGGAGCAACGTTTTGTGGGCATCCCGCTGGACCATCCCTTGCCCCGAAGCCTGTCCCGCAAGCAGTCGGCCCTGGAAGAGGCCCTTGCTTTCTACGAGCGGGCTGAGCGCCTGGGCGACCGTGGGGTAGGTTCCCATTCCCTGTTCCGTCGAGCGGAGCTGTACCGGACCCTGGCACAGCACCTGATGGCATCCAGTCGCCCGGGTGGGCTTACCCCGTTGGAGTCGGCCCAATACGATCTGTTGCTGGAAGAGCAGGCCTACCCCTTCGAGGAGCTGGCTATCGAGCTGCACGCCCGCAACCACCGGCAGCTCGAGGACGGACACTACGACCGGTGGGTTGAGCAAAGCCTCGACGCGTTGGCGCAACTGTTTCCGGGACGGTACGCCCGGCAAATGCGACGGATGAACTGGCAGCAGGAGGAGCAGGACGGTGCGTCATAGAACTCAACCGGTGACCAGAGGCAGCGGCCAGAACAAAGCCCGAATAACCGCGGTGGCAGCGCTACTGCTGTTGTCGGGCTGTGCCAGCGGACCGGTTCATGGGCCTGTTACCCCGGAAGGCAAGCGGCACGTTGTCTCTGAGCCGCTGACTCCCCAGCAGCAGAATCAGCTTGCACTCGCGCGTCAGGCGGGGGCTGCGAAAAACTGGGCACTGGCACAAGCCCGGCTGACCTCGCTGATTGACGCCCGGCCCGACGTCGGCTGGTTAAAGGCGCGCTTGGGCTGGATTCAACAGCATCAGGGCCAGATCACGCAGGCGATCGCATCGTACCAGCAGGCTCTGACCCAGTCGCCGGCAGACGTGTTCACGGTGAACAACCTGGCGGTGTTGCTGCAGCAACAGGACCGGTTCGAGGAGGCCGGCGCTGTGCTGGAGACCGGCCTTGCCCATGCCCCCGGGGCAGCGGAGCTTCATTTCAATCTGGCGGTGCTGTGCGAACTGTACCTGCTGGAACTGCCGAAGGCCCTTGCCCATTACCGTCGCTACCAGGAGTTGGCCGGAGATGGCGATGAGCGCGTGGCCGGCTGGATTGCCGATCTGGAACGGAGGGTGAACTGACATGGCGGGTCGCTGCTGGCTGTTGGGGGCCTTGCTGGCTCTGATGGGGCACGCGGTTGCCTGGGCGGACCCGGCGGAGGAGCCCGCCCATAGGTCGCTAGGCGTGGCGGGAATCTCGTCGGCGCCCGGGGATGATGAGCCCCGGGTATTGCACATACTGCCCTGGCAACCACCACGTGTGCCCCGGCGTCCCGAATCCGAGCTCTCCAGCCAGGCGCCCGAACTCCTTGATCCGATCAATCCGCGGGTGTTCGAGCGCCACCGAAAGTTTCGCGACACCCTGGACCCAAACCTGGGTTCCCGTTTTTCCCTGCATTAATTCACCGGAGACTGTCTATGTTGGAAACCGTTGTTCGATTCTTTCAGGAAGGTGGCCCGTTTATGTACCCCATTGCGCTGGTGCTGGTGGTGGGCCTTGCCATTGCCATCGAGCGTTTCCTGTTCCTGGGGGTAGTGCACCGCCGGAACCGGCAAACGTTTGAGCGGAGCATCCTGCCGCTGCTACAGAAACGGGACTACCAGCAGGCCATGGCAGCCGCGTCCCGTTCCGACAGTGCGATCGCCAATATCCTGTCGGCCGGGCTGGCCAGGCTGCTAAACGACCATCGGCGGGAAGACATCGAGTACGCCATGGAGGAGGGCCTGATGGAGGTACTCCCTCGGCTGGAAAAGCGCACGCAATACCTCGCCACGCTGGCTAACGTGGCGACGCTGCTGGGCTTGCTGGGAACCATCATTGGCCTGATCGCGGCATTCACGGCTGTCGCCGCCGCTGACCCGTCACAGAAAGCCACCATGCTCTCGGAGAGTATCTCCGTGGCCATGAACACCACGGCCTTTGGCCTGATGGCCGCGATTCCATTGTTGATGTTCCACGCGCTACTGCAGACCCGTACCAATGAATTGGTCGACAGCTTCGAGATGGCCGGGGTGAAACTGCTGAACATCATTGCCGACAAGGCCCCAAGCCAAACCGCCTGAACGGGAACGCTCACCATGAGACGCAAGCATCGTCGACCGACCAGCAATCCGGATCTGGATATTACCGCCTTCCTCAACCTGATGATTGTGTTGGTGCCTGTCCTGCTGCTGGGGATGGTGTTCAGCCAGGTTCGCGTAATCGAGCTGAACTTCCCCGGCATGGCACCCGGTCAGACGCCCGCGGCGGAAACGCTGACCCTGGTGGTCACCCTAACGGAGGACGGTTTTGAGGTGGCGGACCGTCACCGTGGCCTGATCCGCTCGGTGTCATCCCGGGAGGGAAGGCGGGACTACGCGGCACTTCGGGAGGTGCTGAAGCAAGTCAAGCAGCGATTACCGGATAAATCCGACGTGATTCTGGAGGTGCCGCCAACCACCGATTACCAGACATTGGTCACCACCATCGACACCCTGCGTTCCTATGATGCGGTGGTGGCCGCCAGCGTGGTCAAGGCGGAGCTGTTTCCGGATGTTTCGCTGGCGGACCCCGCCGGGGGCGACGACGTCGCGGCCGCGGAGGTGGGCACATGAAATTGTCCCGTCGAGCTCGCCGTATTCAGCGGCACTACCGTCGCATGCACCGTCCCGGTGGCCTGAACCTGGTGTCCCTCATGGACATTTTCACCATCCTGGTGTTCTTCCTGATGGTGAACTCCTCAGAGGTGAAGGTCTTGCGCTCGGACAGCAGCGTCAGCCTGCCGGTATCCTCATCCGAGGCGCCGGCGGTTGAAGCCCTGACGATTCTGGTCACCGACCAGGCTATCCTGCTGGAAGGCCGCGAAGTGGTCAGACTCGACGACATTGACGCGGATCGGGACACGCTGGACGAACTGGCCCAACAGCTTGAGCAGCGGCGGTCGCAGTTGCCGACGGTACCGGATGCGGGGCTCGAGATTACCGTACTGGCCGGTCACGAAACCCGCTACCGCCTGCTCCGCAAGATCATGCAGACCTGTGTAAACGAGCACTACCGCCAGGTCCGCCTGGCCGTTGAAACCCAGCGCGAGGTGGTGAATGGCTAGCGATACCACGGTCGCCGGAACCTTGCCCTGGGCTAGCACAAGGTCCGATCAGCGGCGCTTCCTGATCGTCCTGGCGGTGCTCCTGTTGCTGGCCGGTGTGCCTGCGGCGCTGATTCCCACGGTTCAGTTGCCGCCACTTCCGACGGCGGCCCCGGAAGACACCTCGTCACACCTGGCCCGCCTGGTCCAGCCGCCGCGAGCGGCAGAGCCCGAACCGCCGCCCCCGGGCGAGAGCCCCCCTGAGTCCCGGCAAGAGCGGCCACAGCGGCCCGTCCGGGCGCAACCGGTCACGCCGCGCCCCGGGCCACAGGTCGCCCAGCCACAGAGTGTCGAGCAGGCGCGCCAGGTGGCATCCCAGTCGGGAATTCTGGCGATGCGGGAACAGCTTGCCCAGCTGCGGGCGGCGGTCCCAACCGAGCAGGGCCGGTTGTCTGCGAACCTGGCGGCGGACCGGGTAACCGGATCTGCCGACGGCACGCGTGACACCGAGGCGGCGTTGTCTGGCAGTGGCGGAGTGGAGGACCGGACGGCGCCCACCCAGGAGATCGCCTTGGCCACCCATGAAGTGGCCCAGGTGGCGGCGCCGGAAGCGGAGGTCCGCCCGGCACCGGCTACCCCGGCTCCGGCGGCGTCCCAAAGGGCCATGAGCAACATTCGCCAGGTTTTCGAAAGCCAGAAGACGGCGCTGTACTCGCTCTACCGACGGGAGCTGCGCCAGGACCCGACACTGGCAGGCAAGGTGTTGTTGGAGCTGGTCATTGAGCCCGACGGCCGGGTATCCCACTGCGAAGTGGTGAGCTCCGAGCTGGGCAATCCGGCGCTGGAGCAACGCCTGGCGAACCGGGTATTGCTGTTTGATTTTGGGGCCAGGGACGTCGAAGCCAGGACGGTCAGGTTTCCCATCGATTTCCTGCCGTCCTGATTGGCGGAGGGCTACCGTTCAATGGTGATTTTGGGCAGCCTGGGCTTGGCAAGCGTCAGCGATTCCGTCGGGGCCATGACCTTGGCCTCGCCGGTGACGACGGTCTGGCCGCCCTGATTGCGCACGTCACACCGGATAACCACCCGGTTTCTGGCTTCCTTGGCCAGCACGGTAAGGGTGACGGTCAGGGTGTCATTCAGCTTGACCGGACGTTTGAAGGCCAGGTCCTGTTCGAGGTAGATGGTCCCGGGGCCCGGAAGCACCGTCGCCAGGGCGGCCGACACGAGCGAACCGCTCCACATGCCATGGGCGATCCGTTCCTTGAAAAGGGTGCCGGCGGCAAATTCGGCATCCAGGTGAACCGGGTTAACATCGCCGGAAACGGCAGCGAACAAAACCAGCTCGTCTTCGGTGAGGGTTCGGCTAAACGTGGCGGTATCACCCACCTGGATTTCATCGTAGGTCACATTTTTGAGCTGTTCGGGAGACTGATCCATGGCTGGGCCTCTACTGTCGGTTCGTGAACGACTTGGGTCGCTGAAAACTACCTCATCGTTCTCAAAACTGCTATTCTCTCTCGACTTTTTTATGGTTGATACTTTGGTCTGGTTGTTTTTTGCCCGCTTCCCGTTTATCGGGCGGCGTCTGAACAGGGCCAGACGGGTCTCCCAGCCAACACTTTCAATAAAACTTAAACAGGGCGCTGGTAGCCTGTGCCGCTCATCAGATGCGGTGCAGTCGGCTGTGCCCGATGCATGACTAATAAGCACAAACGGAAACAGGAGATGGTGTGATGGATTTTGCACAGTTCTATCAGGACAAGTACCCGGCCGGCACGCCGCAAGAGGTGGATCTGGAAAAGTACCAGAGCATGATTGAGGTATTTGAACAGGCGGTGAAGAAATACGCGGATCGACCGGCGTTCAGCGCCGTCGGCGTGACACTGACCTATCGTGATCTGGATACCCAGAGCCGAAACTTCGCCGCCTGGCTCCAGAACAAGACCAACCTCAAGCCGGGTGATCGCATTGCTGTGCAAATGCCGAACGTGACCCAGTACCCGGTCGTGGTCTATGGTGCCATGCGCGCCGGTCTGATAGTGGTCAACACCAATCCCCTTTATACCACCCGTGAAATGGAGCACCAGTTCAACGATTCCGGCGCCAAGGCCCTGGTGGTACTGGCGAACATGGCAGAGAACGCCGAGAAGGTCCTGCCCCACACCGGCATCGAGCACGTCATCGTCACCGAAATCGCGGACATGCATTCGCCAATCAAGCGGACGCTGCTGAATGCCGTGATCAAACACGTCAAGAAGATGGTGCCGCCGTTCAACCTGCCCAAGGCGCACAAACTGCCGGCGGTGCTCAGCGCGGGCGGCAAGGAAAAGTTCACCCCGGTGGAAGCCAAGAAAGACGACATCGCCGTGCTGCAGTACACCGGTGGTACCACCGGCGTGGCCAAGGGCGCGATGCTGACCCATGGCAACCTGGTTGCCAACCTGCTGCAGACCCGTCCGATGATGGGTGAAATGATCGAAGAGGGTAAGGAAGTGGTCGTCGCGCCGCTGCCGCTGTACCACATCTATTCCTTCACCCTGAACTGCGGCATCATGCTGGAGGCGGGCTGTCACAACGTCCTGATTCCAAACCCGCGCGACATACCGGGTTTCGTGAAGGAACTGAAGAAGCACAGGTTCACCGCCTTCCTGGGCCTGAACACCCTGTTTGTGGCCTTGTGCAATAATGACGATTTCAAGGCGCTGGATTTCAGTGGGCTGAAGCTCACTGCCTCTGGCGGTATGGCGCTCACCAGTGACACCGCCAAGTTGTGGAAGCGGGTGACCGGCTGTGAAATCACCGAAGGCTACGGCATGACCGAAACCTCGCCGGTTGTGACCTTCAACCCGCCGTCAGCGATTCAGTTGGGTACCATCGGCCTGCCGATCTGCAATACCGAGATCAAGACCATTGATGAAGAAGGCAACGAAACCCCACTGGGCGAACCGGGTGAGCTGTGTGTCAAAGGTCCCCAGGTCATGCGGGGCTACTGGCAGCGTCCGGAAGACACCCAGAAGTCGTTCACCGAGGATGGCTTCCTGCGTACCGGTGACGTTGCGTTGATCCAGGAAGACGGGTACATCCGGATCGTTGACCGTAAGAAGGACATGATCATTGTGTCCGGCTTCAACGTGTTCCCCAACGAGATCGAAGACGTGGTAAGCAGCCACCCGAAGGTGGTCGAGTGTGCCGCAGTCGGTGTGCCTGACAAGAAGAGCGGCGAGGCGGTCAAGGTATTCCTGGTGCCGACCTCCGGTGATCTCTCCGAAGGCGAGCTGAAGGAATTCTGTCGCGAGCGCCTGACCGCCTACAAGGTGCCCAAGCTGTTTGAATTCCGTGAGGAGCTGCCGAAGACCAACGTGGGCAAGATCCTGCGCCGCGAACTGCGTGACGAGGCAACCAAGTAAGCCTGCCTCCGTGTATCGGGCCGACAGTGTCGGCCCAGCCCCCAAAAGACCCTGCCTCGGCAGGGTTTTTTCGTTCAATGCCGGAGCCAATAACGGTAGACTACGGTCCCGAACAAACCCAGCTCCACGGTGTTTCCTGTCCATGAAGCAGTCACGACAAGCCAGCCAGCGGTCGGCCCCGGTCTACAGCCCGGAGGCGCAGAAGCTGCTGGAGCAACTCGAGCAATGCACCCAATACGAAGCGGCAAGGATCCGCAAGCTGATCCATCGCAGCAAGGGGCAACCGGATGCGCGACAGTTGACCAGGCTCCAGGACCTGCTGGCCCGTGGGCAGGAGCGGGTTCGGTTACGGCGCGAGGGTCACCGGGACGCCACCTTTCCGCCAGCTCTGCCGGTCAGCGACAGGGTTGATGACATTGCCGAAGCGTTGGAGAAGCACCAGGTCATCATTGTGGCGGGGGAAACCGGGTCCGGAAAAACCACCCAGATCCCCAAGATCTGCCTGAACGCCGGTCGTGGGATTCGAGGCATCATCGGCCATACCCAGCCCCGGCGGATTGCGGCACGCAGCGTTGCGTCCCGGATTGCCGAAGAACTGGGCGAGCAGCCCGGCAACCTGGTGGGCTATCAGGTGCGGTTCACCGATACCACCAGTGAGGCGTCGCGAATCAAGCTGATGACCGATGGCATCCTGCTGTCCGAGATCCAGCACGATCGCTACCTGGATCGCTACGATACCCTGATCATCGATGAGGCCCATGAACGCAGCCTGAACATCGATTTCCTGCTGGGCTACCTCAAGCAACTGTTGCCCCGGCGCCCGGACCTCAAGGTCATCATCACTTCGGCCACCATCGAGGTGGAACGATTCAGTGAGTTCTTCAGCCATGCGCCGGTGATCGAGGTCAGCGGTCGAACCTACCCGGTGGAAATGCGATACCGGCCTCTGAGCGGCGACGAAGACGATCGTGATCAGGGCTGGTCGGATGCGATGCTGTCGGCACTGGCAGAGATTGAGAGCCATGAGCGGGAACACAAGCAGAATCCCGGCGATGTCCTGGTGTTTCTGCCGGGGGAGCGGGAAATCCGTAACCTGAGCAAGCAGCTTCGTCATGCCGACCTGAGGCACTGCGAGGTGTTGCCCCTCTACTCCCGCCTGAGCAACCAGGAACAGAACCGGGTGTTCCAGGCCCACCGGGGCCGGCGCATTGTCCTGTCCACCAACGTGGCGGAAACCTCCCTGACCGTCCCCGGCATCCGTTACGTCATCGATACCGGCGTCGCCCGGATCAGCCGCTACAGCGTCCGCTCGAAGATCCAGCGGCTGCCGGTCGAGCCGGTGTCCCAGGCAAGCGCCAACCAGCGGGCAGGGCGTTGTGGCCGGGTGGCGCCCGGTATCTGTTTCCGCTTGTACGATGAAACCGATTTTATCAACCGCCCGGAGTACACCGACCCGGAGATTCTCCGCACCAACCTGGCTTCGGTCATCCTGCAGATGGCCACCTCCGGACTTGGCGACATTCGCCAGTTTCCCTTTCTGGAAGCACCGGATAACCGGCTAATCAATGACGGTTACAAGTTGCTGGAAGAACTCAACGCGGTGGATGGCCAACGACGGGTCACCGCCCTGGGCCGGACCATGGCGCGACTGCCGCTGGATCCTAGGTTGGCCCGCATGCTGGTCACAGCGGCGGAGCAGGGTAGCCTGGCGGAGACGCTGGTGATCATTGCCGGGCTGAGCATCCAGGACCCCAGGGAGCGCCCGCAGGACAAGCAGCAGGCAGCGGACCAGGCTCATGCCGAGTTTGTCGACAAGGACTCCGACTTCATCAGCCTGCTCAACCTCTGGAATTTCTACGAAGAACAACGGCAGGAGCTGTCCCACAACCAACTCAAGAAACTGTGCAAGAAGTACTTCCTGTCCTGGATGCGGATGCGGGAATGGCGGGATATTCACCGTCAGTTGACATTGATCTGCCGTGAGCAGAAGCTTGCCTTCAATCAGGATGCAGCCAGTTACGAGGCAATCCACAAAGCCATCCTGGCGGGCTTGCTGGGCCAGGTGGCGGTCAAGTTGGAAAAACGGGAGTACCTCGCCACCCGCAACCGCAAGGTGGTGATCTTCCCGGGGTCCCGGGTGGCCAAGTCTTCCCCCAAGTGGCTGGTGGCGGCCGAAGTGGTCGAGACAAGCCGAGTGTTTGCGCGCATGGTGGCGCGTATCGAGCCGGACTGGATCGAGCCCCTGGCCGGCCACGTGGTCAGGCGCAACTACTTTGAGCCCCACTGGGAGCGCAAGCGGGCCCAGGTTATCGGCTTTGAGAAGGTAACCCTGTATGGCCTGGACATCGTCCCCCGCCGCCGCATCGTCTACAGCAAGGTCGATCCACAGGAATCACGCGCGCTGTTCATCCGCCGGGCCCTGGTGGAGGGTGATTTTCACACCAAGGCACCGTTTATCCAGCACAACCGGGCATTGCTGGAATCGGTGGACGAGCTGGAGCGGAAGATCCGCCGCCGCGACCTGCTGGTGGACGATGAGGTGCTGGTCGATTTCTACGACCAACGCCTGCCCGCGGATGTGGTCAGTGGCCGCCATTTCGAGCGCTGGTGGAAGAGCCTGCCCGAGCACGAACTCAAGCAGCTGGAATTGACCGAAGCGGACATTCTCCAGCGCTCGGTGGATGAGTCCGCACAGGAGCAGTATCCCGACTACCTGGAATGGGAAGGGGTCAGCTATCCCTTGTCTTATCAGTTCGAGCCCACCGGTGAGAACGACGGCGTGACCCTTCAGGTACCGGTGATGGCATTAAAGCAGTTGCCGAACCAACGGCTGGAATGGCTGGTGCCAGGACTGGTACGGGAGAAGTGCATCGCTCTGGTCAAGGGGCTGCCAAAGTCCTTGCGAAGGAATTTTGTTCCGGTACCGGACTTCGTCGATGCCGCGCTGGAAAACATGGTGCCTTCCAACGAACCGCTGGCGCTCAAGCTGGGAGAGCAGCTCCGCCGCATGACCGGCGTGCGGATAGATCCGGACGCCTGGCCGGATGAGTCGTTACCGGCCCACCTGCGGATGAACGTGAAGGTGGTGAATGACAAGGGCGAGACCATAGCCCAGGGGCGAGACACGGATCAGTTGCAGGATCGTCTGGAGGGGCAGGCCGAGGAGGCGCTGACTGCCAGTGAGACGCAAGCCCAGGATGATGCCCTCCCGGACGCCGAGGATTGGCAGTTCGGGGATATGCCGCGTGAGCTCAAGACTGAGAAAGGCGGTATGCAGGTGACCGTCTATCCCGCCTTGGAGGACCTGGGCGGAAAGGTGGGCTACACCCGCTTCCTCGATCCGGTTGCTGCCGACGATGCGACCCGCAAAGCCGTCGCCCGCCTGATATTGAACCGGCTTGGCAATACCCTGGAAGGTATCGACCGTCGATTGCCCCATTTCAAGGCCTCGGCGCTGTTGTTCGCCCCGGTTGGGCAGGCCCGGGTGCTGCTGGACGATTTCCTGTTGGCGACCGCCATGGCACACTTCCTCGGTGACGAGTTGCCCCGCGGCTCCGGGGCGTTCGATCGCGTCTACGAGGCCCATCGCGGTGATTTCATGGCAGCTTTGGAACAGGCGGACCAGGTGTTGAACGGGGCGATGAAGGGCTACCACCGGGTGATGAAGCAGCTCAAGGGCAAGATCAACCTCGCCCTGGCCAACAGCATGGCCGATCTGAAGTTTCAGATGGAGCACCTGGTTTACCCCGGGTTTCTGGTCGCCACGCCCCCGGAATGGCTGGCGGAATACGAACGCTACTTCCAGGCGGCTGACATCCGCCTCGAAAAGATGCCCCGGGAAATGGGCCGTGAGCGGGAGTTTCTGCACACCATCGAGCCGCTCTGGTCCCGCTACGCCCAGAAACTGGCGCACCAGCAGCGACAGGGCATCCGGGACCCGGAACTGGTGCAGTACCGGTGGATGCTGGAGGAGTTCCGGGTGTCCTATTTTGCCCAGCAGCTGGGGACACGAATGCCGGTTTCGGTGAAACGACTGGACAAACAGTGGGCCCAGGTGAAAATTTAGTGAGCGGGCGGGGCTTTTGGCCCCGGCAGGCCACTGCCAGATACCGAACATAACAAGCAGTTAGCCGAGAATGTGCTAGTATTCCCGGTCAACCGAAAGACGTTCAATAACACAATGTGGGGTTACGCGTGATTAAAGCCGTTATCAGCGGTACGGGACTCTATACACCGCCAGCAACAATTTCCAACGATGAATTGGTCGAGGCATTCAACGCCTTCGTGGAACTCCATAACACCCGCCATGCGGACGAGATTGCCCGTGGCGAGATGCAGGCACTGGAGCCATCTTCTTCAGCATTCATTGAAAAGGCCTCCGGCATCAAGAGCCGGCACGTCATTGATCGCGAGGGCATTCTGGATCCGGAGCGTCTGTGCCCCCGTATCCCGGAATGTGGCAACGATGAACCTTCTGTCCAGTGCGACATGTCCGTGGCAGCGTGCCAGGAAGCCTTGCAGCAGGCGGGCAAAACCGCTGCCGATGTCGATGCGGTGATCGTGGCCTGTTCCAATTTGCAGCGTCCTTATCCGGCCATTTCGGTCGAGGTCCAGGAAGCGCTGGGTATTGAGGGCTTTGCCTACGACATGAACGTTGCCTGCAGCTCCGCCACTTTCGGACTGCAAGCTGCGGTCAATGCCGTCGAGAATGGCACCGCCCGGGCAGTTCTGGTGGTGAATCCTGAGATTTGCACCGGTCACCTGAACTTCCGTGATCGCGACAGTCACTTCATCTTTGGTGATGCCTGCACCGCCATCCTGGTGGAGCGGGAAAGCGACGTAGCCGAGGGCAAGGGGTTCGACATCCTGGGGACCCGCCTGAAGACCAAGTTCTCCAACAACATCCGCAATAATTTCGGCTTCCTCAACCGGGCCGACGAAAGTGGCATTGGCCAGCGCGACAAGCTGTTCGTGCAGCAGGGCAGAAAGGTGTTCAAGGAAGTCTCACCCATGGTGGCGGAGACCATTCTGGGGCATCTGGACAGCCTGTCACTGAGCCCGACGGACCTGACTCGCCTGTGGCTCCATCAGGCCAATCTGAACATGAACCAACTGATTGCCCGCCGGGTGTTGGGGCGCGACGCCTCTGCTGAGGAGGCGCCGGTCATTCTGGATGAATACGCCAACACATCGTCCGCCGGTTCGATCATTGCGTTTCACAAGTTCAATGACGACCTGCAGCCAGGCGCATTGGGCGTCATCTGTTCCTTTGGTGCCGGCTACTCCATAGGGAGCGTGATCGTCCGTCGTCGTTAAGGGGCTAGGCCTCGGTTGCCAGGCTGCGCAGGGAGTCTGGCAACCGGGTGGACGTCCGCAGGTTCCGGTCAACCCAGACCACCTTGGCATGACCTTCGGCGTATAACTCTCCGTTATGGCTGTCGGTCAAGGTGTAGTAGGTATCCAGGCTGGAATTTCCGGCGTTTCCCACGTATGTTTTCACCTCAATTGTTGCCGGGTGCCGAATTTCTTTGAGGAAGGTAGCGCTGGTGCTGATGATGACCGGACCGGTGGGTTGGTCGTTGCCGCCCAATCCGAGGGAGGTGAACCAGTCGATCCGCGCTTCCTCGAAGAACCGGAAGTAGACGGTGTTATTGGCATGGCCATAGGCATCCATGTCGCCCCAACGGAGGGACTGGGTGATCGTGTGAACGGGATTCCCGGGAACAGACATAACGACTCCTCTGATAACAGCACAAGGCTAAGAACGTTTGTTACGTGGTGCGGTATTTTTGACGAATCGAAATGGAAAGCACAACCTCAGGACCGATATGAACCATTCTTTGGTGTTTCTCCGTAGCACGTTGATCCCTCTGCTGCTGGTGGTACTGGTTGGATCATCAACCGCGCACGCCCAGCCCAGCCCCGCCAATGGCCTCAGCAATGCCGACGCTGACCCGTACGAAAGCTGGAACCGGAAGGTGTTCCGGTTCAATGAATTCGCTGACCAGTGGTTCCTGCGCCCGGTGGCCCAGGGATATCGGACCATCACCCCCAACTTCGTCGATCGTGCCATCACCAATTTTTTCAACAACCTCACCGAGGTGCGCAACCTCGCGAACAGTATTCTCCAGCTGAAGGGGGAGTCCGCGGTGGTGGCCGCCGGACGATTCACCTACAACACCGTGTTCGGGTTGGGGGGGCTGATCGACGTGGCGACGGCGTTCGACCTGCCAGAACGGCCGGAAGATTTTGGTCAAACCCTGGGGTATTGGGGGGTGGACAGCGGGCCCTATCTGGTGATGCCCTTCCTTGGCCCCTCCAGCCCGCGGGACTTTACCGGTCTGGCCACCGATACCTTGGTGCTGCCCTCATTCTGGGACTATGTTGAAAGTCCGGAGGTCTATTACGCCCGATTTGTCCAGGTGGTCGACAAGCGAGCCGATCTCATTCCGGCGGAGAGCTTCCTTTCCGGCGACAAATATGTCTTTATCAGGAGTGCCTACCTGCAGCGGCGCGAATTCCTCATCAACGATGGTGAGCCGGTGGATGATCCGTTCGCGCAAGATGGCGATGACTTGATGCTCGACGATTTCTAAACATTCCTTCGCGCCGACTAGTGGTGGGGAAGGACGAGGACAGGAGCGCCGACGATGGCCGATTCCCGCATTCGCAAATACCGGAAGATGCTGGCGACGGCGCCGAATTACGAGGTTTGGAAGGCCGCCGCGCTGGAGTTGGATTACCTGGAGGGCAACGTCGAGTGGAAAGAAGACTTTGCCTCGGACCTGTACCACTACGAGCTGATCTACGACCGGCTCAGCAACCTGCGTCAGTACCACCAGCAGTCTGACTTCGAGCGCCTGCGGCGGGCCCTGCGGGAAGGGCTGCACCATGATCTGGGCAACATGGGCAACCCGGTGCTGTATACCCGATCCCGGGTCGGTACCAAGCACCTGATCGAGGAGTACATCAATCAGGTGTGTGAGTCGCTCAATTTCCTCTGCGACCACCCGATTCCTGATTTCCCGCTGGAAGAGAAGCTGCAGTTTTTCCGGGACACTTTCACCAGTTACGGTCGACCAACCCTGTTGCTCAGCGGTGGGGCGACGCTGGGGATGTTTCATTTCGGGGTGATCAAGGCGCTGTGGGAGAAGGGGTCGTTGCCCCAGGTGGTGGCCGGCTCAAGCATTGGCGCCATTATTGCCGGCATTCTCGGGGTGCATTCCGACGCCGAAATCCCGGACATGCTGGTGCCGGAAACCCACCATCTACAAGCCTGGAAGTGGCGAGGCCTGCTCAGCGCCATGCGCGGTGACGGCCTGATGGACCAGCAGCAGCTCAAGACCTGCCTGCGGGCCAACATTGGCGAGTATACCTTCGAGGAAGCCTTCCAAAAGACCGGCCGATCCATCAACATCAGCGTATCGCCGGTGCATACCAATCAGAAGGCCAGGCTGCTGTCAGGCTACACCTCACCGTATTTGCTGGTCTGGAGTGCCGCGCTGGCCAGTGCGGCGGTGCCGGGGGTGTTTCCGCCGGTTACGCTGATGAAGAAAGATCTCTACGGCAGTGTGCTGCCCTATATGTCCCGGCAGAAATTCGTTGATGGCTCGGTGGTCAGCGATCTACCCATCGAACGCCTGATGCACCTCTACGACGTTAATTTCACCATCGTCAGCCAGACCAATCCTCATGTGGTGCCGTTTCTCAACAAGCGGGGTAAGGATGAGAAGCTCAGCCTGGCGCAACTGCCCTGGCACCTGGTCAAGGCAGAGTTCCAGTTTCATGGCCAGGGCGTCTTTGACTTCATGCGTAAACGGGTACGCCCGGAATTGCTGCGGCAGATATCCGGGCATATGTACACCATCATGGCCCAGCGCTATTTCGGCGATGTGACGATTGCACCCCAATATTCGCTTCGTCATTATCGGCATATGCTCGCCAATCCGGATCCCAAGTTTGTCCGTCACCTCATTCTGGAAGGCGAACGCGCGACCTGGCCGAAGATCTCGATGATCCGCTCGCACGCACGTATCTCCAAGACCCTGGAGCGTTGCGTGGCCCGTCTCAAGGATCAGCAGAGACGATCCCAGCGGGACCTGCGGCTGGTCGATAACGCCGGACCCGCCGGAACTTGAGATGGCAAGCCCGTGGCCACGGCGGTATGATACGGCGTTGATTCCGGGTGAGGCGGGATCGGTCCTCATCGCCTCGGATCTTAAGCACAGCACCTGACTGGACGTCCATGTACTACGAATTCTTTGGGTTTCGCGAGCCTCCGTTTTCCATCGCACCAGACCCGCGCTACCTCTACCTGAGTAACCGCCACAAAGAGGCTCTGGCTCACCTGATGTATGGCGTGGGCGGTCAGGGCGGGTTCATTGTCATCACCGGGGAAGTGGGCACCGGCAAGACCACGGTCAGCCGGTGCTTCATAGATCAGGCCCCGGACAACGTAGACATGGCGATTGTGCTCAATCCCCGGCTGTCTGCCCGGGAACTGTTGTCCAGTATCTGTGACGAACTGGGCATCGACCATCCCGCCGGCTCCTCCATCAAACGGCTGGTGGACCTGATCAACGAAGACCTGTTGGAAGCCTATGCCGCAGGGCGTCACAAGGTACTGTTGATCGATGAGGCCCAGAACCTCTCGGCCGATGTGCTCGAACAGCTCCGACTGCTGACCAATCTGGAGACTGCGGAAAAGAAACTGCTGCAGATCGTGCTGGTGGGGCAGCCTGAACTGAATGACATCCTCGAGCAACCGGAACTGCGGCAGCTCAACCAGCGGGTGACCGCCCGCTACCACCTGGACGCCCTTGGCCGCGAAGACCTGCCGTCCTATCTGCGATTCCGCCTCAGTGTGGCGGGGGTACGTGGCGATGTGTTCAGTTCCGGCGCGCTGAAGAGCCTGTACAAACTCAGTGCCGGTATTCCCCGCCTGATCAACCTGATCTGTGACCGGGCCCTGCTGGGGGCTTACGCCGAAGGGGAACACCGGGTGAGTGCTGAGCACATCCGGGTTGCAGCCAGAGAAGTTGTCGGTAAGCAACCCGGTGCCCGCAAGAAGATCCGGCAAAAGTCGGCACGCACGCCCCGCCAGTATGGCGTGTCGGCGTTGTTGGTTTCGGGGGGCGCGGCGGTGGCAATCACGCTGGTGATCCTGAAGCTGTGGCCCGCCGGCTTGGGGCCTGGCCTCGCCGGGGTGGAACACGCGGTGGCCCATGGTCTCGGCCAGAGCCAAGCCGGGACCGCCTCCGGCACTGTGGACAGGGAAGAGGAAGGCCATCAGTCTGTCGCGGCGAGCGGCGGTGAGCCCAAGCCCGAAGAACCACATCAGAGCGAGTTCGACTTCGACGCCGATACGGCCACCCAGGGGCAAGCCTTTGAGGCCCTGTTCCAGCTTTGGGGAGAACAGTATGTGCAATCGGAGTATCCGGTGGCTTGCGAGTTCGCCAACAGTCGCAGTCTGGACTGCCTCTACCGGAAAGGAACCCGCCGCAGCCTGGAAAAACTGAACCGGCCAGCCATTCTGCAGCTACAGGATGAGCAAGGTTCCGCCCGGTATGTCACCCTGGCCTCGCTGGACAATGACCTTGCCCGGTTGGAGCTGGCGAACGGACAACAGAAGATAGTCCCGTTCGGGGATGTGGAAAACTACTGGTATGGCGATTTCACCGTGCTCTGGCGGATGCCCCCGTACCTGGCGGCGCGCCATACTGGCCAGGAAGCTAATGCTAAAGCCCTCTGGCTGAGCACTCAACTGATGCAGTTGGCCGAACTGTATGGCGAAGATGCCCAGGAGCGGGCCCGGGTCAAGGCCATGGACTATGGTGAGCAGGTCCGCTGGTATCAGCGCAAGAAGGGACTGACGGTGGACGGCATTGTTGGGGCAATGACGCTGATCCAGGTCAACAGTGACCTGAATCCGGGGGTCCCCCGATTGCTTCGGTCCGGAGATTTCAACTGATATGTCATACATACTCGACGCACTTCGGAAATCCGAGTCGGAACGTCGGCAGGGACAGGTACCGGATCTCGGTCAACAGGTTCAACTGATTCATCGGCCCAAACCCAAGTCGGTACCGGCATCTGTCTGGGTGGCCATCGCCCTGGTTCTCAACGCGGCGGTTCTGGCGTATGTTTTCTGGCCGGGGCGTCCGGTCGCGGTCACCACAACCGCGGAGGTTGCCGGGCCCGCCGGTGCACCGGTGGCTTCGGCTACCGCCGCTCCGACCGCCGCGGAGTCCTCCGCGGCTGAAACGGTTCCAGGCAGTAGGGCAACCGCCGATGTGGCCGAACGGCCCGCCCGTCAGGCACCGAACACCCCCCAGGCCGTGACTGAAGATCCTGGCCGGGAAGCTGCCACCGCCAGCGATCCGGACGTCGCCGAGCGGCCCACGGTGATCGTGCCATCCCCCCGGCGCAACGAGCACTTTGCCAACCCGGGCCTGCTGGAGCGGCCCGATGGCGGCCAGCGGGTTCCCCACCTGGTGGAGCTGCCTTTGTCGTTCCAGAAGGGGGTTCCCAATCTGATCTTCAACAGCCACATTTACGCGTCTGATCCGGCGGCCCGCCGGGTGATGATCAATGACCACTACCTGAGAGTCGGCGATACCTTCAGTGGTATTCGGGTGGACCGGATCACCGAGGAAGGGGTGGAACTGAGCAAGGACGGCAGGCGCTTTCGCGTCGGTGTCGTGCGCGACTGGATAAGCCCACGCTGATGCCCCTTACCGAATCCGTCAAACAGGAAATACAACAGGCCTACCGCAGCGTGCTGGAAGGCAAGGGGGTCCGTGCCCGCTACGGCCAGCGGTTGATGATCGCCGAGATCGCCCGCTACCTGGGGGGAATCACCGAGAACGACGGCCAGCGGACCTCGCCCCCCGCCAGTTGCGTGGTGGAGGCGGGCACCGGTACCGGGAAAACCCTGGCTTACCTGATCGCCGCCATCCCCATTGCCCGTGCCTTGGGTAAAACCTTGGTGATTTCAACCGCCACCGTGGCCCTGCAGGATCAGATCGTCAACAAGGACTTGCCCGATCTCAAGGCGCACAGTGGTCTGGATTTCAGTTGGTGCCTGGCCAAGGGACGGGGCCGTTACCTGTGTATGTCCCGCCTGGAGGCCCGGCTGCACGATGAAGGGGCCGGCGACAGCGAGACCATGCCGTTGTTCCTGCTGGACAAGGACGCCGCCGAGGCGCCGGGGTCCCGGGAGTTTTTCGAAGAAATGCTGGCCCGGTACGGGTCCCGGGATTGGGACGGCGACCGGGATCACTGGGCCACCCAGATACCCGACGAGATCTGGCGCCAGGTGACCACCGACCATCGCCAGTGCACCAATCGCCATTGCAGCTACTTTGACAGCTGTGCCTTCTTCGACGCCCGTAAAGGGGTGGAGGATGCCGACGTCGTGGTTGCCAATCACGACCTGGTGCTGGCGGACCTCGCCCTGGGCGGGGGCGCCATCCTGCCGGAGCCGGAAAACGCCCTGTTTATCTTCGACGAGGCACACCACCTCCCGGAAAAGGCGCTGAATCATTTTGCCGCGTCGGTTCCGCTGCACGGCACACGACAGTGGCTGAGGACCCTATCCCAGGCATTGGCGAAGATTCCCCCCTACCTGACGCCGGGGACCCTTGCCGCCAAAACGGTCGACAAGCTCAGTGAGGCCTCCCGGGAAGTGGACATCGTATTGCAGCAGGTCTACGAGGCGGTGGACCAGGGCACGGACTGGGAAATGAACGACGAACGGCGGTCTGCCCAATGGCGTTTCCCGGAGGGGGAGGTCCCGCCCTCGGTTGCGGCCCTTGCCGCCACGGCCCAGGTGGCGACGGCGACCCTGGTACGCCAGCTCGGGGTCCTGGTGGACGAGTTGCAGAAGGCCTTCGACGACCGCAAGGAATCCGATGTTGACCGGGAGACCGGGGAAGCCTGGTACCCGGTGATCGGCTCCTTCCACAGCCGCGCGGAAGACCAGTTGCAGTTGTGGGTGGCCTGGTGCGACAAGCCGGTCAAGACGGACAGTGAGCCCTCCAAGGCCAAGGCGCCGCCCATCGCGCGCTGGTCCGTCAAGCAGCGCTGGGACCATGCCGAAGACATCACGCTCTACAGCAGCCCGGTACTGGCGGATAACCTGCTCTACAGTCGTTTGTGGTCCCGGGCCCACGGTGCGGTGCTCACCAGCGCCACCCTGACCGCCCTGGGCAAGTTTGACCGGCTCCGTGCCCGGGCCGGATTGCCGGAACAGAGCCGCTTCATGGTGGTCCCCAGCTCATTCCGCTACGCCGAGATGGCCAGCGTGGAGGTGCCATCGATGTCGGCCCTGCCGACCGACGACGGCTTCACCGATGCCCTGGCGAAGCGGCTCCCCGATCTGTGGGCGGCGGACAAGGCCACCCTGGTGTTGTTCACCTCCCGCCGCCAGATGCACGCTGTTCGGGATCTCCTGGCGGGGCGGTTCCCCGACCTAATCACCACCCAGGACGACATGGCCAAAGGAGAGGTGTTGCGCCAGCACTGTGAGCGGGTGGATGCGGACAAGCCCAGCGTGCTGTTCGGTGTGGCCAGCTTTGCCGAGGGTATCGACCTGCCGGGACACTATCTCAGTCACGTCGTGATCACCCGGTTGCCGTTCTCGGTCCCCGACGACCCCATTGAAGCCAGCCTGGCCGAGTGGGTGACCGGGCGTGGCGGCAATCCGTTCATGGAGATCACGGTTCCGGATGCCTCGGTCAAACTGGTACAGGCGGTGGGACGGTTGTTGCGAACGGAAGAGGACCGTGGCCGCGTCACCATCCTGGACCGTCGCATCGTGACCCGTCGCTATGGTCAGCTCCTGCTGGATGCATTGCCCCCGTTCCGACGCCTGATCGAACGCTGACACGTGTCCCTGCCGCCCTCTGGCCAGCGCAACCAGACGGCAAACGGGAAGTACATACCAAAAAAAAGTGCCAACCGGTGGGATGGCACTATAGGAAGACGGGGCTGGAATACGCCCCTGGCGTTATTCAAACGCGGAACAAGAAATCTGAAGGCCTGAAATTTCAGAATTCTCCGTGAGGTTTCCCTCACCGTCAGCAACATAGTAAGGGCGTAGGGGGCGTAAGCGGATCGTCCAAAGGGCGTAGTGGCCGCACTCCAAGGCTCCTTAACGTGAGCTGCGTCACACTTTGGAGTTACAACAGCCCAATTTGGCGGGCTTTCGCCAGGGCCTCGGTCCGGCTGCGGACCGCCAGTTTGCCATAGAGATTGCGGATATGGGCTTTTACCGTGGTAGTCGCCACCGTCATGCGGGCGGCGATCTCTTTGTTGGCGAGGCCCTCGTGAATCCAGTTCAACACTTCCAGTTCCCGTTGGCTGAGTGGCTCGATCAGGTCGCCGCTGGCAGCCTTCTGAGTGGTCCCTTCACCCTGGTCAATGCCGGCCTCCAGCAGCTGTCGCAGGGTCCGGTACCAACTGCCAGGCGACTGCAGCGGATGGGCGCGGAGCATCGCCTGCCTCAGCTCGCGCGGCTCATCCGCAAACAGGCGTAGGAACCCCGCCTCCTCCCCCTGGGCGAGGGCATTGGCCAGGGCCTGTTGGGCGGACGCCTGGTTGCCCTCGGCCAGATCGAGGGCAGCCTGCACCAACCCTGCTTCTATCCGTTGTTGCACGTTGACAACCGCCTGGGTCTCCGACTCCAGGGCCTCCAGTCGTTGCCTGGCCGGTCGGAGTTGCCCCAGGTGGATTAGAATGCGGCAAGCGCTGAGTTCGTTCTGGAACCTGGTCAGGGGGCTGGCGGAGGGCTGGCCGTCAAGACGGTCAAGCCAGCCCTGTGCGTGGGCTGTATCGCCAACCGCCAGATAACAACGGGCCAGCAGGGCGCTGGTGGCAGGAGGTTCAAAGACGATGTGCTCCCGCCGTTGCCGGACGGTGGTTTCGGCATCCTCCAGCGCTGCAACTGCATCCTCGAAGCGCCCCTCACTGAAGGCGAGGTGGCCGCGCACATACTGGATAATGACGTGCTGCCCCGGCTCGGTGCCGCTCTGCAGGTGCTCCTGCAATGGAACCAGGTACGACTGGGCCAGTTGACGGTCGTTCCGTTCCCGGTAGATTTCCACCAACACACTGTTCTGCCAGCAGGAGATGAGCCGGGGTTGCTGGGGGTCGTAGTAATTCCGGTCCACCCAGCCGCGGACGTCGGCCGTGGTTTCCAGCGCCAGATCGATATCGCCTCGGTTGTACTGAATCCATGCCATCAGCCCACCGCTGGACAGCACTGTACTGGGCTTGCGTTCAAGCTGGCCGTACTGCACCGAGGAGCGAAGGGCGTCTTCGGCGGCGGTGAGCTTCCCGTTGCGAAAGTAATCCAGGCCCAGACCGTAGTAGGTCACCGATTTCAGGGGAATACGGGTGTGGTCCAGATCCTTGAGCACCTGTCGGGTCAAGTCGCTGGCGCTTTTGTCGTCGCTGCGGCTGCGGGCCAGGTAGGAGCGAATCAGGGCGATCTCACTGGCAAGTCCCAGGGCGCCCTCCGCGTCGGGGTGTGAATCCGCCACGCGACGGTCCAGCTCGTTCTCCAGCTCCACGAGCTGGGGGGCTATCCGGTCCAACCGGTTGGCAAAGAACAGTCCCCAGATCCTGAGCATCATGAGTTGGGGACTGGCCTGTAACAGCGAGACGGGTAGGCTTTGCAGCCAATCCAGTACCGGTAAATGGTATCCGGCATGAATCAGGTTGTTCCCATGTTGTTCCAGCACCCGGGCAAGCCAGGCCCATTCGCCACGGCTGACCAATTGGGTGATCGCTTCCTGAATGTGGTTGTTCTCCAGAAGCCACTCGATGCCCTTGACCTGGTTTGCCGACAGTCGGTCAGGGTCTAGCAGCTTGGCGCGCTGGAGGAGTGCGTCGCGAAACAGGTCATGGTAGCGGAACCACTCGTTCCGGTTGTCCAAAGGCACCAGGAACAGGTTATTCCTGAGCAGACGTTCCAGGTAATGTTGGCTGTCCTGGCTGAGGCGGATGGCATCACAGAGGGACGCACACAGCCTGGGGCAACTGGCCGTGTCGATCAGGAACCTGGTGACATCCGCCGGTTGCTGGTCGAGGATTTCGGTCAGCACATAATCACTGATCTGTCGGCCATCCACGGTGATTGGCGGGGCCGGGGGAGTGTTAGGGGGATGTTGTTCACGACCGGACAGGGCTGAGAGTTGCATGGCCGCCACCCAGCCTTCCGTCGCCTGCCAGATCTGTTGAACGGCCTCGTCATCGAGGGGCATTTCCATGTAATCCCGGAAAAAGTGGCCGCATTCTGACTGGGAGAACGCCAGCAGTTGAGGGTGGACGTCGGTTATCCACTGCCGCACCCGCCAACGGGAGAGCGGGAGGTCGGGCTCGACCCGGGAGGTCAGGGTCAGTGTGACCTGTGGCGGCAGGTAATCCACAAAATAGGTGAGCTGGCGGAGGATCTGGGCATCGCTTATGACATGGAAATCATCCAGAACCAGCACCCGCTGCTCCGGCGAGCTGGCCAGGGTGTTCAGCAGGGCGGTCACCGCGCCGTCGAGCTCATGGTCCTGATAGTTCTGGATCAGGCCAATGACCTCGTCCAGGGCGTCCCGGCCATCATGGGCCAGGGCGCCAGCGACATGGTGCCAGAATCGGCGAGGCAGGTTGTCGTGTTCATCGAGGGCAAGCCAGGCTACCGGTTCGGAGAGCCCGCCGCACCATTGACTGACCAGGGTGGTCTTGCCGTAACCGGCCGGGGCAACCACCAGATTGAGTCGCTTGGCCTGGGTTGGTTCCAGCAGATGCAGCAGCCGGGACCGATGAATGGCGCGCGCGTCAACCGCGGGGCGTAGAAATTTGGTGGTCAGCAGCATGGAGCCCAGTCACTCATCAGTATTTTCAGTCCCTTAAGGAGCCTATGGTTAACTACGGAGCACCAATGATAACCCTGATGGGCGCGTTCTGAAGGCTGCATCTGCGGTGTTGCGGTCTTGCCAAGGGCCATTCGCGTGCGGCTCGGGCCATCGCCGGCGAACCGCGACAGTGAGCCGCATCACTTGCAACTATCGCCTTCAGGGCACACTGAGGCGATTCTAAGTAAATCAGAGGCTCGTTAACGCCACAAATTGTGTGTTATGTGACAATGAAGTCAAGCGTCGATAGAACAAATTGCCACAAACGAAGCCAGCGAATCGGCATAATTGGTCTAAACTGACTAAGCACAGGTATCTATTCTAAAAAGGCATGAAAAATGTTCTTTATATACGTATTCTTGTGTTGGATAGGTTCCGTTACGACACTTCTAGGGATCAGAATCCGTCGGATTTCAGGGGAGCGACTGGGTAGATGAAATTACAGCAACTGCGCTATATCTGGGAAGTCGCGCATCACGATTTGAACGTTTCCGCCACGGCCCAGAGCCTGTTCACGTCTCAGCCAGGCATCTCCAAGCAGATTCGGCTGCTGGAGGATGAATTGGGCATCGAGGTGTTCGCCCGCAGCGGTAAACACCTCACTCGGATTACGCCGGGCGGCGAAACCATCATTCGAGAGGCGGGAGAGATTCTCCGGCGTGTTGAGGGAATCAAGAAGATTGCCCAGGAGTTCAGCAATCAGAAGAAGGGCGAACTGAGCATTGCAACCACCCATACCCAGGCCCGGTACGCCTTGCCGCCTGTCATCCATGGTTTCATCGAAGCCTATCCGGATGTGTCTCTGCATATGCACCAGGGCACACCGATGCAGATTTCCGAGATGGCGGCCAACGGCGCCGTGGATTTTGCGATCGCCACCGAGGCGATGGAGCTGTTCTCCGACCTGATCATGATGCCGTGCTACCGCTGGAATCGGAGTATCATCGTGCCCAAGAGCCACCCGCTGGCCAATTCCGGTGAGTTGACCCTGAAGAAGCTGGCCGAATACCCGCTGGTTACTTATGTCTTCGGTTTTACCGGACGTTCCAAGCTGGATGAAGCCTTCCAGGCTGAGGGACTAACGCCGAAGGTGGTGTTCACCGCGGCCGATGCGGATGTCATCAAGACCTACGTCAGGTTGGGGCTGGGGGTGGGTATCATCGCCAGCATGGCCTACGATCCCGACACCGATGCCGACCTGGTGCGGTTGGATGCCCAGCAATTGTTCCGTCCGAGTGTGACTCGTATCGGGTTCCGGAAGGGCACCTTCCTGAGGGGCTACATGTACGACTTCATCCAGCGCTTTGCGCCCCACCTGACCCGGGAACGCATCGACGAAGCGGTCGCCCACCAGGGCAACCGGGGGGAGCTGGAAGGGTTGTTCGACGACATCGAGTTGCCCACCTACTGAAAGCAACGAACCCCGGAAAACCGGGGTTCGTCAGTGACCTGATGTCTCCGCGGGAGATCGTTCAGGCCAGTCAGCCGTGGGCAATAATGTTCCCGGCATGGAGACCGCATTCCTTCTTGGTGGCTTCCTCCCACCACCAGCGTCCTTCCCGCTCGTGCTGTCCCGGCAGAACCGGCCGGGTGCAGGGCTGGCAGCCAATACTGACAAATCCCTGTTCGTGCAGTTTATTGTACGGAGCCTCCGTCATGCGGATGTAATCCCACACCTCCTTGGACGACCAATTGGCCAACGGGTTGAACTTGATCAGGGTCTTCTCCGGAGTGGAAAAGGCATCGTCCACCTGAACCACCGGCACATCGTTGCGGGTGCCCGGGCTTTGATCCTTGCGCTGCCCGGTGATCCAGGCATCCAGGGTTGCCAACTTGCGTCGCAGGGGGTTCACCTTGCGAATACCGCAGCATTCCTTGTGACCATCCCGGTAGAAACTGAACATCCCCTTGCGGCTGACCAGGTCCTCAACTTCTGTCGCGTCCGGGAACATGACCTCAATGTCGAGGTTGTAGTGCTCCCGTACCCGGTCAATAAACTCGTAGGTCTCCGGGTGCAAACGACCGGTGTCCAGGGTGAACACCTTGAGGTTGTCGGTGAGCTTGTGCGCAAGTTCGATGAGGGCAACGTCTTCCGCGCCGCTGAAGGAAATCGCGATGTTGTCGTAGCGGGCCAGTGCCGCCTTCAGGATCGCTCGCGGGCTTTGCCCGGCAAGTTCCTGCTGAAGCTTGTCGATGTCGGTCATAAGTCTCTAATCAGGAGTCGTTGGTCATGTCGCCAGCACTGGGCGTTGATGGGGAATCCCCGGGGCGGATTGGTGGCAAAGCCCGGTGGTCGGCAGGGACTCCCTGAAGTACTGTAAGTCATGGACAAATCTATCATTATCTGACGCATTGCCAAAAGAAGAAGGGTGCATATCGTTATGCCCGCCAGATCGCCGGTGCATTCGGCAGCGGATTTTTCTATCATACGCCCTGCCATGACGGCGATTGATCGCCAATCAACCCAGGCCGCCGTTCAGCGCGGCGCCCATGACCTAGGAGATAACTGTGGAACTCGCTTGCCTTGACCTGGAAGGGGTACTGATCCCGGAGATTTGGATTGCGTTTGCCGAGAAGACCGGCATTGAAGAGCTCAAGGCAACCACCCGGGATATTCCAGACTATGACGTCCTGATGAAGCAGCGGCTGCGGTTGCTGGACGAGCACGGCTACGGTCTTCCGGCCATTCAGGAGGTGATTGGCGAGCTGGACCCGCTGGAAGGGGCACGGGAGTTCCTGGACTGGCTGCGGGAGCGGTTCCAGGTGGTGATCCTGTCCGACACCTTCTACGAATTTGCCATGCCGCTGATGGCCAAACTGGGTCATCCGACCCTGCTGTGTCACAAGCTCGAAGTAAATGAGGAAGGGCGCATCACCGATTACCTGCTGCGCCAGCGCGACCCCAAGCGCCAAGCCGTGCGGGCGTTCCAGCTGCTCAACTACCGGGTAATTGCCGCGGGTGATTCCTACAACGACACCACCATGCTGACCCAGGCGGAAGAGGGCATCCTGTTCCATGCGCCCCAGAACGTGATCGAGGAGTTTCCGCAGTTCCCAGCCGTCCACGATTACGAGAGCCTGAAGGAAACCTTCCTGCGGCTGAGCAATCGCTTCAACTGATCAGGGCGGGTCCCACGCCTGCCGGGCGGGCGTGGGCAGGTTTCCTCAGCTCCCACCAAACGTCCGCTCCAGCTCACGCATCATGGCGCCGACCTTATCCAGGGTTTCCTGGTACTCCGCGGCCGGGTCCGAGTCCGCCACTATGCCCCCACCACCATGGCAATACAGCGTACTGCCGTCGCCGTACAGGGTCCGGATGGCGATATTGCTGTAAAGGCTGCCTTCCCCGGTAAGGTAGAACGCCGAGCCACAGTAGGGACCTCTCGGTGTCAGCTCCAGCTCCTCGATGATCTCCATCGCGCGGATCTTGGGGGCGCCGGTGATGGAGCCGCCGGGAAAGGCCTGGCGCAGCGCCGCGAGGGGAGAGACCTCTGACGCCAGGTGCCCGGTGACGGTGCTGACCAGGTGGTGGACGTTGCGATAGCTCTCCAGTGCCATCAGCTTGTCCGCCCGGATGCTGCCGGCTCGGCAGAACCGCCCCAGGTCGTTGCGCAACAGGTCAACAATCATGACGTTCTCGGCCCGGTCCTTCGGGCTGTTACGAAGCTCCTCCGACAGCCGACGGTCTTCCTCCGCCGAGGCCCCCCGGGGACGTGTGCCTTTGATGGGCTGGGTGATAACCCGGTCGCCGTCGATTTCCAGGAAACTCTCGGGGGAAATCGACACCACCGCAGTGGGGCCAAGGTTCAGGTAGGCGGCGTGCCCGGTGGGAAATTGCGTAATCAGGTGTCGATAGGCGAGCCACAGGTTGCCGGTGTAAGCACTGCGGAACCGCTGGGACAGGTTCACCTGATAACAGTCACCACTGAATATGTAATCCAGGATGCTGCCGACATTATCCTGGAACCGCCCAGGGGGCTCGTCGGGCCGGAACGGGGTGACGGAGAGGGTCTCTGCAGCCATTCTCGGGGGCTCTCCCGTGGCGGTCTCCCTGAGCAGTTGCGCCAGGGAGTCCTGAATGGCCACTGATCCGCGGTCAGCCCCATGCAACTCGAAGTCCAGCGTTCCCGCCACCGGTTGCAGCCACCACCGATAGAGTCCGGCTGCGATAACCACCTCCTCCGCCGGGGGGGCGAGAGAGGCCAGTGCCGGTTCCAGCAGATAGCCCGCCTCGTATTCGAACATGCCCGCCAACCTCGCTCCCTCCGGCATGGCCTCGCTGGCCCGCTGTAACGCTGCCAGTTCGTCTGGTCTACCGGAATGGATCAGGAAGGTGTCGTCGGGATTGGCCGCCAGCCACGGCTGGCGGCTGGGGCCTGACCCCGGGGCGCAGGGATTGCCGAAGCAGACGAACCCCGGCCAGCGGGACAACGCAATGAGAAAACGATCACGGTGTTGCTGAGACTCAGCGTGCAGGATGTAAAGGTTCTTGGACATTACTGGCTCAAGTTGATGGGTAAGGCGGTTCAAGCCGCAGCAAGCCGGCTATTATCGCAAAGTTTCAAGGCATTGAACCATGGGGGCGGGATTCCGTGTGGTCATTGCCTAGACGAAGCCTGTAACTGGCACTCAGAACAAAGACAAATCAGGAGGCCTTGTGAAAAAGACTGGAATGTTCGTATCCGTCGCGATGACCTGTGCGATGGGTTTCAGCCCATTATTCGCTGCTGATTCCGGGGCAGCAAATCCGCAACCGTCCACAGCCCAGATTGAGCAGGAGGCAAACCAGAACCTGTTGTTCCTGGGAGGGCATGCTCTCAAGAAAGCCAAGGCGTTGCTGGAGTACTACGGTGACTTTGCCCCCTTTGGCGCGGCCTTGATGCCGAATGGCGAAGTGAAATACGTCTGGGCCGTCAAACCGGGAGACGACACCTCGAACGTCAACCCGGCCCTGGTGCTGGAATCGGTGCGTACCGCCCTGCAAACCCAGGCCGCCACCGGCCGCATTCTCGGTTCCGCGGTCGTCTACAAGTACCTGCCGAGCCGGGCGGAGCAAGCGCAACCCCAGGTCAATATCGAACTGGAATACCTCAGTGGAGAGGCCCGTGTTCTGGCCACCAAGTATCAGGAAACCGATCACGGCTATGAGTATGGCGATGCGGTAAGGGGGCAGTTCGAGCCCATCGTCTTCGCCGCTGACGGTCAACCAGGGTCCCCTCAAAACGGCACCCGGCAAGGAGGGTGAACCCGTTCTGTAACAAAGAGTGAATGGGTTCTCAGAAGTATGTAAATGGGTGTAAGTGAACTGTTAATTATTGTGCGCCGCATCTCAGAAAGCGGGCATCTGCTCTGCAACACTGGCCTTGCGGTTACGGAATGAACCGCGACAAAAATAATAGATATATAAATCCTTAAATAAGGAGAACAAAATGAAAGGCCTGAAAAAACTTGCTCTGGCAACCGCGGTTGCCGCTGTACCTTTCGCCGCCCAGGCGGAACTGAAAGCCATGGACGACGCCACCATGGGCGCGGTGACCGGTCAGTCCGGTATCACCATCGAACTGGAAGCCAACGTGAGCGTTGGTGAGGTGGCGTACCAGGACGACGGTTTCCTGGCTTTCAATGACGTCACCATCGGTGGTGCCGCTAACCCGCTCGACGGTTCCGGCGGCACTGCTGGCGCCCTGGACGACGTCAAGCTGTACATTGACGTAGCCGGTACCAATGGGGTGGGTGACACTGGCGCCCAGGCAGTGGGTAACACCTATCTGGTAGGTGCTGACGCTGACGCCTCCAACGGCGTTTCCTGGGCCAACTCGGCCACTCAGGCTGACGGTAGCGCCAGCTACGAAGCCTCCATGCCTCAGATCGCCGATGGCGACTTGGTCATCGGTATCCGCTCCGTCTCCGGCCTGCCGGTTGACTTCGGTATGAGCGTGGGCTCCGTAAGCCTGGCCAAGAGCGGCGCAACCGTGGGTAACCTGAATGCCGAGCGGCGCTCCGAAGGTGGCACCAGCACCACGCTGATCTCGAACCTGGACATGACCGGTCTGTTGGGTCCGATCGACATCGTGATCCAGGAAGATACCGACGTCATGAACATCAACGCCTACTTCAACGCTCAGGGCACCCTGAATGCGGATTTCGTTGGCACTTCCATGGACTTCGAGCTGCATAACCGCCGCGGCGCCGATACCAACGGCCTGACCATCGTGGACGGCTCCGGCAACACTGTGGTGGACACCAGCTTCGCCCACGCCCAGGTGGATATCGGCAAGGCCACTAACGCTGGTGGTAACGACGCCCTGGCGTTCAACGTCAACAACTTCTCTGGTGACCTGGACCTGACCGACATTCGGATGGGTAACGGTGACTCCATCGGTGACGTGTACATGACCGACATCGCCATCGACGCTCAGATGACTGTTTACGGTCACTAAGCCAGTCAACTTCGGTTGATGGGAAAGCCACCCTGCGGGGTGGCTTTTTTATTTGCCTGACACAAAGCCAAAAAAACCTCCCTTGCGAGGGAGGCTGGCGGTTACGGCGAAGACAGGTAGGGCTACTGCTCCGGCACTTGAATGGAAAGATCAAATCCACCCCCGGGCCGAGGCGTGAGCGTCACCGGCCCTTCATTGATGCCCTGGGGCAGCGTGATCTGGTCAATGCCCGGCGGATTGCCAATGGAGAAATTCACGTTCTGCCCGTCAAACCCCACGCTTAGCTGGTCGTTCAGGAAGGTCTGGGTAAAGGGCTCGTCCGGAATGTCCGCCTGTTGCCCGAAGATGATTGGCGGCACGTTGGGAATGAAGAACTCCGGCGGTTGCGCGCTGGCCAGTTCATCCTGGGGAATCAGCAGGGCCCGGCGCAGAAACTCTTCTTCGGCCTGTTGCAGGGCATCGTCCTGGCTCAGCGCCAGGTAGTGCTGGATCGATTCCCGGTAGGCTTGTTCTTCCGCCTCCGTCATGACCGGCTCCCCAGGAGAAATGGTGAGCGATCTGAGGATGCGCCGACGGTCCTCGGCGGATTTCTGTTGCTGCCGCGGCACCACGATCACGGCAGAATCCTTGACGTAGGTCTCCACCATTTCATCGGAAGTCAGGGTTTGCACCCCGCCCCAGGCGGGCATTGCCAGGACGGCTCCGGAAATCGTGATAAACAGCGGGTGATGAGGTTTCATGGCCGGCCTCTTGCGGTTGGGCAACGAATGGATGCGTCTGAACATGCTCCTGTCAGAGGCTCTCCCTAGAAAACCACGTAACGACAATGCCTTAATTGTACATTGTATACTTGGCCTTCTCAGGTAAAGTATTCGGTTTGTGTGCCTGCTTTTCAAGCAGATCGTCCAAGCTTTGTGAACGGAATCGGCGAATCACGGTCCTTCCTGTCTGGGCGCCTATTGAGTGGACCATTGAGGTGGTAATGCCGCTACAGTCGATCAGTCAGCGCTGGCAGCAGTGGGTCAACCGGCGTATTCCCAGAACGGATGCGCAACAGTTTCAGCAGCGCAATATTTTCATCCTGCCGACGGGAATGGGCTTGATTTTCGGTGCCTTGCTGGTGGTGATGTTGCTGACAGGGATCAACTACCAGAACAGCCTGGTCTATTTACTGACCTTTGTGTTGGGCGTGGTGTTTGTGGCGGCTATGCACCAGACCCACAGCAACCTGGCCGGCTTGAAGCTGACATTGGTCCAGGCCGGAGAGGGTCATGTCGGCGATCGCATCCCGTTTGTCTTCCGCGGGGCGGCCGACGATTCCGATGCCATCGCGGTGAAGCTGATGCTTGGCGACAGTACGGTGACCAGGCACCATGTGATGGCCCATGAGACCACCGACATGGTGCTGATGGCTGAAGGTCAAAGGCGCGGTTACCTGTTACCCGACCGCATCCGGGTAGAAACCCGCTTTCCCTTTGGGTTGTTGAAGGCCTGGTCCTGGCTACGCCCGGCCAGTGCGGCGATCGTTTACCCGCGACCCATTACACCGCCGGACTGGTCCCGGATGACCGCCGACGACGGCGAGGCGTCGGAGTCGGCGGCCAAAATCGCCGGTCAAGACCAGGCTGAATTGCGCCCGTGGCGACCGGGCGACCTGAGTCAGCGGGTGCAGTGGAAACGCTTTGCCCGTTCCGGCGAAATGGTGATCGCGGACTGGGAGGGGGAGCAGGGCCATCCCGGTTGGCTGGACTTCGAGGCCTTTCCTGGTGTGGACGTGGAAATGCGCCTGAGTTACCTCACTGCCCAGGTGCTCGAGCGTGCCAAGTCCACCGAGGCCTTCGGGCTGCGACTGCCCAGTACCACCATCGAACCCGATTCCGGGGTCGCCCATACCGCGGCGTGCCTGCGGGCATTAGCGGTGCATGGCCTGACCGCACCGGTCGGCCAGTCGCCGGAGTCTACCCCATGAAGCGTCTCGCCCGATCACGGCATCGTCGCCAGGAGCCAGGCCCGCAGCCGCCGGTACCGGGTCCAGCGTTGCTCTGGCTGATCGCCGGGTTCTGGGTGCTGCTGACTCCGCAATGGGATCGGTTACCACTGTGGCTATTGGCCACTTGCGTGGTGTTGGCCGGGTGGCGCTGGCTGTCGCAGGTCGGCCGTGTGAGATTGCCCGGGCTGGGGGTCAAGAGCCTGATCATGGTGGCGCTGATCGCAACCTACGGGATCACGGTCAACGGCCACTTCACGGTGGATACAGCCGCCTCGTTCTTCGTGATCGCGGTCGCCCTCAAGTGGCTGGAAACCCGGTCCGAGCGCGACTATTACGTGTTGTTTTTCATCCTTGTCTATCTGTCGACGGTGAACTTCCTGTTCGAGCAGGGCATCTTGTGGACGCTGGTCAATCTCGGCGGTGTCCTGCTGCTGCTCATCGGCCTGCAGGTGCTCAACGCACCCGATCTGCCCCACGCCCTGCGCCAGGGCTGGCGCCGGCTCGGTGGAATGTTTCTCAAGAGCCTGCCGGTGGTGGTGCTGCTATTCCTGTTTTTCCCGCGACTGGAGCCCCTGTGGAGCGTACCGCTGGTCACCGGAACCGCCAGGACCGGGATCTCCGACACCATGGCGCCGGGGGATATCTCCAGCCTGGCGCAGAGCAGTGAACGGGCCTTCCGGGTCAGTTTTGGCAGCGAGCTGCCTCCCAGCGACCAGCGGTATTGGCGCGGGCTGATTCTGGACCGGTTTGACGGTGATCGCTGGAGCCAGTGGCAGCCGACACCGCAGCGCGCCCCCGGGCGGGTACTGGCCGATGGCGGGGTCGGCGAACTGGGGCCGGACGAGTATGACGTACTGATGGATCCGTCGGGACGTCGTTGGGCCTTCTCCCTCGAGAACTCCAGGGCGGTCTCCGACAATGTCATTGCCGGCGACTGGGGCCTGTTCCGCTTCCGCCGGCCCGCCGATACCCCGGTACGGTATCGGTTGGCCATGGCTGACCCAAAGCCGGACCAGCAGCCGCTGACCGAATTGCAGAAGCGGCGTTTTCTGCAACTGCCCACCACCGGTAATCCCCGGGCACGGGCATTCGCCGGGGAGCTTCGCAGGCAGACCCGATCATCGCAGGAGCTGATCGACCGGCTGCTGATGCGGTTCCGCGATCAGCCCTATTTCTACACCCTGCGCCCCCCGGCCATGCCAGTGAATGGGGTGGACACGCTGTTATTTGAGGCCATGCGCGGCTTCTGCGCCCACTATGCCGGTGCAACCACCTTCGTTTTGCGGGCCGCGGGTATACCGGCCCGGGTTGTGGTGGGCTATCAGGGCGGCCAGGCCGGTGCCGGCGGTGATTACCTGATCGTGCGCCAGTACGACGCCCACGCCTGGGTTGAAGCCTGGCTGCCGGATTCCGGCTGGATTCGGCTCGATCCCACGGCGGCCATCGCTCCCAGTCGGATCCAGTCGGGTTTGCGCGATGCGGTGGCGGCGGAGGGCTCGTTCCTGGAGAACAGCTGGACTTCGCCGCAGCGGTACGGCGACGTAGCGCTCATCCAGTGGGCGTCCTTGCAGCTGGACAAGCTCAATTACCAGTGGCAACGCTGGGTAGTGGGATATCAGGGGCAGACCCAGATGAACTTGATGTCGCGGTTACCGGGCAACATCAGCCTGACCGACCTGGGTTACCTCACGGCGGGCCTGGTGGCCCTGGTCCTGCTGCTGATCGGGGGAGTGACCGCCTGGCGCCAGCGCCGGCTGCTGGCCCGGGATCCGGTTGCCCGGCTGGTGGCCCGCTGGCGGCGTGACATCGGCCGGGCCGGAATTGGCCTCCAAGATGGCCAGACCCCGTTTCAGGTGGCCGACGCCGTAGCCCGCCACTCCCCCCAAGCCGGGGCGATTGCGAGGGACTTTGCCCGAACGGTGAACAATCATTACTATGGTGGCCACGATACGGACGCCCACAACGGCAGTCGGCAGACGCTGATGCGCTTGAAACGACTGCTGCAGTCCCAGAAGCAGGCCCTGAAGCTGTCGGGGTAACGGATTAAGGTAACGTCGATTGCATCCAACCATTCAATCCATGCCATGGCTGGCCAATGCCTGGCAATTCGTCGAAGGCAGCCTGCGGGCAGGGCGCCTGTCCCACGCATTGCTGATCGGCGGCGAGCGTGGTGTTGGCAAGCGGATACTTGCAGACGCCCTGGGTCACCAACTGGTCTGTGAAGCCCCCGCCCAGGGGACGGGGCTCCAGCCCTGCGGCCACTGCAAACAATGCGAGCTGGTGGCCGCCGACTCACACCCGGACATTCGGCGCTACGCCCCGGAAAAGTCCCGCATGATCAAGGTCGACCAGATTCGTGCGCTTTCGGCGTTTGCCGTCGCCTCCCCCCAGGTTGCGCGGCGCAAGGTCATTCTGGTGGATCGTGCTGATCAGCTGAACATGAATGCGGCCAATGCCCTGCTCAAGACCCTGGAAGAGCCGTCCGCGGACGTGGTGTTGCTGTTACTGCAGGAAAGCGGACGTCCCATCCTGCCCACGCTTCGGTCCCGATGCCAATGCGTCACGGTGCCCACCCCGTCCACTCAGGCCGGCTTGCAGTGGTTGACCGGACAACTGGCTGCACAATCCGCCGAGGAGGCGCCGGCGCAGGAGCAGTGCGTAAGGGCGCTGGCACTGGCTGGCTCGGCCCCCAGGCTGGCGCTGGAATACCTTACCGGGGAGTTCCTGGACCAGCGGCAGGAGGCCCTGGCGGCATTTCGTCGCTTCATGAAGCGGGAACTGTCGGTTTCGGAAGCGGCCAAAGCGTTCAAGGTCCTGGGACTGGAGGGCACGCTCTGGCTGATGGAGAGCTGGGCAGCGGATCTGGCGAGGCTGGGTGCCGGCGGTGAGCCGACTGACCCGGACGCGGTCGAGATGTTGCGCTACCTGGCCTCTGTGAATCCCCCCTGGCGGGTGCATGAATTGCTGAGGCAAATCCAGGAGGCCCGGTCGGCCGGGGTCTATAATGTCAATCCGGAGCTTGAGGCGGAGCGGCTGCTGATCGCCTGGCAGGGCTTCATGCCTTCGAAGCGTCGCCGGGCCGGGTGAGCACTTGCCGGTAGCGGGTAAATTGCGGAAATGCCTGCTATGATAGTGAAATACAAAAAGATTTAGACCCTACGGGGCATGAGCATTGAGGACGATTCTATGGGGCCGGGATTTGGTGCGCGCAGTGGCATTCTGACACTGACGATCAAGGATAAGGCGGTGTTGTATGCGGCATACATGCCCTATATCCGCCAGGGGGGACTCTTTATTCCCACCCAGAAACAGTACCAGCTCGGCGATGAGGTGTTCCTGCTGCTGAACCTGATGGACGAGCCGGAAAAGATCCCGGTCGCCGGCAAGGTTATCTGGATTACCCCCAAGGGGGCCCAGGGTAACCGAGCTGCGGGTATCGGGGTGCAGTTCAACGGCGATGACGAAACCGCCCGTACCAAGATCGAGTCATACCTGGCCGGCGCCTTGAACTCCGACCGACCCACACACACTATGTGACCGAGCGGAGCGTTATCGCACCAGCCACGCAGTTCGTCAGGAACTCCAGAATGAACGACCAAACGGTAAAGTCGCCCGTGGCAGACCATGGCACCGGATACCGGGAAATTCGCTGGCCACTGAAACACCTGGTGTTGGCCGGCCTGCATTGGCCCTGCAAGGCGCCGGGCCGGGACCGGCCGCCGGTGGTGATGCTCCACGGTTGGCTCGATAACAGCCTGACGTTTGCCAAGCTGGCACCGGTGCTGGCCGAAGGGGCGGACACCTATGCCCTGGATCTCCCCGGTCACGGCCACTCCGACCATCGCCACGCCAGCCAGTCCTACCTGTTGGTGGATTACGTCGCCGATCTGGCGGAACTGCTGGATACCCATATTAAAACGCCGGTGGACCTGGTTGCTCACTCCTTGGGCGGTGTCATTGCCATGCTGTATGCCGCCACCTTCCCGGAAAACGTCCGCAGGCTGGTGGTCATCGACAGTTTCGGCCCCCTGAGCCGTCAAGCCGATGATGTGGTTCCCCAATTGCGCAGGGCCATCCTGAAGCGGCATGCCGGCTCCGGTGCCAGCCCGCTATACCCATCGGTGGAGTCGGCGGCGAAGGTCCGGGCCGGGGGGCTCAGCCCACTGTCCCATGAGGCAGCCCACATACTGGTGCCACGCAACCTGCAGGCGGTGGACGGAGGCTATCGCTGGCGTACCGACGCCCGGCTGCGTCACCCGTCCATGATGATGTTTGATGAGCAGCAGGTGCTTGCCGTGCTCAAGACCATTGGCACCGACACCCTGTTGGTTCGCGCCGAGCAGGGCCTGCTCGCAGCCGCATCCGAGCGCTACCAGGCGAGACTCGCTGTGGTGCCAAAGTTAACCAGTGTCACTGTTCCTGGAGGCCACCATTGCCACCTGGACGGACCCATTGAACCGGTTGCCACTGCAGTGACCGATTTCCTCGGCAAACAGCATGACTAGACAGCTATTGAATCCGCTTCTGTTGATCCTCCTTGGCTGGCTGATGGCCAGCGCGCCCGCGCTGGCGGTCAATCTCATCGAGCCGTTTCCTCTGGGGACGGTGGAGGCCAACGTCACCATTCGGTCTCCGGCCCATCGGGTTATGCTCAGCCCGGTGCGGGAGGTCAACGACGAGATACGATCCGAATCGGTGGCCCGGGTGCCGGTGGACGGCAAAGGGCACTTGCTGCAGATCGATACCGATTCCAACCGGCGGGAAGCCCGGGAATATTACCGAAGGGCCCTGGCGGCACTGGGCGCCAAGATCCTCTTCGAATGCAGTGGGCGAGAATGCGGACGGAGTAACGTCTGGGCGAACCAGATTTTCGGTCAGGCCATTTTGTATGGTCGTGACGCCAATCAGGATTACATCGCGGCCGCGGTGCGGCAGAATGATACCAGCTATCTGCTGCTGGTCTATACCGTCACGCGGGGTAACAACCGGGAGTACGTCTGGACCGAACAGCTGGAACTCGGGCCCAATGCCGTGGTGCCCGGGCTTGACGGCTCGGATGGCCGGGTGCGGGGTCCCCTGGTGGTGCCCTGGAGTGGCGGCTTTACCTATCGCTTTGAGTGGGACGCCAATGACCGTCGCCAGTTGAACAACTGGGCGTCAGCAGAGAATACCGAGGTTGTGGTTATCAGCCATTCGACCCTGAGGGCCGAGGAAACCCTGGCCGCGTCATTTGAGCGGGCCGCCGGAGCGGCGGAGGCCATGGCAGCACTGCTGCAAAAGAGCGGGATCAGCGCGGAGCAGCAGCGCCGCATCGTTGCCGGGCCGACGATTCCCTCCAACGATCCGGGCCGGTCGGGGGACCGGGTGGAAATTGTGGTGATCGCCGCACCTTGAGTGGCCGAGAGGGGAATGCCATGGTGAGTGATGAGAACCAGGACAACACATCAGCGGCCGGGGCCGGCTCTGGGCCGAACCACGACTCCGGCGGTAAAACGGCCGGGCATTCGGTGACCCCGGCCCCGGCCTCCGGCACAAGCCGCAAGCGAACCGTGGCGCTGACGTTGGGCAGTGGCGGCGCACGTGGCTACGCCCACATCGGCGCAATTGAGGTGCTGGCGGAACGCGGATACGACATCATTGCCATTTCCGGCTGCTCGATGGGGGCGCTCATTGGCGGTATGTATGCCGCCGGCAGAATGAAGGATTACAAGGACTGGGTCACCGGCCTGGGCCAGTTTGATGTGCTCAAGCTGCTGGATGTCACGTTCAATTCGGTGGGCGCGATCCGTGGTGAAAAGGTGTTCTCGGTGGTCCGGGAACTCCTGGGCGATACCCGCATTGAAGCGCTGCCCATTGCCTATACCGCCGTCGCCACCGACCTGTTGGCCCATAAGGAGATCTGGTTCCAGGAGGGGCCGCTGGATCAGGCCATCCGGGCCTCCATCGCCATACCCAGTGTGATTACGCCCCTGGTCCATAACGGGCGGGTTCTGGTGGATGGGGCCTTGCTCAACCCCTTGCCGATTATCCCGACCATCTCCTCCCACGCCGACCTGGTGATTGCCGTTAACCTCAGTGGCGAGGATGACCAGCCTCAGCCAACGCCGGATGCGATCTTCCAGGAGGCTCACGAGGAACAGGGCGAGGCGGAAGAGTGGGTGAAGAAGGTTCGCGACAAGGCTTCCCGCTGGTTCGACTGGGATGCCCTCAAGGCCTTTACCGGCGCGAAACGGGACCACGAAGGCGGCTCCGCTGAAGATGCGGAACTGAAGATCAACAAGGCCCTGGAGCAAAAGGAGCCGGCCTCCAGGCGGGAGGGCCGTAAGCCTTCTGATGACGCCGGGTCCATTGACTGGGATAAGCTGGGCATAGGCAAGTTCGATATCATGAACCTGACTATTGAAACCATGCAGAGCGCCCTAGTGCAGTACAAGATAGCCGGTTATCCGCCAGACTTGCTGGTCAACGTCCCCAAGAACGCCTGCCGTACCTACGATTATCACAAGGCCCCGGAACTCATCCAGATTGGCCGGGAACGGATGGCAGCGGCGCTCGACCGCTTCGAACAGCACCACAAGAGCTCGGGGCCGTTGTCGATTTAGCGAGCCGCGGATTAACGGCGGAACCGGCTCTGCGCGATCTGTGGCTTGCCGCCGTGGCAGACCGGACCGCAAAGGGCGTATAATTCGCCTTCCGAGACTCATCCTGGTGGTACACCGGTCACCGCCATCGCATCCAAACAAGGAACTTACCCGCCGTGACTCAGCCCATTGATGACCTGCACACCGTGCGCGACTATCTGCGCTACGTTTCGTCGCAGTTCGCAGCATCGCCCCTGTTTTTCGGTCATGGAACCGACAACGTCTGGGACGAGGCGGTCCAGTTGGTGATGCGAAGCCTGCATCTGCCCATGGAGAACAACACGCTGTTCCTCGATGCCCGGCTCACCCGCGAGGAGCGGTCGCTCATCCTGGAACGGGCCCGTCGCCGCGTTGAGGAGCGCATTCCGCTGGCCTATCTGCTGGGCGAGGCCTGGTTCATGGGTATGCCGTTCTTTGTCGATGAGCGGGTGTTGGTACCGCGGTCGCCAATCGGCGAATTACTGCAATCCGGGCTGCAGCCCTGGTTGGGGGACAAGCCGGTGGGCCGGGTGCTGGACCTGTGTACCGGCAGTGGCTGTATCGGCATTGCCGCAGCGACCGTGTTCGACGAGGCGGAGGTCGATCTGTCCGATATTTCCGCCGATGCCCTGGCGGTGGCGGTGTCCAACATCGAATTCCACGAGGTGGGGGACCGGGTCCGCGCGATCCAGTCTGACCTGTTTGAAAACTTGCAGGGCCGTTATGACGTCATTCTCAGCAATCCCCCCTATGTGGACGCCCAGGACCTGTCGACCATGCCGGAAGAGTTCCACCACGAGCCGGAATTGGGCCTGGCGGCCGGCTGCGATGGCCTGGACATCGCCCACCGGATTCTGGCGCAGGCTGCCGACTTCCTGACCCCCGGTGGATTGCTGATTGTGGAAGTGGGGAACAGTTGGGTGGCGCTGGATGCTGCCTACCCGGATCTGCCGCTGACCTGGCTGGAGTTTGAGCAAGGCGGTGACGGCGTGTTCCTGCTAACGGCGGAGGACCTGTCCGCCTGGCGGGCCCGCAACAGTTAAGAGCTGGCATTCAATAACCTTTATAAGATTCTGAATTATGTCTGGAAACACCTTTGGCAAACTTTTTACGGTAACCTCCTTTGGCGAAAGTCACGGACCGGCGCTTGGCTGCATCATCGATGGTTGTCCTCCCGGCCTCGAGCTGAACGAGGCGGATCTGCAGAAAGACCTGGACCTCCGCAAGCCCGGTACCTCGCGGCATACCACCCAACGGCGGGAGCCGGACGAGGTGCGCATCCTGTCAGGGGTGTTCGAGGGCAAGACCACCGGCACGCCCATCGGCCTGCTGATCGAGAACACCGACCAGCGCTCCAAGGACTATTCCAAGATTGCCAACCAGTTCCGTCCAGCCCACGCCGACTACACCTACACCCATAAGTACGGGGTGCGGGACTACCGGGGCGGGGGCCGGTCCTCGGCCCGGGAAACCGCCATGCGGGTTGCCGCCGGCGCCGTGGCGCGAAAGTTCCTGGAGCAGCGGTTGGGCATCCGCATCCGCGGCTATCTGTCCCAGTTAGGCCCCATCACAGTCGACAAGCTCGATTGGGACCAGGTGCACCAGAACCCGTTTTTTTGCCCGGATCCGGACAAGGTGGCGGAGCTGGAGCAGTACATGGATGCCCTGCGCAAGGAGGGCAATTCCATCGGCGCCCGCATCAATGTGGTGGCGGAGGGTGTGCCACCGGGGCTGGGAGAGCCGATCTTCGACCGTCTGGATGCGGACCTGGCCCACGCCCTGATGAGCATCAACGCCGTCAAGGGCGTCGAGATTGGTGCCGGGTTCGGGGCAGTCACCCAGAAGGGCACCGAGCACCGGGACGAGTTGACCCCGGACGGCTTTGCGTCCAACCATGCTGGCGGGGTACTCGGCGGTATCTCGTCCGGCCAGCCGATTCTGGCGAGCATTGCTCTCAAGCCGACCTCCAGTCTGCGGCTGCCGGGGCGCAGTATCGATGTGAAAGGGAATCCGGTTGAGGTCATCACCACCGGCCGGCACGACCCGTGCGTGGGCATTCGGGCCACGCCGATTGCCGAGGCCATGGTGGCCATTGTGCTGATGGATCACTACCTGCGCCACCGGGCACAGAATGCCGATGTGGTGGTCAACACGCCGGACATTGAGAAGCGCTGAGGAAGGCCTATCTACTGGCGTCTGTCCAACCTCTATTTCTGGTTTTTTGCGCTACTCGGGGCGCTGCTGCCTTACTGGTCCCTCTATCTGCAGGATAGGGGGTTCAGCTATCTCGAAATTGCCACGTTGATGGCCACCATCCAGCTGACCAAGATCATCGCTCCCAGCGTCTGGGGCTGGCTCGGGGATCGCAGCGGCCAACGGGTCCGGTTGGTGCGTTTTGGCGCCCTGGTTGGGGCCTGCTGCTTTCTGGGCGTGTTTCTGGAGCCGGATTTTGTCGGCCTGGCCCTGGTGATGCTGGCCTTTACCTTCTTCTGGAATGCCATCCTGCCGCTCTACGAGGTGATCACGCTGCGGGGGCTGGGGAGCAACCGGGCTCGTTACGGCCGGGTTCGGCTCTGGGGGTCGGTGGGCTTTATCGGCACCGTGGCGGGGGTTGGCGCGGTGCTGGAGTTCGTGCCAGTTGGCTTGCTGCCATGGATCGTGCTCCCGGTGTTTGCCGGCATCGCCGTCTCCACCTTCATGCTGCCGGCGGAGAACGGCGTACGGCGGGGTCATGAGACCTCTGCCGGACTGATGGCCATTGTCGCCTCGACCTCCGTGGTCGCCTTTTTCCTGATGAACTTTCTGCTCCAGGTCTCCCACGGTGCCTACTACACCTTCTTCAGTATCCATCTGGAGCAATACGGCTACAGTAAGGTGGCCATCGGCCTGTTGTGGTCCCTCGGGGTGTTGGCGGAGATCGGCCTGTTCCTGGTCATGCACCGGGTGTTTACCCGATTCTCCCTGCGCCACATCGCGCTGACCGCACTCACGCTGACGTTGTTGCGCTGGGTGTTGATTGCCGAGGCGACAAGCCTGCTGGCGGTACTGATCTTCGCCCAGCTCCTGCACGCGGCATCCTACGGTGCCTTGCACGCGATGTCGGTGCAGTTTATCCACGACCATTTCGGTAAGGGCCATCACGGCCAGGGGCAGGCCCTCTACAGCGGGCTCAGTTTCGGGGCAGGGGGCGCGGTAGGCGCCTGGCTATCCGGGTTCCTGGTGGAGGGCTCCGGTACTGAACTGGCCTTCTGGGGCAGCGCCCTGGCCATGGCGGTGGCGCTGGTAATTGCCTGGTGGGGCCTGAGGCCTCGGCGTCACGCCGTGGATTAACCGCAAGACGCAACGCCAGACCTCTGGGCTTGTGGCGGGGGGGCAAAATTCACCGACGGGCGGGTTAGAGGGACTGCTCCGGATCCTCCTCGTCTTCGGTTTCCTCAAGGCTTAGGCTCAACCCGCTTCCGGGGGCGCCGGCGCCACTGCCGGAGGCGCCTTCATTGCCGTGGAGCTTGATCTTCAAACGCAGGTTGTTGGCCGAATCGGCGTTCTTGAGCGCCTCTTCCTCGGTGATCTTGCCATCCTTCCACAGGTTGAACAGGGCCAGATCGAAGGTCTGCATACCAATGTTGGTGGACTTCTCCATGATCTCCTTGATGCCGTCGATCTCCCCCCGCAGGATCAGCTCGCTGATGGTCGGGGTGCCCAGCAGGATCTCGATGGCGGCACATCGCTTGCCATCCACCGTCGGAATCAGCCGCTGGGAGACAAACGAACGCAGGTTCATGGCCAGATCCATGAGCAACTGGGGCCGGCGCTCCTCCGGGAAGAAGTTGATAATCCGGTCCAGGGCCTGGTTGGCGTTGTTGGCATGCAACGTGGAGATGCACAGGTGGCCCGTTTCGGCGAAAGCCAGGGCGTGCTCCATGGTCTCGCGATCCCGGATCTCGCCAATCAGAATGACATCCGGTGCCTGACGCAGGGTGTTCTTGAGGGCCTTGTGGAAGCTGCGGGTATCCACACCCACTTCACGCTGATTGATGATGCTCTTCTTGTGCCGGTGAATGTATTCCACCGGATCCTCGATGGTGATGATATGGCCGCTGGAGTTGGAGTTGCGGTGATCGATGAGGGCGGCCAGTGAGGTCGACTTGCCGGACCCGGTGGCGCCGACAAACAGCACCAGCCCGCGCTTGGACATCACCACATCTTTGAGGATCGACGGCAGGCCCAGCTTGTCCGCATTGGGGATCTCCGTCACGATGTTCCGGGCCACGATGGAAATCTCATTGCGCTGGCGGAAGATGTTGACCCGGAACCGGCCCACAGTGGGAATGCTGTAGGCCAGGTTCATCTCCAGTTCCTGCTCGAATTCCTCAATCTGCTCCGCGTCCATGACCGAATAGGCGATCTCCTTGATGGCGCCTGGTTGCATGGGGGTACGGTCGATGGGTTTCAGCGCCCCCTGAAACTTGGCGCAAGGCGGTGCACCGGTGCTCAGGTAGAGGTCAGAGCCGTCTTTCATGGCGAGGATCTTGAGGTAATCGTCGAAACCCATGGGATCTCCTGTGGTAAATAGCTGCTGTTCAGTTGGTCTCCGGCAGTTTAGCGGGATCGCTGGGAGGAGTTCCGTCTGTTTTCTGTGACTTTTCTTGATCTTCTCTTACGATGGCCTGCAATGCCAACGCGGCGGCGCTCAGTCTGCGGCCCTGTAAGCCCACCGCGCCCAACATCCTCGTGACCGGTTGCGGAATCGCCAGCCGGGTGATGGTGGTATCCAGCATGCTTAGCGGTAGCACGCTCCAGCCAAGCCCGACACTGGTCATCATCTTGATGGTCTCAAGGTAGTTGGTGGGCATTTGCGGCGTCAGGGGCAGACTCTGCTCCAGAAACAGGCGGCTAACCACCCGATAGGTCGCCGTGGTGGTGTCGGGAAGCAACGCCGGATAGCCACTAAGATCCGCCAGCGTTGGCGCAGTCAGGGAAGCGAGCGGGTGATCGGGGCCGGTGACGAACACCATCGGGTCCGGCCACTGTTCATAGACCGTGAAATGACTGCCCATGCTGTCGCTGAGGGTGACGAAGGCCAGTTCGGCATTGCGCTTTCGCATTTGCGCGTAGGCGCTCTCGGATTCCATGAATTGAAGGTTCAGGCGAACCTGGGGGTATTCCCGGTTGAACCGGCGTAGCCAGGCCGGCAGGTGGTGGAGGCCGATGTGGTGACTGGCGATGATGTCCAGCTCCCCACCAATCTCGTCTTCGCTGGCCGACAGAGCCACTTTCATGTTGTGGAATTCATCCAGGATACGGCGGGCGTGGGGCAGCAACCTGGCCCCGGCGTCGGTCAGTTGCAGGTGACGCTGGCTACGGTCGATCAGGGAGCTGCCCAACTGGCTTTCCAGGGCCGCCAGCCGCTTGCTGATGGCGGGCTGGGTCAGGTGCAGGGTCTCGGCGGCTTCCGAGAACGAGCCCAGATCCACAATGGTGACGAACGCTTTGAGGCTGTTGCTGTCCATTCCTTAGCCATCCCTGTTTCGATATTCCAATAAGGAATCCAAAATATAAAAAACATGAATTGAGGTTATTCAATGCCAGGGTATACCATATTGCCCATAATGACACCGAGAGAGCGAAGGAGCCTCCTATGGCGGGTAAAACCTTATACGACAAATTATGGGACGATCACCTCGTCAAGCAACGGGATGACGGTTCCGCCCTGATCTACATCGACCGTCAATTACTGCACGAAGTCACCTCACCGCAGGCGTTTGAAGGCCTTCGCCTGGCGGGCCGGAAGCCCTGGCGGTTGGACGCCAATCTGGCCACCCCGGATCACAACGTGCCGACAACGGATCGGGACAAGGGGATTGAAGGCATCGTTGACCCGGTTTCCCGCACCCAGGTGGAAACGCTGGACCGCAACTGCGATGAGTTCGGCATCCTTGAGTTCAAGATCAAGGACCAGCGCCAGGGCATCGTCCACGTCATTGGCCCGGAACAGGGGGCTACCCTGCCGGGGATGACCATCGTCTGCGGCGACTCCCACACCTCCACCCACGGCGCCTTCGGCACCCTGGCGCACGGTATCGGCACCTCCGAGGTGGAGCACGTGCTGGCCACCCAGTGCCTGGTGCAGAAGAAAATGAAGAACATGCTGGTGAAGGTGGACGGCCAGTTGGGGCCGGGCGTGACCGGCAAGGACGTAGTGCTCGCGGTGATCGGCAAGATCGGTACCGCCGGCGGTACCGGCTACGCCATCGAGTTCGGCGGAGAGGCAATCCGCAACCTGTCCATGGAAGGCCGGATGACCATCTGTAACATGGCCATTGAGGCCGGTGCCCGGGTCGGCATGGTGGCGGTGGACGACACCACCATTGAGTACGTCAAGGGCCGCCCGTTCTCCCCCAAAGGCGAGCAATGGGATGCGGCCGTTGCCCATTGGCGTACGCTGCACAGCGACCCGGACGCGGAATTCGACAAGGTGGTGGAACTGGACGCCAGCGAGATCCAGCCGCAGGTGACCTGGGGAACCTCGCCGGAGATGGTGACCGGGGTCGGAGGCAAGGTGCCTGACCCGGCTGCGGAGGCGGATCCGATCAAGCGGGAGGGCATCGTGCGGGCCCTCAAGTACATGGGGCTGGAAGCAAATATGCCCATTACCTCCATCAAGCTGGACCGGGTATTCATTGGCTCCTGCACCAACTCCCGGATCGAAGATCTGAGAGAGGCGGCGGCCGTGGTCAAGGGGCGCAAGGTGGCTGCCAGTCTCAAGCAGGCCATGGTGGTCCCGGGGTCCGGGCTGGTCAAGGCCCAGGCCGAGCAGGAAGGCCTCGACAAGGTCTTCATCGAGGCAGGCCTGGAGTGGCGTGATCCGGGGTGCTCCATGTGTCTGGCGATGAACGCCGACAAGCTGGGGCAGGGGGAGCACTGCGCCTCCACCTCCAACCGGAACTTCGAGGGCCGGCAGGGCTTTGGCGGCCGCACCCACCTGGTCAGCCCGGCCATGGCCGCGGCGGCTGCGGTAACCGGCCATTTTGTCGATGTCCGTGAATTGACCCACTGATCCACCAGGAGATAAGTCCCATGCGCGCATTTACGCAACACCAGGGGATTGTTGCCCCCATGGACCGTTCCAATGTGGACACGGACATGATCATTCCCAAGCAGTTTCTCAAGTCCATCAAACGCAGTGGCTTTGGTCCCAACCTGTTTGATGAACTGCGCTACCTCGATGAGGGTAAACCGGACCAGGACTGCTCCCAGCGTCCGCTCAACCCGGACTTCGTGTTGAACCAGCCCCGTTACCAGAACGCCAGCGTCTTGCTGGCGCGGAGCAACTTCGGCTGTGGCTCCAGCCGGGAGCATGCCCCTTGGGCGCTGGATGACTTTGGCTTCCGGGTCATTATTGCCCCGAGCTTCGCCGACATCTTCTACAACAACTGCTTTAAAAATGGCTTGTTACCGATTGTTTTAAAAGAAGAAGAGGTTGACCAGCTGTTTCGGGAGACCGAAGCGCAGGAGGGCTACCAGCTCAAGGTGGACCTGGAGAACAAAACGGTGACCACTCCGGGCGGCGAGTCGTTCGATTTCGAGGTGGACGATTTCCGTCGTCACTGCCTGCTCAACGGTCTCGACGATATTGGCGTGACCCTGGAAGATGCCGAATTGATCAAAGCCTACGAAGCCAAGCGTCGCCAGAGCGCGCCCTGGCTGTTTGATGCTGGACACTGACCAAAAAGGATTGAAGATGAGCAAATCTGTATTGCTGCTGCCGGGTGACGGCATTGGACCGGAAATTGTGGCCGAGGCGGAGAAGGTCCTGCATCGTGTCAATGACAAGTTCGGCCTGGGGCTGGCGTTCGAGTCCGCCCTGGTGGGCGGTGCCGCAATTGACGCAACCGGTGTGCCCCTGCCGGACGAGACCCTGAGCAAGGCCCGCCAGGCCGATGCCATTTTGCTGGGCGCCGTGGGTGGGCCCAAGTGGGATGATCTGGAAATGGCCAGGCGGCCCGAGAAAGGGCTGTTGGGGTTGCGTTCCAACCTGGAGCTGTTTGCTAACCTGCGTCCGGCGATCCTTTACCCGCAACTCGCTTCGGCCTCTTCCCTGAAGCCGGAAGTCGTTTCCGGCCTGGATATCATGATCGTCCGCGAACTTACCGGCGGTATCTACTTCGGTCAGCCGCGGGGCGTGCGTGAGCTGGACAACGGCGAGCGCCAGGGCTACAACACCTACGTTTACTCCGAATCGGAGATCCGTCGGATCGGGCGGGTGGCCTTCGAAGCGGCACAACAACGTAATGGCAAGCTGTGCTCGGTGGACAAGGCCAACGTATTGGAAGTGACCGTGTTGTGGCGGGAGATCATGAACGATCTGGCCAAGGAATACCCAGACGTGGAACTCAGTCACATGTACGTCGACAATGCCGCCATGCAGTTGGTGAAGGCGCCCAAGCAGTTTGACGTCATTGTGACCGGCAACATGTTTGGTGATATCCTTTCTGACGAAGCGGCCATGCTCACCGGCTCCATCGGCATGTTGCCATCCGCCTCGCTGAACGCTGACAAGCAGGGCATGTACGAGCCCTGTCACGGCTCGGCGCCCGACATTGCTGGTCAGGGAGTCGCCAATCCGCTGGCGACCATCCTGTCGGCGGCGATGATGCTGCGGTACAGTCTGCAGGAAGACGAGGCGGCCGAGGCCATCGAAGCGGCGGTGAGCAAGGTCCTGGACCAGGGGCTGCGCACCGCAGACATCATGTCGGAAGGCCGTCAGCAGGTCTCCACCCGGGACATGGGTGAAGCCGTACTGGCCGTACTTTAAGTCAATAGGGAGGCCCGACTCTCCGTTCGCCTTCAGTGTTGCGGGTGGAGAGGGCGATTGTAGGCGCTCCCATCAGAACCCGACGGCAACAAGACGCTGTTGCCGCGGGATCATCCATCCTGTCCTTGCCGGCGATACGGGTAAGGGCGGGCATAAAATGAGGTTCAAAGGTCGCACATGAAGCGAGTTGGACTTGTAGGCTGGCGTGGCATGGTTGGCTCCGTGCTCATGCAGCGCATGCGTGAAGAAAACGATTTCGCCGATATCGAACCGGTGTTTTTCTCCACCTCCCAAACCGGTAAGCCGGCCCCGGATGTCGGCAAAGAGGGCGTGCCGCCTCTGCAGGACGCGTTTGACATTGATGCCCTGAAGCAGATGGATGTGATCGTGACCTGTCAGGGTGGCGATTACACCCAGGAAGTGTTCCAGCGTCTGCGGGACAGCGGTTGGAACGGTTACTGGATCGATGCCGCATCCACCCTGCGGATGGCGGACCACTCGGTCATTGTCCTCGACCCGGTTAACCGGGGCGTGATCGACGAGGCCCTTGATAAGGGCGTTAAAGACTTCATCGGCGGCAACTGCACCGTCAGCCTGATGATGCTGGCCCTTGGCGGCCTGCTCGAGCAGGACCTGATCGAATGGGTGTCCCCGATGACCTATCAGGCTGCCTCCGGTGCCGGTGCCCAGAACATGCGGGAGTTGCTGTCCCAGATGGGCGAACTGCGTGACGGCGTGGCGGACCTGCTGGCGGATCCGTCTTCCGCCATCCTGGACATCGACCGCAAGGTCACCGAGACCATGCGCTCGGACAGCTTTCCCACCGACCATTTCGGAGTGCCGCTGGGCGGCAGCCTGATTCCGTTCATCGACAAGCAGCTCGATAACGGTCAGAGCAAGGAAGAGTGGAAAGCCCAGAGCGAAACCAACAAGATCCTTGGTCGCAGCGATAACCCGATTCCCATCGATGGCATTTGTGTGCGTATTGGCGCCATGCGATCCCACAGTCAGGCGCTGACCATCAAGCTGCGCAAGGATCTGCCCGTTGACGAAATCGAGTCGATCCTGGCCAAGGCCAATGACTGGGTCGAGGTGATTCCCAACGATCGCGATGCGACCATGGAGGAGCTCACCCCGGCCAAGGTGACCGGTACTCTGAGCATTCCCGTGGGACGGATTCGCAAGCTGGCCATGGGGCCGGAATATATTTCAGCGTTCACCGTGGGCGATCAGTTGCTCTGGGGTGCGGCGGAGCCGCTTCGCCGGATGCTGCGGATTCTGCAGGAGCGCTAAGCCGGTAAGGGCACGGTCGGTGTGATGTAATGCCAACTGTGTCCGGTTTCCGGAATCTGGACAGGGGCGGAGGCTGATTTCAGTCTCCGCCCCTGTTATTTTCAGGGATTGCTGGTTCACGTGGCGTGCTGCCTGGGCTAGACTGGCGTTGATATGCCCTCTGCTGGCCATGAGGTAACAGCGGGTTCCGCCGTAGAGCTAAAAAAGTGGTGGAACGAATGTGGCTGATTGATTGATAAAACACGAGTTATCAACAATACTTGCCCCAATAATCGATTCCTGAAAGCAATAATAACTAGACGTATTCTTGACGATAGTCATCCAACCTCGTCCGATTCTGTTTAAAGAAAGCAGTAAAGAATAACGGAGACTGGAAAGGAAAAAGCATGAAGGTACGCAAGCTTGCGGTTGCCCTGGCGTTGGCGGGTGGGCTCGGCTCTGGCGTCGCACAGGCGCTGGGACTTGGAGAGATTGAGCTCCAGTCCTATCTGAACGAACCCCTGGAAGCCGACATTTCACTGAGTAGTAGCGCTGGTGTCAGCCCCAGCGAGGTTTTTGTAAACCTGGCGCCGAATGACGCCTTCCGGCAAGTCGGTATCGATCGCAGCTTCTTCCTGAGCAAGCTCCAGTTCAATGTGGTCACTGCGCCTGATGGCAACCTGATGGTGAATGTCAGCACCTCGGAGCCGGTAAAGGAACCGTACCTCAATTTCCTGCTGGAAGTGACCTGGCCCAATGGCCGGTTGATGCGCGAATACGCGGTCCTGGTGGATCCTCCGGTGTATGCCGAAGAGTCCGGTCTGACGGAACAGGTGAGCGCGCCGCAGACAGCAGCTCCATCGCAACCAGTACCCGAGCCGGCTGCGCCGGTAACCCAGCAGGCTCCGGAGCGTGAGGTGCCTTCGGCGCCTGCGCCTTCCCAGCCTCGTCAGGCCGTTGACAGCTATGGCCCCACCGGGGCCTCCGATACGCTCTGGAGCATTGCCTCCCAAGTAAGGCCCAGCACCTCCGTTACCCACCAACAGGTCATGCTCGCCATTCAGGACCTGAACCCCGATGCGTTCATGGGTGGCAATATCAATCGCCTCAAGCGTGGTCAGATCTTGCGTGTGCCCACTCTGGAACAGATCCAGTCCCGGACCCGCGCCGAGGCGAATCAGCAGGTTACCGCTCAGAATGAGGCCCTCGCCAGCCGGCCGGAGCGCACAGTAGATGCCAGAGACGTCGAGCTGGCGCCCGATGCGGCGGAGCCAACCGAGGCCGCTGGCACCGACGAGCTCAAACTGCTGGTTGCGGATGACCAGGGTGAGCGCAGTGCGGAAGACGGCGGCTCAGCCGGCGGCGATAGCCAGCTGGCCGGCGGGGTAGATGCCGGCACGGCAGTCGCCATGGAGGAGCTGGAAAGTGCCCGTCGGGAGAATGAAGAGCTCAGCGGCCGGGTCGAGGACCTTCAGGCGCAAGTTGAAACACTCCAGCGCCTGCTTGAACTGAAGAACTCCCAGTTGGCAGAGATGGAGCAGGGGCTAACGGCCGCGGATCAGGCCGAACCCGGCCAACCGGTTACCGAAGGGGGCATGGCTGCCGACGCAGTTGCCCCGTCCCCAGAGACTCCGGATTCCGCAGCGGAGGACGCTGACGTGGCGGCGCTGACTGGTGAACCGTCTGCAGAAGAGGCAGCGGACCAGGGTTTGGCTCCTGAGGAGCCCGAAGCCGGGTTGGCTGCCGATGGCGACACCATGGCAGCGGAAGATGGTGCAGAAGTGGATGAATCGACGGCGGTGGATGCTGGCGAGCCGGATGCCATGGCTCAAGCCCAGGCGCCTGCGCTGGAATCCGGGGCTGACGTGATGGCTCCGGCTCCGGAGGCGCCTGCGCCTTCGGAGGCCCGGGATCAGCCGGTTCAGGCTCAACCCGCGCCGGAAGTTGAAGAGAAGGGCTTCCCAGCCAACATCATTGACTTGATCATGCGCAATCCGATGTATCAGGTCGGACTGGGCGGTGGTCTGATCGTATTGCTGTTGTTGCTGTTGCTGGTTGCCCGCCGCAACGCCAACAAAGAACAGGAATTTTACGCCCAACTGGAAGCCGAGGGTGGGGCTGACGAGTCCGATGACGACTCTATAGCGCTGAAGGCCACGTCCGCCGAACCGGATGAGGAAGAAGTGGACCCGCTCGCCGAGGCTGACACCTACATTGCCTATGGTCGCCTGGACCAGGCGGCCCAGTCGCTGGAAGCGGCGATTTCCCGGGAGCCAAGCCGTTCTGACCTGCGGGTGAAGTTGCTCGGCGTCTACGCCGATGCCCAGAATCGTTCGTCTTTCGACAAGCAGTTCGGCGAGCTCGAGGCGCTGGAAGACAATGCCGCGATTGCCGAGGCCCATGCCCTGCGCGCCCGACTGGATGAAGCTGAGGAGATGCCCAGCATCGATGACCTGGAATCGGAGTTGATGTCGGACTCCTTCTCCGCGGAAGCACCGGAAGAACCGGCTGAGGCGCAAGGAACGGCTGAACCCGCCCCCGTCGAGGAGGATATGGACGAGGCGTTTGCCGAGTTTGATCTCGACCAAGCGGGCGAGCTGGAAAGCACGGAAGCGGCGGAAGGCGCCAAAGACGAGGCGATCGAGTTTGATCTGTCCGATCTCGGGCTCGATGAGGAAAAGCCGGTGCCTGGTGTGGCTGACCACGCATCAGAGGCCGAAGATGCCCAGCCAGAGCAGGCCGAGTCGTCTGAACTGGAGGAGCTGGGCGCGGAATTTGAGCTCGAAGAGAGCGGTGCCGAGCAGGAAGTGGAATTTGACATGGACCTGGGGGACCTCGACGAGACACTGGAGGTTGAGCCTGCGGACAGCGCCGAATCCGCAGAGGAAGGAGAGTCCCTGGAAGACGACTTTGCGTCACTGGATCTGGATGAGGAGCTGTCAGAGCCCGAGCAAGGGGAGGCACCGGCAGAACTCGCCCCGGTTCAGGAGGAAGGGCTGGGGTCCCTCGATGAATCCTTCCTGGATGAACTCGATGCCGAACTTGACAAGGTGGCCGGTGAGGAAGGTGAGGATCTGAGCGAAGAGTTGGCCGAGGAAGGGCTTGAGGATCTGGAACTGGACGTCTCTGACGAAGATCTGGCGCTGATCGAACAGGCTGCGGACCTCGGTGAGGTGGAACCAAAAGAAGAGACGGCCGAGGGGGACGTCGAGTTGGATATTGATGATCTCTCCCTGGACGAGCTGTCTGACTCGGAACCGGAAACTCAGTCGCAGGCCGAACCGGAGCAAGTGCCGAGCCTGGAGGAGGAGATTCCCACTGCGGACGAGCTTGCCCCTGAGCCGGAAGCCGAAGAACCGGTTGAGGCCGAGAAGGCCGGGTACCAGGACATCGACGAGTCTGACCTGGGGGACGACGACGATTTTGATTTCCTGGCCGGCACCGATGAAGCGGCGACAAAACTGGATCTTGCCCGAGCCTACATCGAGATGGGCGATGCCGACGGTGCTCGGGACATACTGGAGGAGGTTGCCATCGAGGGTGACGACCAGCAAAAGGCGGAGGCACAGGATCTGCTTAAAACGCTGTCCTGATCGGTTATAATACCGCTTCTTAGCCAAAGCGCCGGCCACTGGAAGGGCTCAGTCCCGACCGGGTCGGCGTTTTGCGTTACCGGGCGGGGCCCAGGGGCCTGGCGGTGACCGGTTGGATTCATATCGTCTCGGAATGACCCTTGTTTATAGATCCTCCTGCATTGACAACCGATAACGCCATCGGCAACGGTCGAGTTGCCATGGTGTTTGAATACGATGGCGAGGCCTTTCACGGCTGGCAGTACCAGAAGTCCGGTGTGAGATCGGTTCAGGGCGAGCTGGCTCGGGCCGTCCAGAAGGTGGCTGCCCATCCCGTTGAGCTGGTCTGCGCCGGCAGAACCGATGCGGGCGTCCACGCCAGCTACCAGGTGATCCATTTTCACACTTCGTCGGTACGTACCCTGCGATCCTGGGTGATGGGGGTGAATACCGCGCTGCCCTTTGATATTGCGGTTCACTGGGCGGGCAATGTAGCGCCGGACTTCCACGCACGCTTCTCCGCCATCTACCGCCGCTACCGGTACATCATCTATAACGGCCCGGTACGGCCCGGAATCATGCGTCGCCAGGTGAGCTGGACCTTTCGCCCGCTGGATGCCGAGGCGATGCACCGCGCCGCTCAAGTCCTTGTGGGGGAACATGATTTCTCCGCTTTTCGGGCCGCAGGCTGTCAATCCAGGTCACCAAACCGTTATCTGGAGTTTATCGAGGTCCGGCGTCGGGGCGATTATGTCATCATAGACGTACAGGCAAATGCCTTTCTGCATCACATGGTCAGAAACATCGCCGGCGCCCTGATGGCGGTAGGCAGTGGCGAGCAGGAGGAGTCGTGGATCCACGACATCCTGATCGCCAAGGACCGACGGCTGGCCGGCGTTACCGCGCCACCTTTTGGACTGTACCTGGTGGATGTGGGGTATCCGGAGGGGGCGGGTGTGCCGTTGGGGATGGCGGGACCGGGCTTTGTGCGGCCCTGGTTCACCAGCGACGAAAACCATCCTCGGCCCATGAGCAAAGTGCACCACAAAACGGATTCGTCGGAATGAAGACCCGGATCAAGATTTGCGGTATCACCCGCAGCGAAGATGCCCGAGCGGCCTGCGCGGCTGGCGCCGATGCCATTGGCCTGGTGTTCTACGGCCCCAGCCCCCGTGCGGTCGACCTCGACACGGCTCAACGGATTGCCCGGTCCATCCCGGCGTTTGTTTCGGTGGTTGGGCTGTTTGTCAATCCTTCGGCCGAAGACGTGCGAAGGGTGCTGGAGCAAGTGCCGCTCGACCTGCTGCAATTCCATGGCGACGAATCCGCCGGTTTCTGCGATCAGTTCGACCGGCGCTGGATCAAGGCGGTTCGCGTGCAGCGCGAAGCGGATATTGCAGCCGCCTTCGACGACTACGCCAGGGCTGCCGGACTGCTGGTGGACGCCTACGATCCCCAGCTCTATGGCGGCACCGGCAAATCCTTCGACTGGGGCATGATCCCCAGTAAGCGTCCCCTGCCGGTTATATTGGCCGGTGGCCTGAACTCTGATAACGTAGCCCGCGCCGTAGCCGAGGTTGAACCCTGGGCGGTCGATGTCAGCGGTGGTGTTGAAGTCCGCAAGGGCGAAAAAGATCTTTCCAGGATTACCGCATTCATAAACGAGGTTCACCGTGTCAACCAAACTGACTAAAGAGTTGCTGAGCACATTGCCGGACACCCGGGGGCACTTTGGCGCCTATGGCGGTCGTTTCGTCTCCGAGACGCTGATGGACTCCCTGATGACCCTGGAGAAGGAGTACCTCCGGCTCAAGCAGGATCCCGAGTTCCAGGCCAAGTTCGACAAGGATCTGGCGGAATATGTGGGCCGGCCCAGCCCGCTGTACTTTGCCGAGCGGCTGACCCGTGAGACCGGAGGGGCGCAAATCTGGCTCAAGCGTGAAGACCTGAACCACACCGGGGCCCACAAGGTTAACAACACCATCGGCCAGGCGTTGCTGGCGAGTTTCCTGGGCAAGAAGCGGGTCATCGCGGAAACCGGCGCTGGGCAGCATGGCGTGGCAACCGCCACCGTATGCGCACGGCTGGGCCTGGAATGCCACGTGTTCATGGGCGCCGAGGATGTACAGCGTCAGGCGCTGAATGTTTATCGCATGAAGCTGTTGGGCGCCGAGGTGCATGCCGTGGAGAGTGGTACCCGCACCCTCAAGGATGCCATGAACGAGGCCATGCGGGACTGGGTGACCCACGTGGACGACACCTTCTACATCATCGGTACCGTGGCCGGTCCGCATCCCTATCCACTGTTGGTCCGGGATTTTCAGTGTGTCATCGGTCGCGAGGCTCGAGAACAAAGTCTTCAGCAGGCGGGCAAATTGCCGGATGCGTTGGTGGCCTGTGTCGGTGGCGGGTCCAATGCCATCGGCCTGTTCTATCCGTTCCTGACCGATGAGAGTGTGGCCATGTACGGCGTGGAAGCTGGTGGCTACGGTCTCGAATCTGGCCAGCATGCGGCGCCGCTGTGTGCCGGGCGTCCCGGTGTCCTGCATGGCAACCGCACTTATCTGATGGAGGATGAGAACGGTCAGATTTCCGCCACCCATTCGGTCAGTGCCGGCCTGGATTATCCCGGTGTTGGCCCGGAACACAGTTGGTTGAAGGACGTGGGGCGGGCCAATTATGTTTCCGTGACCGACGACGAGGCGCTCGATGGGTTCCGCCAATTGACCCGGGTGGAAGGTATCATGCCGGCGCTGGAATCCTCCCATGCGGTGGCCTATGGCACCAAGCTGGCGGCCGCCATGGAAAAGGATCAGGTGGTCATCATCAATGTGTCCGGTCGTGGCGACAAGGACATCCACACCATCGCAAAGCTCGATGGCATTGAGGTCTGATATCGCCATTCATCGAATTTGCCCCATCCGCCCGCTCGGATGAGTTGACTGAGTCAAGGAGCTTCCATGAGCCGTATTGAGGGTGTGCTCAAAACCCTGAAAGGGCAGGGCCGCAAGGCGCTGATCCCATACATCACTGCCGGTGATCCCCACCCCGACCAGACCGTTGAGCTGATGCACACGCTGGTTGCGGCCGGTGCCGATATCATCGAACTGGGTGTGCCGTTTTCCGACCCTATGGCCGATGGGCCGGTGATCCAGCTGGCTTGCGAGCGCGCACTGGTGCACGGCACCTCCCTGCGCCAGGTTATCGCCATGATCAAGCAATTCAGGGAGCGGGACGATGCGACCCCCGTCGTTCTGATGGGGTACCTCAATCCCATGGAAGCCATGGGGTATGAGGCCTTTGCGGACGCGGCGGCCGACGCCGGGGTGGACGGGATTCTGACCGTCGATTTGCCGCCGGAAGAGGCGGATGACGTGGCGCCACTGTTTGCGGCCCGCCAGTTGGATCCGATCTTCCTGCTGGCGCCAACCACCACCGATGACCGGATTCGCGCGATCAGCGAGCATTCTTCCGGTTATGTGTACTATGTTTCATTCAAGGGCGTTACCGGCGCGGCGCGAATCAACGTGGATGAAGTGGCGGAGAAGGTGCAGCACATTCACCAACTCACTGCCTTGCCGGTGGGAGTCGGGTTCGGCATTCGTGACGCGGAAACGGCCGCAGCCGTTGGCCAGGTATCCGATGGTGTAATTGTCGGTAGTGTGCTGGTCGATACAATAGCCAGGAATCAGGAGGATCCCGAGCAATTGAAGCGTGCGCTCGAGGATCTGTTGAAACCCATGCGTAGCGCACTGGATGACCTGGCTTCCTGATTGAGGAGGCTTGGGGCAGGCAGGCATCGAAGGACAGGATGACATCATGAGTAACTGGCTGGACAAGATTATGCCGAGCAAGATCCGCTCGGAATCCAAGCAGCGTACCGGTGTACCGGAGGGGCTCTGGAAGAAGTGCCCGAAGTGTGGCGCGTTCCTGTACAAGCCGGAACTGGACAAGAATCTTGAAGTCTGCCCGAAATGTGAGCATCACCTGCGCGTGTCGGCCCGCCGGCGGCTGGATATCTTCCTCGACCCGGACGGGCGCACCGAGATTGGCGCTGAGCTGGAACCCTGGGACCGTCTCAAATTCAAGGACAGCAAGCGGTACAAGGAGCGGCTGGCCCATAACCAGAAAGTCACCGGCGAAAAAGACGCCCTGATCGCCATGCGCGGTAAGACCCAGGGTCTTCCGCTGGTGGCCTGCGCCTTTGAGTTCAATTTCCTCGGGGGCTCCATGGGGCAGGTGGTGGGCGAGAAGTTCGTCCAGGCCGCCAATGTCTGTCTCGAAGAGCGTATTCCACTGGTTTGCTTCTCCGCCAGTGGTGGTGCGCGAATGCAGGAAGCCATCCTGTCGCTGATGCAGATGGCCAAAACCGCCGCGGTCCTGGAGAAAATGAAAGAGCAGGGGATTCCCTACATTTCCGTGTTGACCGATCCGGTATTCGGTGGAGTGTCTGCCAGCTTGGCGATGCTCGGCGACCTGAACATTGCCGAACCCAATGCTCTGATCGGTTTTGCCGGTCCCCGGGTCATCGAACAGACCGTGCGGGAGAAGTTGCCCGAGGGGTTCCAGCGCAGTGAGTTTCTGCTGGAGCATGGCGCCATCGACATGATTGTTCACCGGCATCAGATGCGGGACCGGATTGCGGCGACACTGGCCAAGTTTACCAATCAGCCGCGACCGGAACCAGATGCGGACATCGAGTTTGACGTGAGCGAGAAGCCCGACACGAATGTCGAAACATCCTGAGCCTTCTTCCCCGCGCCAGGCCGCCCCGGGCGCGGGCGCAAGCCTGAACCGTTGGCTGAGCTACCTTGAAGCCATCCACCCCACCGAAATCGACCTCGGCCTGGATCGGGTGCTCACGGTTCATCGACGACTCTTCCGGCGGCCGCCCAGGGGGCGCATCATTACCGTCGCCGGAACCAACGGCAAGGGCAGTGCCGTGGCCTGTGTCGCGCAGATACTGAAGCAGGCCGGCCGGCATGTAGGCACCTACACCTCCCCCCATCTCCATCGCTACAACGAACGGGTCACCATCGATGGCCACCCCATCTCCGACGGGGCGATGGTCGAGGCTTTCGAGCGTGTTGAGCAGGCCCGGGGCAATGTCAGCCTGACCTACTTCGAGTTCGGCACCCTGGCAGCCTTTGTCGCCATGGCCCAGGCCGGAGTTGAGGACTGGGTGTTGGAAGTGGGGTTGGGTGGACGGCTGGATGCGGTTAACGTGATGGATGCCGACCTGGCCATGATCACCTCGGTTGATATCGACCATGTTGCCTTTCTGGGGGACGACCGGGACGTCATCGGATTCGAAAAAGCGGGTATACTCAGACCCGGAAAGCCTGCAGTTTATGCGGATCTCTCGCCACCCAAGTCGGTGCTTCAGCAGGTCTCCGCCCAGAATGTACCGCTGCTACGGTTGGGCGCCGACTACCAGCTTGAAGACGCGGACGGTGTTGTCACCCTGCGCTGTTCCTCGCTCGACCGCTCCCTGATCCTGCCTGACATCCCCCTGCCTCAGCAAAGTGTCGCCGCAGCGGTCATTGCAGCCTGGATGCTGGAGCCGGGTCTCGACGGCGAGGTGATTCAGGATGCGCTGACGAGGGTCCGGTTGCCCGGCCGTTTCGAAAAGCTGGCCGACTCGCCCGATGTGTATGTGGACGTTGGCCATAACCCCCACGCGGCAGCCTGGCTTGCCGCTCGGCTTGCCAGACTGAAACAGCGGGGAGGTAAGGTACGCGCAATCTACGCCTGCCTTGAGGACAAAGACACTGTTGGCGTCATCCACGCCCTGGAACCCGTGGTCGACCGCTGGTACTTGTCGGGGCTGTCGTGTCCCAGGGGCGTATCGGCCGGTGAGCTTCGGTCGCGCTTCGAGTCCGCCACAGGCGGGGCACCGGCAACGGTAATGGACTCGGTGACCAAGGCGGTCGCCGTTGCGCGTGAGCAGGCAGCCGAGCAGGATCTGATCATTGCCTTCGGTTCCTTCTTTACTGTGGCGGAAGCCCGGTTGGCGGTACGGGGCCAATGAGCGGCCCGGTTGTGGCCCTGGCTGGTGCTTGGGCAGCGTCCTGGCGCGGTCTGCCTTAAAAAACAGTCATGTTCCCGCGCTCATTTTGAGTTCTCGTCAAGGCCCGGTTAGTATCTCCGGTAAATCTGGCCGACATTCTACAGACAGGGGATTAAACATCGTGGATGGACTGAAACAACGGGTCATTGGTGCGCTGGTGCTGGTATCTCTGGCCGTCATCTTTGTACCGATGCTGTTTGATGAGCCCCATTCCGAGCGCTCTTCGCGAGTCATCAACCTGCCAGAGGAGCCACCGTTCCCGGAAGTCGAGATGCCGGAGCCGGTCACGGTGGAAACGCCGTCATACCATATCGAAGAAGAGCTGGGCCCGGCAGCAAACGCGCTGCCTGCACCACAGCCGCAGGGGCCAGAGCAATCCGCCACGCAGCCCGTCCCGGTTGAAACCGCGCGGCCGGAACCGGAACCCCAGCCGGAAGCCGTTGCTCCGGAGCCCGCGCCAGAGCCTGAACCCGCTCCGGAGCCGGTGGTCCAGGAAGACTACTCACGCTCGCTGGAAGGTGCCTGGGTGGTGCAATTGGGCAGCTTCGGCAATGCCGATAACGCCCGCCGGTTGCGGGACAACGTGCGAGAAATGGGCTACGGTTCCCATCTTCAGCAAATCACCCGCGGCGATACCACCCTGACCCGAGTGTTTTCCGGGCCGTTTGTACAGAAGGTCGATGCCGAAAAGGCCAAACAGCAGCTTGATGCCAAATTTGGGCTCAACAGCCTGGTAACCTCCAACGACTAGTGTCAAGGGCCGCTAGGCACACCCTGATTCACTCCCCACACCCATTTAGAGTTTGGTGTGGGGGGGATTCCTGATAGAATTTGCGCTTCCATTTTTTACAGAGCCTTCTTGTACCGATTTCATGGACGCGCTGATCTGGATCGACTGGGTAATCATTACCCTGATAGCTGTCTCTACTCTCATCAGTCTCAAGCGCGGTTTTGTCAAAGAAGCCCTGTCGTTGGTTACCTGGGTGGGCGCTTTCATCATTGCCCGCACCTTCCATCCCCAGATGCAGTCCCTTCTTGAGAGCACGGTGGAAACGCCGTTGGTCAGGCTGATTGCTGCGTTTGCGATATTGTTTTTTGCAACGCTGATCGTTGGTGCGATCATAAACAACATGATTGCGCATTTGATCCATGCAACCGGATTAACGGCGACAGATCGGGTGCTGGGAATGGCATTCGGATTGCTGCGTGGGGCGGTGGTGGTCATCGTTGCCATCGCCTTTACCCGCTACACTCCGCTTGCCAATGATACCTGGTGGCAGACCTCCATCATGATCGACCGCCTGTCGGTCGTTGAGGATTGGTCGAGACGGACGCTGGGGGATGAGTTTGCCCAGTTTCTGGAACCGGCTGAGGAACAGTCAGAAACCTTTGTGGAACCTGCGGCAGCACACCGCTAACATTCAGCTTTAACGCTTCGGAGTAGATCCTATCCATGTGTGGAATTGTCGGTATAGTCAGCACCTCAAACGTCAACCAAACGCTGTATGATGCGTTGACGGTTTTACAGCACCGGGGCCAGGACGCAGCGGGCATTGTCACCTACCAGGATGACCGGTTTTTCCTGCGCAAGGACAACGGGCTGGTGCGCGACGTATTCCGCACCCGGCACATGCGGCGGCTGGTGGGCAATGTCGGCATCGGTCACGTGCGTTATCCCACAGCCGGCAGTTCCAGCTCCGCGGAGGCGCAACCGTTCTATGTCAACAGCCCCTACGGTATTACGCTGGCCCATAACGGCAACCTGACCAACGCCGACGACCTCAGCCGGGACCTGTTCCGCACCGACCTGCGTCACATCAACACCAACTCCGATTCCGAAGTGCTGCTTAACGTGTTTGCCCACGAGCTGCAAAAGCTGGGCAAGTTGACCCCGACCAAGGATGAAATCTTCGCGGCGGTCAAGGCCGTGCACAAACGCTGCAAGGGGGCCTATGCGGTGATCGCCATGGTGACCGGGTACGGCATCGTGGGCTTCCGCGACCCCAATGGTATTCGACCGGCCTGTTACGGGGTAAGAGAGACCGAGGAGGGGCGGGAGTACATGATCGCCTCCGAGAGCGTGGCGCTTAGTGCGGCCGGTTTCACCCTGGTACGGGACATTGCGCCGGGTGAAGCGGTGTACATCGAGACCGACGGTACCCTGTACACGCAACAGTGTGCGGACCAGTCCCACCTGATCCCCTGCATCTTTGAGCACGTGTACTTCGCCCGCCCGGATTCCATCATGGATAAGGTGTCGGTCTACAAGGCACGGCTGCGGATGGGGGAAACCCTGGCGGACAAGGTGCTGCGGGAGCGTCCCGACCACGATATCGACGTGGTGATCCCGATTCCCGACACCAGCCGGACGTCGGCCATGCAGATGGCCCATCGCCTGGGGGTGAAATTCCGCGAAGGCTTCATCAAGAATCGTTACATTGGCCGCACGTTCATCATGCCTGGCCAGAAAATGCGAAAGAAATCGGTCCGCCAGAAACTCAATCCGATCGACCTGGAGTTCCGCGGCAAGAACGTCATGCTGGTGGACGATTCCATTGTCCGGGGCACCACTTGCCAGGAAATCGTTCAAATGGCCCGGGATGCCGGGGCGAAGAATGTCTATTTTGCCTCTGCCGCGCCCCCCGTCCGTTACCCGAACGTGTATGGTATCGACATGCCGTCGGCGAGCGAGTTGATCGCGCACGACAAGAGCGTGGATGAAATCTGCAAGATCATCGGTGCCGACTGGCTGGTCTACCAGGACCTGGACGACCTCATTACCTGCGTCAACGATGTCAATCCCGAGATCGAATCCTGGGAGTGCTCCGTGTTCGATGGCAACTACATCACCGGGGATGTCGATCGTGCCTACCTCGACCGAATCGAAGCCTTGCGCAGTGACAAGAGCAAGTCCTCGAAAGGCACCAACATGGACAACGCCATCATCGATCTGCACAACGACGACGACTAATCCCTGGCCGTGCAGGCACGCCAGCGAACTGTGAGGAACTGCTTATGACCCAGCGCCGTGAAGAGCACGCCTTCATTCCGGAGTCTGATCTGGAAGGCATGTCCGTGGACACCCTGGCAGTTCGGGCGGGGCAGCTCCGGACGGCCCAATTGGAGCACAGCGATCCGATCTTTCCCACCTCCAGCTTTGTCTATGGCAGTGCCGCACAGGCTGCGGCGCGGTTTGGGGGCGACGAGCCGGGTAACATCTATTCCCGTTTCACCAACCCCACGGTCCAGGCCTTCGAGGCCCGTATTGCCGCGATGGAAGGCGGTGAGCGGGCGGTTGCGACCGCCTCCGGCATGGCCGCCATCCTGAGCACCTGCATGGCACTGCTCCAGGGCGGGGATCATGTGGTCTGTTCCCGGGGGGTGTTCGGCACCACCAACGTGCTGCTGCAAAAATACCTGGCCAAGTTCGGTGTTGAAATCACCTTCGTCAGCCTGACGGACCTCGACGAATGGCAGGGTGCCCTGCAGGACAACACCCGCATGCTGTTTCTCGAAACGCCCTCCAACCCCCTGTGCGAGGTTGCCGACCTGTCGGCGCTGTCGACGCTGGCCAAGTCGGTTGACGCGTTGCTGGTGGTGGATAACTGCTTCTGTACCCCGGTGCTGCAGCGACCGCTGGCGTTCGGCGCCGACGTGGTGATCCATTCCGCCACCAAGTACCTGGATGGCCAGGGGCGCTGCATCGGCGGCGTGGTCGTGGGCTCTAACGCCCTGATGGAGGAGGTCTACGGCTTCCTCCGCTCGGCCGGACCCACCCTGAGCCCGTTCAACGCCTGGGTTTTCCTCAAGGGTTTGGAAACGTTACCAATTCGTATGCGTGCCCACTGCGAGAATGCGTTAGAGTTGGCGACGTGGCTGGAGCAGCAGGAGGACGTGGAGCAGGTATTCTACGCCGGGCTCAAGCAGCATCCCCAGTATGAGTTGGCAGCCCGCCAACAGAGTGGGTTCGGGGGTGTTCTGTCGTTCCGGGTTCGCGGTGGACGCGAGGCTGCCTGGGCGTTTATCGACGCCACGCGGATGATCTCCATCACCGCCAACCTGGGCGATGTCAAGACCACGATCACCCATCCGGCGACCACCACTCATGGGCGTTTGTCGCCGGAGGACAAAGCAAAGGCTGGCATCACCGAAAACCTTATCCGCGTATCGGTCGGCATTGAGTCCATTGAGGACTTGAAGAAAGACCTCTCCCGTGGATTGGACGCCCTCAAGGGCTGAACCCAGCCCGGAGCCACCCGGCCCCGGCAAGGTGCCAGTCCGCGAGCATTCAGACAGGAACCGTCAGAGTTTTCATGGCAGAGCCAAAAAAAGCACAGAAGTCTCCGGAACTCACTGAAAAGCAGCAGCGTTTTCGCAAGTTGGTGGGGCAGGGCGCCCGGGAAGGGGCGGTCATCGCCCTGGTCGTGCTGGCGATTTACCTGTTCATGGCGTTGATTACGTTCAGCCCCAACGACCCGGGCTGGGCCAGCATTGGCCACCAGACAGACGTCAGCAACGCCGCAGGCCGGACCGGTGCCTGGCTGGCCAGTCTGCTGATGGATTTCTTTGGCTACGTCGCCTTTCTGTTTCCGACCATGGTGGCCGGGTACGCCATCATGCTGATCCGCCGGCGGAATGATTCCCTGGACCTGCACTGGCCCCTGTTCATGGTCCGGTTCGGGGGCTTCGCGTTGATTCTGCTCTCGGCGACCAGTCTGTTGTCGTTGTATTCCCTGTTTGGACTGAGTGCTTCCTCCGGTGGGGTGATGGGGGTGGCTGTGTCGGACGCCATGGTACAGTTCTTCAACCTGCCTGCCTCCACCCTGTTGCTGGTCGCTATCTTCCTGTTTGCGCTGACGGTCACCACCGGCCTGTCCTGGTTCTGGTTGATGGATCAGGTGGGTGGACTCACGTTGCGGGGTTATGAGTGGTGCTGGGCATCGATCCAGGCACGCCTGCTGGAGAGCGGCGATGAAACGCCGTCGCCGACCCGTCCGGAACCGGAGCCGCCCACCCTGAAGGACCGGGTGGACGAGCAACACAAGGAAGCGTCCGTACGCTGGTGGCATAAGCTGCCGCTGTTGGGACCCACGCCAGGAAAGGACGAGGTCGTTGACTCGCCAATAGAGCGCAGGGAGCCCGCAATTGGCGATTCCCTGCCGGCCATTCCGGATGAGCCGGCCCGGATCGAAAGCTTCACCTCCCGGGAGCCGGAGCCGCAGGCCAGGGCGAAACCCGCCAGGGCCAAGCCGGCGGACTCGCCCAAGCAGGACGCCAAGCCGTCGAAGTCGCTTAAAATCTCGCCGTTCAAGCGGGAAGACAAGGCCCAGCCGAAGGACTCCGGCAAGCAGCCCACGCTGTTTGAGGACATCGAGAGTCCCATTCCGCCGATTTCTCTCCTGGACCCCCCTGAGGAGCACCAGGAGAAGGGCTATTCCGAAGAATCCCTGGAGCATATGTCCCGGTTGCTGGAAGAGAAGCTGGCGGATTTCGGCGTGTCGGTGGAGGTGGTCGAGGTGAACCCGGGGCCGGTCATTACACGGTTCGAGATCAAACCGGCGCCGGGTGTGAAGGTCAGCAAGATTTCCAACCTGGCCAAGGACTTGGCCCGTTCCCTGGCGGTGTTGAGCGTGCGGGTGGTGGAGGTGATCCCCGGCAAGTCGGTGATCGGGATCGAGATACCCAACGAAACCCGGGAAATGGTCCGTCTGAGCGAGGTGCTCGGTGCGCCGGTGTTTGAGGAATCCAGTTCGGCGTTGACCCTGGCCTTGGGCAACGACATCGGCGGCAATCCGATGGTGGCCAACCTGGCAAAGATGCCGCACCTGCTGGTGGCGGGTACCACCGGTTCCGGTAAGTCGGTCGGTGTTAACGCCATGTTGATCAGCATGTTGTTGAAGGCCACACCGGAAGAGGTCCGCTTCATCATGGTGGATCCCAAGATGCTGGAACTGAGCATCTACGACGGTATCCCGCATCTGCTGGCGCCGGTGGTCACCGATATGAAGGAAGCCGCCAACGGGTTGCGCTGGTGTGTGGCCGAGATGGAGCGTCGCTACCGGCTGATGGCGAACCTGGGGGTGCGGAACATCGCCGGTTACAACCGCAAGGTCAGGGAAGCTCGGGAGGCCGGGGAGCCGTTGCTGGATCCCCTCTGGCAGCCGGATGAATACCTGAACAACGAAGAGCAGGAACGGCCGGAGCTGGATACCCTGCCGTTTATCGTGGTGGTGATCGACGAGTTTGCCGACATGATGATGATTGTCGGCAAGAAGGTTGAGGAACTCATCGCCCGAATCGCCCAAAAGGCCCGTGCCGCCGGGATTCACCTGATCCTGGCTACCCAGCGGCCGTCGGTGGATGTCATCACCGGGTTGATCAAGGCCAACATTCCCACCCGCATCTCGTTCCAGGTCTCATCCAAGATCGACTCCCGCACGGTTTTGGACCAGGGCGGTGCGGAACAGTTGCTGGGCCACGGTGACATGCTCTATTTGCCGCCGGGGACCGGGTTGCCGGTGCGAGTCCATGGCGCCTTTGTCGACGACGACGAAGTCCATCGCGTGGTCAACGCCTGGAAAGCCCGCGGTGAGCCGGTATACGTGGACGACGTCCTCAACGGGGCCGAGGGGGAGAACCTTCCGGGCGTGCCGACCCTCAACGAAGGCGGGGGCGACAGCGAGGGCGATGCACTCTTCGACGAAGCGGTTGCCTTCGTGACCGAGGGGCGTCGGGTCTCGATTTCCTCGGTCCAGCGAAAGTTCAAGATTGGTTACAACCGGGCAGCCAATCTGGTGGAGGCCATGGAGGCCTCCGGTGTCGTCAGCCCCGCGGGCCATAACGGAGCCCGGGAAGTGCTGGCACCGCCCCCACCGAGAGATTAGGAGAGCATAGATGAAGTATTGCAAGGTATTGGTCGGCCTGATGGCGCTGGTGATCGGCTGGATGGCGACGCCTGTCCTTGCCCAGTCCGAGGCATCGCCCGCCGAGGCGCTGGCTGAGACCCTTCAGGGGTATCGCACCTACCAGGCTCGTTTCATTCAGATTCTGGTCGACGAAAACGGTGGCCAGGTGCAGGAGACCCGCGGCAAGCTCAAGGCCAAGCGCCCCGGCCTGTTCTACTGGGAAACCAGCCAGCCCCTGGCTCAATTCATCGTCAGTGACGGCGAGCGGGTCTCGGTGTATGACCCGGACCTGGCCCAGGTAACCATCCATACCCTGGATGACCGCGCCTCGAGTACGCCTGCCCTGTTGCTCAGTGGTGAAGTTGAAAACCTGGCGGACAACTATGAAGTGACCACCCGCCGACTGGGCGAGGAGACCCGTGAGTTTACCCTGGTTCCCCGTAATTCGGACTCTCTGTTTGTGTCACTGCGCCTGTCTTTCTACCAGGGAGAATTGCAGGAAATGCGGATGAAAGATTCGCTGGCTCAGCTCAGCATTCTCAGTTTCGATCAGATCCGGCTCAATGAGGAATTGATGGACTCGGCCTTTACCCTGGAGTACCCGGATGACGTCGACGTCATTCAGGACGGAGCCTGATGCAGGACAGTCTGTTTGCTGAAACCGGCTTCGAGCCCCTGGCCGCTCGTATGCGCCCGGAGTCGCTGGACGACTATGTGGGACAGGCTCACCTGGTTGGCCCGGGAAGGCCACTGCGCAAAGCGATCGAGCAGGAACAGCTCCATTCAATGATTCTCTGGGGGCCGCCCGGCGTGGGTAAGACCACTTTCGCCCGGCTGCTGGCCAATGTGGGTGGCTTGAGTTTCGAGACACTCTCCGCCGTGCTCAGCGGGGTCAAGGACATTCGCGCGGTGGTCGACCGTGCGAAGTTGCGCAAACAATCCGAGAGTCGTGGCACGCTGCTGTTTGTCGACGAGGTGCACCGCTTCAACAAGAGCCAGCAGGATGCCTTTCTGCCCCACATCGAGGATGGCACCTTTATCTTCGTGGGTGCCACCACCGAAAACCCGTCCTTCGAGCTCAACAGCGCCTTGCTGTCCCGCACCCGGGTGTACGTGCTCAAGCAGTTGACCGAACCGGAAATCCTGCAATTGCTCACCCGGGTTCTGGCCTCGCCCAACGGGCTCGACAATCGGGTTGCCGTCAGCGACGAGATTCTGCAGCTCATTGCCCGGGCGGCGGGAGGCGATGCCCGGCGGGCGTTGAACATTCTGGAGATTGGCACCGATCTCGCGGAACCGGACGAGTCCGGCAAGCCCCGCATCACCCAGCAGAACCTGGAGATGGTTTTGCAAACCAGTCTGCGTCGGTTCGACAAGGGCGGCGACGTGTTTTACGACCAGATCTCCGCCTTGCACAAGTCGGTTCGGGGCTCGGACCCGGACGGCGCCCTGTACTGGCTGTGCCGAATGCTGGAGGGGGGATGCGATCCACTCTATGTGGCCCGGCGGCTGGTGCGCATTGCCAGTGAGGACATTGGTAACGCCGACCCACGGGCGCTGCGCCTCTCGCTGGATGCATGGGAGGCCCAGGAACGGCTGGGGTCGCCGGAGGGCGAGCTGGCCCTGGCTCAGGCGGTCACCTACCTGGCGCTGTCCCCCAAAAGCATCGGGGTGTACCGGGCGTTTAACCAATGCATGGCCGACATTCGCGACGACCCGGATTACGAGGTGCCCGTTCACCTTCGCAACGCCCCCACCAAGCTGCTGAAGTCGCTGGGGCACGGCGACGAATACCGCTATGCCCATGATGAACCGAACGCCTTTGCTGCCGGGGAATCCTACCTGCCGGAGGCCATTCATGGTCGCCGTTATTACCAGCCGGTCCCCCGCGGCCTGGAACTCAAGCTGGCGGAGAAACGGGCTCGGCTCGACGAGCTGAACCGTAACAGCCCCCGGCAGCGCTATTCCCCAAACCGTTCGTAATTACCCGCTGGAAACTTCTACTGCGGAATGTGTCAGCGGTAGCGGAAAGGGCGGTGTTCAGTGACGCTCCCGCAGGTATAATGCGGTCACGGTGAAGCGGCTTCCAAGCCATGTTCAATCAAACAGATACTCCAGAATCAGGATAATCATGCTCGATCCAAAACGCGTACGCACTCAGACCGAAGAGATTGCCCGTCAACTGGCGGTCAAGGGATTTGAATTTGACCAGTCGGCCTTTGAGCAACTGGAAGAGCGTCGCCGCTCGATCCAGGTGCGTACCGAGTCGCTGCAGAGCGAGCAGAACAAGCGATCCAAGTCCATCGGCAAAGCCAAAGCTGCGGGTGAGGATATCCAGCCGTTGCTGGACGAAGTAGAAAGCCTGAAGCGCCAGCGCTCCGAGGCCGAAGAGGAACTCCGCGACGTGCAGGATCAGCTGAACGACTTCCTGGCTGGCATTCCCAACGTGCCGGACGAGACGGTACCGGCCGGTGAGACCGAAGACGACAATGTGGAGATCCGTCGCTGGGGCACACCGAGGGAATTCGATTTCGAGGCCCAGGACCACGTGTCGCTGGGCGAGGCCCTGGGCGGCCTGGATTTCGAGACCGCCAGCAAGCTGGCTCACTCCCGCTTCGCGGTCATGCGCGGCCCGGTAGCGCGGCTGCACCGGGCTCTGGCCCAGTTCATGCTGGACCTGCACAGCACTGAGCATGGTTATACCGAGGCCTACGTTCCCTACCTGGTGAACGCCAATACCCTGTTCGGCACCGGCCAGCTGCCAAAATTTGAAGAAGACCTGTTTCGCATGGACGGCGAGAATCCGCTGTACCTCATACCCACTGCAGAGGTCCCGGCCACCAACCTGGTCAGCAACACTATCCTGGATGCCTCTGAGCTGCCGTTGCGCATGGTGTGTCACACTCCCTGTTTCCGCAGCGAGGCCGGCTCCTACGGCCGTGATACCCGCGGGATGATCCGTCAGCATCAGTTTGACAAGGTGGAGCTGGTGCAGGTCGTCAAACCGGAGGAATCGGACGCCGCGCTGGAGGCGCTGACCGGCCACGCCGAAAAGGTACTCCAACTGCTGGAACTGCCATATCGGGTGGTGGAGCTTTGCGGCGGGGACATGGGCTTTTCCGCTGCACGAACCTATGACCTGGAGGTCTGGCTGCCGGGGCAGGGGAAATACCGGGAAATCTCCTCCTGTTCAAACACCCGCGACTTTCAGGCACGGCGTATGCATGCACGCTGGCGTAACCCGGAAACCGGTAAGCCCGAGCCCGTTCATACTTTGAACGGTTCCGGCCTTGCTGTTGGCCGTACCCTGATTGCGGTGCTGGAGAACTACCAGCAGGCGGACGGCAGCATTCTGGTTCCCGATGTACTCAAGCCGTACATGAGAGGCATCGACAGGATCCAATGAACCAAAATGGAAAAAAAGACGGCCCAAAAAAGGGCGTCCGCACTGCATCAGTGCTTCCCCGTTACCGGACCAACCCGGTAACGGACAATCCCAATATCTCAGCCGGTGAGGTGTTCCTCGTTGGCGCAGGCCCCGGTGACCCCGAACTGCTGACGGTCAAGGCCTGGCGCATCATCACCTCCGCCGAGGTGGTGCTGTATGACCGGCTGGTCTCCCAGGATATTATCGACATGATCCCGGAATCGGCCGAGTTGATCCACGTCGGCAAGCGTCGGGCGGACCACACCTTGCCGCAGGAGCAGATCAACCAGCGTCTGGTGGAACTGGCACAGGCGGGCAAGCGGGTGGTCCGGCTGAAGGGAGGGGACCCCTTCATCTTTGGCCGTGGGGGCGAGGAAATCGAAACCCTCGCCGAGGCCGGGGTCCGCTTTCAGGTGGTGCCAGGCATTACCGCGGCGTCCGGATGTGCCGCCTATTCGGGAATTCCGCTAACGCACCGGAACTATGCTCAGTCCGTCCGTTTCGTCACTGGCCACCTCAAGAATGATACCTGCGATCTGCCCTGGAAGGACTTTGTCCAGAGCAACCAGACCCTGGTGTTCTACATGGGCTTGGTGGGGCTGCCGATCATCAGTCGCGAACTGATTGCCCACGGTATGGATGAATCGATGCCGGTGGCACTGGTCTCCAAGGGAACAACGCCGGACCAGCAAGTGGTGGTAGGTGAGCTGGGCAATATTGTTGAGAAGGTGAGGGAGAGCGGTGTCCAGGCGCCGACCATCATCATCATCGGCCACGTTGTAGCGTTGCGTTCCAGACTCGACTGGATCGGAGTCTGACCACGATCGCGTACAAGAAAGGGGGGCAGCGATGCGCTGTCCCCCTTTCTTGTACGCTTTAATTACCGGGTTGGCAGGACATCCTTCAGCTTGTCGCGCATTTCGCGAATTGCTTTTTCTGTGGTTTCCCAGTCGATGCAGGCGTCGGTAACAGACACGCCGTACTTGAGTTCGGACAGGTCCTCGGGAATGGACTGGTTGCCCCAGTTGAGATGGCTTTCCACCATCAGGCTCTGGATGGATTTGTTGCCCTCCAGGATCTGGTGGGCAATGTCCTGCATAACCAGAGGCTGCAGGCCGGGGTCCTTGTTGGAGTTGGCATGGCTGCAGTCCACCATGATGGACTTGCGCAGTCCGGCCTTGTCCAGCGCCTGCTCGCACAAGGCGACACTGACGGAATCGTAGTTGGGCTTGCCGCCGCCTCCCCGCAGCACCACGTGGCCATAGGCATTGCCCTGGGTACGAATGATCGACACCTGACCTTGCTGATTGATGCCCAGGAAGCTGTGAGGGTGAGAGACCGACTTCATGGCATTGATGGCTACGTCGAGACTGCCATCGGTTCCATTCTTGAAACCAATCGCCATGGATAGGCCGCTACTCATCTCGCGATGGGTTTGGGACTCGGTGGTGCGGGCCCCGATGGCGGACCAGGAGATGGTGTCCTGCAGGTATTGGGGAGAAATGGGGTCCAGGGCCTCCGTGGCCGTCGGCAGGCCCAGTTCAGCGATGTCCAGCAGCAGGCGGCGACCAATGTGCAGCCCCTGTTCGATGTCGAAGGTATCATCCAGGTGAGGGTCGTTGATCAGGCCCTTCCAGCCAACGGTGGTGCGCGGCTTCTCAAAGTAAACCCGCATGACGATCAACAGGGTATCGCTCACCTCATCGGCCAGGACCTTGAGCTTTTCTGCATACTCGCGAGCCGCCTTGACATCGTGAATGGAGCAGGGGCCGACGACGATAAACAGGCGATGATCCTTGCCATCCAAAATGTCATAAATCGCCTGACGTCCCCGTTCGACGGTCGCCGCTGCCTGGTCGGACAGGGGCATTTCCGCTTTCAGCGCCTCAGGGGTAATCAACGTTTCCTGGCTGGCGACGTTGACGTTCTCGAGCTTGATGCCGGACATGCTGCTTAGATCCTCGATTCGTGTCTGCTATGGGGCTGGGTCACGCGTCACGGGCCCCTTTTCTTGAAATGGTGTTACGGGCCGGAGAACATCGAGCCTCCGTGCACCAGAGAGTCAGATATACTGCGTTATTTACCCAGGGTTTGCAATGCAACCAGGGCGTTGGTGTGGGCGCTGAACCGCCGATCCCTCATGGCTTAAACCCGTTCAGGCACAAACTGATACGTGTCTCCACTGGACGCTTGGAGACGGCCGTGATGCAATGTAACGATCAGGGTTCGCGAACCTCTGCCAAGAGTTGTCAGGCTTGCTGGTCACAGCGAAACATACCGGGCGAAACCAGGGGATAAGCAACCATGTCAAGAAGGAATGAACCTGCCATTGTTTGGATTTTCAACTGAATGCCAGAGCAAGCCATAACTCCTCCCAGTGGGGACGACCAGGCGACCATCCAACGCCAGATAAACGATATTCTGACCGGAATACGCGTTCCGGGGCTGCCGTATCCGATTGGCCAGGTGGAGGAAGACCGGTTGACGGATTGGCGCCCGCTCCTGCTTTCCTGTTGGAACGAACAGCGCGATGAGTCGGTCACCCACCTTCTGCAGTCGGTGTCACTGAACTGGTCTGTGCGCCAGGTTAACTCGGCCTATATTGCCGATCGTATTATGGACGTGTTTCTGAAGACCTGCGGCCTGCATGTGCTGCTGGCCGAAAGGGTGGCGCGGTTGAGGTATTTCCTTGCCTGGCGCCTGGCCGAAGACAGCGCCATGGCCTTCGAGGACAGTATCCGGGGGTGGCTGGACAGCCTGGGCGAATGGCGGGGGTGGAGTGATTCCGGTGGCCGCTCCGCCCGCACCTTGCTGGACCAGCTCGATGCGATGGTGATCGCCGTGTCCGCCAGTTTTGAGGCCCAAGGCCTGGAACCGTTTGAAGTTTTTTGTAGTCAATGGGCTCGGGACGCCCAAGCCCGCAAGGACCGTGTCGGTAAGCTGCGTGAACGATTGCTGGTGACAGAGCAGGGCGCTGCCCGCCAGCGCCGCGCTGAACAGACCTCCCGCGCATTGGTCGGCCGGGCCCTGAGCAATCGCGAGCTTCCCGAGGCTATCTCTTCGTTCGTGCTCAATGACTGGATCAAGCTGCTTCGCCAGATCGTGGCAAGTTCTGGCGTGGAGGGCGAAGACTGGCGGCATGCCAGCAAGTTACTCGAGTGGCTGGTGTGGATTGGCGATCCAACCCTGTCCGATGGCAGTACCGACCGCCTCTATCACGTGGGTGAGCAGATTGGCGAACGCCTGAACGAGGTATGGCAGCGGGTTTTCGGCCAGCCGTTGCCGCAGCAGTCACTCGCTTCGGTGGAAGCGGTGATTGTTGAGCGGTTGCGCGGTGAGACCCCCGAACTGGCTCCGGCGCTGGCCGGCGCCAGAAAGTTTGAGTTCGACCCGGCTTGGCTGACACTGAAGGTACCTGCCGAGAGTGAATTGGCGCAGGTGCGGGGGCAATGGTATGTAGAAGGTGCTGGCGCTGGTGAGCAGCGCCGGTTTTTCCTGGCGTTTCTGGAAGACACCTGTGAAGTGATCTGGTCCAACGGTTTCGGCGTGAAACTGGGGCTGATGCCCTGGGCCGAGTTTGTACAGGCCCGCTCCACGGGCGCCCTCAAGCCCATTCCGCCACTCAACCATTTTCAGGACGTGTTGCGGGATTCGGTGGTTTCTCTGGCCAAGGTCCAGGATAGGCAACGTCGGCAAAGGGAGCAGGCGGCCCGGGATGCCAAGGCCAGGGCAGAGGCGCTGCGTCAGAAGGTGGAAGCGGCCGAGCAGGCGAAACGGCAGGAACTGGAGTCCCGACGGCGGGAACAGGAGCGCCTTGAAGCGGAGGAACAACAGCAACGTCAGCAGCAGGCCGAGGAGGAGCAGCGGCGGATCGAACAGGAGCGACATCGAGTCGCGCAGGAAGCCGTTGAGTCGCTAAAGCTGGGTGGCTGGGTCGCGTTTGCCGCTACTGACCCCGAGCAAAAGGCTACCAGGATGAAGCTGGCTGTTCGCATCAATGCCAGTCGCAAACTGGTGTTTGTCGACCGGCTTGGGTTAAACCGACAGGAGTTCCAGGAGGACGCCCTTGTCCAGGAGGTTGCGGCAGGAAGAGTACGGGTGCTGAGCGGGGGCTCTGCGGAGTTTGACGACACCCTCAGCCGGGTAGTCGGGCGGATCCGCGTAGGCCGGTGACTGGACCAGTCTGGGCGGGGCAGCCGGACTGCCAGAACGGGGAGCTAAGATGGCTAGAAGTAACGGGATTGATGAAGTGGTGGGAGCTCCGGTGGACCCAGAGCTACGTTCCGATTATCGGTTGGCCGGCAAGGTGAAGGTTTCCCTTGAGCTGGACAGTGGCGATCCGGAAGTGGGTAACCATCGGTCGACCCTGGCGGCCTTTACCACTGATTTGTCCGTTGACGGACTGTGCCTGCGATGCCACGCCCCCCTGCAGGAGGGCGCCTTGCTGCCGGCCACAGTGGTATTGGAGACAGCCGGCCGGACTTTTTCCCTGATGACGGAAGTGGTCTGGTGTCGTTCCCTCGGGGATAACCAGTGGGCCGCCGGATTGCAGATTCTGGAGAGCGACGGCACGTCCTACCTGGAATGGGTGGAGACGGTGGCAACGGCCATGGGGCAGGACTGAGTCTGGTGGCAGGCGGTAGGGACGGAATGCAGCAGCGGGCGTGCTGCATTCCGTGAATCCGGGGCTCAGTCTTCCAGATCGCCCATCGCGGTAACGTTGAAACCTGCGTCCACATGCAGGATTTCCCCGGTAATACCACTGGCCAGATCGGAACACAGAAACGCGGCCGCGTTACCCACCTCTTCGGTGGTGACATTTCGCTTCAGCGGTGCCCGCTTGGCGTTTTCTGCCAGCATGCGACGGAAGCTCTTGATGCCTGAAGCCGCCAGGGTCTTGATCGGACCGGCGGATATGCCATTCACCCGAACCCCGTCCTGGCCCAGGCCGGATGCCATGAACCGAACGTTGGCTTCCAGGGATGCCTTGGCAAGCCCCATCACATTGTAGTTGGGCAGAACCTTCTCGGCGCCCAGATAGCTCAGGGTCAGCATGGAGCTGTTGTCACTGAGCATCTTGCGCGCCCCCTTGGCCAGCGCCACAAAGCTGTAGGAGCTGATGTCGTGGGCGATCTTGAAGCCTTCCCGGGTGGTGACGTCGACAAAGTTGCCGTCCAGTTCATGGGCAGGTGCAAAACCCACGGAATGCACAATGATGTCGATGTTGTCCCAATGTTCGCCCAGCGAGGCGAAGACCTGTTCGATTTCCTGGTCGCTGCCCACATCGCAGGGAAAGGTCAGTTTGCTTCCCCAACCTTCGGCAAACTGTTCCACCCGCGACTTCAGCTTGTCATTCTGGTAGGTGAAAGCCAGCTCCGCACCCTGCTGATAGAAAGCCTCGGCGATACCAGCTGCGATGGAGTGCTTGCTGGCCACTCCAACAATCAGGGCACGCTTGCCGCTGAGTAATCCCATTTCAGTTCTCCCTGTTTGACGGTTTCAGTGCATTATCCCCGAACACAATCCGCCGGGGTAACGCTCAATTGGTCGTAGTCTCCGACGGGCCATTCCCCTGGTCGCCCGGCGTCTGATAGAAGAAGGCCGCAGTCAGGAGCTCCTGGGTGTAGGCGTTTGCCGGATCGGCGAAGATCGTATCAGCTTCGCCGTATTCGATGACCTCACCATGACGAAGCACTAACAATTTGTGGCTCAGGGCGCGAACCACGGCCAGGTCGTGACTGATGAACAGGTAGCTCAACTGGTAGCGGGACTGCAGCTTTCGGAGCAGCTCAATGACCTGGCTCTGAACCGTCCGGTCCAGGGCAGAAGTGGGCTCATCGAGCACAATCAGATCCGGCTGCAGCACCAGGGCCCGGGCGATGGCGATGCGCTGGCGTTGCCCCCCGGAAAATTCATGGGGGTAACGGTGGCGGGCCCCAGGGTCCAGCCCCACATCCTCCAGCGCCTGGATCACCTTCTGTTCGTGCGCCTCCGGCGACAGCTCCGGCTCGTGGATCTCCAGCCCCTCGCCGATGATCTCAGAGATCGACATGCGCGGACTGAGGCTGCCAAACGGGTCCTGGAACACAATCTGGATGTTGCGGCGGTAGGGGCGGAACTGTTTCTGGTTCAACGACGCAAGCGGCTCCCCGCTCAGGGAAATGGAGCCCTCGCTCCTGGTCAGCTTGAGCAAGGCATGGCCAATGGTGGTCTTGCCGCTGCCACTCTCGCCGACAATGCCCAGTGTCTCACCCCGTTTGAGGTCGAAGGTCACGTCCTGCACCGCATGGAACCAGGTGCGGGTTCGTCCGAACCAGTTCTTGGCCGTTGGAAACCGAACGTTGAGGCGCTCCACGGCCAGCAGTTGGTCGGAGGCCCCGGGGACGGCCGGGGGGCTGCCATGGGGTTCGGCCTCCAGGAGGCGTTGGGTATAGGGGTGGGAGGGGGCCGTGAACAGCGTCTGGGTGTCCGCCTGCTCCACCAGCCGTCCCTGTTCCATGACCGCCACCCGATCGGCGTAACGGCGGACGATGCTCAAGTCATGGGTGATCAGAAGGATCGCCATTCCCAGTTTCTTCTGCAACTGGCCGAGCAGCTCCAGAACCTGCTTCTGAACGGTGACATCGAGGGCGGTGGTTGGCTCGTCAGCGATCAGCAGTTGCGGTTCGTTAGCCAGCGCCATGGCGATCATCACCCGCTGCTTCTGGCCGCCAGAGAGTTGGTGGGGGTAGCTGGCCAGTCGTTGTTCCGGATTGGGGATGCCCACCAGCTCCAACAGCTCAAGACACCGTTGCCGCGCCTGCGGGCCCCGCATGCCACGGTGCAGCTCCAGGGTTTCACTGATCTGCTTTTCCACCGTATGCAGTGGGTTCAGGGAAGTCATGGGCTCCTGGAAGATCATACTGATCTTCTGGCCGCGCACCTGGCGGAGGCGGCGTTCCGGGACCTGGAGCAGGTCCTCGCCATTGAACAGGATCTTGCCGGATGGATACTCCGCATGGCGACGGTCGAGCAGCCGCAGTACCGAAAGCGCGGTGATGGATTTACCGGAGCCGCTCTCGCCCACCAGGGCAACGGTTTCGGACGGGCCAATGGACAGCGAGACCTGGTTCACCACATTGTTGCCGCCGCCGAAGCGGATGGAGAGATCGGAAATCTTGAGCAACGCCGTCATGTCAGTTCTTCCTCGGATCAAAGGCATCCCGCACGGCTTCGCCCACGAACACCAGCAGGGTCAGCATCAGCGCCAGGCTGACGAAGGCTGAGATGCCCAGCCAGGGGGCATGCAGGTTGGACTTGCCCTGCGCGATCAGCTCGCCCAGCGATGGCGATCCCGGCGGCAGGCCGAAGCCCAGGAAATCCAGGGACGTGAGCCCGGTGATGGCGCCGGTCAGGATGAACGGCAGGAAGGTGAGGGTGGCCACCATGGCGTTGGGCAGGATATGGCGGAACATGATCTTGCGATTGCCCAGGCCCAGCGCACGGGCGGCCCGAACATACTCGAAGTTGCGGGCCCGCAGAAACTCGGCCCGTACCACATCCACCAGCCCCATCCAGCTGAACAGCAGCATGATGCCCAGCAGCCACCAGAAGTTGGGCTGCACGATGCTGGACAGGATAATCAGTAGGTACAGAGCCGGCAGGCCGGACCATATTTCGATGAAGCGTTGGCCCAACAGATCGATCTTGCCGCCGTAATAGCCCTGCACAGCGCCAACAGCAATGCCCACGATGCAGCTGAGGAAGGTGAGCACCAGCCCGAACAGTACCGAAATGCGGAAGCCATAGATCACCCGTGCGGCCACATCGCGACCCTGGTCGTCGGTACCCAGCCAGTTTTCCGCTGAAGGTGGTGCCGGTGAGGGCTCATCCAGGTCGAAGTTGATGGTGTCGTAGCTGAAGCGGATCGGCGGCCATACCATCCAGCCATTGGCCTGGATCTCATCGCGGATGAACGGGTCCCGGTAATCGGCCTCGGTGGGCAGGAAGCCGCCAAAGGTTTCTTCGGGAATGGTCTGGAACACCGGGACGTAGAGCTCGTCCTGGTACGACAACACCAGCGGGCGGTCGTTGGCGATCAGTTCAGCACCGAGGGAGAGTATGAACAACGCCAGGAATACCCATAAAGACCAGTAGCCTCGCCGGTTACGCTTGAAATTGGCGAGGCGGCGCTGTTGGATGGGGGTTAGATTGAAGCCTCTCACGTCACCCCTCCCGACTCTCGAAATCGATCCGCGGATCGACCAGCACGTAGGTGATGTCGCTGATCAGCTTCAGGATCAACCCCATCAGGGTGAATATGAACAGGGTTCCGAAGACCACCGGATAATCCCGGTTGAGCGCTGCCTCGAAGCCCAGCAATCCCAATCCGTCCAGGGAGAAGATTACCTCGATCAGCAGGGAGCCGGTGAAAAACAGGGACACCAGTACCCCGGGCAAGCTGGCGATGACAATCAGCATGGCGTTGCGGAAGACATGCCCGTAGAGTACCCGGCGTTCCTCGAGCCCCTTGGCCCGGGCAGTGACCACATACTGTTTGCCAATCTCATCCAGGAAGGAGTTCTTGGTCAGCAGCGTCAGGGTGGCGAAGCCGCCGATGACATTGGCGGTAACCGGCAGGGCCAGGTGCCAGAAGTAGTCACCGATTTTGTGGAGCCACCCGAACTCCTCCCAATTGGGCGACGTGAGGCCGCGCAGGGGGAAGATGTCGAAATAGGTCCCACCGGCGAACAGCACGATCAGCAGGAACGCAAACAGGAAGCCGGGAATGGCGTAGCCCACGACGATCAGCGAACTGGTCCAGACGTCAAAACGGGAACCGTCGGTGACCGCTTTCTTGATCCCCAGGGGAATGGAGATCAGGTAGATGATCAGGGTGGACCAGAGGCCAAGGGAGATCGAGACGGGCATCTTGTCGATGATCAGTTCGATGACCGACCGGTCCCGATAGAAGGAATCGCCGAAGTCGAAGGTGGCATAATCCCCCAGCATCTTCAGGAAGCGTTCGTGGGGCGGCTTGTCGAAGCCGTACATGGCTTCGAGCTCCTGCAGCAGTTCCGGTGGAATGCCCCGGGACCCACGGCTGTCGCCGCTGGCCGTCGTGACTTCAGCGCCGCCACCGCCGCCGGCGCGGGTGAGGGCGCTACCGCCGTGGCCCTCCATTTCCGCGATGAACTGCTCAATCGGCCCACCGGGCGCGGCCTGCACAATGATGAAGTTGAGCAGCATGATGCCGATCAGCGTGGGAATGATCAGCGCAAGGCGGCGAAGTATGTAGGCGCCCATGGCTTATTGCTCAACCCACCAGTTGTCCAGGTCGACCCCATCCTTGGGCGTGATGTCAGGACGCTTGAGTGACGAATGATAGGCAATGCGATCCTTGCTCAGGTGCCATTGGGGAATGGCGTAATGGCCATGGAGCAGTACACGGTCCAGGGCTCGCACCCGGTGGACCAGTGATTCCCGGTCGGGCGCCTGGATCACCAGCTCAACCAGCGCGTCCACCACAGGGTCGTTCACCCCCATGATGTTCCGTGAGCCCACGGCATCCACGTTATGGGAGGACCAGAAATCCCGTTGCTCGTTACCGGGGGAGTCGGATTGCGGGAACACCTGGGTAATGATGTCGAAGTCGAAGTTGCGTACCCGCTGGATGTACTGGGTGGTGTCCACCAGGCGAACCTCTACATCGATACCCAGCTTCTCCAGGTTGGTTTCGAAGGGGAGAACGACCCGTTCAAAGCTCTTTTGCGCCAGCAGGATTTCAAAGCTTAACGGCTCGCCGGTTCCCGCGTTCACCATCTTCCGGTCCCGGATTTCATAACCGGCTTCCTTGAGCAATTTAAACGCCGTGCGGAGGTTGGCCCGGAGGCTGGAGCGGCCATTGGTAGAGGGCGGGGTATAGACGGTGTCAAACACCTCGGGCGGTAACTGGTCGCGGAACTGCTCCAGTATGGCAAGCTCTTCGCCTTCCGGCAGGCCGCTGGAGGCCAATTCGCTGTTCTCGAAATAGCTGTCTGTTCGGGTGTACTGATCGAAAAACAGGTTGGTGTTCGCCCAACCGAAATCGAACGCGTAGGCCAGGGCCTTGCGGACCAGGCGGTCTGAGAACTGGGGCTTCCGGGTATTGAGGGCGAAGCCCTGCAGTCCTACCGGCCGGTGGTGGGTGATGGCCTCGGTAATGAGGATGCCGTTATCGAACTTGTCGCCGGTATAGGCGGTTGCCCAGTTCTTGGCGGAGGATTCCAGGCGGAAGTCGTAATTGCCGGCCTTGAATGCCTCCAGGGCTACGGTGTCGTCGGTGTAGTAATCGTAGTGGATACGGTCGAAGTTAAAACGGCCCTTGCGGACTGGAAGATCCTTGGCCCAATAATCTTCGACGCGATGGTAGGTGATGGAGCGCCCGGCGTCGTAATCCCCAATCCGGTAGGGCCCGCTGCCGACCGGTGGTGTCAGGCCATTCTTACCGAACTCCCGGTCCTGCCAGTAGTGTTTCGGAAGAATGGGCAACTGGCCGAGAATCAGCGGCAATTCACGATTCTCGGTTTCTCCGAAATCGAACCTGATCCGATGGGGGGTTTCCACGGTCACCTCGGATACATCGGCGTAATAGTTGCGGTAAAAGGGGTGGCCCTCGGTGGTAAGCAGGTTGAACGAGAAGGCCACATCGTCTGCTGTAATCGGCTCCCCATCGTGGAAACGGGCAGCTTCCCTCAGATTGAACACAACATAGCTGCGATCCTCAGGTGTTTCCAGGGATTCGGCAATCAGGCCATAAGCGCTGAAGGCCTCGTCAGCGGAAGAGGCCATCAGCGTGTCGTAGAGGTAAGTGTTGATGCCGGCCGCAGCGACGGCTCGAATCACGAAGGGGTTGAACGAATCAAACCCATTGGCCACAACCCCCAGTCGCAAGGTGCCGCCCTTGGGCGCATCCGGGTTTACGTATTCAAAATGCTCAAAGTCCGGGGGATAGGCCGGCTCGCCGTGCATGGCAATGCCGTGGCTGGGGGCGGCGGTGTTTGCTGCTAGCGTTGAAGGGAGCGCCAACAGGGCAGTCACCAGGAGAAACAGCGGATTGGCGGGTGAAAACGTCCTTTTCTTTACCATGGGTCTCGCACATTTGGGTTATTGTTGTCGGACTGAGCCGTAATCGTCCGAGCGGACGTGAGACGGGCGATTCCAACGCTGCGCTCGAACGAGGCTCTATCTGAGCTTAGTTGCTGTTGCGAATATCCACGTAGAGTACCAGACTTTGCCCCGGTTGCAGATAACGGGAGGTGTTCAGGTTGTTCCAGCTGGCGATGTCGCTCACGTCCACCGAGAAGCGGCTGGCAATGGTCCAGAGCGAGTCTCCGTTACGCACCCGGTAGCCGACGCGACGAACCATGTTGCCGCGATTGCTGGCGGTGGTGGCGGGTGAGGCGGTCTTCGACCAGACCACCAGCTTCTTGCCCGGGATCAAGGGATCGCCTGGCGCCATACCGTTCCAGGACGCGACCTGACGGACACTGACGCCATGATCGCGGGCAATGTCCCAGAAGGTATCGCCGCTTTGTACGATATGTTCCACCCGTTGCCCGTTACCACTGCGACCACCGCGGGACTGGGTTGCGGCCAATCGCTGACGCTGGCTGAGGGCGTAGGCGGATGATCCCTTGCTGGCGGTGGGTATCAGCAGGCGCTGGCCGGCGCGAATCAGATCTCCCCGCATGTTGTTGACCTCACGGATCACATCCGGGGTGGTGTTGAACTTGCGGGCAATGCGGATCAGGCTGTCGCCGGACTGGACCTGGTAGTTGTTCCAGGATACCCGTTGCTCCACTGGCAGTTCGGACAGCCCCTGGCGGAACTGTTCGGCGTTGCTGGCGGGCACCAGGAGCCGATGTGGGCCGGACGGGGTCGTCGCCCAGCGGTTGTAAGAGGGATTCAGCAGGTAGATCTCATCCATGGAGACACCCGCGAGGTTGGCGGCTTGGGCAAGATCGAGCTGAGACCCGGTCTCAACGATCTCGAAGTAGGGTTTGTCTTCCAGCGGTGGCAACGTGATGCCGTAGGCCGCGGGGTCTTGGTAGATCCGGGCGAGCGCCAGCAGTTTGGGAACGTAGTGCCGGGTTTCCCGGGGCAGGTCGAGAGACCAGTAATCGGTGGGTTTACCGGCATTCCGGTTGCGACGGATGGCCCGGGAAACGGTGCCGCCGCCACTGTTATACGCGGCAAGGGCCAGAGTGTAGTCGCCATCGAAGCGGTTCGCCAGCCGTTCCAGGTAGGTGAGCGCTGCATCGGTGGCGGCGACGATGTCGCGCCGTTCGTCATGCCACCAGCTCTGGGTCAATCCGAAGTACTTTCCAGTGGACGGGATGAACTGCCACAACCCTGACGCACGGCCATGGGAGTAGGCAAACGGATCGAAGGCGCTCTCCACTACGGGCAGCAACGCCAGTTCCGTGGGCAGCCCCCGGCGCTCCACTTCGCTGATGATGTAGTGCAGGTACCGGCTGCCGCGCTCGGAGACCCGGTCCAGGTAGCTGGGGTGGCTCCGGTACCAGGCCAGTTGTTGGGCCATACGGGGATTGTCCACCGACAGGTCCAGCTCGAAGCCGTTCCGAAGCCTTTGCCACAAATCGTGATCCGCGCCACCGTCTTCGACGTCGGGCGGAATGGCATCCAGCGAGGCGCGGGCCTGGGTGGCGGCCTCTTTAAGCGATGGATCGATGGCCTCATCAAGCTGGCCCCCGGTAAGGCTGTCGCTTCCCTCGCCGGATTCGATGGCCCGGACCAGCTCGTCATCACCGGCGGCTACCTGAAGGTGCTCGGATTCCAGTACGCCCTCGGAACCGGGCGATGGCTGATAAAGACTGCTGCAACCGCTGGTAAGGACGCTGGCGAACAGAAGGCAGGAAATACGTCGCGACATCATAAAGTAGTTGATCCAATGCTGGCCCGGCTCGTGTGGCCCCGAGCTGATTGCCTGTTTAGAGTGGGTTTGGGCGCCCCTGATTAATCCCTGGATCGCCTTTGAACGGCGCGCGCTGAAGGCTGCATCACGGTACTGGGGCCTGTGCCAGTGGCGGCAAACCGCGTCAGAGCACCGAGCCGCTCGGGCTACAGCCTTCAGAACGTGCAAAGGTGATTCAGGAATTAATCAGGGGCTCCTTATTATCAAAAGTGGCCTGAATTCTATGGGAACGGATTTTGGAGGGTCAAGAATCGTCTCGTTACGTGGCTGAGAGAAATTGTTAACGCTGGACCGCCGCCAGCGGCAGGGGGGTCAGAAATGGTCCTTGCCGTGGCGGATCGCCGCGAAGATGGCATCCTGATCACCTTCGGGCAGGCTCTGCCGCCGGGCGTAGTCGGTGGCGGCCGCAATCACGTCCTCGTCATCCCAGCGCAGGAAGGGGTTGAGTGAGCGTTCGCGGCCGAGAATGGCGGGAACGGTGGGCTCGTGGTTCGACCGGCGTTGCTTGCACTCAGCCTCAAAACTGGCCAGTTCGGCGTCGTTGGGTAGCAGGTGGCGGGCGTAGCGGAGATTGGCCAGGGTATATTCGTGGGCGCAGTACACCGCTGTGGTATCGGGTAGGGTGCGGAGTTGCTCCAGGGATGCGCGCATCTGGCCCGGGGTACCCTCGAAGAGCCGGCCGCAGCCACAGACAAACAGCGTGTCACCGCAGAACAGCACCGGGTGTCCATCCACCTCGGTGGCGCTGAAGTAGGCAATGTGGTCCAGGGTATGACCGGGCACTTCCATCACCGAAAAATCCAGCGCCCCCCAGTTGACCTGCTCTCCAGCGGCCACCTGCTCGGTACAGCCGCGGTAGGGTGAGGTCCGGGGGCCCACGATGCGCACCCGAGGCCAGGCCTTGGCCAGGCTGGCGATTCCGCCGACATGGTCCGGGTGGTGGTGGGTGACGAGGATCGTATCGAGCTCCAGCCCCTCTTGTTCCAGGCGTGCCAGCACCGGTTCGGCCTGCCCTGGGTCGACCACCAGCGCCTTGCCGTTTCCGCTGTCCGAAAGGCACCAGATGTAGTTGTCGTTGAAGGCCGGGATGGGGTGGATGTGCAGCATAGTGACTCGCATAGGACCGGAAGGGTGTGCCTGTTATGATAGAGCAATCAGGAACCCGGCCCAACCCAGGCATTGCCCTGGACGAAGGGCCAGCATTGGACAGAATGCCATGAAACCGGGCCCGCTCAGCTATCAGGATCGCTATCGCAGTTTTGAACAGTGGTTTCAGACCAACCTTGGTCGCGCACTCATTGCCGATCAGCGAAAGTGCGTCGAGCGCGTACTGGCGGACGTATTGCCTGGGGCCCGCCAGTTGCAGGTGGGTATCAGCCATCGCTTGCCGCTTGCGTCGACCAGCGACTTTACCCACAAGGTGATTTCCACGCCGGAATGGTGCCCGGATTTGCCGCCCGGGGTGGTGGTCTGCGATGGTGATGAGTTGCCGTTTCCGTCCGAGTCCATGGACCTGGTCATCCTGCACCACACCGCTGACTTTTCGGCTTATCCGCACCAGGTAGTGCGGGAGGCGTCACGCATCCTCCGGGGTGGCGGTCAGATGTTAACCATTGGCTTCAATCCCCTCAGCCTGTGGGGCATGAGGAAGTGGCTAAGCCGAAGTACCAGCGGGCCCTGGGGTGGGCGCTTCCTGTTTCGGTCGCGGCTGGAAGACTGGCTCAACCTTTTGGATTTCGAGCTGGACCGGTCGGGCACCTATTTCATGCGGTTTCCGGTACAAAATCAGAAACTGCTTGAACAGTTTGAGCGGTTGGAGCGCCTGGGAGGGCATCGATTCCTGCCGATTGGCGGCTATTACTGTATCCTTGCCACCAAACGGATTGGCGCAATGATTAAAACCCGACCGCTGTGGCGTAGGGACAATGTGGTTACCTTACCAGGGTCGGGGGCAATCGGCGCCTCCAGGGGATATATAAGGATCAGTGGGAACAGCGATGGCAAATAAGGTAGTGATGTACACCGATGGCGCCTGCAAGGGTAATCCAGGGCCCGGTGGTTGGGGCGTGGTGGTGCGCTACGGGGATGCAATGAAAACCCTGCATGGTGGCGAACGGAACACCACCAACAACCGGATGGAACTGATGGCCGCCATCCAGGGGCTCAAGATGCTCAAGCGGTCCTGCCCGGTAGAGTTGTACACCGACTCCCAATACGTGCGCAAAGGCATCACCGAGTGGCTGGCTGGGTGGAAAAAGAACGGCTGGAAAACCGCCGCCCGCAAACCGGTCAAGAACGACGACCTCTGGAAGGCGTTGGATGCGGAAGTGGCCAGGCACCAGGTCAACTGGCACTGGGTCAAGGGCCACGCCGGCATCCCGGACAACGAGCTGGCGGATGAGCTGGCCAATCGCGGTGTGGAAGAGCTGGCATCGGCCTGATGTCACTCAACAGACTATCGAAATAACCTGACGGGGCAGTGTACGGAAAAGTTTATGCGGCAGATTGTACTGGATACCGAAACCACGGGTATTGATCCCAACGCGGGTCACCGAATCATCGAGATTGGTTGTGTTGAGTTGATGGAACGCCAGCTCACTGGCCGGCATTACCACGTTTACATCAATCCCGAGCGGGAGGTCGACGCCGAGGCAATCACCGTACACGGGATCACCAACGAGTTTCTGGCGGACAAGCCCCTGTTCCGGGACATAGCCGACGAGTTCTTTGAATTCATCAAGGGCGCAGAGCTGGTGATCCACAACGCGGCGTTTGACGTCGGCTTCATGGATGCCGAATTCGCCCGTCTGAAACCGGTGCGCAAGACGGCGGATCACTGCGGCATAGTCGATTCCCTGGCCATCGCACGGGAAAAGCATCCGGGACAGAAGAACAACCTGGACGCCCTGTGCAAACGCTATGGTGTCGACAACAGTAACCGGGAATTGCATGGGGCCTTGCTGGACGCCGAGATCCTGGCCGATGTCTACCTGCTGCTGACCGGCGGACAAACCGCGCTCTCGCTGGACGAGAGTGAGGGGGGGAGCAGCAAGGCCGGGGACATTCGTCGTCTGCCGGCGTCCCGTCCCCGCCTGGCGGTCATACCGGCCGACGAGGGGGAAATCGAGGCCCACGACGAACTAATGGGGGTGATTGAAAAGGCGGCCGGCGAAACCTTGTGGAGCAAACTGCAGGGTTGAGTGAGATCCGGGCAGCGCGTTGGCTGGCGCGGTGCGGGTGAGAACTGGATCAGAATGTACTTATTGTTACATTTAGGGTTTCTTGAGGTGCTTGAGTTTTGTGATATAAGTAATGGTTAGTTCGCCAGTTTTTCAAGGACTGCAGACTCTTGCCCGCTCACGGTTAACGGAAAACCTGACCAGACTATAACAAGAGGAAGCGGTTAGCCCCGCACACGGAACAGGAAGCGTTTATGGTTCAGTCGTCATTAGCGACGAAGTCACAGTCGTTTGACCTGGTCAAAAGTGAAATTGAGCAGACCATCAGGCAATCCGAAACCAGTCTGGAACGCTTTCAGGAAAACCGTGAGAGTGGTGAAGACCTGCAGAACTGTGTCGACTTCCTGAACCAGCTCCGTGGTATCTTCGTGCTGGTTGAACTGCGTGGTGGTTCGCTGCTGTGCCAGGAGGCGGTTTCGCTCGCCAATGATGTGCCGGTGGGCGCCAACGACGACAAGAATGTGCTGCTTACCTCCCTGAACAGTGCCTTGTTCATCCTTCGTCGCTATGTCGAGTACTACCACCAGCAACGGGAAGATCACCCGGAGTTACTGCTTCCCGTCATCAACGAGTTGAGGGAAGCCCGACGGGAAAAGCCCTATCCGGAATCCTGCTTCTTCGATCTGGACGTCAAACACCGCCCGGATTTTTGTGCGGCCATGCCTGTAGAGCCGTTTGAGGGTGACGAGCGTGAGTTTGAGATCATGGCCCGGCGGATGCGGCTTACCCTGCAGGTGGCTCTGTTGGGCATCCTGCGCAACCGCAACGAGGTGGTCAGCAAGAAGCTGATCAGCCGTGCCGCCAAAGGGTTCGTCAGACTGTGCGCTGGTGAGCCCATGGCCCAGATGTGGTGCCTGGTCGCTACGGTAGCGGACACCATGCTCGATCGTGCCATGGGTTTCAGCAAGGCCCGTAAACGTCTGCTGATGCGCATCGAGCGCTACTCCCGGGAGATCGTATACGTCGGCAAGGTGGCTGCGGGCAAGCAGGCGCCGGACTCACTCTTTAAAGAGCTCATTTACCTTTTGTATCGCAGTGGCTCGGGAAATCCGGAGGTTTCCAGCATTCTGGCGGCCTTCAAACTCAGCCCCGCGGATTACTCCGACTCGATGTTCGAGGCCCATAGCAAGCGCCTGTACGGCCCGGGCAAAGATGTACTGCAGTCACTCTCTACCGCCCTGCAGGAAGAGCTGAATCAACTGAAGGACAAGCTGGATATTATCGAGCGGGGCATTGAACCGGATCTCGCCGAATTGGCCGGTATCGCCGGTACCCTTGAGCGTTTGGGCAACACCCTGGTAATGCTCGATCTCAAAAAACTCGCTGGCGCTGCCCGCGTGGAGGCGGGCAAACTTCGTCAGTGGGAGCAGGACTCCCGACTTCCCGGGGAAGATGAGCTCTATGGTCTGGCGGATTCCGTGCTGGCCATCGAAGGCGCCATCATTCAGATGGTGCAGCATGGCATCACCTCTGAAACCGACGCCCTGGCTCAGGCGCAAAGCACCCGTGAAGAGTCGCTCTATCTGAAAGAGGCGTTCTACGTAGTCGCCGATGAGGCCCGCAGTGCCCTGACGCTGGCCAAGCGCGCCATTACCGCTTTTGTTGAATCGAACTACGACAAACTGCACCTGGCCAACTTGCCAGCCACGCTGCACAGCATATGGGGCGGGCTGGAGCTGGTAGAAGACACCAAGGCAGCGGGAGTCCTCAACCGGGTGGCCGCGTCTATCCAGCACAACCTGCTGGATGAGAAGGAGGCGCCTTCCAGTCAGGTGCTGGAAGCGCTGGCCGATGCGCTCACGTCACTGGAATACTACATTGAGGGTGTCGGTAACCGGGACGACCGCAACCCGGACCTGCTGAAGCTGGCTGAATCCTCGCTGGATGATGTAGGGTTGTAAGGCCCATGTCCTACCCGGCTGCCATCATCGTTCTGGCTGTCTTTGGCGGCCTGCTGGTGTTGGCGGGGCTGGCTTTCTTTGTCCGTCCACGCTGGGTGCTGGGCTGGCTCAAGGGTATGCTCGTTCTTGCTTTGCTGGGCGCAGGGGGGTATTCCCTGGTTCTCGCCGCTGGCATGAGCCAATACCAGACTCTGTCGGGCATGCAGGTTGTGGCGACCGTTGAGGTCCACAGGCTGGCCCCGCAATCCTGGAACGTCACCATTCAGCACAATGACTCCCTTCCCGAAACCCACACGCTTGCCGGTGACCAGTGGCAGGTTGACGCTCGCATCGTTCTATTTGGCGGCCCCATGCGTTGGCTGGGTGTGGCGCCAGGTTATCGACTGGAGCGGCTGAGCGGCCGCTATCTCTCGCTGGAGCAGGAGCGCAGTGCCGACCGTACCGTGATTGGGCTGGCCGGGGGGCGGTGGCCTGATATTTGGGCCTGGGACCAGTCGGTCGATCTACCGTTCGTCGAAGGGGTTTACGGTAACGCGACGTTCATGCCGATGCGGGATCGCGCCCGGTTCGACATCAGGCTGTCGTCCAGCGGATTGGTTGCGATGGCGGCGAACGAGCAGGCGAGGGAAGCGATTAGGAGGTGGGGGGGAGGCTAGTCCGGAAAACCAGTGCAGCGACGGGTTTTCCGGAGCCTGGCGACTGAGGCGTTAGCCCATGGAGAACAGCTCGCCCAGCTTGGTGGCGAGCATCATGTCGCCCTCGGCGCGCAGTTGTCCAGCCATGAACGCCTGCATACCGTCGGTTTCTCCGGAAACAATGCCCTTCAGGGTGTCGGAGTTCATGATCAGGGTAACGGAAGGATCGTCGTTAGCACCCTCGACCAGCTTGCATGTGCCGTCGTTGATCACCAAGTGATAGGTGCCGGCATCTTCGATGTCGAACTGGAAGACCAGATCCAGGCCAGCGGCTGCGTCTGCGTTGAAGTTCTGTTCGAGTTTTTCAAATACCTGAGCTACAGACATTATTTTACCCTTATGATTTTGGCTTGCGCTTGATTGTGACTCTTTACGGATTGCCGTTCTGCTGAATCAAGATCCCGCGACGCAGGCGATCCGCTGTAGCCATTCGACTTTAGGGGGAGGGCTTGGGTGCTGTCAAGCTCGATCGAACGCTTGTTTTAATTTTTTTGGTGAGTGGCGCATCAGGCTCTGGCCTGCTTAATCGCTTGTACCCTGTGTTCCCTCGGTTACAATCGGGACGTCCGGCGTGTACAGGCCCGAGTCAGGTTGGATACCCGGACCAGAACATCATATTCGTGGATGCCATTGTTGGAGAGTCGCATTGGAATTTTTGACTGAGTTCGGGTTGTTTCTGGCGAAGACCGTGACCCTGGTCGCTGCTGTGATAGTGCTGATATCAGCCATCATATCCGCCGCACAAAAAGATAAGGAAGGGCAGGGGCTGGATGGCGAACTCCGTACCCGCAAACTGAACGAGCGTTACCGCAAGCTGAAGGAATCTCTCCAGCTCAGGCTGCTCGATGAGCAAGAGCGAAAGCATTGGCAAAAACTGCGCAAGAAGGAGCGCAAGGCCGAACAGAAGGCGCACAAACAGAAGGCGAAGACCAGCGCCGAAGCAGAATCCCGGAAGCCGCGAGTATTCGTGCTCGATTTCGACGGCGACATCAAGGCCAGCGACACCGATTCCCTTCGCAAATCAATCACCGGCGTGCTAAGCGTGGCAGAGCCCGGTGTCGATGAGGTGGTGGTCCGGCTTGAGAGCGGGGGTGGGCTGGTGCATGCCTATGGCCTGGCTGCGGCTCAGCTCGACCGGATTCGCGCTAAGGGCGTTGCGCTGACGGCCTGTGTCGATAAGGTGGCAGCCAGTGGAGGCTACATGATGGCCTGCGTTGCCGATCGCATTGTCGCGTCGCCGTTTGCCATCCTCGGCTCCATTGGCGTGGTGGCCCAGTTGCCCAATTTTCACCGTTTCCTGAAGAAGAACGACGTGGACTTCGAGGTACTGACCGCGGGCGAGCACAAGCGCACCCTGACGGTGTTCGGCGAGAACACCGACAAGGGACGGCAGAAGTTCCTGGCGGATCTGGAAGACACCCATGGGCTGTTCAAGGAATATGTCAGCCAGCGGCGGCCAGACCTTGATATGGCTGCAGTGGCCAATGGCGATATCTGGTTTGGCCAGCGCGCCTTGGACGTAAAGCTGATTGATGAGATCAAGACATCGGACGAGTATCTGATTGAGGCGTGTGAACGTGCGGATGTAGTCTCGGTAGGCTTTCACCACAAGCGATCGCTGCCGGAGCGGCTTGGCCTGGCGACAAGTGCGGCCCTGGAGCACACCTTCTGGCGCGTGGCCGACGCGTTCCGAAACCAGAAAATGCAATAACCAACACACAAGGAGGGGCGTATGTCCCAAGACATTGCCTTCAAGGCCTGGCGGGTTACAGAGCGGGACGGTCAATTCAGCGGCAGTGAGCAAGAGCTCAGCACGGCCGACCTGCCGGAAGGCGAGGTGCTGATCCGGGTCAGCCATTCCTCCCTTAACTACAAGGACGCCCTCTCCGCGTCCGGTAACAAGGGCGTTACCCGCAACTATCCTCACACGCCCGGGATCGATGCCGCCGGTGAGGTGGTTGAGTCGGCCGCCGGCAAGCCGGCAGTGGGAGAGCAGGTGATTGTCACCGGCTACGACCTGGGAATGAACACCGACGGTGGTTTTGGCGAGTACATTCGGGTGCCTGCCGGCTGGTGTGTGTCCATGCCTGACGGCTGGGATGCTGCCCGGGCGATGACTTACGGTACCGCCGGCCTGACGGCTGGGCTGTGCGTCACCAAGTTGCTTCAGGCCGGTGCCAAGCCGGACGATGGCCGGGTAGCCGTTTGCGGAGCCAGTGGGGCGGTTGGCAGCGTGGCTGTGGAATTGCTCGCGTCACAGGGGTTTGAGGTGGTTGCCATCAGCGGCAAGGAAGCGCAGGCGCCGGCGCTGAAAAGCCTGGGCGCCAGCGAGGTGCTGGGAAGAGAAACGCTCGCCCCCCAGAAGAAACCGTTGGTTCGTCCAGCCTTCGCGCACGCGGTGGATACGGTGGGCGGCGCGCCATTGGCGGAACTGCTCAAGCAGATACGGCCCGGCGGGTCCGTGGCCTGCTGTGGCCTGGTGGCCGGGCCACAGTTGGAGACCACGGTACTGCCGTTCATCCTTCGCGGAGTCAACCTGCTCGGTGTGGATTCCGTTGAGATTCCGCTGGGCGAGAAGCGGGCCGTCTGGCAAAAATTGGCGGGTCCCTGGGCGTGCTCGAAAACCGAGGCCAGCGTGCGCACCATCGGTCGTGGCGGCTTGAAGGAAGCGCTGGCGGCGTTCCTGGAAGGGGCGTCGGCGGGCAAGATCGTGCTGGATCACTCCCGATAAAACAGGCAGATCGGACGCCCCGGAAGGGGCGTCCGGAACGGACGGATCAGGACGCCCGGCGGCGAAACAGCGGTTCGTCGTTATCGGTGGCGGCCTGGTAGGTCTGGCTGAAGAAGTTCAAGCATTCCTTGGCCTTGCTCGCGTCCTTGTCTTCGCGCAGGGCGTAGCTGTCGAATCCGCAGCGTTTCATGAACTGAAGCTGGTCAAGCAGCACATCGCCGATGGCCCGAAGCTCATTCTGGTAGCCATAACGCTCCCGAAGCAGGCGGGCGATGCTGTAGCCCCGACCATCACTGAACTTGGGAAAGTTCACCGCAATCAGCGGCAACTCGTTGACCAGGCCGTCCAGAGTCTCCGGCTCGTCATGGCTGTCCAGCCAGACGCCAATCTCGTCCCGTCCTTCGAAGTGCTCCTTGCCCGCCAGCCAGAGGTCGACCGGGATCAGGGCTGGCGTGCTGGGAATGTCGAGGGATTCGCCCTCGGCTGGCCGGGAGACCACCACCCAGTTGTCTGACTTGATGGTGCCGTCTTGGGTAATGATGTCAGGCATACACGCGCTCCTTGAAAGGATCAATTCCGATACGACGATAGGTGTCGATGAACTCTTCTTCTTCAGTCCGGTTGGCCACGTACACGTCAATGATCTTGGCGATCACGTCCGGCATGTCCTCGCGGGCAAACGACGGCCCCAGAATCTTGCCGATGGTGGCATCGTGGTGCGAGGAGCCCCCGAGACTGATCTGGTAGAACTCCTCACCCTTCTTGTCGACACCCAGAACGCCGATATTGCCGACGTGGTGATGGCCACAGGCGTTCATGCAGCCCGAGATGTTGAGGTCGATGTTGCCCAGGTCGTACAGGAAATCCATGTCGTCAAAGCGACGCTGGATGGCCTCCGCCACCGGAATGGACTTGGCATTGGCCAGGGCGCAGAAATCCCCGCCGGGGCAGCAGATGATGTCGGTGAGGGTGTTGAGGTTCGGCGTGGCGAAGCCCAGGGGGGTGATGGCCTGCCACAGCTCAAACAACTGGTCCTGGCGGACGTCGGCCAGCACAACGTTTTGCTGGTGAGTGACACGAACCTCGCCAAAACTGAATTTCTCGGCCAGATCGGCAATCGCCTCCAACTGACGGTCGCTGACGTCACCCGGTGGTGTGCCTGTCTTCTTCATGGTCAGCGTCACAATGGCGTATCCCACCTTTTTGTGGGCATCCACGTTGTGACTGATCCACTGGTCGAAGGCCTTGTTGTCAAAGCGCAACCTGGCGAGGTTTTCGCTCTGGTCCGGGACAGCCTGATAGTCCGGCTCGGTGAAGTAACCCTGTACCCGCTGGATGGCCTCGTCGGTCAATTTGGACGGCGAGTCCTTGAGATGAGCCCACTCCGCTTCCACTTTCTCGGCAAAGCCTTCCGGGGTCAGCGCCTTGACCAGGATCTTGATGCGGGCCTTGTATTTGTTGTCCCGTCGACCGTAGCGGTTGTATACCCGCAGTACGGCTTCCAGGTAAGTGAGCAGGTCGTGTTCCGGGAGGAACTCACGGATGACCGGGCCGACCATGGGCGTACGGCCCAGGCCGCCGCCCACGTGCACCCGGAAGCCCAGCTCGCCGGCGGCGTTCTTGACGATCTGCAGGCCAATGTCGTGTACCTGAATGGCGGCCCGGTCGGTGTGTTCCGAGGCATTGACCGCAATCTTGAATTTCCGGGGCAGGAACGCGAATTCAGGGTGGAAGGTGGACCACTGCCGGATAATCTCGCAGTAGGGGCGAGGATCCGTCACTTCGTCCGCCTGCACTCCGGAGAACTGGTCCGTGGTGGTGTTGCGGATACAGTTTCCACTGGTCTGGTTGGCGTGCATTTCAACCTCGGCCAGTTCGGCGAGGATGTCCGGAACGTCTTCCAGAGCCGGCCAGTTCAACTGAACATTTTGACGGGTGGTGAAGTGGGCATAGCCTTTGTCGTAATCCCGGGAGATCCGCGCCAGGCGACGCAGCTGATCGGCTCGCAACATGCCGTAGGGCACGCAGATACGCAGCATGGGGGCAAAGCGCTGTACGTACAGGCCGTTCTGGAGGCGCAGGGGGAGGAACTCTTCCTCGGCCAGCTCTCCGGCCAGTGCGCGATCAGTCTGGTGGCGAAATTGGGCAACCCGCTCGGCGAGGATCTGCCGATCGTGTTCGTCATAAACATACATAGCGGAACTTCCTGCTAACAAGATTGCTGGCTATTTTGCCGGGGAGAATATCACTGTTGCTTTATTGTTAAAATGATTATTTCAAAATATGGTTATCGATTAAGGCGATATAAATCCTGTATCGATTCGACTGCCGGTGATTGGACGATTTCCCCATCTGTGCCTAGATTAAGTAGGGCGTCGGGGCGGTCCGGCCTGACCTTTCCGCCCTGGTGAGGAAAAGACTGCAGACTCAGACCAATAACGACAATCAAAGAGGTGGCGTGATGAAGAAAAGTGCCCGAACCGATAGCCAGGTGGATGCCATTGCGGCGGTGGTGCTGGTGCTGCTGGTGGTGGCGTTCGCGGTGACCTGGGTGTCGGGCCAGTAACTCTGGTCACTGGGTGGCCAGCACCCATTTCACAACCAGGATCAGCGTGACCACAAAACCGGCGGTAAACAGGATGCCCGCAACGATGTAGGGCCAGGGGCTATGGCTGGCGAAATCCTCTTCCCGGCGCTTGTTGGACTGAACACCAAAAGCGCCGGCAAGGATGCTTTGCATCACTTTCAGGACGCCGGGACTCCTGGCTGGTTGTTTGCGGTGATCCGCTTGTTGATCGTTCTCGTTCCGGGTGACCATGGTGCGGTATCCGTCCTTTCCTGTGTGGCTGGGCCCGGGCACCGCGATCCCTTACTCCGCCGGATCGTAGGCCAGGCTGGGCGCCAGCCAGCGTTCTGCCTCTTCCCGTGACATGCCTTTCCGTTCAGCATAGTCGGCTACCTGGTCCCGTCCAATCCTGCCGACGGCAAAATACTTGGACTGTGGGTGGGCGAAGTACCATCCGGACACCGCTGCAGCCGGGAACATGGCATAATGATCCGTCAACTCGATGCCCGTGTGGTCGGTCGCGTTGAGCAGCTCAAACAGCGCCGCCTTCTCGGTGTGGTCCGGACAGGCCGGGTAGCCGGGGGCCGGCCGGATGCCCCGGTAGCGCTCCTTGATCAGCGCCTCATTGTCGAGGTGCTCCTCCGGATCGTAGCCCCAGAACTCCTTGCGCACCCGTTCGTGCATGCGCTCGGCAAAGGCTTCGGCCAGTCGGTCCGCCAGGGCCTTGACCATGATGGCGTTGTAGTCGTCGTTGTTCGCCTCGAATTCCTTGGCCAGCGATTCCGCACCAATCCCGGTGGTGACCGCAAAGCCGCCCACATAGTCACACTGTGCCGCCTCTTCCGGCAGCAGGAAGTCGGACAGTGCCTGCATCTGCTTGCCCGGGGATTTCTCATCCTGCTGGCGAAGGTGGTGCAGGGTGGTCAGTACCTCGCTGCGACTCTCGTCGGTATAAACCACAATGTCGTCGCCCCTGCGGTTGGCGGGCCAGAAGCCGACCACGCCGCGGGCGGTGACCCGCTTTTCCTCGATCATTTGCTTGAGGATGCGCTGGGCATCGTTGAACAGGGTGCGGGCCGCTTCACCCCGCTTGGGGTCGTCAAAAATGGTCGGGTACTTGCCTGACAGGTCCCAGGAGATGAAGAACGGCGTCCAGTCGATGTATTCCACCAGCTCCTGCAGATCATAGTCGTCGAAAACCTGGGTGCCGGTGAAGGCCGGTCTGGTGGGTGTGAAATTGCTGAAGTCGATCTCGGTGGCCCGTGCCCGGGCCTCGGCCAAGGACACCAGCTTGACCCGCTCACCCCGGTTCTTGCGACGCTCACGAATCTCTTCGTACTCGTTGCGGGCGGCCTCGACGAACGGCCCCTTGGCGGTATCGCTCAGTAGCTGTGAGGCCACATTCACGCAGCGGGAGGCATCGGACACGTACAGGGCCATGTCGTTCTGGTACTGGGGTTCAATCTTCACCGCGGTGTGGGCCTTGGAAGTGGTGGCGCCACCAATCATCAGCGGAATCTGGAAGTCCAGCCGCTGCATTTCCTTGGCGACGTGGACCATCTCGTCCAGGGACGGGGTGATCAGGCCGCTGAGGCCGATGATATCGACGTTTTCCTTCCGGGCGGTGTCTAGGATCTTGTCGCAGGGCACCATGACGCCCAGGTCGATGACCTCGTAGTTGTTACACTGAAGCACCACGCCGACAATGTTCTTGCCGATGTCGTGGACATCGCCCTTGACGGTGGCCATCAGAATCTTGCCCTTGGCCTTCTGGCCCTCGCTTTTCTCCGCCTCAATGAACGGGATCAGGTGAGCGACCGCCTGCTTCATGACCCGGGCGCTCTTCACCACCTGGGGCAGGAACATTTTGCCGTCGCCGAACAGGTCGCCAACCACGTTCATGCCGTCCATCAGCGGGCCTTCGATTACCTCGATCGGATGCTCGGCATTGAGACGGCAGGCTTCGGTGTCTTCAACGATGTAGGTGGTGATGCCCTTGACCAGGGCGTGCTCCAGGCGTTTCTCCACCGGCCATTGGCGCCAGGCCAGGTCTTCCTCCTGGGTCTTGCCCCCCTTGCCACGGTATTTCTCGGCGATCTCCAGCAACCGGTCGGTGCCGTCCTCGCGACGGTTGAGCACCACGTCCTCAACCAGGTCTTTCAGTTCCGCATCGATTTCGTCGTAAACCACCAGCTGGCCGGGGTTGACGATGCCCATGTTCATGCCGGCCTTGATGGCGTGGTAGAGGAACACCGAGTGGATGGCCTCGCGCACCACGTCGTTGCCGCGGAACGAGAACGAGACGTTACTGACACCGCCGGACACCGAGGCGTGGGGCAGGTTCTGGCGAATCCAGCGGGTCGCCTCGATGAAGTCGACGGCGTAGTTGTTGTGTTCCTCGATGCCGGTGGCGATGGCGAAGATGTTGGGGTCAAAGATGATGTCCGCCGGATTGAACCCGATGCCGATCAGCACGTCGTAGGAACGTTTGCAGATCTCCACCTTGCGCTGGTAGGTGTCCGCCTGGCCGGTCTCGTCGAAGGCCATGACCACCACGGCGGCGCCGTAGCGCATGCAGTCCCGGGCACGCTTAATGAACTCTTCCTCGCCTTCCTTCAGGCTGATGGAGTTGACCACCGCCTTGCCCTGAATGCAGCGAAGACCCGCCTCGATCACCTCCCACTTGGAGGAGTCGATCATGATCGGCACCTTGGAGATGTCCGGTTCCGATGCCACCAGGTTCAGGAAGGTGACCATCACCTCCTGTGAATCCAGCATCCCCTCATCCATGTTGATGTCGATGATCTGGGCGCCGTTTTCCACCTGATCGCGGGCAACGCTGAGGGCTTCCTCGTACTGCTCTTCCTTGATCAGCCGCAGGAAGCGCTTGGAGCCGGTCACGTTGGTGCGCTCGCCCACGTTGATGAACAGGGTGTTCTCATCGCCGGTAAAGGGCTCCAGGCCGGAGAGCCGAAGCGCGGGCTTGATCTCGGGGATCTGCCGCGGCGGGTACTTGGCCACGGCTTTGGCGATGGCTTCGATATGATCCGGGCGGGAGCCGCAGCAGCCGCCGATGATGTTGAGGAAGCCGTCGCGGGCAAAGCCTTCAATAATTTCCGCCATTTCTTCCGGCGTCTGGTCGTACTCGCCAAACTCGTTGGGCAGGCCGGCGTTAGGGTGAGCGCTGACGTGGGTGGTTGCCCGCTTGGACAGTTCCTCCACGTAGGGGCGGAGGGCATCGGCGCCCAGGGCACAGTTCAGCCCCACGGATATCGGCTTGGCGTGGGCCACGGAGTTCCAGAAGGCCTCGGTGGTCTGGCCTGAGAGCGTGCGCCCGGAGGCATCGGTGATGGTGCCGGAAATCATGATCGGCAGGGTGATGCCGCTGTCTTCGAAGAACTGCTGGGTGGCGTAGATGGCTGCCTTGGCATTGAGGGTGTCGAAGACAGTTTCGATCAGGATCAGATCGCAACCACCTTCCACCAGGCCGTCGACGGCCTCGTAGTAGTTGTCCACCAGCGTCTGGAAGTCGACGTTCCGGTAGCCCGGGTTGTTGACGTCCGGCGAGATCGATGCGGTGCGGGAGGTGGGGCCCACCGCACCGGCCACGAAACGCGGCTTTTCCGGATCGCGCGCGGTCACCTCGTCGGCAATCTGGCGGGCCAGCCTGGCCGACGCCACGTTGAGCTCCCGGGCAATGTCCTCAAGGCCATAGTCGGCCTGGGACAGTCGGGTGGAGTTGAAGGTGTTGGTTTCGATGATGTCGGCACCGGCCACCAGGTAGTCTTCGTGAATACGCAGCAGCAGATCGGGCTGAGTCAGGCACAGGAGGTCGTTGTTGCCCCGGACTTCCCGGTCATAATCCGCAAAACGTTCCCCCCGAAACGCGGCTTCGTCGAGTTTCTCGTTCTGGATCATGGTGCCCATGCCACCATCGAGAATGACAATGCGTTCTTTCAGAAGCCTGTTGAGTGTGGCAAGGCGCGTGTCGCGGTCGGTCATAACAAACGGTTCCGAATCTTCATGGGAATAAGAGTGGCGCGAGATCATAGCAAAATTGGGCAATTTCGTCCCAATGCATTTGGCCACCCGTCATTATTATCCCTCCGGGCGCTGACAACAAAGGCTGAGTGTTTTACTTGGTCTTTTTTGTTGCTCGCAAACCCATTAAAATAGTCCCACATTCAATGAACAGGTTGTAGAAATGGCTCAGGTAACTGTGACAGATCCCGCGCGTGACTACCTAGCGCAACTTATTGAAAAGCAGGATGTGGAAGGCATGGGCGTGCGTATCTTCGTGACCCAGCCCGGCACCAAGCACGCGGAAACCTGTCTGGCTTACTGTCCGCCCAACGAGATCGTACCGACCGATGAGAAAATCGATCTCGAGAAGTTTGTCCTGTACCTGGATCACGCCTCGGTACCGTTCCTGGAAGACGCCTACGTCGACTATTCCAAGGACCAGATGGGGGGACAGTTGACCATCAAGGCGCCCAACGCCAAGGTTCCCAATGTGGATGAGAATGCGCCATTGCCGGACCGTATCAACTATGTGCTGGCGTCCGAAATCAATCCGGGGCTGGCGTCCCATGGGGGTGAGGTGTCCCTGGTGGAAGTGGTTGACGAGTCCATTGCCGTCCTGCGATTTGGCGGTGGCTGTCAGGGCTGCAGCGCCGTCAGTCTGACCCTGAAGCAGGGGGTTGAATCCACGCTCAAGGAGCGGGTGCCTGAAATCACCGCTGTGCGGGACGTCACAGATCACACCATCAAGGACAATGCTTACTATCAATAGGCTCCCTAACTATATGACTTAAAAGAAGACCGGCCTCACCGCCGGTCTTTTTTTGGCTGCCAACATTTCCTGTTTCAGGTGGCGGAACGGCCAATGTCCGGCTGGGTCTTATCCCTCATCATCTAGCTTACTAAGAATATACGGCGGCTCACCTTTACGGGTGTACGCCCATAAAATTCGTCGGCGCCTTGGCGTTCAATTTTTACCACTGGGGTTTCTCTTGGTCGATATAGCTCTTTGGTCAGTGCCGTTGATGGCGGCAATCGTGGGTTGGATCACCAACTGGCTGGCTATTCAGATGTCGTTTTATCCGGTCCAGTTCATCGGCATCGGGGTGATTGGCTGGCAGGGCGTGATACCCCGCAAGGCCGAGAAAATGGCTCACATCTGCATCGACCGAACGCTCCAGCAATTCGGCAACCTGAACGCGGTCTACGAAAAACTGGAACCCCAGCGCATCGTCGAACAGATCGTTTCCCAGGTTAACCCTCGGCTGGACGAGTACATCGACGAAGTGATGTACGAGATTCAGCCGGTGCTGTGGGATAACATGCCCCTGTTTCTGCGCAACCGCATCTACGAGTGGGCTCGGGAGCAGCTGCCGTCACGAATCGAAGACCTGGTGGAAGATTTTGGCGATGACCTGAACGACCTGGTGGATCTGAAGGCATTGCTGAGCCGCGAACTGGCGCGACACCCGGATCTGATGAACCGGATCTTCAAGCAGGCGGGGTCAGTTGAGTTGAACTCCGTGATCAACAAGGGCGCGATCATAGGCGGGTTGCTGGGGGCGATCCTTGCGCCGCTCTGGGTCCGCTATCCGGAGCCCTGGCTGTTGCCTTTGGGGGGGCTGGTGGTGGGCTTTGTCACCAACTGGCTGGCCATCAATCTGATCTTCAGCCCGCTGCAGCCCCGGCGCGTGTTGTTCTGGCGGGTTCAGGGCCTGTTCCTGCGTCGTCAGCCGGAGATCAGCGAAATCTGGTCCAAGCTGGTAGCCGAGGAACTGATTACCGTGGAGAAGGTGGCGGATGCCATGCTCCATGGCGAACATGGGGACCGGACGCGGGCCATCATCCAGAAACACCTCCGGCCCTTGCTCGACAATACCGTGATGATGAAGCTCACCACTCAGGTGGCCATCGGCATGACCGGCTACACCGACCTTAAGAAAGCAATGAACGACAAGGCTGTGGTTGCTACCCGGGATGTGTTCAACGATCAGGCGTTCAATCGCGAGCGGGCTCCGGTCGTCGCCAGCGTCTTGTCGGACCAGATGAAGCAGTTGGCGCCGTCGGAGTTTCAGGACATTTTGCGGCCGGCCTTCCGTGAGGAGGAGCTGCAGCTGATGGTGGTCGGTGGTCTATTGGGGGCGCTGGCCGGTGCCATTCAGTTCGGCCTGTTTACGTTTATCAACTAATGACGAGCATTCGGCGATTCGTCTGAAAGCTGGAGTGGGGGAACTATGGATTTCTGGCAGATGCTTTTGGCCCAGGTGGCGGTAAGTGCGGTTGTTGTTTTTGTCGTTTTGACAGGCTTTTACCTGATCATTCTCAAGCCATTTCTGAATAAAAAGGTTGGCGAGCTGATTGCAGCGGTTGACGACATTGAGCCCAGGATCAGCCGGGGCGTCAAGCGTGGTGTGGGTGAGGCGCTCAAGGACATTCCGGAGACTGCCGCCAAGGAGTCGACCCGGCAATTCCTGCGCTTCGGGTCCGATCTGTTCGAGAATGGCTTGAGCAGCTTTATTGGCACCGCGGAAGACCTGGCCCGCCGGTCCGGTAAACGCCCCAGCGGGAAGGGTTGATCCGCGCCGGCTCAAGGCCGGCCCGGACGTGCTGCTGGCCAAGGCTATTGGAAGCGGTTTCGATCCCGGCTCTCCCACAGTTCCTGCGCCAGCGCCATGGCCGCCTCCTGGCTGTTGACGCGGCCGGACTCCAGTAAGGCAAGTGCCGCGGTTGAGATAGCGGCGGCCTCGCCGTAGGAATCGCCAGTCTCGCCGCGCCAGACGGACTTCATGTGATCGGTGGACAGCGACTGGGGTTTGACGTGGCGGCGTTCAAACAGCGCCGGCCAGGTATCCTCCGTCAGTTCGCCCTCCATGCCGTCCCGCCGCTGTGCCTTGAAGACCTTCAGGGTGTTATCCGGGTTCCGCTCGATCTCACCGCCTTCACCCCGAATCACTGCTATGTGGCGATACCCCAATTGCAGGCCCGCTTCCTGGTGCAGCCCCGCGTAGGGAGGGTGAAAGATGCCCTGCAACACCGTCGGCGCATCCAGCGGGTTGATCAGTCGTGACAGGGAGTGAACCGGCGAGCGCAGTCCCATCACTGGCCTGAGGTCAATCATCTTGGCCAGGTTTCCGGCGAAACGGGCTAGCGGCAGGTAGCTGAAGCTGTGCTCGTTGAGCTGACGTTCTACCTCCGCCCAGCAAGTCGCCGGAGCAAAATCGAACGCCCGTAGCACCTCGCTCAGATACATCCGTTCCGGGGTATGGCCTTCGGCACCGTGAATAAAAACCCGCACACCGTGGGAGGCCAACAACAGGACCGAAAAGAGGAACCAGGGCGCGTGACGGCGCTTGCCGGCGTAAGAGGACCAGTCAATATCCACTTCCAGCCCGGCCGGTGCCTCGGCCTGGTCTCGAACCGCCTGCACAAAACCGGTGAGCTCATCCGCCGTTTCTTCCTTGACCCGTAAGAGCATCAGAAAGGCGCCGAGCTGGACATCCTCCACTTCCCCTTTGAGGATCATCGACATGGCATGCCGGGCCTCTTCACGGTTCAGGGAGCGGGAGCCCCGCTTACCCTTGCCCAGAATGCGTACATAGGGGGCGAATGGGTGTTCGCCCGGTTTGGTTTCCGGCAATTGACTGCCCTGCGTATCCATGGGTACTCCAAGATGTTGGCGACTTCAAAGACAGTTGGTGGGCCGTGGTAGCCCGGCTATCCGACAAGCGGTCTTGGCCGGGGTGCCCGGGAACAGTTGCATCAGGTAGATGCTGCTCCCCTTGTCCTCGCCGAACCGATCCTTGACGGCTTTGACGAACAGGCGGTTGGACGGTGGCGACATTTCGTGTTCCTGGTAAAACTCGCGGAGGAACTGAATGATTTCCCAGTGGGCATCCCGCAAGGTGATGCTGTCCTCGCTGGCGATCACGGACGCGGCTTCGGGCGTCCACTCCCAGGCGTTTTCCAGGAAACCTTCGTTGTTGCGTTTGGGATGGCTCATAGCGGTTACCAACTGATGATCCGGTCTGCCGCTGCAGTCAGGGCGACCATGTCATCATAATGAATCAGTTCGACCTCTCTGTGACCGCTCACGCCTCGGGCCTCCAGGTCGGAGGCCAGGGCGATAACCCGCCCTGGAAGCGCTATGTCGTCCACTGACAGGGCGAGTACGGCGTTCTCGATGAGGAGGAGTTGATCAGATTCACCCACTGCATCAAGGCAGCGGCCAAAGCGCGGGTGGCCCGGGCTCTTGTTGAGAATATGGAGCGTCATCATGGCGGCGTATCCTATTGGCAGACCACATGCGAATAGTTGGACAGCAGCTCGTGGACCTGTTCGGTGACAGCCACGCCGTCCAGCAGGTCGTCAGGCTCCAGCCTGTACTGTTGCAGCGCGGACTGGTCGGCCAACAGCTCTTCGACGCCGAAAACCTGAGCACCCGCGAGGTTGCGATTCACACCCTTTTGCTGGATGGGGGCAGGGTTCTGGTGTTTTCGCAGCCAATTGACTCCTGCATCCACAAACAGGAGCGACACGGATTGGTCGAAGGCCGCCAGTGACAGTGCCATGTCCAGCGCTTCGCGGCCGCTCCAGTTTCCGTAGGGGGCCTGGTCGATAACAATCAGAACACTCATTCCTCAGCCTCCAGCATGGAAATAAATCACTTTCGATGTGCTCGCCACCCGGTCGACCCATTCGCCCAGTCCCAGTAACCGGAAGGGCGAGGCGAGGTTTGCGGCACCGAGTTCATAGCGTGCGCGCTCTTCCTCGTTGATCACGCCGCGCCGGAGAGCCGAGGCGATACAGGCAACCGCGGGAATGTTTGCGGCCGTCAGGAACTCACTCCAGCTACGGTGCCAGTTGGGTTCGTCACTGGGGACGCAGGCCAGGTTGGAAGCCAGTTGTACGCCGTCGCCATAGAGGAACACCCGATCAATGGCGTGGCCAGCCGCTATAGCAGCCCGGGCGAAGTGCAAGGCGGTTTGCGGCGCCTGACTGGTGTAGGGGGCGCCGGTGATCACCAGAGTAAAATTGACGGAATCGGAAGCTGGCATGGGATCTACGCGGGTAAAAGGTTTCTTTAGGGGTATTGTAACCCACAACCAAAAAGCCCCGGCAGTGGGCCGGGGCTTTTTTAACTGCTTTCGACGGGTTAGTCGTCGCTAAAGGCACCGATTAGGTGAAGCAGGCTGGTGAACAGGTTGTAGATGTTGAGGTACAGCGCCGTGGTCGCCATGATGTAGTTGGTTTCACCCCCGTTCACGATACGGCTGGTATCGAACAGGATGAAGCCGGACATCAGCAGCACGATCGCCGCACTGATCGCCAGGCTGAAGGCGCTCACTTCCACGCCGAACATGCCGGCTACCACGGCACCCAGTGCCGCCACCAGCACAACAATCAGCCCCGCGAACAGGAATCCGCCCATGAAGCTGAAGTCCTTGCGGGTGGTCAGTACATAGCCGGACAGCGCAAAGAACACAATGGCGGTGCCACCCAGGGCCTGCATGACGATCGTGCCGCCGCTGGGCCGCGCGAGATAGTAGTTAAGCAGGGGGCCGAGGGACAAGCCCAGCAGGCCGGTGAAGGCAAAGACGACGGCGATACCTGCCGAGCTGTTGGCGGTGCGCGGCAATACCAGCCAGATCAATGCCAGGGCACCGAGGCTGCAACCGAGGCTGGCACCGCGACCCAGGCCAACGGCCATGGACACGCCCGCCATGATGGCACTGAATGCCAGCGTCATGGCCAGCAGGGAATAGGTGTTACGCAGCACCTTTTGCGCATCGGCCTGGATACCGGTACCGGTGCGTGAGGCGGACGCAGCGTAAACCCCTTGATTATGCTGGCCCTGAACTCGTCTGTTCTCCATCGTAATCTCCGTGCAAATGACGATAACGTTTTAACTACTTCCCATAATAGTGTTCGGGAGCTACTTTTCAATCGTTTACGACCCGAACATGGTGAATGGATTCCATTACATCGCGTTAATGTTGTGAAAACATTGCAAGGCGTTGACAGGGGAGGCGATTCCGGTATCATGCACACCGCTGTCGCAACGAGCGATGGCACAGGTGACACACGTTACGTGGATACGTGGCAGGTGGCGCCGAATGCTGAACGGTGGGCTGGCAGAGTGGCTGAATGCAGCGGTCTTGAAAACCGCCGACGGTTAGTAGCCGTCCCGGGGTTCGAATCCCTGGCCCACCGCCATTTTTCTCTTTCTCTTGTCTCTCCTTCTCGCTGAACGTCCTCTTGCCTCCAAAATTTCCGGCTCGCGTTGAATGGTTGACGCTGCCGCCGATCCTTTTGACCGGCTATTAATCCGACCACCTAAGTTCGTCACCGGCCGGAGTCCATGTTGTTTGCCGGAACTGGCGCTCCAGCAGAGCCCGCTCGTTCTGAGCCGTTGCCAGGTCCGTCAGTTCGAAACGCACCGTTTGCCCCGGCTGCCGCTGGGCCAGGCGATAGCAATCGATGGCACACACAGTACCAAGCTTAGGATAGCCGCCGACCGTCTGTCGGTCTTGCAGCAGTACGATGGGCACGCCGTCTCCCGGAACCTGCACCGAGCCCAGGGCGATACCTTCGGAGACGATGCCGGGAGGGGGCGTCTGTAACGCGGCGCCTTCGAGTTTGTAGCCCATACGGTCCGACTGGGCGCTGATCCGGTAATCGGAGGTGAGAAGCCGGGTCAGATCGGCACGGCTGAACTGCTCGTACTGATAGCCGGCAATCAACCGCAATGGCAGGTGCAGGCCATAATCCGGCTGTGCGGAGGCAGGCACCACCCGGTCGGGTGAGTAACCCCGGTCGCTTCCCGCCAGTTCGTCCCCCGCCTGCAGGGGCTGAAGAGCATCAAACTGTTCGCGAACCACCACGGACTGACTGCCAAACAATACCGGACTCCGGAAACCGCCGCCGACGGCCAGGTAGCTGTATCGTCCACAGGAGGCGGTAGTCAGGGAGAGCCGGTCGCCGGCTGAGAGATGCAGCGTATGCCAGTTGCTGACGGGGCGGCCATTGACCCGGGGCTGGGCGTCGGCGCCAGTCAGGGCAATGGTGAGACCGGCAAGGGCCTCCACTTCCAGGCCACCAAGGGTGATTTCCAGGCAGGCGGCGCCCAGCGGGTTGTCCAACAGCTTGTTGGCCCAAAGGAATGCGACACGATCCGCCGGTCCCGCCTGGGCCAGGCCGTGTTTTTGATAATGACGCCGTCCGGCATCCTGAACGGTGGTGCGTGGCCCCGGTGAAATTACCTTCAGCAACTTCACAGGCTGCCTCCCAGGTCCCGGAATTCGTCGCGGCTGACCGCATGAAACCGGACACGGTCGCCCACCTGCAACAGCGAGAGCGACTCAACATCAAACATGGGAGTCGGACTTCGGCCAATGATCTGCCAACCGCCAGGCGAGGCTTTGGGGTAGATGGCGGTTTGTCGATTGGCAATGCCCACACTCCCGGCTGGTACCCGGTCCCGCGGTGACCGATGCCGGGGTGCGGCGATCGCCTCGTCCACCGATCCCAGAAACCCGAAGCCCGGCAAAAAGCCAATGGCGTAAACCTGGTAGGTCGCGGAGGTATGGTAATCAACGACCTCATCTATGGTCAGGCCCTTGGCGTCGGCCAGGGTCTGCAGGTCTGGCCCGCACTCTGGATGGTAGTACACCGGAATGTCGTGGACCGCGCCGGCACCAGTTTCCTGGGTGTCGCTTAAGGTCGTGTCTGCAAGCAGTTGGCTGACCTGCCGCCGGGCGCCGCGAAAATCGATCCGTAGCGGATCGTAGACCACCAGGATCGTGGTGTAGGAGGGGACGAGGTCGATCAGCCAGTCGCCGAACCGGGCTTCGATCGCTCGACAATAGGTGGCGATCCGGGAGGTGAGGGACGGCTCGATGACCTCGCCCAGCCGGATCAGCATGCTGTCGTCAGAGACGCAGGTAATCATGGGCTGTGCTGGGCGAGAGCCTGACGGATCGATCGGACCGCCTCCAGGGCGGCGTCGTTGTCACCATGCACGCACAGGCTGTCGGCGGGTAGATCCAGCCATTTCCCGGAGCGGCTGTGCAGTCCGCCCTTATTGGCAAAGGACAGGGCCTGCCGGACGATTTGCTGAGGGTCGCGGTGGACCGCGCCGGCTTCGCTGCGGGGAACCAGCAGGCCGTCGTCATCATACGCCCGGTCGGCAAAGGCCTCCAGGATCAGGGGCAGGCCAATTTGATCGGCCATGGCCTGATGCTGTTCGTGCCCCAGGGTCACCGGAATCATCAGCGACAACCCGGTGCGATAGCGGGCAATGGCCGTCATCACCGTTTCCAGCAGGCCCGGGTTTTTCATCATGTCGTTGTTGAGTGCGCCGTGAGGCTTCACGTAGACCAGCCGGGTGCCTTCCGCCCGGCAGAAGCCTTCGAGGGCGCCAAGCTGGTACAGCATCAGCGCCATGATCTCTTCCGGTGTATGGGGGATGGAGCGACGGCCGAAGCCTGCCAGGTCGTGATAGGAGGGGTGGGCGCCTATCAGCACGCCGTTCTCCACCGCCAACGACACGGTCTTGTGCATGGTGAGGGGGTCGGCGGCGTGAAAGCCGCAGGCGATATTGGCCATATCGATCAATGGCATCACCCGTTCGTCCTGCCCCATCGTCCAGGCGCCGAAGCTCTCACCCAGGTCGCAATTCAGTTTCATGGTATCCGTATCCCTTGGTGGACGGAGTTCCCATCCTCCAGAAAGCTTGCCCAACTTGTCTGGTATGACCGCCTACGAAGCTGGTGTTCCCTTACTTCCGTCACCCCCGGCGCCGATCGAGCCCTAGCGTTCGGCCCCCAGGGCGGTGGCTCTCTGCTGTCGCCGTTGCGCCGCCTTCGGGTCAGCAGTGGATTGGGGCCATCCCTGAAGGTTCTGCTCAATAAGCTGCACCAGGGCGTCGATATGCACCGGAGTGCTGTTCAGGGCCGGGATGTAGCTGAACGCGGTACCGCCGGCAGCCAAGAAATAGCCCCGGTTTTCTTCGTCAATCTCTTCGATGGTTTCCAGGCAGTCCGCCGAGAAACCCGGGCAGAACACATCCACGCTTCGGGTACCACCGGCGGCCAGCGATTTCAGTGTTTCGTCGGTGTAGGGCTGGAGCCAGGCTTCGCGCCCGAAGCGGGACTGGAAGGTGGTCTGGTATTGGTCCTCGGAGAGCCCCAGGCGTTCGGCGAGCAGGCGGGACGTCTTATGGCACTCGCAATAGTAGGGGTCACCCCGGTGAAGGTATTTCAGCGGCACACCGTGGTAGGAGAGGATCAGCTTTTCGTGGCGACCGTGCTGTTGCCAGTGCTGTTCGATATGGGTGGCCATTGCCTCGATGTAGGGAGGAAAATCCGGGTAGTGGCTAATGAACCGAAAATCCGGCAGCCAGCGTCGCCGGGTGTAATCCGAGGCAATGGCATCGAACGTCGAGGCGGATGTCGATGCCGAGTACTGTGGGTACAACGGCAGCACCAGCAACCGGCGGACGCCTTCCTGCTGCATGGCGTCCAGGGCACTGGGGATAGAGGGGTTGCCGTACCGCATGGCAAATTTCACCACCATCTGATTGCCATAACGTTCGCTGAGGGCCGCCTGAATGGCTTGGCTCTGGGCTTTGGTGTGAACGAGCAGGGGCGAGCCGTCGTCCCGCCACACTTTCTGGTAGGCTCGGGCTGAGCGGGCGGGGCGAATCCTCAGGATAATGCCATGCAGCACCAGCCACCAGATCAGTCTCGGCACCTCGACCACCCTCGGGTCCGCCAGGAATTCCGCAAGATAGCGTTTCAGTGCGGGCCTGCTGGGGGCGTCTGGGGTGCCCAGGTTGGTAATCAAGACGCCCACTTTGTCGGGTTGGTTGTGAGCGTAGTGCTCAGCACCTTGATATTGCATGAATTCTGGTGTCCTTGCGGGCCCTGTGTGGCGGTTAGCCCTGGTTGGCCTGTTGCAGCAAGCGGGGTTTCAGTCCACTGAGATCGTAGCCGGCATGGCGGGCTTTGATGATCAGCGCATCGGCGGGGGTGTCCTTGGCATTGCTGATCGCCCAAAGGACGCAGCAACGAGTTCCCGAGCGACAGAAGGCCAGGATTGGCTTCTCGGCGGACTGCACGGCCTGGTGGAACTGTGCAACGTCGGCATCGAGAATGTTGCCGGATTCCACCGGCTGGTAGATCCATTGCACGCCATGCTCCCTGGCCGCCGTTTCAATGTCGGACATCAACGGCTGGCCGAATTCCTCCTGGTCGGGACGGTTGGCGATCAGGGTGCGATAGCCCAGGGCCGCGATTTCGCGAACGTCTTCGGGTTGGATCTGCGGTGCAACCGCGATGGTTTCGTCAATCTTTCTGATATCCATACTTCACCCATGATTGAAAGCCGTATGATGACACAGCTCCCGGCCCGATGTCAGACCGGGACTGTTTAACGGACGGTTACGCCGGCTTGCGGCGGCTCTCCAGCAGCTGGAAGATCCACATGCCGGCGGCCATGGCCAGCACGAACACCGCGGCCTTGGCCTCGCCGGCGCCGAGAGCGACCAGTGCCGGGCCCGGGCAGAACCCGGCCAGTCCCCATCCCAGGCCAAACGTCAGACTACCCAATACGAGGCGTTTGTCCAGGTGGACCGCTTTGGGCAGCTCGATTGTCGCGCCAAGCGCAGTGCGGGGACGATTCTTTGCCAAGGCGAAGGCGAGGGCGCCTACGGCAATCGCTCCAACCATCACCAGGGCCAACGACGGATCCCATGCGCCGGCCAGGTCCAGAAAACCGAGCACCTTGGCCGGGTTGGCCAATCCCGACAGCAGGAGACCGAGCCCGAAGATCAGGCCAGCGGAAAAGGCGGATAGCCATAAAATCATCTTACACTCCTCCGATCAGGTGGCGCAGGACATAGACGGTGACGAATCCGGCGGTCATGAAACAGAGGGTCGCCACGAGTGACCTCGGGGACAGTCGGGAAATCCCACACACGCCATGACCACTGGTGCATCCCGAGCCGTACCGGGTACCCAGGCCCACGAGCAGCCCGGCGACGATCAGCATGGGGTACTCGGCGTCGATGCGAATTTCCGGGATCTCCGCCAGCAGCAACCATGCGAAGGGGGCAGACAACAGTCCGACGATGAAGGCCAGTCGCCAGCCGTTGGTCTGGTTGGGTCTGGTGAGAATACCCGCGAGGATGCCGCTGATACCGGCAACGCGACCGTTCAGCAGTATCAGCAACGCCGCGGCAACGCCAATCACCAGTCCGCCGGCTAGGGCGGTCCAGGGCGTAAAGGTGGTCCAGTCAATCGTGATCATCGGTGGCGACCTCTGGCTCGTTACAAAACATGTCATAGAGTTGGAGCAGTATGGCCTGAACCTTCGGGTCGGCCAGGCGGTAGAACACCTGCTTGCCCTCTTTTCGCGGCGCGATCAGGCCCTCCCGACGAAGGAGACCCAGCTGTTGCGAGAGTGACGGCTGGCGGATGCCGGTGGCGTTCTCCAGCTCGCTGACGCTGGTTTCTCCCTGGGAGAGCTGGCACAACAAGATGAGCCGATCGCGATTGGCCAGAGAGCGCAGGAAGTGGCTGGCGCTCTCGGCGGCCAGTTGCATGTGCTTCACGTCGATGGGCGGCGTCATGGGATTCTCCATTACTTAAATAATATACAATATATGCAAGTGTATAATGTTGAGTCAAGCGATTTCATCGTGCCTCATAAAGAACGGAGGAAGCCTGCCGATCGGTGTGGTTCCAGCGCTTTGGTGGGACTCGCTTCGCGTGCGGGATCGTTGCAGACCCACAGCGCCTCACCTGAAAGCCGATTCTCCCGTTGAAGGCAGGATGAACCATAAAAAAGCCCGGCACTTGTGGCCGGGCAGAGGCGTGCGAGTAGTATCCATGAAAGACTTCCAGACAAACCGGCATCAGCAGGGACACCGGTATAGGGAAGTATTGACGATTATTTGAACACTTCAAGGCAGGAACCGCCGACTTTGAGTACATTTTTGCATATAGGAAATGTGCTTATAGCAATCATATTCAGCGTCGCCTTTATTGACAGCCCGTCTCGCTTAACGGAACTGAATTTATGGCGGCGGTGTAATACAATAACGATCGCGGCAAGGCCTGGGAGTTCTTGAATGTTAGGAGCCACCAGACACGCGAGAATGAGGTGGCCTCGATACGAGACTCCCAAACAGACTCAGTCAAAGGTTTTACGAATGTCTGACGAGAAGCAGAAACAGCCCGAGAACGATCCCCAGCTGGCGGGCAAGATCAAAGACTCCGCCCGGCAGATCTGGCTGGCCGGGCTAGGGGCCTACACCAAGGCGGAAGAAGACGCCGGACGCTTTTTCGAGCGTCTCGTGCATGAAGGTGAACAATTGGAAAGCAAGACCCGGGACGTGGTCGAGAAACACGTCAAACAGGTTGAGGATCGCGTCGAGGATGTTCGCGAGCGGGCCACTGGCACCTGGGACAAGCTGGAGAACCTTTTCGATCAGCGGGTTTCCGGAGCCTTGCGTCGCCTGGGCATTCATCGCCGCGAAGAGATTGAAGAACTGGAGCGACGCATCGCAGCGTTGGAGGCGGAGATTCGCCACCTGCAGGACACCGACTCCGAGGAGGAATAAACAACCTCCGTTACAGGTAATCCTGGCTCAGTAGATAGACCTCGTCCTTTTCACCGTCTTTCAGGTAGGGAAGGATGAGGTGCAGCATCTGATACACCCCCCGCCCCGGATCTACGGCCTCCCGATCATCGAGATGGGAGAGGCTGTCGAAACTCAGCCAATAACAGATAGTTAGCGTTAGTTGCTCGCACAGTGCTTCAAGTTCATGACGGGAAAAGTCGGCAAATCCCTGGCGACTCAGGCTGGTGCAGATGGTCTGGAAAGCGGCGCGTTTTTTACCGAGTATCCTGCGAAACCGGGTTTGCAGACTGTCATAGCGGGAGAGCACATTGACCAGGTCCTGATAGAGAAACCGGTAGCGAGCCACCGCCTCGAACAGCAGGTGCAGGAAGATGGATATCTGGTCGAGGGTGATATCCGCATCTTCCGGCACCGACAGCAGGTCTCTCATCTCGGCATCGTATTGGTCAAAGAGCTCGTTGACGATGTCGCCCTTGCTCTTGAAATGGTAATACAGGTTGCCCGGGCTGATCTCCAGTTCGTCGGATATCAGCAAAGTGGTGACGTTGGGTTCGCCAATGGCGTTAAACAGCGCCAGGCTGGTGGTCAGGATCCGGTCCCGGGTTTTGATTTTTTTCGTCATAGGCGACCTGCAGCGCGTCCCTTTTCTGTCAGAGGTCGAAACGGGCCCAAACGGGGCAGTGGTCAGACGGTTTTTCCATACCCCGAATCTCGTAGGATACGCCCGCACCCGTGGCCCGTGTCAAAAGCCCCTCGCTGGCCATGATCAGGTCAATTCGCAGGCCGCGCTTGGGCTCCCGCTCAAACCCCCGGCTGCGGTAATCGAACCAGCTGAAGGTATCCGCCTCGTCCGGGTGGAGATGACGAAAGACATCCGTCAGCCCGCGGGCCTCGACTTGGGCCAGCCAATCCCGCTCTTCCGGCAGGAAACTGGTCTTGCCTTCCCGCAACCAGCGTTTGGCGTTGGCCTCTCCAATACCGATGTCCTTGTCGGTGGGAGAGATGTTCATGTCGCCCATAAGCACGATGTGGTGGTCGTTGCGTTTCAGTTCGTCCAGATAGGAGACCAGGTCGGCGTAGAACTTCCGCTTGGCAGGGAACTTGATTTCGTGGTTGCGGTTCTCGCCCTGGGGAAAATACCCGTTGATGACGGTCAGCTTCTCGCCATTGACCTGGAAATTTCCGGCAATGAAACGGCGCTGTGCGTCCTCGTCGTCCCAGGGATAGCCTTTCTGGACAGAGTCGGGAGCCTGGCGGGATAGCAAGGCCACGCCATAGTGGGTTTTCTGGCCATGAAAATGCACCTGGTACCCCATCGCCTGGATGTCTTCGACCGGAAAATGGTCATCGGTCACCTTGGTTTCCTGCAGGCCGATCATGTCCGGCTGATAGGTTTCGACGACCGCCTGGAGCTGGTGCAGGCGGGTGCGGATACTGTTGACGTTAAACGAAACGAACATCATGGGGCGATTACTCAACTGACTCATGGTGTTAGGAATGGGGCAGTCTACCACAGATTCGGCGGGCACTTGCTGGCCGGAGAATCAGCGGAGCAACGGGCAGTTTGGTATCTGTTGCAACTGGTAGCGGATGCTGGCGTTGAAGTTCGCCTCGGCGGTTTGGCGAATATTGGTGAGGCCATCGAAGCGGACAAGAAATCCCCTCTGGTCGTAACGCAGCTCGATGGGGGCCACCAGCAGGCGCGTCACCCACCCCTCGGGGCGAATGACTACCTCCATGCCGCCGTCATCGGTGGTGGGTTGATCGGCTTCCAACAGAAAATCGTAGCTACGGCCCCGGGTTGGGGCGAGAAACCGGAACATGACCGGTTGCCCCCGGCGCAGGCGGTCCCAGGACTGCCGGACCAGGTGGTCGAAACCGGCATCAAAGACCAGATCCGCCGTCGGCGGGAAGTTGGCCTGCTCTTTTTGGTGATCGCCTTTGCGCCAGGTAATGGTGGCGTTGTCGTCGGAATCGTAGCCGATGAGGAGCCGTTCGTTCCACCGTGGCTGGTGAAAGTCCACTTCCGGGCGGAGCAGGGAACGGGAGTAATGCAGGGTTTTGGTGGCAAAGGGGGCTTGCCCATCCGGTGCCAGATAGCGAACGGTGTGCCTGTCCGGGGTCCATTGTCCCGACTCGCAGCGCCCCTCCAGCAGGTGATGCTCCTCATAGAGAAGCTCGCCGGTCTCGCCATAGGCCCGGCCAACGAACTGCTGGTTTGCTGTCATGGCCTGGAGGCCGGGGCAGACCGCCCAGGCCACCACCAACGCGATTGCAGTTTGCATGGGGCCGCGCCAGCACATCACACCAGCCCGGGAAAGAAGCGTTTGCGGATGGTGAGCAGGCCGGGGAACAGCACCAGCCAGCCGGCCGCCAGCAACAGCGTCGTGATCACCCGGTCACCCAGCTGGACCGCCCCCAGGCCACTGGCGGCCCAGTAGGCGCAGGGACCGGCAATCGGTGCCAGCAGGAAAGGCAGGACCCGGCGACGGCCGAGCCAGGCCAGGGAATGACAGAGTGTGGTCATGAACAGCGCCCACAACGCCACCAGCCAGAGGGGAGCGAGGACGCTGTCCGGGGTGGTGACCAATACTCCGGTACCCAGCCACAGGCTGTCCAGCAGAGCCCCGGATGCGGTGCCAAGCAGGATGAACAGCGCTTCCGGTCCCGGGAAAACGCTGAGCCAGCGCAGATGCGCCAATACCAGCAACAATGCAGCCACGGCGGCCAGTTGATTGGTGAACAGCACGCAGACTAACCAACCCAACTGAAAAGCCGCAAAATTGAGGACGAGGGACAACGTGCTAGCGGGCCTCATAATGGCCATACACCGCTCCCTTGTGCCGGGGCTTGCACAACAGGACTTGCGAGACCCCCACGGCCCGTTCGGCGAAGCCGGCCTCGCAGTAGGCGAAATAGAACTGCCAGAGCCGCTGAAAGCGTTTATCGTAACCCAGGGACTCGAGCCGCTGACTGTTGGCGTTGAAGCGGTGACGCCAGTCCCGTAGTGTCCGTGCGTAGTGGAAGCCCAGGTCGTCTACCGATGACAGCACCAGATCGGTGTGCTGCCGGAGCGACGCCAGAAGGGCTCCAAACGAGGGAATGAAGCTACCGGGGAAGATGTACCGCTGGATGAAATCGACGTTGTGCAGGGCCCGGTGATAGCGCTGTTCCGGGAGGTTGATGGCCTGGATCAGCGCCTGCCCCTCAGGCTTGAGCAGTTGGCTCACCTTGGCGAGGTAACCGTCCAGGTATTCCGGGCCGACGGCCTCGATCATTTCAATCGACACCAGCTTGTCGAACCGGCCGGACAGGTCCCGGTAGTCGTCGAACAGCAGGGTGACGCGATCCTCCAGGCCTTCGGCCCTGACCCGTTCCCTGGCCAGTTCCAGCTGTTCCGCGGATATGGTGGTGGTGGTGACGTGACAGCCGTAGTGGCGGGCGGCGTGGATGGCGAACCCACCCCAGCCGGTACCAATCTCGACAACCCGGTCGCCGGGCCGCAGTTCCAGAGTTTGACAGATCCCATCCAGTTTATGGCGCGCGGCTTCTTCCAGGGTGGCGTCGGCACTGGGGTAAAGGGCGGAGGAGTACATCATGGAGTCGTCCAGGAACGTCTCGAACAACTCATTCCCCAGATCGTAGTGGGCGGCAATGTTCTTGCGGGAACCGTCCTTGCTGTTGCGGTTGAGGCGATGCAGACCGCGCAGCAGCGGCTTGGAAATCCAGCTGAAACGGTCCTCGAACGCATTGAGACGGTCGACATTGCGGGCGAAGAAACGCAGTAGCGCGACCAGGTCCGGACTGTCCCAGTCGCCCGCGACAAAAGCCTCCGCAGCACCGATGCCGCCGCCGGTGAGCAGATCTTTCCAGGTGCTGGCGTTGTGAACATGAAGTTCCGCCAACGGAAAGCTGGAGTCCCCATCGCCCAGTTTTGCATCGGGCTGTCCCGGTTCCTTCACCAGCAATTCGCCTTCCTCGAGTGCGCCCAACTGTCGAAGGACCAGCAACCGGGCCAATGCCGCAAACCGGGGTTGGCGGGCAAGGGGGGCGATGACTCTCACGTTCTCCATGATCGAACTCTTCCTGTTAACGATGAATGGTTCTCGGCCTGCGCCAGGGGCATGCCCCGGTCGTTACGGCCCTGGCCGTGCTGGGCCGAATTGTCCGGTAGCGTGCCGGGGTGAGGGTGGAAGCGGGCGCCCTTGAGCTTGAGGCGTAGCGCCTGCCAGTAAATACCGCTGACCACCTTGATGCACTCCAGCGGGAACCGACGCAGCGACCTGTGGAAGGTGTTACGGCACAGGGGGGCTCTTTGGACCTCCAGGGTGGCGTCAAAAACCTTCTTGCCGGCGTGCACGTCCATGTGGATGCGCAATTCCGAGCCCCGAAAACTGAACAGCCAGCGGTATCGCTGGGCCATATCATTGAACGGCGAGACGTGAAAACGTTTATCGAACTCAAACTGAACGGTCTGCCATCCGTGCTGGCCGGTTCGCTCACCGGAGCATTCCAGGCAGTACAGGTGCCGTTCATTCCACGGTGTGTTGGTAATGTGGGCGAGGATCACCTTGGGGACGGCACCGGAGGATGGCGCCTCGCCCCTGTTGTAACAGAAGTAAAAGCTGACCGGGTTAAAGACGTAGCCGAAGTAACGGGGGTGGGTGATGAGCTGAATCGGACCATCGGGGCGCCAGCCGGTCTGAGTCTCCACCCAAACGGTGACCTCACTCTGCAACGAAGCGCCGCCGGGTGCCAGGTAGTCGCCCCGGTAGAGGGCCACCCAGTTGAACCGTTCCAGCGAAAACCACGGGCTGATGTCGCTCACCCGCTGCCATTCGGACAGGTCCAGCGCCAGCATGCCGGTGCTGTAACAGAACTGATGGGCCACCGGAGTGTGACGACGGTGACGAACGGTGCCTTCCAGCCAGTCACTGGCAAACTCGCTGGGTTTGCTCATAACGACACTCCGAATGCCTGGGTAACCCGCAGGGCGCTGTTGACGCCGTCTTCATGGAAACCGTTGAACCAGTAAGCGCCACAGAAATGGGTGCGGTTTCGCCCACCGATGTCGTGGTAACGCCGCTGGGCCGCGACGGCGTCCTGAGAGAACACTGGATGGGCGTACCGGTAACACTCGATGATCTTGCCCGGGTCGATATCCCGGGATCGGTTCAGGGTGACGCAAAAGGTCTCCGGCGCATCGTGAAAATTCTGCAGGATGTTCATGTTGTAGGTCACCGACACCGGTTCGCTGCGGTGTTCCGGAACGTGGTAGTTCCAGGCGGCCCAGGCCAGCCGCTTGGAGGGCAGGACGGTGGTATCGGTGTGTAGCACAACCTCGTTGTCCTGATAGGGGATGGCGCCCAGCACCGACCGTTCGGCGCTGGTGGGGTCCGCCAGCAGCTTAAGGGCCTGGTCGCTGTGACAGGCAAAGACGACCTGGTCGAAGCTCCACGTTTCGTCCGCCACATCGACCTCCACACGGTCGTCGTGCCGCCGAACCCGGGAAACCGGGCAGTTGAGGTGGGTGTGCGGGCCCAACCGCTCCATCATCCGGTCAACATACTGGGATGAGCCGCCGGAGATCACCCGCCAGGTGGGGCGACTGTCCACCGAGAGCATGCCGTGGTTGTTGAAGAACTGCAGGAAGAACCGCACCGGAAATTGCTCCAGCACAATCTCCGGTGCGGACCAAATTGCCGCCCCCATGGGAACGATGTAATGGTTACGAAAGTAGCGGGAGAAGCGGTGCCGGTTGAGGTAACTGCCCAGAGATTCGTCATCGCTGATCCGGCTGGTGTTCAAGTCGTCCCGGGCAAGCCGGTTGAACCGAAGAATCTCCGTGATCATTCGTAGGAACCGCGGATTGAGCAGATTTCGGCGCTGGGCGAACAGGCTGTTGAGCCGGTTACCGTTGTATTGCAGCCCGTTCCGGCGACTGTCCACGCTGAAGCTCATATCACTCACTTCGGACTTGACGCCGAGACGATCCATCAACGCAATAAAGTTTGGGTAGGTCCAGTCATTGAACACGATAAAACCGGTATTGACGGGCCAGCGGCGGCCCTGGATCTCGACCAGCCGGGTGTTGGTATGGCCGCCGGCGTAATCGCCCGCCTCGAACAGTTCGATGTCGTGGTCTTCTGCCAGCAGCCACGCGGTGGTGAGGCCGGAAATGCCCGCACCGATTACGGCTATGCGTTGACGTGTCTGGGTCATAGGCTGGTTTCCTGGTGAGCGGCAGAGGATCGGGCCATCCGTGCAGCCAACCGGTCGACTAACGGTTGCGGCAACGCACGCAGGGCTTTCAGTAGCCAGGTGAAGCGGCGCGGGAAGTGGATATCCCGCCGGCCAGACCTGAGGCCCGCCAGTATCTTCTCCGCCGCCTGTTCGGCCGGGATTCGGAAGGGCATGGGAAAATCGTTGGCATCGGTCAGCGGCGTCTTGACGAACCCCGGTGACACCGTTACCACCTCGATTCCTTCACAGGCCAGGTCAGCCCGCAGGGAATGGGCCAGATAGCTCAGCGCAGCTTTGGAGGCGCCGTAGCCTTCCGCGCGGCTGAAGGGGAACCACCAGGCCGAGGAGCTGACAATGACCAGGGCGGCCGGTAAGCCGGAGTGCCTTGCCCGACGCAATGCCGGAAGCACCGCCTCGATGCAATGGGCGGTTCCCAGCAGGTTGGTGTTGATGTTGTTGGCAATAACCCGGCCCTGAAAGTGGGTGGCGTCCAGGTACTCACAGGTGCCGGCGTTGAGAATGGCCAACTGCACCGGCGCAGGCACCATCAACGGGTCTGCCAGGGCCGCGACGGCGGCCGGGTCTGTAATGTCGACCGGCAGTATCCTGACTCGGTCGGGCGCCAGCTCCCTAAGCGCCAGCAACGACGAAGTCCGACGCCCTGACACGCGCAGGCGGTGTCCCCCTTCGATCAGCCTGGTGGCCAGTTGGTACCCCATGCCGGATCCGGCACCGGTTAGCCACACCTCCGTGGGCGTCTGAAGCAGCCGGGTCATACGGCATGCCTCCGAATCCAGCGCACGGCAGCCCCCAGCACCGGCACATGCTCGTACACCAGCCGGCTGGCATCGAAGTAATCCCGGTGCCAGACGATAAGGCCGTCTTGAACCCGTATCTGGCTGACCCCCTCCACCACGATCGGATGACCCCGACGCAGTCGCCTGTGACACACCGTCATGGTCCAGGGCAGGTAGCAGGTACCACCGGAGAAGGTCAGGTCGCCAAACTGGAAACGGCACGACAGCACGTTTCGGTAAGCCCCCTGGAAGTACTCAGCGAGCGAGTGGCGGCCGTGGATCGCTGTGAAGGGGTCCTGGAATTCGACCTGCGGGTGGTAGACCCGATTCAGGTCGCCGATCCTTCCCGCTTCCATGCGGTTGAACAGCTCCTTGAAGCTGTCCATCAGTGAAATGAGTTTGAGGCCCGCCGCCTCGGAGCCATTGAATGAGTGCACGGTCATGGCCGCTCCCTCCTGGTTCGGTCCAATTCCCGGGTTTCTTCCAGAATGTGCAAGGGCACCGGGTTCAACTCCCGAATAATGCCAACCTTGCTCAACAGCCATAACCCGTAGTAAGTGAGATCAATCTCGTACCAGCGGAAACCCTGGCGAGCAGACAGCGGCCAGCGGTGATGGTTGTTGTGCCAGCCCTCTCCCAACGTGATCAGGGCCAGGAACCAGTTGTTCCGACTGTTGTCCTCGGTATTGAATCGTCGGGAACCCCAGACATGGGCCAGGGAGTTGATGGACACGGTGGCGTGGAACAGCGCAACGGTGGAGACAAAGAACCCCCACACCAGCAACTGTAGTCCATTGGTTGCCAGGGAAGGAGCCGTGACGGCAAGCAGTTCCCCGAGCAGATAGATCAGTACGGCGGCGAGCGCCGGCACCAGGGCATCGAACCGGTTCAGGAACCGCAGTTCCGGAAACCGCAGCCAGTCACCAACCCGCTTCTCATCGGTGCGGAAGCCGGCGTCACAGGTAAACCAGCCAACGTGGGCCCACCAGAAGCCGCCGTGGTGAGGGGAGTGGATGTCCTGGTGCCGATCGGAGTGCTGGTGATGGTGGCGGTGGTGGGCCGCCCACCACAGTGGCCCCCGTTGGGCGGCGGAGGCGCCCAGGACGGCAAACAGGAACTGCCAGCCACGGCTGGTGCGGAAGGTCTTGTGGGCAAAGTAGCGGTGGTAGAACCCGGTAATGGCGAACATGCGTATCAGGAAAAATCCCGTGGCGAAGGCAAGGGCGAACCCGCTGTACCCCACCAGGAACACGCCGAGACACGCCAGATGAAGGGCGACGAAGGGCAACACCCGGATCGGATTGACGCGTTTGGAATCGGCATTCAGGTGATCCACGCTGGCGTCGGCGTCGAACCATCGCAGAATGTTACCTAACCATTGATGCTGTTGGGTCATGCCCGTTAAGTCCTTTGTCATTCGTGGGAAAGGTGGGTGTGTCGGCGTCACGGCCACCGGGTCGACAGGTTCTACGTTCCACCCATGACATTTGGATGCATTGGATTCTATGCAAAACGAAACAATCTCCAGCCACGCTATACGGCAGGTTGCCGTGCTCGGCTCAGGCATGGCCGGGTTAACGGTGGCTTTAAGGCTCAGGGAGCGGGGCGTGTCGGTCAACGTGTTCGAGAAGAGCCGTGGCCCCGGGGGGCGGCTGGCCTCAACGCGGGTAACTGCCGGCACCGTGGATTGCGGGGCGCAGTACTTCACCATCCGAACGTCCGCATTCGGTGAGTTTCTGGCCCGATATGCCGGGGATAGTTACGGCCTGTGGCAAGGCCGGCTGGCCCGACAGGCAGAATCCGGCGGCCGGGAACCGTTTACTCCGGCCAGGCGCTATGTGGGGGTGCCGCGCATGAGCGCCGTGAGCCGGGCGCTGGCAAGCCAGTTGGTTATCCGAACCCGGTGCCAGGTCACCCGACTGGGACGTACCTCGAGCGGCCAGTGGCAGCTGGAGGACAGCCGGGGCGAGCTGCATGGTGGCTTCGATGCCGTGGTTGTGACGGCGCCGCCGGTGCAGACCGAGGCCCTGTTCCGTCAAAGCGGGCTGGGCTGCGCGGCGAACCGTGTACTGCCCCTGACCGCGACGCTGCAGGCCTGTTACGCGGTGATGGTGCACTTTGCGGAGCCCCTGGGGCTGCCTTTTGAGGGCCTGGAGTCCCCAGCGGGGCCCTTGCGCTGGGCGGCGAATGACAGCAGCAAGCCCGGTCGCACGGGCCGTGGGGAGTGGTGGGTGCTGCACGGCGCACCGGCCTGGTCCCGCGAGCATGTCGGTTCAGCCCCGGATACCGTCATTGCCTCGTTGCTGGCCGAGTTTCAACGGTTGGCGCCGGTCACGGCGTCGCCGGACCAGGCGCTCAGTCACTGTTGGCTTTACGCACGGTTTCACGGTCCTGGTGCCCATGATCCCATCTGGTTTCCCGACGACCGTTTGGGAGTCTGTGGTGACTGGCTGCAAGGGGGGCGGGTAGAAGGTGCTTTCGAGAGTGCGGAGCGGTTGCTGGCGGTGATGACCCTGGACACCCGCCGACATCCGCTCGATCGATCAGCCGCGCAGTAACGCCGGTCGTTGGTAGAAATGGGTGATGGTGCCGTCGGAAAACTTGCTGAAGAAGGCACTGACCTCGGTGATCTGACTGAGGTGCCGCTGGCGGTTGATGGGGTCCCGTACCAGCACCTTGATGCCGTTGAAGTTGTCCTGGATGTTCGAAAACCGGGCCCGCATCGAACAGGTCACCACATCTTCCCGCTCGAGCTTCATCCGGTCGGCGAGAAAGTCGCAATGGCGTTGGATTTCCTCCGGTGCCAGGTCCTCCCGGGTATCCAGGTGGTCCAGCTTGACCCGGTCAACGATACAGCGGGCGTAGCTCTTCGGGTGTTTGCGGGCATAGCGCCGAAATGCCTCCCAGAAAAAACTGTCGGTCAGTTCGGCGAAGTAGCGCATATCACTGAGACAGGTATCCACCCACTCGAAGGTCTCCGGTTCGTCAAGCACTTCGTTGATGGCTTCCCGCAACAGCCAGTCAAAGCCCAGCGCGGTCTTATGCGCATAGACCTTGCGGTACATCTGGTGCCGGCTGTAGACGAAATCCTCCAGTGCTCCCAGGCCCTTGTGGGTGATGGCCAGGCCCAGCCAGGGATCGCGCACGTCCCATCCGAAACGGAGATTGCTCAGCAGGTGATCCAGGTTGAAGCCGCCGATGGTTACCGAGGAATGGAATCCGTCCCGCAACATGTAATCGGCCCGGTCGGCGTCGATTTCACCGGAGACGATGGACGAGAGCAGGTCCATCACCAGTCGGGGTGTATTCTCATGCCGCAGGGCGCCGGTTTCGGCGTCTTCACCGGCAATAAACGACCAGAACGTCCGGGCATGGCGACAGAAGGCGTCACTGGGTGACACCTCGGTGGTTTCCATGATGCCCAGTACGTCTTCGGCCTGCAGGCCCGCTTCGTCCAGGCCAATGTCCGCCAGTACTTCGTGGGCGACCCTGACCGAGTAATGTTCGTGCTCCAGTTCCGTGGGCGGTTGCCGGTAATAGCGTGTGTAGTCGGCGTGTTGCCAGAGGTCCTGGAACCGGTTGGGGCGGGCCATCAACTGGTGGATCCGGTCGGCCTGGGTAAACTGGTGGGAGAAACTGGAATGCCCGCTGTCGTGAAGCAGGCAGCCCAGGCGGATGACCTTGGTGAGGTAGTCAATGGCATCCAGTTGGTGGAGACTCAGACCCACATTCTCGCTGAGCTCCCGTTCCCGGAGGTAGGCGTCGATCATCGCCCGGAACATTCGACTGCCCACATGCATGACGCCGATGCTGTGAAGAAATCGCGAATGGGTCGCGCCGGGAAACACCAGGCTGAGTATGTCGTTCTGGCAAATGTTACGCAGACGCTGGAAAAGCGGGTGATCGATGATGCGTATTTCGTGGCGGTAGAGGGGGATGCCGCCGTGTACCGGGTCCATGATCAGCTTGTCGAAAGCACCCAGAAGATCGTTAACTGCGCTACGCGTCACGTAAAATCTCCAAAAATCGAGTTTACCGCCTTGTTATATCACAGTGCCGTGCCAGAATAGGCAAAAGAATACCCAACACGTCGTTATGTCGTTCCACCAAAGCAGTTTAGGACGCCGGCCATGGCCTCGCGCACAGAGCGCATTCTGATTATCGATTCCGACGAACATGCCCGTTCGGAGCTGGACCGTTACCTGGAGTCCAAAGGATTCTACGTCCAGGGTTATTCCGATGTTAATGCCGCCCAGGGACTGTTCGACGACCACGAGCCGGATGTCATCTTTGCCGATCTTCCCCCGCGGGAGATTCAACGACTCAGCGAGAAGCTGGAAAACGACGATGCCTTTGTTCCCGTGGTTGCCTATTGCAAGGCTGCCGCGGCAGCGGAGGTTATCTCTGCCCTGCGCGCTGGCGCGGAGGACTTTGTGCTCAAACCGCTTGTCGACAAGGCTACGGTGGACGACGTCCTGGAAAAACTGTTCGACCGGGTCCGGGTCAACCGCCTCAACCAGCTGTATCGACAGGAACTTGAAGAGGCCAACAGCGACCTGCGGGCCGGCATCGCGGAGCTCCGGGCGGACCAGCGGGCCGGGCGCAAGGTGCAGCTCAAGATGCTACCCGAGCATGGCCAGCAGCTGGGCAGCCTGGCCATTGATCATATGATCAAGCCGTCGCTGTACCTCAGTGGGGACTTTCTCGATTATTTCCGTATTTCGCGGGACCAGACCCTGGTGTACATCGCCGACGTCTCCGGCCATGGCGCAAGCTCCGCCTTCGTGACGGTCCTCCTCAAGAATCTCACCAATCGCCTGCAACGCAACCTGCGACGGGGGTCCAGTGACGACATTCTGTACCCGGACCGGTTCCTGGAAAGAATTAATTCAGAATTACTGGATACTGGGCTGGGAAAACATGTCACAGTATTCGTAGGCATCATCTCAGAACAGGAACAGACCCTGAAATACGCCGTGGGCGCTCATTTCCCCATGCCGATCCTCTCGGAAGCGGGGGGGGAGACCATGTTTCTGGAAGGTAATGGCTTGCCGGTAGGGCTGTTCGAGCACCCTCAGTGGGAAGTGTACGAGATGAAGCTCAAGGCGCCATTTCAGTTATTTCTGTTTTCGGATGGAATACTGGAGGTTATAAAGGCCAAGAGCCTGGCAAAAAAGGAAGCCCGACTACTTGAACTCGTGTCGGGAGGTCGTCACACTATCGCCTCGCTAAGTGATGCCCTGAATCTCGATGAGATGTCAGAGCTACCTGACGACATCGCTATTGTATCAGTGACGGATACGGTAAAAACCGCTTCCCCGCAGCAGGAGAGTACGCCGGCGGGCAGCGTTGAGTCGAAATAGTGGCAGTGTAGATGATGGCTGGCTGCAAAATCCTACAGGCTGAGAAACAGGGCATTTACGTCCTGAAGTTCATTGGGGAAATCCGGCTGAACCTGTGTTCCACGCTGGATCATTTGGTAGAGTCCATCACTCAGGATCCGGCGTTCAAGACGGTGGTCGTCGATCTCACCGAAACCGAGATCATCGACAGCACCACCCTGGGGCTAATCGCCAAGATCGCCATGGCGGCGCAGAAGCAGAGCCACTTCCTGCCAACCCTGATTTCGACCAATCCCGACATCACACGCATCATCACTTCCATGGGGTTCGACAAGATCTTCATCATTGTCCGAGAACCCGCCTCCCGAATCGAAGAGCTTGAAGAGATCCCGGTACTGCGTGCCAGCGAACATCAAGTTCGGGACAAGGTGCTGGACGCCCATCGCGTACTGATGGGCATGAACAGCAAGAACCGGGAAGAGTTCAAGAACCTTGTTCGTGCTCTGGAATGTGAAGAGCCCAACTAGTCGAGCCCGGGTCGCGAGCCCGCTCATTTATACAGTGCATCGCCGCCTAGAGTTCAAACCGACGCGTAAACGGAATACTTATGCCTGAAAATAAAGGGTCCGCTCCCAAACCCGCCAAGTCCACCGGGACGAATGTTGCCGTTCTTGGCGGCGGAAGCTTTGGCACCGCCATAACAAAAGTTCTGGCAGAAAACGGTCACACTGTGCATTTCTGGATGCGCTCACCAGAACAGGTGAAGGAGGTTGCCGAACACGGCACCAACAGTCGTTACATGCCCGACGTCCAACTGGCGGGGGATATCCGGGCCACCACCGACTTCGCTTCGGCGATTACAGCGGCCGAGGCGGTCTTTGTCGCCATTCCCTCGAAGGCGTTTCGAACCGTTATCCGGGAGCATGCCGGTGATTTCCATGATGGCCAGATCGTGATCAGTCTCACCAAGGGCATCGAGCGGGACGGCTTCAAGTTGATGAGCGAGATTCTCCAGGAAGAGATTCCGCGTTGCCGAATTGGTGTTCTCAGCGGGCCCAACCTGGCCGGCGAGATTGTTAACCGGGATCTGACGGCCACCGTGATCGCGGCCAAGGACCCGGACGTACGGCGCATTGTCCAGACTCTGCTGGGTTGCGAATATTTCCGGGTCTACGCCAACGTCGATGTCTATGGTGTTGAGTTGGCCGGCGCCCTCAAGAACATCTACGCCATTGTGTCCGGACTGGCGGCTGCCCTGGACCTGGGGGAAAACGCCAAGTCCATGCTGATAACCCGAAGCCTGGCGGAAATGAGCCGGTTTGCGGTCAGCCTGGGTGCCAACCCGATGACCTTTATGGGGCTGGCCGGGGTTGGCGACCTGGTGGTGACCTGTACTTCGTCGAAAAGCCGGAATTATCGGGTTGGATATGCCGTCGGCAAGGGCAAGCAGCTGGACGAGGCCATCTCCGAGCTGGGCCAGGTGGCCGAGGGGATCTATACATTACAGCTTGTCAAAGAGAAAGCGGAAGAGGCGGGCATCTATATGCCGCTGGTGCGCGGCCTTCACGAAATTCTCTACGGCGGAGCGTCCATCAAGGCGGTCATCAATGGCTTGATGATGGCAGTACAGAATTCCGATGTAGAGTTTATTCTGCCGCGGACTCTTACTCATTGAGTGAGCGCTCGAGGGAGGGGCAGTGGTGAATCTCATAATCATGCGTCACGGGGAGGCGGGCTGGCACACCCTGGATCAGCAACGGGAGCTGACGGAGGCCGGACGAATGGCGACGGCGGTGGTCGCCCGCAAGCTGGCCGAGTCGCCCTGGCGTCCTGACATCATCTGGACGAGTACACTGCTCCGGGCCCATCAAACCGCGACCATTGTCTCCGAGATTCTCAACTGCCCGATGACCGAAAAGCCGTTCCTGACGCCCGATGACGACCCGGGCGTCTGTCTGGACCAGCTGATCCGGAACCCGATCGAATCGATTATGATCGTCTCTCACATGCCGTTCGTCGGGGCCCTGTCCACGTTGCTGGTGGACGGTCACCGACAGGGTATACCCTTCATGACCAGTCAGGCGGTGATGCTGGACATGCCGATCGCCGGTCCGGGCTGTGCCGACCTGCGGGCGCAGTTTTTACCCTAACCGGCCTTCGCCATTGTTTCAGCGTACGCTCTCGCCAGCACCATCATTTGTCCATTTCCGGAGATATCTGTAGAGCCATGACCGAGTTTCCAATCAGCTACGTAGAACCCGTCTATCGGCCCCCCAGTGAGGCCAAGTCGCTGATCCTGCCGGTAACCAACGGCTGCTCGTGGAACAAGTGCACCTTCTGCGAAATGTACACTCAGCCCCAGAAAAAGTTCCGGGCCCGCAAAGATGAAGACATCCAGCAGGATATTGATCGTGCGGCCAGGGCCTTCGGTAGCGTCAGGCGGGTGTTCCTGGCGGACGGTGATGCCATGGTCCTGCCTACACGCCGGCTGCTGGACATTCTGGCAAGGCTTCGCGATGCCTTTCCGGATCTCCGGCGTGTGTCCAGCTATTGCCTGCCGCGGAACCTGGCCAGAAAATCCGTGGAAGAGCTGGCGGCATTAAAGGATGCGGGCCTGGAAATCCTGTACGTGGGCATGGAGTCCGGAGACGATGAGGTCCTGCGCCGGGTCAACAAGGGTGAGAGCTACGAGTCCACCAAGTCCGCCCTGGACAAGATTCACCAGGCCGGCCTCACCAGTTCGGTTATGGTTCTGAATGGCCTGGGTGGGGAAACGCTGTCCAGGCAACACGCGATTAACACGGCGCGCCTTTGCAACGAGACTCAACCCCATTACCTGTCGACCCTGGTGGTCAGCTTTCCCCTGGGAGAGGAGCGGTTCCGGACAGGCTTCGGTGAGGACTTCGAGCCCCTGAGCCAGCAAGGCCTGTTCGAGGAAATCCAATGTTTCCTCGAACACCTGGAGTTGGATAAGACCATATTCCGTAGCGATCATGCCTCCAACTACCTGGTGCTCAAAGGCGTACTGGGCCGTGACAAGGGGCGGATGCTGGAACAGGTGGCATTTGCGATCAACAATCCGGGGGCGGCGCCGCTGCGTCCGGAATGGATGCGGGGCCTGTAAGATGCCGATTCTATGGGAGCAACCTAAATGACTGGCGATCCAAACAACATCGAAGCACAAGTCAATTCCGCCTCCTCCGGAAAGAAGGGATTACCGCCGATTGATCAGTGGCACCCGGAGTTGTCCGGTGAGATCGACATCCGGATTGCTCGCAACGGGCTGTGGCTCTACCAGGGCGAGCCCATGGAGCGGGAAGCCATTCCCCAGCTGTTCTCCACGATCCTTCGGCGGGAAGACGATGGTGAGTACTACCTGGTCACTCCGGTGGAGAAATGGCGACTTGTCGTCGACGACGCGCCCTTGCTGGCGCACTCGGTGGAAGTCACCGGGCAGGGGAGCAATCAACAGGTGTCTGTGGTCACCAACATGGGGGAGCGGATACCCATCGATGGGGAGCACCCGCTGACTGTCGGTTGTTACCCTGACTCCGATGAACCGAGACCGGTGGTGGCCGTCCGGCACGGCCTGGAGGCCAGGCTGGTTACGGCGGCCTACTACGATCTGGCCAACTATGTTGAGGAATCGGTTCAGGATGGCCGGAGCGTGCTGGGCATCCGGAGCCACGGCCAGTTTTTTCCATTGGGGTAGGGGTTGAAATCGGCGACTTCATCCCAAGAAATACGGTAGCGTACACAGTCCCACACTTGTTAAACTGTCCGCTTGTACTTGTTACCGAGCCCGGCTCACTAACGAGGCTTGGTGGTCGTTAGTCCCTCTGTTCAGTTCGGCTGTTCACGATCACTTTCGATTGCCCTACAAATTAACAGTCATTGCAATTGCAACAGCAAGGAGATCTCATGGCCCAACCTCGCGTTGTCACCATCCATTACACTCTCACCAACGACCAGGGCGAGCAGCTCGACTCCTCCCGCGGAGAAGGTCGTGAGCCTCTGTCTTACCTTGAGGGTGCCCAGAACATTATCAGCGGCCTGGAAGGCGCGCTGACCGAGAAAGCCGCCGGTGACCAGGTGAAGGTTTCCGTAGAGCCGGCCGAAGGCTATGGCGAGGTTAACGAAGAGCTGATCCAGCCGGTTCCCCGCTCCGCCTTTGAAGGCGTTGACACCATCGAGCCGGGCATGCAGTTCCAGGCCCAGACCCCGGGCGGCCCCCAAATCGTCCGTGTGGTGGAAGTGGCTGACGAAACCGTTACCATCGACGCCAACCACCCGCTGGCTGGTCAGACCCTGCACTTCGACGTGGAAGTGGTTGAGACCCGCGACGCAACCGACGAAGAGCAGGAGCACGGTCACGTGCACTGAGCCTTTCTCCGGCGCGATCGAAAAACGGCTCCCAGTGAGCCGTTTTTTTTGCCGCCAATAGAGAGCGCATAAAAAAACGGCCCCGAAGGGCCGTTCTTTTTACCGGAACCGAACTTACATGTTCGGGTAGTTGGGGCCGCCGCCGCCTTCCGGAGTGACCCAAGTGATGTTCTGGGCCGGGTCCTTGATGTCACAGGTCTTACAGTGCACGCAGTTCTGTGCATTGATCTGGAAGCGCTTGCCGCTGCCATCGTCCGCATCCACCACTTCGTACACGCCCGCCGGGCAGTAGCGCTGCGCGGGCTCGTCGTACTTGGGCAGGTTCTCCTTCAGCGGAATCTCCGGGTCGGTCAGCTTCAGGTGAACCGGCTGGTCTTCCTCATGGTTGGTGTTGGAGATGAACACCGAGGACAGGCGGTCGAAGGTCAACACATTGTCCGGCTTCGGATAGTCGATCTTCTTGCACTCAGACGCCGGTTTCAGGGTGGCGTAGTCCGGAATGGTGTCGTGGAAGGTGAAGGGCAGGCTGCGACGCAGGATGTTCTGCTCGAAGAATGCCACGGCGCCACCCACCACGTTGCCGAACTTGTGCATGGCCGGGCCGAAGTTGCGCTCATCGTACAGCTCCTTGTACAGCCAGCTGTCCTTGAAGCGATCGGCGAAGCTGGTGATTTCTTCACCGTTCTTGCCTTCTTTCAGGGCTTCAAACACAGCCTCGGCGCCCAGCAGGCCGGACTTCATGGCGGTATGGGAGCCCTTGATCTTGGAGAAGTTCAGGGTGCCGGCGTCACAGCCCAGCAGCAGGCCGCCCGGGAAGCTCATCTTCGGCAGGGAGTTGAAGCCGCCCTTGGTGATGGCGCGGGCGCCGTAGGCGACGCGTTTGCCGCCTTCCAGGTACTTCTTGATCTCCGGGTGGTGCTTGAGACGCTGCATCTCCTCAAACGGGCTCAGGTGCGGGTTGCTGTAGGACAGGTCGGTGATCAAGCCGACGTACACCTGACCGTTCTCCAGGTGGTAAAGGAAGGAGCCGCCGGTGGAGCCGCTTTCGTTCAGCGGCCAACCGGTGGTGTGCACCACCAGGCCCGGTTCGTGCTTGGCCGGGTCGATGTCCCACAGTTCCTTGATGCCGATGCCGTAGTGCTGCGGGTCCTTGCCCTCGTCCAGCTTGAAGTCATTGATCAGCTGCTTGCCCAGGTGGCCGCGGCAGCCTTCGGTAAAGAGAGTGTACTTGGCGCGCAGTTCCATGCCCGGCATGTAGCCGTCTTTGTGGCTGCCGTCACGGGCCACGCCCATGTCACCGGTAATGATGCCCTTGACCTGACCGTCTTCGATGATGGTCTCGGCTGCGGCAAAGCCGGGGTACACTTCCACGCCCAGGGCCTCGGCCTGCTCCGCCAGCCAGCGGCACAGGTTACCCAGACTGATAATGTAGTTGCCGTGATTGTGCATGTTCTTGGGCACAAAGGCATTGGGGATCTTGGTGGCGGCTTCCTGGTTCTTCAGCAGGAAGATATCGTCCCGGGTGACCGGAGTGTTCAGGGGGGCGCCTTTCTCTTTCCAGTCCGGGAAGAGTTCATTGAGGGCGGTTGGCTCGAACACCGTGCCCGCCAGGATGTGCGCGCCGATTTCAGAACCCTTTTCGACAACACAGACCGTCAGTTCTTCGCCGGCTTCCTGTGCCAGTTGCATGACACGGCAAGCTGCGGACAGGCCAGCAGGGCCACCGCCGACGATCAGAACATCAAATTCCATCGATTCGCGTTCCACGTTGGTCTCCTCAAACTTCTCAGTGGATATAAGGACTTCGACGCTCGTCGCTCAACTGCCCGGCTAAGACAAGGGGCCGGCAAAAAAGAGCACTTAAACTTAAGCTGCGAGGAAAATCCCGTCTCTCTTTATGTATTTGCAAACCTAATGACTTTGCAAACCTTCTCAGTATGCTTAGGGGGCGAATAATACCGGACAAAGCGCTATTAAACGACTCCCGAAAGGCAGATTTACTGACCTTCTGGCCCTCTAGGATATAACAATCCGGAAATCAAACAAACGTTTGTTTGAATTTCGCTCCCCCATTTGGCATTGTTAGCCCGCACACTGCTTATGGCAGCAGTCCTCGTTGCGCAGTGATGACTGCCAACCGTGGAGGCCGGGTTCGACAACGACGTCCTTGCCGGTCGAGGGGAGGAGGGCTGGGCGAACAGGTGTAAGCTGAGTCGTTTTCTAGTATCGTCTCGTTTGCACGGGGTCGTCAAACCACTCCTTATTGACCATCCCAACGGCGGCCATCGGTCGCCCGGGACTATTGACCCGCCCGTGCTTTGCCTTCAGTATTATGGCGCCCTGACAGTTAGGGAGCCTCTGAACGACTCCTGGGCCAGGCCAATGTGAGGGCGTGTCAGGGGTTATTCAGAGGCTCCCTGGTCCTGCGCTAATAAGCTGTTTAAACGGTCGGTCTGTCCTCCGGATGACCGATACGACAGGAATCACGAATACTCCGCTCAATCACTACGAAAGTAGGTACGCCGTGAGTATTCCTGATTGCGAGTCATTAAACCCATCGTAGAAGAACGAGGAATCTATGAAGGTTCTGGTCGCTGTAAAACGAGTAATCGACTACAACGTAAAGGTGCGCGTCAAGCCGGACAACACCGGCGTTGATCTCGCCAACGTCAAAATGGCGATGAACCCTTTCTGTGAAATCGCGGTAGAAGAAGCGGTTCGTCTGAAAGAAAAGGGCGTCGCCACCGAAATCGTCGTGGTATCCATCGGTCCCAAGGCCGCCCAGGAGCAGATCCGCACTGCGCTGGCGCTGGGTGCTGACCGTGGTATCCACATCGAAACAGAGGAAGAGGTTCAGTCTCTCGAAGCGGCCAAGCTGCTCAAGGCTGTTGTTGAAAAGGAAGAGCCCAAGCTGGTTATCCTTGGCAAGCAGTCCATCGATTCCGACAACAACCAGACCGGTCAGATGCTGGCAGCACTGACTGGCATGGGCCAGGGCACCTTCGCCTCCGAAGTTGTGGTTGAGGGCGAGAAAGTCAACGTGACCCGTGAGGTTGACGGCGGTCTGATGACGGTTTCCCTGAACCTGCCTGCGGTTGTGACCACCGACCTTCGCCTGAACGAGCCGCGTTACGCTTCTCTGCCGAACATCATGAAGGCCAAGAAGAAGCCGCTCGAGTCTACCAGCCCGGCTGATCTGGGTGTTGAGATTGCACCGCGCCTGTCCACCCTGAAAGTTGAAGCACCGGCTGCACGCCAGGCGGGCATCAAGGTGGCTGACGTTGCGGAGCTGGTTGATAAACTGAAGAACGAAGCGAAGGTGATCTAAATGAGCATCCTTGTAATTGCTGAACACGACAACAGCAGCCTGAAGCAGGCTACTCAGAACGTTGTGACCGCGGCCAAGGCCATCGGTGGCGACGTAGACGTACTGGTTGCCGGTGAAGGTTGTGGCGCTGTGGCTGAAGCCGCCGCCAAAATCGAGGGCGTCAACAAGGTTCTGGTTGCCGACAACGCTGCCTATGGTCACTTCCTGGCTGAGAACCTGTCTGAACTGGTTGCCGAGGTAGGCAAGGGCTACAGCCACGTGCTGGCCGCTGCCGGTACCACTGGCAAGGACTTCATGCCGCGCGTTGCCGCGCTGCTGGATGTGGCTCAGGTTTCTGACATCATCCGCGTTGAGTCCGAAGACACCTTCGTTCGCCCGATCTACGCGGGTAACGCCATCGCCACGGTCAAAAGCAGCGACAGCATCAAGGTTGTGACCGTACGTCCGACCGCATTCGATGCCGCACCTGCCGAAGGTGGTTCCGCTGCCGTTGAGGCTCTGGACATCGCCAAGGATGCCGGCCTGTCCTCCTTCGTTGGCGAAGAGAAGGCCGTCTCCGACCGTCCGGACCTGGGTAGCGCTGCCATCGTGATTTCCGGTGGCCGTGGTATGCAGAACGGCGAGAACTTCCAGATGCTGGAAAAAGTCGCTGACATCCTGGGTGCGGCCGTGGGCGCCTCCCGTGCCGCCGTCGACGCCGGCTTCGTACCCAACGACATGCAGGTTGGTCAGACCGGTAAGATCGTTGCACCGCAGCTGTACATCGCGGTGGGCATCTCCGGCGCCATCCAGCACCTGGCGGGTATGTCCGACTCCAAGGTGATCGTTGCGATCAACAAGGACGAAGAAGCCCCGATCTTCCAGGTTGCCGACTACGGTCTGGTGGCGGATCTGTTCGAAGCAGTCCCGCAGTTGGAAGAAGAGCTGAAGAAGGTGGTCTAACGACCCCCACGCTTCAGACCAAAAAAGGGCGCCATTATCCGGCGCCCTTTTTGTTTGTGTGGGCCTCACGGCCTGTGAGCTGCCCTGCCTTCATCGGCTTTGGGGCGTCAGAGCCAGAACTGGCACCTCGCCCAGCTGGCGCCTCCTGTCAGCGCTTCCCGGAGTCCTTGTCGTGGCCGTCGACCTTCCTGGAAGAGGCGTGATCGTCGGTAATGACCATGTCCGTGAAGACGTGAAGCGCCCGGTTGGTGGTGCGCAGGGCCTTGTAGAAGGTTTTGGTGGTTTCGTCGTGAGCACTGCGAGCCTTGCGGGCCCGGGCCTTGAACTCCTCGTTTGACGAGTACCGATCCACCAGGTCAAAGGTCAGCCCGGTGAGGGTGCGGTGAACCGCCTCCACAGCCGTGGTGCCGTCATGGACGGTTTCTTCCATCAGCTTCTTGCGGTTTTTCAGTTCAATCAGATCCAGCCGCTTTTTCTGGATCCGGTTAGCCTGACGAGCCTGGGCGCTGGCCAGCGTCCGGTATTTCAGGGCGTTCTGATGAACCCGGAATCCGGTAGCCACCAACAGGGCGAGGGCGGCCAGGGCGGCGATCAGTGAAACGATTTCAACGGTCGTCATGGCTTAACCTCAACGGTATTCGATCTTGAGTTTAACCCGGATATCCCGGTCCGCCATTTCCTGTTCAAGCTCCTCTTGTACGCGCTGGTACACCATCTTGGTTACCATCACCGGCAGGCGGTCTGCAACCACCCGGGCTGAGCGGGATTCCCGCTTGGCAACCTCGATCGGGTCCAGTACTTTCACGGTCAGGAACATTTCCGGGTCGGTGTTGCGGTACTGTTCCTTGATCGACTCCATGGTCCGGTCGATTGCCGCTTGCTGCTGGAGCACTTTCCAGTATAGAAAACCAATGCCGGCGGCGAGAATCACAATGATTGTTATCAACAGATAGCTCACGCTGTCTTTCCCTCTGTACATCGCGTCGTTGGACTGTTCGACAGATCCGCATGTGCAAACGCTGGATCATCGTTCATCGATTCAGTGTGCAGTACCGTGCACCATATTCGATTGGCCGATGCGACATTACTGGGCACCCATATGAGAGAATTCACGTTGGATTGAAGAAATTTGCGACATCTCCCGAATCCGGCCACACTTCTGACGGAACCAAAAGGAACTAAGGAAAGCGAATGATATGGTTAAAGGCCTTCATCAGTGGGTTCCTGGCCACCCTCATATTTCACCAGGGGCTGTTCTCACTGTTCTATCTGGCCGGAGCGGTTAACACGGAGCCTTTCAACTTCGAACCAGTCCCCCCGTTTGGCATTCCCGCCGTCGTCTCCCTTTCGTTCTTTGGCGGTCTTTGGGGAATGGTACTCTGGGCCCTGCTGGGGCGGCTGGCCACCGCCCCGTACTGGACACTCTCCGTCATTGTGGGCGCCCTGGGGCCCACCGCCGTTGCCATGCTGGTGGTTTTCCCGCTCAAGGGGCTGGCGGTGACCCAGATGACCTGGGTCGGCGGCCTGATCCTCAATGGCTTCTGGGGACTGGGTGTGGCAACGTTCCAGGCCTTCATGGGCGCGCGCAAACCGTTTTAACAACAACAGACAGACTAAGGAATCAGGATGACAGATCAGCAATATGATGTGGTGGTGTTCGGCGCCACCAGTTTTGTGGGCCAGATCCTGTGCCGGTACCTGCACGAGACCTATGGCTGCGGACAATCCCTCAACTGGGCCATCGCCGGCAGGTCTGAAGGCAAGCTCGAGCAGGTCAAGGCGGCGATCGGCGCACCGGAGCTGCCTGCCATACTCGCCGATGCCGGCGACCCCGTAGCCCTGGAAAACATGTGCCGGCAGACACGGGTGGTGGTCTCAACAGTTGGCCCTTACGCCCTCTACGGTGAGCCGCTGATCCAGGCCTGCGTCGCCTACGGTACCGACTATTGTGATCTGACGGGCGAGGTTCAGTGGATCCGGCAGATGATTGGTCGTTATGAGGATCAGGCCAAGGCATCCGGGGCCCGCATCGTTCACTGCTGCGGCTTTGATTCCATACCGTCCGACCTGGGCGTGTGGTTCCTTCAGGAAGAAGCGGTCAGGTTGCTGGGGACTCCGTGCCGCTCCGTCAAGATGCGGGTGAAGGCCGCCAAGGGCGGTTTCTCTGGAGGAACCGTGGCGTCGTTGATGAACGTGGCCAAGGAGGCGATCGCGAACCCGGACCTTCGCAAGGAGCTGGCAAACCCCTTTTCCCTGTGCCCCTCCAGTTACACCAATCACGCGCGCCAGCCAAACGTGAAATCCGCCGAGTACGATGCCGATTTCCGCGCCTGGCTGGCGCCGTTTGTGATGGCGGCCGTCAATACCCGCATCGTCCAGCGCACCAATGCCCTGACCGGGGCCTATGGCCAGGACTTCCTCTATGACGAAGCGATGATCACCGGCAAGGGCCTGGCCGGCAGGGCCACCGCCTATGCGGTGACCGCTGCCATCGGCGGTTTCCTGGCGTCGTCAGCGGTGAAGCCGACCCGCTGGGTGCTGGAAAAGTTCGTGGTGCCCAAGCCGGGTGAGGGGCCCAGCCCCGAGGACCAGCAGAAGGGATTCTACGACCTGCGCTTCGTTGGCCGGACCGATGATGGCCAGACCCTTCGCACCAAGGTGGTGGGCGACCGGGACCCCGGCTATGGCTCCACCAGCAAGATGCTGGGCGAGGCGGCCAGTTGTCTGGCTTTTGACATCAGCAAGGAGGAAGTGCCCGGCGGGTTCTGGACGCCTGCGTCCATCTTCGGCGAAAAGCTGCTGGAGCGCCTCACGAGCAAGGCCGGTCTCACCTTTGAGGTGTTGGACGCCGGCTGAACGGATGAGCCCATACTAGCCCAGGTGGATTATTCGGTCCATCGGGGGCAGGGCGCTCGGTGAGTGGGCGAGCGCGATCACGGTCCGGCTCTCCAGCCAGCCAGGGAGCTGCTGGCAAATGCTCGCCTGGGTGGCTTTATCCAGACCGGTGAATGGCTCATCCAGCACAATCAGCGAAGCCTCACTTAACAATACCCGCGCCAGGGCCAGGCGACGCCCCTCGCCGCCGGACAACGTCGTGCCGTAGGGGCCAAGCCAGGCGTCCAGCTGAGCCGGCATCCGGGCGATGCGATCGGCCAGACCCACCATGGCCAACACCCGCCAGAGCCGGTCGTCTGCCATCGGGCGACCGTCAGGGACCAGGTTATTGCGTACCGAATCATGGAGCAGCACGGTTCGCTGAGTCAGATACGCGATCTCTGAAGCGCCACTGGGGCCCCGGATGTGACCGCCTGAGACCTCGCCAACACCGGCCACGGCATCGGCCAGCGATGATTTCCCGCCGCCGGACTGGCCCACGATCCCCAGCCATTGTCCGAGCGGAACCTCGAGACTAAAGCCATCCAGGATAGCGGGACCGGTTCCGGTGCGGATGACCAGATTGGATATCGAAACTTTTTCCCACTGACCGGCCGCGGGTCGGCCTTGGCCAGCTGGTGGTCTGTCAGTTTGGAACGCGCAATCCCGGTTCAATCGCCCTGCCGAAGCCACCGTGGCGCCTAATTGCCCGAAGGCGTCGGGTAACAGCGTGTAGACTTCCACCAAGCCCAGGATCGCCAGCGGTAGGGCGACTGCCACCGGCCCGGATAGGGTGTCGCCGGCATGGAGTTGCAGCCCGAACCACAACGCCAGCAGTGCCCCGAGGTGGACCAGAAAGGTAGCTAACGCCTGGTGCCAGCCAATGCGCTGGTCCACCTGCCATTGGGTGTGTGAAAGCGTCTCGGCGCCAGTGCACAGCGTTTCGGCAAGTTGGCCGGACAACCCCGCGGCGGTCACTTCGGCCTGACCTTCAAGGTATTGGATCGCTCGATTCCGGTGCCAGCCCAGTTGTACCGTTCGCTCAGCAGCCTGCTGCCGGTTTCGCCAATGCAAAAGTACCGTGGCCACCAGGAAGGCCAGCGCCAGAGCCCCGGCAACTGACAGCGCTAGCGTTGGCGATAGCCAGACATAGGCCACCAGGACCAGCAGGGCTGAGATCGACAGTGCCAGGCCCGAAGGGGCGATCAGCCGAAGGTACAGGGCGTCCATTGCATCCAGGTCGCCGGTCAACCGGATCATCCAGTCGGAGCCTTGCAGGCGTGTCCGCTGGGTCTGCGATATGGCGGCAAGTTCCCGGAACATCCGTATCCGGACAGCAGACAACAGCCGAAGGACCGTGTCGTGGTTGTAAACACGCTCCAGGTAACGGCTGACCGTCCGGGCCACTGCGAACAGACGAATCCCCCCGCCGGGAACGTAGATATTGAGTGATGCGAAGACACCGGACGCCCAGAGCAGACCGGTCACGGCAGTGGCGGTGATGAACCATCCGGACAGTGCCAACAGACCTAAACCGGATAACAGGGTCAACAACAGCAACAACGCCCCAACGAACAGGCGACGTCGCTGCTTCAGAATCAGTTGCAGCCAGGGTTTCAGCTCAGCCATCAACGATCTTCCCGTTGTCTACCCGCACCACCTGGTCGGCCAGCGCCAACAGGGAATCGTGGTGGGAGGCCAGCACCAGGGTCTTGCCAGCGGCTTTCAGTCTTGCCAGGGCCGCTCGAATGTCCTGCTGGCTGGCCGGGTCCAACCCGGCGGTGGGTTCATCCAGCAACACCAGTCCATAATCCGCCAGGAACACTCGGGCCAGGGAGAGGCGCCTGGCCTGCCCGCCGGACAGCCCCTGTCCCAACTCACTGACATGGCTGTGGATGCCGGACTTCCTTGCCGAGACCTGGGACGTTAGTCCGGCAAGCGCCAGCGCCTGGTGGATGTCTTGCTCGGTTGCGTTGGGGCGCACCAGCCGCAGGTTGTCCGCCCAGCTTCCCTGTAGCAGATACGGGGACTGACCCAACCATCCGAAGGGCTGGTGCCCTGGCACTTGGCCGAACACAGTCACCGTGCCCTCATTGGGCGGAACAAACCCCGCCAAGACGTTCAGCAAGGTGGACTTTCCGCCACCGGAGGGCCCTTGTAACACCAGACATTGGCCCTGCTTAATGGTCAGATTCACCCGATCCAGGACCGGCTTCTGAGGGTCATAACACACCGTAACCCGGTTCAGTCGAATGTCGTTTGAGGCAGTCCGGGAATTGGCCGAGATCGCCGGTGCCTCCACCCCAGGGGCTGGGTTGTCCAATCGGCCGAGCAGCAGGGTCGCCGCCCCGAGCGCGGCTGCCCGGTCATGGTAGTTCTGGGCCAACTGCCGCAACGGTTGAAAGAACTCCGGCGCCAGCAACAAAACGAATAGGCCACTGAACAAGGTCAGTTCTTCCGCAGGCCCAAAGGCGATGTACCCCAGCAGACCAAAACCGATGTACATCGCCACCACGGCAATGGCCACCGAGGCAAAGAACTCCAGGACGGCGGAGGACAGGAAGGCCACCTTGAGGGTCTTCATGGTCACGCTGCGGAAGGTATCGGAGCGCGATTGCAGGCTGGCTGCAGCCTGCTCGGTAGCGCCGAACAACTGCAGGGTGCTGAGGGCGCGAACCTTGTCCAGGAACTGGCCAGACAACCGCCCCAGCACCTCAAAGTGCTGCTGGTTAACCCTCTCTGCTCCCATGCCAACCAGGGCCATGAACAGGGGAATCAGAGGTGCCGACAGCAACAGGAACACCGCTGCCAGCCAGTCCTGGGACAGCACAACCAACAGAATGAGGATGGGCACCAGACCACAGAGCATCATCTGGGGCAGAAAGCGTGCGAAATAGCCGTGCAGGGCCTCCACCTGGTCGAGCCATTCGCTGGCCAGTGTGGCGGCGGAGTGGGCCTTGAGTGACACCGGCCCGGCCCGACGCCAGCTTTCGGTGAGTTGTTGACGAACCCGGGCCCGAATACGGTGGCTGGCGAGGGCGGTCGTGCGCGCTTGCAGCCCCTGCGCCAGCGCCCTGAGTGCCATCACCAACGCGGTGGCGGCAAACCAGGGGAGAAGCGCCTCGGTTGTCACCTGGGTGATGATGGCCTGATGAATGATCCAGGCCAGCATCGCCATCAGTAACACTGTAAACACACCGACCGCACTGCCGGCGGCGACGGTCAGGGCGATCTCTCGACGATGGTCCCGCGCCAGGGCGGTCAGCCACCCCCGAGCCTGAGACGGCTCAGGGGCGGTAGCCTTGGCCCGGGTCCGGGTACCGGCCAGGGTGCTTTCCATTTAATGGTATCCGGCGTCGGCGCGGACCTTTCCCCGGAACACCCAGTAGGTCCAGGCGGTGTAAACGAGCACGATGGGAATGACGAACAGCAGCCCCAACAGCAGGAATAACTGGGAGTTATAGGCGGAGGCGGCATCCCACAGGGTGTACTCCGGGGGCACCACATACGGCCAACGACTGACCAGCAGCCCCAGGTAGGTGGTAATGAACAGCCCCATGGTCGCCACAAACGGCATGGCCTCGGAGCGCACCTTCACCGCACGCCAGATCCGGTAAGCGAAAAACAGTGTGAGTACCGGCAGGATCCAGATCAAACTGAGGTTGGAGAACCATCGCTCGCGCACCTGATCGTCCACGAATGGCGTCCAGGCACTGATGATCCCGAAAATCACCAGCACGGTTGCCAGCAAGGGCGTTGCCAGCCGATATGCCCAGGCCTGAAGGTTTCCCTCGGTCTTCAGGATTAACCAGGTGGCGCCCAGCAGCGCGTATCCTGCCACAAGCCCAAAGCCGGTCAGGATGGTGAATGGCGTGAGCCAATCCAGTGGCCCGCCGACGTATACCCCATTGGCTGTGTCAAATCCCTGTATATAGCTGCCCACAACCGTACCCTGGGCAAACGCCGCTACCGTGGAGCCCCCGGCAAACGACCAGTTCCAGAGGTAGCGGGAGGTGCGCGCCTTGAACCGGAATTCAAATGCGACCCCACGGAAGATCAGGCCGGCCAGCAGCAGAAACACGCCGATGTACAGCGCCGGTAGGATGATGCTGTAGACCAGCGGAAACGCGGCCAGTAGCCCTGCGCCGCCGAGCACCAGCCAGGTTTCGTTACCATCCCAGACCGGTGCGACGGAGTTCATCATGGTGTCGCGGGAGGCTTCGTCCGGAGCGAATGGAAACAGGATTCCGACACCGAGGTCGAAGCCGTCCATCAACACGTACATGATGACGCCAAAGCCGATAATGACAGCCCAGATCAGGGCAAGGTCGAACGGTTGCATGGTCAGTGACCTCCCTGGCTGGTCGGATGAGTGCCACCAACTGTGGCCGAGTCATGTTCGATTTCGAAGGGAACGTGGGCTGCCGACAACGGACGGGCAGGGCGATCACTCTCGTCGATGTCTTCATGATGGGGATCTTCAAGGCCAACGTAGAGAACGCGCATCAGATAGTAGACGCCCGCGGTGAACACCAGGGCGTAGACAATGATGTAGCCGATCAGGGTAAACAGTGCCATGCCGCCAGTCAGCGACGGGGTGATCGCTTCGGCCTGGGAAAGGACGCCGTAGACAAGCCAGGGGGCCCGCCCGGTTTCGGTGACAAACCAGCCGCTCAATACCGCCAGGAAGGGGGCGATACTCATTACCCTAAGTCCCTGAAGAAACCAGCGTGTGTTCCAGAAACGATCGCCAGCGCGAAGAACCAGTCCGGTCACGGCGAACAGGATCATCAACATGCCAAGCCCGACCATCACGCGGAAGCTCCAGAACACAATCGCGACAGGAGGCTGCTCCTCCGGCGGTATCTCATTGAGGCCTTTCACCTCGCCGTGCCAGTCGTGGGTCAGGATCAGGCTGGCGACATTCGGTATACCGATTTCAAAGTGATTGGCCTGGTTTTCCTGGTCCGGGATGGCAAACAGCAACAGCGGAACATCCCCGGAGGTTTCCCAATGCCCCTCCATCGCTGCCACCTTCATCGGTTGGTGCTCCAGAGTGTTCAGGCCGTGAACATCTCCAACGTAGGCCTGCGCCGGAGCGATGAACAGCAGCAGCCACAAGCACATGGACAGTGCTTTCCTGTTGGCCTCAATTTCCCGGCCGCGGAGCAGGTACCAGGCGCTAACGCCGGCCACCACGAAGCTGCCGGTCAGGAAGGAGGCCAGTGCCATGTGCATAAAGCGGTAGGGGAATGAAGGATTGAAGATGGCGTCGCTCCATGACATCACATGGAACATGCCGTCCCTGAACTCAACACCCGCTGGCGTCTGCATCCAGCTGTTGGCGGCCAGTATCCAGAATGAGGAGATGAAGGTGCCGGTTGCCACCATGATGGCGGATGCCAGGTGAACTCCGGGCGGCACTTTATCGCGACCAAACAACAGAACCCCTAGAAACGCCGCCTCGAGGAAGAAGGCTGTAATCACTTCGTAACTGAGGATAGGGCCGAGGAAGTTGGCGGACGCCTGTGCAAAATTGCTCCAGTTGGTGCCAAACTGGAACGACATAACGATTCCAGACACGACACCCATGCCGAAAACCACGGCAAACACCTTGGTCCAGAAATTCGATAACTTCATCCAGACAGGGTTGTGGGTTTTATACGCCAGACCTTCAAGGACTGCGATATAGGATGCCAGGCCAATGGTAAATACCGGAAAAATGGCATGGAAGGACACGACAAACGCGAACTGAAATCGCGATAGCAAAAGGGGGTCAAGATCCACAGGAACCTCCGCTTGAGAGATTTGATACTGTGTTACCGGCAACCCGAAAATTCAGGTTGTCGCCTTTAAAGCATCAAGCATGTTCTTATAGCGGATTGTTTTGCTGCAATGATGCAGGTCATGCGCCTCAGGGAGTGCTCAAAAAATCACCGATTTCGCAATCAGTTAGCTGCGACGCCAACACATTATGGGATATGACATGAAGTTTTACGACGAAAAAATCCTCCCAATGCTAATCGACAAGACCTGTTCCCTTGGCCAAATCATGAAATTGCGCAGTCAGGTGGTCCCCCAGTGTGAAGGCACCGTGCTGGAAGTGGGCATGGGGTCTGGCATCAACCTGGCGTTCTACAATGCCGATAGGGTCGAGCTGGTTTACGGCCTGGAACCCTCTGAGGGCATGCGCAGGAAAGCGCAGGCAAATCTGGAAAAATCTCCGGTGAACGTGGAATGGCTGGACCTGCCTGGCGAAAAGATCCCCCTTGATGACGACTCGGTGGACACCGTGCTGCTGACGTTCACCCTGTGCACCATCCCGGACTGGCAGGCAGCCCTGAAGCAGATGTTGCGAGTGCTGAAGCCCGGCGGAAAGCTACTGTTCCTCGAACATGGCCAATCACCGGATGACTCGGTCCACAAGTGGCAGGATCGCATCACCCCGGCCTGGAAAAAAATCGCTGGCGGTTGCCACCTCAACCGCCCGATCTCAACGCTGATCGAGCAGGCCGGGTTCCGGATTGAGGAACTGGAGAATCTTTACGTTCCCAAGACCCCGAAGATCGCCGGCTACATCTACAAGGGCAGGGCGGTCAAAGCCACCGCTTGATTCCGTCACAGCTCGCGCAGTTTGCCACGGTCAATTGCGTTACAGGCCAAGGCCTTATACAATTCTGCCCCTCTCCGATCCCTCCGATTATGCCCGGGTGGTGAAATTGGTAGACACAAGAGACTTAAAATCTCTCGGCCTTCGGGCCGTGCCGGTTCGATTCCGGCCCCGGGCACCATATTTCCAGCGTGACATTAGTTTCCCGCATAACCAATTACGTGACACACCCTGCGGTCACCATGGCAATATGATTTTTTCGTGAAGTTTCACTCTTAACATTCTGTTTTTGTTGATGACCGTCCCAACTTTGTCTCCCTCTCCATTGCGTGGGCGCCGGTTGTCACTTACCTTTTAAGAGTGCCCGCCCCGCGACGCATCTGGACACATCAAGTGTATTGGATAAACGAACGATAATAGGGAACCGCCATGACAATCCGCCGCTTCAGGCCATTATTCATTCTTGTTCTGTTTGTAACCGCCTCCTTGGGGCATGCCAGTGAGCAGGACCGGCAGCTAGAGGCCTTGATGTCCCTGTCAGGACTGACAGAGCAGGTCGCACAGATTCCCGATTCACTGAAAGCCGGGTTGATGCAGGCCCAACAACAGGGCTCGCCGATTCCCGATGCGACGTTTCAGGCGATGATGCGCAGTGCGGACCGCGCCATTGTGGCGGAGGACATCCATGCGGAAATCCGGACGTCACTGGCCAGCAAGTTGAGCACGGCGGATGTCCAGAAATTGCTGCGGTGGTATGAATCGGATCTGGGGCGTGAAATTACCGAGGCGGAGCGTCAGGCGTCGGACCCGGCCGCCTACGGTGACATGATGCGTCAGGCCAAATCGTTGTATGGCGATACCCGCCGGGTTAAGTTTGCCGAGCAGCTGGACAAGCTGATTGGTGCCACGGACATGGTCATGGAGCTGCAGAAGAACGCCGGCCTTGCGGTGTTTTCGGCGATCATGCTGGGTACACAGCCGGAGGCCAACATCGACCTGTCTGCGTATGAGGACCAGATTGCCAGCGAGATCGAGTCCACCCGACCGGCCGTGGAGCAGGGGATTGTGCTGTCGTTCCTGTATTCCTACCGGAACCTTGAGATGGAACAACTGGATGAGTACTCCGAATTCCTTCGCGAGCCGGAGACCCGCCGTTTCAACAACACGGTCATCGAAAGCATGGGCCGTGCCCTGGAAGACGGCATCGCCGATCTGGCCCGGGATATGGCGAGACTGATGGGCGGCAGTCTGCAACAGAGCTGATCGGACTACCGTTCCCATTCCGCGCGGTCGCCAACCGTCACTCCGTGGTCGGCAAACCAGCCCTGCTTGACCTCCAGGGCCGCCCGATAGGGCACGCCCGCGGGGTAGGTGGGACAAGCCGCCCCGTCGGGGCAGGGTTCCATGGCTCTGATGTTGCGGACCCTGCCGTCTTGGTCGAGGTAGGCAATGTCCAGGGGGATCCGGGTATTGCGCATCCAGAAACCGGTATCCGCGGCGCGTTGACTGGGGTACAGGAACAGCATGCCCCGGTTGGCCGGCAAGTGGTCACGCCCCATCAATCCCATGCGGCGCTGATCCACGGTCTCGGCCACTTCCACCTGCAGGGAAACCGGCCCCTGTCGGGTGACCAGGGTCAGTGCAATCTCCTCAAGCCCGGCTTGCGTCGGCACCTCGGGTTCACTGCAGGCTCCCATTGACCAGGCGAACAGCAAAGCGCCCAGGGTCCGCAGCAAGTGATGGCGTCTGTTCACGACCGCAGCCGGTAGCCGGTCTTGAAAATCCACCAGATGGCGGTCATGCAGCCGACGAGGAAGACCATGGTCATGCCCACGCTGATTCCCACGTGAATGTCGGAGACGCCATAGAAGGCCCAGCGAAAGCCGCTGATCAGGTACACCACCGGGTTAAACAAAGTGATGGTCTGCCAGATCTCTGGCAGCATATCGATGGAGTAGAAGGTACCGCCGAGGAACACCAGGGGCGTAACGATCATCAGAGGTACAATCTGGAGTTTCTCGAAGCCGTCCGCCCAGATGCCGATGATAAAGCCGAACAGGCTGAAGGTAATGGACGTCAGCACCAGGAACGAAAACATCCAGACCGGGTGCAAAATGTGGTAATCCACGAACAGCCGAGCGGTGAGCAGGATGATGATGCCCAGGATTACCGACTTGGTGGCGGCGGCGCCGACATAGCCGAGGACCACCTCCACGTAAGACACCGGCGCGGACAGGACCTCATAGATGGTGCCGGAGAACTTGGGCATGTAAATGCCGAAGGAGGCGTTGGAGATGCTCTGCATCAGCAGCGAGAGCATCACCAGACCGGGAATGATGAACGCACCATAGCTGATGCCGTCGATTTCCCCCATCCGGGTACCAATGGCCGAACCGAACACCACAAAGTATAGGGATGTGGAGATGACCGGGGAGGCCACGCTCTGCATGAGGGTGCGCCACATGCGGGCCATTTCGAAGCGGTAGATTGCACGAATTCCGTGTAGATTCATGGTGTCCTCCAACCTGATCGCGTGCTGACTATTCGTGGACCAGGCCCACAAAGATTTCTTCCAGCGAACTTTCCCGGGTTTGCAGATCCCGGTACTCGATGCCGAGATCGCCCAGTTGGCGGAGTAGCCGGGCAACCCCGGCCTGTTCCTGCTGGGAATCGAACGTGTAGATCAACTCGAAGCCGTCCTCGGACAGCTCGATCGGCTCCAGGGCGAGTTCACCGGGAATCCGCTGCAGCGGTTGTTGCAGCAGCAGGCGCAGTTCCTTCTTGCCCAGTTTCTCCATCAATTGGTGTTTCTCCTCCACCAGGATGATTTCGCCCTGTCGGATCACGCCGATACGGTCGGCCATCTCCTCCGCTTCTTCGATGTAGTGGGTGGTGAGGATGATCGTGACGCCGTTGTTGCGCAGCCCCCGCACCATGTCCCACATATCGCGACGCAACTCGACGTCCACGCCGGCGGTGGGCTCATCCAGGAACAGGATGCTGGGTTCGTGGGACAGGGCCTTGGCGATCATCACCCGCCGTTTCATCCCCCCGGACAGGGACATGATGCGGCTGTCACGCTTGTCCCAGAGAGACAGATCCTTGAGCACCTTCTCGATGTGGGCCGGATTGGGGCTCTTGCCGAACAGGCCCCGGCTGAAAGCCACCGTATCCCAGACGGTCTCAAAGGCGTCGGTGTTCAGTTCCTGGGGCACCAGCCCGATCGCCCGGCGGGCGGCCCGGTAATCGCTGACGATGTTGTGGCCGGCGGCCTCGACCGTGCCGCTGGTCAGGTTGACGATGCCACAGATGATGCTGATCAGGGTGGTCTTGCCAGCGCCATTGGGGCCCAACAGGGCAAAGATCTCGCCGGGATAGATGTCGAGGTTCACATCTTTGAGGGCCCGGAAGCCCCCGGCATACACTTTGTTCAGGTGCCTGACTGAAATGTCCGGTGTCACGGGATTATCCTGCATGGCTTCCATCAAAACGTTGGATTTTCTCATGTTTAGCGGTCATCAAGAAAGCGGCCAGTATACGTGATGTTGCCTAGAATGCGGACGCATCTCCCGGGAACGGTTGCTTCCCGGGACCTGGTCGCGATAATGCGTCAAGATGGTAACGGGAGTTCAGCGTGGTGATAATCCGGGCAATCTGTGTGGTGGTATTGGTGGTTGGCCTCTTGGCCCTGGCGGTGCTGGGGCCGCGTTGGTTAATGGATCAGTCTGCCGGGAACCCGGATGGGCAGGCTGCCTGTGATTTACAGGATGACGGTTGCCGTTGGCAGTATGACCGTGAGTACTGGCAGGTTAGCCTCACTGAAACCGGCTTTGCCAATGGCCTACACGAGTTTCGACTGGACCTGAGCACCGATGCACGACTGCCGCGGCTGCACGGCGTGTTGCGGGGCGAATCCATGTACCTGGGGGAGTACCCGGTCGTGATGAAAACCGCCGGTCAGCCCGGTCACTGGACCGCCACCTTTACGGCCCCCCTGTGCACGGTCCAGGAGGAGATGGTCTGGCGTATTGAGCTGATGTCCGGCAATGAGCCACTGGCCCAGGTACCGTACCGGCTCACATTTACCGCTCCGGGCAGGTGAACTTCCAGCCAGTGGGTGTACACTGGAGGCACCCACTGGAACCGCATCTTTCTTTGATCACGGACGACACTATGTATTACGCTGACGACCTGGAGAACATTCTGCTCCGAAAGATCCAGAAGGCCGAGCAGGACCTGCTTCAACTCAAGCTCGATTACTGCCGGTTTGTCTTCGGTCTTAGCCACCGGTCCCGCGTGCGGTGTGCCGATAGTGTGTACCGTGTGACGACGGTGGACGTGGACACCATGGAACAACGGGAGGATGGGCGGTTCTCGACCCCGGTGGTCCACGGCGTACCCCTGGGCGCCGATCTGCGCAGCACCCCCGTTTCACTCGGACGGGACTGGGAACTGGAGTCGACCCCGGACACTAGATCAGCGTAACGCTGGTGATGGCGTGGTTCAGCGCCGTTTCCCCGGGGACATGATGGTGCTGCAGCCAGTGTTCCGCACTGTCCAGTCCGTTACGGTAACAGGCCAGCATGGAACTGCTGTCGGTCAGGGTGGCAATGGCCTGCACGGCGGCGGACTGTTTGCAGCCAATCTTCTTTGCCACCAGGCGCGCGGTCATGGCAATGACCTGATCGCTGTGGCGGGTCCAGACGCCGCTTAAGCCCGACGCCGCCCCGTACGCCCAGGCCACCACATACCATTTCACCGAGTCCGGCAACGTTTCCAGCAACAGTCCTGCGTCCCGACAAACCTTCTCCTGCAGCGCCAGCAGAATATGCAGTTGGGTGATCAGTTCGGTACGGTCGGGCGTGGCGGTCAATGGCCGGTGGTCGGAGAGCTGGACACCGAAGCCCTGTCCGGGCATCTGCTGCGAAGGCGTAGGTTGCGGCGGGTGTGCTGATGCATCTCCACTGGCGGACAATGGGGGCGGCGGCGCCGACGTCGGGGACGGAAGCGGGGCAGGGTCGCGCCATTCGCTTCTGGCCAGTGCGGTCAGTCGATAAGCCAGCAGCACCAACAACGCGGCCAGGCTGATTTCCAGCAGGATGATTGCTCCTTCCAACATGCCCGTTCAGTCCCTCATCAGTTACGGAACCGTGAATGTAACAATATGTAAGTGGCGGGCCTATGACGGAGTTCCCGGGGCTGGCAATTCGTCAGAGGTGCCCCGACGAAACTGTGACCGGCTTGGCATTACAGGCACGCGGGGTGGGGATGAGCTTGTGCTAGGGAGCCGGGCACTAGCAGGTCGGCAGGGTCTGCAGAGCGAGTTTTCGCCGAATCACCCGGGACAGTTTGTCGATGCCGATGTTGAGCATTGCCGTGAACACAATCAGCACCAGTGCCCGGTCGAACTGGATCCGCTGGATGGCGCTGTCGACGTAGAAGCCCAGGGTGTAGATACCAAGAATCCCGAGAATGGCGGTTTCCCGCATGATGATTTCCCAGCGGTAGAACAACAGGGCCAGGAACGACCGGTACAGCCGCGGCACCAGTTCGTAGCCATAGCGATTGAGGCCTGACGGGGCATCCTGGCGCAACCGGATGCCCGAGGACTGACGGCCGATCAGGTGACCAATGATGCCACCGTTGTGCAGCGCCAGGGCGACGACGGCGGGAAGCATGGAGGGCCCCCAGAGTTGCAGGAGTATATAGGCCAGCACGTATTCCGGGGTGGAACGCAGGACCACCAGGAAAACATGCCCGCCGGTTCGCCGGATGAGGCCACCAAAGTGCCTGGAGATCAGGGGAAAGGCCAACAGGGCCAACAGTCCGGTGGTCACCAGCGCAACCTGAGTCAGGATCAGGGTATTCCACAGGCCAGGCAGGGCCTGGTTCACCACAAGATTGGTCGTCCAGTCGAGCAAGGCCGGCCAGCCCTCGTCATTACGAAGGGGGGCGGGGACAATGTCCTGGGTAAAAAAGCGTGCGACATTACCCCAGACAATGGGCAAACCTTCGCCGAGCAGGAAGGGCGCGGCAACCAGGTAAACCGGTAGGGTGAACCGGCGGACCCACAGGGGGATGGTGGCGATCACTACGTAGAAAATGATCAGCATGGCCCCCGCTTCGGAATACTGCCCCTGGGAGAAGGAGGCCTCCAGATAAAACCCCAGGGTAGGCAGACCGACAAACCCGAGGATGGCGCTGGAGCGCAGCCCGCATTCCAGCCGGTACAGGGTGTAGGAACGAATCTGCTGCCAGCACTGGGGCAGCCGGCTGTAGAGGTAACTCACCAGGGTGCCAGTGCCGCGGGGCAACAGCCGGGACGGCTGTGGGTCAACTTCATCGAGGATTTCGGAATAAACCTTGGCGAAGATCCCAGTGTAGGGAATGGCGATCGCCAACACCCCGGTAAGCGGGTGAAACCCAAAGAACTGGAGAAAAATCAGGGCCCAGAACAGCTCGTGAATGGCGCGAACAAAGGCGCTGCACACTCGCACCGCACGCCAGCGATACACCAGCGCCAGGGCGAAGCCAAGCAGGCTGCCCAGCCCCACGCCGACAAAGGCGAAGGCAAGAGTCCGAACCACGGCGGTGGCCAACCCCTCATAGGAAAAGAAATCAGGGGTGAGCACCCCCAGGAAAAAGCGACCCAGATCCCGCCAGGGGTTGGACGCCGTGATGGAGACGTCAGAGAAAACCAGCGCCACCAGGGCGAGGGCTAGGAACAACAGGCTGACGCGAACAGTGGCTGGCAGAGGCATGGGTTATTGGGCACCACTCAGTACAGTGGCAGCAAGTCGTGTTCAGTGAGCTTAGTGGCCGGCGCGTCCAGGGCAATGGTGCCCTCGGCGATGCCTACCACCCGGTCGAAATATCGCAATGCCAGTTCCATGTCGTGCAACGCGATTAAGCTGGTGGAAAATCGGTCTCGCAGCAGCTGCATGACGTCGTTTGCGCGGGGGCCGTCAAGGGCCGACACCGGCTCGTCGGCCAACAGGCTGCCGGATCCCTGGTAGAGCGCCCGGGCAATGGCAGTGCGTTGACGCTGGCCGCCAGAGAGGGCCCCCACCGGTGACCATAGCTTGTCGGCAATGCCCAGGCGGTCCAGCAGGGCGGAAACCTCGGCCCTGTCCCGAACAAAGGGCCGGAACAGGGTGATGGCGCTATACCAGCCAGGGTGTTGATCCAGGCGCCCCATGAACACATTGTGGAACACCGGTAGGGCATCCACCAGGCCGAGGTTCTGGGGAATCAGGGTGCAAACGGCCTGGGCGTGCTGGTAGGCCAGTTTGAGCAAGGTGCTCTTACCGGCCCCGCTTTTCCCCACCAGCGCCACCCGTTCGCCGGGCGCGATGGTCAGGCTCAGCGGGCCCAGCACCCGCCTGCCTTCGAAAGCGGCGGTTATCTTTGTCAGCTCAATGACAGGCATCAGTCGAGGATGCCGATTTCCTCGGCCACGGTCTCTATTGGCTGGTAATCCGAGTTGCTGGCCGGGATAAACGCAGAACGGGGGAAGCTGGCCAGCAACTCGGGGTCGTCGAGGTTCAGCAGGGCGGTTCGAACCCGCTCCTTGAAGCCGTCGCCAAACCGCTGGTCCACATCACCACGGATGGTCCACTGGTAATCCGGGTAACCGGGGGTTTTCCAGATCACCTGAACCTGACTGGTGTCCACATTGCTCTCGGCCAGTTCTTTTTCCCAGACCTTGAAGTTCAGGGCGCCCACATCAAAGGTGCCGGCTTCCACCAGGCGCAGGGTGCGGGTATGGTTGCCACTGAAGCCAACTCGGGAAAAGACGGACTCCGGGGCCTCCCCGAACTGTTGCCGCAGGTAAAACTCGGGCATCAGCCGGCCCGATGTGGAGCCCTTGGAGCCGAAGGTAAAGGTGCGTCCACGAATGGCCTCCGGCAGCTCGGAGCCGGGCTCCAGGCCGGTATCGGTATGGGCAATGAAGTAGGTCTGGAACGCCTGGTCTTCCTCACCCTGGGCCAGGGCCTCGGAACCGGGAACCAGGCGACGGGCCTGCACCCCGGACAAGCCGCCGAACCAGGCCAGCTGGACCTGATTGTTGCGGAAGGCAGAGACAGCGGCGGCATAGGACTTGACGGGGATGTAGCGCACTTCCACGTCCAGTTGCTCGGACAGATAGTCGGCAACGCCACGGAAACGCTCGACCAGCTTGGTCTCATCCTCGTCAGGAATCGCGGTGAACACGAAGGTATCGGCCATGGCGGCCGACGCGGAAGTCAGCAGCAGGCACAGCGACAGGCCCAATTGGCGTAAACGGGAATGAAGCATCAGTTATTCCTTGTCTGTGAGTGATCGATCGGTGGTGAAGCGGACCGCCCTTGGTGTCGCCCCGGCATGCCAAGGGTAGGAGCTTACCCGTCCCGATCGGCATCTGCATCCTGATCGAACAGGGTGATTGGCTCCAGGTGCTCTGACGCCGGACGGACACGACCAATAATGGAGGCCTGCTTATACCCCAAGGCGTGCAGTTCGGCAACACATTCGATCGCAACCGGTTCCGGAACCCCGGCCAGCAATCCACCCGAGGTTTGCGGATCGAACAGCAGTGGATAGCGCGGGTGTTTCGACCAGCGGTGCTGGTCCCGGATTGCCCTGCGCAGTCGAATGTTGGCGGGTTGCAGGGAGCTGAGAATGCCGGCTGCGCTGGTTTCTTCCGCCCCCTCAAGCAGGGGCAGTTTGGCCAGGTTCAGCGTGACATCCACTTCTGACGGCCGGGCCATTTCCACCAGATGCCCCAGCAGACCAAAGCCGGTGACATCGGTACAGCCCCGGGCGCCGTATTCGGACAGGCACTGGGCCGCCTGCTGATTGGACGCCGTCATCGAGGCGAGGGCGGCATCAATCCAGCGCCCCTTGGCCGCGAGCCGGGCATGAGCCGCGAACAGGGTACCGGTGCCCAAGGGTTTGGTGAGGATCAGGCAATCGCCGGCACGCAAACCCGCCTTGCCAAGCACCCGGTCAGGATCGATCAGACCATTCACCGCGAAACCCAGGGCAAGTTCCTGCCCTTCGCCGGTATGGCCGCCCACCAGGGCGCAGCCCGCCTCATCCAGCACCTGAACCGCCCCGGCCATCATCTGGTAGACGGTGTCCTCTATCTTGCTCTCGATACCGTAGGGGACAGTGGCGATGGCGGTGGCACTTTGCGGCTCGGCCCCCATCGCGAACAGGTCGCTCAGGCTGTGATTGGCCGCCACCTGGCCAAAGACGTAAGGGTCGTCGATAAACGCCCGGAAGAAATCCACCGTGTGCACGGCAGCCTTGCCGGGCGGGACGGCAACCACGGCGGCATCATCGGGCGCACGCAGGCCAATCAGGATGTCCTCTCTGTGCAAGGGTTCCAGCCTTGCCAGTGCCCGGCTCAGTACACTGCTGCCCACCTTGGCGCCACACCCCCCACACCGCATGGCCACGGCGGATATGGCCTGCTGGGCTTCGGCGTCCGATTTGGCGGCGGCGGTGTCGGGCAGAATGGAGGACGCTGGCATGGCCGGCAGGTCGCTGAACCTGGCCATGAAGCCGCGGTCGATCCGGTCCTTCCAGTGCCAGACCCATCGACCCCGGACAGACCAACCGCCACGGGTGGCGACCGCGTATTGATCGCCGGTACTGATCAGAGCCAACCAGCGCTTCTGAGGTTTGAAAGGGCGGGGGCGTTGACCCAGGGCCAACCGTTTCAGATTCTGGGCCAGCGGCCGCGCCTGTCGTACCGCAAACACCCCGGCCTTTTCGCGGGGGTGGTCCAGCACATGGGCGATGTCACCGGCAGCTAACACCTTCGGATCGGACACGGTCTGCAGGGTGTCGTGAACCTGAATGAACCCTTCCGGGTCCAGCCCGAGGCCAGTTTCCTCCAGCCACTGAGGCCCACTGGCCCGGGTGGCCCAAAGCACTTCGTCCATCGCCAGCGTCTCCCCGTTCGCCAGCACCAGCCCCTGAGCGGTCAGTTCCCTCACCTGGGCATTAAGGTGCATCCGCACGCCGCGCTCGGCCAGAATCCGCTGGAACGTTCGTTGAACCCGCGGGTTGTGGCTGGGCAATATCTGCGACGCCTGCTCCAGAATATGGAATTGCAGCCGGTCCGGGGATTGCCCACGGTCTGCCAGCTCCCGTCTGAGGCGATACTGCATCGCAAGGGTTAGCTCGACGCCGCCAGCACCGGCACCCACCACCGCCAGATTGAGCGCCCCGGAATGACGTTGGACCCGCTCGATCAGGGAGTGCCAGTGGTTGCGGAAAGCATGAATGGGCTTGACCGGCACCGCATGGTCGGCGACTCCGGGGATGCCGGCAACGTTGGGCGACGAACCGATATTGATGGAGAGAAGATCGTACGGGACCGGCGGTCGATGACGGCACTGCACGGTCTGGGCATCCCGGTCCAGGCCAATGACTTCATCCCGATAGAAGCGCGCGCCTGCAAACTCCGCCAGTCGGCTCAGGTCGATGTGGACGTCGTCAAAGTCGTAGTGGCCCGCAATGTACCCGGGCAACATGCCAGAGTAGGGGGTGTGGGTGTCGCGGCAGATCAGGGTGAGGCGTACACCAGGTACGGGGTTCATCGCAAACTGCTTCAGAACCCCGACATGGCTATGACCGCCACCTACCAGGATAATGTCCTGTAAAACAGGTTGAGCGGTCTCTTGCATTAAAGCAGTTTCTTGGCTTCGCTAGACCACTCGCTAAAGCCCTTCATCTTGGAGAAGGCCTGGAGCTTGTCTTTGTCCGCCGCAGACGGATTGGCAATCTGATCGATGGTGCTGATGCCCAGGTCCTGCATTTTCTTGGCCGTGGCCGGACCAATCCCCTTGACCAGGGTCAGGTCGTTTTTGTTGACAGTTTTCGCAGCCTTGCCAGCGGGCTTCTTGGCGGTGGACTTGGCCGCAGCCGGCTTTTTCTTGGCGCCACCGCTGGCCTTAGTGGCTGACTTCTTTACCGACTTTTTCGCAGCAGCTGGCTCTGCCTTCTTGCTGGCGATGCCCAGACGTTCCATAACGGTGTCCTGCAGCTCCTGGAATTCACCAAGGCGACGGTCCAGCTCGTCGTTGAACCGTTTGATCTCGCGTTCACGAAGATCGTCAATTTCACGCAGCAACTTTTTCACCGGATCCTGAATCTGGTTCTGCAACGAATCAAACTGCTTGATGGCATCATTGATCAGTTTTTCGATCTGAGAGGCTGTTTTCTCAATTTCCTTATTCACTTTCTTGACGATTTTCTCGACGCTCGGCTTTTGGTTCTTCGCCATGATGGATTTCTCCGGTTGAGTCTTAGGTCAGTGTTTTTTCTGGCGCTGGCGACCAGCTTGTTTTTATAGATGAAGGTGATTGGGTTTTGCCAAATTACTCACCCCTCAGCAAAACCCTTAGTATAAATCTGGTTTATTACAACTCATAGGTGCCCCGGAAACGGCACTGCTCCCGGGGAGTTACTCGCTTATCAGACTGGTTGGCGGATACTGGGCGACGAGCCCGACGAACGCCGGGACCGAAGCGACTGCTTCTTGCGCAGTACATCCCGGATGCGTTTGAGCTGTTCGCAAATCGAGGCCTTCTTTCCCGGTGAAGAATCCATGAAATCAATCGAGTAGAAGAAGTTACTGCAGTGTTTTCTGCGCTCTGTCACCAACCCGCTGATGCCCTTGGCACGGATGTTTTCAAAGGGCATGTCCATGACCAGATCGAGTTGCAGGGTATCCCCCGGGTTGAAGACTTTATCGGTCTTCAGGACGCAGCCATACTGATCCAGATCAAAGAGTTGTGCTTCAACCGTTTCCTTCCGGAACAGCCCGTGTTTGACGCGAAAACGGGCAATCAGGTCGGGCAGTGCTTCGTTCATCGATTCAACATCCAAGCTATGTTCGGCGCTATGTCAGTCGGCCGGGTGCAGTCAATTGCTGGTTAAACAATAGTCAGGGTTCCGCCGATTTGCAATAATCTCAACCTTATAGGATACGAGGTTCATGCACTTCTTCAAAATTAGGCCGTTGTCCTGCCGGGCCAGTTCACGCTTGCTGATAACGATACAGGTCCAGGCGACGATCCTTGAGGTTGGTGACCGACCCTTCGTTGCGGACCAGTTTCAGCTTTTCCAGATCCATATCCGAGAACATGATCATCTCGGTATTCGGGGTGGTTTCCGCCATCACTGCATCATGCGGGAAGGCAAAGTCCGACGGTGAAAACACCGACGACTGGGCGTACTGGACATCCAGATTCTCCACCTTCGGCAGGTTACCGACGCTCCCGGTAATCACCACGTAGCACTCGTTTTCGATGGCCCTGGCCTGCGCGCAATGGCGAACTCTCAGGTAGCCATTCTTGGTGTCGGTCCAAAACGGCACGCAGATGATGTCGACGTTGTTGTCCGCGGCCATCCGTCCCAGTTCCGGGAACTCGATATCATAACAGATCATGATGGCGACGCGACCGGCGTCGGTTTCGAACACCTCGAATTCGCTGCCACCTTCGATGACCCAGTCCCGCCGTTCGTGAGGGGTAATATGGATCTTGCGCTGCTCGTCCACCCGGCCATCCCGGTGGCACAGGTAGGACACATTGTAGACGCGTTCGTCTTCCAGTAGCGGCATCGATCCGGTAATGATGTTGATGTTGTAACTCACCGCCATCTCTGACATCTGGTCCCGGAACTGTTCGGTAAAGCCGGCCAGGAACCGAATCGCTCTGGTCTGGTCCACCTGGTCGGTCAGACCCATGAGCGGCGCATTGAAGAATTCGGGGAACAGGGCGAAGTCGCTCTTGTAATCCGACAACGCGTCCACGAAGTACTCCACCTGACGAAGCACTTCCTCCACCGAATGGAACTCCCGCATCTGCCATTGGACCGCGCCCATGCGCACCTGGGTTCTCTTGGCCTCGATCACTGTTGAGGGCGGGGTGTAGAGGATATTTCGCCACTCCAGCAAGGTGGCGTAGCCCTGGGATTTCTCGTCCTCCGGGAGGTACTTGTGCAGCAGCCGGGTGACCTGGAAGTCGTTAGACAGCTGGAACGAGAGGATCGGGTCGTAGATTTCCCGACGGTCCACGCGCTGGATGTACTCTTCCGGTGTGTACTGGTCGGCGTACTTGAAATAGTTGGGAATGCGCCCTCCCGCCAGGATGGCACGAAGGTTCATCGAGCGGCACAGCTCCTTGCGTGCCTCGTACAGCCGGCGGCCCAGGCGATACCCGCGATAGTCGGGATGAATGAAGACATCCAGGCCATACAGCGAATCGCCCTTCGGGTTATGCCAGATCTTCTCATTGCGCAGGATCAGATCATCGTAGGTATGGGGGTTACTGAACCGATCGTATTTCACGCAAACCGTTAAGGCTACGGCCACCAACTGGCCGTTGTCTTCGATGCAGATCTGGCCGTCGGGAAACTGTTTCACCAGTGCCGAGATGGTTTCCCGGGGCCAGGCGCCGCCGATGTCGTCATAGACCCTGTCCATCAGCGTCCGCAGCTGATCGTAATCGTTCTGGCCAAGATTGCGGAGATTGAGGTGAAGTTCTTCGTGCGCCATGACCGGCTACTCCCATGTTCTGCATGACCCGCCGCCTGACAACCAAGCCATTTACAGCTTTACTGTTTAAAGCTGGCGGTGGTCATATCATCTGAACGTTGCAGTTTTTTTGCATTGATTGGTAAAGATTTTGAAGACCTTGTCGTAAACCACTACAGGAATGCAAGAAGGTGCCGCTGTTTATGACCTCCTTAGGCGGCCCCTTAAGTCTAGTCCGAACTTAGGGAATGAGTTCATTCACAAGAGAGAGAACGATGAACCGGCTTTCCTTTGGTCAGAAACTGCTTACGTCCTTTGGTGTCCTGCTGATCCTGGTGATTGGGCTCTACGCGATCATCAGTGACATGCGATTGAAACAGACCACGCAAACCTACGCCAACGCGCTGATAGAAGACGCCGTTGCCCAGAGCACGGCAAGCATTGCCGAGTGGTTGAACACCAAGCTGGCAACCACCGAGGCCGTGGCCGAGGCCCTGGCTTCGGCCAACAACGATATCCAGGCCCGGGCCATTTTGCAGTCGGCCACCGTCGGGGTCGGCTTCAAGGATGTCTACGTGGGTCAGGATAACGGCAACATGCTGATGCGCAATGATGAAACCGAAGCGACGCTGCCGGCCGATTACGACCCGCGGGTCCGGCCCTGGTTCCGTCTCGCCAAGGACCTCGGCCAGGCATCCTTCACCGAACCATACCTGGACGCCGGGACTCGGGAAGTCATCATCTCTTCCCTGGCGCCGGCGCCCCGCGGCCGTTACGCCGGCGTGGTGGGCGGTGACATCACCCTCGACAGCGTTGACCGGATCCTGGCCACGGTCAACCTGGCACAAACCGGCTACGCCACCCTGATCGCCCGCGACGGCACGGTGCTGTACCATCCCGATCGCGACCGAGTCGGCAGGAGTATCAGCGAGCTGCTGGGCGAAGAGCCGGATCTGGACGGTACCCAGAATCGCTACACCATCGACGAACAACCCTGGCTGGCCACCTTCCACGAGATCGAGGGAGCGAGGGCGGTTGACTGGTACCTGGGCGCCTTCGTCAACGAGGAGTTGCTGAACGCCCCCCTGGTGGAGGCCCGCACCACCGGTGTGATTGTGGCCCTGGTCTCGCTGGTGATCACGCTCATTGTGCTGCACCTGGGCATACGGTTGCTACTGAAACCCGTGACCAGCCTGGGCACCGCCATGGCCGAGATTGCCAGCGGGGATGCCGACCTGACCAAGCGCCTGACGGTGACCAGCCAGGACGAATTCGGCCAGTTGGCGGACAACTTCAATAACTTCGTTGCCAATCTCCAGACGGTCGTGTCAGACATCAAGCAGGGCGCCGAGAACCTGGCCGACGGCGTCGTCTCCCTGCGGCAGACCTCAAGCGCCAGCCGCCAGAGCGTGGAGGGACAGCAAACGGAAATCGACATGATTGCCACGGCGATCAATGAAATGTCGGCCGCTGCCGGGGAAATTGCCCAGAACGCCCAACAGACCGCGGATGCCGCCAATGCCGCAGATGATGATTCCAGGGCCTCGCTGGAGACGGTTGCCGCGTCCCGGGACGCTGTCCGTCGCCTGTCCGAAGAAATCGGCTCCGCCGCCACGGTGATCGACACGCTGGGCAAGGATGTCAGCGAAATCACCACGGTACTGGAAGTTATCCAGGGCATTGCCGAGCAGACCAACCTGCTGGCACTGAACGCCGCAATCGAGGCTGCACGCGCCGGCGACGCGGGCCGCGGCTTTGCTGTGGTCGCGGATGAAGTGCGTAACCTGGCCAAGCGAACCCAGGACAGCACTGAGGAAATCAACAACATGATCGAGCGCCTGCAGAAGGGGGCCGCCGATGCGGTGGAGGTCATGCAGGCGTCAACCGCAGTCTCCAACGTCAGTATGGAGAAGGCACAGGACGCCATGGAGACCCTGAACCGTATTGCCGAAGCCATCACCTCCATCAGTCAGATGACGTCGCAAATTGCGACCGCCTCCGAGGAGCAGACCTCGGTGACCGAGGAACTGAACGCGTCGATCACCCGGATTGCCGACCAGAGCCAGGAGGCCGCGGCGGCCGCCAGCGAGAACGACGTCCACAGTGGCCGGATCGAGTCCGTGGGTCTGGCGCTGAATCAGAACGTGGAACGGTTCAAGGTTTAGTAAGCATCAATTCGGGTGCGCAGGGACTCAAGTGCCTGCCGCCCGACATCCATGGAATCCCCGCTAAGGTAGGGGTTGTCGAGCACCAGGATCTTTCGCCCGGAGAGGTTCAGGTTCTTGAGTGCCTGGCCGAAGTAGCTATCCAGGAAGCGCCCGAAACTGCCATCCTCGATCGCGCGCTCCATGCCCAGCTGCAATCGGTGCGCGGTGTCATGGTCCTCGGGTGCGACAAAGAAATAGGACAGCATCGGGTAGGTGATCAGCAGAGAGGGCTCGATCACCAGTTGCGGGTCGTCTTCCAGCTCCAGGTCGAATATCACTTCGCTGACGCCGCGGGCAAAGCAGTCAAAACGCCGGTTCTTGAGCATCAGGAACAGGGTTTCATAGCGGGAATGGGAGATCACGTCGATGCCGTTAACCTGCAGCACTGTCGTATCCGGCCAGTGCAATCCCTGGCCAATGCGAAGCCCCCGCGCCCGCAAGTCCTCGATCCCTTCCACGCCCTCGAACCGGTCAACCTGATCTTTCATCACCACGCAGACCCGAAAACCCAGTAGCCCGCCGTCAATGGGGATGGGCACAGCCCCCAGCTCCTTCTCACGCTCCACCGACGTCGCCACCGCCGCGATATCCAACACCTGCGTCCCCTCGCCCCCGCGGGTCAGTTCCCGCAAGGCTCGCCCCTGGACCATTTCAGCACTGCGCTGGATGCTAAAGGGCCCGTATTCCGGCGTCTTTTCCATCGCGAGCTTGACCAGCGCATAGATGGCGGGGCTATCGTAATTCCGGTACCAGAGAATGTAGGATTTCTGGGTGGGGACGTGATAGACGGCTTTCTCGGTGTTTGACGTTGCGGCCTTTACGCTGCAGACAAATACCAAAGTTAGGAGATAGACAAGTCCACGGACAGGACGTGTCAAGGATACTTCAAGTGCCCACAGCCTCATGCGATTTCAGGCTCCTTCCTGAACTGACTTCAGCTTGAATCTATGACATGCCTGCCATGTTTAGCGGCGACATCGAACTCCACCCGGTTAAACAGTTGCAAAAGTTCGTAGGTGGCTACATGGTGTTCCCACACAATAACACTAAATTCAGGGAGCACAATGACACTGGTCAATCGAATGATGGAGCTGGCTGGCCAATGGGCCGCCGAATCCGACAACACCGTCAGCATAACCCAGCCACTGGCGTGGCTGCGCCGGACGTCCAGCTACATTGCGATCAACCGGATGATCGGGCTGGCCATTCCGTTCACCCGCCGCAACGGCTTCTGGCTTGAGGCGCTGTCACCGGGCTACGTGCGAGCCAGCATCGCCCTGCGGGGCAACCGCAATCATTTCGGGAGCCTGTACGCCGGCGCGTTTTTCCTGGTGGCGGAAATTCCGGGCGGGGTGATGACCCTGTTTGACCTGGGGCCGGAATACATTCCCATCCTCAAGGAAATGACTCTGAAGTACCATCAGCCGGCCCGCTCCGATGTCACCGTGGAGTTCAGTATCAGCGCGTCACAACTGGCCGCCTTGAGGGAAGAGGCCGACCGCACGGGAAAAGCGGCGTTCACGCTGGAAGGTCAACTGGTGGATGCGGCAGGGGAACATGTCGCTACCTCCGTCGCCCAGTACCGCATCCGGAAACAGGGAACGGCCCCGGTGCCGACCGGATCAGGCTGAGTCTTTCCCCGCCAATACCGCGAGGAAGGTGTCACCGTACTTGTCGAGCTTCGCAGCACCGACGCCGGTGATGCCGGCAAACTCTTCCATGGTGCGGGGCTGCCGCTCGAGGATCTCCAGCAGGGTGGCATCGTGGAAGATGACATAGGGCGGCACCCCTTGCTGCTCCGCCAGGGCCTTCCGACAGGCGCGCAGGGCTTCCCAGCCTTCCGGGTCCTGAATATGTTGCTGAACCCTGTCACGGGAACGGGAGGAGCGGCTGCTGCGCTTGACGGCCGGATCCTTGCGCAGCCGCAACTCGCGCTCGCCTTTGAGCAGGGGGCGACAGTCCTCGGTCAACTGCAGGGCGCCATAGCCGTCCGGATCCGCCCGCAGGAACCCATTGGCCACCAACTGCCGGAACACCGACTTCCACTCATTGGCGCTGAGGTCAGTGCCAATGCCATAGGTTGAGACCTGATGGTGGCCCGCCTGTCGGATCCGCTCGTTGTCGACGCCTCGCAGTACGTCAATCAGGTAGTTGACGCCATAGCGCTGGCCGGTGCGAAAGACACAGGACAGGGCTTTCTGTACGGCCACCGTGCCATCCCAGGTTTCCGGGGGCGTCAGGCAGGTATCGCAGTTGCCGCAGGGTTGTTCCAGGGTATCCCCGAAGTACCGCAGCAGTGCCTGCCGGCGGCAGGAGGTGACCTCACACAGCCCCAGCATGGCGTCCATTTTCTGGCGTTCAATGCGCTTGAACTGATCGTTGCCCTGGGAGCCTTCCAGCATTTGTCGCAGTTTGATCACATCCTGCAGACCGTACACCATCCAGGCGGTGGAGGGGTTGCCGTCCCGCCCAGCGCGGCCGGTTTCCTGGTAGTACGCTTCCAGGCTTTTGGGCAGATCCAGGTGGGCGACAAAGCGGACGTCGGGCTTGTCGATGCCCATGCCGAAGGCGATGGTGGCCACGACGATGACGCTGTCTTCGCGCAGGAATCGTTCCTGGTGCTCTGCCCGAAGCTCTGCGGGCAGGCCCGCGTGGTAGGGCAGTGCGGTATAGCCTTTGTCCTCGAGCAACCGTGCCGTCGCTTCCACCTTGTTCCGTGAGAGGCAATAGACAATGCCGGACTCATCCTCATGTTCAGACTTAATAAAATCCAACAATTGCTTGTTTGCATTTACTTTTGGCGTAATGCGGTATTGAATGTTGGGACGATCGAAACTGCTGATGAAGTGACGTGCTTCGGTCAGGGACAGGCGCTCGGCAATCTCCCGCCGGGTGCGTTCGTCGGCGGTGGCAGTGAGGGCGATGCGGGGAACCTGGCGGAACTCGTGGGCCAGAATGTCCAGGCCAAGGTAATCAGACCGGAAATCGTGCCCCCATTGGGAGACGCAGTGGGCCTCGTCGATGGCGAACAGGGCGATCGAGGTATGATGCAGCAACTCCAGGGTCCGGGGCTGTAACAGCCGCTCAGGGGCGCAATACAGCAGGTCCAGCTCACCCGTCATCAGGGCGTTTTCGGTATCACGGGCCTCCTGGAGATCCATGGTGGAATTCAGGAACGCCGCCCGCACGCCCAGCTGGCGAAGCGCGGCAACCTGGTCCTGCATCAGGGCAATCAGCGGGGAGACCACAATGGCGGTACCGGGGCGCACGAGGGCCGGCACCTGATAGCACAGGGACTTACCACCGCCGGTGGGCATCAATACCAGTGCGTTACGACCTGCCACCAGCTCCCGGATGATGTCCTCCTGCAGGGGACGAAACCGCTCGTAGCCGAATACCTGCTGCAGCACTGCCTCGGGATTATCACGAAGGGTGTCGGGTTTGGCCGTGGTAAGTTGCTGAAAGTCCATAGATACGGCTCGTGGTTGCAGTCGAGGAAGTGGGCTAGCGAGTTTGCTGCGGCATGATACCAGAAAGGGGAGCGGCAATTGAGGCAAGTGTTGTATTTAGGCGCTACAATAGCGCCATTTTTTGCCGGTGGTCGCTTGTCGAACCTGGTGACCACCCGGCACCAGAACGCTACCGTAGAGTGGCCAGGCGCTTAACTGGCCGGCATTGTTAACAACAGGATTCACATGCAGGAATTTGACGCCATCCGCCCCTATTCGGACGATGAAACGGAACCGACCTTTCACCGTCTGGTGAACGACGCCGAGTTTCTCGACCTGATTGCACGGTTCAAGTTTCCGACCCTGAGCCGCTGGCTGCCCCGCCTCGTCCGCCGTCGAGTTCGGGGTTGGCTGACGGATAACTTTGGCGGCATGAAACGGATCGACGATGTCCAGGCCAAGCTGTACCAGTACGTGGAGGAGTTGGTGAGCCACACCACCACGCGAGTCACCTTCAGCGGCCTGGAACGGCTGGAGAAGCACACCGCGCATCTGTTCATCTCCAACCATCGCGACATCGTGTTCGACCCTTTGGTCGTCAACTACCTGCTGTTCAGCCACGGTTACGCTACCACACGCATCGCAATCGGCGACAACCTGCTGGAAAACCGTGTTTTTGCCGAGTTGATGCGGCTCAACAAGAGTTTCGTGGTTCGGCGTAACCTCAGCAGCCCGCGCGAGATGCGCGACACCTTCCTGACGCTGTCTTCGTTCATCAATCACAGCATTGATAGCAATCAGAGCATCTGGATCGCCCAGCGGGAGGGGCGGGCCAAGGACGGCCTGGACCTGACTGACCCCGCCATCATCAAGATGTTTTACATGAGCCAGAAAAAAAGCGGCCTGTCGTTCGCCGAGGCGATGAGCCGGTTGCGAATCGTCCCGGTTTCCATTGCCTATGAGTACGACCCCTGCGATGTAGACAAGGCCAGGGAACTGGAGACCCGTGCCCGTACCGGAGAGTACAGCAAGCGTCCTGGCGAGGACACCGAGCAGATCATCAAGGGGCTGACCGGGTTCAAGGGGCACGTTCACGTGCATTTTGGCCCCCCCATCAGCACGAGCCCCGATACGCCCAATGAACTGGCCACCCTGATCGATAACGAAATGCACGGGAACTATCACCTGCACGCCTCCAACCTGGTGGCGTATGAACAACGGGGGCAACATCCGGATGCCCGCTGCGGCCTGGGGGAGATCAGTGACGCCCTGGTAACGGCGGAAACCTGGAGTCCCGCCGAGCTGGAAGCGGCGGAGGAGGAGATGGGACGGCGTCTGGAAGCCTGCTATCCGACCTTCCGCCCATACCTGCTGGACATGTACGCCAACCCGGTCAGCAGTGCCCTTAGGGCGCAGCAATCGGAGTAATACTCTGAAACCCATGAACGACGAGGCAAACCGTGACTGAGCTCAGCTATATCAAACGGGAAACCAACCCCAACCCAACAGCCACCGTCATCTGGCTCCACGGACTGGGCGCCTCTGGCCACGATTTCGAACCCGTAGTGCCGGAGTTGGGACTGCCGGCCGACGCGGCCGTCCGCTTTATATTTCCCCACGCGCCGGAGATGCCGGTGACGGTGAACGGCGGCCTACGGATGCCTGCCTGGTATGACATCAAGGCCATGGACATTGACCGGGTTATCGACACGGAACAATTGCTCCAGTCCGCCGAGGCCGTATCCAGGTTGATCGAAGGCGAGCTGGCACAGGGCATCGACAGTTCGCGGATTGTGGTCGCCGGCTTTTCACAGGGCGGAGCGGTGGCCTATCAGGTGGCGCTGAGCTTTGCCAAGCCGCTGGCCGGCCTGCTCGGGTTGTCCACCTACTTTGCCACGGCCGACACCGTTGAGCCGTCACAGGCCAACCGGGAGTTACCGATACAGGTCTACCATGGCGTGTACGATCCGATTGTTCCCGAGGCGCTGGGGCAAAAGAGCGTCGCTCAATTCCGGGAGCTGGGGTATGAGCCCGAGTACACCACCTACCCAATGGATCACAGTGTCTGTCTTGAAGAAATCGTTGCGATCGGCCAGTTTCTGCGTGACCGTCTCAAGCTGTAGAAAGGCCTCGAAATTCCGCATGAAAAGCAATAAACATGAAATATCAGCAAGTTGAAGATTGTTTTTACAATTTTCATCAACTTGCGGTCCGAGTCAGGGTCTGCTCAAAGTTATAGCGGAAAAATTGACATAGCTTATCTATACTTCCCCCTTACAAATCGCAACATGTACAATATTTGATCGGTATTGGCCGTGCGCGGGTGGCTGCGCAGCGAAAAAAGCCCGGGCCCCAGCAACAGGGATGCCGCCAGGGCCATAAGAAAATCAATCACCCGCGGCGTATAACAATTAGCCAGTCTATGGCAGCAAGGGGGGGTTCTATGGATTATCGTCAAAACAAGCGCATGCCCGGTCGGTTAACGCTGCTGATTTACCGCCGGGGCTTGCTGGTAGCCACCGGCATGTTGCGTAATATCAGTCAGCGTGGCCTGTTTATTTCAACCAATTGCCAGGATCTCGATCTCAACCAGAAGCTGGAAATTGAATTTCGGCTCCACGACCCAGACGCACCAGAACCACAGCGGGTATCCGCGGTGCTGGTTCACAAGAACAGCCGCGGGCTTGGGGTTGAGTTCGCAAGCAAGGAGCAAGCTGATTCACCCGAGGTGCGGTCACTACTCCGCTGGGTGAAATCCACCAACCATCTGATACCCCGGACTCCCTATTTCAGGACTGCGGCCCTATAGTTCTTTCGCTTTTCATGATTACACGTGGGCCCGGCCTGTGCGGGCCCCGTCTCAGCTGCGCCAGAATCCCGGCGACAGCACCACAATCACGCTAAGGATTTCCAGTCGGCCCAGCAGCATGCCCACGCAAAGAACCCATTTGGCTTCGTCGGGTAGGGTGGCAAAGTTGCCGACAGGCCCAATGATATCCCCAAGCGCCGGCCCCACATTGGTCAGCGAACTCAGCGCGCCTGACAGGCTGGTAATGAAGTCCAGGTGCATGGATGCGAGTACCAGCGTGAGGATCAGGAAGCACAACAGGAAAATAAACGTATAAGCGATCATCGAGGCGATGATCTCGTCGCTCACGGCTCGTCCGTTGTAGTTCCGGGTCAGTACCGCCCGCGGGTGCAGAAGGCGCATTAACTGCTCCCGGAGCACGATCAGCGAAAGCTGGAAGCGGAAGATCTTCATACCGCCGGAGGTGGAGCCGGAACACCCCCCCACGAACATCAGGAAGAAAAACACAACAAACGCCAACGAACCCCAGGCACTGTAGTCTTCAGAGGCGTAACCGGTGGTGGTCAGTATGGAAGTTACATTAAAAAGTGTCGTTATGAGCCCGGAAACCAGCTCGAAATCGTCTGACACAAGGGCGCGATACAGAGTCATCCCCAGCGTCAGCAGCAACAGCAGAGTCAGGAACAGACGCACCTGCTGATCCCGCCAAAGCACGCCCCGCTGGCCATGCATTTCCCGCACGAACAGGAAAAACGGCAGACTGCCCAGAATCATGAATACGGTGGCTTCCAAGAGCAGAAGCTGGGAATCGAACTTGCCCATGGACAGGTCGGAGGTGGAATACCCGCCTGTGGCAATGGTGGTGAGGCCGTGGTTAAACGCATCGAACAGGGTCATGCCGGATGCCCAATAGGTCAGGACGGCCACGACGGTGAATACGCAGTAGACGAACAGCAGGCCCCGGCTGAGGGTCTTCATCCTGGGCAGCGCCTTGTCAGTCCACTCCGAGGATTCGGTGGCAAATAGCCGCATGCCGCCCACCCGCAGGAAGGGCAGTACCGCGACGAACATGCCGATGATACCGATACCACCGATCCACTGCAGAACGGACCGCCACAGCAAAAGATCCTGATCCAGCTGGTCCAGGCCGGTAAGCACCGTTGCGCCGGTGGTCGTGATGCCGGAGGTGGCCTCGAAGATGGAATCGGTCACCGAAATGCCGGCATCGCTGAGATAGAACGGCAGTGAAGAAAGCAGAGCCATGACCAGCCAGCTGCTGACCGTCAGGACGAACATATAGCGGGGCTTGAGGTCCCGGGGTTTGCCGTAGGCAAGGAGAATGCCCAGCATGCCCAGGCCAAAAATCAGCCCTGCGGATTCGGCGAAGGCCACCGCATTGGGGGCATTGCCTCCCAGCAACAATAGCGGAGGCAGCGTCATAAAAATGCTCAGCAAAACGAACATGACGCTGATGATAAAGACAACGGGGTACAGGTTTTTCAAGGGACGCGCTCTAATCGGCTAACCACAGAGACGTGCGCCAGAATACCTGTGGCGCTAACCTTCTGCAATCATGGAACTGCCTGGCCGGATTGATCCGCCGGGCATCCTGGCGCACAGTAGAGGAGTCAAGGCTAACCAGGGCACTTGGGATTGAATCATCTTACGCACCTGTTTCTGGCGCCCCCCTCGATACCGGCGCGTGTTGGCGCGTTGATGGGGGATTTCGCAAAGGGCATCGTTATCACGGAGCTCCCTCCAGCGGTACGCGAGGGACTGGAACACCATCGGGCTGTGGACGCCTTCACCGACCGCCACCCGGAGATCATTGCCTGCAAGCCGCTGTTCTCCAGCCAGCGCCGGCGATTTGCCGGTGTCGCCCTGGACGTCCTGTTTGATCATTATCTGTTACGGCACTGGGCCCGCTTTTCGGATCAGGACAGCCACGACTTCATACAGCAGGCCTACCGGGATCTGGAAAAAGGCCGCAGCCTGATGCCTGAGGCCATGGCCCGGACCACCCGGCGGATGATCGACCATGACTGGTTCAACGCCTACCGGGACCTGGACAACATCGGCATGGCCCTTGACCGGATTGCCCAGCGCCTCCGCCGCCCCAACCAGTTCGCGGGCATCATCGACGAAATTCGGTCTAACGATCAGGAGCTGGAGCAGCATTTCCTGCACTTTTTCGACGATCTCACACGACATTACAACGTTTCCTGACCGACTCAGCCACACCCTCATGTGACCGTATTGACGACCCCATCAACGCACGCACCGGTGGCGCTTGTCAGCATCCGCAAAAAGGCGCAGTATCCAACCTGAATGAGCCATTCGCATTGGCCAGTCCCGTCGCGCGAAGGTCATTCCACTTCGTTTCTAGACTCGAGGGCACATGGATGAGCCGGTCTGACTGTCTGCCGTTATGCCGTATGCGTCCAGGATGTCGAATGCCTGAGCGGCTATTCGACTATCCGTAGCTGTAGGGCCTTCGCCTCAAGCACACATTGCAGGTACGGGGATGTAACAATGCAAAGGAAATTCCTCTGGGTTCTGGTTGGTATTGCCATCGCAATACCGATTGGGGCAGTCATCGTAGGGACCAAGTTCTTCCAGTTTCAGGCCATGGCGGAGGCGGGTGCGAAGTTCGTCATGCCACCGGAGCCGGTTAATGTCATGGCTGCCCGCGAGATCGAGTGGTATCCGAGGCTGTCATCGGTAGGGTCGGTGACGCCAGTCAGGGGGACGACCGTCAGTACAGAAGCCGAAGGTGTGGTGAGTCGCATCAATTTCCAGCCTGGTTCACAGGTGCAGCCGGGCGACATCCTCGTCCAGCTCGACACCCGTGTCGAGCAAGCACAACTGCATTCGGCCAACATTGCTGCCGAATGGGCCCGGATTCGGTACCACCGTGCCCTGGAACTGAGCAAGACCCGCAACATTTCCCAGGCAGAACTGGATGCCGCGACCAATGAGTTGCAGCAGACGGAGGCCGAAATCCGCTACTTGAAAGCCCTGATGGAGCGCAAGACCATCAAAGCGCCATTCGCGGGCAAGGTTGGGATTCTCCAAATCAGTGAGGGCAGCTACCTGAGTAAAGGCAGCCCTGTGGTATTGCTGCAGGCGCTCGACCCGATATTCGTCGAGTTTTCGCTGCCGCAGCGCCACATCGGGGTGGTGCGGGAGGGGCTGGATGTGCTGGTGACCACCGATTCTTACCCGGGGCATGTATTCGAAGGGAAGGTTACTGCAATCAACCCTGTGGTTGATTCGGCCACCCGCAATGTCCGCCTGCAGGCCACGCTCCGCAATCCGGCCAGGCTCTTGCGGCCGGGAATGTTCGTGTCATTGGACCTCAAACTGGCCCAATCCGAGAGAGCCTTGATGATACCCGCCACCGCCGTTCAGTACGGGCCACGGGGCAACACGATTTTCATTGTCGAAGAAAATCCCAACGAGTCATCCGGCGACAGGTTCGTAAGGCAGCAGGCAGTGGAGCTGGGCGACCGGATGGGGGACTTCATCATCGTGACCGATGGGGTTGCAGAAGGGGAGCAGGTCGTCACGACTGGCGTGTTCAAGCTCCGGTCCGGCATGAGTGTGGTCATCGACAACCGCCTGGCCCCGGAATTCAGCCTGGCACCCAACCCCGACAACACGTGAGCTCGCCATCGTCATGAAAGCAATTACCGACATCTTCGTCCGTCGTCCGGTATTGGCGCTGGTGGTTAACATCGTCATCGTCATTGCTGGAATCCAGGCCTGGAACAGCCTGAGTGTCCGACAGTACCCCCAGAGTGAAAACGCCTCGATCGTGGTGGCGACCCAATATATAGGTGCCAGCGCCGACGTCGTCAGGGGATTTGTGACCACGGCCATCGAACGCGCCATCGCCTCCGCCGATGGCGTGGATTACATCGAGTCCAAGAGCCTACTGGGGCTTTCCCTGGTGACCGCACGCCTGAAGCTCAACTATGACCCCACCAAGGCGCTGGCCGACATTACCGCCAAGGTCAATGAGGTGCGCAACGAGCTTCCGGCCCAGGCCCAAACGCCGTCGATAACCGTGCAGTCGGCCGACTCGGAATTTGCCGCCGCCTATCTAAGCTTTTCATCGGAGGACATGTCCCAGAGTGAGATCACCGACTACCTGGTTCGCATGGTCCAGCCCCGGCTTTCTGCGTTACCCGGGGTCCAGCGTGCGGATATCTTTGGCGCGCGAACCTTCGCCATGCGGGTCTGGCTGGACCCGGACAAGATGGCCGCGTTGGGCATCAGCCCCGTCCAGGTCCGTTCCGCCATGGCGGCCAACAATTACCTGGCGGCGGTAGGCAGCACCAAGGGGGCCTATGAACAGGTCTACCTCACCACCAACACCGACCTGCACACGACGGAACAGTTCCGCAACCTGGTCATCCGTCAGCATAACGACACCATCGTGCGTTTGCGCGACATTGCCCAGGTAGATCTCGGCGCCGAGGATTACGACACCGAGGTCCGGTTCAACGGGCAGACCGCGGTGTTCATGGGCATCTTTCCGTTGCCCAGTGCCAATACCATCGATGTGGTGCAGCGGGTTATCGAAGACCTGGAGGCGATCCAGGAAGACCTCCCGGCGGGCCTGTCAGCCAATGTGGGCTACGACGCCTCAGAGTACATCAGCAGCGCCATCCGCGAAGTGGTCGGCACCCTGACCGACACCTTGCTGATTGTCGTCATCGTGATCTTCCTGTTTCTGGGCTCCGTGCGCTCCGTACTGGTGCCTGTGGTGGCCATCCCGGTGTCGCTGATTGGAGCCATTTTCCTGATGCAGGTCTTTGGCTTTACCCTGAACCTGCTCACGTTGCTGGCAATCGTGCTGTCCGTCGGACTGGTGGTGGACGATGCGATCGTGGTGGTCGAGAACGTTGAGCGGCATCTGAGGGAAGGGCGGACGCCCGGTGCGGCGGCGGTGATCGGTGCCCGGGAACTGGTGGGGCCGGTGATTGCCATGACCATGACCCTGGCTGCCGTCTACACACCCATAGGGTTGCAGGGCGGCCTTACTGGGGCGCTGTTCCGGGAGTTTGCCCTGACACTGGCCGGTGCCGTGACGATCTCCGGCATCGTGGCGCTGACACTGTCGCCGATGATGAGCGCCAAGCTGCTGCGAAGTGCAGAGCAGGAAGAGAGGGGCTTGACTGGGTGGATCAACCACCGGTTCGACCGATTACGCGACACCTATGGCCGGGCTCTGGACCGGACCCTACAGGCGCGTCCAGCGGTCTATGCGGTGTGGGCGTTGCTGAGCCTGCTGGTCGTCCCCATGTACCTGTTCTCCCCCAAAGAGTTGGCGCCGCTGGAGGACCAGGGCTTCATGTTCGGCATCATCAACAATGCCGCCAACGCTTCCGCCGACCAGAAGAGCCACTTTGGGCGCGCCGCGGAGCAGGTGTTCCTCAATGCGCCAGAGCGGGAGCTGACGTTCCAGATTCTTATGTCCCCCTCCGATCCCTTCGCCGCCGCAATGGGGGTGGGAGGCTTCAGCGGCATGGTGGTCAAGCCCTGGGATGAACGGGACCGCTCCATCCGTGAGATTGTCCCGGAGATGCAGGCGCAACTGTCCCAAATTCCCGGGCTCCAGATCTTCGCTGCCCAACCGCCGGCTTTGCCTGGAGGCAGCAACTTTCCTGTGGAATTCGTCATCGCCTCTACTGCCGAGCCGGAGGAAATGCTGGCCTTCGCGGAACAGCTGCAAATGAAGGCGATGGAAAGTGGTCTTTTCTACTTTCCGCCGGAGATCGACCTCAAGTACGACCAGCCCCAGTCGGAAATTGTCATCGACCATGACAAGGTGGCCGCCATGGGACTGACCAATGCCCAGGTGGGGGCAGACCTGGGGGCCGCCCTGGGCGGCAATTACATCAACCGGTTCAACATTGATGGCAGGGCTTACAAGGTGATTTCCCAGGTGGCGCGAGGGGAACGCCTGACCCCCGACCAGCTCAAGGAGATTTACATTTCCGGGCCCAACAACCAGTTGATGCCCCTCAGTGCCATCGCCTCCATCCGGGACACCACCGTGCCTCGCACCCTGAACCGGTTCCAGCAGCTCAACGCCATCAAGCTGTCAGGCATGACGGCTCAGGTGGATGCCGGCCTGCAAGTGCTGGAGGAGGCGGCACAGGAGATACTGCCACCGGGCTATGCGATCAATTACACTGGCGAATCGCGACAGCTTCGGACTGAGGGGGGCAAGTTCCTGCCGGCCCTGGGCCTGGCAATTCTGATGATTTTCCTGGTGCTCGCGGTACAGTTCAATTCGTTCCGGGATCCCTTTGTCATCTTGCTCGGGTCAGTGCCTCTGGCCATGTTCGGCGCGCTCATCTTCACCGTGTTGAAGATGCCCAATCCGGACCTGCCGTACTGGACCGATGGCTGGACCACCACCATGAACATTTACGCCCAGGTCGGGTTGGTAACGCTGGTTGGGCTTATCGCGAAGAATGGGATCCTGATCGTGGAGTTCGCCAACAAGTTGCAGGAACAGGGCAGGGAGAAGTTGTCAGCCATACGGGAGGCGGCCATGACCCGTCTGCGCCCGGTGTTGATGACGTCGATGGCCACCGTCGCCGGTCACTTCCCCCTTACGCTGGTGGCCGGGCCAGGGGCAGAGGCAAGGAACTCCATTGGGTTGGTTTTGGTCGGTGGAATGGCTATCGGCACCATCTTTACATTATTTGTGGTGCCGTCTCTGTACATGCTCATCGCCCGTCAACACCGCAAGGAGGACTCGGCAATTCCGGACGTGACCGGTCAGGTGGTCGAGGGAACCTCGCCCGGATAGTCGCCATCCCGATAACTCGAGCGCCCCATCAGGGGCGCCGTGATGGTGGAATGGGCTAGTTAATGCCCTGACGCCGCATACCCTCTAGGGGGCCGCTGCTCGCGTCGTGGCTGCAGTCCGCCTGGCGCCTGGCTTTGCAGGTGCGGTAATCCACGACACAGTTACGCCCGGCTTCCTTTGCGGTATACAACGCGTAATCCGCTGCGATAAACAGGTCTTCAGGGCATGCAAAATTTGCCGAGTCCATGCTGGCAAAACCAATGCTTACCGTCAGGTCGTACGTGCCTGAGGTGTCTCTTTCTATGTTTCGCCGGACTCTCTCTGCCAAGACCGCCACATCGGAATCTGTGGCGTTGGGCAGTATCAGCACGAACTCCTCGCCACCGTAGCGGCACACCGTAAACGGCTTGCGCACCGTTGCTTTCAGGGTACCGGCCACGGCTTTCAGGGCAGCATCCCCCCGGGAATGACCATAACGGTCATTGAAGCGCTTGAAGTGGTCGATATCCAGAACCGCAAGGGCTAACGACTGCCCCTGCTGCTGGGCCCGCCCGAATTCAATCCGCATCTGGTCATTGAAATAGCGGCGGTTATAGAGCTGGGTCAGGGCATCGGTGGACGACTCGTGCTTGAGTTCATTGAGCCGGCTGGCAACCGCCAAACTCAGCAAGACCATTTCCAGCAAGGAGCCGATCTGGAAAGCGTTCTGGGTGAAAAAGTTATGGGGCAGCAACCCGAAAGTCTTCGCCATGTAGACAAGCACCCCCATCAGCAACGCCGTGAACGCAATCATGTAATAGCGCGCCGTGCCGGTTCCCCGGGACAGTGCCAGCAGACCGAGTACCACCATATGCCCGCACAGGAAAACCGTTAGGGTGGCCAGGGGCACAATCATGGAATGGTAGGCAACGAACGGCGAAATCAGCATGGTTGCCAATGAAGCCAGTTGCAGCAGATACGCGATTCGATCCGCCAGGGGCGCGATGACCTTGGTGTTGAGGATAGCGCGGGTAAACAGGGTGCCCCCGAAGAGCGAGATTGACAGCAGCACCAGCAAGGCCTTGTTGGCGAGCAGCGGATAGTCCGGCACCAGGATCTGGAAACTCAGGCCATTATGCAGCGACATATAGAGGCCGTAGCTGGCCAGATAGATCAGGTAGTAGGCGAAGGTGCGTTCGCGAACGGTCAGGAACATGAACAGGTTGTAGAACAGCAGCACGATGAAACCGCCGTAATACACACCCAGGGCGAGGTACTCCTTGCTGATCATGTTGGTGAGGTCAAGCGGGCTGTGGCTGAACAGCCCAATGTTCATGGCGCCCTGGGTTTCAAAACGCATATAGAACGTCGTTTCCGACTGCGCCGGAACCTGCACGGGAAACAGGAACAGGCGATGATCCACTGGGCGTTGATGAAAGGGAACCATATCCCCGGCTTTCAGATGCTGCCAGGTTCCATCCGGCAATGGCGACCAGAAATCCAGGTAGTCGATCAGTGGATAGTCCTGCCGAATGAAGCGGGATACCGGTTTGTCACTGGAATTCACCAGGGTGAACTTGACCCACCAGGCAGACGTGGTAAATCCGAAATTCGGGGATTCCGTTCCAACTGTCTTGAACCGGCCCTGGATATTTGCCCTGAGGATATCGCTGAAGCGGTATTCGAGGTCCGGGTCTTCCAGTAACTGGAGGTAGGGAGACAGCTCAAGGTAGGCGTGACTGGCGACATCGACCTTGTTCTCACGTTGCGAGCCATTCTCCACAGTCTGTGGCGCCGGGTTTGCCGGGTTCCAGGTCAACAGGAGAACCAGCAACAGAATGAAGTGTGGCGCCCACCGGGTCACAGGGTTTGTCGGAATGGGGAAGAGGGGTCTTGGATCCATTATTTTTTTTCGTCGCGTTATGAGCTGCCTGAGGGTGTCGGGCATAGCCTACCCGAATGCCGGGCGAGGTCGATCAATCTTATTCCATTACCTGGCTTTGGGCCTGGACAACATCAAAGTCGCCCCAGGCCAGCTGCGCGCCCTCGACGCTAACAACCTCCACCCGCCAATGTCCCAGCATGTGGCGGTCAATATACTTGCTCGAAGAGGCGCGCATGTGGTCGGAATAAGGGCGTATGGCAATGCGGGCCACCCGACGGCCTTCCCGGTGCCAGTCGTGATAGACAACCTGACCTTGGAGATCGCGGGTTTCGGTGAACAGGTACACCCGCAACAAACCGTTACCATTCATCTCAACCCTGGCGGGCAGCTGATCCACCGGTTCTTTCTCTTCCAGTGCACTGGTTAGCTGAACCCTTGAAAGGTGAGGGGAAAGTATTCTGGCCTCAGCTAAAGCTGCTTTTCGGGGCTCCGGTGCTTGCTCCTGCGGCGGTGAAGCTTCGGCAGGGATGTCCGGGGCGGCGCTTACCGGCTCGTCCGGAGACGGTGGCACTGAGTCCAAAGGCACAGGTTGCGTCTCGCCGCCGGCCAGAAGCCCAGCGGGTTGGACCTCCGCGGTGGACGGTGACGCCGGTTCCATCACTGGCCCCGGGGACGGCGCAACCGGGGGCACTGAGTCATCGGCTGAGATCCCTGCGGACGCCACCGTTCCCCGGCTCTCTTGCGTACCGGCGTACCAGCCCCAAACCACCCAGCCCAGGAGCGCCAGAACCGCACAGCACAGAACCAGGGCACAAAAAATCCGCTTCCAGTGAATAACCACGTACTCCTGGGCCTGGGGTGACGGTTGGTTTGCCGTACGACGACTGATCTGGATGGATAGGGCGTTCTTCGGTGCGTTCATTGGCCTGTCGTGATCAAGGGCGATTTTCAGTGGCGAATCAATTTACACAGTATTGCCGCGAAATGACAGACACAAAAAGGCCGTGCCCCGCTGGCGCACGGAACTTCCCTTTGGGATCGACCTCCAACCAAAAAGCAAAGACGGGGTTATGCCATGATTGGCAAGGATATTGACCGTAATACCCATCAAAGTAGGGGATCCGTACGGCTATTTCTTTGCGGCGACGTAATGACCGGCCGTGGCATCGACCAGATTCTGCCTCATCCGTCGTCACCGGAGCTGTTTGAATCCTACATGAAGTCGGCGTTGGGGTACGTGCATTTGGCCGAATCTGCGTCTGGCCCCATTTCGCGCCCTGTGGATTGGGCGTATATCTGGGGGGAGGCCCTGCCGGCCCTGGACGCCTCAGTCGTTCACCTACGACTCATCAACCTCGAAACCGCGATTACCCACTCAGATTCCCCCTGGCCTGGCAAAGCGGTGAACTATCGCATGAACCCAGCCAATATCGACAGCCTGAAAGTCGCCAGCATCACCGCGTGCAATCTCGCGAACAATCATGTGCTCGACTGGGGAGAGCAAGGATTGCTGCAAACCCTGGAGACCCTGGATTCAGCCAGAATTGCCCATACCGGCGCGGGTAAGAACGGTACGGAAGCGGGTCGGCCCGCCGTGATTGACCTGGCCGGAGGGGATCAGCGCCTGTTGCTGTTTGGCTTCGGTATGCCTTCAAGCGGCGTGGGGCATGCCTGGGCCGCTGGCGAAGACCGTCCTGGTGTGAATTTCCTCGCCAGCCTGGACGACGCCGGGTTTCGGCGAGTCTACGACGCAATGGCGCAATTCCGTGTCCCGGGCGACCTGGTTATTGTCTCCGTGCACTGGGGGCCGAACTGGGGGTTCGATATTGACCCGGCTGCACGGGACTTTGCCCATCGTTTGATCGACTCCGGTGCGGCAGATCTGGTTCACGGGCATTCGTCCCACCACATCAAGCCACTGGAAATCTATCGCAATAAACTGATTCTCTATGGTTGCGGTGATTTTCTGAATGACTACGAAGGCATCGGTGAACTTGAAGGATTTCGGCCGGACCTGGCGCTGATGTACTTGCCGACGCTGGCTCTGCAAACCGGCGAACTGGAAGCCCTGGAATTGAAGCCGTTTCTTATCCGTCGCCTGAGCCTGGCCAAGGCGACGATGAAGGATTCGGCCTGGGTGCGGAACATACTCTGCCAGGGTGACCGCTCGAACGCCCCCAGCCTTACCGTGGCTCCTGACGGCAGCCTTCACCTGGAGACCCAGCACTGACAGCCCTTGGCAACAAAAGCGGTTGACGTACCAATTTCCCCTGCTAACCTTCCGTACTGTAATCTGTTTAGGTACTTGAGCCTCAAGGAAAATCTCTCGTCGGACATTACTTGTGAAGGATCATTCGAAACTCCAGGGCTGCTTCCCACTGCACACCCGTTGCGGGCAACTCTAAGGACAGGGGGTCAATGAGAAGTTACGCCAGGAGTTGCCGCTTGCTACTATGGAAATGCCTTTTGGTCGTTCTGCTTTGTGGCGGACTGCTCCAGGCGCAGGCCTCCGTGCGTTCCGAATACGAAGTCAAGGCGGCGTTTCTCTATAACTTCACTCGCTTTATCAACTGGAACGAGCCGCCCTCAGAAGATGTTCCCCTGACGGTCTGTGTGCTCGGAAACGACCCGTTCGAGGACCTGCTGGAGCCCCTGGTGGGCCGCAGGGCTCACGGTCGCTTCTTGCAACTTCGCGCCCCCAACAGCCGTTCTGACATAGACGGCTGCCACGTCCTGTATATCAGTCAATCCGAGAGTTCGTATTTACCCGCAATCCTGGACGAGGCGACCCGTCAGGGCATGCTGACCATCAGCGACATTCCGGGTTTCGCCCAACGCGGCGGCATTGTTGGCTACGTCAAACAGGGCAACGTCATCCGATTCGAGATCAATCTCCTGGCGGCCAATGCCGCTGGACTGAACATCAACTCCCGACTGCTGGAACTGGCAGCCAAGGTGATCCGATGAACGATCAATGGCGCTGGCGGCACTGGCCGCTCCGGATCAAGCTTCTGGTCCTGACATTGCTGATCAGCACCCTGGGTATTGCCCTGGTCTGTGGCAGTCTGATCATACTGGAGAACCAAAACTACCGAGACCAGATGGAATCAGAACTGCATGTTGTCGCGTCGATACTGGCCGAGCAGTCTGCCGCAGCGTTACTGTTCGAAGACCGGGATCAGCTCCGCAGTATCAGCTCCAGCCTCCACCAGATCGACAACATCACCCAAGCCTGTGTCTATGACGCCGCGGGCACGTTACTGACGTCCCTCACCCCTCCCGATACCGATCCGTGCCCGGATCTGAGCACATCGCCGTCCATGGGGTTCGAAAAGAACGCCTATAAACTGATCGTCCCCGTGACGCTCGACGACGAACTGCTGGGGTACGTCTATATCTGCTCCCACCTGCAGGTGCTGAAGGAGCATATCCGCAACTTTGTACTGGCCGCCGTCGGCATTGGCCTGGTTATACAGTTGCTTCTGGCCATTGTTGCCTATAAGCTGCAACGCATTGTTTCAAAACCGATTATTGCGTTGTCCAATACAGCGGAAAGAATTGCCCAGAAGCACGATTACAGTATCCGTGCGCCTGTCTCCAGCCACGACGAACTCGGGCGGCTGAGTGCGACCTTTAACGACATGATCAGTACGATCCAGCTCCAGAACCAGCGAATTCTGGAAAGCCGGGATTCGCTGGAGAAGAAAGTGCAGGATCGTACTGCCCAGTTGAGTCTGGCAAACCGCGAACTGGAAGCGTTCAGTTACTCGGTTTCCCACGATCTGCGCCAGCCGCTCCGGGCCATTGAGGGGTTTAGTCAGGCGCTGGAGGAAGACTGCGAAGATCAACTGAACGATCTGGGCAAGGACTACCTCCGACGGGTGAGGGCGGCCAGTGTCCGGATGGGGAATCTCATCGATGGCTTGCTGGTGTTGTCCCGGGTCAGCCGCCAGCCGGTCGAGGCCGAGCGGGTGGACCTGACCGCGATGTTGCGGGAGATCAATGACGAACTGGCAGCGATTGGCGACTCCCTGCCCACGGAAGTCATTATTCAACCTGACATGTCAGTGATCGGCGACAGCCGGATGCTAAGGGTTGCGTTTCAGAACCTGTTGGAGAACGCCTGGAAATACAGCTCCAAAAAGGACCGGCGCCGGATAGAGATCGGTGCCCGCCAGGAATCCGACAATACCGTGGTCACGATTCGGGATAATGGCGCCGGATTCGACATGCAGTACGTCGAGAAGCTGTTTGTCGCCTTCAACCGGCTACACACTCCGTCAGAATTCGGAGGCACAGGTATCGGTCTGGCCACCGTATATCGGGTCATTCGCCGGCATCACGGTGATGTTTGGGCAGAGTCGACAGTGGGCGAGGGCGCAACCTTCCATGTTAAGTTGCCGAATTCAATTGAACAGGGCTAGACTGAAAGTTAGCTTTTCAAACAGAAGCATCAAGGAGCGCTTGATTGGCAAGGCAGCCCGTATCCTCATGATCGGTTCATGATTCGCGCTGCCAATTTTGCGGCTACACTCGAATTGGGAACCGAATTGACATGGATGGATGCTCAATCCTGCTAGTGGAAGATAACCCCGACGATCAGGTACTTACTGTCAGGGCCCTAAAGAACGCCAGCCCAAACAGCGATATTGTCGTTCTGGAAGACGGCCAGGAAGCCATTGAATACCTGTTCGGCAACACCGCTGGAAAGACTACAAACGCACTGGATGCCCTCGGTGTCGTACTGCTCGACGTCAAGCTTCCCAGGGTCAGCGGGCTGGAGGTGCTCAGAAAGATCCGTTCCTCGACCCAAACCAACTGGCTGCCGGTTGTCATGGTGACTTCGTCGGACGAGCCCGGAGAGCTTGTAGAGGCTTACCGCCTCGGCGCCAATAGTTACATCAACAAGCCCATCAATCTTCGCGAATTCACGGACCACATGAACCTGCTGGCCCGGTATTGGTTGCAGGTTAACAAAGTGCCCCGAGCCAGCTCGGTCCGAACGCTTTAAATAGGTGCCATGTGTGATTGAAACTCAGACCCGCTTGAAAATTTTGCTGGTAGATGACTCGGAGGACGATGCCTTTCTGCTCGTACGCGAGCTCAAGAAAGGCGGCGTAGACCCGGTTTACAAGCTGGTCGACACTGAAGACACCATGGCCGACGCATTACGGAGTGAGGACTGGGATATTGTGATTACCGACCATAATATGCCGGGATTCTCTTCGTTTCAGGCGCTGGAGCTCACCAAGCGCTTCTCGGCGGACCTGCCGGTGATCATCGTATCGGGCACCATAGGCGAGGGCGTCGCCGTCAGCGCCATGAGAGCCGGTGCGCAGGATTACATCATGAAAGACAACCTGTCCCGGTTGCTCCCGGCTATCGATCGCGAGGTCCGTGAAAGTTCCGTGCGCAAAGCCAAGCGGCAGGCGGAATCCACCCTTGAACACATGGCGTTCCACGACAGCCTGACAGACCTGGCCAACCGCCGTGAGTTTGAGCGACGCTTGGCGCAGGCGTTACAGGACGCCCGGGAGACCGGTCGAAGCCATGTGTTGCTGTACCTGGACCTGGACCAGTTCAAGATCATCAACGATACCTGTGGTCACATTGCCGGCGACGAGCTCCTCAAGCAGATTTCCGCGTTACTGAAGAACCACATCCGCTCGGACGACACCCTTGCCCGTCTCGGCGGCGACGAATTCGGCGTGCTGCTCAGAGGCTGTGATGCGCTCCATGCCAGCCGTGTTGCGGAATCACTGTGTGAGGAGGTCCGTGAGTACCGATTTATCTGGCAGAACAAGCCATTTTCGGTGTCCCTCAGTGTAGGCATGGTGGTCATCTCCAGCGAATACAATTCGACCTCCGAGCTCTTGAGCCACGCCGATCTGGCCTGCTACGCCGCCAAGGACCGGGGCCGCAACAACGTTCAGGTCTACACCACAAATGACAAGGACATGCAGCAACGGCATACGGATATGCAGTGGACCAGCCGCCTTCAACAAGCCTTGCAAAGCGGCAGCTTCTATCTGTGCCATCAGGAGATGATCGCCTTACAGCGCGGCGGTCAGGACGGTTTCCGCACTGAATTCCTGGTGCGCCTGAAGCAGGGGCCGGACATTGTGCCGCCAGGGGCTTTCATTCCCGCCGCAGAACGGTTTGGCCTGATGCCCAAGATCGACCGCCACATCATCGAGCTGGCGTTCAGCTATCTCGACCGCACCGGGCTCGGTCGTGAATCCGCGGGTACTTTCTTCATCAACTTGTCTGGCAGCTCGCTGAGCGATGGCGAATTATTCACCTATATCCGCAGGATGGTGGATCGCTACCGCATCCGGCCCGAACGCATCTGCTTTGAGATCACCGAAACCGCGGCCATTGCCCATTTGAACCTGACACTGGGGTTCATTCAGCAGTCCCGGGAAGAAGGTTTCCAGTTTGCGCTCGACGATTTCGGCTCAGGCATGAGTTCGTTTTCGTACCTCAAGACACTCCCGGTTGATTATTTGAAAGTTGACGGCGGCTTTGTCCGAAATCTGATGAACGACCCCATTGACCAGGGAATTGTGGATGCCTGCAATCGCGTCGGTCATGCCGCCGGACTCAAGACCATTGCAGAGTTCGTCGAGACGGAAGAGGTCAAAAGGAAGCTGGCCGATCTCGGGATCGATTATGCTCAGGGCTTTGGCATTGCCAGACCGGAACCGCTGAATGGATAAACGTTAATCCGGCGATCATGCATTCGCACCAACAGGCTCAGAGGGAGGACGGCCAATTTACCGCAGTTGTGCAGTGTCCCAGCGGTACATTCTCACATGCTTGGTGACACGTCGTCACAAAGAGCCACTACCACAACCAACCGCTCAGGCCAACAATAAACAATGTTCGCTGTTTAAGGCACTTTGGTACAAAGGATGTGGTTATGATTGAAAATGGGGACCTGATTCTAAGCTATCTGGAACGGCTCGGCGTTGAGTACGTTTTTGGGGTGCCCGGAGGCAGCATAGAGCCCCTGTTCAACGCCCTGGCCCGAAGTGAACGACGGGGCGGTATTCGCCCGATCATCGCACGCCACGAAACCGGTGCAGCGTTCATGGCGGAAGGCTATGCTCGCGAGACGGGCAAACTGGGGGTCTGCTGCTCCACGTCCGGCCCCGGGGCCACCAACATGCTCACCGGGGTCGCCTCGGCCTATACCGACGGTATTCCCATGCTGGTAATCACGGCCCAAACCTCATTGGAGCGGTTCGGCCAGGGGTCGTTTCAGGAGACTTCCTGTACTGGCATCAATACGGTGGAAATGTTCTCACGCTGTACCCGCTACAACACCCTGGTGTCCCATTCCGCGCAACTGGAGCAAAAATTACTGCAGGCCATCAGCCACACCTTGAGCAACCAGCCCGGCCCCGCCCATCTGAGTATACCGCTCGACGTGATGCGACAGCCCGTTGTCAACGCCACCAGTCATGAGAGCCTGCGCGCGTTCATTAACCATGATGTTGCCCCAAGCCAGGGGGCGATGCACCTGATCTTAAAGGATCTGGCGACCGTAACCAAGGTGACTGTTGTCCTGGGCGAGGGCGCGGTGGGTGCGATCGACGAACTGCTGGCCCTGGTGGAAGCCCGGGGTTGGCAACTGGTCACCACACCACGGGGCAAAGGCCTGGTGAACAGCGACCACCCGGCCCACCGGGGTGTGTTCGGGTTCGCCGGCCACGGCAGCGCCATGGAGGCCCTGAAGCCCGAAAATGCCGAGCGGGTACTGGTCATCGGTACGGCGCTGGATGAGGTCTCCACCTGCGGCTGGGATCCCACCACGATCCTCTCGGACCGAATGATCCACCTGTCTGATAACCCCGAGCACTTGATCCGGTCCACCGTAGCGCGCCTGGTCGTATTGGGGTCGCCGAGGTTGATGCTCAAGCCGTTTGCCAAGCTGCTCGCCAGCGATCCCGTTCGTATGGAAAAGCAGGCCCTGACGAGCGAGTTCCACAGCGCCCAGAACGTGAAGATCGACAACCCTGAAAAGTGTTCAGCGATAAAAGGCCCCATCAAGCCACAGGCCCTGATGACTCATATGAGCCAGGTTTGCCCGCCGGAATCCAGGGTGCTCATGGACACCGGCAACAGCTTTCTCTGGGGCATACACTACTGGAACATCAGGAAGCCCCAATCCGAACCTAAGAGCCTCTTTCACATCGGCATCAGCTACGCGTCCATGGGCTGGGCGATCGGAACGTCGGTTGGCATGGCCGCGGCATCAAGAAATACCCCCGTGGTGTGCTTTACTGGCGACGGCAGCGTTCTGATGTCAGGCCAGGAGATCACCACCGCGCTGCAGGAGAATCTCAACCTGCTCATGGTGGTGCTCAATGACTCAGCCCTGGGCATGGTTCGTCACGGTCAGGCGCTCAGTGGTGGCGAGCAGATTGGCAATGCTCTTCCCCAGGTCAACTTTGCCGATCTGGCCAAGGCCCTGGGGGTCAAATCCCATCGGATTGAAACCATGGAAGAGTTGCGGGCGCTCGATGTACCGGCAATCCTTAGGGAGCCGGGCCCCTGTGTACTCGACGTAATCGTTGATGGTGACGAGGTTCCACCCATGGGCGCTCGTATGAAAGTGTTGACCGGAGCGGTATAAGGCTAAGCAGCAACGCTGGATCACGGGAAGCAGGTAGGCCCGGGAATCAAAAAGGACGTGCAATCGATGACCTCCAAATACGTGTATCACTCCAATTTCTGGCTCGAAGAGCCAGAACCGGATAACCCCTTTGCCGCCAAGGCCTGCTATTGCCACGGCTATGACGTCTATGGCCAGGTGCTGCCACAGGGATCCTGGTTCGAGTACCTCCTGCTGATGTTCCTCGGTGAACGCCCGACACCGGCACAGACAGCCTTGATGGAAAAGCTGGCCATGAGTCTGGCCAATCCGGGGCCACGGGAGGCCAGTGTGCGGGCTGCCATGAACGGCGGCGTCGCAGGTACCAACCCTGGCTCGGCGCTGATGGCGGCCCTGGCCGTTGGGTCCGGTCAGTACGGCGGCGCCCGGGAAGTCGCCCTGGTGATGGAGCTTTGGCAACGATGCGGTCAGGAGTTGGATACCTGGATTCAACAGTTGCAGGCACCTCCGGAGGACGAGCGCGCCGATATATGGCCGGCCATGGAGCATGCGCCCGGCTTTGACCCCAATGGCGACCAGTTTCCCACGCCGGAACACTCTACCCTTGAGCTTCTTTGCGAACTCGCGCCGAAGCAGGGCAATCTGGCGTGGCTAAGACGGAATCGCAGGCCTCTCGAAGAGCGAGTTGGTTATCCCCTGGCCATGGCCGGCATCGCCGGGGCCGCGTTTACCGATCTGGGGCTGAATCCCGAGCAGGGGAGCATGTTGTACCTTATCCTGCGGCTGCCCGGCGCTGCCGTCCACGCCCTGGAACAACAAGGGATGGGGTGGAAGAACTTTCCATTTTACGCCGACGCCATTGAACTGACCGATGACCCCGGCGCCATACCCTCTGAGAGCGAAAACGGAGCCAGCTCATGAGTCACCGCCGACTGCTCGAAACTGAATCGCACTGGACAACCAGGCGTGGGAAAGCCTACCTCACCGAGCGGGTGGTGATGCATGGTCGCGACCTGCACAAGCAACTGGGCGACTATGAGTGGTTGCACCTGTACCTATTCAGCGTGTTGGGGCGGGATCCCGGCGAAGCCGTTTACAGGCTGCTCAATTACTTCTTCGTGGCCACCAGTTTTCCCGACCCATCCATCTGGCCCAATCATGTGACGGCGCTCGGCGGGACCGCCCGGACCACACCTTCGATGGCATTGATGGCTGGAATGAGTGTGTCGGAAGCATCCATTTTCGGACGACGCCCGGAAGTTCGGGCGCTGGATTTTTTCTACCGTGCCGGCCATTGGTGCGATGAAGGCGGCTCACTGATGGATTTCGTGGAGAGGGAGAAGTCCCGGGGAAGAACTCTCTATGGTTACGGCCGCCCACTGGCCCGAAACGATGAACGCATTCCTTATGCCCTGGAGAAGGCCCGAGAGCTGGGTTTTGGCGATGGCCGCTATCTGAACATGGCGCTGGACGTCTACGATTATCTGAACGGCGCCTACGGCTACTCCATGAATATTGGGGCCATCTATTCGGCCCTGGCGGCCGATGTCGGGCTCAGTTGTCAGGAGTACCAACTGTTCATGACGCCGATTTTCCTCGCCGGCATGGTGCCCTGTTTCCAGGACGCCTATGACAAGCCGGAAGGCGCCTTCTTTCCCATGCGCTGCACCAGTATTGTCTATCACGGCCCGGCAAAAAGGGACTGGGATGACGCTGGGTCAACGGCTCGTTAACGGACTGCCTCGTTAAAAGCTGTACTGCACCTCGGCAGTCAGGTTTCTACCCGGCATCGGGTAATCCCCTGGTACCGACGGAACTGGCGCCGAGAAGGGGGAGGGATCCCGAACATCTTCGTCGAACAGGTTGCGAACAGCCAAAGACAATCCCAGCCCTCGCCAGGCATCGCCCGTCGTGCGTATCGTTACATCGACGGTGGTGTAATCGTCCACCGGGTCTCGCGAGTCCATTGCATTCCGCTCCTGCTCGCCAACCCAATTTAGCTGTGAGGTCAGCTGCAGCCGTGGTACCAACCGCCATTCCGCACGGACATACGCCTGTTGGTTCGGGGCTTCGCCGACCGATTCTCCCGTCTGATCATCTTCCGAATCCTGGTAGGCATAGTTCGCAACGAAGGTTAGCCGATCGATTGGCTGATAATTAAGCTCGAACTCGCCGCCATGGCCGGTACGTTCGCCAGAATTGCGGTATTCCGTGGCAACCGCGCCAGTAATGGGCTCCTGGGTGATCAGATCGTCAATTTCATAGTAGAACAGGTTAATTCCGTAATAGAGTTCGGACGTAAGCTGGTGGCTCAGCGCCAGTTCGAGCGTATCAATGGTTTCCGCATCGAGGTCGGAATTGCCCTGAACCACGGGGTTGTTGGAAACAAAAAGCTCGTTCAAAGAGGGCGCCCGAAACGCTCGACCGTACAGCAGCTTGGTCGTGATCGCGTCGGTGGTTGCCCAGATGAGGGCGGCACGAGGATTGACGGTCTGGCCAAAATCCGAGTAATGATCGTATCGCACGCCACTGACCAACTGCCAATTCTGGGCGAACTGCCATTCATCCTGAAGGAACAGGTAATAGCTGGTGCGGTCTTTCTCCGGCATCCAGACCTGATCAGGATCATCGGAAACATCCTGCACGAAACCTATGGGCGAGAAATCCGGATTGAAGTTCTTACTCTCCGTTACCTTATACAGGTCTGCCCAGAGGCCCCCGGTGCCGGCATGCACTCGGTGGTTTTCCAATCCGCGATACACGCCACTGAGATCGATACGTGCCTGATTCTCCTTGTAGCCGGGACTGCCAATGAACCCTTCTGGGAACAGTCCGCCAAACGCACCGGGGGGAAAGAGCGTGAGGTCGTTTTCCGGGGCCTGGTCGAGGTTGAAGTAACTAACCTGCGCTTCCACATCCAGATCATCAACCAGATCCCGCCAATTGTAGGTGAAATCGACGTTCACCCTTTGAGAGCTGTACCGCCCGTCGGGGTCCAAGGCTTCGGCAATTCCGGGCCCCGTACCCAGGTTACGGCGGTCCTGCAGGCCCGCCCGAAGCCGCCATAGGTCTGTGCCAACCTCGAACCTTGCTTCCACCTGGTCGGCCGAGGTGTTCACGGGCCCCGGGGCCAGCGACGCCGAGGTGCCAAAGGCCGCATCAAAATTGGTTTGGGCATCATGCTCGATGGTTTCTCGCCACCCGTCCGTGCCCTCGTATTCGATGACCAGACTGGCTCCCAGGTCGCCAAACTGGGTGCCGGCTTCGAGCCAGCCTCCGCGAGTGTTGAAACTGCCAAACCTGCCGCCCACGACGCCGCCGCGGGTATCCCGCCAATCCTTGGTGATAACGTTGATGACACCGGCATAGGCGTCCGCGCCGTAAAGGGCCGAACCGGGCCCCCGAATCACTTCGATCCGCTTTATGGCCTTGATGGGCATGCCCCTCCAGGCATTGCCCGGGTTGCCAAACATCATGGTGGTAATCGGAATTCCGTTCACCAGCACCAAAGCCTGTGGGTTAAACCCTGCGGTGATTCCACGGAAGATATACTTGGAGGAGAACAGCTGATCGGAATGATTGACATGTAGACCAGGAACCGTCTCCAGTACCTGGTCCAGGTTGTTCGCTCCCATGGCTGCAACATCATTGGCCTCGATGACCGAAGTGACAGCAGCGGCTTTGTCCAGTGGTGTGGCAGTGCCGGATGCGATGGAGACAACGCGAATCTGACCCAAATCTTCCAGCGGGATGTCCCAGAGGTTATCTTCGCCTTCCTGAGCCTGAAGGGAGCAGGGCAGCAGGACACAGCCAAAGACCAGGCTTGCCCTGGTCACCTGCTCAATAGCGGTATTAAGAATGCGCTGTGCACTCGGCAGCATTATGTTGTGCCCCATAGCCTTTATCATTGAGATATCAATTAATTGGAGTTAATTTCTAACACTAAAGGCAAGCTTTGGCCAGCGCCGAGAAGAAATTTGGTGAGAAGCCGGACACAAACCGCCCGATATCCAAAAACTCCTTTTTAAACCGAAGTCTAGACGCTGTTTGCCGGAGCGCAAGCCGGATCGCTGCGATTCGGCCCGATAAAGCACCACGACTTCCTCCCGAGCGTGCTAGCTTAAAAGTAGCCATACCGTCGAACCTGGAATCACTCACAAGAAGGACTGGATCCGATGAGCATCAAAATAGCGGCAATCTGCGGCAGTGTGCGCCCCGGCAATTACAGCCACATGGCAATGGAGTTGGCTGTTGATGAACTGAAAAAACACCCCAACGTGGAAGTCTCAACTATTGAGCTGGCGCCACTGGAACTGCCTTTACCCGGCCTGCAGGCTAACAAACCCGAGGCCATTGAGCGTTTTCAGAAAACCGTTCAGGAAGCCACCGGGATCTTGCTAGCCTCGCCGGAGTATCACGGCGGCATCAGCAGCCCCATGAAGCTGGCCATCGACAACCTCGGCTTTCCCAGCATGCTCGCCGGGAAGCCGGTTTCGATCCTGGGCGTGGCGGCTGGCGCGATCGGCGCCATCAAATCCAGTGAGCAGCTTCGCGCCATCTGCGCCCATGTCGGTGCCGTGCCCCTGCCGCTGGCCGTTTCAATTGCCCATGTACAGCAGGTGTTTGATGACGATGGCCGCTGTACGGATGCCGCTGCAGAGAAAAACATACGCAGAGCGGCCACCAGCCTGATGGATTACATCAATAATGCGATTTGTCCGAAGGTGAGTCTAGAGGCGATTATGCGGGAGATGGATAACGAGTCCTGAAGGCAAACCTTACCCTGCGATTAAACTGACGTTATCTTGTCGCGAATTGCTGGCTAAAGGTGGCAAAAGGTGCAATCTTGTTACCAACTGCTAAAACATCATCCAGACAGGAGTTACCAAGATGATCAAGCGGAATCTGATGTTGATGGGCCTGACGACGGTAGCCGGGTTCGCCTACAGTGCGGCCCAGGCGGGAGATCTGTATAAATCGGGCCTGGGCGGCGCCTACGCCGGTTTAAATTATAGCTACATGATGATAGATCCAGAAGGCGCCGACGAGGCGGATGTGAGCACGCTTTCCGCCAAGATTGGCGTACTCGCCACACCGTTTCTTGGCGTGGAAGCCCGTGCCGGCTTTGGTATCGACGATGACCGGGTTAACGGTGTCGAAGTCTCTCTGGACAACTTCTTTGGCGGCTACGCGACTCTGAACCTGGCCAACGAATCGCCTGCCACGCCTTACGCGATCATCGGCTTCACCAGGGTGGAATTGGAGCAGGAAACCTTGCTGGGGACCTTCAAGGAGGACGAATCGGATTTGTCCTACGGCCTGGGTGTCAACGTGGAAATGACGCAAGAGCTCTCGGGTAATCTGGAGTATATGCGGTACTTCGACAAGGATGACACGACCATCGATGGGTTGGGGGTGGGGCTGACATTCAGCTTCTAAGGCGTTTCAGCGCGGTTTATAAAGGATGCAGGCACGACACACCTGCATCCGGTTAATGCTTCAGGCTTTCGCGCTCCCTTCCTGACGCCCCGCAGCTCCAGGTACCGCTGGCAACCTTCCTCAAAACAACGTGGATTTCACCGAACATGCTCGCCCAGGGACAGTGTTTTCTGGCATTCTGAGCCCCCAATACCCGCAAATAGAGAAACCCCAAGGCATGACCGACGCCCGCGATAGCCACTCTCTTAAACGCCGTATCCGCTTCTGGTTGTTGCTCCCGATCATTTTTGTTACAGGGATATACATCGCACCGTCTTTGCAGACCACCAAGGGTGTGACCGTCTTGCTGGATGGCTGCGTTACCAGTGACTGCGAGTTGCACGGCGACTTGACCGTGAACCTATTCACCGGCATGTACACGCTGCGCCAGTCGGACGGACAGGAAGTGACGTTTTCCGAGGACCAGATCACGTTCATCCAACTGACGGATTGAGAGGGGACACTACGCGATTAAACCAAGCGGGCCCAAAAGTTAAACCTTGCGTACGATGCCGCCCACCTTAGGTTCAACTATCATTATTCAGTAAGCTGCAGGGTATTCCATTGCCTGCCAGGTAAAAGGATCGAGCGGCTCGAGCGTAGGTAAGCAGATGAAAGCCGAAGGCCCACCGCCCAGCTCAAAGCGCTTGGAAGTATTGGTTGTTCCAGCCGGTGGCCATCATTCATCTGCAAGGAACCTCGGCCTTGGCCTAGTAATGACGGTGACCACCATGCTGCCATTAGCGGTCCAGGCCGAGGCAAACCCGGCTTTACTGAATCTCAATATCGGGGAAGAGGGGTTGGACCGCTCCCTGAACAATGCCACCCGCTATGGCATCGAATACCGATTCAGGGCGCTCGACTTCCATCGCCTGGTTCCATCTGTGGGCTATGTCTGGGTGGATAACGGTGCAACCTTTGCCTACGTCGAAATGCGCCGGGACTTCGAGTTAAGGGGTCGCTGGCTGCTCACTCCAAGCTTCGGCTTCGGGGCCTTCCATGAAGAGCCCGGACTTCAACTGGGGCACACCACAGAGTTCCGCTCCGGGCTAGAGCTGTCGTACCGCTTGGACAATCACTACCGGTTAGGGCTGGCCATCTACCATTTGTCCAACGGCGGTCTGAGTGACGAGAACCCAGGCACCGAATCCCTGGTGGCATCACTGAGCATACCGATATGATTCGACAAATAATGATGCCGTGGCTGTTTCCTCGTTACCGAAGGGGGGATTCATTGGCGAGCCCATAGGTTATTTAACATAATATACATTATGCGCAGCTCTGGGTGTAAACCAGGGTTAACAAATCACGAAGAGCAGCTATAGTGTGAAAATCCACCAACCTCAAAGAGCTCCGGCGGCTTAAGCCCGTAATATTTGTTCTCCACATCCTCCGATTGCTCGGCATATGGCTGCGTCATGACTTCCTGCAGCTCTCGCAGCAAAGCGTAATTCCCCGCTGCCGCTTGCTGATAGGCAGGCACAACGAACCATTCCCTCAAACTGTACTTCGGATTGACGAGCTTCATCTGACTGGTAAGCTCCTCACTCGAACACGGTCGAGTGAGCGACTTCCATTTTGTGAGCCACGCTGACCAGCGCTTGTCCATCCCTTCGGGGACTGGGCCATAGATCGGGCCCTTGTAGAAGCTCTTCTTGAGTGGGCCAATGTCGTCAGGCAACAACGAGAGTTCCCGAAAGAACATGGTGTAATCAACAGGCGCTTGCATCATCAGAGTTGCGAGCTCACTGAATAAGTCTGCATGGAAGGCGTCAAGTCCAAGTTTGGCCGCCCACATCTTCTCCAACTGCTCCTGCATCACCTTCGGGAACTCACTTTGAATCTCGTCGAGCTGCCGCAGGTAATCCGGATGCCCTGCCAACAACGGCCGCAACGCCGAACAAAACGAGTAAAAGTTGCGTCCCGCCGCTCTTGGTTGGTTGAGGAACGAAAAGTAATGTCCGCCACCCGTCCATGGTTGGAACTGCGGATCAAACACATCGCAGAAGCCGAATGGTCCATAGTCGAGCGTGAAGCCACCCGCCGCACAGTTGTCGCTGTTGAAGTTACCCTGGCAGTAGCCAACACGGATCCAGTTCGCCACAAGCGACGTCAGTCGACTTTGAAACGCACGGGCAAGCAACACCACTTTTTCGGCAGTGGCAAGAGTCTGGTCGATAACGTCACCGTACTCACGATCAATCAGGTGCAAGACGATCTGCTCGAGCTCCTCCATCGCCTGCGGGTGTTCCTGCTTGCGGGCACGACGACTAAAGAGCTCGAGCTGCCCTACCCGAATGAACGACGGTGCAACACGCGTTGAGATGGCGACGGGCTCAGATATAAGCACATCCGGATCTATTGAGCGTGAGCCCTCCGAATACCACGGACGCCTGACTTTCTCGGTTTTCGACACATAGAGACTCAAAGACCGTGACGTGGGCACACCGAGCGCGTGCATGTGCTCCTGTGCCAGGAACTCCCGCACACTGGACCGCAGAACCGCCCGGCCGTCCGCGCCGCGGCAATATGGCGTCCGACCGCCACCTTTTAGCTGCATTTCCCAGCGCCGTCCGTTGATGACGGCCTCAAGCACGGAAATTGCGCGGCCGTCGCCGTATCCGTTACCGGTCTGGAATGGGCATTGCTGAATGAATTCGGTGCCGTAGATAGAAAGTGCGTAGCCGCACGCCCACCCGACGTTGCGCATCGGCTCCGGGACATGGGATAAATCGCCGGAGAACATGCGGACGAAGTCATCCGACTGCGCCATGCTGTCGGCGAAACCCAGTTCGTGAAACAGATTTTTCCCATGCGCGACGTATTCGGGGTTTTCGATTGGCGTGGGACTGACCGGAACGTAGTGGCCCGAGAAGACTTGTCGTGGCGTGTGGTCAGCTCCGTTTGCTTTCGCCTCAGGGTCGCAGTTGAGCGTGTCCATAAGTGAATAGTCTGCCAACGTAGCGAGCTCGTCGAGGGTGGCGACAATCGGGGGTGTTTCCCGGGGCAGTCGCTTTAGCATTGGAACTCCTAATGCGTGAGCATGATTATGGTTAACAGTGTGATTGTGCATGGTTAATTTAGTTCTTCAAATTAACTGGGTTATTGCGAGCCCCACACCCACCAAAAACCTTTCGGACGACGAATTTCGTACTTTTGTGGAAATTCGTGTCAGCGCCCTATCCTAGAATCTACTTTAAGTTCTTTTTGCACTTTGTGTGGATTTTGGTGGGTAAGTTACTGATATTTTGTTTCAGAAGCTTAGTACTTTCTGTAGTCGTCCAGCGGGCTCGTAGTATTGCCGTATTTTTCAACGCATACGCTACCAGCGTGTCGAGCAGTGTTTGATTAGGGTTCACGTCGCCAACGTGCTTTTCGGTCTTGCGCTGTATACTCTCCATGATCGAGAAAAACGTTGAATCGCGTACAAACCAGCCATTTCAAGGAGTCCACCGTGCAGTTTGAGCATGTCGTCCAGGTGAATGATCTGACAGATACCTCGATAACCAACCTTACCCGGCATCAGTTATGGGAGGGGCTTGTCCTGCGGGCAACCTCGCCCGAGCATTTCGTGATTGGATTGGGCGAATATGAAGTCCAATGGCAGGATGATGGGCGCCTTCAGCGTAGCCTTGAACTACCCGGGCTGGTTGTTAAGGATTTGGTCACCTTTGACGAAGAACGCTCGGTGCATTATGACATTGTGCCTACCGCCAAAATGGCGGGCGGCAGCCTCACCATGACCATCGAAGAACCCGAGCCGCAGTCACTTTTTGTTCGCTTCCGCTACTGCGCCCGGTACCTGGAGACCGTTGGCGATGATTTGCCCTACGACCTGTTTGTTCAGCAGGCGTACATTGCGGCGGATATCGACACCATTCAGGTCATTCGAGACAGGATGACCGCCAATGGCCAGGCGCCGGCCAACAGGTGACCGGCTCGTGTTACACGGACTCCCCTACCTCGGGCATGGTGAAATCCACCTCCTCCATGGAACCCCCCCAGGTAATCCAGTAACGCCCGGACGGCTGGCAGCAACCCCCGGCGTGACGGAAAACCGCGTGAAGGATTCCGCCACGGGGCTGCCAGCCCGGCAGGACGTTGATTAACCGCCCTTCCGTCAGGTCTCGCCCGCCCACAATCAACAGCATGCGTACCACGCCCAGCCCTTCCAGCGCCGCCTGCCTGAGCGTGAAGACGTCAATCTCAACCTTCACGTGCGGGTACCTGGCCATGAACCGCACCAATAGCTGACCAACGTGAAAATAGATCAAACCGGGCGGACAGCTCAGCCGCACCACGCCCCTTGGCTCCGCTCGGGATCGGTCGATCACCTCCTGCGCCGCTTCTGCCTCCACCAGCATGGCAACACAATGACGGTAGTACTCCAGCCCCAGCTCGGTGACCGTGAAACGTCGGGTGGACCGATTAATCAGCCGGGTGTCCAGCCTGTCTTCCAACACCGCGATCCGACGGCTCAGTTTGGATTTGGGCACCCCCAGTGCCCGCCCGGCCGGTGCGAACCCGCCGTGGTCGACCACCTGTACGAAGTAATAGAGATCGTTCAGATCCTGCATGTGACTTCGTCCTATCCATGGAACACAGAGTATAGATTCTGGTGGCTACACAGGTCACATAACTCGGCCTATGCTTTCTCCAAACACTTATCTTTGACGCTGAATCATTCAGTCAAGAGGCAGGTCTTGAAACGAATTCTTGCGACCTACAGCCCACCCCGCGGTCACTGGGTAGGCAACGGATTTCCGGTCCGTTCGCTGTTTTCCTATAACCGAATGGGCGCGGCCAACATCAGCCCCTTTCTGCTACTGGATTACGCCGGACCTGTGGAGTTTGAACCGGCGAGCCACCGCCGCGGCGTTGGGCAACACCCCCATAAGGGATTCGAGACGGTGACGCTAGTCTATCAGGGAGAACTGGAGCACAGGGACTCCACCGGCAGCGGTGGTCTGATTGGCGAGGGGGATGTGCAGTGGATGACCGCCGGCTCGGGCATCGTGCATGAGGAGTTCCATTCGCCGGCGTACACCGAGCGTGGCGGCCCCCTGGAGATGGTTCAACTCTGGGTTAACTTACCCGCCAGGGCGAAAGAGGCTCCGGCCGCCTATCAGACCCTGCTCGACGGGGACATCCCCACGGTGCCGGTGGACAATGGAAACGGCCACCTTCGGGTAATTGCCGGAGACTACCTGGGCCACAAGGGCCCAGCGCGCACGTTCACGCCGGTCAATGTCTGGGACCTGCACCTTAAGCCAGGCGGCGAAATTACCTTACCCGCGCCGGAGGGGCATACCACCTTATTGGCGGCACTCAGTGGCACGATTTTGGTCAACGATGCAGAAATCCTGCGGGAAACAGAGCTGGCCAGCTTCGCGCGGCAGGACAATGGCGTGCACCTGCAGGCCAACAACCAGGCGCATATGCTGCTGCTCACGGGGGAGCCGATCGATGAACCCGTCGTGGGGCATGGTCCATTTGTCATGAACACGCAGGAAGATATCCAACAAGCCGTCGTCGACTTCCAGAACGGGAAGTTCGGCACCCTACACCGCCAGTAAGCCAACGAGCTCGCTGGCCGTGCCCGGCTGCTGCAGCCGGCCCTCAACTCAACGGAATAGCAAGGAGAATAACCATGGCGTTTAAATACAACCGCTTGAACAAGGACGATGTAGCCCTGCTGATGGTAGACCATCAGGCCGGCCTGCTGTCCCTGGTCCGGGATTTCAGCCCGGATGACTTCAAGAACAATGTACTGGCCCTGTCAGACATCGCCAAGTTCTTCAACATCCCTACAATCCTGACCACCAGTTTCGAGGACGGCCCCAATGGCCCGATGGTGCCGGAGCTGAAAGAAGCGTTTCCGGATGCCCCTTACTTCGCCCGCCCTGGCCAGATCAACGCGTGGGACAATGAGGACTTCGTGAAGGCGGTAAAAGCCACCGGCAAGAAGCAGCTGCTAATCGCCGGCGTGGTGACCGACGTCTGCGTCACCTTCCCGGTACTGTCGGCACTGGAGGAAGGCTTTGAAGTCTTTGTGGTGACCGATGCTTCCGGCACCTTCAACCAGACCACCCGGGATGCTGCCTGGAGCCGCATGGAGCAGGCCGGCGCACAACTGATGAACTGGTTCAGTGTGGGCTGTGAGCTGCACCGCGACTGGCGTAACGACATTGAAGGGTTTGGCGGCATCCTGGCCAATCACCTGCCCCATTACGCCAACCTGATGCAGAGCTACATGGCCCAGAAAGACTAATCGAAGCAGCACTGCGCTCCATACCCATAGGGACCGTGGGTATGGGCGTGACCTTGCACCCAGGTGTTTATCACGGACCAACGTTATGAGTGACGAAGAAGCAACAGCCGCCACCCCCAGCGTGCACTACAATGCCGGCAGGTCAATTATGATCCGGCACGCGGTCCGCCCCCAGTATCGGGAGCGCTACGAGACCTGGCTCAGGCAGATTATTGCCGCCGCAGCGGAATTCTCCGGTCATCAGGGGGTGCACATTGTTCGACCGACTGAAGGACACGACACCTTCGAGATTGCGGTTCGATTTTCCAGCAAGGAGGAGGCCGAAGCGTGGCTGGCCTCAGACATCCGGAAGGAGCTGCTCTCCGACATCCGCTCCGCCCTGGCATCCGATGAGCAGGTTGAAATCAAGAGCGGCATCGATTTCTGGTTCACACCCCCCACATCCAAAGCGCGGCAACCCACGCGATGGAAGCAATGGCTCATCACCACCGCGGTGATCTGGCCCCTGACCATGATCGTGCCCCCGGTTTTCCAGCCGGTGTTCGATCGGGTTCCGGAACTCGCCCTTTGGGGCGTTCGCCATGGGCTGGTGGCGGCCACCATCGTTGCACTAGTGGTGTACCTGATCATGCCCCGGGTGGTTCGCCTTGTCGCAGGCTGGCTGTTCCGGTAGCCCCCATTCAATCAAGATGTAACCCTATGGCCGAATTGGGCTCAGTTATTCCTACTGATCGCGACCCTTGACTCCCAGGCTCGAGTAAACCTATGAGGTCGGGATTGCCGTACCAGGCGGTCCCACCACATAGGGCTGGTGTTGCTGGCCTTACTGATTCCACTCGCCCCCTTCATTTCACCGGTGATGCTGGCGGTACTGACCACTTTAGTTCTTGTGCTGGTGGGCACCTGGGAGACCATCGCCGTGCCGCGTACTGACTGACCGGTTGCTGCAAGAGCGAGTCGAAAAAGCCAGGAGGGATTGGAAAAGTGGCCGTTTTCCGGTTGTTCTAGGTGACGAAGACGAATTCATACCGTTGCCGGAATAACAGCAGAGCTGCCAGCCAGGGCCTGCTGCGCCTTGCTCCAGTTTCTTCAACAGCCTGGCCTTGTTGGTCAGGCTGTTGACTTGATATCAGCTGTCACCAGTGTAGAAAACCTAACACGATGCCTGACCCACCGGCAGCAGGTCTTTAATCAAGCTTTCACAGCCTCCCTGGTCCAGGTACTTCGGCACCGCATAGAAGCTGTAGTGCGCCTCCTTCAGCGCCCCATTAGCCAGAGCCGGGATATCCTCCTCCCGCAATGGCGTCAGATGGTACGGCATCTCGAAGCGGTCCAGCATCCCCCTCACTGCGTCGATCAAGCTTTCCGCCGCCTTGTTCTGGCTATCGGCCTCTTGAGCCAGACCACAGTACCGCGCCATTTCTGCCATTCGCGGACTGGCCTTTGACAGGGAGAACTGGAGCACCCTGGGCAGAATCATTGCGTTGGCAACGCCGTGGGCTATGCCATAGGCAGCGCCCACGTTATGGGAAATGGCATGCACGTAGCCCACCCCGGCCTTGGTGAACGCTGCACCGGCATAGTAAGAGGCCATGGCCAGGCTCTGGCGGGCCTTCAGGTTCTGACCGTTTGCCACTGCCTCCTCCAGGTTGTCGAACAGCAGTTTGGCCGCCATCAGCGCCAGTTCATCGGTTTCCTTGGTAGCGTTCCTGGAGATGTAGGCTTCAATGGCATGGGTCAGCGCGTCCATACCGGTCGCCGCAGTAATCGCCGATGGCAACCCCAGCATGAGGCGACCGTCCAGTGCTGCCGCCTTGGGGACCAGTTTCGTATCGATCATTAGCTGTTTTTTGTGGCTTCTGGCGTCGGAGATCACAGCGGCGATCGTCGCTTCAGAGCCGGTCCCTGCCGTGGTGGGTACGGCATACAAGGGTAACGGCGGCACCTTGACCTTGAAGAACCCGGACAGTTGCCGGGGGGATTTGGCATTGGGCAGGCAGGCGCTGATGGCCTTGGCCGCATCGATGGGAGAGCCGCCGCCGACCGCCATCACACAATCACAGTGATGGGACCTGGCCAGGGCAACACCGGCATCCACCTGGGCACTGGTAGGGTCCGGGGATACGCCGTCGAACAAAGTGACATTGACCCCCTGTTCCCTGAGACGTTCGACCATGGCATTCACAATGCCAAGCTCTACCAACACCCTATCGGTGACGAGCAGGAGCTCACGGTGACCCATCTGGCCGATGAAATCACAGAGCTCCAGTGACGCATTCTGGCCGGAGAACAAAGTTGGATTGCGGATAGGCAGAAAACGTACCGAGACCTTCAATGCGTTTGCCAGCGAGCGATAGAAACCGGTTTTTATCAGCGTAATCATGGATCGTCCTATAAGTTGATTGTTTGTTGTGATCGGTGCGGTTGTTACGCACCACCGACCGATAAGCGAACGGCCCCCTGGGGACGGCACTGGCAGGCAAGGGTGTACCCGGCTGCCTGTTCACTGGCCAGGATGCCGGGGACATCGCCCGAGATCTCACCAACCTTCCCCTCATCCACCTTCACCTTGCAGGTGCCACAGGTGCCTGCGCCGCAGGCATGGGGAATGGCAACCCCCTGGGCCCTGGCGACCTCCAGCACGGTCTGGTTGGCGGCGACCTCAAGGGTCTGGCTCTGGCCGTCCGCCAGGCAGATTTCCACGGGGAATTGCGGTCCTTCCGGCTCGGTCACTGCCGCAACGAACTGCTCGACATGAACCCGGGCCGGTTGCGCTCCCAGCGCCTGCAGGCCATTGACCACCACGTCCTTCAAGCCTGCCGGACCACAGATATAGAAGTCAGACTGGGCGATTTGGGAATCGATGGCGCCGAGGGTCAGATCCTCCAGCAGTGTCTCCAACAACCCCGCATCCAGGCGGCCCTGAACCATGTAGGCACTCTCTCCTGCCTGTTCCAGCACGAATGCCAGCTTAAAGCGGTTCGTGTACTGGGCCTGGAGCTGTTCCAGCTCTTCCTTGAACATGATGCTGCGGGCATCACGACAGGCGTAAATTAACTGAACCTGGTCTACACCGCGTTTCTCCAACGCCGCTTCCGCGATAGCCTTAACCGGTGTGATGCCACTGCCTCCGGCTACCAGGACCAGGTGCTCCACTGGCTGTTGGTGCGCGGGCGGATAGATGAAGTCACCAAATGGCCCCTGGACGATCAGCTCATCCCCCACCTTCAGGTCCCGGTGAATGAAGCCGGACATTAGCCCGCCCTCTACCCGCTTCACCCCAATGGTGAGCTCCCCCTTGCGGGGGCTGCGGCACAAGGAATAGCAACGGGTTTGCTGCTCCCCGTTCAGCCACTTGCTGACCATCACGTACTGACCGGCCTGGTAAAGCGGTTCCGTGCTATCCGGCGTGTCGAAGCTAACGGCAACGGCGTCAGGGGTCAGCTGTTCCTTCGCAGATACGGTCAGGAGCCGGTGAAAGGTTTTGCCGGTTCCCGGCAGCCCCTGGGCATTCGGCGATCTCATAAATCCGGCCCCGGAGTTCGATCCAAACTGCTCGATCGGCGCTGCATTGGCCTCCAGGTCTGGCCGAATCCGACGATAGACCGTCTGATAGAGGTACCAGGGAACCCTCGGATACATGTGATGGATCAGGTGATAGTTCTGCCCCAGCAGCAACAGGTTCAGCCACCTGCTCTCAAAGATCCGGGTGTTCTGGTAGCGGCCCAGCGCTTTGTGGGGGAAGTGGGGGATGTAATCAAAAAACGCCACCAGCAGGACGACTGCAATCAGGTTGGGGACGACGGCGAAGGCTATTACCTCCACGCCAAACCCGGCCAGCCCCAGCAGGATTAGACCACCGGGAACCAGCGTCAGATAAACCAGGCTACTGGTGTAGGTTTTCCGAAAAATCGGTATATGCCGCAGCCGACCAAACACCATCAGATGATACTTGATAGGAATGCCATAGGCGGTGGCCACCAGTTGTAGCCAGTTCCGCTCGCCCCCGCAATAGTCCGGGTCCCGATCCGGGTCATTGGTGAACGCGTGGTGGCGATCGTGAATCCGCTGAAACATGCGATAGGGCACCAGCAATAACGGTACCGAGGCGACCCAGCCAAGCACGGGCTCCAGGCGCTTGAGCGGCGAACCCAACTGGAAGATGTTGCCATGACCAGCTTCGTGTACGACAGTGAAACTGGCGAACGCCAGGAATCCGCACACCAGGCTGGCCACGGCGTAAGGCATTGGACCGGTGACCGCCGCGGTGATTGTAATGGCGTAGGCCACCACAATCCCCACAAACAGACACAAGGTGCCCCAGGCAATCTCCGGCAGCGAATTTTGCCAGTCACCCTCTGGGCGGTTACGGGAAGCTGATGCGATTGTAGTCATTGTGTTCACCCCCTTTGTGAGATAGAGCCAGAGTAAACCCAACGTTGGCGTTCGCGATTTTCATGTACAGACATTATTATTGTCATTAACTGTCATTCGAGTCGCTGTGATGCCTATACCGACCCTTCCCCAAATCAATTCCGCCTATGTCCTGATCGCGCTGAGCCTGAACTTTGCGCCCCCCGACCGGGTACTGGAAGGGACCGGAGTGACATCGTTCGACCTGGAGCACTCCTCGTCGACAGGCTTGCCTACCGTGCGCAAGATCGTGGCCAACCTGGTTCGGCACAGTCACACGCCGTTATGGCCTGCGCTGCTGGGAGGGCACCTGGGCGTCGCCACCCACGGCCCGGTCAGCTATGCCAGCCTCAGTGCTCCCACGCTGGGCAAGGCACTGGCAACGTTTGTGGAGTGGGAGCAATTGCGGGCACAGGCCTACCGAGGCGAAATCCGGGACCTGGACAACGAAATGGAGCTGGTTATTCACGACACCACGGGGGACGATGCCTTCAAGTCCCCTTTCTTTGAAATTCTCGTGCGGGGCATGGAGGTGCTCATCGCCCAGATCATCGGCAGCCCAGCCAGGGGCCGCACCCGCATCCATTTTGAAGCCGCGGCGGCGGACCGCCAGCCCCTGATGAACCAGGTTTACGATTCGGAACTGCGCTTTGGCGCCGACGCCAACAAGCTGGTCGTGCCCAAATCCCTGTGGTCGCTACGTTCACCCCTCTATGACAAGGGCTCCTACGAACTCAACATCAACAAGTGCCGGCAGCTTCGCGACGCAGAGGCTGCGCAAGGCCGAGTGGACCTGATGGTCCGGCAACACCTGCGCGACCACTTTGAACAGGTGATTGGTGGGGCCTCGGCGCCGTTACCACCGCCTGAGCTGCAAGAGCTTTGCGACCGGCTCCACGTCTCCGAACGGACCCTTATCCGGCAGTTGAAGGAAGCTGGTATGCCCTACAAAACAATTCTGGAAGAGGAGCGCCGTCACTTCGCTAAACAACTGCTTATCGACGCGCGCTACAGCGTGCTGGATATATCCGATTTGCTGGGTTATCGGGAGCCCGCCAATTTCTGCCGGGCCTTCAAGCGCTGGTTCGGGGTGAGCCCTGGCACCTACCGTCGAATGTGATGCCGGCCCTTTTCATATTTCGCTTTGACAGCGGTTTACACTATCCTTCGGTTATCCAATTACAACAAGCTGAACACGAAACACCCATGTCCGGTCCCCAGCACCCTTACCTTATACACCTTACTTGCCGGCAACGACGGAGCCGAGTGGCCCGCCGGGGCAACGCCCTATGAGCGCGGCAGAAGTATCGCACAGCCCCGCCATTGCCCAGATCATGGTCAACTACGCCACCACCCACGGCGTACCGGCGGCATCCTGCCTGGCAAACACCGGCATCACCCCGCAGACCCTCAAAAACTGTTATGCCCTGATCACCCGGGAACAGGAAATGCGCCTGATCGAAAACCTGACCCGGCTGCTAACCGAGGTCCCTGCCCTGGGCTTCGAACTGGGCGCGCAGTACCGTGTTTCCGCATTCGGTGTGTGGGGATTCGTCCTCACCACCTCGCGAAACCTTCAGGAGGCGGTGAACCTGGCCATTCGCTACCTGCCCTTGAGTACGGCCTATTGCCGCATCTGCTCCAGGGTACTGGGAGAGGAGTTCGTGGTGGAGTTCGATCCCTCGAATATTCCCAGGCATCTTCGCCGGTTTTTGCTTGAGCGAGATATCGCGACGGGCGTTAACATTCTCAGGGAAATCAACCTGGCATCCCGGGCCGTGACCCGACTGGAGTTTGTTGGCCCGCCCCCCAAACATGCCGGGCGGATCGAGGAAATCGCCGGTGTGCCGGTCCATTTCCGGGCCCGCCGGAACCGAATCGTCGTGCCCCTGAGGGATGCCATGGAACCTGTGCCGAACTACAGTGAACACTTTGTTCGGCAATTGGAGGCGCAATGCCGTGAACTGCTCAAGCAGCGTCAGGTCAGCGATTTTTCCGATCAGGTGCGCAACATCCTGCTAGGCAAGGCAGGCTTTCTCAAATCCACCGAGGAAGTGGCCAAACAGCTGGGCATATCCACCCGCAGTTTACGACGCCGGCTGGACGCCGAGGGCACCAGTTTCCGGGAGCTGGGCGACGAGGTTCGTCAGCAGATGGCCTGCAAGCTACTGGCGACCACCCGCATGAAGGTCGAGGAGCTGGCCTTTCATCTTGGCTATTCGGACGCCGCCAGTTTCACCCGTGCATTCCGACGCTGGCAAGCCATTTCACCCGGCGAATACCGAAAGACCCATCAGTTACCCACCGGACCGGCCTGAGGCCATTACACACGCCCGGTCATGCCTGTCACCGGCGCTCCCCTTTCTATTAACCGGCAGCCGGCCCGCGCCCGGGCAACAGAGCGCCTTTCGCCCCGCCGCTCACATTGGCCCGTGTCCGCAAGTGTAAAGCGGTTGGCCGTTTGTGTCCTGATGATTGCCGCCCAACCGGGATACCTTGTTCCCCGGATTTGAGCTGCCCATTCATCAAGCGCGAGGTTCCACCCAAATGACCACCCAAAGTTCCAATACGGCGGTGCCGTCCGGGAACGGTTCAACGACCAACCCGATTTGCAGGACCATCAGTCGGCAGGCAATGTCCGATGCCTCGCTCCAGGGCCCAAACCCGGATTACATGAACAGGCGCAAGGCCTATTTCGACTTCCTTCTGGACCGCTACTTTCGCTGCACCACGACCGGCTGGGAACGGCTACCGGAGGGCCCCTGCCTGGTGATCGGCATTCACGCCGGAACCTGGTTGACCATGGATGCCTGGACCCTGGTACTGGACTGGTACCGACGCTTCGGTTCCGAGCGCACCCTGCACGGCACCGCCCACGATGTGCTGATGGCCTTCCCCGGGCTGGGCCGGTTGTTCCGAAACGTGGGCGTCATTCCAGCCTCACGCAAGTCGGTTGGCGATGCCCTGGCCGCCGGCCACAGCGTCGCGGTCTGGCCCGGCGGCGAGGTTGACGCCATGCGCAGCTACAACCGGCGTCACGAGGTCGAGTTCAATGGCCGCCGGGGCTTCGTAAAGCAGGCCATTCGATCTGGGGTGCCCATCGTCCCAGTGGCAACGGTCGGTGGAGCCGAAACCGTCCTCGTGCTGTCGGAGGGCCGCCAGCTAGCCAAGGCCCTGGGCTTCAAGAAGTTTCTTCGGGCGGAAATGGCCCCAATAGTCGCGGGCCTACCCTTTGGCATCTGGCCGGAGCTGCTGCCCAGCCACCTTCCCTTACCCGCAAAGATCACCAATGAGTTCCTGGACCCCATCCATGTTGACACCGACCCGGCCCGTGTCGAGGACGATGACTATGTAAACCGAATCTACGACCAGGTTGTACAGAGCATCGGCGATGGCGTTCAGCGACTGGCCCAACAACGTCGCTGGCCCTTGATCGGCTGACCCTGACGTCATAGGAGCGCTCATGAACACTTCAAACGCAAGGCCCCGGCGTCTGTCGGTGCTCGATGCCATCTTCCTGCAGATTGAAACCCGGGACACGCCGATGCACGTGGCCAGCCTGCAGATTTTCCAACTCCCGGAGACGGCGCCCACCGATTTTATCAAGTCGGTAGTGGCAACCCTGAGATCCCCGGGCAAGATCGCACACCCCTGGAGCCTTCAACTGGCGAACGTGCCATTGGGATCCCTGGCGCCGGCAATGGCGGAGGCCACGCACATCGACATGGATTACCATGTCCGTCATACCTGCCTGCCATCGCCCGGTGGTGAACGGGAGCTCGGCGAGTTGGTCTCCCACCTGCACAGCGTCATTCTGGATCGCTCCCGGCCTTTGTGGACCTGCCACGTCATCGAGGGACTGGAGAACAACCGGTTTGCCATCTACACCAAGATCCACCACTCATTGACCGATGGCGTGCGCGGCGCGCACATGATGTGCCGATGCCTGGGCAATGAACCAGGCCCTGACAACTGGGTTGCGCCTTGGGCGGACGCCCCCCAGCGGCGACGCCCTAAAACGCCGCCGAACGGGGACGCTGTGGCCGATGGGAGTCAGGAGCTGTCCATCCGGGGGCAGTTGCGTTCCCTTGGTTCGGCAATCGCGCCGTTGCTCAAGCGCAAAGCGGGTAACGAGCCGGTTCGCATTCCCTTCGAAGCACCGGCGTGCATCCTGAACGGTCCCGTCACCACGGCTCGACGGGTGGCAACCCAGCGCCTGGACCTGGGGCGGATCAAGGCCGTGGCCCGGAGCACCAACACCTCGGTCAACGACGTTTTCCTGGCGATATGCGGCACGACCTTGCGGCGGTATCTGTTAGAGGGCGGGAAGCTGCCGGAGTCAACCCTGATTGCCGGCGTGCCGGTTAGCCTGCGGGCCAATACACTCAACCCGGATTCCGGCAACGCCCTGGGGTTCTTCTGGTCGGTACTCGGAACGGATAAGGCGGACCCCCTGGATCGGCTGGACGCGGTCCATCACTCCATGGCCGCCAGCAAGGATCACTTGCAAGGCATTCCCGGGCCGGCCCGAATGAATTTCACCATGATGACCATGCTCCCCCCGATGGCCGTACTGCTCAGCGGACGAGGAGCCCGAGTCAAGCCGCCCATGAACGTGGTGATCTCAAACGTACCCGGTCCGGACCGGCCTCTGTACCTGGGAGAGGCGCGCATGGAGGCGATGTATCCGATCTCGATTCCGATCCAGGGCCAGAGCCTCAACATCACCTGCATCGGCTATGACGGCCAGCTTTCCGTCGGGTTTACCGGCAGCCGGGAAACGCTGCCCCATTTGCAACGGCTGGCGGTGTACGCCGCAGAGGCGTTGACCGAACTGGAGGACGCTGCGCAGTTGACGAACACAACCCGCCCACACGACCAACAAGTACAAGGAGAAACTCATGGATAGCGCCGTTTTGAAGTTCCCGGAGGCCGAATCAATGCTTCACGAATGCCATGCACGGCAACGGGAAGCCTGCTTGCGTGACCCGATTCCGGACGTCGACCGGCGTCGCGAGGACCTGCGACAGCTCAAAGCCATGATCAACGATCACCGGGAAGCAATCATTACCGCCATCAATGAGGACTTCGGTAGCCGCTCCCGGTACGAGACCCTGTTTGCCGATATCATCTCCGTGACCGACGGTATCAACGACGCCATTGGCAACGTGAAGAAATGGGCGCGCACACAGAAACGGCACACCGACTGGACCGTGTATGCCGGCGCGAAAAACCGTGTCATTCCTCAACCCCTCGGCTGCGTGGGCATCATCGTTCCATGGAACTTTCCGGCTTTCCTGAGCTTCGGTCCGCTGACCGCCGCCTTTGCCGCGGGCAACCGGGCCATGGTGAAGATGTCGGAAAATTCCCGGGCCCTCAGCCGCCTGCTGATGCGCATCAGCGGTGACTATTTCCCGCCGGAGAAGCTGGCGTTTTTCGAGGAAACCGGGGAGGTCGGCATCCAGTTCTCGAAGATCCCCTTCGACCTGCTGTTCTTCACCGGCTCCGGGGCCACCGGAAGAAAAGTGATGGCCTCGGCCGCCGAAAACCTGACGCCGGTTGTGCTGGAGCTTGGCGGTAAATCCCCGGCCGTCATCGACCCGGGCTACCCGATGGCCAAGGCGGTCGACCGAATTCTGTTTGCCAAGCAATTCAACGCGGGGCAAATCTGCGTCAACGTCGATTATCTGTTCGTGCATCAGGACCAGCTCGAGGAATTCATTGCCGAGGCCCGGCGTTGGACGCAGGCGCACTTGCCGGATATTCACAGTGAAGACTACACCGCCATCATCGATGACCGCTCCTTCCAACGGCTGCAGGCCACGCTGCAGGATGCCCGCGCCAAGGGGGGTAAGGTTATTAACCTCTGCGACCAACAGCAGCCGGATTCGACCACGCGCAAGTTGCCCCTGCATTTGGTGCTGGACACCACCGAGGACATGATGATCCGTGCGCGGGAAACCTTTGGCCCCATCTTGATGGTAATGACCTACAACTCCCCAGCCGAGGTGATCGAATACGTGCAGTCACGGGATCGGCCACTGGCATTCTATCCGTTCTCGAACGACCGGGCCCTGGTGGAGCACTACCTCGAACACATCATGTCAGGCGGCGTGTCGGTCAACGATGCACTGTATCACGCCGCGCAACACGATCTCCCCTTCGGCGGCGTTGGTGCCAGCGGCATGGGGCAATACCACGGCGAGGAAGGCTTCCGCACCTTCTCCAAAATGCGTCCAGTGTTTCACCAAGCAGCCTTCAGCTTCATGACACTCCTCCAGCCGCCCTACGGCCGGTTTGCCGAGCGGGTATACGCCCTCATGACCTGGTTCAAAAGCTAATCACCCCGGTTGACACAATCATTTATGGACCCAAGGAAAATATCATGAACCACTTTGATTCCTGGAGCCCGGTCGAAGGGCTCCTGCACTGGGAGGCTAAACAGCCTGACGCCATTTACCTCACTCAGCCCCGGGATGGTGAGGTGACCGAATACAGTTGGCAGGAGGTGGCCTCCCAGGTGCGCCGTATGGCGGGCTATCTCGCCAGCCTGGGCCTGCCTGTCGGCAGCCGGATTGCGTTGCTGTCGCGCAACTGTGCCCATTACATCATGGCGGATCTGGCGATTTGGATGGCGGGGCACGTGAGTGTGCCCATCTATCCTTCCCTCAACCCTGATACGCTGGCCTACATCCTGGAGCACAGCGAGTCCCGGCTGCTGTTTCTGGGTCCCCTGGACGACTGGCCCGGCATGCGCTCCGGTGTGCCCCGGGACCTGGAGACCCTACTTTTTCCGGGCGCCCCCACCCGAGATCTGCCAGCGGAACATCACCACTGGGAAGAAGCTGCCCGGCAGAGTGCGCCACTCACTACCCCGGCCACCTGCCGACCGGAGGCGCTGGCACGACTGGTGTACACCTCGGGGAGCACCGGGTTGCCCAAAGGCGTGATGGTGCCCTTCTGTGCCATTTCGGCTTCCAGCACCCTGCTCACAAACCTCGGCGACGTCGGCCCCAGGGACCGCATGATTTCCTACCTGCCCCTGGCACACGTGTTCGAGGCTGCCGCGGTGGAAGCGTCTTCGCTACGTCATGGCTTTAAGGTTTTTTTCAGCGAGGGGGTTTCTACGTTCGCCGACGACCTGAAGCGGGCACAACCCACGATTTTCCTGTCGGTACCGCGTTTGTGGGTTAAATTTCAGCAGGCCGTCTTGGCCGGAGTTCCCCAAGCGAAACTTGATCAGTTGCTGAGCAGCGAGCAAACGGCAGAGATCACTCGTAAACAGGTCCTGACCCAATTGGGCCTGCAAGACACCCGCATTGCCCTCACCGGATCGGCACCGCTCTCACCCGCGGTGATGGAGTGGTACCGGAACCTGGGCCTGGAGCTGCTGGAAGGGTATGCGATGTCCGAGGATTTCTCCTATTCGCACCTGTCTCTGCCGGGTCATTCCCGTGTCGGGTACGTAGGCCACCCCGCACCCGGTGTGGAACGGCGCATCGCCGAGACCGGTGAAGTACAGATCAAGAGTCCCGGCGCCATGCTGGGCTACTACAAGGACGGCGCGAAGACGGAAGCAGCGTTCACGGCAGATGGCTGGTTCCGCACCGGAGACCTCGGCGAAATTGACGACGCTGGACGCTTGCGGATCACCGGTCGCCTGAAGGAAATCTTCAAGACCAGCAAGGGCAAGTACGTGGCCCCTGTACCCATTGAAAGCAGGCTGGGACACCCGCAGATCGAGGCTGTCTGCGTCAGTGGCGCCAACCAGCCACAGCCCTTCGCCCTGATGATGCCGAGCCCCGCGGCCGGCAAGGCATTGACCACGGAGGAAGGTCGGTCTTCGCTGGCAGCGGAGGTCGAGAGCCAGCTTGCGAGGGTGAATGCGACCCTTGATCCCCATGAGCGCCTGGCCTTCGCCGTTATCGTGAAGATCCCCTGGACCATCGAGAACGCCATGTTGACACCAACCATGAAAATCCGCCGCAACATGATTGAAGAACGCTATGCCCATTACATCGATGACTGGTTTACCGCCGGCGAGACTTTAATCTGGGAGTAAGGGTCAGTGCCCCGCCCAAAGCGGGGCCAGCTCTGCTTGCTCCCGAAGGTGAAACTGGACTGCCCTCAATCAGGGAAATCGTTGTGGCTCATTATCTGCACATCAAGACTGCCAACTGAAAGTTTGGCTCTGCAGTTCCCCGGTATTAAAGTTAGGTTTAATGCTGACGATAAGGGCTCAAGACCATGAGGATCGGAGAGCTGGCAAAACGCTCGGGCCTCGCCCCCTCACGCATCCGTTTCTACGAGAAAATTGGCCTCTTGAAGACGGTGAAAAGAACCCCCAATGGCTACCGAAGCTATCCTCCCGAGGCGCTGGTGGTGCTTGATCTGATCACCACCGCACAAGGCGCCGGTTTCAGTCTGGACGAACTGCGCACGTTGCTGCCTTCCGATCTCAACCAATGGGAGCACACCTCACTGGTGGAAACCCTCCAACGTAAAGTACAGGACATTGAAGCCCTGCAGGAACAGCTTGCCGATAGCAAGACGAAGCTGCTTGAGCTCCTTACAGAAATCGAGTCGAAACCGGACGATATGGACTGTGCCACCAATGCCAAACGGGTTTTGTCCCAGTTCGGCCTGGGCGAACCAGACTCTTCTGGCCCAGATGACCAAAGCAATGAAGGGACTGCCAAGGGCAGCCTGGCCTAGATTTCTGCGACCACTAAAGCAGAAGACCGGCACGGAGTTGACCTTAAAGCCAACTTCAATCTTAAGATCCCCCACACTAATGAGGCTTATCTGGGAGCAAGAGTGCATGCAAACGATATTGGGAGCGAGCGGACAGATAGGGGGCGAGCTGGCCCTAACCCTGAATCGGGACTTCACCAGCGACATTCGCCTGGTGAGCCGCAACCCAGAGAAGATCAACGATTCTGACGAACTGGTCAGCGCTGACCTGATGGACGCCTCCCAAACCCTGCAAGCCGTTGAAGGCTCAGAGATTGTCTATATGACCGCCGGCTTACCCATCGACAGTCAGATGTGGGTGGAGCGCTGGCCGGTTATGATGCAAAACGTCATCGATGCCTGCGCAGCCCAGGGTGCCAAGCTGGTGTATTTCGACAATACCTATATGTACCCCCAGACCAACCAGCCGCAACTCGAGAACGCGCCATTTACACCCAACGGCCCCAAGGGCCAGGCCCGCGCCGAGATCACCCAGATGCTGCTGGAGGCCATGGAGCAAGGCCGTGTTGAAGCGGTTATTTGCCGGGCCCCGGAATTTTACGGGCCGGGAAAAACCCAAAGCATCACCAACGCCACAGTGATCGACAATCTGCTTGCCGGCAAGCCGGCCAAGGTGTTCCTGCGTGACGACACCCTGAGATCGCTGATCTTCACCCCGGATGCGAGCCGTGCCATGGCCCAACTCGGTAACACGCCGGACGCCTATGGCCAGACCTGGCACCTACCCTGCGATGACAATCGCCTCACTTACAAAGAATTCGTCAAACTGGCGGCAGAGGTATTCGGCGTTGCGGGCGATTACAAGGTGCTCAAGCGTTGGCAACTCTGGCTGGTTTCACGTGCTAACAAGATTATCCGGGAGACGGAAGAGCTCTGGCCGCGCTACACGGCGGACAACCTCTTTATCTCAGACAAGTTCAAGTCCCGGTTTCCGGACTTCAAGGTAACCACCTACCGGGAAGGTCTGGCCGCCATTCGGGATGAACAGGCAGATCGCTAACTTTTCTGGGCAATCCTAACTTCCAGGTCTAGCCATCACACAAAATTGGCGGGTCCCCGGCCGATCTTTTCGGCAGCTAATCTGAAGGCAACCTCGACGCCAGCGGCTTCGGCGCATATGCGTTGATGGTCGGAATTGGCTTAAAGGTTATAGTCGACTCACACTGACAGGTCCGGTCTTGAGCCTTATCGCCGTGGCGCCGATTCCTGGAAACACGGGACACTACGCATAACAGGCCACCCAGCACATCAAGGGTTATTCGATGGTGCTGAACTGCGCGGCTCAGCCGGGCGGGTGTATTCATTCATGACCTGGTTTAAAAGCTGAAACAACCATTACGAATCAGTTTTAATTTCAGAGCAATAGCAGGAAATCATGATAAACAGGCTTAGGTTCCTGGCCTTCGGGAACCCTAGTCTGCTCCCCTTCTACCGTTGTCCCGAAAGCGTCCCGGCGTACACCGGAACCAACGTTTGAAGGCACGATTGAAATTCGCCACTTCATCGTAGCCCAGCTTCACCGATACGACTTCGAGCTTGTAGGTCGTCTTGGTGAGCAAATAGGCGGCCTGATTCTTCTTTAAGCCTTCGATCAACGCCCTGAAAGTCTGTCCTTCCATGTTGAGCTTTCTGATCAGCGTACTCTTCGATAAGAACAACGCGTTGGCGGCCTCTTCCAGCGAGAGCCCGTAGTTCCCGGTCTTCTCGACCAGCTTTTTGATCTTCGTGGAAAGAGGTTGTTGCTGGAGAATCTGGGAAAGCTGAAGGTCCAACTGGCCAATGGCCACATTGGCAAACACCGGATCGGATGCAACGCAAGGCATCGCAACCAGTTCCAGCGGAATCCTGATTCGAGCATGCGGACTGCCGAAAACGTGAGAGCCTGGAAGGTGTTTGTGGTAAAGCACTTCCCAGGCCGGTTTCCGGTAGGGGAACTCCAGTACACAGCGCTGCACCTTTTTGCCGATCGCGAAGCTTAGAATATTGTAAAGCAGCGCCATGATTGTTTCGTAGGTGACCAGCTCAACATCGCCCCATTCCACATCCGGTCGCACTACGATAAACGCATCCCTTTCGCCTTTTTGATACTCGATATCAAGGATTTGCGCCCTGGTTCGGTAGTAGTTGCACAGGAAGTCGAGACATTGATCCAGATTCTTGGCGTTAGACAACGCAAACCCGAGAGTTCCGTGACTGGACACCTTGATGTCGGCTCCAACCTCAAGCCCCATGTATGGTGGACAACCACTTTTCAGAAGCCGTCTGATCAGGTGCTGCAATTCCGTGAATGTAGTAGACGATTCGCCGGAGCCGATATCGTAGGGAGTCAAGTCTCCGTTCAAGTCGACGCCCTGTTCGCCCCCGTAACGCAAGAAGTGATTAAAGTAGCAACTTGAGAGTAATGGATAGTTCATAACCTGTTTATTATTGTCTTACTTGCAATGGTTTTAGGTCATAAAACCCGCCGTACAGGCTCCGCCATCAAATCACACCAGACAGCGGAATTGATACATCACTACGTTTTGGGCCCATGCCTCCTCACACAGCTAACCTCGGGGCTCAAGGCTTCTGGTACAATTGTACACCCCAAGGGGCGAAATTTCCTTTGCTGGACGACACTTTTGCGCCCGATTTTCCGACCGAGATCCGGGCGATCTTCGGTAATGCAGGAAGAAACGGAAGAAGGCTGGAAGAGGCATGACAATCGCCCTCACTCAGTGATAGGGCAAAGTATTGTTCATGTGCAGAAGGAACTTACCTGCCCAAAACACTTGGGTGCAGGTAAAACGCAAAAAACCCGCACGCTTTTGCGCACGGGAAGCCGGAGGACTCAACAACCAAGCTCAGGAAGCGTTATTCGCGATCCGAAGCGGTACACTCTGAAGCGCCGGGATTGCTGGAACACCGTATGTTTGCCATCAGCGTCAGCATGCGAGGGTCATAGACAGTAGGGGCACCATTGCTACCATCCCGCATTTCAATCCGGTTTTGCCGGAACATCTCCTGGTAACCCTCTTTGTCTTCGGCAGAGATCTCGATCCACTTGTCGTTAGGGATAGCACTTTCCTGCTGCGCAACCAGATCCATCGTTTGCGGGAACATTGACCAGGCGATTTGTCGGGCTTGCTGCGCGATGTCATCCTCAATCAATTCATCGCGAACAATGATCTGCACGGTCAACTGGGCCAACGTATAGTTCACAATACCGCCGTCTGGATCCAGGCCCTTGTAGAGCTCAAGGGCCTCATAGGCAAACGCGGGAGCATAGGCCGTATCCACAGATCCATTATTGAACTTGCCAGCGAAATTAGTAATATCTGAGGGGACCACTGTGGCCTTCACATAATTAACCATATGAATGGCATCTTTCTGGTAGTCCAACGTCGCCATGCGTTTGCCGGCTAACTCGGCAGCTGAGTCAATGGACCGATCGCTGGTGAACAGGTACCCGGCACCGATCGGAAGGATCCCCAACACTTCATAGCCATCCGATTTCATCAGGGGTGCGGCTTTGTCCTGAGCCAATGTTGCCAGCAAGGTCTTGAGGTCGTCGTAAGTCGGCAAAGCCCCAACTGCACTCACCGATCCGGTAAACCGATTGTAGGGGCGAATCCTAAGATCTGTTGCGGCAACCGCATCGCATTGGCCGGCATTGAAGTCACCAATTGCCACGCTCTCATCGGTATAGGGTTTCAGGTTCAGGTCTATGCCAATGGACTTCACATCCAGCGCGTAGTCCTTCATCAGGTTAAACACATCGCCATTAGCGCCAATCACATCAAAGACACACACCGAAACCGTGTTTGCCGCAGCCACTGGTGCGCTGAGCGCCAAAGCAAAAGCCGTTAAAGCCTTACGCATTGTTTTCTCCTGTTTCTTTAATCGTCTAATTTGAAGTTATTAATGGTGATGGAGTCACAGCGTTGTACCCACCTGCCAATCCCCAGTCGTAAGGTTGAATGATCGTTTAGCAATCGCTGAACACGCATGCCGCCTCCAAGCCCGCCTCTGATCATCAACGTAACGGGTGCGCGTGGTGTAATAAATGGCCATTAAAACCGCCTGGTCATCCGCAAAGAAAACCCTGTTTCCTGGTTTTGTTTTTCGAAACAACTCACCAAGAACCAGTGTGCATATACCTTTGGAATACACCGGACTGTCGGAATTTTTGGCAACGAGCCTAAAGTTGATCTTATGCCGAGCACAGACAGCCTGGAGCTTACCGCTGTTAAACTCTCCCCTGGGCTGCCAACCACCGCGGACATCGATGATTGACTCAGTACAACCGCCATTGGCCGTGTTATTTGATAACTGTTCAACTAACCCCATATCATCGCCATTCATCAAAACCTCTATCCATAAAGGGCGAGGCCAACCACAATCAGGCTTGGTCAATAAAACTAGGTTCATTTCTATGGCTCACGCTTTAGTGAATATCAGGATGAGTAGTTACCCACCTAGCCGTTAAGAAATCGGCAACCAGGCCTCTTGCTGCATCCGGTTCGATCTTGGCCAAGTCCGGGAGCGGCAGGTAGGTCATGCGGTGTCATCTCGAAGTCATTTATTGCCAAATAACAAGCCGGCCGGAACAATGGCATTAAGTAACAGAGCGCCGCCCCCCGGCATCCGTACTCACGCTGATACTTGATGGGGAACAAGGGGAGGCTCTGATTAACTCCCGATCACCTCTGGCGCAGAGGCATTCACAATCCAGAAGGGACTTTGCGGTAACGCCCGGGCCCTACAGATAGGCCTAACACGTGCGGAGGCTCTGCACGCCCAGCCAGGCGCTGAATTCGAGGTGTTGCGGTCCTTTTCATGGGGCCACGCCCTTGCGACCCAGACATTTAGCGGCGATCTAAGACGGCAAGGCAAATACCTGACCATGCTCAGCCCACTCCGAATCCGGCACGATCACGATCTTGCCCAGGTAACCGCTGCCCCGATTGACGAAGTAGCGTTCCGCCTCATGCAGATCCGACAGCTTGAAGGCCGCGTGTAGCACCGGCTTGAGCTGACCGCTGCGGATCCACGCCACCAGTTGCTCCGCTTCTTCGCGGGTGCCGTGGGAGACGCCGAAGATTTGCACCTGGTACAGATAAATCCGGGTCCACATAATCTCCGAGACGTTGCCGGCACTGGCGCCCGCGATACTGAGTCTGGGGTAGTCGCTGCGTGAGTTCATGTCGAAGATCATGGCATCGATGAACCGGTCGGTCATCTCGCCACCGGCGAGATCCATCACTGCATCCAGCGGGGCTCCACCGGTGACGGCCTTGACCCTTTCCTCGAACTGGCTCATGTCGGAACGGTCCAGTACAGCTTCGGCGCCCAGGGCTTTCAAGGCATCGGCCTTGCCTGGTTGACTCAAGGCATACGGGATAGCGCCCACGATTCGGCAAAGCTGGATCAATGCCGTGCCAACGCCGCCGCTGGCACCGGTTACCAGCACTCGCTCCCCCGCCTTGATGCGCGCAGAGGTCATCATGTGATAGGCGGTTTGGTACGAACACATCCCCATGGCCGCCAGTTCGGCGTCGGCCAGATCCGGCTTGGGCACGTGGTGAAACTGATCGGAAGGCACGGCGACGTATTCGGCGAATCCGCCATCGGCACCGTGGCCGTAGTAGTCAGGGGTCAGGTTGATGTCCCGACGCTGGTCCGCATAGATATTGAAGTCAAGCAGGCCCCGCTCGCCGATTCGGGACTCATCGACGCCCTCGCCGACGGCAACCACATTCCCCACAATGTCGGCACCCTGGATGCGCGGAAACGTCAGCGTGGGCTTGCCGCCCATGGCGAAGGACGTCACCTCCCCTTTGTCCTTGGTCGGGTACAGGCCCTCACGGGCCTTTCGGTCGGTATTGTTCTTGGCCGTTGCCGTCACCTTGACCAGGACTTCACCTCGCCCGGGCTTGGGGGTAGGCACATCATCCCGGTACACCAGCTTGTCCACGTCACCGTGACCGGTCAACACCATCGCTTTCATTGTGTCCGGAACTGCGTGCTTGCTCATCTTTGGGAACCTCCAGTCGCAGTGATGGAGAGTTATCACACCGCGCTATTCCTTGACCGTAGCAAACCTCAGTGAATCTCGCCCGTTCCACGGGCATCCCTTACCGGGTTCGAGTGAGCAACCCTCGAACTACCTGCGCCATTCAATGTCGGAATCGGGCTGACGCTGACACCTGCGTCCTACCCATAGGACTCTAAGTTTGAAATTTAGTATCTACTAAACTTCCTTGGCATGCCCTATCTTCAAAGTGCGGGCCTAAACACAACCTGACAACACCCCTTATCTACCAACCCGCCCAATCCAATTAACGCTGTACCAGGAGACCTTTTATGAGCGTATTTTTAACCCAGACGGAAGAAGGCCAGTACCGCCAACGCATCACCATCGACCGGCACACGCTGTTTGCCGATGCCCGCGTTGACCACATCGATTCGGATTCCGCGCCCAACCCCCATGACCTCTACGATGCGTCCCTCGCCGCCTGCAAGGCCATCACATTAATGATGTATGCCGAACGGGCGAACATCCCGCTTGAAGGGATCGACGTTGGCATTGTCAGGGACAGTAGCGAAGAGGCGTCGGGTACTTATCGGCTGCAGGTGGAGCTGGAATTGAAAGGGGCCCTGGAGGAATCCCAGAGAAGCCGACTGGAAAAAGTGGCCGAGAAATGCCCGCTGCACAAACTGATGACCTCGGTAACGACGGTGATCACCTCATCGTGCAAGCTTGCAGAGTAGCCTCGCTCGCCAAACAAACCACCGATAGAGCAAGCAAGTGACGACCACTCAAGCCCCTCTCTTGATCGTTGGTCTCTTAACGGAGGGCGGATTCGATCTGATATCCGACAAGGTGCGCCCTGGCCTCCTACGCCAAAGCCGTTGCGTCAGGAAAAGAAAAGTCCACCTCATCCATGGATTCCCCCAGGAAATCCAACAAAGCGCGAACGGCTGGCAGCAAACCTCGGCGGGACGGAAATACCGCATGGAGAATGCCTCCGCGAGGCTGCCAGCCCGGCAAGACATCAATCAAGCGACCTTCCAACAGGTCTCGGCCGCCCACAATCAAGGGCATGCGCACTACGCCCAGCCCTTCCAGCGCCGCCTGCCTGAGGGTAAAGACGTCATCAGTCACGAGTCTTGGGGAGTGATGCACCTGCGCCACAGCGCCCTCTGGCCCGTCCAGACACCATACGTGCTTACTCTCCGGCTGCTCGAAGTCCAAAGTGGGTAAGCTTGCCAATGCATCCGGACTCTCGGGCCTTGCCCGGTGATCAAAAAAGTCCCTGGACGCCATCAGGCGCTGGGGACTTTTGGATAACACCTTCATCGCAAGTCCGCTGTCTTCCAAGGGAGGGAAACGAACCCGTAACGCCAGGTCGAAGCCTTCCTTTATAACATCCACCCGGCGACTGGTGGCATCGATTTCAACCTTAACCTCAGGGTATTTGGCCATGAAACGCACCAGCAGTTGACCCACGTGGAAGTAGATCAGCCCGGGCGGACAACTCAGTCGTACCACCCCCCTCGGCTCAGCCCGCGACCGGTCGATCACCTCCTGCGCCGCTTCGGCCTCCACCAGCATGGCAACGCAATGGCGGTAATACTCCAGGCCCAACTCCGTGACGGTAAAGCGCCGGGTAGACCGGTTGATCAGCCGCGTATCCAAGCGGTCTTCCAGCACGGCAACGCGACGGCTCAATTTGGATTTCGGCACCCCCAATGCCCGTCCCGCAGGTGCGAATCCACCGTGGTCGACTACCTGTACAAAGTAATAGAGATCGTTGAGATCCTGCATTATTCGTCGTCCTATTTATGGAACAGAGAGTATAAGTTTTGCCATCTACACATGCCAGGCGGGACTACCTATCCTTGGAACATCCACTAACTGCTGTGCTGATTCATTCAGCCTGGAGGCAGGTCTTGAAGAGAATTCTGGCTACCTATAGCCCGCCCCGCGGCCACTGGGTTGGCGATGGCTTTCCGGTCCGCTCGCTTTTTTCCTATGACCGGATGGGGGCGAATAGTATCAGCCCCTTCCTGCTGCTCGATTACGCCGGGCCTACCGAGTTTCCTCCAGCCCGCCACCGCCGCGGTGTTGGGCAACACCCCCACAAGGGTTTTGAGACAGTAACGCTCGTTTATCAGGGTGAACTCGAACACCGGGATTCCACCGGCAGCGGCGGCCTGATTGGCGAGGGGGATGTGCAATGGATGACCGCCGGTTCCGGCATTGTCCATGAGGAATTCCATTCGCCCGCCTTCACACATAACGGTGGACCGTTGGAAATGGTTCAACTCTGGGTCAACTTGCCCGCCAAAGACAAGGAAACCCCCGCCGCCTATCAGACCCTTCTGGGCAAGGACATCCCCAGCGTTTCACTGGACAGTCCGAATTCCAGATTGCGGGTGATTGCAGGGGAATACCTGGGGCATCGGGGCCCTGCCCGGACCTTTACGCCAATCAATGTCTGGGACCTGAAACTGGAACCAGGCAGCGAGGTAACACTCCCTGCGCCGGAGGGGCATACCACCCTGCTCGCCGTGCTCGGCGGTACCGTTCAGGTCAATGCCTCCGAGATACTTCGTGAAGCTGAACTGGCCAGCTTCGCCCGGCAAGGCAAGGACGTACACGTGAAAGCCAATAACGAAGCACGGCTTCTGATTCTGACAGGGGAACCCATTGATGAACCTGTCGTCGGCCATGGCCCCTTCGTAATGAATTCGCCGGAGGAAATCCGGCAAGCAATCGTCGACTTCCAGAATGGAAAGTTCGGCATCCTGAGGGGCTGACAGGACGGCGACTACCGCCTTCCTGAACGCCCGATCCCGGCCACCGTGCCGGAAGCCAACAACGAAATACAAAGGGAGATACGTCATGTCATTCAAATACAACCGACTGGATAAAGACGATGTCGCACTGCTGATGGTGGACCACCAGTCCGGCCTGCTGTCCCTGGTCCGCGATTTCAGCCCGGATGACTTCAAGAACAACGTGTTGGCCCTGGCCGACATCGCCAAGTTCTTTGATATTCCTACAATTCTGACCACCAGCTTCGAGGACGGCCCCAATGGCCCGATGGTGCCGGAACTGAAAGAGGCATTCCCGGACGCCCCCTACTTCGCCCGCCCCGGTCAGATCAACTGTTGGGACAACGAAGATTTCGTCAAGGCGGTCAAAGCCACTGGCAAGAAACAGCTGCTAATCGCCGGTGTGGTGACCGACGTCTGTGTTGCCTTCCCGACCCTGTCCGCGCTCGAAGAGGGTTTCGAAGTCTTTGTAGTGACCGATGCCTCCGGTACCTTCAACCAGACCACCCGCGACGCGGCCTGGAGCCGTATGGAGCAGGCCGGCGCCCAGCTGATGAACTGGTTCAGCGTGGGCTGCGAGTTGCACCGCGACTGGCGCAATGACATCGAAGGGTTTGGCGGCATCCTGGCCAAGCATCTGCCCCACTACGCCAACCTGATGCAGAGCTACAGCTCTCAGAAAGGCTAAGCACGGCGTAAGCGCTCCATACCCACAAGGACCGTGGGTATGGTCTTCTGCCGACCTTGACCCTGGCTTGAAAACCGTTATTTCACCATCGTTGGCGCTAAGCCGATCGGCGATGTTGGAACATTGAGAAAGAACGGCAAGAAATGACGTTATTTTCGAAGCAACCGGCTAATGAACCCGCCATCCACGCTAAAGCACCCAACTCCACCAGGAGCCCGGTCCAGCCCTCTGTCAGCATTCTGTTAATCACGCTCTTGTTGTCGTGGTCGTGGGGGGCATCGGCAGAGTCTGTGAATGGCGCCTGGTTCTTGGCCGTCGATAACGACACCTTTGCGCAGTCCGATGACCACTATACCAATGGCCTTCAGCTAGGCTGGGTGTCGGGTTACCTGAAGAGCTTTGAGGAGGGCCCGGTTCCCGGTTTCGTTGGCTCCGCACTGGGCCATTTACCGAGAATCAATCGCAAAGACCGTCAACGGTTTATCAGCCACAGCCTGTCACACCGCATCTTTACCCCCAGCGATACGGAAACGAGCGAACCCATCGAAAACGATATGCCATACAGCGGCCTGCTCTTCGCATCGCTAACGGCCGGCGCCCAGGACGCCATATCCATGGACGCGTTCACCCTCTACTACGGTATCGCCGGCCCCAGCGCCCGCGGTGAGGCCGTGCAAAACGAGTTTCACCGCCTCATCAAGGTGGACCGCGTTCATGGTTGGGACAACCAGATTGGCGACGAAATCTTGCTGAACGTGGCCTACGAATACAGAAGGCGACTGTGGAGCTTTGGCAGCACCCGTGGCTGGGGTGGCGATGTCATAGGCCAGGCCGGAGGCATGCTCGGCAATCTGATGTCCATGGTGACCACCGGTGTTGGGGCTCGTTTTGGCTGGGGCGTACCGGATGACTATGGCATACCCCCGCAATTCTTCGGCGAAGAGTCCATTGGGTCTCGCCCTTACACCTCGTACGGCACCCACACCGGGGTCTGGCTATTCGCACTGGTCAATGGATCTCTCATTGGCAACGCGATTTTCTGGGACGGAAACACCTTCAAGGAGAGCATGTCCGTGGATTACGACCCCGGAATTGGCCGCCTGTACCTGGGAATCAATGCCCGCACGGGCAACTGGAGCGCCAGCTTTGCTGTAACCAAGACAACGGTACCCTGGGAGAATCCGGAGAACCGGAGTGTGCAGACCTATGGGCGCATTGGGATACGGTACTCATACTAGTGGCCTGCGCCAGGGCTCAATGTCGCCCTGAAACGTTGTACCAGTGCAATCCAGCTAACAACTCTGATTCAACCGAGCAAAACACAACGACATCGGCATCGCCATGCTTGCGATCCCGCCGCAACCTGCAAACTTTGACAGCCCGAGGAATACATGTTGGCAAACCGATCCCACTCTCTATTCAGGGTGAAAGGGGGGCATAACGAACACAAGGTCGCATTTTCCGAGCTTTTCTTTGACCTGGTGTTTGTTTACGCCATTACCCAGAGCGCCCACTTTCTGATCACCCACTTCACCCCTTACGGCGTCTTCCAGTCGCTGCTGATCTTACTCGCGGTCTGGTGGGCCTGGGTGTTCACGACCTGGGTGACCAACTGGCTGGATCCGGAAGCCGTGCCGGTTCGTCTGCTGCTGTTTACATTGATGTTACTGGGCATGGCGGTGGCGATCGCCATACCCAAGGCGTTTGAGCAGCACGGCCTGCTGTTCGCCTGCGCCTATATCGCCTTGCAACTTGGCCGTACCGTTTTCATGTGCCTTGCCAGTCGCAAGGCAAACCCAGGTTTGCATAACGATTTCCTGCGGATGGCCTTATGGTTCGGCTTCGCTGCCTTGTTCTGGATCGCCGGCGCCCTGCAGGAGGGCTGGTCCCGTACCCTCCTGTGGACACTGGCGCTGGGTATCGAATACCTCTCAGCATCTCTGTCCTTCCATGTACCCGGCATTGGGCGTTCCGACAGCCGGACATGGGAGATATCCGGCGCTCACATGGCGGAACGTTGTGGGCTATTAATCATCATCGCGCTGGGCGAATCGTTGCTGGTGACGGGCAATACCTTTTCGCATATCCCCTGGAATACCGCGACCGTCCTGGCCTTCATCAGCGCCTTCGTCGCCACCGTGGCCATGTGGTGGATTTACTTCAGCCTGACCGCGGAGCGGGCCAGCGAGCGCATTACCGGCAGTGAGCAGAGCGGCCACCTCGGCCGACTGGTCTATACCTATGTGCATTTCCTGATCATTGCCGGCATCGTTGTCGTGGCAGCAGCCGATGAATTCATTCTGGCTCACGCTACCGGCCGCGTCGGCATCACAACGCTGGTAGCCTCCATCGCAGGACCGGCCCTGTATCTGTTCGGAAACATCCTGTTCAAGAGGCTGATTTTTAACAGCCACCCCCGATCGCACTACATCGGCCTGGTGTTGCTGGCGCTCCTGATTCCGCTTGCATCGTTTATCTCGCCGGCGCTATTGGCCGTGCTGACCACCACCATTCTAGTGCTTGTGGGGACCTGGGAAACCATTGCGGTGCTGCGGACCGACACTCGCTGAACACGGAGACGGTCGGCCATCGAAACACACACCAGGGAATCCAATTATGAGTGTTGGTGATCAACGACTCGAACAGAGGTGCCATGACTCAATCGGCCGTGGCGCCATTCGTCTGATCAATGCCTCCCCCGGTGAGGGCATCAATACCCGCCCTCACCCTCACATCAACCGGA
>NZ_JAWVYN010000003.1:0-258555 GCF_033722735.1 Marinobacter sp.
GCGGGCGCCTGACCGCACCGGTATAATGGCGCCCGCTTCCCGCTTTCCACAGTGCATCCGAAAAGGGCCTATAGCTCAGTTGGTTAGAGCAGGGGACTCATAATCCCTTGGTCGCTGGTTCGAGTCCAGCTGGGCCCACCACTCCTTCCAGTCGCGCCGAAACTTGTCGGGCTGTGTCACTCAACAGTCACGGACTTGGCGCTTCTCAGGGCGAAAGCCTTGCCCCCTAAGACCCGCTCCGCCACCACGCCACTCAATGGAGCCGAATCTCGAACTCTGTGCCAATCCTTGATTCTGGCACCTGTCGCGCGTTGACGCTTGTCCGAATGTCAATTCACCTTAAAAAACAGCAAGTTACCGAGAATGAAACACCCCACCCGTAGACGCCGTCAGCTTTTTTAGCAAATAGCTCGAGCGACTTTTAACAATGTTTTAAATTCTATTGCGAATGGGAGCCAATCTCACTTATGTGCAACCCGCTGATTTAAAACATTAACCAGCCCCATTATCGCAGCTAATTGAGCCATATTCCGTCTTCACTGAGTACGTGATTGACTTTGCATCCAAGGCCACGCCCCGCCCCCCCCTTTCCGGCGTCAAAGATATTTACACACCGCGAGATGGCGTTCGGCGACGCGTCAATTTAACACTGTTTTACAATGTTTTTTGGAGAGCTGGTTTGTTTTCTGCTGCCCCCTTCCTGCGCACTACAACCTAGTGTCTCGGAATGGGAGTACTGAGATGAGAACTACCAATAAAGTCATCACCTCTACGCTGGCGGGATTGCTGGCGGGAATAATCTACACAGGAAGCGCGTTTGCCGCACCTCTTCTCTGCAATGATGAGGGAGATGCCACAAGAAACCGCATGTCGATCGACGATAGCCAGGTATCAGCTTGCCTGGCATCAGGGACAGGTAACCTGACCGGCAACCCGATGAACGATCTGTTCCTCAACAGTGCCGCAGGCTCTGGCTACACCGCTGTCGGCAAATCCGACGACGCCACTCCGGCGTACAACCTGTCGTTTACGCAAACCAACGGCAGCGGCACCTGGAGCTTCGACAGCAGCTTCTGGGACGACTTTGATGCAGGCGCCATCGCCTTCAAGTTCGGCACCGGCAATAACCCCGATGAGTGGTTCGTCTACGAACTGCAGGACGGGGTGTCATCTGGCGACTGGTCGTTCCTCAACGTGTTCAGCAGGGGCGGGGGGTTATCGCATATCGGTCTTTATGCAACCACCAGAGTGACAGTCGGTGAACCCGGAACCCTTGCGCTGCTTGGTCTAGGTTTACTGGGCTTTGGCCTCACTCGACGCCGGGCCCAGCGAGCCTGACAACCGCGAGACTGGGTGGTATTCCAAATTCAGACAACGCAGTTTCCAGCATCAGGGCGAAGGGCTTGAGAGCCCTTCGCCCTTCTCAGTGCTTCAGCCGAATTTCTGATCTGCTTGTACTCTAGGCCACGAAGCGGCCATATTCGGGCTCGGTCAACATTTGAAGGAAGTGTTGAACCGCAAAGTAACTCTCCGAGCTGTAGAGCACCTCTCCTCCCGCCAATTCCACCTCGTAACGCACGGTGGCAACTCCCTCACAGCTTGACGGACCACCGTGGGCAATGATTCGCAGGCAGTCGCTGGCCCATACCACTTGGGCAACACAATTTTCCGGACGATTTATGGTATAGAACAATGCGAGCTACCCCCACTACAGACATTCTCGAGGAGGTGTAGTTAATCCGAGTTTTATTTCAGATTGATGAAACCACTCAATGCTCCCCTAAGACACCGAATTCACAACATTCCAGTGACCGCCGTCACAATACTTTCATCAACGACCGGTAAAAGGTAGCGGCACATGTTGTTGGGAGCAGTCATCATGTCAGGCCATTCCGCCCTCCTCGTTGAAAAACTGTGGCAACTCAAACGCCGCATCGACAAAGGCGCCTGTCCCGGCGTCGAATTCGTCCACCTGAACGCATTGTTGCGCGAACCCGGCTACCGCAGTGACGTCCTGCGCCGGGTCGCCAGCAAGGGCTCCCCGGAAATGCAGACCCTGGTGCGGGAGATTCAGGCTAACGATACCGGCGAGCCGCTGACCGCCAAGAGCCGGGACGCGGTTCTGGCCGCCACGCCCGAGTCCCGTCGTGCCGCCAAGCGGAGCTGGTTGGGACGAAACACCTTGCTGGCATTACCGGTGGTGAGCGTTGCCATTGCCGCCGTCGCCGGCTTTACGGCCTTTGAACACCGGGCCATTCGCATCCAGTCGGACATCGTTTCCGACACCGTCTGGAAAACCGGGAATCGCTACATCCTGGAGGAGACCGTCTTTGTCGACGGGGCCACCCTGACCATTGAGCCCGGCGTCACCATCGAGGGAGAGAATGGCTCTGCCCTGATCGTTACCCGCGACAGCCACCTGTTTGCACGCGGACAGGTGGATCGCCCCATCGTCTTTACCAGCAGCCAGCCGGAAGGCAAACGCCAGCGAGGCGACTGGGGGGGAGTGGTACTGCTGGGCAAGGCACCGGTCAACCAGCCGGACGCTGCCATTGAAGGCTTGCAGGAAGGCGATGCCCGTGGCCGCTTTGGTGGTACCGATGCTACCCACAGCTGCGGTGTGATCGAGTACACCCGGATCGAATTCGCCGGTTTCGAGGTATACCGGGACAACGAACTCAACGGCCTAACCCTGGGCGGATGCGGCAGCAACACCATAGTGCGCAATGTCCAGGTTCACCGGGCCCTGGACGATGGCATAGAGCTGTTTGGCGGCACCGTCGATCTCAAGAACATTGTGGTATCCGGTGCCGCCGATGACAGCATCGACTGGGATTGGGGCTGGACCGGTCGGGTCCAGTTCGCGGTGATCCAGCAACACCCCGATGTCGGTGATAACGCGTTCGAAGGCGATAACAATGGCGATGACCACAACGCCACGCCGCGCTCGGAACCCACGTTCTACAACGTGACCCTGGCCGGTGCGGGACTGGCGGCCAAGCAGCACCGGGGGATGGTCATCCGCGAAGGCTCCGGCGGGCACTTCCACAACCTGCTGATCGACAGTTACGCCATCGAGGCTGTGGACACCCGTGATCAGGTTGCACCGCTGGTCCACAGCAACACCCTGAGTTTCAGCAACAACCTGCTCGCCAATACCGGCAGCCTGGGCCGTGGCCCGGATGAAGCCGGCAGCAGCGACGACGACCATGGCTTCGATGAGAGCCAATGGCTCCGTTTGCCGGGGCACGACAACAACATTCGCCTGGAGAGCGCCCTGCACAGTGCGGCGCGGGACCTGTCATCCCCCAGTTTCGCACCGCGGGTCCAGCTTCGCCAGATGCACGCAACGCCGCCGCCACAAAGTGAATTCTTTGACGAGTCGGCCGTGTTCCAGGGGGCGATCAACCCGCTCGCCCGACGAAGCTGGCTCACCGGCTGGACCGCCTTCCCGGAGGCCTGACATGTTCCCCGGGATGGGCTGAGCCAACACGATCGACAAGATTTGTCACAAAATCACAACAATTTGTCCGTCAAATTGTCCCACCTTGACCCACGCCAGGAGCTATTCCGACTACCATGGTGGGGCTGGCACTCCGGTAGAATGTTAGATCAGTCCGATAGCCGTGGTGGCCGACCCAGCCTCAGCGCATATGTCACTTGGAAGCCCCAAAAAGAAAACAAGGTGTCAATAAGTGGTTCTCTCGACGCCCAAGGCTGTCACTAAAGCCAAAGTCCTAATATGACAAGATGGATAGACTCGTTTCTGAACAAAAGTGCCACTTTGAATAAGTACTAGTAATCGGACCTTGTCACGCGCAAGTGTCACACAAGATAAAAATCATAATTGGAGTGTGATCCATGGTAGTTTCCTCCCGCTGGTCCCTGCGGACTCTGTCGCTGGCCGTTGCTGTTGCATCCTCCGGCCTCTCCGTCAACGCCTCAGCAAACATGGGGCAAACACCAACCAATTACGGCCTGCTGCCTACCGACGTGGGTTCCGCTCAGGCCCTGTCCATGTTCAATACCCAGGTGTCCGCCACCTATTACAACCCCTCGTATCTGGCGAAAGACCCCCGCGGTGAACTGACCGGCGGCATACTGCACGCCGAACAGGAGTTGCGCGCCTCGGCGTCAGATCGCGACGGCGACGTTCTGTCCAACTCGCCCAGTCAACAGGTCTTGATTGGCATGAAAACCAACCTGAGCTCGTTGACCCGTCTGGACCATCCCCTGTACCTGGGCTTTGTCGCAGGCGTGGAAAAGTTCAGCAAGGAGATGATGGCGTTTGAATCCAGCACCGGCGTTGAGGGCCAATTCCTCAACTACGGCCGCCAGCCATTGTTCCTGAACATCGGGGGCGCAACCACCTTTTGGCGGGGTATCGACATCGGGGCATCCGCCCGCATCACCCTGAAGTCTACCGCCTCCATGTCGGTAACCACGGATCTGGCCGGTAACACCCAGTACGAGGCCCTGGAAGTCAGCGCCGAACCCTCCCTGCGCACCATCCTCAGTAGCACCGTGGATCTTGGCGATACCTTTTGTCCTGATTCGGACTGCTGGCTGGACGGATTCGAGACCGCCGTCGCCTACCGAACCAGCTCCTATGCCAAAACGACCGTGGCCGCAGAAACCATCATTCCCGGGCTCATTCCGGCCAGCGATCCGCTGATTCTGGCCGTAGCCACCTATGACTCCTTCGAGCCATCGGTCTATTCAATCGGTGCCCAGTACAGCACCGATCGCTGGCGGGTGGGCATCACCCTCGAGCAGCAAAACTGGTCGGACCTGGAGGAAAAGTTCGACCAGGACAACATCAAAGACCAGGCCATGGCCGAGTTCGATGACATCCTGATTCCACGCATTGGTGGCGAGATGAAGCTGGGCGAGCACTTTGGCGTCACGCTGGGACTGGCCTACAAGGAATCGCCGCTCAAGAGCGACACCACCCCGGACGTCAACTACTTCGACAATGACAAGTACATCATCGGTCTCGGCCTGAGCGCCGAGTACAACCGCACCCGTTACCTGACCTATCCGGTACGCCTGGACATCGGTTACCAGCACCAGATGCTGGAGGAGCGGGACTTCACCCTGAGCAATACACGAGCGGATGGTCAACAGAGCAACAACATTGTGGCCACCACAGATGGCGACGTGGACGTCATTACTGGCTCCATCACGCTGAAGTTCTGAACACGAGGTGTCTGCCATGAAATACAACAAGATTCTGGCACTGACCCCCGCGCTGCTGCTGGCAGCCTGTGGCGGGGGTGATAAACAGACCTTGAAAGAAGTCGTCGCCCCGGGATCGACAATCTATTCGTTTCCCGCCGACGGCCAGTCCGAGGTCAGCCCCAAGGCGGATATCGTGCTGCGGTTCTCCCATGCCATCACGGATGAGGAACTGACCGACAAGATTCGCATCAACGACGGCAGCAGTGACGTCCCCTTCTCCGTCACCCTGATTGACGGGGGCCGCAGCCTCAAGCTGTCACCCGCGGACAATCTGGATCTGGCCACCGACTACACCATCACCTTCGATGGCAACCTGCAGGCCGAAGGCGGCCGCATGGTGCCCACCCCCAACGCCTTTGGCGCCGAAGGCATCCAGTTCTCCACCCGGGCGGGCATGACCGGCATCGTCGGTCTGGACAGTCTCAGCGCCGGTTTCGCCGTCGACGAGATGATCCCGTCCGCCGATGGCTTCTTCCAGCCGATGGACTTCTCCACCTTCCGGCTCCGGCTGACCCAGCCGGTGCATCCGGAGTGGCAGGAGATGGGGGGCTCGATCAGCCTGCAGGACGCCAATGGCGAGACCGTACCCGCCTCCGTCCTGGTCAAGGGGCGGTTCGTTACCATCGATCCCTGTACCACTGAAGCGAAGAGCGAATGCGGCCTGGACGGTGACGCGCTGTCCCCGGACACCCGCTATTCCGTTGTCCTCGCCAACCTGCCCAGCCTGGCGGGCGAGACCCTGAACTACAGCGCCGAATTCACGCCCAAAGACACCAGCCCCACGATTGTCCTGTTTCAGGAAGCCATCGATTCGGGGCTGCTGGCTGGCCAGTCACAGGCCGATGCCGAGCGTTCGGTGCTCAACGGCGAGATCATCAACGGGGTGACCCTCAATTCCGTACTGATGGGTACCGCAGGCCCATCGCAGACCACCGGCGGTCTGTACGCCGAGCTGGCCTACGCGCCCAGCTTCCCGGGCGATGAACCGGTCCCCCTGCGCGTGCCCAAGGGCAGCCTGCTGTTGAGCAGCAGCCTGGAGCTGAACATCAACGGCTCCGTGCCGATCATTAACCCGGAAACCAACAGCATTCAGGAAACCGGCCAGGTCAAGGTCACCATGCTGTCCGACGCCACCGGCTACCTGTACCCGAACCCCTACAGCGACTCCGATGAGGCCCCGCGGCACGTCAAGCTGTTCATGGATGTGGCCATGAACGCCGAAGAGGCGCAACCCAACGCCTCGCTGTCCCAGGACCTGCTGGGCGTGGAATTGAGCGGCATTGCCATCGTCAAAGACGGTGTGTTGACCATTGACGCCCTTGGGATTGTCGAGCCCGACCTGCTGGGCCAGGAGCTCGCCGATTCCACCCTGGCCTTCCGCATCGAGGCCGACACCAACGCGGAGGTGCAACTCGACGCCCTGGACACCCGCACCGCCGATACCAGCGGCCCCCAGCTGTTGAGCTGGATGCCAGGTCCGGATGAGGCCATACCCGGCAACCGGGACCAGATGCACCGCCCCGGCGACCCCATCGTCCTGAACTTCGACGAGGCGCTGGATGGCGACAGCCTGGCCGCCGGCTTCACCCTGCTGGCCGACGGCACCGAAGTGCCTTCTGAAGACCTGCGTCGCAAACTGGACGGCACCGTGGTGGCGCTGAACCCGGTGGGCGGCCTGCAGCATGGCGTGGACTACGCCCTTCAGATCAACAGCGCTTTGACCGACCTGGCGGGCAACGGCGCAACGTCCCAGACCCTGTCCTTCGCCTTGCCGACCATCAAGGACGGTAGCGAAGCGCCCTTCGTGTCTCCCATCGCCCTCACCACCTATCCGGGGTATCCCTGTGTCAGCGAGAACCTGGACCTGGCCAATGGCAGTCACGGCACCTGTGTCGACGACGCGCCCGGAGGCACGGTCAGGGATCAACTCCCGGTGACCACCCTGCCGGAGGATCGCCCGATCATCGTTCAGTTCTCCCAGTCCATGGACCTGGACACCATCAACAGCGACAGCTTCGTGGTAGAGAAGATTGCCAATCCGGCGTCCCCGGGTGCCGTTGGTAATGAAGAGCGAGTCAGCGGCCGACTGGAGCTGACCAATCAGCGGGCCCGCTTCTATCCGGACAGCGCCTGGGAAACCGATACCCTTTACCGCTACACCCTGCGCTCCGCCGTGGATGGCGACTGCAGCGCCGGCACCCTGGTCTGTTCCGAGGACGGGATGCCGCTGCAGACGGACCTGCTGGTGGATCCTTCCGATGTGGGCGGTCCGGATCTGAGCATCTACTTCACCGGCACCGAACCGACCACCAGCGTGTTCACCCAGCTGCGCAATTTCCCGGTTCGGGACGCCAACTCCAACTACGTGATCGATTGCGGCACGCCTGGTGGAACCGACTGCCTTGAGCCCTTCACCCATGAAACCGACGGTGACGGCGGCTTCCTGCCAACGGCTAACGCCGGCAGGCTGATGGTGGTTGACTCAGATGGAGATGGCGTGGGTGACAGTTCCGCAGGCGATGCCCGGGTGGGCTGTTCGCCCGATGGCGCAGACTGCCCCACCAACAAGTTCATCTACCAGACCTATGGCCTGGACACCGAGGTGGTTGGCCCGGCCTTCGATGAGGATGGCAACACCATTGGCGTGAGGGTCTTGCTGTACCCCACGCAGCTGGCAACCACCTCTGCCACCGTTGTCGTCAGTGCCAGCCTGTTGCTGGGGTCCGACATCAATTCGGCCACCGGCACCCAGATCCTGCGGATGACCTACGGTGAGCCCACCGAAGACAACCCGCTGGGGCTGGTCGAAGGCATTATTTCAGAAGGTCCGGACGGCCGGCCCATTTTCTCCGCCACCGCCGACCTGACCCTCGACGCCCCCAACCTGAGCGGCGTGTCCAGTCACGACGTCTACAGCAAGCCGGTGCAGCTCAAGCTGTCTGGGCCGATCACCTTCTTTGACGATGGCCGCATGCAGATCGAGGAACGCAATGTCGAGGCGGAAGACATCACGGTCAACGCGGTGGCCTTTGGCGTTGACGTCGAGATCCCGCTGCGGATTCCGGCCGAAGGCGTCTACCTCAACTTCATCACCAACCCCATCAAGGAGATTCCGGAGCAGTATTGAGGATTCTCCGCCAAGTCGGGCCAGCCGTCGGGCTGGCCTTTTTTATGGCCGGGAATGCCACGGCGACACCTTTTTCCCTGGCCCGCCTTTCCTGCTAGTCTGGAAGTTTCCCCAATCACCATAACCAGAATAACCGTCCGCGTTACGGAGAGAGCCATGGACAACGGAACCCATTACCGCACCTGCCACCTGTGTGAAGCCATGTGCGGTGTTGCCATCGAGGTGCGCAACGGCCAGATCGAATCCATCAAGGGCGACGACGACGATCCGCTGAGCCGGGGCCACATCTGCCCCAAGGCGGTGGCGCTGAAGGACCTGCACGAGGACCCGGATCGCCTGCGCAAACCCATCCGGCGAACCCCCGATGGCTGGCAGGAGATGGAATGGGACGAGGCCCTGGATCTGGTGGCCAGCCGGCTGCACCGCATCCGCCAGGAACAGGGCCGCAACGCCACCGGCGTCTACCTGGGCAACCCGAATGTGCACAACCACGGCGCCCTGGTGGCCAACCTGCCGTTCCTGCGGGCCCTGGGCACCCAGAACCGGTTCTCCGCCACCTCCAACGACCAGCTGCCCCACATGCTCGCCAGCCTGGAGATGTTTGGCCATCAGCTGATGTTCCCGATTCCGGACATTGACCGCACCCAGTTGTTTATCTGCATCGGCGCCAACCCGATGGCCTCCAACGGCAGCCTGATGACGGTGCCGGACTTCCGCGGGCGGTTGAAGGCCCTGCAGCAGCGGGGCGGTAAGATGGTGGTCATCGATCCCCGCCGCACCGAAACCGCCGCGGTGGCCGACGACTTCCATTTCATCCGCCCCGGCACCGATGCCCTGCTGCTGATGGCGATGGTCAACACGCTGTTTGACGAAGGCCTGGTCAACCCGGGACACGCCGATGCCTGGCTCAAGGACATCGACCTGCTGCGCCTGGCGTCCCTGCCCTATCGCCCCGAAGCGGTCAGCGAGCACACCGGGCTCGACGCCGACACCATCCGTGAGCTGACCCGGGCCCTGGCCACCACCCGGAAGGCCGCCATCTACGGCCGCATTGGCACCAGCACCCAGGCCCACGGCGGTGTCGCCACCTGGCTGATCTATGTGCTCAACATCCTCACCGGGAAACTGGACGCCACCGGCGGCGTGATGTTCACCCAGCCCGCCATCGATCTGGTGGCCCTGGGGGCCATGTCGGGACAACAGGGGCATTTCGACCGGCGTCGCAGCCGGGTTCGGCAGCTTCCGGAATTCGGCGGCGAGTACCCCGCCAGCACCATGGCAGATGAGATGCTGAACCCCGGGGAGGGGCAGATCCGGGCCTTCGTCACCATCGCCGGCAACCCGGTGCTCTCCAGCCCCAATGGCGGGCGCCTGGAGGAGGCCTTCGCCGGTCTGGAGTTCATGGTCTCGGTGGATTACTACCTGAACGAAACCACCCGCCACGCGGACGTGATTCTGCCGCCGACCGCTGCGTTGGAACGCAGCCATTACGACCTCATTTTCAACCTGTTCTCCGTGCGCAATACCGCCAAATACAGCGAAGCCCTGTTTGAACCCGAGGCCGACAGCCGGCATGACTGGCAGATTCTGCTGGAACTGGCCCACCGGCTGGAGAAACTGCGCAAGGGCGGCCGCTTGCCCCTGCGCTCGGAGCTGGGCTGGCGGGCGCTCAAGGAACTGGGGCCCGACCCGATTCTGGACCTGCTGCTGCGCAGCGGCCCCTACGGGCAGGATATCGGCCCCGTGCGAACCCTGGCGGAGCCGGCCATTGACCTGATCATGGACATTCTGCCGTCACGACATCCCCTGCGGGGACTGGCCGCCCTCAGCCCGCTGAACCGGCGCTGGCAGGCCATCCCCAAGGGGCTGTCGCTCCACACCCTGAAAGCCAGTCCCAACGGGGTGGACCTGGGGCCGCTGCAACCCTGTCTGCCGCAGCGGCTGTACACCCGGGATGGACTGGTTAACCTGGCTCCCCGCCGTTACCTGCACGACCTGGACCGGCTCTACGAGCGGTTGATCCGTCCCAGGAGCAAGGATCTGCTGCTGATCGGCCGGCGCCATGTCCGCAGCAACAACTCCTGGATGCACAACAGCCGGCGCCTGGTGAAAGGCAAGGACCGCTGCACCCTGATGATCCACCCCAAGGACGCCTCCCGCTGCGGCCTCAAACCGGGGGATTCGGCCGAAATCTCCAGCCCGGCGGGCAGGGTTGTATTGCCGGTGGAAATCACCGAAGATCTCATGCCCGGCGTGGTGTCGATCCCCCACGGCTGGGGCCACAACCGGGAAGGCACCGGCCAGACGGTGGCCGCCGCCCACGCCGGAGCGAGCATCAATGATGTGGTGCGCGATGATCAGATTGACACCCTCAGTGGCACCTCCGCCCTCAACGGTCAGTCGGTCAAGGTCCGGCTCTGGCGGGCAGAGCGGATACGCAAGCGTGCCTGACGTGAACGGAGAAACCTGAGCATGCCCACCTGGTTACAGTGGTCGCTGATTGGAATCGGTCTGGTTGCCATCGTCCTGCTGTCGGCGTTCATCGTCCGACAGCTGCGGCTACTCCGCAAGGACACGGCCCTGCAACGCAAGCAGGCGGCGTTTCAGGCGGACCGGCGCGCCAAGATCGTGGAGAGCATTCAGGTGCTGGCCATGGCCATTGAAGAAGATCAGGTGGAGTATTCCGAGGCCTGCCTGCGGATCAAGGGCCTGCTGGAGCTGGTCGCCCCGGACCTGCTCGCTCAACCACCGTACCAGGTGTTCCAGCAGGTGCACGACCAGATCCAGCACATGCCCACCCACCGGGCGCGCAAGAACACCGACCGCAAGTTTATCCAGAAGCTGGACAAGGAACGCTTTGCCGTCGAGGATCGTCACGCCGACGCCATTCGCCGGGCGGCAACGGCCATCCGGCAACACCATTTCTGAGGCGACCTAAATTGTAACGTTTTGTAACTCCCCGGACGGGACCGGTGGAGCTTTTGACCGCCAAATCAATTCGTTCCGGAACTCGAGAAAAACAAAACCTGGCTCACACTTTTTGTCCCCGCCAACCACGCCTGTTTTTTCTCCGAACTTTGACTAGCTTTAAGACAGCACCCGGTGACTGGCGTGTGCCGGATCAGCGTTAGCTTTGTTTTCTCCGAAGTCGATTGCGCACATCTCTTGAGTTGAATGATCTGCAACAAGCGGGTGAGCTTGCCGGCCGGGTGGCCGGCTTTTTTGTGCCACAAACCTGGCTTAGCCCTGCATCATGCCGGCAATGGCCAACACGCTGTCCTTGTTACCAACCAGCTCGTCAAAATGCTGCGCCACCTTGTCCCTATCCAGCCCCAGGTCCTGATAGAAGGCGTCCGGTACCGGCTCGCCGGCTCCCAGGGCAATGCCCCTCTCGGTCAACAGTTGCCGCCCCAGCCAGAGCAGCTTGGGGTACACGTCGTACTCGCCGCCGTAGCCCGGGTTTTTCTGGTGGCGGATGGCCAGAGTCACCTCATCCGGCATGCCCCAGTTGCTCATCAGCTGGGTGGCGATCTGCTCCCGGGTAACACCCAGCAGGAAATGCTCGATCAGCGAGGAGTCCACCTGCGGATTCACCTCCAGTGACCGGCACACCAGCCGGAAATGGGGCGGAAAGACGTGGGCCAGTACCAGATAGCCAAAGTTGTGGAGCAACCCGGCCAGGTAGGCCAGGCCAAACACCGGACGCTGGTTGCGAGGCATCAGACTGGCCAGCACCCCGGCGGCCTGGGCCTGCCAGATGGCCTGCTGCCAGTAATCCACATAGCCTTCGGGACGATCCTTCGGCTGCGCCATGGCCCGCCCCAGGGACAGCCCCACGGCCAGGTTCATCACCAGGTCGAAGCCCAGCACCCGGGATACCGCATCGTGCACCGAGCGAACCTGGCCGGCGGCGGCATAGAAGGAAGACGACGCCCAACTGACCACCTGGGCCGCCAGGCTAGGATCGCTCTCCACAATGTCCACCAGGTCGCCCATCATGGCATTGGGGTTTACCCGCAGCTGGATGATGCGCTGCGCGGTTTCCGGCAGCGGGGGCAGCTCCAGGGTGTCATCGATACGCTGCTGGATGCGCAGGCCGGTAAACCGTTTGATGGCGGTGTTCAGCTGTTCCAGGTCCTGCTCCGGACGATCCAGGTTGACCCGGATGGATTCCGGATCCACCGCGAACGACAGATGCTGGGCCCCGCCACTCAGGCCCTGGAACTCGGCCCCCGCCACGATGAGGGTGGCGTCCTGTTCCTCCAGATGCAGCGCCACCACCGCCAACTCATCGACGGCGGTGTCCACCACCGTCGGCAGACCGGTCAGCGACGGCAGTGCCGGCAGCGCCCGCAAGCCGGTTTTTTCGCGGACCCGCAGTTGCTCCCGACTGGGCATCATGCGAAGGTCCCGGCCGAGTTGCTTGTTGAGGGAATCGAGATCGATTAGGTCCTGGTTACGACAGATCACCTGAACCCGTCCCTGATCGTCGTTGAGCAACATCATACGCAACGCCTGGCTGCCGATCTCGTCGGCGGCAACGTCTCGCAACTCGACACGGTCGGCAGAGTCCCCCAAGGCCTGGCGGACGGCGACGGGTAGTTCCATGGTTTTCCCCTGTTTGTAGGCCGGCCAGTGTTCCGCGAGCCACTGGCTTCTATTTGTCTGTCCCCAAACAGTGTGGCTGGCAAGCCGCGAAACCGCCGACACCCCACACCGCCTGGCTATTATGCACTATAGATGACCCGGGGAATCCCGACTCCCCTGGGCACCCTTTACGAATCAAAAAGGCTGTCTAGACATCCCCATAGCGGGTGCGTTCCCCCAGCCACCGGCGCACCAGCGCGTTCACCCGGTCCGGCTCCCCCATCAGCGCCGGTGCCATTTCCCGTATCGGCTCGATCCAGCCCTTGTCCCGCTCGAAGTCGGCCAGACGGAACTGCATCAGGCCGGTCTGACGGGTCCCCAACACCTCCCCCGGGCCACGGATGTCCAGATCCTTCTCTGCGATGACAAAGCCATCCTGGCTGTCCCGCAACACCTGCAGACGCGCCTTGCCGTTCTGGGACAGGGGGGGATGGTACATCAGCACGCAGTAGCTCGCTTCGCTGCCACGCCCCACCCGGCCCCGCAGCTGGTGCAGCTGGGCCAGCCCCAGCCGTTCCGGATTCTCGATGATGATCAGCGAGGCATTGGGCACATCCACCCCCACTTCAATCACCGTCGTGGCCACCAACAGGTCCAGCTCACCGGTCTTGAAGGCGTCCATCACCCCGGCCTTCTCGGCCGCCTTGAGACGTCCGTGGACCAGGCCGACGCGCAGCCCGGGCAACTGCTCCCCCAGCGCCTCCGCGGTCGCCTCCGCCGCCTGGCATTGCAACGCCTCGGACTCCTCAATCAGGGTACACACCCAGTAGGCCTGACGCCCGGCCTCGCAGGCCTGGCGAACCCGCTCGATCACCGTGTCCCGACGGTTGTCCGGCACCGCCACGGTCTCGATGGGTTTGCGTCCGGGGGGCAGTTCGTCGATCACCGAGGTGTCCAGGTCGGCGTAAGCGCTCATCGCCAGGGTTCGGGGAATGGGCGTGGCGGTCATGATCAGCTGATGCGGCGCCAGTTCGCCCGCTACCCCCTTTTCCCGCAGCGCCAGCCGTTGATGGACCCCAAAGCGGTGTTGCTCGTCGACGATCACCAGGGCCAGACGGTTGAAGGTCACCTCGTCCTGGAACAGGGCGTGGGTGCCGATGGCAACGCCGGCCTCGCCGCTGGCCACCCGCGCCAACGCCTCGGTGCGAGCCTTGCCCTTGACCTTGCCGGACAGCCAGGCCAGCCCGATACCCAGCGGCTCCAGCCACTGGCGGAAACTGTTGTAGTGCTGCTCGGCCAGGATCTCGGTGGGCGCCATCAGGGCCACCTGGGCGCCGGCGGCAACCGCCTGCAGGGCCGCCAGGGCCGCCACCACGGTCTTGCCAGAGCCCACATCCCCCTGCACCAGCCGCAGCATGGGCAGCGGCTGGCTCATGTCCTGGCGAACCTCTGCCACCACCTGTTGCTGGGCGCCGGTGAGCCGGAACGGCAGTTCCTCCAGAAAACGCCTCACCAGATCCCCCTGAGGCAGCAACGCCAGCGACTGGCGTTGCTGGATCTGGGCCCGCACCTGCAACAGGCTGAGCTGGTGGGCCAACAGCTCTTCCATCACCAACCGCTGTTGTGCCGGGTGCTTGCCGGCGACCAGTTGCGGCACATCGGCGCTTGCCGGCGGCGCGTGTACCAGCGCCACCGCCTCGGTAATGCCCGGCAACTGGTAATCCGCCAGCAGCGCCGCGGGCAACAGCTCGCGGATCGGGTACCGTTGCAGGTAGCTCAGGGCCTGACGACACAGGCTCCGCACCCGCGGCTGCTGGATGCCCTCGGTCAGCGGGTACACCGGCGTCAGGGTGGCGCTGCCCGGGGCCGCCAGCGGCGGCGGGTTGACCTCGTACTCCGGGTGGTACAGTTCGTAGCCGGCCCGCCCCGCCCTTACCTCGCCGAAGCAGCGAATCCGGGCGCCGGCGGCCAGCTGTGCCTTCTGGGAGGCGTTGAAGTGAAAAAAACGCAACACCAGGAATCCGGAATCGTCCCGCAGTGTGACCTGGAGACTGCGGCGACGCCCCATCACCAGGTCATTCTTGACCACCTCGCCTTCGACCACCCCGACATCGCCGATCCGCAGGCTGCCCATGGGCACGATGCGGGTGCGATCCTCATAGCGATAGGGTAAATGGAACAGCAAATCCTGCAGGGAATGAATCCCCAGCTTGGCCAGCTTGGCCGCCAGGGCCGAGCCGACTCCCTTCAGGGTGGTGACCGGAAGATCTGCCAGCGAGGTCATGGCAAGCTCAGGCGCTGAGGGAGGTAACGGGGGTTTCCTCGCGGGCCTTTTCCATCACCCGGCACTGTCCGGCCGCCAGCCGCAGCATGTCGATCGCCTTGGGACGGGGGAAGGTGACCCGCCAGGCCAGGGCCACGGTCCGGTAGGGCACCGGCTGGGCAAAGCGGCGGACCACCAGGATATCTTCCCGATACTGCATGGCGGTGGCGGCGGACAGCGGCAAGACGGTGATGCCCAGGCCGGACGCCACCATGTGGCGGATGGTCTCCAGCGAGCTGCCCTCGGTCACCAGGGCCGGCGCGCCGGTGGTCTCGGCCCGGCTGGTGACGGCCTCCACCAGCGGCGGACAGGACTCCAGCACCTGGTCCCGGAAGCAATGGCCCGGTCCCAGCAGCAGCAGCTGTTCCTGCGCCAGCTGTTCCGGCGTCAGTTCGGCCTCGTCGGCCAGGTGGTGGCCGGCAGGCAACAGCACCACAAACGGCTCGTCATACAGCGGCAGGGTTACCACCTCCGGCTCGTCGAAGGGCAACGCCACGATGATCGCATCGAGCTCGGAGTGGCGCAGCTTCTGACGCAGGTTGGCGGTGTAGTTTTCCTCGATATACAGCGGCATGTCCGGCGCCGCCCGCCGCAGTTCCGGCAACAAATGCGGGAACAGGTAGGGCCCGATGGTGTAGATGGCCCCCACCTTCAGCGGCGAGTTGAGCTGGTTCTTGCCATCCTGGGCCATATCCCGGATCACCCCCACCTGATCCAGCACCCGCTGCGCCTGCTCAATAATCCGCACGCCGGTCTCGGTCACCCGGATGCTGCTCTTACTGCGCTCAAACAGCGGCACCCCCAATTCCTCCTCCAGCTTCTTGACCGCCACACTCAATGTGGGCTGACTGACGTGACATCGCTCGGCGGCGCGGCCAAAATGCTTCTCTCGGGCCAGGGTAACGACGTAGCGCAATTCAGTGAGGGTCATGGAATGCTCCGGTCAGAACGTTGCGGTCTCTCGTTTTCAGGGACTTTTCATGGGCTTTGGGGATGTTGGGGGCCACCCATAGGTTCCTTAGATGAAGCATAAGGATAGATATTGATTATGGCAATCACCCATGCACCGGGCCAGCCCCGGATTCTCATCGCCGGGTGCGGCGCCCTGGGCGGCATGATCGCCCATCAGCTCAGCCACCAGGCCACGGTATTCGGCTTGCGCCGCAGCGCCGGCCAGGTTCCCGAGGGCGTGCACCCGATCGCGGCCGACCTGCTGCAGCCCGATCAACTGGCAGAGCGACTGCCCGGCGACCTCGACGCCCTCGTTTACTGCCTCACCCCCGGCCGCTATGACGACGAGGGCTACCGGCAGGCCTATGTGACCGGGCTGGGCAACCTGCTCAAGGCCGCCACCGGCCAGCCGGTGAAACGGGTGGTGTTCATCAGCAGCACCAGCGTCTACCACCAGGATGACGACAGCTGGGTGACCGAGGACAGTCCCACCGAACCCAAGCGCCACAGCGGCCAACGTATCCTGGAGGGCGAGCGGTTGGCGCTGGCCGGGCCCTTTCCGGCCACCGTGGTGCGTTTCAGCGGCATCTATGGGCCCAGCCGCCGACGGTTCCTGACCGCGGTCCAGAACGGCGAGATGAACCCGTCCCTGCCGGCCCCCTACAGCAATCGCATTCATGAGGCCGATGCCGCGGCGGCGGTGGTGCATCTGCTGAACCTTGCCCTGAACGGACAGCCGTTGGCCGACCGTTACATTGCCAGCGATTGCGATCCGGCACGGCTGGATGAAGTGGTGAACTGGGTGCGGGGGCAGGTGCCCTGTGCCGCGCCACAGCCGGACGCCCGCACGGGGGGGCGCGCCGGCAGCAAACGCTGCGACAACCGTCGCCTGCTGGCCACCGGCTTCCGCTTCCGCTATCCGGATTATCGCGCCGGGTATGGGGAGATGATCGAGCAGGAGCGCTCGCAGAACTGACAGCCGGCGGGGTTGTCCCGCCAGCCGATAGCCGTTGGCGGTGAGCCCTCAGCTCAGGACCATGACCGCGTCCATTTCCACCGGCACGCCCTTGGGCAGGGAGGCCACGCCGATGGCGGCCCGGGCGGGATAGGGTTCCTGGAAATAGGTCGCCATCACTTCGTTGACGGTGGCGAAGTTGCTCAGGTCCGTCATGTAGATGTTCAGCTTGACGATGTCCTTCAGGCCGCCTCCGGACGCTTCGCAGACCGCCTTGAGGTTATCGAACACCTGACGGGTCTTGGCGGCAAAGTCGCCGGCCACCACCTCCATGGTTTCCGGCACCAGGGGAATCTGTCCGGACAGGTAAACGGTATCGCCGGCCTTCACCGCCTGGGAATACGTGCCAATCGCCTGGGGAGCGTTATCAGTCTGAATCACGGATTTGTTGGTCATGACCTTGGGTCCTTCTAACTAAAACCGCCATCGTCGCCCCTGCATCGCAGGGCTGTCAACCGGCGGCATTCGCTCAATAGTCGTAGTCTTTGGCCACCCCGCCAGCGGGTCAGTGGCGGATGCGGCTGATGTGGGTCACCGCCCGGATATTGCGTACCCGACGCATCACCCGCGCCAGGTGACGGCGACCGTGGACGTGCACCACCAGACTGACAATGCCCAGGCGGGCGTTCTGCTCTTCCACGTTGATGCGCTCGATGTTGCCGTCCGCCAGGGCCACCGCGCTGGCCACTTCGGCAATCACCCCGCGCTGGCGTTCCAGCTCCACCCGCAGCTCCACGGAGAATTCGTCGGTGATGTCCTTGGCCCACTTGAGGTGGGTCAGCCGGGCCCGGGCTTCGTGGTCCTCCGGCAGCCGCGCGCAGGTATCGGAATGGATGACCATGCCGTTTCCGGAATCCATCACCCCGACCACCGGATCGCCGGGAATGGGTTTGCAGCATTGGGCAAACCGGACCAGCAACCCCTCGGTGCCGCGAATGGTGACCGGTGTCCGGCCAAAGCCACCACTGGGCGGTCTCAGGTCGGCCTCGGCATCGTCGGGGCCAAGCTCGCCGCTGATCAGCTGGCGGGCAATCAGGTAGGCCATCCGATTACCCAGGCCGATCTCGCTGAGCAGGTCGTCAAAGCTGCTCACCTGGTTGTGCCTTACCACCGCGTCCTTCTGGCCATCCGACAGGTCTGCCAGCTTCTTGCCGAAGCCATTGAGGGATTTCTTCAGCAGGGTCTTGCCCAATTCCACCGACTCGGCGCGCTTTTGATGCTTGAGGACGTGACGGATACTGCTGCGGGCCTTGCCGGTCACCACAAAACTGAGCCACGCCGGATTGGGCCGGGCGCCCGGTGCGGTGATGATCTCCACCGTCTGACCGCTCTGCAAGGGTTGGCTCAGCGATCCCAGATTGCGGTTGATACGGCAGGCCACGCAGGCGTTGCCGATGTCGGTATGGATGGCGTAGGCAAAGTCGATGGGAGTGGCCCCGCTGGGCAGTTCCATGATCTTGCCCTTGGGGGTGAACACGTAGATCTCGTCCGGGAACAGGTCCACCTTGACGTGCTCGATGAACTCCAGGGAATCGTCGGCCCGTTCCCGCAGCTCCATCAGCCCCTTCACCCAGCGGTCGACCCGCTTCTGGTTGACGCTGGCGATGCTGCTGGCCTGGTCGTTCTTGTACATCCAGTGGGCGGCAATGCCGTTGTTGGCAATGTGCTCCATTTCCTCGGTACGGATCTGGATCTCGATGTTCACGTGCATGCCGAACAGGGTGGTGTGCAGGGACTGGTAGCCATTGGCCTTGGGCATGGCGATGTAGTCCTTGAACCGTCCTGGCAGCGGCTTGTACAGACTGTGGACCGCTCCCAGGATACGGTAGCAGTCATCCTCGGTGTCGGTAATGATGCGGAAGGCGTAGACGTCCATGATCTCGTGGAACGACTTCTGCTTGAACTTCATCTTGTTGTAGATGCTGTTCAGGTGTTTTTCGCGTCCGATGATCCGCCCCGGCAAGCCACGTTCCGCCAGCTTCTCCTCCAGCTTGCCGCGAATTTCCTCGATGATCTCCTGGTGGCTGCCCCGCAGTTTGGTCACCGCCTTGGAAATGTAGCGGGAACGCATGGGGTACAGGGAGGAGAAGCCCAGGTCCTCCAACTCGGTGCAGATGGAATGCATTCCCAGCCGGTTGGCGATGGGGGCGTAGATATCCAGGGTTTCGGTGGCGATGCGCTGGCGCTTGGCGTAGGGCAGGGGCCCCAGGGTGCGCATGTTGTGGAGGCGGTCGGCGAGCTTGACCAGGATCACCCGGATATCCCGGGCCATGGCCAGGGTCATCTTCTGGAAGTTTTCCGCCTGGGCCTCGGCGCGGGAGCGGAACTCGATCTGGGTCAGTTTACTGACGCCATCCACCAGCTCGGCCACCGATTCGCCAAACTGGTCGGCCAGTGCGTCCTTGGGGATACCGGTGTCTTCGATGACATCGTGCAGCATCGCCGCCATCAGGCTTTGATGGTCCAGCTTCAACTCCGCCAGAATACAGGCCACCGCCAAGGGATGCGTGACGTAGGGCTCGCCGCTACGGCGTCGTTGCCCCTCATGGGCTTGTTCGGCGTAATAGTAGGCCCTTCGCACCTGATTGATGCGACCTGTATCCAAATAGCTGCTGAGCTCCCTGGCCAGACCTTCGACTGTTGGCTCTGCTGTCACCGCACCTCCAAATGACACCGGCTGGTATCGACAAAAAAACCCGGATGCGCACACCCGGGTTTTCCGATGCCCATCAACGGTCAGGGCACCTAGTGACCCTTTATTACACTATAAAACCGTCTGGACAGAATTCAATGCCCCGCCCCGGGGCAGCGAGGGTTTATTCGTCGTCCTCTTCCCTCAGCAGGGCGTTGGTCACCTTGCCCTCGGCGATCTCCCGCAAGGCCAGCACGGTGGGCTTGTCGTTCTCTTCCGGAACCATCGGCTCCTGGCCCTTGGTGGCAATCTGGCGGGCACGCTTGGTGGCCAACATAACCAGCTGGAAGCGGTTATCCACGTGTTCCAGGCAATCTTCAACGGTAACTCGAGCCATATCACTCCCCGACTTAAACTGAATAACTGGTGATTTGCGTCAGTGGGCCAATCCCTGCCCCCAACACACAATTCGGCAGACCGCGTAGTTTACTGGCGCCGGATCAATTTGTATACAGCGATTTAGCGACCGGCAACCAGGCTGGCCAGCAGATTCGCATGGCGCACTTCCTGGGGCTCCACCCGCAGCCGCCGAGCGCGCACGATCGCCAACAGGTCAGCCAGGGCGGTGTCAAAATCGTCGTTGACCACCAGGTAATCGAACTCCAGGGCATGGCTGCACTCTTCCGCCGCCTCACGCAGGCGCCGCTCGATGACTTCGGCCTCGTCCGCTCCCCGTCCGGTCAAGCGTTGACGCAACACTTCCGGAGACGGTGGCACAATAAAGATGCCGACGCACTCGGGCATCAACCGGCGCACCTGGGCCGCCCCCTGCCAGTCGATTTCCAGGATCACATCCTGGCCATGATCCAGACTCTGCTGCACCCAGCGCTGGGAGGTGCCGTAATAATTACCAAAGACCTCGGCGTGCTCCAGGAAGTCGTCCCGCTGGATCATCGCCTCGAACTCATCCCGGCTGACGAAGTGGTAGTTGACGCCGTCCTCCTCGCCCGAACGCATGGGCCGGGTGGTGTGGGAAACCGACACGCCCAGCGCGCCGTCCCGTTGCAGCATGGCCGCCACCAGGCTGGTCTTACCGGCGCCGGAGGGGGCGGAAATTACAAAGAGAGTGCCTTTCTCAACCTGGCTCATTAACCTGCTCGCTCCAGACGTGCAATGCTGAAAAACGCGCAATTATACGGGGATTGGCCGGACATCGCACCCGCAGGGCGAGCCATCACTCCAGGTTCTGCACCTGTTCCCGCATCTGCTCGATCAACACCTTGAGATCTACCGCGGCACGGGTCACCCGGGCGTCGATGGATTTGCTGCTCAGGGTGTTGGCCTCCCGATTGAGCTCCTGCATCAGGAAGTCCAGCCGGCGACCAATGGCGTCGCTGCTCTGCAGGGTTTCCAGCACCTCGCTGACGTGGGCATCCAGCCGGTCCAGCTCCTCGGCCACATCGGACTTCTGCGCCAGCATCACCATCTCCTGACTCAGGCGGTCCTCGTCCAGCTCCACCTGGGCCTTCTCAAAACGCTCGCGTAACTGGCGCTCCTGCTTGTCCAACAGCTCCGGCATGGCCGCACGCACTTCCGCCACCAATTGCTGCATATTGGCCAACCGCTCTTCAAACAGGGGCCGCAGGCGTTCGCCTTCCCGCTCCCGGGCTTCCATCAGCGCCGCGACGGTCCGCTCGAACAGGCTGATGGCCGCTGCCTTGACCGGCTCCAGATCCTGCTCCGGCGACGCCATGACACCGGGCCAACGCATGATATCGAGGGCATTGATGTGGGCCGGATTATCCAGGATCCGGTTGATCTGATTGGCGGCATCGTTCAGGGCATCGGCCAGTTCGTGATTGATCTCGAATGACCGCTCGGCCGAATCCGCCAACTGGATGCGCAAGCCCACATCCACCTTGCCCCGCCTCAGCTTCGTCCGCAGGTACTCACGAAAGCGGTTCTCCAGCTCCCGCATCGATTCGGGCAAGCGGAAAGAAGGCTCCAGGTACCGGTGATTGACGGTGCGGATCTCGCAAGTCAAAGCGCCCCACTCACCCTGGGCATCCTGACGGGAAAAAGCGGTCATACTTCTGATCATGGCGACTCCGACAACTGGATAAAGGCAGATTTTCTGTAGTTTAGCAGTCCCTTGCACCGAGCCGCGAACTTCCCCTCCCGGCACCGGCCTGCCCCCTTATCCAGCGCCGGCACTGGCGTGCTATACTGCCGGGCCTTTCCATTCACCGGACCGGACATGCGCCGGTCTGCGCCAAGCACAAGCAGGACAATCGATTTATGCGCCCTAGCGGAAGAACGCCGGAACAGCCCAGAGACATTCGCATCACCCGCCACTACACCCGTCATGCCGAAGGTTCAGTCCTGGTGGAGTTTGGCGACACCAAAGTGATCTGTACCGCGTCGGTCGAGAACAAGGTCCCGCCCTTCCTGAGGGGCGAAGGCAAGGGCTGGATCACCGCGGAGTACGGCATGCTGCCGCGCTCCACCGGTTCGCGCATGGGCCGCGAGGCGGCCCGGGGCAAGCAGGGCGGCCGCACCGTGGAGATCCAGCGCCTGATCGGTCGCTCGCTGCGGGCGGCGGTGGACCTGAGCGCCCTCGGCGAGCACACCATCACCGTCGACTGCGATGTCATCCAGGCCGACGGCGGCACGCGAACCGCGGCCATTACCGGCGGCTGCGTGGCACTGGTGGATGCCCTCAACTTCCTGGTCAAGGAAGGTCGACTCAAGGCCTCGCCACTGATCCAAATGGTCGCCGCGCTGTCGGTCGGCATCTACCAGGGTACCCCGGTCACCGACCTGGACTACCCGGAGGACTCCGAGGCGGAGACCGACATGAACGTGATCATGACCGACCAGGGTGGTTTCATCGAGATCCAGGGCACCGCCGAGGGCGCTCCGTTTGCCCAGGAAGAGCTGGACAGTATGCTGGCGATGGCCCGCCAGGGAATCGACAAGGTGTTCGCCATTCAGAAGGCGGCGCTGGAAGACTGAAACGGCTTGATGCCGGGCAAGGAGTTAGCGGGTTCGGTGAGGGAGGCCTTTCCGGACCGTCTCCGGCCAGGGAAGGCCGGAGCCGAGCGCACATGGACGTGCTCGCAGCGTGTCCGATAAGGCCCCCTTCACCGGACACGCGGGACTATTACCGCATTGTCAAAATCCGATTTCGATGTCGTAATCCATGATCACCGGGGCATGATCGGAGAAGCGGGTGTCGTAGTCGATCCAGCCATCGAGGATGGTCTTGCGGATGCCGGGGGTCAGCAGGTGATAGTCGATGCGGATACCGGCATTGCGACGCCAGCCTTCCGCCCACTCGGGCCAGCAGGTGTACTGGTTACTCTGCTTGTTGATTTCGCGGAAGGCATCGATACACCCCATCTCATCAAACAACCGGTCGAGCCAGGCCCGCTCGTGGGGCAGGAAACCCGATACGTCCAGCTTGTGGTAGCGGGAACTGGCGTCGGTGACATGATGGGCGGTCTGCAGGTTGGCGCAGAAGATGAACTGGCGGCGCTTACGCAGGGTTTTCTGCATGTGCAGGCCAAAGGCGTCCATGAACGCATCCTTGTGGTCCAGCGCGGTCAGGTCGTCCTCACCGAACGGCTCGTCCTCTTGACCCAGCGCCGACGGCGCCAGCACACTGGCCACACTGACCTTGTCGAAATCCGCCTGGATAAAACGGCCTTCCCGATCCGCCTGTTCGTTGGCAAAGCCGTACATGATCGCCTTGGGGAAATGGCGGGTATAGATACCAACGCCACCGTCCTCATTGCGCTCGCCGTCGATGAAGTAGGCCTCGTACCCTTCGGGAATCAGCTGGCGGTCCTCGATTTCGTAGGCGCGCATGCGATGATCCTGAACGCACACCACGTCAGCATCCTGCCTGGCCAGCCACTCGAAAAAGCCTCGCTCAACCGCCTGTTCCAGGCCATTGACGCTGATTGATACTACCCGCATACATGTTCCCTGATTCGGTTTGTGTGTATGATACCGGTTTTATCCGTTTTTAAAAGAACCAACCCCTCCAGAAGCCTTGTCATGCAAGACTACCAGCAAGAATTTATCGAATTTGCCATCCACCGGAACGTATTGCGTTTTGGCGAGTTCACGCTCAAATCCGGGCGTGTCAGTCCCTACTTCTTCAACGCCGGCCTGTTCAACACCGGCGATGACATGGTCCAGTTAAGTCGTGCCTACGCCGCGGCGCTGCAGCGTAGCGGCCTGAATTATGACATCATTTTCGGTCCTGCCTATAAGGGCATTCCGCTGGCGTGCACCACGGCGCTGGCCCTATCCCCGGCCGGCGACAATCGCCCGTTCGCCTTCAACCGAAAAGAGAAGAAGGACCACGGCGAGGGCGGCAACATCGTCGGCGCGCCCCTCAAGGGCAAGGTACTGATCATCGACGATGTGATCACCGCCGGCACCGCCATTCGTGAGTCCATTGACCTGATACACGCTGCCGGCGCCAAGCCAGCGGGCGTCCTGATTGCGCTGGATCGACAGGAGCGCGGCAAAGGCGAGCTGTCCGCCATTCAGGAGGTGGAGCAGGAGTATCAGATACCGGTGGTAAGCATCATTAAACTCGAACAGGTGCTAAGTTATCTGCAGGCCCAGCCCGGCTTCGACGAGCACGCCCAGCGCGTGGCAGCCTATCGGGATCGTTATGGCATCTAGCGCCGCTTTGCTAACCTGATAACAGACAACCGGGCGCCCCCATGCTGGATCGGCGTCGTCATTACCGCAGTCATTACCGGAGCGATTCACTCGATCTTATGAAGCGATCCATGCACATACTCAGCTCTGCCCTGGCGGTCTCGCTGCTGGTGGCAGCGCTTCCCGCCGACGCACGGATGTACCGCTACCAAGACGAGAATGGCCGGACCGTGATCAGCAGCACCGTCCCCCAGCAGGCGTCCCAACGCGGCTACGAGATCCTCGATAACAGCGGACGGGTGATCAAAACCATCGATCCGGCGCCCACCCCGGAGGAAATTGCCGCCCGCGAAGCCCAGGAAGCCCGCCAGCGCCAGCTCGAACGCCAGCAGGAACGGGACCGCACCCTGCTGAAGCGCTTCAGCCATCCCGATGAGGCGGTGCGCGCCATGGAACGCAAGCTCCAGGAGCTGGAGGGCCTGACCCAACTCAAGCGTGGCAACATCTCGGTGATCGCCAATCAACTCGACAGTGAACAGGCCCGCGCGGCCGACCTGGAACGCTCCGGTCGCGAGATTCCCGAGGCCACGCTCCAGAAAATCAATCGCCTGCAGAACCAGATTCTCGATATCGAAGAAGAGATAGAGGAACAGAAAGCCGAGATCGACAGGGTACGGGCCCGCTTTGTCGAGGACATTGAACGCCTGGAGATCATCACCGGCAAGCCGGCCAACCTGCCCTACACGGCCTCACCGCAGACCGGGCCCGCCGACTCCACCGACACGGACTGACATCCCCCCAACGAAAATGGGTCGCCCGCGGGCGACCCATTCTGCAGACCTTTAAACGCCGGGACTATCAGGCGGTGGTGGAGGCCTTCTTGGCAGCCGGCTTCTTGGCCGCAGTTTTCTTGGCAGCAGGCTTCGCCTCGGTCACGGATGCCTTGGCGGCTTCGGCAGTTTCCGCCACTTCCTCGGCAACCTCTTCCGCTGCTTCGGCGACGGCGTCGGCACTTTCGGCCGCTTCTTTCTCGATGCGAGCAACCAGCTCACCGGCAAAGCCACCGAAACGCTCATTCAGGCTACGCAGCTGCTCGAACAGGCTCTCGCTGTAACCGTCGTAACGCTCGCGCAGGGACTTGACGCTGTATTCGCGCACTTCACTTTCCAGCTTCTCAGCGTACTCGAACGGCTTGGAGGACAGTTTCTTCTGCTGCTCTTCCGCAGCGTTGATGCCCTTGGCTACGATATCCTGAAGCTGTTCCTGATAAGACTTGAGTTTACCCATCGTGACTCTCCTGATAATAAGTGTTCACTTAACACACGACATAAAGTCCGGCGATTCCCAGCCGGGGCTCCAATTCATTAGGGAGAGTAAGCGCAAAAATTAGAATGTTCATACTAACTGGCGCACCGGCAGCGTACCCGCAACAAAGGCCCACCCCACCCAGCGGACGGGGCCAGCCCGCACCGCCGTAGGGTATTTTTCTTACAACTTCGTCATTTGATGACCAACCCCAGTTGCGCATAATCGGGTCGGTGTATCCAGGGCCGGATTCCACGCATTATTCAGGCCTGTCGCTCACTCAACCACCTGCCCCTGAACGGGGTGAAAAAGAGGACAAGCCATGCACCTTCCCGTCACCGCCCGGCTTGAGGTCATTGGCAGCATGATGGCCGGCCTCCTGGGCCTGCTGTTACTGAGTGGCTGCCAGGAGGACACCGGCAGCTCCGCCGCCACGTCGCCCGCAGCCGCCCAGGTGGCCGCCCAGCGCGAGGGCAAGGCAGTGAACTCGCTCAAACGCCTTTTTGATCAACCCGACGCGCCCGCTCGGCACACTGCCAGCCGGGGGGACACCAAACGCCCCCTGCTCGAGTGGCACGCCCCGCTCACCCGGGAAAACGGAACCGCCCTGTACATCAGTGACATTCAGGGCTACCGGCTCTACTACCGGTTACGGCATGAACAGACCTTTCAGTGGGTTGAAGTCGAGGGCGCAGAGAACACCCGCTACCCGCTGGAGGAGTTTGAGGCCGGTGCCTACGAGTTCGCCATCACCGCGCTGGACAGCACCGGCCTGGAGAGCCAGAAGTCAGCGATCATCGAAGTCGACCTGATCTAGTGTCCCGTCTGGTTAACTCGTTAACCTGCCGGAGCACCGCCCTACCAGCGAAAGATCACCCAACTGGGCACCCGGATCCGGGACTGCGACGTGCGCGACCAGCCACCGCCATCGGCGGGGACCAGGTAGTAGGGAGGACCGACCTCCGGCACCACCTTGATCTCGACAATCTCGCCGTTGACCCGGTACTCGTAGATGACCTGCTCCTCTGCTCCCCGGATCACCACCTGGGGCTCCATCGGAGCGGGCAGATACTCCGGGGTCACCACCGGCTCCTCCGGTACTGTCACGTCCTCCGGCAGATTGGAAGACTGGCCGGCCGCCACCAACGGCAACGCGGCTAAGCACAGGCTGAAACAGGGGATTCGTAACGTTTTCATGGTAACCTCTGTCCGGAAAACCGCAGGGAGTCTTTGAACATCGCCTGCCTAGCCACAGGCGTTTCAGAGTCATTCACAGGCTTCTTAAGCGTTGCACATGGCCACCCACGCTTCAATCTGAATCCGGAATTGAATTGATATGAGTCAGCAGCAGACACCGCCGGTCGTTCTAATCGACGGCTCCTCCTACCTGTTCCGCGCCTTTCATGCCCTGCCGCCCCTGACCACCAGCAAGGGCCACCCCACAGGTGCCATCAAGGGGGTCATCAGCATGATCCGGCGGCTGGACCACGACTTTCCGGGCTCCCGGGTTGCAGTGGTGTTTGATGCCAAGGGCAAGACCTTCCGCCATGAGCTCTACGAAGACTACAAGGCCAACCGTCCTCCCATGCCGGAAGACCTGGCCTGCCAGATTGAGCCGATCCACCAGATTATCCGCGCCATGGGCCTGCCGCTGCTGATCGTCCCCGAGGTGGAGGCGGACGATGTCATCGGCACCCTGGCTCACGAGGCCACCAGCAAGGGCATCGATGTGGTGATCAGCACCGGAGACAAGGACATGGCGCAACTGGTGAGCGACCACGTCACCCTGATCAACACCATGACCGACACCCGCATGGACCGGGACGGCGTCCAGGAAAAGTTTGGCGTGGCCCCGGAACAGATCATCGACTACCTGACCCTGGTGGGCGATTCCGTGGACAACATTCCCGGCGTCAACAAGTGTGGCCCCAAGACGGCGGTGAAGTGGCTTCAGGCCTACGGAGACCTCGATCACCTCATCGACAGGGCGGACGAGATCAAGGGCAAGATCGGCGAGAATCTGCGCGAGGCCCTGCCCCAACTGCCCCTGAGCCGAGAACTGGCCACCATCAAGACGGACGTCGAGCTGGAGTTCGGGCTCGAGGAGCTGACCCACAAACCTCAGGATAAAGAGACCCTGCTCGAGCTGTTCAAGGAATTCGAGTTCAAGACCTGGGTGGCGGAACTCAGCGGCCAGGATTCCGGCAGCGATAACGCCAACGATGGCCCCACGGAAGACATCGAGCAGAACTACCAGACCATCACCACCGAAGCCGAGCTGGACCGCTGGCTCGAACGCCTGGAACAGGCGCCGTTGTTCGCCTTCGACACCGAGACCACCAGCCTGAGCTACACCCGGGCCGAAGTGGTTGGCGTGTCCTTCGCCATCGAACCGGGGGAAGCCGCCTACCTGCCCCTGGCCCACGACTACCTGGGGGCACCGGAACAACTCGATCGGGACCAGACCCTGGCCAAGCTCAAGCCCTTGCTGGAAGACCCCAAGCGGCCCAAGGTTGGTCAGAACCTCAAGTACGACAAGAACGTGCTGGCCAACCACGGCATCACCCTGGAGGGCATCGCCGAGGACACCATGCTGGAGTCCTACGTGCTCAACTCGGTGGGCTCCCGTCACGACATGGACAGCCTGGCCCTGAAGTATCTGGGCCTGGAAACCATCAAGTTCGAGACCATCGCCGGCAAGGGCGCCAAGCAGCTCACCTTCAATCAGATCGAGCTGGACAAGGCCGCGCCCTACGCCGCCGAGGACGCCGACATCACCCTGCGACTGCACCAGGTGCTGCGGCCCAAGCTGGCGGAAACCGGTCAGCTGCAGGCGGTCTATGAGCGCATCGACCTGCCGCTGGTGCCGGTACTGTCCCGCATGGAGCAGCGCGGCGCCCTGGTGGATGCCGACCTGCTGAAAACCCAAAGCCGGGAGCTGGCCAAGCGCATGGCCGAGCTCGAACAGGACGCCTACGAGGAAGCCGGCGAGCAGTTCAACCTGGGCTCGCCCAAGCAGTTGCAAGCCATCTTCTACGACAAACTGGGGCTGCCGGTGATCAAGAAAACCCCCAAGGGGGCGCCATCCACCGCAGAACCGGTGCTGCAGGAGCTGGCCCATGACCACGTCCTGCCCCGACTGATCCTCGAGCACCGCAGCCTGAGCAAGCTCAAGTCCACCTACACCGACAGCCTGCCGGGCATGATCAGTCCCCGCACCGGCCGCATCCACACCTCCTACCACCAGGCCGTGGCGGCCACCGGACGCCTGTCCTCCACCGAGCCCAACCTGCAGAACATCCCCATCCGCACTCCCCAGGGTCGGCGGATTCGCCAGGCGTTCATCGCCCCGGAAGGCTGCAAGCTGGTGGCGGCGGATTACTCCCAGATCGAGCTGCGCATCATGGCCCACCTGTCCGAAGACAAGGGGTTGCTGGACGCCTTCGCCCACGGCGAGGACATTCACCGCGCCACGGCCGCGGAGGTGTTCAATGTGGACCTGGCGGACGTGTCGGCGGACCAGCGCCGCAGCGCCAAGGCCATCAACTTCGGCCTGATCTACGGCATGTCGGCCTTCGGCCTGTCGCGACAGCTGGATGTGGAACGCAAGGTGGCCCAGCAGTACATCGACCGCTATTTCGAGCGCTACCCCGGAGTGCTGAAATACATGGATGACGTTCGCAAGCAGGCCCACGAGGACGGCTTTGTGGAAACCCTGTTTGGCCGTCGCCTGTACCTGCCGGAGATCAATGCCCGCAACAAACAGATGCAACAGGCGGCGGAGCGGACCGCCATCAATGCGCCCATGCAGGGCACCGCCGCGGACATCATCAAGCGAGCGATGGTCGAGGTGGAAAGCTGGCTGCTGCGGGACCATGCCAAGTCTGCCCGCATGATCATGCAGGTCCACGATGAGCTGATCCTGGAGGTCCGGGAATCGGACCTGGAGCCGATCCGTGCCGGCCTGGTGGAGCGCATGTCCAAGGCGGCGGAGCTCAAGGTGCCATTGCTGGTGGAGGCCGGGGTCGGCAACAACTGGGACGAGGCCCACTGACCGGCGCACCACCGCTGTGCATCTTCTCCCAGCAACGCCCCTTTTGGGGCGTTTTTTTGTCGCATTCTCAGGCGACTGGCGACAGAAATTTGCCGCCAAAACCCCGTAAGCCGGCGCTAACGGTGCTTACGGCACGAATTTCGCAGGAAATCAGTCAGTAACGACGCCTTCATACATCGGACCCACGTCACCCTGCCCAATTTTGGGCCCGGGCAATGCGGTGGGCCGAACCGATCCCAAAAGAGCGACCACTATGACCTCGATGCCTGCAGAACGCAGCTGGCTGCTGGACCCCAGCCGGCTCAAACTGGTCCATCAATGCCGACGCCTGATCCATACCGAATTCGGCGTCAAATTACACCTGACCGACGATGCGCTCACCGAGAAACTGGCCGACTTTGCAGGCAGAAGCCGATCCAGCCAGTTGCAACGGACCTGGAGCCAGCTCAAGGAGGCTATCCCCGGTTATCAGTCACCGCCGGCGACTGAAGAACCCACCAGACGCGTTTATCGTGGCCAGGTGGTGGCTGAGGAGAGCAATAAAGAGTCCGCTTCGTCCCGCAGTGGGGAGGAAGCGGCAGCACCGAAACGTCAGGTGATCTATCGCGGCCAGGTCGTAGGCTGATTCACCGCCCCGCCAGGGTGGACCTCAGAATGCCTTGCTTAACTGAACCGAAGCGCCCCACGCGTCCAGCTCATAGGTACCGGTAAAGTTGGCAGCATTGGCCACCGGCTCATCGTCGATGGTGTATTCTCGCTCATCCACATCAACATCATCGAACAGCAGCACGCCGGCTGCCAGATCAACCGTCCAACCGCTGCCCGGTTCCCGATACTGCGTGCCCAGGGTCAGCCACTGACGATCATCTGAAGGAATCCGCGCGGTGCGGAAGTTCTCATTGACCGGCGACTCGTCGTAGGCGTACCCGGCTTTCAGCGCCCATGCCGGGGTCGCCTGCCAGATAACACCCACATTGGCCTGCCAGGTGTCACGCCAGTTCTCGGAAACGTGACCAACGTATTCCGGGCTACCGTATTTGGGGCCACCCAGAGCGGAAATGGCACCATCGTCTTCCCGACTGATGACGTCCAGCGCGACGAACCGGCTCCACTTGGCCCAGGTGGCTCCAGCAAGCAGGGTGACATCGTCGGTCAGTCGATGGCGGGCACCGAAGGTGATGCTCTCCGGAATTTCCAGCGGTACAACCACCCTCTCACTGAGATCCGCGGTGGCGAATGCCAGGCCGGTGGCGGTCAGGCTCGCCTGAGGCACCCGGGTCAGGGTGGCCTCGCCCTCCAGCTCCAGCTCCGTGCCGGTCTGGGCCGACAGGCCGAACTGGGTACGGTCGCTCATCTCCCACAGCAGTCCCACGGTGAAGGTAACGGCGACGTCGTCCCCTTCGATGTCTACATAGCCTTCCTCGAAGGCCGGGCCGGCATAGCCCAGGGCCTGCGCCTGGACATAATTGGCGCTGTAGTCCTGGAACTTGGACAGCCGGCCCTCGGCATACATCAAGTTGACGCCAGCCCCCAATGAGAACCCGTTACCATCGTTCAGGGCAATGGAGGGGCTGAACGCAATGGCGGTGAGCTCGGTGCGATCGGCGAAGTAACGGCCCAGGAAATCGTTGTCGTAGTTGGCCTTCAGGCCATAAGGGGCATGAAGGCCGAAGCCAAGGTCCACCCGGTCATTGAGTTCGTGGGTGAGGTAGACATTGGGCAGTACGGCCAGAGGCGCGAAATCACCGCCGCTGCCGCCGGTCACCGGCGCGCCGGCGGCCGTGGTGGCGGCGGCGGAGTCCCGATCCAGTTCCGCGTCGATACTCAGCACGGCCGCCCCAAAGGACAGGTTGGTGCCAGCCAACTGGCTCATACCGGCCGGATTGAAAAACACCGTGGTGGCGTTCTCAGGGTTCGCCGCAGCACCGGCATTGGCCACGCCCATGGCGCTGGCGCTCTGTTCGTTGAGGGCAAAACCGCCCGCCAGCACCGACAGGGGTGCCGAGGCCAGGGCGGCGGAAAAGATGAGACGTGCGGACTTGTGCATAACTCCCCCCGAAAATTGCGAGCGGCGGAGTATACGCAGGTCGGGCCATTGGCCTCAAATGCCAAACCTATCGATTCGAAAACCTACCCACCTACAACCAAAGTCGTAGCCGGTCAGTCATCCTGGATGGTCAGGTTATCCACCGTGGACGAGAGTTCATCCGGGCTGTGGGCATCGGTACCCAGCTTGATCATCAGGCGCAGGTCGTTGGCGGAATCGGCGTAGGCCAGGGCATCCTCGTAGGTGATCAGGCCGTCGGAATAGAGCCGGTAGAGCGCCTGGTCGAAGGTCTGCATGCCGGCTTCGGTGGACTTGGCCATCAGCTCCTTGAGCTTGTGCACCTCGCCCTTGCGAATCAGGTCCGACACCAACGGGGTATTGATCAGCACCTCGATGGCGGCCCGGCGGCCCTTGCCATCCGGCGTGGGGATCAGCTGCTGCGCGACGATGGCCTTGAGGTTGAGCGACAGGTCCATCCACACCTGGCGATGTTGGTCCGGGTTGAAGAACTGGATAATCCGGTCCAGCGCCTGGTTGGCGTTGTTGGCGTGCAGCGTGGCCAGACACAGGTGCCCGGTTTCGGCGAACTGGACGGCATACTCCATGGTCTGCTTGGTCCGCACCTCACCGATCAGGATGACATCCGGCGCCTGACGCAGGGTGTTTTTCAGGGCCACCTCGAAACTCTCGGTGTCGATGCCCACCTCCCGCTGGGTGACGATACACCCCTGGTGCTGGTGGACGAATTCGATCGGATCCTCGATGGAAATGATGTGGCCGCGGCTGTTGCGGTTACGATGCCCCAACATCGCCGCCAGCGAGGTGGATTTCCCCGTCCCCGTGGCCCCCACGAAGATGATCAGGCCCCGCTTGGTCATGGCCAGGTCCTTGATCACCTCCGGCAGGTTCAGCTCGTCGATCTGCGGGATCTTCACCTCAATCCGCCGCAGCACCATGCCGCAGAGGTTGCGCTGGAAGAAGGCGCTGACCCGGAACCGCCCGATCCCGCGGGCGCTGATGGCGAAGTTGCACTCATGGGAGGCCTCGAACTCGGCCTGCTGCTTGTCGTTCATCGAGCCGTAGACCAGTTCGCGGGTCTGTTCCGGGGTCAGCGCGCTCTTGGTGACCGGCAGTACCTTACCGTTGACCTTCATGCTGGGAGGAACGCCGGCGGTGATAAAGAGGTCCGAACCGCCCTTCTCCACCATCAGTCGCAGCAGTTTTTCAAAATCCATGACGTTTACCTGTACTCAAATGACGTGACCGGCCGTGGCGGACGACCGATGCTAGAAGTTATCCGGCATCTTGGCCTTGGCCCGTGCCGCTTCACGGGAGATCAGCCCTTTCTGCAGCAGGCGCTCCAGGCACTGGTCCAGGGTCTGCATGCCCAGCGAGCCACCGGTCTGGATGGCGGAGTACATCTGTGCGACCTTGTCTTCCCGGATCAGGTTCCGGATGGCGGGGGTACCGATCATGATTTCATGGGCGGCGATTCGCCCGCCCCCCATCTTCTTCATCAGGGTCTGGGAGACAACCGCCTGCAACGACTCCGACAGCATCGAGCGCACCATCGATTTTTCCTCCGCCGGGAACACGTCCACCACCCGGTCGATGGTTTTGGCCGCCGAGGTGGTGTGCAGGGTGCCGAACACCAGGTGACCGGTTTCCGCCGCGGTCAGCGCCAGGCGAATGGTCTCCAGGTCCCGCAGCTCACCCACCAGGATGATGTCGGGGTCTTCCCGCAGCGCCGAGCGCAGCGCCTCGTTGAAGCCCAGGGTGTCCCGGTGGACTTCGCGCTGGTTGACCAGACACTTCTTGGAGTCGTGCACGAATTCGATGGGGTCCTCGATGGTGAGGATGTGCTCGTAACGGCTTTCGTTGATGTAATCGAGCATGGCGGCCAAGGTGGTGGACTTACCGGACCCGGTGGGCCCGGTCACCAGTACCAGGCCGCGGGGTACCGAGGCCACGTCCTTGAATACCTGGCCCATGCCCAGGTCCTCCATGTTCAGCACCTTGGAGGGGATGGTCCGGAATACCGCCCCGGCACCGCGGTTCTGGTTAAAGGCGTTGACCCGGAAACGGGCCACCCCCGGCACCTCGAACGAGAAGTCGGTTTCCAGGAACTCCTCGAAATCCTTGCGCTGCTTGTCGTTCATGATGTCATAAATGAGGCCGTGGACCTCTTTATGCTCCATCGGCGGCAGGTTGATGCGTCGCACATCGCCGTCAACACGAATCATGGGGGGAAGTCCGGCGGACAGGTGCAAGTCAGACGCGCCCTGTTTCGCCGAGAAGGCAAGCAGTTCAGTTATGTCCATAGGGGTCCTCGGAAGGGTTGTTCTTCTATCCTGACGTCGGGGCAACCTGGGCTGCGGCGAACGGGCCCGCCGCCCCCGGCATCCGGCACACCGCTCCCGCCTCGGCCATCCACATAGGGAAAGCTGCTTGGCAATTGTAAAAGCGGCGGGTAACGTGTCGAGTTATCTGCAATTTCGACGATGCCAGACAGACACTATGAGCAGCATAGCAGACAACATCGAGAGCGTAACCCGGCGCATACAAAAAGCAACAATGGCCGCCAACCGGCCGGAAAATTCCGTGACCCTGTTGGCAGTCAGCAAGACCCGACCGGCGGAAGACGTCCGCCTGGCCGCGGCGGCGGGTCAACGGGCCTTTGGCGAAAACTACCTGAGCGAGGCACTGACCAAGATCGAAGCCCTGTCCGACCTGCCCCAACTGGCGTGGCACTTCATCGGACCGGTGCAATCCAACAAGACGCGGCCGATTGCCGAGCACTTCGACTGGGTGCACAGCGTGGACCGGGACAAAATCGCCCGGCGCCTGAGCGAACAGCGCCGCCCCGACCAGCAGCCGCTGAATGTCTGCCTCCAGGTCAACATCGACAACGAGACCAGCAAGGCCGGCTGCACGCCGGAGGACGCCGTCGCGCTGGCCGAGCGGGTGGCCGGACTGCCCAACCTGCGCCTGCGCGGGCTGATGGCCATTCCCGACCCGGCCCGGGGCGAGGAGGCGCTGCGGCTCAGTTTCCGCCGCCTGGCGCAGCTGCTGGAGGACGTGCGCCGGGCGCTGCCCGAGCGCGAAGGCCTCGACACCCTCTCCATGGGCATGTCCGCAGATCTGGAGCTGGCGATTGAGGAAGGCGCGACCTGCGTGCGGGTGGGTACCGCCCTGTTTGGCCCGCGGCCACCCAAGTGATGAGATAACGCCTCGATATCCTGCTATTATCGAGCACAAATTACCCTGCGAGTTATGTGGAGCAAACCTTGAGCACTTCAGCAACCATCTCGTTCATCGGAGCTGGCAACATGGCCAGCGCCATCATCGGCGGCATGCTCGCCAACGGCTTCGAGGCCGGCAACATCTGGGTGAGCGCACCGGATGACCAGCACCTGCAATCCGTTCGCAAGCAGTTCGGGGTCAGCGTCACCACGGACAACCGCTACTGCGCCCAACAAGGTGACCTGGTGGTGCTGGCGGTCAAGCCCCAGGTGATGGCGTCGGTGTGCCGGGACATTGCGCCGGTGGCCCAGAACACTCGCCCGCTGATGGTCTCGATCGCCGCCGGCCTGACGGCCGAAACCCTCGACCAGTGGCTGGGCGGCGGCCTACCGTTGGTCCGGGTCATGCCCAACACCCCCTCGCTGGTGGGCCAGGGCGCGGCCGGCCTCTACGCCAACAGCCAGGTAAGCGAGCCACAGAAAGACCTGGTAGCCAGTATTTTCAACAGCATCGGCTCTGCGCTCTGGGTGGAGGAGGAATCCCTGCTGCACGCGGTCACCGCCCTGTCCGGCAGCGGTCCGGCCTATTTCTTCCTGATGCTGGAGGCGCTGGAAAGCGCCGCGACTGACGCCGGCATCGCACCGGAGACGGCGCGCCAGCTGGCCATCCAGACCATGGCCGGCGCGGCCGAAATGGCGGCGAAGAGTGAGCACGATCCGGCCCAACTCAAACGCAACGTCATGTCCCCCGGCGGTACCACCGAGCAGGCCATCACCACCTTTGAGACCGGCGGCCTGCGTGACCTGGTCAAACAGGCTTACCAGGCGGCGTACCGCCGGTCCGAGGAAATGGCCGAAGAGCTGGGAAAGAACCAGTAGTTAGGCAGTGGGGGGCTGGTCACCGGCCCCTCGGAATGAGTCCACATTCGCAAACGGAGACACGGCTTGATGCTGTCGCAAATCCTCATAACCGTCCTGCAGATCGCCTCCACCTTTTACCTGACCATCGTGCTGCTGCGCTTCCTGCTGCAACTGGCCCGGGCCGACTTCTACAACCCGATTTCCCAGTTCGTGGTCAAGGCCACCAACCCACCGCTCCGTCCGCTGCGGCGCTTTATTCCCGGGTGGGGTGGTATCGATGGTGCCTCGCTGGTACTGGCGGTGCTGATCCAGTGCCTGACCTACCTGCTGATTCTGTTCACCCTCAACGGCGGCCTGCCCAGCATCAATCCGGTCACCCTGGTGACCTGGTCGGCCCTGACGGTGGTCGGCCTGATCGTCAAGATCTACTTCTGGTCGGTCATTGCCGTGGTGGTGGTGAGCTGGATCGCCCCGCAGAGCCACCACCCGGCCATTCAGCTGGTCGCCCAGATCACCGAACCGGTGATGCGCCCGGTCCGCAACCTGATGCCACCGGTGGGCGGCCTGGACCTGTCGCCGATCGTGGTGTTCCTGATCCTGAGCGTGGTGGGCCAGGTCATCCAGAGCCTGGCCCGGGCCGCCGGCCTGAGCGCCATTGGTGTGGGCCTGTAACGCCGATCACACTATTGCAATTGTTAACAAACAGATACAGGACGACACGCTTCCGGACCGACACCCCATCCATTTGATTTTCTGGTTATTTTGGCGCAATCTCAGGGCGCCACAGCGACAGGGACGCGTTCCCGGCCGGTCCTCCCACGCCTGCCGGCAAGATATCGCACTATTTTTAGACGTATTATTCCGAATACTGCGCCGTACTATTGGAAGGTCTGACAACAATGAACGCATACGGGAGCCTCACCCAGCAGGTGGAAGCCTACCACGCCTGGAAAAAGGAGCTGATTCGCCAGATCAGCCGTTACCGCCTCTGGCTCCAGGACAATGACCTGTTCTCCGACGATATCAGCAACCGGATCCGCAACGGCCTGGAGCTGCTGATCGAGGACGAGCTGACCATCGCCTTTGTGGGCGAATACTCCCGTGGCAAGACCGAGCTGATCAACGCCCTGTTCTTCTCGAACTACGGCCAGCGCATGCTCCCTTCCCAGGCGGGCCGGACCACCATGTGCCCGACGGAGCTGTTTTTCGACCGTTCCGAGAACCGCAACTACCTGCGCCTGCTGCCGGTGGAAACCCGCAGCGGCGACCTGTCCCTGCACCAGCTCCGCAAGCAGACCGAGCACTGGGTACATCACGAGCTGGACGAGCAGGATCCGGAGGTGATGCGGGAGGTGCTTGCCGAAGTGGCCCGAGTCAAGAGTGTGACCCCAGCCGAGGCGCGCCGGCTCGGCTTCGAGGAAGGCATGCTGGAGTCCGATCGGAGCGCTCCGGGCAAGGTGCTGATCCCGGCCTGGCGCAATGCCCAGATCAGCATCCGTCATCCCCTGTTCGAGCGGGGCCTTCGGATACTCGACACCCCGGGCCTTAACGCCCTGGGCTCGGAGCCCGAGCTGACCATCAGCATGTTGCCCAATGCCCATGCGGTCATCTTCCTGCTCAGCGCCGATACCGGCGTCACCGCCAGCGACATGACCATCTGGAAGGAGCACATCAACACCGAGGAGGCCGACCACCGCGCCGGCCGCTTCGCCGTGCTCAACAAGATCGACGTGCTCTGGGACGATCTGCAGGGCGAGCCCCACACCCAGGAAGCCATCGAGCGGGTGCAGCAGTACACCGCCGACCACCTCGGCATGCACCAGGCCGATGTGATTCCGGTATCGGCCAAGCAGGGCCTGCTCGCCAAGGTCCGCGACCACGAAGACCTACTGCAGCGCAGCAACCTGCCCAACCTGGAAAACCTGATCATCGATCGCATCCTGGTGCACAAGGAGCAGCTGATCACCCAAAGCCTGATCAACGACCTGCTGGGCATGCTGCAGAACAGCCAGGCGGCGATCGAGAGCCGTCTCGACGTGTTCGAGGAGGAGCTGACCGCCTGTTCGGACACCCACATCGACCGCGACGCCCTGCGCCGGCTGGCCGACCGGGCCCAGACCGATTACGACTTCTACTACAAGAAGCTGATCACCCTGCGTTCCAGCCGCCGCCTGATGCAGTCCCAGGGCAGCACCCTCAGCCAGCTGGTCAGCGAAGAGCGTTTCGAGGCCCACGCCAGCAAGGTCCGCAAGCTGCTCACCAAGAGTTGGACCACCGCGGGCATGAGCCGGGGCATGGATCATTTCTTCGAGTTGCTGGAGAGCGACCTGAGCAACCTGATGACCGAAGGCCAGCTGGCGGAAAAAATGGTGGCCGCCATCTACCGCCGCTACAACGAGGACACCCGCGCTCGCCACCTGGAACCGATTCCATTGCGGGCCGGCCGTCACGTCATTGCCATCCGCGAATTACGGAAGAAAGCCAATCGTTTTCGCCTCAACCCGAAAAACCTGCTGACCGAGCAGAGCCTGCTGGTGCGTCGCTTCTTCAACGTGCTGGTGAGCGAGGCACGCACCCTCCACCAACGGGTGCGCAAGGACGTCGACCGCTGGCCGAGCGAGGCCCTGCTGCCGATCATGCAGTACTCCATGGAACAGAAACAGCTGCTGGAGCACCAGATCCGCCGGCTGCGGGACATGGTCCGCCACGACCGTGACAGCAAGGCCGAGCGGGAACGGCTGATGACCGCCATCGCCGAGCTGCGCAAGCAGCTGGAGCTGGCGGAAACCATGCACCGCCAGATCCGCAAGCCGGCACCCACCCTGATCCAACAGAAGGTGGTGAACATCTCCGGCATCGCCTGAGACGCGCCGGTTCCTGAGCTTGCAGCCATGCAGGGCGGCCTTTAAACTGCATGGCTGGCCAACGTGCAGCCCGTGCCGGGCACGCCGTCCTGGCCAACCACACTCAGTCAGACCGAACCAGGAACCCTACGCGCGCCGATGCCCGATTCCCTGCCACTGGAGTCTGTCGGGATAGTCACCCCGCAGACCCTGCATTTCGACACCCCCATTACCCTGGCCTGCGGCCAGACACTGGACAACTATGACCTGGTGGTGGAAACCTACGGTACCCTCAACGCCGATGCCAGCAACGCGATCCTGATCTGCCACGCCCTGAGCGGCCATCATCACGCCGCTGGCTACCACAGCATGGACGACCGGAAGCCCGGCTGGTGGGACAGCTGCATCGGTCCCGGCAAGCCCATCGACACCAACCGTTTCTTCGTGGTCAGCCTCAACAACCTGGGCGGTTGCCACGGCAGTACCGGGCCCAACTCCGTCAACCCGGCCACCGGCAAGCCGTACGGCCCGGACTTCCCGGTGATCACCGTCAAGGACTGGGTGGACAGCCAGGCCGCGCTGGCCGACCGCCTCGGCATCCAATCTTGGGCGGCGGTGGTGGGCGGCTCGCTGGGTGGCATGCAGGCGCTGCAATGGAGCCTGTCCTACCCCGACCGGTTGCGCCATGCCCTGATCATCGCCTCGACCCCGCGACTGACGGCCCAGAACATCGCCTTCAACGAGGTGGCCCGCAACGCCATCACCAGCGACCCGGAGTTTCACGACGGCCGCTACTACGACCACGACACAGTGCCCCGCCGGGGACTGATGCTGGCGCGCATGATTGGCCACATCACCTACCTGTCGGACGCCTCCATGGGCGAGAAATTCGGTCGCGAGCTGCGGGACCAGGCCTACAAGTTTGGCTATGACGCCGAGTTCCAGGTGGAGAGTTACCTGCGTTACCAGGGGGAACGCTTCTCCGAGTCGTTCGATGCCAACACCTACCTGTTGATGACCCGGGCCCTGGATTACTTCGATCCGGCCTACGAATTCGATAACAGCCTGGCCGAGGCCATGACCCATGCCCGCTGCGAGTTTCTGGTGCTGTCCTTCAGCACCGACTGGCGCTTCACCCCGGCCCGCTCCGAGGAACTGGTCAATGCCATGGTGGCGGCCCGCCGCAAGGTCAGCTACGCCGAGATCGACGCGCCCTGGGGGCACGACGCCTTCCTGATCCCCACCCCCAGGTACACCGATGTCTTCAGCGCCTACATGGACCGGGTTGCCCGGGAGGTCAACGTATGAGAACCGACCTGCAAATCATCGAACAGTGGATCAAGCCCGGCAGCCACGTCCTGGATCTGGGCTGCGGCGACGGCACCCTGCTGGATTACCTGCAGCGGGAGAAACGGGCCAGCGGATTCGGCCTGGAGATCAATCCCGACCACATCACCACCTGCATGGGCCGGGGCGTGGCGGTGATCGAACAGAACCTCGACACCCAGGGGCTGCAGAACTTCGACGACCAGAGCTTCGACGTGGTGCTGATGACCCAGGCGTTGCAGGCGGTCCGCCGTCCCGACAAAGTGCTGGATGAGATGCTCCGGCTGGGCCGGGAAGGCATCGTCACATTTCCCAATTTTGCCTACTGGCGACTACGCTGGTATTTGATGCGTCGCGGCAGAATGCCGGAATCGGAAACCCTGCCGTACCGCTGGTACAACACCCCGAACATCCACCTGTGCACGTTCAAGGACTTCGAGGCGCTGTGCCATCGCAAGAATTTCCGCATCAAGAACCGTACGGTGGTGGATGGCCAACACCAGGACCGCTGGTTCAGCCGCTTGTGGCCGAACATGCTGGGCCAGATTGCCATCTACCGGATTACCCGGCAGGAGGATTGACCATGACCGTGTTCGCCCGTTGCTTTCGCAGCCTTGCCCTGGTGGCAGGACTGGCCCTTGGCTCAACAGCTGTGCAGGCCGAATCCGTGGACTTTGGGGATTACCAGGTTCACTACAGTGTCTTTCCCAGCACCTTCCTGACGCCGGAAGTCGCCGCGCAGAACCAGCTAACCCGCAGCCGGGCCGTCGGCATCCTCAACATCAGCATCTTGCGGGAGAACGACCTGGGCGGACTGGCGCCCGTCAGCGGCCAGGTGGAAGGCCGGGTGCTGAACGACATCCAGCAACCCCGGTTCCTGGCGTTCCGCCGCATTCAGGAAGGCGAGGCCGTGTACTTCATCTCGGAGTTCCAGTACCGTTCCGGCGAGCTGCTGACCTTCCACGTCACAGCCCGCCCCACCGGCGTCTCGGAAGACCTGCCCATTCGCTTTGCCCACACACTGTATAACGAAGAATGACTGAACAAGACAACCGGCTGGTGATTGCCAGCAACAACGCCGGCAAGCTGGCCGAACTGACCGACCTCCTGGCCCCAATTGGGCTGACACCGGTACCGCAACGGGAACTCGGCGTTGACGAGGCGGCGGAGCCCGCCGTCACCTTTGTCGAGAACGCCCTGCTGAAGGCCCGCCACGCCGCCCGCATCACCGGCCTGCCGGCCCTGGCGGACGACTCCGGCCTGGCGGTGGACGCCCTCGGCGGACAGCCTGGCGTGCGTTCCGCCCGCTATGCCGGCGCGGACGCCGACGACAGCGACAACATCGATGCCCTGCTGACGGCCCTGGCAGCCACCCCAGCCGCGCAGCGCACGGCCCAGTTCCACTGCGTACTGGTGTATCTGCGCCACGCCGACGACCCCACCCCGATCATCTGCCACGGCCGCTGGCCGGGCCTCATCCTGCCGGAGCGTCGGGGCGAGGGTGGCTTCGGGTACGATCCGGTATTCTGGGTGCCAGAGCGGCAATGCTCGGCCGCCGAGCTCAGCCGCGCCGACAAGAGCCGCATCAGCCATCGCGGCCAGGCCCTGAAGCTGCTGGTCAAGCAGCTGGCCGGGGGCTGACGTCGCCGTGGCCGACTCCCCGGTGGCACCCCATCCGGACCAGGTACCGCTGAGCCTGTATGTGCACGTGCCCTGGTGCGTCCGCAAGTGTCCCTACTGCGACTTCAACTCCCACGCCCTGGAGGCGGAGCCACCGGAGGCCGACTACCTGGCCGCCATTATCGACGACCTGCACCATGACGCCGGTCTGGTCCAGGGCCGGCCGATCCAGACCGTGTTCATCGGCGGGGGCACCCCGTCACTGATGTCGCCGGACTTCTATCACCGGCTGTTCGACGCCCTGGGGCAGGTACTGCAGTGGGCCCCGGACGCGGAAATTACCCTGGAAGCCAACCCCGGCACCGTGGACCAGGCCCGTTTCCGGGGCTTTTTCCAGGCTGGCATCAACCGGCTGTCCCTCGGCATCCAGAGTTTCAACCGGCACCACCTTCAGGTGCTGGGCCGCATTCACGACGACCGGGCCGCCCACCAGGCCATCGAAGCCGCCCTCAACGCGGGCTTCGGCAACTTCAACCTCGATCTCATGCACGGTCTGCCCGACCAGGACCCGGAGGGTGCCCTCGCCGACCTGGACGCGGCGCTGAGCTGGCAACCGCCTCACCTGTCCTGGTACCAGCTCACCCTGGAGCCCAACACCGAGTTCTACAGCCGGCCACCCGAGCTGCCGAACGACGACCGGCTCTGGGCCATCTACCAGGCCGGGGCCGACCGCCTGCGGGTGGCCGGCTTCACCGATTACGAAGTATCGGCCTGGAGCCAGCCGGCCCAGGCGTCCCGCCACAACCTCAATTACTGGAGCTTTGGCGACTACCTGGCGCTGGGGGCGGGAGGCCATGGCAAGATCACCCTGGCGAACGGCCACATCCAGCGGTACTGGAAAACCCGACAGCCAGGCGCCTACCTCAACCGTATCGGCAGCCGCACCGCGGGTACCCAGGTTATCCAGCAGGACGAGCTCGCCCTGGAGTTCCTGATGAACGCCTTGCGCCTTCGTGACGGTGTGCCGGAGCCGCTGTTTGCCGGGCGCACCGGTTTACCGATCGAATCGATTGCTGTAATACTGGAAGAATTGCGAACGGAAGGATTGCTGGAACGCGGCCGTATACAAGCCACCGAACGCGGGCAGCGATACCTGAACAGTGTGCTGGAGCGATTCCTCTAATGCATGAACCTACCCTACCCGCGGTACCCCGCAGCCTGAAGGTGACCGCGCTGACCAGTCTGGCCTTGTTGTTTGGGCTGCTCGTCATCAACCAGCTGCTGCTGTCGCCAGAGGCTCCCAAGGGGATGTTCAGCCTCCAGCTTGCCGCGACCGCCGCCCGGGGCCATGCCATCATTGCCGGCTGGGGCCCGGAAGGCACGTTTTGGGCGCAGGTCTCACTGTGGCTGGATTACGTCCTCGTCGGCGTGTACACCCTCTGCCTGGTGCAACTGACCAACTATCTGCTGCAGGATCGCCCGGGAATCCGGGAACGCAAGATTGGCCACTGGGTTCGCGCCCTGTTCATCGGCGCCGGACTGAGCGACGTGGCCGAGAATACGCTGCTGCTGAACAACCTGCCCTCACCCACCGACGGGCTGAGCCTGGCCGCCACCGTCTGCGCCCTGGTCAAATTCACCGGGCTGCTGCTGGGCGCCGCCGGGCTGATCATCCTGCGGGCCGCCCGCCGCCATCCCCCACATCACGAACAGCACTGAGCCCAGCTGGGCCGAGCCCCGTCGGCTGATCAGTTGGTGCGACGGAACAGCAGGTCCCAGACGCCGTGGCCGAGCCGCTCACCGCGCTGTTCGAACTTGGTGATGGGGCGATGGTCCGGACGAGGCGCAAACCCGCTGCCCTCCTCGGTGTTGGCAAAGCCCTCCGCCGACATCATCACCTCCATCATGTGTTCGGCGTAATTCTCCCAGTCGGTGGCCAGGTGCAGGATACCGCCCACCCGCAGTTTGTGACGCAGCCGCTGCACAAATTCCGGCTGAATCAGCCGGCGCTTGTGGTGGCGCTTCTTGTGCCAGGGGTCCGGAAAGAACACCATCGCCCGATCGAGACAGGCATCCGGCAGGCACAGATCGATCACGTCATTGGCGTCCACGTTGTAGGCCCGCACATTCTCCAGACCCCGCTCTTCCACCTCCTTGAGCAGCGCCCCCACGCCCGGCAGATGCACCTCCACGCCGATGAAGTCCTGTTCCGGCGCGTTCGCGGCCATCTCGGCCAGGGATTTGCCCATGCCGAACCCGATTTCCAGGTTCAGGGGGGCACTGCGCCCGAACACCTCCCGGGGATCGATCACGCCACCGTCGCGGGTCAGGCCATATTTCGGCCAGCACCGGTCGTAAGCGTTCTTCTGGCCCACGGTCATCCGGCCCTGGCGCAGCACGAAACTGCGAATGCCCCGGCGGGTGGTGATCGGGTTGTCGTCGGTCTGGTCTGGCCGATCTGTCATCTTGTGTCCTCAAGCCACTGATCGTTGAACGGGAAGTGTCGGGGCACTGCAGTGATGCCCTGGCAGACCGCACAGTTTACCAGAGTTGGCGGCCGCTGGATTACCCTCCTCGCCGCTCAGGCCGAGACGGCGCCCCGGCCGGAGGGCTGCCGGTCCAGTTTGCGGTAACCCAGCGCCTCCACCAGATGCCCCTGGCCCACCGTATCGGCCCCCTCCAGGTCGGCCACGGTGCGGGCCACCCGCAACACCCGGTGCAGGGCCCGGGCCGACAGCCCGAGTCGCTCGATGGCCTGGGTAACCAGACGTTCACCCGCGTCATCCAGACCACAGGCCGCCTGCAGCCTCGAGCCGGCCAGCCGGGCGTTGACCGCCCCCCGGAGGCACTGCCGCTCCCGGGCCTGCTCCACCCGTCGACGCACGGTGGCACTGCTCTCGCCCCGTCCGCTCTGCTTGAACAGCAGTTCCCCAGGCTGCACCGGCACCTCCACGTGGAGGTCGAATCGATCCAGCAGGGGCCCGGACAGTTTGGCCTGGTAGCGCATCACCTGTTGAGGCGTGCACTGGCAGTCGATGGTCGGATGGCCGCGATAGCCACAGGGGCAGGGGTTCATCGCGGCGATCAGCTGGAAGCGGGCCGGGAACACCACCTGACGGGCAGCGCGGGAGATCACGATCTCACCGGACTCCATCGGCTCGCGCAGTACCTCCAAGACCTTGCGATCAAACTCCGGCAGCTCGTCGAGGAACAGGACCCCCTGATGCGCCAGGGAAATTTCGCCGGGACGGGGACTGCTGCCACCACCGACCAGGGCCGCAGCGGAGGCGGTGTGGTGCGGCGCGCGATAGGGGGGCTGGCGCCAGCGGCCGGACCGGATCGGCAGCCCGGCAATGGAGTGGACACTGGCCACCTCCAACGCATCGACGTCCGTCAAGGCGGGCAGAATACCGGGCAAACGACTGGCCAGCATGCTCTTACCGGTGCCTGGCGGCCCGAAGAACAGCAGGTTGTGGCCGCCGGCGGCGGTAATTTCCAGCGCCCGCCGGGGCACCTGCTGCCCCCGCACCTCGGCGAGGTCGCTGGCCTGCGCCGGCTCGGCCCGATCCGTCAGCGGGGCAATGGGCGTCAGGCGCCGGCGATCGGCCAGGTGCTCACACACCGACAGCAGGTGGGAGGCGGCAAAGACATCGTCGGCCGCGGCCAGGGAAGCCTCCTCCGCATTGCCGGTGGGGATCAGCAATTGGTGACCGTCATCGCGGGCGGCAATGACCGCCGGCAGGATGCCCTTGACCGGTCGCAGGGCCCCATCCAGCGACAACTCGCCGAGGCACTCGACCCGGGCCAGGGCCTCCGCAGGCAACTGCCCCGAGGCCGCCAGGATGCCCAGGGCGATGGGCAGGTCGAAACGGCCACCCTCCTTGGGCAGATCGGCGGGTGCCAGGTTAATGGTGATCCGTTTGGCCGGAAACTCGAAACCGGCGTTGAGCAATGCGCTGCGTACCCGATCCTTGCTCTCTTTGACCCCGGTCTCCGGGAGACCGACGATGGACAGGGCCGGCAGGCCATTGGAAAGGTGCACCTCGACGGTGACCCGGGGCGCGGAGACACCCAGGCACGCCCGGGTATGAACGGTGGCAAGCATAATGACCTTCCATGGTTTTGTCAGGGAGCCTCGGTGGCAATCCACCGGGGCCGGATTGGCCTGGCCCGATCCGTGGGCCCGGCGCGGTGCCCTCAGTCCTTGCTGAGGGCCTTCTCCAGCTCGGCAACCCGCCGTTCCAGTGCCTCGACCTTTTCACGGGTTCGCATCAGCACCGCCTGCTGGGCATCAAATTCTTCACGGGTGACCAGTTCCAGGCGGGACAGCACGGACATCACCGTGGCGCGGGCGTGGCTTTCGAAATCATCCCGGGCGGCACGCGCCATGTCGGGAACAAACTGGCCGAACTGGCCCTGCAGCTGGGCCAGGAAATCCTGGGGACCTTTCACGATTCACCTCGAAGTTGCGTCGGACATGAAGTTTGGCTGTCGGCATGAAGCGCAGGGAGTGTAACACATCGCGGGTCCTGCCATACTGTGGGGTGGTTCGCTGACCGGGAAAATCGTGGGCCCAAACTGGGCACTTTCTGTGCACCAAGATAGTTCACGAGCTCCCGCGGTGCGCTATAATGGAGCGCCCTGGCGTCCCATTTTGGACCAAGGTCTTTTTATCCATTTGTTTTTATTGATATTTTTTGCGTTGGCACACACGATGCTAATGATCTCGTACGCAATCCGCACAAATCGTGTGCGAGGTGGCAGCATCCCGAGTTCAACTCTGGCCAATCTGGCCTACAGTAGTTGAGACGGCATTACCAAGGAGAAACCAATGAAACTTGTGACAGCTATCATCAAGCCTTTCAAGCTGGATGATGTCCGTGAGGCACTATCCGAGATTGGCGTTCAAGGCGTTACCGTCACTGAGGTAAAGGGCTTCGGTCGCCAGAAAGGCCACACCGAGCTCTACCGCGGCGCTGAGTATGTCGTTGATTTCCTGCCTAAAGTAAAGGTTGAGGTGGCCATTGGCGACAACCTGCTGGACCAGGTGATCGAGTCCATCACCAAGGCGGCCAACACCGGCAAGATCGGCGATGGCAAGATCTTCGTGACCGAACTGGAACAGGCTATCCGGATCCGGACCGGTGAAACTGGAGAAGAGGCGGTCTAACACGCCCCCCAGACACTGGAACAGCCAGCGCAAAAAACCAACTACCTGAAAAAGCCTCGTGCGGAGGGCTTCCTATGGAAAGCAATATTTTTCACCTGCAGTACGCAATAGATACCTTTTATTTTCTTGTATGCGGCGCATTAGTCATGTGGATGGCTGCCGGGTTCGCCATGCTCGAAGCCGGTCTGGTGCGTGCCAAGAACACCACCGAGATTCTGACCAAGAACGTCGCACTGTTTGCCGTGGCCTGTACCATGTACCTGGTTTGCGGCTACGCGATCATGTATGGCGGTAACCTCTTCCTGTCCGGCATGGGCGAGGTTGACGTTGCCGGCGTCCTCGGCGACTTCGCCGGCCGTGAAGACGGCTTCGAAGGCGGCTCCGTCTACTCCGGTGCCTCCGACTTCTTCTTCCAGGTTGTGTTCGTAGCCACTGCCATGTCCATCGTGTCCGGTGCCGTGGCCGAGCGGATGAAGCTGTGGGCCTTCCTGCTGTTCGCCGTGGTCATGACCGGCTTTATCTACCCGATGGAAGGTGCCTGGACCTGGGGCGGTGCCTCCGTGTTCGGCCTGTACACCCTGGGTGACCTGGGCTTCAGTGACTTCGCCGGTTCCGGCATCGTACACATGGCCGGTGCGGCTGCCGCCCTGGCGGGTGTCCTGCTGCTGGGTGCCCGTAAAGGCAAGTACGGCGCCAACGGTGAGATCCGCGCCATCCCGGGCGCCAACCTGCCGCTGGCAACACTCGGTACCTTCATCCTGTGGATGGGCTGGTTCGGCTTCAACGGCGGTTCCGTGCTGAAACTGGGCGACATCGCCAGTGCTCACTCCGTCGCCATGGTATTCTTGAACACCAACGCTGCGGCAGCCGGTGGCGCCATCGCGGCCCTGATCATGGCTCGCCTGATGTTCGGCAAGGCCGATATCACCATGCTGCTGAACGGTGCCCTGGCCGGTCTGGTGGTGATCACTGCTGAGCCGTCCACGCCGAGCGCGCTGACCGCGACCCTGTTTGGTGCCCTGGGCGGTGTGCTGGTGGTACTGAGCATTGTCACCATGGACAAGCTGCGGATCGACGATCCGGTCGGTGCGATCTCCGTCCACGGTGTGTGTGGTCTGCTGGGCCTGCTGCTGGTTCCGGTCACCAACGACGGTTCCAGCTTCTCCGGCCAGATCATCGGCGCCATCACCATCTTCGTCTGGGTCTTCGTGGCCAGCCTGATTGTCTGGGGCATCATCAAAGCGGTGATCGGCCTGCGGGTCAGCGAGGAAGACGAGTACGAGGGCGTGGATCTGTCCGAGTGCGGTATGGAAGCCTATCCGGAGTTCGTCAGCACCAAGTAAGACTGACCCTGGATACAGCAAGGGCGCCCCACCGGGCGCCCTTTTTTTGTCGGTCTGGCTCGTGCGGTCAGACCGACTGATTGTAAAGCATATCTTCGGCGTGGCGGAGATACAGCTTCAGGTCATTCCCCGCCTCCTCCATCGAATCAAAGGGCCCTTCCACCGTGCCCTCGCGTGTCTGGTAATACCACTGGCCGTTGACCGAGGTAAACCGGTCACAGCGGAACCAATGTTTCTGTTCTTCTCCAACCCGCACATCCATAGAGCATACCTCGCGCTCAAATCTCGAACTGACCGCTCAAAAAACGACCACCCCAATGCCGAGTCTAGGCAAGAACCAGCCCGGCTCGCAGTGACAACCCCCAATATTTCACAATGTTTGACACAGCGGTGTAGCACTCGGTGCGGGAATCAGCCCCCGCGGCCGGATCACCGCGGGCAGGCTGGCGGAAGGGCGCTCAGTCCTCCAGAAGATCCCGCATGAATTGCGGCTGGGCCAGGGCGGCGTGATGGGTGGCTTCGTTGTAATAGCGGGTCACGAAAGGACGCTCCGCCGCATCCGCCTCCCGGAAATATAGCAAGGGGTTATCCTTGCTGCCCATGGTGCAGCTCCACCAGCCAGTGGGGTAGACCGGTTGCGGGAACGGCAGTGTCAGTACGTGTCCCAGCCCGGCCTTCTTCATGTCGGAGTGAATGCCGCGGATGATGGTGTCGGTATGCAGCAGCGGCGATTCACTCTGTTGCACCACGATGCCGCCATCCCTCAGGGCCAGCATGCAGTCGCGGTAGAAATCGAGCGCGAAAAGCCCCTCCGCCGGCCCCACCGGATCGGTGCTGTCGATGATGATCACATCGACGCTGTTGGGTTCGATGTCCCGCATCCACTGCACGCCGTCACCAAAGAAGAAGTTGGCCCGCGGATCGCCATTGGACTCGCACAGTTCCGGGAAATACTTCTCGGAAAGCTTGGTGACCCGCTCATCGATCTCCACCTGCCAGGCCTCTTCCACACCCGGGTGCTTGAGCACTTCTTTCAGGGTGCCGCAGTCACCGCCGCCGACAATCACCACCTTCTTCGGGTGTTTGTGGGTAAACAGGGCCGGATGGGTCATCATCTCGTGGTACAGGAAATTGTCGCGACTGGTGAGCATGACACAGCCGTCCAGCACCATCAGGTTGCCGAAGGTGTCGGTTTCGTAGATTTCCAGCTTCTGGAACTCGCTCTGTTCCTCGTGCAGTTTGCCGCGCACCTTGAGCGAAAACGCGGTGCCTTCATTCTGGAACACCTCCGTAAACCAACCTTCATTCAGTGTGGTCATGCCTGATCTCCAATTGTCAGTGGCCGGCCCGCGTTTCGGACCGTTATATTGCGGTATTGTAGGTGCCCTCGCGCCGGAGCTAAAGCACGGTTTGACGGTATAATTTAGCGGCCACCATCTTTCAGGGGCGGGCCGGAACCCCTACAATGGCGCCATCGCGCCGGCACCCGGTCGGCGTCGTCCAGACAGCAGGTAGCCACGCCATGACAGACGTTCCCTCCAATCATGCCAAAGCGGTCTATAACATCGCTCACTGGAGCGATGGCTACATCGATGTCGACGCCCGCGGGGATGTGCTGATCCGCCCCGACCGGGGTGTCAGCGAGGGTGCCATCAACCTGCCGGAACTGGCCCGTAAGCTGGTGGATCAGGGCACCCAGTTGCCGGTGCTGGTACGCTTTGCCGACATTCTCCACGACCGGGTCAACCAGCTTTGCCAGGCGTTCAACCGCGTCGCCGACGAACAGGGCTACCAGGGGCGTTACACCGCGGTTTACCCCATCAAGGTCAATCAGCAGCGCCGGGTGGTCGAGGAACTGATCCGGGCGGAACCGGCCGCCTCGCAGCAGCAGATCGGTCTCGAGGCGGGCAGCAAGCCGGAGCTGATGGCGGTGCTCGCCCTGTGCCGTCCCGGATCGGTGATCGTGTGCAACGGCTACAAGGATCGCGAGTACATCCGGCTGGCGCTGATCGGTCAGGCTCTGGGCCACCGGGTCTTCATTGTGGTGGAGAAGCCGTCGGAGCTGCCGCTGATCCTGGCGGAGTCCCGCCGCCTGGCGGTCCAGCCGCTGATCGGGGTACGGGCACGGCTGGCCACCATCGGCAAGGGCAACTGGCAGAATACCGGTGGCGAGAAATCGAAGTTCGGTCTGTCCGCCAGTCAGGTGCTGGAGGTGCGCGACACCCTGGCCCGGGCCGGCGCGCTGGCGTCGTTGCAGTTGCTGCACTTCCACCTGGGCTCCCAGATCGCCAACATCCGCGACATCCAGACCGGGCTGCGGGAATGCGCCCGCTTCTACAGCGAACTGCGCCAGCTGGGCGCGCCCATCGACACGGTGGACATCGGCGGCGGCCTCGGGGTCGATTACGAAGGCACCCGGACCCGCAGCAGTTGCTCGATGAACTACAGCATCGAGGAATACGCCTACAACGTCATCCATACCCTGCAGGCCGAGTGCGACCGGCTGGGCATTCCCCATCCGGACCTGATCAGCGAATCCGGTCGCGCCCTCACCGCGCACCATGCGGTGCTGATCACCAACGTGATCGACTGCGAGCAGGCGGAACGCGGCACCCCCTCGCCGCCAGCCGATAACGCGCCAGCCCCGCTGCACGACCTGTGGCGGGACCTGACCAGTTTGGAGGATGAGCGATCCGACCGCTCGCGGGTGGAGATCTTCCACGACGTGCTGCACGCGATGAGTGATGTCCATGCCCAGTTCGCCCATGGTCTGCTGTCGCTGAGCCACCGTGCCGAAGCCGAACGCACCTACGCCGCCTGCTGCCGCCTGCTGCAGCAGCAGCTCAACGGCGCCAACCGGGCCCACCGGGAAATCATCGATGAGCTCAACGAGAAGCTGGCGGACAAGCTGTTCGTGAATTTCTCCCTGTTCCAGTCCCTGCCCGATGTCTGGGGAATCGACCAGATCTTCCCGGTGCTGCCCATCAGCGGCCTGGACCGCCCGCTGGACCGGCGTGCCGTCATCCAGGACATCACCTGCGATTCCGATGGCCGCATCGACCGGTACGTGGACGGTCAGGGCATCGAGTCCACCCTGCCGCTGCCGGCGGCGGATCCGGACCAGCCGATGCTGATCGGCTTCTTCATGACCGGCGCCTACCAGGAGATCCTGGGGGATATGCACAACCTGTTTGGCGATACTCACTCGGTGGATGTCCGCCGGGGCAACAACCACGACTATCAGATCAGTGAAACCATTGCCGGCGATACGGTGGAGAAGATCCTGCGTTATGTGAACTTCGAACCGGCGAGCCTGCTGCAGGCCTACCGCAAGAAGTTCGCCCACAGCGCCTTGCCCGCCGCGACCCAGGAATCGTTGCTGGCGGAACTGGAAAGTGGCCTGTACGGCTACACCTATCTGGAGGAATAGGGCGGCTTACCGACGGGCAGCCCGGTAGGCGGACGGTGACACCCCTTCCCACTTGCGGAAGGCCCGCCCGAAATTCGAGGGGTCGCTGTAACCCAGGCGATAGGCAATGTCGTCAATGCCCAGGCCACTGGCAACCAACAGCTCCCGCGCCCGCTCGTGCCGAACCCGGTCCTGCAAGGCCTGGAACTTCATGCCCTCGGCGCTGAGCTGGCGCCGCAGGGTCCGCGCCGACACACCGAGGCGTTCCGACACCTCCTCCAGCCCCGGCAACCGGCCCGCTTGCACCGACCGCAGTAGCTGCTCGACCCGCCCGACCGCCGAGAAGCGGGACTCCAGGTGCCGCCGCTCCACCTCGCATTGCTCCTCGGCCACCCGACGGGCCACCGGATTCGACAGCGCCAGCGGCAGCGTCAGGAACTCCTTGCGGAACCGGAGTTGATTGGCGCCCTGGGAAAACCGCACGGCTTCGCCAAACAGGGCCTGGTAGGCCTCGTGGTGATCCGGTCGGGGGTAGCTGAGCCGACATTCCCCGCCGTCCAGCAACCGGGTACCGAACAGCAGCAGGTTGACGTCCATGATCGAGGCCATCACCACCTCGACATTGAACACGTGCAGGTCCTGAAGATCGTGCTGAACCTGCAGCTCGAGCACCGCATCACGGCCCTCGGTATAGAAGGTCAGATCCATGTAGCCGAAGCGGATGCGGAAATACTTGATCAGGACCTTCAGCCCTTCTTCGATGGTGTCGCTGCTGATGGCGGCCTGGGACAGCGCACCGTGGGTGGTGAACTTGAGCCGGCGACCGTACTCGAGCCCCAGGGCGGGCTCGGCGCTGAGCTTCAGGGCAGCCCGGTTCAGCGCCACAAACTGCTTCACGGTGATCATGTTGTCCGGGTGGCCCAGAACCGACGGCCGGATCTCGGCCTCGGCAAGCAGGGCGAGTGGGCTCACACCTTTTTCCTCCACCAGCTGGCAGAGAATATCGGCGTAGTGCGCCTTGATCAGTGGCAGATCAGCTTTCAGTTCGGATGGGTACGTCGACATCCTGCAGTCCGGGAGACAAACCAGCTTTCAGAGTAGTTGCCACGGCGGCAACGGGCAATCACCCCACTGCCTCGACATCCCCGCCGCCAGAGCCAGTCTTCAGGTGTCGCCGCCTGAAATCCGGCACTGGTGTGAATCCGGAACCGCATCCGGTTCGTATAGCCATGGAGTGATTCAGAATCCCCTTGACTGACACACCCAGGACGGATGCTAGAATGATGTCTCCAACTGTTACCCCAAACGCCAGTCGCAAGGAGCGTCCAGTGCCGACACTGGATCGGCCGTCACATTCGGCGGAACGAGGAAAAGACCCCTGGAGCCAGCTTCTGGATAAAGTTGGCAAGCATCAGGATCGCCAGGCGTTTCAGGCCCTGTTTGAGCATTTTGGGCCCCAAATCAAATACTACGCCATCGCCAATGGCCTGGCTCATCAGGCGGAGGAGTTGGTGCAGGAGGTGTTCGTGTCCATCTGGCGGCGTTCCTCCCTGTACGACTGGCGCAAGGCGGCCGCCTCCACCTGGATTTTCACCATCGCGCGGAACCAGCGAGTCGACCTGCTGCGCAAGCAACGCCGCACCAGCCGGGAAATGGCGATGGAAACCGAGGATCTCTGGCAGATTCCCGGCGAACAGGAGAACGAGCCGGTCAGCTCGCTGCACCGGCTGTTGTCCGAACGGCGAATTCGCGATTCGCTCAAGGACCTGCCGGAAGAGCAGGTGACGGTCATTGCCAAGGTGTACATGGAGCACAAATCTCACCAGATGGTGGCCGATGAGCTGAACATCCCGCTGGGCACCGTCAAGAGCCGGGTTCGCCTGGCCCTGAAGAAACTGAAAGTACTGCTGCAGGATCAGACTCCATGAACTCGCACCACCCTGACACCCTGTTGTTGATGGAGTACAGCGCCGGCAACCTGAGCGAGCCCCACGCTCTGTGTCTCCGCCTCCACCTGGACCACTGTGCCTATTGTCGCAGCCGGGTCGACACGCTGGACAGCCTGGGCGCGGTGATGCTGGAACAGCAGGCAGCCGTTCCGGTCAATGAGGGCACGTTTGACTCGATCCTGGCGCGTATCGACGAGAACCCGGCACCGGCCGGTCGACCGCCACAGCCGGTCCGCAGCCCGCTGCATAAGTTGCTGGGGGCGGACGACTTGCGCACCCTGCCCTGGAAAAAGCAGCTGCCGGGTGTCAGCGTGTTCGACATCACCGAGCTGTTTCCGGGCCAGCCGGACCGGGTCATCCTGCAAAAGCTGGCGGCCGGCGGCAAGGCGCCAACCCACACCCACCGGGGCACCGAAACCACCCTGGTCCTGCAGGGCGCGTTCGCCGATTACCAGGGTGTCTTCAATCAGTGGGATTTCGTGGTGCTGGATGACTCCCACGTCCACAAGCCGGTGGCCGTGGGCAACGAGGACTGCATCTCCCTGTCGGTGCTCACCGCGCCGCTGCGGCTCACCGGCACCTTCGCCCGGCTGCTCAATCCGTTCATCCGCTGAAACGCCCCCACTGGCCCGTGGCCGGAAATGACCGCAACTTGTCAGTTTCTGACCTTCAACCCACAGCGGGAATCGGAGATACTTCTTTCCGTTGATTAGTGTCTCTGAACTAGTCCAGCTCAACTCCCCGTCGGGTTGAGCAATCTTGCTTTTAGCCACGCTTTTGCGTGGCTTTTTTCGTTCTGCCCCTCGATCGCACGCGCCCGCCCCCGATAGAGTACTCTCCGGCTCTGCGGTACAATCCCGCCGTCGGTATCCTGTTGGCGCGATTCGCCGCCAGAGAGACACCTGTCACATCCCCGCAAGCGTGAGGCATGGCATGACCGCGGATGATTACAGCTATCGGTTTGGCGGCATTGAGCGGCTGTATGGGCGACGGGCCCTGAGCGCCTTCCGGCAGGCCCACATCGTGGTTGTCGGCCTCGGTGGCGTGGGCTCCTGGGCGGCGGAGGCCCTGGCCCGCTCTGGCATCGGCACCCTGACCCTGGTGGATATGGACGACATCTGCGTGTCCAACACCAACCGGCAGTCCCATGCCCTGACCGGCCAGTACGGCCGCACCAAGACCGATGCCCTGGCCGAGCGCCTGCAGGCCATCAACCCCCATGCCCACATCGAGCCCCACTTCGGCTTCCTGACCCCGAACAATGTCGACGCGCTGATCGGTCACGACCTGACCGGCGTGATCGATGCCATCGACAGTGTGAAAGCCAAGGCCGCCCTGATCTCCCACTGCCGGCGCCGCAAGCTTCCCCTGGTGTGCGCCGGCGGCGCGGGCGGCCAGATGGACCCCACCCAGATCCAGGTGGCCGATCTCAGTCGAACCACCCAGGATCCCTTGCTGGCCAAGGTTCGCAACCTGTTACGCCGCGAGTATGGGTTCTCCCGCAACCCCAAGCGCCGCTTCGGCATTGAGGCGGTGTATTCACTGGAGCAGCTCACCTACCCGGCGGCGGACGGCGAGGTGTGCCTGCAGAAGCCAGACACCAGCGGACCGGTACGGCTGGACTGCGCCACCGGCTTCGGCGCCGCCAGCCCGGTCACCGCCAGCTTCGGGTTCGTCGCCGCGTCCCGCCTGCTGAACCGCATTGCAAGGCGGGCCCAGCTTAGCGATAGTTAGGGAGCCCCGGACAACGCCTCAGGAAGGCTCGCGCTCATACAACCACAAGGGAACCGGTCCTCTATGACCCCCAGCACTGTTATGCTTCTCGCCAGCATCGGCGTGCTCTCACTGTTTTGCCAATGGCTGGCCTGGCGGGTGCGCATGCCGGCCATTCTGTTCCTGCTGGCCGGCGGGATCGCCGCCGGGCCGCTGCTGGGCTGGCTGGACCCGCAACCACTGTTCGGCGACCTGCTGTTCCCGCTGATTTCGCTGGCGGTGGCGGTGATCCTGTTCGAAGGCAGCCTGACCCTCCGCTACCAGGAGATCAAGGGGCACGGCAAGATGGTGCGCAACCTGGTCCCCGTCGGGTCCATTGTCACCTGCCTCATCGGCACCCTGGCTGCCCACTGGGCCCTGGATCTGCCCTGGCAGGTGGCCCTGCTGTTCGGGGCCATTTCCATCGTCACCGGCCCGACCGTGATCGTGCCCCTGCTGCGTTCGGTGCGGCCCACCGCCAAGCTGGCCAACATCCTGCGCTGGGAAGGCATCGTCATCGATCCGGTGGGTGCCCTGCTGGCGGTACTGGTGTTCGAAGGCATCGTGTCCTGGGGCCAGGGCAACGTCTTCGGTCACTCCCTGTTCATCTTCGGCAAGACCCTGGCGGTGGGCTTTCTGATCGGCGCCGTGGCAGGCTGGATGAACGGTGTCGCCCTGCGCAAGCACCTGCTGCCGCAGTACCTGCACAACGCCGGTACCCTGACCTTCATGCTGGGGGTTTACGCCCTGTCCAACGAACTGGCCCACGAATCGGGTCTGCTGACGGTGACCGTCATGGGCATCTGGATGGCCAACATGCGCCAGGTGCCCATCGACAGCATCCTGGAGTTCAAGGAATCCCTCAGCGTGCTGCTGATTTCCGCGCTGTTCATCATCCTCGCCGCCCGCATCGAGTTTGCCTCCATTGCCAGCCTTGGCTGGGGACTGGTGATCGTGCTGGCGGCGCTGATTCTGCTGGCCCGGCCCTTGAGCATCTTCCTGTCGGCGGTTGGCACCAACCTGAACTGGCGGGAGAAGCTGTTCCTGAGCTGGATTGCCCCCCGGGGCATAGTGGCAGCAGCGGTGTCGGCGCTGTTTGCCTTTCAGCTCCAGAAGCTGAACTATGCCAGTGCCGAAACCCTGGTACCGCTGGTGTTCATGGTGATCATTGCCACCGTGACCCTGCAGAGCCTCACCGCGCGGCCGGTGGCGCAACTGCTCCGGGTCGCGGAACCGGCCAGCTTCGGCTTCCTGATCCTGGGCGCCAATCAGGTGGCCCGCCAGATTGGCCGGGCGCTGCAAAAACACGACGTGCCGGTGATGCTCACCGACACCAACTGGGAAAACGTGCGCCAGGCCCGCATGGACAACCTGCAGGTGTATTTCGGCAACCCGGTGTCCGAGCATGCCAGCACCCATCTGGACTTTACCGGCCTGGGCAACCTGCTGGTGATCTCCCCCTACAAGCACATGAACTCGCTGGCCACCTATCACTTCCTGGATTGGTTCGGTAAGGACAGTGTCTATACCCTGTCCGAGGGCGATCAGGACCAGCAGGCCCGTCACCAGACCGCCGAGAAAATCCAGCGCACCCGTGGACTGTTTGGCGACATCAGCTACGCCAAGCTGGCCAGCCTGGTGAGCCGGGGGTATTCGGTGAAGACCACCCAGCTCAGCGAAGCCTTTTCCTATCAGGCTTTTCAGGAGCAGTACGAGTTTCAGGCCATTGTGCTGTTTGTGATCGACGGACGGGAACGGATACGACCGGTCACCACCGGCATGGAACTGAAACCCGAGAAAGGCTCGGTCCTGATCAGCCTGGTGCCGCCACAGCCGCCGAAAGAACGCAAAGAGAAGGAGACCGGCAGCGAATCGGCCGCCGCCGGCTAGTGTGGAGGGAGCGCCGGGTCAGCCGGCGCGGCAATCCAGCACCAGCTTGCCGCGAACGTGGCCGGCCTCCAGGGTCCGCTGGGCGTCGGCGGCCGCAGCGAGTGGAAATGCCTGGTCGATGTGGACCTTGACGTCGCCGTCCTCGATCAGCTCGGCAATTTCTTCCAGGTGGAACACTTCCGGCCGCACCGTCATGCCGTGGGCCCGCAGTCCCATGCCCTCGGCGGCGGAAATGATGTCGTCGGCGGTCACCGTGGGAATGGTCACCAGCACCCCGTGTTCACTGAGGGTGTGCAGGGAGCGGCGGCCGGTCTCCCCCCCCACCAGATCGAGCACCACATCCAGGCCATAGCACTCGTCGACAACGTCGGTCTGGGTGTAGTCGATCACTTCGTGCACCCCCAGACCGTCCAGGAAATCCTTGTGGCGGGCCGAGGCCGTGGTGATCACATGCGCGCCCCGTACCAGCGCAAACTGAATCGCAAAATGACCGACGCCGCCGGCACCGGCGTGGATCAGAATCTTCTGCCCGGGTTCGAGTTCGGCCACCTCAAACAGGGCCTGCCAGGCGGTTAACGCCGCCAGCGGCACGGCGCCCGCCGCCAGCAAGTCGAGCTCCTCCGGCACGATGGCCACGTCGTCGGCCTGGATCAGGACGTACTGGGCATAACCTCCGCCGTCGGAGGGAAAGCCCACCATCCCCATCACCCGGTCTCCCTGCGCCAAGGTGCGCACGCCTTCCCCCAACGCCACCACTTCACCGGCCATGTCGTAGCCCGGCGTCCAGGGCAGGCGGTGCTCAATCTGGCGGGCGGCAAAGCCCAGGCCCTTGCGGGTTTTCCAGTCGATGGGGTTGACGCCGGCGCCGGCGACGCGGACACACACCTGCCCAGGTCCCGGCCGGGGCACCGAGGCCTGTACCAACTGAAGCTGGTCGGCCTCGCCGAACCGTTCGTAGACGATGCGCTGCATCGTGCCGGTTTCGCTATGCACGGCCTGGTTCTCCATGACGGTCTCCCGGTAGATGGCGTTCAGAAGGGGCTCCAATTTCCAGCCTAGCAGATAATTCGGCCGCCGCTGGCCAACCCGGCCAAGCCCTTGCCTCCGGCCACCAGGGCATTTGCCAGGATCTCGCCGTATTCCTTGGGGACCCGGGAGGGCCGCTGGGTCTTGAGATCGACACAGGCGTGGGTGGACAGCGCCCGCACCAGGGTCTTGCCGTCACTGGCCCGCACCAGCTGAAACTGGCGCGCGGAGCGGAAACGGCCATCGAAAGCGGTCAGCCAGGTGCCAAGCACCAGCCGGTCACCGGCGTTGGCCGAGGCCAGGTAATCGATCTCCGTCCGGGTGATGGCCATGGCCTTGCCGGTGGCCTCGTGGCGCTCCCAGGTCATGCCCAGACGCTCAATATGGGCCCAACTGATCTCTTCCAGCCAGCGCACATACACCACATTGTTGGCGTGGCCGAGCCGGTCGGTATCTTCCGGAGTCACCTCGATGGTGAGGGTGAACGGATCCGGCAGATCCCAGTCTATCTCCGCTACCTGCGTCATTCGCCGAATTCTCCAAGCCCAGGAATGGACCGCAACGCTAGCCGACCGATACGGTCATTGTGAAGTGAACCAAAGTATAGGTAACCGTCAACGGGATTGACCGAGGTAATCTCCTTGAGGTGGCTCCCCTTGGGGTCGTGCAGGCTGGTGATGAACTGCCCCTGGTCATCCAGGGCCACCACCAGGCCATAGGGCTCCGGCTTTGGCTGGAGCCCCTCCGGCAGCTTCGCCACCAGGTCCTTCAACCAGGGGTGGTGGTGCAGGCTATCGATACGATCGTTGCGCAGCGATGGCAGGGCCACCCAGTAACGACCCTCGCCATCCACCGCCAGGTTGTCCGGGAAGCCGGGCAGGTTGTCGGCAAACACCTCGGCGCGCCCGGCCTCACGACCGGTGATCCAGAAGCGCAGGATTCGGTATTTCCAGGTTTCGTTGACCAGGACATAACGGCCATCCGGTGATACCGCCACCCCGTTGGCAAAGTGCAGGTTGCCCAACAGCACCTCGGTCTTGCCGGTGGCGGGATCGTAACGCAGCAGACGGCCATGGGGCCGCATTTCCAGCAGATCCAGCTTGTAATCCGGCTGCTCGAAGCGGGAACTGGCATCGGTGAAATAGATGCGGCCATCCGGCGCAATGTCGACGTCGTCGGTGAAACGGAACGGCAGGCCTTCGGCTTCCCGGGTCAGGACCTCGATCGTGCCATCGGGGGCAATGGCCAACAGGCCCTTCCAGGCATCGGCCACAATCAGCCGCCCGGCCTTGTCGAACACCATCCCGAGGGGGCGACCGCCGGTTTCCAGCCACTCCTCCACCCGACCATCGGGCCAGACACGGACAATCTTGCCATCCTGGGTGCCGGCATAGACACGCCCCTGGGCGTCTACGGTGGTATCTTCCGGACCGTACACCTGGCCCCTGGCGAGCAGGTCGGCCAGGCGCAGGTGCTGGTTGGGGGACAACGGACCGGTCAGTGCCGGCGGGGGCGGCGGGGTCCAGGCCTGGCTGTCCACTGGTGACGGCGACAGCAGGAAGCCCCCCAGTACCAGAAACACCGCCAGTAGCCCAATCATTAGCCATTTCATAAGTCGTTTCATTCCCTTAGCCGGTTTCGCGTTCACAGCCGTGCAACCCTAGCGCGGGGCAATCAGCGCCTCGGTTGCAGGGAGGCCGGGGCTCGAGTATAGTCGCTGATCACTTTTTGACCGGCCCGTGCCAACCAGCCACTCTGACGGAGCAGCCCATGCTGTACGAACTCACCTCTCCCCTGTTTACCCTGGCCGCCTTGATGGTCATGGGTGGCGTAGTCTACAGCGCCAAGACATTTTTCGATCGCAAGCTGGCGGAGCTCGAGTGCCCCGGCGATGTCGAGGCGGAAATCTGAAGTCAGCCTGTTTCAGCCTGCCAGGAATTGGCGACTCAGCGCCGCAAAGGTGTCAGGCTTCTGGGCGTGCAGCCAATGATCGGTGCCGGTGATCACCTTCAGGCTGGCGTTGGGGAAGAGTCGTGCCACCTCGTTACGGTGTTTTTCCTGGATGTAGGCTGAATCCTCACCCTTGAGGAACAGTACCGGCCCGCCAAAGGCGTCGGTTGCTTCCGGCGCCTGGGCCAGCTTGTCGTAGCACTGCTGGATCACCGGCAGGTTCAGCCGCCAGCGGAACACGCCGGCGCCAGTGCGCTCCTGCTCCGGAATCCGCTGCAGATTGGTCAGCAGGAAACTGCGGATGGCGGCGGTATCCACATACGCCGCCAGCGCCTCATCGGCCTGCTGGCGGGAGGTAATCCGGTCCAGGTCGAGACTGCTCAGCCCTTCCAGGATAGCATCGTGGCGGGGCTTATAGGTCACCGGCGCGATGTCCGCCACCACCACCCGATCGATGCGCTCCGGCGCCAGCAACGCCAGCTGCATGGCCACCTTGCCACCCATCGAATGACCCAGCAGCGAGGCCCGCTCCAGCCCCTGATCATCCATATAGCCGAGCACATCCCGAGCCATGGAAGGGTAGTCCATGGTATCGGTATGGGGCGAACGGCCATGGTTGCGCTGGTCCAGGGCATGAATCTGGAAATGGTCCTGCAGGCGCTGGGCCACCCCGCCGAGATTCTCCATCGAACCGAACAGCCCATGGAGCAGTACCAGCGGTTGCCCCGTCCCACTGATTCGATGGCGCAATCGGACCTTCATGCTTTATCCTCTTCGTTGTATAAGTCAAAAACTGCCGTGTAAACGGCCAGTTAGGTAATACTAAACTCTGCTCAGCCGAATTTGGGCCGACTGTCTCCGAACCGGCGAACAGCGTCGCATTTTGTGGAGTTCATCGCGCACGAACGGTTTGATGAACGATACATTAGCATTAGAGATCGATGCCACCCACAGTCGGTGTTATTTCAGCGCTGTGTACTCCGGGAGCCTCTGAATCACTCCGGAACACCCCTGGCTTTCAGCGCCATTTCCAGTCCAGGCGCGACTTTTCAGGAATACCGGGACCGTTCAAAAAGTCGCAACACAGAGGCGAGACGGAGTGAGCCAGAGGCTCCCTAATTCATCAACAATAACAGGACACTAACCTCATGCCCCAAGCGAAACACAACGAACGTCGGACACTGCGCAGAATGCCTGCGGCCAACCTCGCTCTGGAGTGGCGGCCCCGGAAAGGCCTGTTTGGACGCTTTCGGCAAGCCTCCGCATTCGATTTCACCCGCCAGGGCGTATCGATGGTGGTGGATGACCAGACCCGCCTGAAGGAAGGCGACAGCCTGGAACTGCGGGCCCAGCTCTCGATGGAGGCGGGTGAACTCAACGTGGATAAGGTGATCGCCGAGGTCCGCAACCTGCGGCGCGGCGAACAGGACCAAAGGATTGCCGGCCTGCGGTTCGACTTCAGCGCCAGTCGCACCATGAAATCCGAACAGTTACTGGCTCAACTGGGCCGGATCGAGGGCATTCTTGAGCGGAGTGAGAAACTGCGGTTGCGGATGCAACCGTTGGAGGCCTTCACCGACGGCCACTGACCCGAACAAACAAAAGGCCGGTTACCCGGCCTTTTCCGATCTGTTACTGCCATCGCCCCGTCAACAAAAGAACATGCTGTTCAGGTACTCGGCCAGCGCTCGGCAGTTCTCATATTCCTGCTCGTTGTGGGGAACAAAGATTGTGTTTTCCATACAGACCACCTCCTTCTGTTGATTGTGTACTGCTGTGTCTCTAACTGTTGGTCTAATGCTATCGTTAAAGCGGTGACAAACCCTTGACAGGTTGTCTCAGACACTTGACATTTCGTAACAGGATTACGGAACCCACCCGCTTTGGCAGGACCCGTGACGGTGGCAACACAGCAAGAGGTAACCCCGACTGCAGCGCCCATGGTGGCCGCGTCCAGTGCGTTGGCGCTGGTGCACTACCTGCAACGGCATACGGAAGGCGACAAGACCCGGCTGGAGCAGCTGCTGGGCCTGTCCCTGGCGCAACTGGACGGCCCGGACCAGCGGGTGCCCGCAGAGTCCTACTACCGGTTGTGGTCTTACGCCGAACAACTCACCGGCGATCCCGCGGTGGGCCTTCACGCCGGTGAAACCGTGGATCCCGAGAGCATGGGGCTGGTTGGTCACGTCTTTTTCAACTGCGACACCCTGGGTGACGCCATCAGCCAATACGTCCGCCTGCACCGGCTGATCAACGAGACCATCGCCCTCAGCTTCGAACAGACCGAGGACCAGGCCATCCTGACTTGGCAGCCGGACAGCCCGGACCATTATTGTCGGCAGGACATGGACCGTACCCTGGCTTCCGCCATCACCCGCACCCGGCACTTCATCTTTCCCGACTTTGCCGTGGAGTGGGTTGAGCTGGCCCATCCACGACCCGAGTACGCCGACGAGTACCGGCGCCTGTTCGGCGGCGAGGTCCTGTTCGGTGCCACCACCACCCGGGTCGGTTTCAGCAGCCGCCACCTCAGTCGGCCGATTCCCCGGCGCAACCCTTACGTCTATTCCGCGGTGCTCAAGCAGGTCAACACCATCCTCGCCCGCTGGCAACCGCAACGCAGTTTCAGCCGCAAGGTTCGCCGCCTGGTGGCACACCAGATGGCCACCGACCGGGTCAATGCCGACAGCCTCGCCCAGCAGTGCCACATGAGCCGCCAGACCCTGTACCGGCGACTCAAACGCGAAGGCGTCAGCTTCCACGAATTGGTGGAGCAGGTGCGCAAGAACAAGGCCCTGCGCTACGTCGCCGGTGAGCAGTATTCCCTGGGCGAGATCGCGTTCCTGCTCGGGTTCTCCGAGCTCAGTGCCTTCAGCCGCGCCTTCAAACGCTGGACCGGCATGGCCCCGGCCCAGTTTCGTGCCCAGCATCACCACCGGGATACCCGCCCGTGACCGAAGAGCTGTCGTTCATTGCGTTGGCCGTTGCCAGCCTCTATGCCGCCGCCCTGCTGTGCGTCTACCGCATCCTGCTGACCTACCGCACCGCCCAGGGCGCCATCGCCTGGATCATTGCCCTGCTGGGGCTGCATTACCTGGCGGTGCCGCTGTTCCTGTTCTTTGGCCGCAACCGGTTCTCCGGCTACGTGCGGGCGCGCCGGCTGGAGGACAAATCGCTGCAACCGCTGCTCAATCGCTTCGAGCAGCAGACCGCCACCCTGGTCGCACCGGAACAGGCACACGCCGACCGGGACCTGCAGGTTCTGTGTCGACTGGCGCGGCAACCCTTTACTGGCGGTAACCGCTGCTCTGTGCTGAGGGATGGCGAGGCCACCTTCCAGGCCCTGTTCGACGCGATGGAGAACGCCCGGCACTATATCCTGCTGGAGTTTTACATCGTGCGCTCCGACCGCATCGGCCAGCGCATCAAGACCATTCTCCTGCGCAAACTGGCCCAGGGGGTCAGGGTCTGGTTCCTCTACGACGACATCGGCAGCGTGTGGCTGCCACGCAACTACCTCAAAGAGTTGAGTGCCGCAGGTGCCCAGGTTGCCTCCTTCGGCGATGGCAATATCCGTCGCCGCCGTTTCCAGATCAATTTCCGCAACCACCGCAAGCTGTTGGTGTGCGATGGCAGCGTGGGCTTCGTCGGCGGCATCAACCTGGGCGATGAATACCTGGGACGGGCGATGGACCAGGAACCCTGGCGGGACACCCACTGCCGTATCGAAGGACCCGCGGTTCTGGGTCTGCAGCTGGCCTGGCTGGAAGACTGGAACTGGGCCAGCAACCGGACCCCGATCCTGGACTGGTCGCCCGGCTCATCCGTCGAAGGCAACCAGGAAGCACTGATCTTGCCCACCGGTCCGGCGGACCCCCACGAAACCTGCACCCTGTTCTTCCTGAACTGCATCAACAATGCCCGCCAGCGGATCTGGATTGCGTCGCCCTACTTCGTGCCGGATTTCCAGATAATCAATGCATTGCAGCTGGCAGCGCTGAGAGGGGTGGATGTGCGCATCCTGATTCCGGAGAAGTCCGACAGCTGGCTGGTTCGGCTGGCCACCTTTTCCTACCTGGTGCAGGCCAACCGGGCCGGCATTGGCATTTACCAGTACCAGCCGGGCTTCATGCACCAGAAGGTGGTACTGGTGGATGACCGCTATGCCGCCATCGGTACCGCCAACCTGGACAATCGCTCGATGCGACTGAATTTCGAGATTACCGCCCTGTCCACCGCCCCCGCCTTTGTCGGCGCCGTGTCGGATATGCTGGCCGAGGACCTCAACAGCTGCCGGCTGATGAGCGCGCGGGATTACCGCGACCGTTCACTGCTGTTTCGCCTGTGCTGTCGGGCGGCCCGCCTGCTGGCACCCATCCTGTAACCGTTTTCCCCGTTGGCCAGATGTGAGACCATGAGCGACATTTGAACGCACACCCAACCCGATGACCGATTTCAAGCCTCGAGAACCCCTGACCGAACAGGTAGCCCGCCATCTGGAGAACCAGATTGCCTTCGGCCAGCTCAAATCTGGCGAGCGGATTTACGAAAGCACCATGGCGCGACAGCTGGACGTCAGCCACGGTTCCATCCGGGAGGGGTTGCTACTGCTTGAAAAACGGCACCTGGTGCAGAACATTCCCCGCAAAGGCGCGTTTGTGACCCGGCTGGACGCCTTCTTTGTCCGTAGCCTGTACGAGGTCATGGTACTTTACCTCGGCCACACCGGGCGCAAGCTGGTCCGGGCCTGGCAACCGGCCGACATGGATCGCCTGGAATCCCTGTACACTCAGATGCGAGACGCCCATCGGCGAAACGACCTGACGCAGTTCCTCGATCTGGGCATCGAATACACCCAGGCGTCCCTGGCCTATGCCGATAACCACTTCATCGTCTCAGCCATTGAAAACCTCTGGCCCTCTGCCAAGCGCTGCGCCTTTGTGGCGTTCCAACAGGGCGGCCATGACACCCTGAGCGACAATCTGGCGTACATGCGGGCTTCCATCGACGCCATCCGCCAGCGGGATGAGACCCAGTTGTGCCGCATTCTTGAAGGCTACGCCCAGCAACAGTGCGTCAAAGTGATCGCCTGTATCGAGGCAACGGAAACGGACTACCATGCTTCACCCTGATCGATGCCGAATGCTCGCCACCCTCGGCCTGATGGCGCTGCTGAGCGCCTGCGCCAGCACGCCCTGGAGTTCAGCGCCACCGCAGAACGAAGAGCTCTCGCAACCCAGCGCCTCCGAGCTGGGACAGCGACCACAGCCGCCCTGCGCCTGGAGTCAGGTGCGAGGGGTCGCCAAGCTTGTGTCACTGGGACAGGCCCCGGACCGAAGCCGGGCCACCTGGCAGTTCTTTCCCGGCGACGACATCCTGTTTCACCCCGCCCCGCCGGGCAGTCAGGTGGGTGACGAGTTCAAGGCACTGCTGCGACGGCCGTTGAACGGGGTCTGTCGCGAGCCGGAGCTGTACCTGGTCGCGCCCCTGTGACGGCGGCTCAATCGAACAGCCGGCCCAGGTAATAACCGATGGTGAGATAGACCGACCAGCGGTGGTCGTCGTTGTAGGCACCGGTCAACTGCACCGGCCCCAGAAAGGTATCGACGCCGGCAAACACACTGTACGCGTGAAGCAGCTCTCGCCAGCGGGCATCACCGATGCTCTGCCAGGCGTTGCCGATCTCCGCCCCGCCACCGGCATAGAAGGGGACCAACGGCCCGCCGAATTCACGATAACCGAACAGCGAGGCAACGGCAGCATCCGGCCCGACAACTTCGCCACGGCCATAGGCAGTGAGCCGCCGGAATCCGCCGAGGATGACAAAATCGTCGACGTCCGCCTCGCCCCGGGTCACCACATCGGCATAGAGGCTGGCCAGGAATCGGTACTGCTCCCAGGGTGCCGCCCCGGACACCATCAACGTCGCCCGGTCATAGTGACGCTCCGCCCCCAGGCCCGGGCGTTCGAACTGCCCCTTCAGGCCGACGAAGGCACCGTCCCCCGGCAACAGCGGATCGTCCAGGGAGTCATGCACTAACTGCAGTTCCCAGCCCCCACGGTGCCGACGGCGACTGGTCCCCAGCGCCTGACTGACCAGCCCATCCAGGGTGCTGAAGCCCCGGTACAGACCACCCCGGAGCTCAGTATTCGGCGACAGGTTGCCGCCCAGCGCCAGATCGAGCTGACGGCGTTTGACCTCCGCCTCCACCAGGCGGGCGCCGTTGTCGAAGACATCGAATTCCTCCTTCTCGAACTCGGCACCGATCACCGCGAACTCGTCGAAATCGAAGCCCAGGGGCTGGAACCACTCGGTACGCACATAAGGTTCGGTACCGATCTGGACCCCGGTCAACCATTCACCGCCCAGGCGGTTCAATTCGGTCATCCGGATGGCAGCGGATACGTTGAAGGAGGCATCGTTATTGAAGTTTTCTTCATAGCCCAGACCGAAACTCAGGTAGTTTGGCCCCCAGCTTTTTTCCCTCGCTCGAACCTGCAGCACGGTGCCCTGCTCTGCTGGCAGCAAGTCGTAGGTCACAGTTTCATGGTATCCCAGGCCGTAGAGACGCTTGAGGTCCTCTTCCAGCAGCGGCACGTCCAGCGGTTGATCCAGCGGTTGCCGGATACGCGACAGGATGAAATCTTCGGACATGCGGGTCGATGGGTGCACCTGGACCTCGGTAATGGGGCCAGCCCGAAATGGCCGCCGGGCACGGCGTGCCTGATAGGCGCCCCAGAGTCCGTCGTTCACCGCCAGTGGATACAGCTCGACGGCGTGGTTGCGGGCCGCGGTGGCCCCTATCTCGATCAGCACCGGGGCCTCGTAGAAATCCGCCGCGCTCAGCCCCTCGAGATCCGGACTGATCAGGACGTCGTGTTCCGACAGCCGGGCCAACTGATCCAGCACATTGTCCCGGGTCAACAGAGTGGTGAGCTGCCCCACCACAGAAAAGGCTTCGCGCAGGCTGTCTCCGCTGGCCAGGGGGTCGGAGATATCCACGGCGATGACCACTTCGGCCCCCATGGCCTGGACCACGCTGATCGGAATGTTGTTGGCGATGCCACCATCCACCAGCAGCCGTCCGTCCCGCTCCACCGGCGCATAGACGGCGGGAATGCTCATGCTGGCACGAATGGCCTCGGCCAGGCTGCCCTCGCCAATCACCACCGCCTCGCCGGTTTCCAGATCGGTGGCCACGGCGCGGTAGGGGATCGAGAGCCGGTCAAAGTCCCGCACCAGGGCCGCCTCCCGGGTGAGTTCGTTGAGGGTAAAACCGAGGTTCTGGCCGGAAATCAGGCCACGGCCGACGTGGACACCCTCCAAGCCCACGCCGATACCCGGGGTCACCGGAAACCGCCAGTCCTGCTGTTTGCGGCGCACCGGCAGATAGGTGCGCCCCGGGGTGTCCTGAAAACTGCGCAACCAGTCCATCTCGATGAACCGCTGCTCGATCTCGTCCACCGGCATCCCCAGCGCATACATGGCCGCCACCGCCGACCCGGCGCTGGTACCCGCGATGAAGTCGACGGGCACCTGGATTTCCTCCAGCACCCGCAACACACCCACGTGGGCCAGCCCCTTGGCACCACCGCCACTGAGCACCACCCCCACCTTGGGGCGGGAGGCAGGCTCGCCGGGGGCCGCCAGCGCCTGGGCGACCAAGGCCCAGCCGGCCAACAGGCAGCACCAGAGTCGGCAGTGTCGGAAAAAAGAGCGCACCGAGGCCGGCCTACCGGTCGCGAGACTCGTCGTCGTTCTTGTCAGTCTCAGCCAGGGACAGGTGCGAGGTATCGGGCACCACCGGCGGCGGCAGATCCCGTTCTACGCCAATATCGCTGCCGGCCGGAGCCACACTCCACTCATCGAGATGTTCGAACATGGGCGGTTCCACCTCTTGGGTCTCCGCCAGGGCCACGCCCACCGGATCCAGCGACAGGTGGCTGCCGGTCAGGATGTCGTCCACCTTGTCACCCGCCACCGGCAGACGCTCACCCGGTTCCACGGTCACCCCCGCGCCAGCCTTTGGCTGGCGGCCGCCGGTGTCGGCGGGTGCAGGCGTATCCGGCCGGCTACTGGGCGGCGGAACCGGTCGGGCGGGCCGTGGCGACGGCGCCTCCGGCTGACCGGCCATGGGCTCCACGTACGCCACCAGACCGTGCTTGTGCAGGACCGCCCGGTATTTCTCGGCCTGGGTTTCGTCCAACCGGTTTCGGATCACCACCCGCTGACCACTGAACATCTTGTCGATCTGGTCCAGGGACGCCTTGAACAGGGCGCGGGCATTGTCGCGCGCCGTCGCCAGATCCGTGCCGGGCGCACACTCACCTTTGAATATCAGCTGGAACATGTAACGGGCTCTCCTGACAACGTTTTTTTCATGATAGTTGATCGTCGCCGGGCCCAAAAGCCCAACCCATCCCGATCATCTTTTAACCAGACTGCAAACAATTGAAAAATGGCATCGTATGGAAAATGCGGTGGCCGCCAGTATTTGCGACAATGCCTGTAACGTAACGTTACAACCAGTTACAAGACGTACAGGTGGATACCATGCGATTGCCCAACCGGCTCCCAGCCCTGATGGCCGCCGCGCTCTCCCTGAGTGCACCGGCGGCCGCTGAGAACATCGACCTTTTGATGACCGGCCTGTTTCCCTCGGCGGATGCGACCTACATCGGGTACGACAGCGTGGAGCGTCTGGACATTCCCGAGTCCGCCCCCATCGACCGCAAGTACCTGATCGTGGATTTCCGTTTTCATTCCCCGATGGCCACAGACCAGCTGCAGGCCAGCGTCCACAAGGTCTGCATGACGCTGCTCAAAGACCACGAGCTGATCCAATCGCTGTCCAACGATGGCTACGATATGGTGTCGGTCGCATTCGATCGCCAGTCCCAGTACGACTGCCTGTAACCCGCTGCTCAGTCTTCCCCGAGCAGACGCGGGAAGGCTTCCAGGGCGGCATTGATCGCATCCAGGTTGAAGGCCTCAATGTCCGCCAGCAAACGCTCGCCGTACAGGGTGACCCGGCGTGAGCGGAATCGCTGCCCCCAGGCGAGCACCCGGTGCGCGAAGTAGCGCATCTGCTCCGGGTCGCCGCTCTCCCGAATCGACTGCCACTCGTCACCGAAATCTTCCGCCAACTGATTCCGGAGCCAGCCACGCTCCTGCATGTTGAGGGTTTCCACCAGCGGCTGGACCGCCTCCTCGCGAGGTTCGTCGACCCCATTCTGCTGCTCCGTAATCACCACCCCGGGCAGAGTCACGGTGAAGGTCGAGCCCTCACCCGCCTGACTGCTGACCGACAGCTCGCCCCCCATCATGCGTACCAGCTTGCGGCTGATGGCCAGGCCCAGGCCAGTGCCGCCGTATTTGCGGCTGCTCTGCCCTTCCTGCTGCTCGAAGGCATCGAAAATCCGCTCCTGCTGATCCGGGGCAATGCCGATGCCGGTGTCGGTCACCACGATCTGCAGACAGCAGCAGGCCGGTTCTTCGTCATCCGACGCTTCCGGACTGGCCACGGCGTGCACCGTCACACCGCCCTGGTGGGTGAATTTGATGGCGTTTCCCACCAGGTTGAACAGCACCTGTCGCAACCGGGTCTCGTCCAGCAGCATCACCGCCGGTGTCGCCGGATCGACGGTGACCTCCAGCCCAATGCCCTGCTCCTGCGCCCGTAAATCGAAGATGTGGCGGACATCGTCCAGCAGGCGACGCAGGGTCAGGGGCGCGATTTCCAGGCGCATTTTGCCCGCCTCGATGCGGGACAGGTCGAGTATGTCGTTGATCAGCATCAACAGGCTGCGGCTACCGGCGCGGATGGCGTCCAGATAGCTCCGCTGCTGGGGATCCGTCACACTCTCATCCAGCAGGTCGCTGTAACCGATGACCGCGTTCATCGGCGTGCGGATCTCATGGGACATGTTGGCCAGGAACTCACTCTTGGCCCGGTTGGCACTGTCGGCCTCCCGGGCCAGTCGTTCGGCCTCCAGCTTGGCAGCCCGCAGTTCGTCCTCGCTGCGTCGCAGGGCCTGTTCCGAGCGAATCCGTTCATCCACCTCCCGCGACAGCTTGCGGTTCCAGTACAGGAAAATCAGCACCACCGCGAGGGCAATCAGGATCACCCGCCGCACCACCGTGTAGTCGGTTTCCTGCTCAATGTCCAAATGGATCCAGCGGTTGTAGATCGCCTCACGGTCCTCCGGACTCAGGCTGCCCAGCGCCTTGTTGAGGATCCGCAGCAGCTCGGGACGGTCCCGGTTCACCGCAAACCGCAGCTCGTACTGGTACGGGGTGATACTGGTGATCCGCAGGTTGGACAACCCCAGTCGGGCCACCGTGTAGCTCACCGCCGGGATCTGCGTCACCATCACGTCCAGGTCGCCGTTGGACAGCGCCAGCAGCCCGTCTTCCACAGTGGCCATCGGGTACAGGTTCAGGTCCGGATGGTTGATCAGCAGATAGTCGTGGCCGGCCTGCTCCCGCACCACGCCGACCCGCTCCTGGCGCAGCTCCCGCAGATCCCCGATAAAGCGGCCGTCGTCCCGGATCACCACGGCGATGGGCAGGGTCAGATAGGGCCGGCTGAACAGGAACTCGCCTTCGCGCTGGGGGGTTAGAGACAGCGCCGGCAGGATGTCGATTTCACCGTTACGCAACTGGTCTTCGGCCGCGGACAGGTCGTCCAGCTCGCTGCGGGCAAACTTGACCGCCAACTGGTCTTCCAGCCGGCTGACCAGGTCCGGCACCAGACCGCGAACCCGGCCGTCCTCGACAAACTCGAACGGTGGCCACAGTGACCGGAAGGCCACCCGCAGATTGGGGTTCCGCTTGAGCCAGCGACGCTCGGCCTCGGTCAGCCGCACATCCAGGTGATCCCCGGCATGGGGCACGGCAAACGGCAGCCAGGCCTGGCGGATGTTGCGGTGTTCGATATGGCTGATGGATTCCACCGCACGGTTGAGGACCCGGTGGGTCCGGGGGCGGTCGGCCTTCACCGCCAGCACCACGTCAATGGGCAGCTGATCCAGCAGAACCGCCAACCCGATGCCATTGATCATCGCCGACTGCAGGTAGTCCGACACCACCGGCACCGGTCCGACAAAGGCGTCGGCCTGGCCGGACAGCACCATGCTGACGGCCTCCCGGACATTGGCGACGTTGACCGGGTGGAAGTTCTCAACCTCATCCAGCAACAGGAACTGATTGGCATCGTCTTCAATCAGCGCGATGCGACGACGCTCCAGATCCGCCAACTGGCGGATGCTGGCATCCCCCGAATCGACGAACAGACCGTAGGTCAGGCTCATCAGGGGTACGGTGTGCAATTGGTTGGCCGCCCCTGACACTCCCGGGGCCCGGGTGGTAATGATGGCGTCGAGCGCCCCCTGAGCCAGGGCCTTGTCCAGTTCCGCGGTGGAACCCGCGGTGTACTCCACCGGCGTCTCCAGCTTGCTCTCAATACGGTTCAGGTAATCGATGTAGGTGCCCGCCAGATCACCCTCGGAGGTGCGGAAGGCCAACGGCACCTGGTCGCCGTGCACGCCCACCCGAAACCGTTCCACCCGCTCCAGCCAGCGCAGGTCGTCCACCCCCAGCACGGGGGCCGGTGAATCCTGCGGCGGCTCCGCCCCCACCCGGCCCACCAGAACCAGCATCAGCCACACCACCAGGACTGCGGGCGATCGTCTACTCACTGGATATCCTCACTGCTTCCGCTACATTGAAAAATAACAGCCCCCGGAAGCCGCTTACGTTGCCGGCCAACCTCCTGCCGGGGCGGTTCCGGAATCGCGACACCATCCGTTCCTGCGTCATCGCAATTGGATCAAGAAGGTTTTTTAATCTGTGTAAGGGGCATACCATGGACACCAGCAAACACACCTTGGGCACTCTGTTTGACCAACTTGGCCTGCCATCCGATGAGGACAGTATCACCCAGTTCGTTACCAGGCACTCCCCCCTGCCCCGGGAAACCGCGCTGCACGATGCGGACTTCTGGAGCGAAAGCCAGGCCCATTTCCTGACGGAAGGCATAGAGGAAGATTCGGATTGGGCGGAGGTGATCGATGAGCTCGATGCCATGCTGCGACACTAACCGCCTTGGACAGCGGGCGGACTACTCGACCACCGTCCAGGTGGCAATCTCCACCCGGTTCCGTCCCGCGGCCTTGGCCTGATACAGCGCCCTGTCGGCGCGGTCGAACACCGAGTCGGCATCATCGCCATCGCTTAGCTGGGCCAGACCGCCGGAAAAGGTGATGCTGACCGGATCGCCGCGGAAATGAAACGGCAACTGGGCAATATGGGCCCGCAACATGTCGAGTACAGTGCGGGCGTTTTCCGGGGCGGTTTCCGGCATCACCACAACAAACTCCTCGCCCCCATAGCGGGCCACAAAATCGGTATTGCGCAACCGCTCTGCCAGCGTCTTCGCCAACAGCTGAATGACCCGATCGCCGGCCTTGTGGCCATAGGAATCGTTGATCCGCTTGAAGCGGTCAATATCGAGCACCGCGACGGACACCGGGTTGCGATAGCGTTGCCAGCGCCGGATTTCGAATTCCAGCCGCTCCTGCCAAGCTTCCCGATTGGGCAATTGGGTCAGCACATCGGTGAGGGCCCGGGAGCGCTCTTCCCGCAGCTGTTCCTTGATCTGTTCGGAATGGACCTCCACTGCCGCCAGTTTCTGTTTCATGGCGTCGATCTGAGCCTCCAGTTGCTGCTCCCGTTTCAGCTCGGCGCTGCGGTGCTGCTCCATGGCAGCGGCGATGGCATCGATGTGATCGGTCACCGAGCGCTTGAGTTCCCGCACATCCTCGGAGGTGTCCACCAACTCCCCCAATTCCAGCAGCTCAGTCCTCAGGGTCTGGTCAAACGCCGCCGCTGCGGTGCGCACAGTCGCCAGGGTGTCCGACTGGTCACTGAAATGCTCCTGCAGCGCCAGCAGGCGATCATCCAGGCGTTTGAGGAAGGCCTCAAACTCCTGCTGTCCCCGCTGCACCACCGCGATCATCAGCTCCGCAACGTCGCTCAGCGATGCCCGCAGGTCATCCCAGCTATTGCTCAGCGACAGGTGGTCCCGAAGCGCCAGTGCCCGGGCATGAGAGCGGGGATCCAGGGCCAGCTGCGACAGCATGTGGCCCAGCAGCTCGGACACGCGACGGGCAAAGCGCAGCCGCTGATCGTGGTCCGACTCCTCACAAGCGGGCGGTTCAACACCGGCCGCAGTGGCGGGCTCGGTGGAGGATTCGGCCTCGGGGGGCACCAGGGAGTCCATAGCCAGGGCCTGTTGCAGCAACGACACCAGCTCGCAGAACAGGTCAGGCAGCTCTTCACTCAGCGAACGCGAGCGCCGCAATGCCTTCGCCAGCCGTTCCAGGCGACCACGCTCGGCAACAATCGCCGGGTGGCGCCGACTGTCGGCCAGCAGGCTCTCCATCGAGGTGCGTAACTTACCCAGGCGGGTCTGTTTGTGGTCGTCCAGCAAGGCCAGCTGGCGATCGATCCGGGCCTGCAACTGGCGCAGTCCTTCCAGGTTGAAGGCGCCCTTCTGCATCAGTTCCCGCAGCCGGGTCAGCAGGGCATCCAGGTGTGCGTTATGCCCCTCCGAGGCCATACTGGTCTGTACCAGCAGCCCCGCCAGGGTGTGCCGCTCGCGATGCCAGTTTTTTTCCCGAGCCTGGGCTGACGCCACCTCCCTGAGATAGCGCGCCTTCCAGGATTCATCCGATGACATGTCGCTCTCCTGTTGCTGACTGCAGCTCAGCGCCGGCTGGACGCTGCGCTTTGGAACCCCCTCTATTCATCCTGCAGGCCCGACAAAAAGTAGGTTTTTCCTGTCACTATAGACCTGACAGCCACAATCATCGACTCAGCCCTCCGGGTCGGTGCGGGGTCGACGCTGTGCCCGCGGGTGGCTTTGATCATAAACCTTGGCCAGATGTTGAAAATCCAGATGGGTGTAGACCTGGGTGGTGGATATGTCGGCGTGTCCCAGCAGTTCCTGCACGGCCCGCAAGTCGCCACTGGACTCCAGCAGGTGGCTGGCGAAGGAGTGGCGCAGCAGGTGGGGGTACAAGCGTTGGGCGGCCCCCTGGTGTTTTCCCCACCGTTCCAGCCGTAACTGAATGCTGCGCACGCTCAACCGGCCGCCCCGCTGGCTGACGAACATGGCCGGCTCGCCCTCCCGCGCCAAGCCGGTGCGCAGATTCAACCAGGTGGCCAGGGCTTCCCGGGCCTTGCGGCCGACCGGCAGCAGACGCTGTTTGTCGCCCTTGCCCACCACGCGGATCTCCCCTTGCTTCAGGTCGATGTCGCCCAGGTTGACACCCGCCAACTCGGAGACCCGCAAACCTGATGAGTACAGGAGTTCGAACATGGCCCGGTCGCGTACCGTTAACGGGTCATCGTCCGGTGGCGGCTCCAGCAGGTCGTTGAGCTGGTCCACATCCACCACACCGGGCAACCGGCGGGCCGCCTTGGGGGCCCGCACCCCCAGCGCCGGATTATCGGTCACCAGGGCTTCCCGGACCAGGTAGTCGTAGAAACGGCGAATGGACGACAGGTGACGGGCGATGGAGCGCCCGCCCAGTCCCTGACGGCTCAGCTCGGCCACGTAGCCCCGCAGACCATGACTGTCGAGGCCGGCCCAGCTCCATTGCCGGTCAGTCAGGTGACTGGCCAGTCGCAGCAGATCCCGTTGGTAATTCCGGCAGGTGGTTGGCGATTGGCGCCGCTCGGACGCCAGGTGCTCAATAAACCGGGCCACCGGCTCGGCCAGTTCGGGTGGCGGCGGTGTTGCGTCCGGCCGCGCGCTCCCCGCTCGCCGCCCCACGGTCAGTTCGACTCCGCGACCACATCCACCACCACCGGCGGCTCACAGTAACGCTGCATCATCGACGGCAACAGCCGACTGAGGGTATCGCTGATATAGGTGAGGAACAGCGAGCCCATGTTCTGGTCGAAGTACCCCGACTCGCAGCTGCCAATGGCGAAGACGCCACGGAGTTCCTGGTCCCGCAGGGGCACCAGGGCCACCGATGCGATCGGCTCCTCGCGGTCCGGGAACAGGAAGGTGCGTTCGCTTTCCCGGAACTGACCGCAGACCGCCCGGTCGCCCTCCAGCAGATCCCCCAGGCGCTCCTTGGCCTGCGCCGGTGCCACCACCTGCAACGCCCCCTGGGGGTTCAGGGTCAGGGCCTGGTCGGTGAACAGGATCACCGACGCGGCATCCAGGCCGAAATCGCCGCGAATGCTGTCGTCGATGGCGGCCGCCATCTCGTTGAGGTTGACCGCCTCGATCACCTGCAGCAACAGGCGTTTGCTCTTCTCGAACAGGCGGTCGTTGTGACGGGCAATGGACACCAGTTCCACCAGCTCCCGACGGAGGGTGTCCCGCTGCTCACGGAACAGGTGAACCTGGCGTTCCACCAGAGAGATCGCCCGACCACTGTCGTGAGGCAGGGTCAGCGAGCGCAGCAGCTCATCCTGACCAAGGAAGAAATCCGGATGTTCCCGCAGGTATTCGGCAACATCCTCACGGCTCAGTTCGCCGGGCTTCTCACGGGCCGTTTGCTCTGTCATGGCCTTCTCCTTATGGGTCCGCGCGTTGACCTGAGGTCGGAGCGCTATCGATGACGGGACTTGGTTCTGCTGTCGCCCGAACGCTTGGATCGACGGCTGCTGCGTTTGGCGGGCGCGGAAGGCAGTCGGATCTGGCCTTCGTACACGCTGGCTGCAGGGCCCTCCATGATAACAGGGGTCCCCTCACCCTGCCATTGGATCACCAGGTGGCCGCCCGGCAGCTCCACATCCACCTTCTGGTCGAGCAGGCCCCGGAGCTGGCCGGCCACCACCGCCGCACAGGCGCCGCTGCCGCAGGCCAGGGTTTCCCCGGAGCCCCGCTCGAACACCCGCAAGCGGGCGTGGCCACGATCCAGAACCTGCAGGAAACCGATGTTGGCCCGGGCGGGGAAGCGGGGATGGCGCTCCAGTTTGGGCCCCAGGGTTTCCACCGGTGCGCTATCGACGTCGTCCACCACCAGCACACCGTGGGGGTTGCCCATGGACACCGCGCTCAGCTCCACCAGTTGGCCATCAACGTCCAGGGTGTAGATGGCGGCCGGCCGGTCCGCCTCGAACGGAATCGCCGCGGGTGCCAGCTCCGGCACCCCCATATCCACCGCCACCAGGCCGTCCTGCCCCAGGCGCAGCTCGATCACGCCCTTGGCGGTCTGGACCCGGATCACCCTCTTGTTGGTCAGGCGCCGCTCCCGTACGAACCGGGCGAAACAGCGGGCACCGTTCCCGCACTGCTCCACCTCGGAACCGTCGGCGTTGAAGATCCGGTAGCGAAAGTCCACGTCGGGCATGCCCGGTGGCTCCACCACCAGTAGCTGATCGAAGCCCACACCGAAATTGCGGTCCGCCAGGCTGCGGATCATCTCCGGCTGCAACCGGAACGGCTGGCTGATGGCATCGATCACCATGAAGTCGTTGCCCAGGCCGTGCATCTTGGTAAACGTCAATTGTGGCCGATTGCCACGCCGCTGTTGAGTCATGCCCCGTCCCTATTCCGGCAGACAGCTTTCAGGGCCCAACTGGTCATCCAGCGTCTCCCGCCGGCGCACCACGTGCACCTGCTCGCCGTCCACCATCAACTCCGGCGGCCGGTTACGGGTGTTGTAGTTGGAACTCATCACAAAGCCGTAGGCCCCGGCGGACCGCACCGCCAGCAAATCCCCCGGCGCCAGCCGCAGTTCCCGGTCCTTGCCGAGGAAGTCGCCGGTCTCGCAGATCGGTCCTACCAGGTCCCAGCGCCTGGCTGTCACATCCTCCCGCTGCACCACCGGGATGATCGCCTGCCAGGCGCTGTACAGGGCCGGGCGGATCAGGTCGTTCATGGCGGCGTCGATGATGGCGAAGTTGCGGTGCCCGGTGCACTTGAGGAACTCCACCCGGGTCAACAGGATACCGGCGTTGGCGGCAATGGAACGGCCCGGCTCCAGGATCAGCTTGAGCTGCCGCCCCCCCAGCCGCTGCGCCAGACGGGCGACGTACTCCGACGGTTCCGGCGGCTGCTCCTGATCGTAGCGCACGCCCAGCCCGCCTCCCATGTCGAGGTGCTCGATGACGATCCCCCGCTCGGCAAGCTGGTCGATCAGCAACAGCACCCGATCGAGGGCATCCAGAAACGGCTCCACCGAGGTCAGCTGGGAGCCGATGTGGCAATCCACACCGATGATCGCCAGGTTCGGCAATGCCGCGGCACGGGCGTAGACGTCCAGCGCCTCGGCGATGTCGATACCAAACTTGTTCTCTTTCAGCCCGGTGGAGATATAGGGATGGGTGCCGGCGTCGACATCCGGATTGACCCGCAGTGACACCGGCGCCTTGACACCCAGTTCACCGGCCACCTGGTTGAGGCGGTCCAGCTCGGTGTCCGATTCGACGTTGAAGCAGTGCACGCCGGCCTCCAGGGCCTTGCGCATCTCCCAGGGCTGCTTGCCCACACCGGAAAACACCACCTTGGACGGGTCACCGCCGGCACGCAGCACCCGCTCTAGCTCACCGGCGGAGACAATGTCGAAGCCGGCGCCAAGACGGGCCAGCACATTGAGCACGGCCAGGTTGCTGTTGGCCTTGACTGCGTAGCAGATCAGCCGGTCGTGACCACTGAGCGCCTCGTCATAGGCGCGGAAGTGCCGTTCCAGCGTGGCCCGGGAATAGACATAGGCCGGCGTGCCAAAACGCTCGGCAATATCGGCAACGGCGACCTCCTCGGCATAGAGCTCACCGCTGCGGTAGTTAAAGTAATCCATTGAGTGTCCTGATAAAAACTGGGCAGGCAGCGTTACGGCGTCCGGCTCGGGCCCGACGGTTCACGGTCGTCCGTCACCGCCTCGGCCGCCGCCGGCGTCGACGCGGCCTCGCGGTACAGTGGCCCCTTCTGGCCACACCCTGACAGGATCATGCCAGACACCAGCACGAGCACCCACGGTAACCGACGTTGCATTGCTTGCCACCCCTTCGTTGCAATTGACCCGCAGTATACCTGACACCGGTACGGCGGGGCGAGACGGGGATTTGAGGAGTTTCTCAGTTGTTTCTAACCGGCCAGCGCGCGGCTGAGTGCAGCTTCCAGTTGCTGACGGTGGTACAGATACTGGCAGGTCTGCAGCTCCTGCTGGTAGCCCTGGGGCTCCAGATCGTGGGGCAGGTGCAGGTCGCTCAGATACACCGGATAGGTCTCGCCGGAGCGGCGCAGGGAGCGGATGTAATGGGCCACCGCGGGAATCAGCTGGTCGCCGTATTCCTGTACGGTGAAATCCTGACCGTTACAGAAGATGTCGAAGAGCAGCTCGCCGTCGCCCTCCCGGGTGCCCACGGCCTGCACTTCCAGCGCGTTGATCGGCGAGTCGTCAACACTCACGGTGCGGCGCTCGGCCACCCACTGCCGTTCCCGGACCACCAGCTCGAAACAGTGAATGTCCAGCAGCCCGCCGGGCGCCGTGAACACATCCTGCAATTGGCGTCGTTCCAACAGATTCTCCAGAAACCGCAGCAATGGCCCTAACAGGTGGCGTCGGCCACTGAACGGCCGCTGCCAGTGGAACACCGACCCCACTTCGTCCACCGCCCACAACAGGGCCTGCTTGCCGGTGACCTGGTAAAAGACCTGGATGTTACCCGGCTCGCTGCCCTGACAGACGGTTCGCAACGCCCCCTGGTCCAGCAGCGCCTGGCGGTCGAAAACCACCGGAACATACTCGCTCTGGGGCCGGCACAGCTGCGCGACCAGGCTGTCGAGGTCGTCCACCGCCGTGAACCCCGGATCCTGACCGGCAAACTGCAGCACAAAGTAGCGTCGGTCCACTTCCAGCACGTAGCGCAAGGGATGGGGCCCCCGGCCACCGGCGAAGAACTGGCGCAGGACATCGTCAAACACCTCCTGCACCCGGCGGGCGATGGCCAGACCGTGACCACCGCTCTGACTGTGCACCGACAACGTCGGCAGCCGGTCCGGCGTTGCCGCCGCCGCGGCCAGGACATTCTTCAGGCACTGGATCAGGGTATCGCCGGCGGCATAGTGCTGCAGGCTGATTTCGTGCCAGGAATTGAGGGTGATCTGATCAATGCTGTGCACCAGGTTCTCACGGCCGCCGCTGAACCCCAGCGAATCACTGCGGGCACTGAGCCGATGGAGGCCACGTTCGGTCAGGTGCGCCTGGGGATCAACGGCGACATTGACCAGCAACAGGTTGCGCAGCGGCCGTACCGGCTGCTGCAAGGCGCCGCGACCGGGTGGCCCGACCGGCATTGGCAGGGCATCGTACAGGGCCTCCAGCAGCTCCCGGGCTTCGCCAACACTGGCGGCACTGTCACCGGCACGCAGGTTTAAACGGGTGGCCCGGGTCAGCAGACCGTTGCAGTAACACCACAGCATCAGCTCGGCGAGATTGCTGGAGCGGCGGATGACTGGCTGCCAGAAGGCCTCGGACGGGTTCTCCAGGTCCCGGAACAGCAGCCACCCCTCGGCGCCCTCGCCCTCCTGGGCCGACTGGTGGAAGAAGGACAGATTCTCCTCCGCCAGGGAGGGCGCCAGATTGGGGTTGATCAGCTCAATCTTGCCGGCCTTGCGCTGGAACACCGCATACAGCTTGCGGCCCAGCAGGTTCAGGTCGCGCTGACTGATGGCGGCGTTGCCGCCGTGCTCCCGGGCTAACCGGGACAACAGGCGGTAGCTGTGGGTGAATTCGTTGACCACCGTGCGGCGCAGGGCAATGACATCCTCCACCCGCCACCGCTGCCGGTTATCGAGAAAGCGGAACTTGCCCTCATCCCACCCCCATGACGTCACCAGGGCCCGCAGCAAGCGGCCCCGCCAATGCTCTCCGGAGGCCTCCGCCCGGGTCAGGGGGTAGCCAGCCTTGAGGTAGAGGCTGCGCTGCACCAGTTCGAGACGGCCGCCAGCGTGGGCCTCACTGAGCCAGTCGGCCAGTCGCTGATAGAGCATGACATAAGGGTCGAGCCGGTCCGGATCGGTATCGCCCCGATAGACCGCGGCCTTGAACGCCAACGCCAGCGGCCCCTGGTCCTCGTCACGGGCATAGCACTCAATCAGCAACAGCTTGAGGATGGATTTCCAGGGCGAGTCGATGCCCTTGTAGAGCTGCCACACCCCGGCGCCGAGAAACTCCTCCCGGGGTACCCGGGGCACCGCGCCAAAGTCGATGTACTCGTCGGCACGAATGAACCGGCACTCGATCAGTTGCCGGGTTCGGGCGCTGTACTGCGCTTCGTCCGCCACCGGCACCAGCCACCACAGCGGATAACGGCCACCCAGGTGAATGCTGGTGCGATAGAATTCGTCCAGCAACAGGTAGTGCTGGGCACTGCCGCAGTTCTCGCCGGCCACCTCGGCCCGCTGCTGTCGCATACGCCAGTCCGAGGCGGAAAACACGAACACGTGCAGTTCCACCCCGAGGGATTCGGCCCAGACCGACACCTGTTCCGCCTTCTGCTCCAGTTGCTGAACCGCTGCCGGGGACAGACCGGCGTCGTGACACAACCAGACATCCAGATCGCTGGCGACGGAATGCCCCAAGGACCCGGGACTGCCCATCAGGAACAGGGCCTCTAGATCAGGTCGACGCTTGCCCGCCTCGCGATAGGCGAACGTCCGGGACAACCGCTGGGCGGCTCCGAGCACGTCGTCATCGGGCTGGTAGTGGCTCAGCCCATGGGGGCAGTCGCGGTGCAGGTAACCCGGCAGTGAAGGATGGTTGAGGTGGAAGACCAGCGGCAGGATGTCCAGCACCACCTGCTGACGGTAGGCCAGGGCCGAGCGGGCCCGCTGCCGACGCACCCGGTTGACGGCCACAAACCGGTCCCGCAAACGACGCAGGATCTTGCGGTCGATGCCCTCATCAAAATCCAGGGCAATGGGAAATGTGTGGGTGGTCACGGTGTCTCCGCAAGGAGGTTATATCTGGCTGGATTATCAGTATGATGTGGACATCGTGGCAAAATGACAACAAGAAAGAAACCTCCCGGCCCGCCCGCACGGCCGGCGACGGCGCACTGAGGGTCCTGACGTGAAAGAGTTCTACATTCGACGCTACCGTTCCGAGCCCGGCCGGGACGAGCCCCGTCATACCCTGATCCGTGTCGATGACGGCGGTCTCATTACCTTCGCCGATGCCCAGGCCGAAGCGGTGCTGGGGTATGACATCAGCGACCTCGAGGGCCACCCGATCAGCCGCCTGGTGGCCGCCCGCCAGGACGACCCCTTTGCCAGCGGGCACCGTCATCGTTTCGAGGGCGGTCAGCCGATCCTGATCACCATTCGCCACAAGGATGGCTACTTTTTCACCGCGGAGGTGGCGCTTCGCACCCACATGAAAGACTCGGACAAACCCGCTGGCGCCCGGATTGGCCTGCGGACCGGCAGGCATATCGACACTCGCCTGCTGCAACTGGTGGAGTCCACCGGTAGCCTTGGAATCTGGGAGCTGGATTTACGCGACAACCGGGTCTGGTGGAGCGAGGGCATCTACCAGCTGATGGATCTGCGAGCCGGCGCCGACATCAGCCCCGAACAGGCGCTGTTCTACTGCCAGAACAAACAGTCCCGGATTCGCGCCCTGTTCCGCCGTTGTATCCGCTGCGGCGAGCCGTTCGCCATCACCCTCGACCTGCTCACCGGTCGCCAGAGCTGCCGCCGGGTTCACCTGAGCGGGCGCGCCTTCCGCGAGGGCAATCAGATCATCCGTCTGGGGGGCACCGTGGTTGACCTGTCCGACCAGGCCCGCCATCAGCAAGCCGCGGCCCAGGCCAGCCAGTTGCTGCAATCGGTCATTGGCGCTACCCACGACCTGGTGGTGGCGGTGGACCGGGACCTCAACCTGATGTGCTTCAACGACGCCTATCGCCGACACTTTCAACAGGCCTTTGGCCAGGCCCCGTCGGAAGGCGACAACCTGTCCCTGCTGTTGCGCGATCATCCCAACGAGCGGCGCCTGCTGGAACGACTCTGGCACCGGGCGTTCGAACGGGCCGGCTTCGCCGTGGAAATGCCCCTGGCCAGCCAGCAAAGTGGCGCGCCGGTGTACGAGGTCCATTACCAGCGACTTACCAACGCCGACGGCGAGGCCATCGGCGCGGTGCACGTGGCCCGCGATATTACCGAACGCATCCGGGCCACCGGCAAACGCAACTACCTCAGCACCCACGACCCCATTACCGGGCTGCTCAACCGGCGGGAATTCCTCGCCCGCCTGGGCCGCCAACTGAAACAGTCCGGCCAGCCGGATTATGCCCTGCTGTACCTGGATCTGGACAATTTCGCCAAGTTCAATGATCGGGTTGGCAGCGGCACTTGCGACCGTTATCTTCGGGAACTGGCCGGCGCCATCGGGTTCAAGGTGCGCCAACGGGATGCCCTGGCCCGGCTGGCCGGTGACACCTTCGCCCTGCTGCTGGAGAACTGTGGCGAGCCGGAGGCCCGCAAGGTGGCGGAGAACCTGCTCAAACTGATTGAAGACTTCGTTTTCGACTGGCAGGACGACCGCTTGCAGACCACCGCCAGCGCCGGCTTGCTGATGCTCTCGGATCAGCTGCCGGAAGACCCGGAGGAGCTGCTGTCACAGGCAGCAGACCTGTGTCACACCGCCAAGATTGCCGGGCGCAACCGCTTCCACACCGCCAGCGCCAATTCCGAAGCGCTTCGGGAAAACGAGGCCCGCCTGTTGCTCAGCCACATTCGCCACTGCCTCGACCACGATCTGCTGGTGCTGGAATACCAGGCCATGCGCCCGGTCAGCAGCGCCACCTGGGGCGATCACATCGAGGTGCTGGCCCGGTTCCCGGGCGTCGAGGGCGACGACGGGCTGATCCAGCCCCGGGACTTCCTGCCAGTGGCGGAACGATTCGACCTTGCCAAGCGCATCGATCGCCAGGTGATTCGCGCCACCGTGAACTGGCTCGAGCAGCATCCACTGCTGGAACCACGACTGAAGTACTGCGGCTTCAATCTGTCACTGGCCTCGGTGCTGGATGACCGCTTTGCCGACTTTGTCCAGGAGTCGCTGACCCGGTCCCGCTTTGCCAGTGAGTGCTTCTGTTTCGAAATCAGCGAGGCCCATGCCACCCAGTATCCCGATGAGGTGGCGGTGCTGTGCGATGCCCTTCACGAGGCGGGCTGTCAGGTCGCCCTGGACGGTGCCGGCGCCTCGGTGGAAAGCTACGACCTGGCGGCCAAACTGCCCCTCGACATCATCAAGCTGGACCAGAACATGATCCAGCGCCTGCCCCAGGATCCGGTGAAACAGGTGATGGTGGAGGCCCTGCACAAAATCGCCACCGAGGCCGGCAAGACCACGGTGGCGACGTTTATCGAGGATGACGAGACCCTGCGCCGGGTCCGTACCCTGGGCATCCATTTCGGTCAGGGCTTCCGATTGCACCGGCCCAGGCCACTGGCGGAGCTGACCCCCGCCGCGGTGCAGCTGCAGACCGGTCGGATTGGCGGCTAGCCCGCCAGCGTCTGACGGGCCCGGGCCACCGCGGCCCGCACCTGGTCGGGGGCGGTGCCGCCGAGGTGGTTACGGGCGTTGACGGAGCCTTCCAGGGTCAAGACCTCGAATACGTCCTCGCCGATCACATCGGAGAACTGCTGCAGTTCCGCCAGCGTCATCTCCGACAGGTCCCGGGATTCGGCCACCCCGAACGCCACGGCCTTGCCGACAATTTCGTGGGCATCCCGGAACGGCACCCCCTTCTTGACCAGGTAATCGGCCAGATCGGTGGCGGTGGAGAAGCCTCGCCGGGCCGCCTCACGCATGTTGTCGGCCTTGGCGGTGATGGCCGGGATCATGTCGGCGTAGGCCTTCAGCGACCCCTTGACGGTGTCGATGGTATCGAACAACGGCTCCTTGTCCTCCTGGTTGTCCTTGTTGTAGGCCAGCGGCTGGCTCTTCATCAAGGTCAGCAGGCTGATCAGGTGGCCGTTGACGCGGCCGGTCTTGCCTCGCACCAGTTCCGGCACGTCCGGGTTCTTCTTCTGCGGCATGATGGACGAACCGGTGCAGAATCGGTCCGGCAGGTCGATGAAGTCGAACTGGGCCGAGGTCCACAGCACCAGTTCCTCACTGAACCGGGACAGGTGGGTCATTAGCAGGGCGGCGAAGCTGCAGAATTCGATGGCAAAGTCCCGGTCGGACACGGAATCCAGCGAATTCTCCGTGGGCCGGTCGAAGCCCAGCAGGCGGGCGGTGATGGAGCGATCGATGGGGTAGGTGGTGCCGGCCAGCGCCGCCGCGCCCAGCGGCATCACATTGACCCGCTTGCGACAATCCTGCAGCCGCTCGGCATCCCGCACCAGCATCTCGTACCAGGCCAACAGGTGGTGACCGAAGGTGACCGGCTGGGCGGTCTGCAGGTGGGTGAAGCCGGGCATGATGGTGTCCGCCTCCCGCTCCGCCAGGTCCAGCAGCCCCTGGCACAGACGCTGCAGCTCCTCGGCTATGACGTCGATCTCATCCCGCAGGTAGAGCCGGATGTCGGTGGCCACCTGATCGTTGCGGCTGCGTCCGGTATGGAGTTTCTTGCCGGTGATGCCGATGCGGTCGGTCAGCCGGGCCTCCACGTTCATGTGCACGTCTTCCAGGCTCACTGACCACTGGAACGCCCCGGCTTCGATGTCGGCCTTGACCGCGTTCAATCCTTCGATAATCTGGTCCTTTTCCTCCGCGGTCAGCACCCCCACTTCCGCCAACATGGTGGCGTGGGCGATGGAGCCGGTAATATCGTGGTGGTACAGGCGCTGGTCGAAGCCCACCGACGCGGTGAATCGCTCGACGAAGGCATCCGTGGGTTCGCTGAAACGACCGCCCCAGGGTTTCTCGGAAGTCTTGTTTGAATCCGTCATTGGTCACTCTTTCCTGCTGACAGCCCGGCAGTCAGGGTTGTGCCAGAACGACGCCGGGACGAACTGACGGCGCCATTCACTGGTTACCCATTTGCGGACGTGGATGAAATCGGGGGATTATAGCATTCTATGGAGCCCACCCGGCAGCCCAGGCGAATTTGCCCATGACCAGCAAACGCAAGCATCCCAGTAGCCAACGCCACGACCGGCCGGTCACCGACGACTTCTTCGTGCCGGACCTGTGCCGGGTGCGCGCGGTGTTCCTGCTGTTGATCACCAGCGAACTGATGGTGATGCTGCTGGCGGTGATGCACAGCAGCACCCGCTGGATCGACTGGAACTACTTTGGCCTGCTGTCGCTGTTTGTGCAGTGGACGGTGCTGACCAGCGCTGCCTGCATCTGCCTGCTGCGGGGCTGGCTCAGCCGGTTTTCCGACGCCGGCGCCACCGCCCTGATCACCCTAATCGTGCTGGCGGATGTGTTCGCCTTCAGCCTGTTTGCCGACAACATGCTCAACCCCCAACCCGGCGTCACCGGCTGGCTGGCCATCGGCAAGAAGCTGCTGGCCGCCGCCATCCTCACGCTGATGGTGCTGCGCTACTTTTACCTGCAACACCAGTGGCAGCAGCAGCGTCAGGCCGAGATGCAGGCTCGCCTGGCCGCCCTGCAGGCCCGCATCCACCCCCACTTCCTGTTCAACAGCATGAACACCATCGCCAGCCTGATCAGCAGCCGGCCGGAACAGGCGGAGGATGCGGTACTGGACCTGTCGGAGCTGTTCCGGGCCAGTCTGCGCGCCCAGGACCGGCTGATCAGCCTGGAGGAGGAACTCAGCCTGTGCCGACGCTACCTGATGATCGAAGGACTGAGGCTGGGCGACCGGCTGCAGGTGGAATGGCGGATCGCCCCCGAACTGCATAGCCAGGCCATCCCGCCCCTCACCCTCCAGCCGCTGGTGGAAAATGCCATCTACCACGGCATTCAACCCTGCCCGCAAGGTGGTACCCTCCGCGTCGAGGGTTACCGTCACGGTGGGTCAGTCTACATCCTGGTGCAGAACCCCAGGCCCGACACCGACCAGAGCCGGCATGACGGCAACCGGATGGCACTGGACAATATCCAGGCGCGCCTGCGCGCGCTGTTCGGGGAAACCGCCGTGCTCAAGCAGAGCCATCAGCAGCACACCTACACGGTGACCCTGCGCCTTCCCCACCAGGACGTACCCACACTGCCGCGACAACGGACCCGACTGAGCGCATGATCAACACCACACCCCGCAACGTACTGATTGCCGACGACGAACCCCTGGCCCGGGAACGCATCCGGCGCCTGGTGGAGGCCCTGCCGGATTACCGGGTGTGCGGCGAAGCCGGCGACGGTCACGAGGCACTCGACCAGGTGGCCCGTTGCAATCCGGACGTGGTGCTGCTGGATATCCGCATGCCGGGCATGGACGGCATGGAGGCCGCGGAGCGCCTGGCCGCCCTGGACAGTCCGCCGGCGGTGATTTTCTGCACCGCGTACGATCACTACGCCATCAGCGCGTTCGAGGTTCAGGCCGTGGCCTACCTGCTCAAGCCGGTGCGGCGGGAGGACCTGGCCGACGCTCTGGCCCGGGCAAGCCGGATCAACCGGCTGCAGCTGCAGGCCCTCCAGGCCCGCGACCGCAATGGGGGCGAGCAGCTGGCCGTGAAGAGCCACCGCGGCACCGAGTTGATCGAGATGGGTCAGGTCTATTACTGCGAGGCGGATCAGAAATACGTGACCGTCCACCACAGTCAGGGCGAGACCCTGACCGACCACACCCTGAAGGAACTGGAGGCCCGTTTCCCCGACCACCTGTTGCGCATTCACCGGCATACCCTGGTGGGGGTGCGCTACATCCGCAGCCTCACCCGCGATGGCGATGGCCACTGGTTTCTGGAACTGACCGATCGGCACGCCCGCTTGCCGGTGAGCCGACGCCACGCCAGCACGGTGCGGGAATGGCTTAACGAGCACCTCGCCGGCCAGGGCTAAGCCCGGCCCCGGGCCTCGCCGCGCGGGACTTTTTGCCGTCAACACGTTACCCTTGTGGAACACTTTTCAGCGAGCCGACACAGCAGCCATCATGTCACAACGAACCATCCGCATTGCCACCCGCAACAGCGCCCTGGCCCTCTGGCAGGCCGAGTTCATCAAGGCCGAACTCGAACGCCTTCATGATCACATCACCGTTGAGCTACTGGGCATCAAGACCCAGGGCGACAAGATCCTTGATGTTCCGCTGGCGAAGATCGGCGGCAAAGGGCTGTTCGTCAAGGAACTGGAAGAAGCCATGCTGGATGGCCGGGCCGATCTGGCCGTACACTCCATGAAAGACGTGCCCATGGAATTCCCGGAAGGCCTCGGCCTGGTCGCCATCTGCAAACGGGAAGACCCAACCGACGCGTTTGTCAGCAACCGCTACCACAACGTCGACGAGTTGCCCCGGGGCGCCGTGGTGGGCACCGCCAGCATGCGCCGGGAAGCCCAGCTGCGCGCTCACCGCCCGGACCTCCAGGTACGGACCCTGCGCGGCAACGTCAACACCCGGCTCGCCAAGCTCGACGCCGGCGAGTTCGATGCCATTGTCCTGGCCAGTTCCGGGCTAAAGCGCCTGGAGTTCCACGACCGCATTCGCTCAACCCTGCCCGACACCCTGTCGCTGCCGGCGGTGGGACAAGGTGCCCTGGGCATCGAGTGCCGGCTGGATGACCGCGAACTGGTGGAACTGCTGGCCCCGCTCAACCACCCCGACTCCGCCGACCGGGTGCGGGCCGAACGCGCCCTCAATCGACGGCTGGAGGGCGGCTGCCAGGTGCCCATCGCCGCCTACGCCCTGCTGGAAGACGACGACACCCTGTGGCTGCGGGGCCTGGTGGGCTCGGTGGACGGCAAGGAGATCCTTCGGGTGGAAGGCCGCGCGCCCCGGGCCGAGGGCGAGCGCCTGGGCCGGGAACTGGCCGAAGACCTGCTGGCCATGGGCGCCGACCGGGTACTGGCGGACATCTATGGCCACACCCCCAAGTAAGCCCCCCCTGGCCGGACACCGGGTGCTGATCTGCCGGCCGGAACCGGAGGCCAGCCGCCTGGCCGCGCGCTTCCAGGCCGCCGGCGCCGATACCCGGATCGTGCCTCTGCTGGAGCGTCAGTCGCTGCCCGACTCCCCGCAGCGGCGCAGCCTCATTCAGAACATCGACCAGTTTCAGCATGTGATCGCCGTGAGCCCCTACGCCGCCCGGCTGTTGCTGGAATCGCTGGACACCTGGTGGCCACAACTGCCAGTGGGCATCCACTGGTATGGGGTTGGCGGCGGGACCGCCCGGGTGCTGGAGCAGGCCGGCCTCGCGCCTCACTGGCCCCGCCAGGGCCATGACAGCGAAGCGCTGCTGGCCTTGCCGGAGCTGCATGCGGTATCCGGTGAAAAGGTCCTGCTGGTGCGCGGGGAGCAGGGACGGGAAGTGCTTGCCGACAGCCTGCGCCAGCGGGGCGCCGAGGTCACTCCGCTCGCGCTGTACAGCCGGCATTGCCCGGCTCAGGCCCGCGCCACCCTGCCCCAGGCCCTGAACACCTTCAACCCGGATGCCGTCATTGCCCTGTCCGGAGAAACATTGAACAATTTCATCGCGCTGGGGGAGAATACCGACCATACTTTGGGTCAGCGACTGCTGGTGTTACCGGTTCCGCGAGTGGCCGATCGGGCCTCCGCTGCAGGGTTCCACAACCTCTGCATTCCGGCCAGCCTGCAGGACGATGACATTGTGGCCGCGGTCACCCAGTCCCTGTCCCGCGCCAACGACAGTGACCAGCGAGCCTGACAACGCCACCGCAACCGGGGTCTACGACAAGCCAAGCAAGTAAGGATGCCTGTGACCGATTCGAACAGCCAACTGCCCGCACCGATCGACTCCCATTCCCCGCAACGCCCCCGGCTCTGGCCGATGTGGCTGGCCGTCCTCATTGTCCTGGCGCTGTGCATCGCACTGGGACTGTGGAACTGGCAGCAATCGCAGCGCCAACAGATGCTGCAGCAGACCCTGGCCCACGTTGAGGACAACAACCAGCGCCTGCAACAACAGCTCGGCACCCGCAGCGGCGAACAGACGGACCGCCTGCAGGCGCTTGCGCAGGGCCAGACCGCCCTGCAGGAACGGCTGGCCACCCAGCAGCGCCAGATCGATCACAATGCCCGCGAACTCCTTGCCGCCGGTAATCGCACCCGCACCGACTGGCTGCTGGCCGAGTCCGAATACCTGCTGCGCATTGCCAACCAGCGGCTACTGATCGAGAAAGACATTCGCGGCGCCCTGGCGGCCCTGGAGGAAGCCGACAAGGTGCTCCGGGCATCGGATGATATCGGGGTCTACCCGGTCCGCCAGCAGATCGCCAAGGAAGTGCTGGCCCTCAAGGCCATCGCCGACGTGGATCGCACCGGCCTCTACCTGACCCTGGAGGCCGCCATCGACAGCATCCATCAGCTGACCGATGAGAGCCTGATCAAGGACCGCGCCCCGGGGTTCATCGCGCCGCCGCCGGAGCAGATCGAAGAGGCCCAGCCCGGCGTGTTCGCCCGGGCATGGCGACAGGTCAAGGCCACCCTCAGCAACGTGGTGGTGGTGCGGCGGATGGATGAGCCGGTGCAGCCACTGATGTCACCGGACCAGAGCGCCTATGCCCGGCTCAACATGCAACTGATGCTGGAGGAGGCGGAAATGGCGGTTCTGCGGGGCAACCAGACGCTCTTCCAACGCGCCCTGACCAAGGCTCGCCAGGCCCTGGAGCAATGGTATGACGGCACCGACCCCAGGGTCAGCGCCCTGCTGACGACCCTTATTGAGCTGGAGGGGAAAACCATCGACCCGGAGCTGCCGGACATCAGCCAGTCCCTGCAGCTGCTCAAGGCCCGGCTGGCCGGACGACTGAACACTGGCGGCGACTCAGCGGCTGATGGGGACAACGGAGGGGACGCATCATGATCCGCTGGTTGCTGGTTGCGCTGACGGCCCTGCTGTTGGGCACGGCCCTGGCCATGGGTCTGCAGTACGACCTGGGTTACATCCGCATCAGCCTGGGCCACTACCTGGTGGAAACCAATTTCTGGGTGGGCGCCGCCCTGCTGGCCCTGTTGGTGGCGGGCATTGTCCTGGCCCTCGGCCTCGCCCGGCGTCTCAGGCGCCGCACCGGCCTGATGACCGGCTGGCTGGCCCAGGGCCACACCCGCCGGGCCCGCCGCCGCACCACCCAGGGCCTGCTGGCGCTGGCCGAGGGCAACTGGCCGCGGGCCCGCAAGCTGCTGGAGGCCTCCGCCAGCCACGCCGATACACCGCTGATCAACTATCTGGCGGCCGCCCAGGCGGCGTTCGAATCCGGCGAGCACGACGACGTCGACGAACTGCTGCGCAAAGCCTTTGAGAGCACCCCCGGCTCGGACATGGCGGTGGGCATCACCCAGGCCCAACTCCAGCTTGCCGGCAACCGGCTGGAGCAGGCCCTGGCCACCCTGGTGCGACTGCGCAAGCAGGCGCCCCACCACCCCTTCGTGCTCAAGCTGCTGAAGAACGCCTATGTCCGGCTGGAGGACTGGCGCGAGCTGTCCCGGCTGTTGCCGGAACTGCGCAAGCGGGGGCTGGTATCCGACGATGAACGGGAGGAGCTGGAGCGCACCATCTGGCACAACCTGATGCAGAAAGCGGCGGCGGAGTGCCGGCGCCAGTCCGACAGCGGTGCGGCCTCGCTGGCGCCGCTGACCCGGCTGTGGGACGAGCTGCCCGGCATTGTCCGCCGGGACGAGCACACCATTCGCGAGTACACCAGCCTGCTGGCCGAGCTGGGCGACGAGGCCCAGGCGGAGACGCTGCTGCGCAAGGTGCTGCGAAACCACTGGAGTGACGAGCTGGTTAACCTGTACGGGCGCATCCAGGGCGCCAAACCGGATGAGCAGTTGCTGGCCGCCGAACGCTGGCTGCAGGACCGCCCCAACAACGCCGAACTGCTGCTCGCGCTGGGACGGCTAAGCCTGCGCAACGAGCTGTGGGGCAAGGCCCGGGAGTACTTCGAGACCAGTCTGCGGCTGCGCCGCAGCCGCGAGACCATGGCGGAACTGAGCCGCCTCAATGCCCACATGGGTGAGGAACAGACCAGCGTCAAGCTGTTGATGCAGGGGCTGGTCAAGGACAGCGGACTGCCCGACCTGCCCATGCCCAAGGCCTAAGGAGCCTCTGATTAACTCCGAGGGCATAGGCGCCGGTTACTGGCGCGGGGCGTATTCCAACACGTCGGAGAAGAAGGCAGACTCCGGTAGCCCTACCGCCAGCAGTGCGTCCATCAAGGCATACACCATGGTGGGGGAGCCGCTGGCGTGCACTTCCACGTTACGCCAGTCCGCACCGGAGGCCAGCACGGCCCGTACCAGCTGGTCGTGGTGACCGCTCCAGTCGTTGTCCTCGCTGTCCCCCACCACCGGCACGAAGGTGAATGGCGGCCAGTCCTCCTGCCACTGCTGGGCCAGCGCCTGCAGGTACATGTCATCCTGGCGACGAACGCCCCAGTACAGACGGATGGGATGGTCGTACCCGGTTTCGCGCAGGTAGTCGATCAGGCTCTTCATCTGGGCAAAACCGGTGCCCGCCGCAATCAACAGCAACGGCTTGTCCGGCGCCGCGGCCAGACAGGCCTTGCCGTGTGGCATTTCGATGGTCACCGAGTCCGCCGACTTCAGGGCGTCGATGATGCGCTGGGCCGACTGCCATTCGGCGGCGGCCTGGATGTGCAGCTCGATGTGCTGGGCGGATGGGCTGCTGGCAATGGAAAAGTAGCTCGGCTCACAGTCCGGCAACAGCACCGACAGGTATTGTCCGGCATGGAAGTTCAGCTCCCGGCGCCGCGGCAGCTTCAGCTCCACCCGGTAGACGTCATGGCTGATGGGGCGGACCTCCACCACGGTGGCCTGCATCTGTTGCGGGGAATTCTGTCCTGCTGCCATAACGGCGTCGTTCTCCAGTTCGAGCGGCCCCAGGGCCTGGCTGCGACACAGCATCAGGCATGCGGCCGGGGAAATTGTCTGTTGGGTGCGGGTATTCAGCGCTCGGCCTGCCACCAGGCGGGCTTCGCACAGCTCGCACACGCCATTGCGGCAGGCCGAGGGCACCGCAATCCCCGCCTCTGCGGCGGCGCTGAGCAAATCCTGGGTCGGCGACGCCGTGAAGGCCAGTGCCGATGGCCGCAGCAGGATCCGGTAACGACCGTCCGTCACCTCAGCCACCCGGTTCCGCGTCGATGCCCAGCTGCCCCCACAGCTCGTCCACCCGCGAACGCACCGCATCGGTCATGGTGATGGGGGTCCCCCATTCCCGGTCGGTCTCGCCAGGCCACTTGTTGGTGGCATCCAACCCCATTTTGGACCCCAACCCGGCCACGGGCGAGGCAAAATCCAGGTAGTCTATGGGTGTATTCTCCACCAGGGTGGCATCCCGCGCCGGGTCCATGCGGGTGGTAATGGCCCAGATCACGTCGTTCCAGTCCCGGGCGTTGACATCATCGTCGGTGACAATAACAAATTTGGTGTACATGAATTGGCGCAGGAACGACCATACCCCCATCATCACCCGCTTGGCATGGCCGGCGTACTGCTTCTTCATGGTCACCACCGCAAGCCGGTAAGAGCAGCCCTCCGGCGGCAGGTAGAAATCCACCACTTCCGGAAACTGCTTCTGCAGGATCGGCACAAACACCTCGTTGAGCGCCACCCCGAGAATGGCCGGCTCATCCGGCGGCCGGCCGGTGTAGGTGCTGTGATAAATAGGCTCCTTGCGGTGGGTGATGCGCTCCACGGTGAACACCGGGAACTGCTCGACCTCGTTGTAGTAGCCGGTGTGGTCCCCGAACGGGCCTTCCGGCGCCATGTCCTCCGGATAGATAAAGCCTTCCAGCACAAGCTCGGCGCTGGCCGGCACCTGCAGGTCGCTCAGCCCCGCCTTGACCAGTTCGGTCCGGCCACCGCGCAACAGTCCGGCGAAGGCGTACTCGGACAGGGAGTCCGGTACCGGCGTGACGGCGCCCAGGATGGTGGCGGGGTCGGCCCCCAGGGCCACCGCCACCGGGAAGGGCTCGCCCGGGTGGACCTTCTGCCATTCCTGGAAATCCAGTGCCCCGCCCCGATGGCTCAGCCACCGCATGATCAGTCGATTGCGACCGATCAGTTGCTGACGGTAGATACCCAGGTTCTGACGTTCCTTGTGGGGACCGCGGGTAATCACCAGCGGCCAAGTCACCAACGGCGCGGCATCGCCGGGCCAGCAGTGCTGGATGGGAATCTGGTACAGGTCGACCTGATCCTTCTCCACCACCACCTCCTGACAGGGGGCCGAGCGCAGCACCTTCGGGCTCATCTTCATCACCTGGCGAAACACCGGCAATTTCTCGATGGCGTCCTTGAAGCCCTTGGGCGGATCCGGCTCCTTGAGAAAGGCCAACAGCTTGCCGATCTCCCGCAGCGCCTCCACGCTGTCCTGTCCCATGCCCATGGCGACCCGCTTCGGCGTGCCGAACAGGTTGGCCAGCACTGGCATGCGGTGGCCCTTGGGATTCTCGAACAGCAACGCGGGGCCACCGGCTCGCAGGGTGCGATCGCAGATCTCCGTCATCTCGAGGTAGGGATCCACTTCCACGCTGATGCGCTTTAGTTCGCCCTGTTGTTCGAGCTGGTCGATAAAATCACGCAGATCGCGGTATTTCATGGTTGGCTCCGGGTTGCGTTCCTGCCTGGGGAGTCAGTGGTTGTGGGTTCGGGTACAAAACCAGATGGGGGAGCTCCAAGTCGACAAAGAGCTCCCCCATCCGGTTGCTTAAGCAGTTGAAGTGGCCACCAAGGGCAAAACTCTGGCTTAACGACGCTTCATCGACTGGAAGAATTCGTCGTTGGTCTTGGTCTCCCGCAGCTTGTCGAGCAGGAACTCCAGGGACGCGGTGTCATCCTCCATGGAGTGCAGCAGCTTGCGCAGGATCCATACCCGCTGGATGTCGGCCTCGCTCATCAGCAGGTCTTCACGACGGGTGCCGGAGCTGCGGATGTTGATGGCCGGGTAGGTCCGCTTCTCGGCGATGCGGCGGTCCAGGTGGATCTCCATGTTACCGGTGCCCTTGAACTCCTCATAGATGACCTCGTCCATCTTGGAGCCGGTGTTGACCAGCGCGGTCGCCAGGATGGTCAGGCTGCCGCCCTCCTCGACGTTACGCGCCGCACCGAAGAATCGCTTGGGCTTCTCCAGGGCGTGGGCGTCGACACCACCGGTCAGCACCTTGCCGGAGGACGGGATCACGGTGTTGTAGGCACGGGCCAGACGGGTGATGGAGTCCAGCAGGATCACCACGTCCTTCTTGTGTTCCACCAGGCGCTTGGCCTTCTCGATCACCATCTCGGCCACCTGTACGTGGCGCGCGGGCGGCTCATCGAAGGTGGACGCGATGACTTCGCCACGCACCGTGCGCTGCATCTCGGTCACTTCCTCAGGACGCTCGTCGATCAGCAGCACCATCACGTGACACTCCGGGTTGTTCCGGGTGATCGACTGGGCGATGTTCTGCATCATCAGGGTCTTACCGGCCTTGGGCGGAGAGACGATCAGGCCACGCTGGCCCTTGCCGATCGGGGCCACCAGATCCAGCACCCGGGAGGACAGGTCCTCGGTACTGCCGTTGCCCGCTTCCAGCTGCAGCCGCTCTTCCGGGAACAGCGGCGTCAGGTTCTCAAACAGAATCTTGTTGCGAGCGTTGTCCGGCTTGTCAAAATTGATTTCGTTGACCTTCAGCAGGGCAAAATAGCGCTCACCGTCTTTCGGCGGGCGAATCTTGCCGGCAATGGTGTCGCCGGTACGCAGGTTGAAGCGGCGGATCTGGCTGGGCGACACGTAGATGTCGTCGGGGCCGGCCAGGTAGGAGGCATCCGCCGAGCGCAGAAAGCCGAAACCGTCCTGCAGGATCTCCAGGACGCCGTCGCCGTAAATATCCTCACCGCTTTTGGCGTGTTTTTTCAGGATCGAGAAGATAACGTCCTGCTTGCGGGAACGGGCCAGGTTATCGAGCCCCATTTCCTGCGCGATGTCGAGCAGTTCGGGCACGGACTTCTGCTTGAGTTCAGTAAGATTCATAAGTTGTTAGACATTCAAGAATGGAAGTAAACAGGGTTAATTAGATGGGACAGGGGAAACCACACTGGCCTTCCGGGCCATGTCAGGGGCCATCAAATAAAGAAAATGGAGCAAAGGCCAGAGGCTGAGAGAGTCATCCCCCCCTGATGGAAAGTCATCAACGCCCATTAAAATGGTCGCCAAGGTCTCTCACAAAGGGTCGCTCACTCCTGGTACAAGAGCTGTCAGCCCGTCAGACGGACTGATCTTTCACCAGTTCATTGTGCAATGTCAAGTACCGGCGGCCTCAAATCGCTGATCATTATAGCAACAACCCGGGGCATTACCAGCCCTTCCAATCCCGACCAGCGATCAGGATACTGAGAGCTTAAGCGAACAACGCCGCCACAACAAGGGCGAACCAGCATCGCAGCCATTAAACCATGGGAGCACCGCAACGGATGACCAGCCACAGCCAGTCCGACACCAAACCCCTGAACCTTGCCATTCTCACCGTTTCCGACAGTCGCGGTGAAGCCGAGGACACCTCCGGCCAGTACCTGGAGGATCAGGTACTGGAAGCCGGCCACCGGCTGATGGTCCGCCGCATCCTGCCCGACGACATCTACCTGGTGCGGGCGCTGATCTCCGAATGGATTGCCGCCCCGGACATCCACGCCGTCATCATCACCGGCGGCACCGGTTTCCATGAACGGGACAGCACGCCCGAGGCGGTCCAGCCCCTGCTCGACAAGACCATTGACGGCTTCGGCGAGGAATTCCGCCGCCTGTCCCAGGAGGACATCGGCAGCTCCACGGTCCAGTCCCGGGCCTTCGGCGGCCTGGCCAACCACACGGTGATTTTCTGCCTGCCCGGCTCCACCGGCGCCTGCCGCACCGGTTGGGAAGGCATCCTGCGGGAACAGCTGACCAGCACCCACAAACCCTGCAACTTCACCGGCCTGATCCTGCGCAAACCCGACCGGCCGGTGCACCGGCTCAAGGAGACCATTGGCAACAGGGCGGAACGCTGATGGCCGGACAGCACCTGACCCCCGTTGACGAGGCCATCGATCTGTTGCTGACCCACGCCCGACCGGTCAGCGACCGTGAAACCATTCCACTGTCGGCCGCCCTCAACCGGATTCTGGCCGAGGACATCGTCGTTCCCGCCGACGTGCCGCCGGCGGACAACAGCGCGGTGGACGGCTACGCGGTGCGATCGGCGGACCTGGAAGCCGGCCAGCCGCTGCCGGTGCGTGGCCGGATTGCCGCCGGCCAGGCTCCGGAGCCCCTGGCGGCGGGGTCCGCGGCACGCATCTTCACCGGCTCGGAAGTCCCCGAAGGCGCGGATGCGGTGATCATGCAGGAACAGGTCACCCTGCAGGCCGGCAACCTGGTCACCGCCACCGCTCCCAGCCCGGGACAGAACATTCGCCGACGCGGCCAGGACCTGCGCCAGGGCGAGGTGGCCCTGCCCCGGGGCCACCGGATTCGACCCCAGGAACTGGGCCTGCTGGGCTCGATGGGCGTGGCCGAAGTGCCGGTCTTCCGTCGCCTGCGGGTGGCGGTGCTGACCACCGGCAACGAGCTGGTGGACCCGGGGGAGCCCCTGGCCGCCGGACAGATCTACAACTCCAACCGCTACACCCTGCTGGGTCTGCTGGCGGAGGCAGGCTGCGAGGCCGTGCTGTGCCATTCGGTCGCCGACAGCCGGCGGGAAACCGAACAGGCCCTGGAGCATGCGGCCCGGGAGGCCGACCTGATCATCACCAGCGGCGGCGTGTCGGTGGGCGAGGAGGACCATGTCCGCGCTGTCCTCGAGCAGCAGGGCGGCCTCAACCTGTGGCGCCTGGCCATCAAGCCCGGCAAGCCTTTGGCCTTCGGGCACCTCCATCAGACCCCGGTGCTCGGATTGCCCGGCAATCCCGCCGCCGTATTGGTAACCGGCCTAGTGGTGGCCCTGCCCTACATCCACCGTTGCCAGGGCCGCGAACCTAGCCCGGTCATCGGCCAGCCATGGCCCGCAGGCTTCGAGGTGCCCCGCCCCTCCGTCCGGCGGGAGTATGTGCGCGCGCGGCTGGAGCAGATCGACGGCGTGACGCGGGTGACCGCCTACCCCAACCAGAGTTCCGGCATGCTCAGCTCCGCCTGCTGGGCCGACGGCCTGGCGCTGGTGCCCGAGCACACAACGGTATCGACAGGTGATACCATTACCTATTATGCCTTCAGCGACTTACTGGGGTAATCATGACCAGCGACTCCCCCACCATCACGGTGAGATATTTTGCCCGCCTGCGGGAGCACCTGAACACCGACTCGGAATGCCTGGCAATCGGTGACCGGACCACGGTCCGCGATGTCCTCGCCACCCTGGTGGAACGAGGCGGCCGCTGGCAGGAGCTCGACAGCGACCGCCCCGTGCTGGTGGCGGTCAACCAGGCGATGGCCAAGACCAGCACCGCGCTGACTGACGGTGACGAAGTGGCTTTCTTCCCCCCGGTCACCGGAGGCTGAGATGGTCATTATCCAGACCGCCGACTTTGACCACGCCGAGCAGTATCAGGCCCTGCGGGCCACCGGCCCGGCCACCGGAGCCATCGCCACCTTCACCGGGCTGGTGCGGGACTTTGGCGACTGCAGCCAGGTCAGGGGACTGTTCCTGGAGCACTACCCTGGGATGACCGAACGGGTGATTGAAGACCTGATCCAGCAGGCCGCCCAGCGCTGGGACGTGCAGGCGGCGCGGGTGATTCACCGGGTTGGCGAGCTGGCACTGGGCGATCAGATCGTGTTTGTCGGCATCTGCAGCGCCCACCGGGGCGATGCCTTCGCCGCCTGCCAATTCGTCATGGACGCCCTCAAGACCAGCGCGCCGTTCTGGAAGAAGGAACTGGCCGCCGACGGGGACCACTGGGTGGAGCAGAAGGATTCGGATCTTGCCCAGGCCCGGCAGTGGCGGGACGACTCCTGACAAGCTGACCGGCGCATGCCTCGCCTACTCGGCAAGATCCTCCGGGCGGTTGCGGTTAACCAGCGCCTCGGCGAAGGCGTCGCAGTTCACTGCCCGGGCCGCTGCCGCCCGGGCAAAGCCATAAACCCGCCTATCCCCCGCCCGCAACCGCTGTTCCAGCACCCCCTGCAGAGCCACCGGATAGACTCCATGCAGGGGATGGCTGCGCCCGTCGCACTCGGCGATCACCGGATGATGGGGGGCCTCGCGGTAGGCCGCCAACAGGGTTTCAAACAGCCCGACGGTGACCCCCGGGGTGTCGCAGGGACACACCACCACGGCCTGACAGCCCTCGGCCGCGGCCGCCCGCAGTCCGGCCAACAGGCCGGCCAGCGGCCCCTGGCCGGCAAATTCCGGGGGATCGGCCACCAGCTGGAACGCCAGGGTGCGGTAAAACGGCTCGGAGCGGCCAGTGCTGATCAACACCCGTTCCACCACCGGCGTTAGCGCATCCACCACCCAGGCCGCCATCGGCCGGCCCCGCCAGGGCTGACGCCCCTTGTCGACGCCGCCCATGCGCCGGGCCTCGCCGCCCGCCAGCAACAGTCCCGCTATCGCCATCAAATCACCGTCTCCGGAGCACAAAAAAACCGCCCATGACCTGCATCAGGGGCGGTTTTGACACTGGCCGGTCCCGATCAGAGGTTGCTGTCGAGGAACGCCGCCAGCTGGGACTTGGACAGGGCACCCACCTTGGTGGCGTCCACGTTGCCGTTCTTGAACAGCATCAGGGTCGGAATACCACGGATGTTGAACTTGGGCGGAGTCTGCTCGTTTTCATCAATGTTGAGCTTGCAGACCTTCAGCTTGCCCTCGTACTCTTCGGCAATTTCCTCCAGAACCGGCGCTATCATCTTGCACGGGCCACACCACTCGGCCCAGTAGTCCACCAGCACCGGCGTGTCTGCCTGCAGCACGTCCTGCTCGAATGACGCATCGGTTACGTTTACGATAGTTCCGCTCATTGCCTTTTCCTGATTCCGGCACACTCGCGACAACCCGGTGACGGCATTGCCTGTCGTGTGCATTGACTGGGTTGACGGCACACCGGCCCGGGCCGGCTGCCGCTCATTCACATTACGCGATACTTTACGCGATTGATCAGCCGAATGTGAAGCGCTTCCGTGTTGCGACCGGCCGGAGACACCCCACCGCTGCGGCCATTCACCCGTATCGGGCCCGCCTTGCTGACAGTCCACCGGGGTTTCGCTTATAGTTAACCCAACGGGCCACTTCCATGCCCACGGCCTGGCGGATCGCCGATCATCAGCCGGGGCGCCATTCCCAAGTCAATATAAGGCCTGGCAAGAGGATTTCAAGACACGTGACGGAACCAGACACCGCCACCCCGCCCGAGCTGCTTGCAGCCATCGACATGGGCTCCAACAGCTTTCACATGGTGGTCGCCCGCCTGGTCCATGGCGAGATCCGTACCCTGGAAAAAATGGGGGAGAAGGTGCAACTCGGCGCCGGGCTCGACGACCGGAACCGACTGACCGAAGAGGCCCAGCAACGCGCCCTGGCCTGCCTGAGCCGGTTCGCCCAGCGGCTGAGCGGCATGCCGGCGTCGGCGGTGCAGATCGTCGGCACCAATGCCCTGCGGGTCGCCCGCAATGCCAACGAATTTATCCATCGGGCGGAAGAGGTGCTGGGGTTTCCGGTGGAGATCATTGCCGGTCGCGAGGAGGCCCGCCTGATCTACCTGGGGGTCTCCCACACCCTGTCGGACGACGCCGGCCGCCGGCTGGTCATCGACATCGGCGGCGGCAGCACCGAGTTCATCATTGGCGAACGGTTCGAAGCCCGGGAGCTGGAAAGCCTGCACATGGGCTGCGTGTCGTTCCGCAACCGCTATTTCCAGGACGGCAGGATCACCCGACGACAGCTGGACCGGGCCATTACCCACGCCGCCCAGGAACTGCTGCACATTCGTCATCAGTACCGCAAACTGGGCTGGAGCAGCGCCGTCGGCTCGTCCGGCTCCATCAAGGCCATCGCCAACGCCCTCGCCGCGCTCAAGATCACCAATGGCACCCTGACCTACAAGGCCATGAAAGAGCTGCGCAAGCGGTTGGTGGACATGGGCCACGTCGACCGGCTGTCGGAAATGGGCGTGCGCACGGAACGTCACAGCATCTTTCCCGCCGGCTTTGCCATCCTGATGGCGGCGTTCGAGTCGCTGGGCATCGAAGAAATGAGTTACGCCGATGGCGCCCTGCGGGAAGGCCTGCTGTACGACATCGTCGGCCGTATCCAGCATGAGGACGTACGGGAGCGGACCATCCAGGCCCTGCAGGAACGCTACCACGTCGACCAGGACCACGGCCGCGCGGTTGAGGAAACCGCCATTGCCGCCTGGCAGCAGGTGGCCAGGAATTGGGGCATCGACTCGCCCAATGACGAGGACGTCCTGCGCTGGGCCTGCCGGCTGCATGAGATCGGCCTGACCATTTCCCACAGCCAGTACCACAAGCACGGCGCCTACCTGCTGCGCTACTCCGACCTGCCCGGCTTCTCGCAGCAGTTCCAGAAGGACCTGGCCACCCTGGTACGGGGTCACCGACGCAAGTTTGCCAACGCGGTATTCGACGATGCCGATCCCGAGGACTATGGTCGCCTGCGCTACCTCTGCGTCCTGATCCGCCTGGCGGTGCTGATCCAGCATTCCCGCAACCAGGAGCCGCCCCCGGAGCTGCGGCTCGAGGCGGAGGCGGACCGGCTGACCCTGAGGTTCCCGAAGGGGTGGCTGGACGAACGGCCACTGACCCTGGCGGACCTGGAGAACGAGCGGGACTACCTGACCAAGCAAAACCTGGAGCTGGTGATCCGGTAACCCCGGGGCTGATTACGCCAGCTCGGCCTCCATCGACTCCACGGTCTCGCTGACCTCCAGCCACTCCAGCTCGACGGCTTCCAACCGGCTCTTGTGGTCCGCTTGGCTCGCCAGCAGGGACTTTAGCCGGTCCTTGCTGGCGGCGTCGTACAGATCCGGCTCGGCCAGGGCCCGCTCCAACTCCGCCAGGGCCTGCTGGAGTGTCTCCATGTCTTTCTCCAACGCCGTCTGGCGCTTGCGATAGGGGCTCAGCTTCTGGCGCAACTCCGCCTCGGCCCGTTTGCGGGCCTTGCGCTCGTCGGCACTCAAACCGTTGGCGCTGCCGCCCGCCTCTGCCGGCTGCCGCCGATCGCGTTCGGCATCGGCCGACGCGGGGGCACGCGCGCCCTCGTCGGCCGCCTTGCGACGCTCGGCCAGCCAGCGTTCGTAGTCGTCCAGGTCACCGTCATAAGGCACCACCCGGCCGTCACTGACCAGCCAGAAGTCGTCCACCGTGTTGCGCAGCAGGTGACGGTCGTGGGAGACCACCACAATCGCCCCCTCAAAATTCTGCAGGGCCATGGTCAGGGCCTGGCGCATCTCCAGGTCCAGGTGGTTGGTGGGCTCATCGAGCAGCAACAGGTTGGGCCGTTGCCAGGCGATGGTCGCCAGGGCCACCCGGGCCTTCTCGCCGCCGGAAAAGGTGCGGATCGGCGAGAGCGCCTCATCGCCATGAAAATCGAAGCCTCCCAGAAAGTTGCGAATGCTCTGCTCCGAGGCTCGCGGCGCCAGACGCTGCAGGTGCAGGAACGGACTGGCGTCCAGGTCCAGTGCCTCCAGCTGGTGCTGGGCAAAGTACCCCACCGCCAGGTTCTCGCCGGCGGTGCGCTCACCACCGAGCAGGGTCGACTCGCCGCGCAGGGCGTCGATCAGCGTGGACTTGCCAGCGCCGTTGGGCCCCAGCAGGCCGATGCGACTGCCCGGGAGCAGGCTCAGGTTGAGCGCCCGCAGCACCACGCGATCCCCGTGCCCGGCCTGACCCTGCCGTATGGCCAGCAGCGGGCTGGACACCTTCTCGGCCACCGGAAACGCGAACTCGAACGGCGAATCAACGTGGGCCGGCGCTATCTGCTCCATCCGCCCCAGGGCCTTGACCCGGCTCTGGGCCTGCCGGGCCTTGGTGGCCTTGGCCTTGAAACGGTCAATGAAGCGCTGGATCTCGGCAATGCGGGCCTGCTGACGCTCATAGCCGGCCTGCTGCTGGGCCAGGCGTTCGCTGCGCTGGTGTTCGAACGCCGAATAGTTGCCGGTGTACAGCACCAGCTTGTGGCGGTCAAAATGCACCACATGGCTGGCCACCCGGTCCATGAAGTCCCGGTCGTGGGAAATAAACAGCAGGGTGCCGGGGTACTTGCGCAGCCACCCCTCCAGCCACAGGCAGGCATCCAGGTCCAGGTGGTTGGTGGGCTCGTCGAGCAGCAACAGATCGGACGGACACATCAGTGCCTGGGCCAGGTTGAGCCGAATCCGCCAGCCACCACTGAACGCCGAAACCGGCCGGTCGACATCGCTGTCGGCAAACCCCAGTCCGCGGATCAGGGCTTCCGCCCGTCGCGGGGCGGACCAGGCCTCGTGCAGGTCAAGCTCGCCATGCAGCCGGGCCTGGGCATGATCGTCGCCGGCGGCCTCGGCCTGGGCCAGCTCGGCCTCCAGCCGGCGCAACTGGCGATCCCCGTCGAGGACAAAATCCCGGGCCGTGCGCTCCGACGCCTCCAGCTCCTGGGCCATGTGGGCAATACGGCAGCCCCCGGGCAGACTCACCTCGCCCTGCTCCTGGGCAAGCTGCCCCAGCAACAGCTGGAACAGACTGGACTTGCCGGCGCCATTGGCCCCCACGAGGGCCACCCGCTCGCCACTCTGGACGGTGACGTTGACGCGATCTAGCAACCAAATACCACCGCGTTGTAAACTGAGATCTGTTATCGTAAGCATGCGGGCATTCTATCAGGGAACCATCGACAACGGTTATTGCCGGCCATCCGTGGCACCCCAAATACGGGAAGCCCGGCACAAGACGCTATAATGACCGCGTGAGGTAGCCATGGATCAAGATTCGGCCAATGCATCGACACCGCCCGAGCTGAACAATCCCCTATGGCAGTACGCGCTGGCGCTGTGGTCCCAACCGGCCATCGAGGAATTGTGCCTGGCGCTGCAGGGACAAGGCTGGAGCGTGACCCGGGTTCTGTGCGCCTGCTGGCTCGCCAGCCGGGGCCAGGCGTATGGGCCGGAGCCGGAACCCGTGACCCAGTGGCGCGAACAGCTAACGAAGCCGCTGCGGGCCTTGCGGCAACGGCTGCCCCGAGAGGACGCCACCGTCACCGCACTCCGCAGCCGCGTGGCCTGCGCCGAACTGGAGGCCGAGCGGGTCGAATTGGCCCTGGCCTATCGCGAATTGCAGTCTGCCGACCAAGCGACGACAGCGGCGCCGGACACCCTGATCTGGTCCAACCTGCTGGCAGCGGCTCCCACTCACCCCATCGATGCGGATACCAGACAGCTGATGACTGCCTTGATCCAACAATTGCCGCCCCAGAGCGCCGGAGGAACAACACCATGCGCTGGCTGATTCGCTTGGCGTTCCCGGCCCTCGGCCTGCTGTTGCTGCTGATTTTCTTCGGCATCTCGGATCCGGAGACCGTGTCCCAGGCCGAGGCCCCAGCCCATGACATGCCGGCATTCGAAGGCCTGGTGCCCTCCCCGATTCCCCAGGAGGGCCCGGAAATCGTCTTCAAGTGGCAGGACAGCGACGGCGGCTGGCACTATGCCGACCGGCCACCGGAGCAGGGTCAATGGAACGCGCTGGCCATCGAACCCACCTACCGCCCCCGAGAGCGGGAGGACAATGCCGACAGCAATTGGCAGGAGCCTTACCACGCCCCCTTCTCCCTGGCGCCGCGTAACGACAGCTAACACCACCCAGGGGCCCGACCGCCTGATTCAGCAAGCGCTCCCACACTGAATTGGCGACGCCTTAACAACTGTTCAGTGGCATCTGAGCCACGAACCGGTTACCTTTGCCAGTCACGAACTCATCGATTCAAGACAACAAAGGATGATTCCATGAAGAAGACATTAATCGCTCTGGCCGCGGCCGGTATTCTTGGCGGCTGCAGCGCCACCACCCAGACGGCTCCGGAGCCAGCGCTGGACTCCACCAGCGAAAAGGTGAGCTACGGCATGGGCCTGGTGCTGGGTGAGCGCATGCGAAATGATCTTCCGGACCTCCAGATGGAGCAGTTCCTGCAGGGCATCGAGCACGGTCATGGCGGCGACGAAACCGCCAACCGCATGAGCCGCGAGGAAATCCAGCAAGCGCTGATGGCCTACCAGAAGCAAATGCAGGAGGAGCAGGTGGCGCAGATGGAAAAACTGGCGGAGGAAAACAAGGCTGCCGGCGCAACCTTCCTGGCGGAGAATGGCCAGCGTGACGGCGTCATGACCACCGAATCCGGCCTGCAGTACGAGGTGCTGGAAGAGGGGACCGGCGAGAAACCCACCGCCGAGGACCAGGTACAAGTACACTACACCGGCGAACTGATTTCCGGTGACGTGTTCGACAGCTCCCGCGAGCGCGGCGAGCCGGTTACCTTCGGCCTCAACCAGGTGATTCCGGGGTGGACCGAAGGGCTGCAGCTGATGCCCGAGGGCAGCCGCTACAAACTCTACATTCCGTCCGACCTGGCCTATGGCCCGGGCGGCAATCGCGGGATCGGCCCCAACGAAACCCTGATCTTCGATGTCGAACTGCTGGACATCAATCCGGAATAGGTCACCGCAGTTACGGTTCCCCGGCGCTTGTGACCAGGCGCCGGATGGGGCGATGCTCCGGAGTCGATCCGGAGCCGTCCGCGTCTCAGGCGGAGGAGGACATCACCTTGTCGGCGTGAACGTTGTGCAGGTGCTCGATCAGGAAGTCCTCCATCTCAAAGCGGCTCTCCAGGGTCTCCCCAAGCTTTGACAGCTCCCGGAACAGCTCCCGCACGTCCTCGCTGGAGAGTTTCTGGCCATCGAGCCGGTCGTTGAAATTCAGGGCAACCTCAGTGGTCTGCTCCAGTCGCGGATACACCTTGGCCGCCAGCTCCAGGCCGCCATCATTGAACTCCTTGGCCTCGCGAATCAACTGCTCGTAGACCTCAAAGTGGCCGGCGGACACATAGTCCACCAGGATCTCGCACAGGCGAACAAACTTCTGTACCAGCCCGTCTTCGGTGGTTTGGCTGTCCGTGCCAGAGAGTTCGCAGAAGTGAACGATCAACTCCTGTCGTTCCTTGAGCCAGCGATCGATCAGATCACTGACGCCACCCCAACGCTCCTTGGCACTGCGGCAATTTTCTAACATGACGCCTCCCGATTGCGGCCTTTTCGGTTATTGTTCTCGCTGTCTTTCAAAATTACCCCAAGCCAACCGCCACCCGCAACAGCTCCTGGGGGTTATTTTCCGGTGCGTCAGTGTCGGCCGGGCCTGCGCCCCAGCAAGACCAGACCAACCACCACCAGGATGGCAAAAAACACTGCTGTCCAGCCGGGGATGCTCAGCCCCAGAAACCGCCAGACCACCTCGGCGCAGTCCCCGGTGCCCCGCAGTGCGGTCTTCAAGACGTCCATCCACGGCAGCACTTCCAGCATGTAATCCACCGAGGGACCGCAGGCGGGCACCTGATCCTCCGGCAGGCTCTGCAACCACAGCTGCCGCCCCGCCAGCCCCAGGCCCGTGCCGGCAAAGACAGCCAGCAACAGGCCGTAAATCCGCTGCCCGACAGCCACCGGGTTATGCAGCAGCGCCAACAGACTGACCAGGGCCACCGCCATAAAGGCATAACGCTGCAGCCAGCACAGCGGACAGGGCTCCAGCCCCATGCCATATTCCATATAGAAAGCCGTGCCCAGCAGCGCGGCACAAACCACAAATATCAGGGCAAACACCAAGCGGAAACTCAAACCTGCATCCTCACATCGTTCTCAGTCCTACCCTTGGCCGTTTGCTGTGCTGCAAGCCAGGCGGCAGCCTGTTATTCTGACGGCACCGGCCGGGTCCGACTGGTCACTAAACCTGAAACCCACTGGAACATCAAGCCTATGAACGCAATGTCATTCTTACGCCTGCTCACACTGCTTTGCCTGCTTCCACTGGCGGCCGCACCGGCCCTGGCGGAGGACAACGGGAACGGCGACGGGGAGGACTCGGAAGCGGCCAGCGAACCCGCGGTGACCGACTACATCGAACTGGAACCGGCGTTCGTGACCCACGTGGGCCAGCCGGATCAGAAGGTGGAGTACCTGAAGGCGGCGGTGACGTTACGGGCAACCCGGGAGACCACCCGGACGGCGGTGGAGACGCACATGCCGCGACTGCGGCATGAGCTGGTGTTGCTGTTCGGCGAGCAGACCGACCTCGACCGGCTGACCTCGCCGGAAGGCAAACAGGCCTTGCGGGACGAGGCTCTGAGACGGATCAATGCGGTGCTGGAGGAGCAGCAGACCGGAGAAGCCATAGCCGACGTGGTGTTCACCACCTTTGTGGTGCAGCGCTAGCGTCCCGACCGGAAGGCCCGGCAACCCGATTGAACGCCCGCCCGAGTCAGGCGATGCGCGACAGCAGGTCGTCGTCAGCGGCCGCTTCCTGCCTCGCCACCATGGCGTCTTCCCAGCCCGCTTCCCAGGCGGCGATCACCACGTCACCGCGGTAGGGGCAACGGGCCTGATCCATGCCCATGGTGGCGGCCAGGTATCCCTGCCGGTAGGCCTTGTTGAGGGTGTCCACTTCCCAACCCAGATTGCTGTCCCTGGTCATGGCAACCTCCCTATCATGCCCATCATGACCGCTGTCGCTTGGCGAGCCCGGATCCGGTCGAGATCAACGCTGCCGGGCTGTTACAAAAGCTAACAATGGCTTACCGGCATGACAAGGCGCTGTTCATTTTTTGTGCGACAGGTCCGCTTCCGGCGTGATCTGACCCCATCCGGCACGAACGGAAGCCGTCACCGGTCGGCCAGGTACTGCTCCAGGAAGCGGTCGAACGGCAGGGTATCGGCCTGCTCCAGGTCCACCTGTTCCGCCAGCGACTGCCGGCTCATTTCGTCAAAATCGGCCTGGGTGTCGGGCGAGAGGGCGCGCGCGCGGAACTCCGCCTGCTGCCGCTGCGCCTGGGCCAGCGTCCAGTCCCGGTGGCCCAGGCCGCTGCTCCGCATCGCCTCGACCACCCGCGCCGACGGCAGGCGTTCGGGGTTGGCCAGCTTGTCCCGTTGCGCGGCGAGCGCCTTGCGGTAGGTGTCGCCGCCACCGAGTCCGTCCAGTTGCTCGGCCAGCGGCTCCAGCCGGTCAATCAGCGACCGCGCCGCCGCCAGCACCGGCCGTGAGCCGTCAGGCGAAGTGAGCATCAGCTCCGGGGCCCGGCCGTGGCTGACCACGTCCTTGTACCAGTCGTCCAGATGCTCGCATTCGTCCTCGCTGATGCGGGGGCTGTCGGACAACAGGCAGTCGAGCAGGAACAGGTCGAGAAAGTCCAGTTGTTCGGCCGAGACGCCCACCGGCGAGAACGGATCCAGGTCCAGGCAACGCACCTCCACGTACTCCACCCCGCGGGCATTGAGCGCCTGGATGGGCTTCTCCTCCCGCTCGGTGGTGCGTTTTGGACGGATGGCGCTGTAGTACTCGTTTTCGATCTGCAGGATGCTGGTGCTGATCTGGATGAATTGGCCATCCCGGCAGACGCCGAGTTCCTCGTAGTCGGGCCAGGGCGTCCGCAGCGCCCCGGCCAAAGTGGCGGTGTAGGTACTGAGCTCGTTGAAACAGATGTTCAGCGAGGCCTGGGCGTTGTTGTGGTAACCCAGGTCCCCCATGCGCAGCGAGGTGGCCTCGGGGCCGTACCAGGTGGTGTCGTCCAGGCGCTGCAGGTCATGCTTGACCCCGGCCACGAAACTGGCGTCCAGGGCCGGCGAGGTGCCGAACAGCAGCATCAGCAGCCAGCTACGACGACGGAAGTTGCGCACCAGCCAGAAATACTGCTCGGAGCGAAAGTCCTTGAGAGCCTGCTCATCGCCCAGGGCTTGCTGCCACTGGTCCCAGAAGCTGTCCGGGAACGACAGGTTGTAATGGGCACCCGCAATGCTCTGCATGATACGGCCATAGCGCACCGCCAGGCCCTGGCGGTACACATGCTTGAGACGGCCAATGTTGGAGGTGCCGTATTCGGCAATGGGAATGCTGGCATCGCCGTCCAGTTCGCAGGGCATGCTCGCCGGCCACAGTACCTCATCCCCCAGGTGCTGATGGACGTAATGGTGGATATCGTGCAGGGAGTCCAGCAACGCCTGGGTGCTGTTGCACACCGGGGTAATCAGCTCCAGCAGCGCCTCGGAATAATCGGTAGTGATGCGGGGGTGGGTCAGGGTCGAGCCCAGGGCCCGAGGGTGCGGGGTCTGGGCAATGAAGCCGTTGCGGTCGACCCGCAACCCTTCTTTCTCAACCCCCTTGCGAAAACCGTCCCAGTGCTTGGCGGACAGTTGGCGGAAAAGCTGGTGGCGGGACTCCCCCATGCCAGACTCCTGCTGCGCCGCGACCGGCCCTGCTCAGGGCCGGCGCGTTGAATGGATTGCTGAAGCCGGCGACTAGCGGCTTCCCTTGCGGGCGGAGGCCAGGGCCTGGGCCAGCGCTCCCGCCATGGCGCCCTGGGGCTCGGGCTGACGCCCCTGCTTGCCCGGACGTTGACCGGCGCGGGCGCCTCCGCGGTCGCTGGTACGCTTGTCCGCCGGCGACTTCGCACCCGGCTGGTCGTCCATCCGCATGGACAGGGCGATCCGCTTGCGCGGGATATCCACGTCCATCACCTTGACCTTGACGATGTCCCCCGCCTTCACCACGTCCCGCGGGTCCTTGACGAACTCGTGGGACAGCGCCGAGATGTGCACCAGGCCGTCCTGGTGCACACCGATGTCCACGAAGGCGCCGAAGTTGGTGACGTTGGTGACCGTGCCTTCCAGTACCATGCCGTCTTTCAGGTCGGCGAGGGTTTCCACCCCTTCCTCGAAGCTGGCGAAGCGGAACTCCGGCCGCGGGTCCCGGCCCGGCTTCTCCAGCTCGGCAATAATGTCTTTGACCGTCGGCAGGCCAAACTGCTCGGTGACATAATCCTCGGCCTTCAGGCTGCGCAGGAAGGCCGCATCACCGATGATGTCGGCCAGTTCACGGCCATTCTTGGCGGCAATCGCCTCGGCCACGCCGTAGGCTTCCGGGTGCACCGAGGACCGGTCCAGCGGATTGTCGCCACCGGCGATGCGCAGGAAACCGGCGGCCTGCTCGAAGGTGCGCCCCCCCAACCGGGTGACCTCCAACAGCTGCTTGCGGTTGCGGAACACGCCATTGCGGCTGCGGTAGTCAACGATGTTCTGGGCAATGGACTGGTTGAGGCCGGACACCCGCGCCAGCAACGGCACCGAGGCGGTGTTCAGATCCACCCCGACGCCGTTGACACAGTCTTCCACCACCGCGTCCAGGCTGCGGGCCAGCTGCACCTGGGACACGTCGTGCTGGTACTGACCGACACCGATGGACTTGGGTTCAATCTTCACCAGTTCCGCCAGCGGGTCCTGCAGGCGCCGGCCGATGGACACCGCGCCGCGGATGGTGACGTCCAGGTCGGGCAGTTCCTTGGCGGCAAACTCCGACGCCGAGTAGATGGAGGCACCGGATTCGTTGACCACGATGCGGGCCAGGTTCAGCTCCGGGTAGCGCTTGATCAGGTCCGCCACCAGCTTCTCGGTTTCCCGCGAGGCGGTGCCATTACCGATGGCCACCAGCTCAATCTTGAACTGACGGCACCAGCTGGCCAGTTGCTCGATGGAGCGGTCCCACTGGTTCTTCGGGGCATGGGGGAAGATCGCGCCATGGCCAGCGACCTCGCCGGTGCCGTCGATCACCGCCACCTTGACGCCGGTGCGCAGGCCCGGGTCCAGCCCCAGGGTGGGACGGGGGCCCGCCGGCGCCAGCAGCAACAGGTCCTTGAGGTTGGCGGCGAACACATTGATGGCTTCCGATTCCGCCGCTTCCCGCACCTGGGCCATCAGGTCGGTCTCAATCTGGGTGGACAGCTTGACCCGCCAGGTCCAGCGCACCACCTCCGACAGCCACTTGTCGGCGGCGCGGCCGTTGTCGCGGATGTTCCAGTGGGCGGCAATACGCTGTTCCGCCGGGTGCGGCTGGCGACGGTCGTCCTCGCCGTCACCGACCACCAGACTGTAGGTGAGGATACCTTCGTTGCGCCCGCGCAAAATGGCCAGGGCCCGGTGGGAGGGCACCTTCTTCAGCGGTTCGCTGTGGTCGAAGTAATCGCGGAACTTGGCGCCCTCGCTCTCCTTGCCTTCCACCACGGTGACCTTGAGCTGACCTTCCTGCCAGATAAAGTCCCGCAGCGTGCCCAGCAGCTCGGCATCCTCGGCGAAACGCTCCATCAGGATGTAGCGGGCGCCGTCCAGCGCGGCCTTGGTATCCGCCACCCCGGCCTCGGCATTGACATAGCCTTCCGCCAGCGTCTGGGGGTCCTGGCTCGGGTCGTCGTAGAGGGCGTCCGCCAGCGGCTCCAGCCCGGCTTCACGGGCGATCTGGGCCTTGGTGCGGCGCTTGGGCTTGTAGGGCAGGTAGAGGTCTTCCAGGCGGTTCTTGGTGTCGGCGCCTTCGATCGAGGCCTTGAGCTCGTCGGTCAGCTTGCCCTGCTCGTCGATGCTCTTGAGGATGGTGCCGCGACGCTCCTCCAGCTCGCGCAGGTAGCGCAGCCGGTCTTCCAGGGTCCGCAATTGGGTGTCGTCCAACGAGCCGGTCACTTCCTTCCGGTAACGGGCGATAAAGGGAACGGTCGCGCCTTCATCCAGCAGGGCCACGGTTGCGTTGACCTGCTCCTCACGGACCCCGAGTTCGTCGGCAATGCGCCGGGAGATACTGTTCATGCCACCTCTACACTGATGCGTTCAACCAAAGCGCAAAAGGTACAGTGCGTTATTGCTGCAAGCAAGCGGCTTGGCTTTGCTTGTGGAGGAAATCCACCAGTTGGTCCCAGGGCATGGGACGGGCAAAGTAGTAGCCCTGGATCTCGTCGCAGTGCTCCTGGCGCAGAAACTCCAACTGGCCGCCGGTCTCGACCCCTTCAGCCACCACGCTGATCTGCAGGCTGTGGGCCAGGCTGATGATGGCGCGGATGATGTGTTCGGCGTCCGCCGACCGCCCCAACCCCTGGACGAAGGACTTGTCGATCTTGAGCAGGGAAATGGGCAGGTTCTGCAGGTTACTCAACGACGAGAAGCCGGTGCCGAAATCGTCCAGGGCGAAACTGACCCCCAGTTGATTGAGCTCCCGCAGGCAGCGCTGGGCGTAGTCCGGGTCGTGCATCATGGCACTCTCGGTCAACTCCAGCTCCAGCAGACTGGTATCCACATTGGCGTTGTAGATGATGCGGAAGATGGTTTCGGTCATCTTGCGGTCGTGGAACTGGCGGAACGACAGGTTGACGGCAAACACCAGCCCCGGGTAGCCCAGTTCTGTCGCCTGCTGCAGTCGGGCACAGGCCTGCTCGATCACCCAGTATCCGATGGGCACGATCAGGCCACTGCGCTCGGCGGCGGGTATGAACTCGTCCGGGTTCACCAGCCCTCGCTCCGGGTGGTGCCAGCGGATCAGACACTCCACCCCCCGCACCGCCTCGGTGGCCAGATCGATGCGTGGCTGGTAGTAAAGCTCCAGCTCGTGCCCCCGCAGAGCGTTGCGCAGATCCGCCTCCAGCCGCAGCTGGTAACCGGCGCTGATGTGCAGTTGCTGGTCGTAGAAACGGTAGCTGGTGCCGGCATCCCGCTTGGCCTCAAACATGGCCCGGTTGGCCCGGCGTAGCAGGGTCTCGGGGGACTCGCCCGCCTCCGGGTAGGTCGCCACCCCGACACTGGCGCTGACCATCACGTTCTGACCGGCCACGACAAACGGCTCTTCCATGGCGGCCACGATCTTGCGGATGACCTGGGTGACCGCAAGGGAGTCCTCCACCCGCTCCACAATCACCGCAAACTCGTCGCCGCCAATCCGCATCAGTGAATCCACCCGCCGCAGGCTGCTGCGCAGGCGGTCTGCCAGCTTGAGGATCAACTGATCGCTCTTCTGGTAGCCGATGGATTCGTTCAGGGCCCGGAAATTGTCGAGGTTGATGTGCAACAGGGCCAATCGGTGGCGACCCCGTTCGGCCCGCAACAGCGCCTGCTGCAGGCGATCGAAGAACAGGTCACGGTTGATGAAACCGCTGGCCACTTCCCGCCGCAACTGGCCCTGCTCCGATTCGCCCAGCTGGCCGCGGTACCACAGGCAGCGGACCGCGCGGCACAACGCCCATTGATCCAGTTCCGCCTTGCTCAGGTAATCCGCCGCCCCCATGGCCAACAGCAGGCCAGCTCGCTGGACCGCCGGCTCGGCACTGAGTGCCAGCACCGGCCGGTCGTTGCCGGAAACCGCCAGATATTGCAGGAACGCCCGCTCGGAACCGCCATGGAACACGCAATCCCAGAGAATGACGTCGAACTGGGCATTGCGCAGCAGGTCCTCACAGTCCACCACGTCCGGGCACCAGGTCAGATCCGCGGCCAGCTCGCCGTCCACCGCCAGCAGGGCGCGATACCAACAGAAGTCGGGATAGCTGGGGCTGAGGACGAGAATTCGAACGTTATTGCTACTCACCGGTTCATTGACCAACATCAAGGACGATCCCTTCCACGGGGCGAATTCCAATGGGTGATCCGTGTGGTTAAGCCGCTAACCTGTTGAGCTCCGGGGAGGAACCTGCCGCTGACGAATTAACCGGACGAAACACGATTACTCTGCTCAAGAATAGCCGATTGGCAAACAAGGTACAGCAACACCCGTTGGTGTAGAATACCCGCCCCGAATTTCCCTTGGCAGGTAGATCGTGTCCCAGCTCAATCCCCGTCAGCGCGAAGCCGTCCATTACGTCGACGGTCCCCTGCTGGTCCTGGCCGGTGCCGGCAGTGGCAAGACCAGTGTGATCACTCGCAAGATGGCCTACCTGATCGAGCAGGTGGGCATCCCCGGGCGGCATATTGCGGCAGTCACCTTCACCAACAAGGCCGCCCGGGAGATGAAGGAACGGGTTGGCCGGCTGGTGGACCGCAAGCTGACCCGGGGGCTGACGGTATCGACCTTCCACAACCTGGGCCTCAACATGATCCGCGAGGAACACCCTCACCTGGGTTATCACCCCGGTTTCTCGCTGTTTGACGCGGAGGACGCCAAGGCACTGCTGCAGGACCTGATGTTTACCGAGGGCAGCGCCGAGATGGGCGACGAGGTCTCCGACGTGCAGATGACCATCTCCAACTGGAAGAACGCCCTGCGCAGCCCCGGGGAGGCCCTGAGCAAGGCCGCGGATGAACGGGAGCAGCGCATCGCCCTCATCTACGGCAAGTACAACGAGTACCTCAAGGCCTACAACGCCGTGGATTTTGACGACCTGATCCTGCTGCCGGTGCAGCTGTTCCGCAGTTGCCCCGATATCCTCGACAAGTGGCGCCGCAAGATCCGCTACATGCTGGTGGACGAGTACCAGGACACCAACGTGTGCCAGTACGAGCTGGTCAAGCTTCTGGTGGCGGAACGGGCCGCCTTTACCGTGGTGGGGGACGACGACCAGTCGATCTACGCCTGGCGTGGAGCCCGCCCGGAGAACCTGGCCCAGCTGAAAGACGACTTTCCCAGCCTGAAGATCACCAAGCTGGAACAGAACTACCGCTCCACCAGCCGTATCCTGCGCTGCGCCAACACCGTGATCGCCAACAACCCCCACGTGTTCGAGAAGGCGCTGTGGAGCGACCACACCATCGGCGAGGAGATCCGCATCCTGCGATGTCGCAACGAAGACGCCGAAGTGGAACGGGTAGCCACCGAGATCATCGACCAGAAACTCAAGCAGGGCCTGGAATGGCGGGACTTCGCCGTGCTCTACCGCGGTAACCACCAGGCCCGGCTGCTGGAGATGAAGCTGCAGGCCTACCAGATCCCTTACCGCATCTCCGGCGGCCAGTCGTTCTTCGCCAAGAACGAGATCAAGGACGCCATGTCCTACCTGAGGCTGCTGATCAACCCGGACGACGACGCCGCCTTCCTGCGGGTGGTCAATGTGCCGCGACGGGAGATCGGCCCGCGCACCCTGGAGCAGCTCAGTCACTACGCCCGCAGCCGCAATGTCAGCCTGTTCCGGGCGCTGGGGGACCTGGGGGCGGAGTCCCACGTCACCGAGAAGGGCCTGGACCGGCTGCGCCGCTTCGCCCACTGGGTGGACAACACCTGCCAGCGACTGCACCGGGAGGACCCCATCCCGGTGATCAAGCAGCTGTTCACCGACATCGAGTACGAGGAATGGCTGCACCAGCACGCCGGCACGCCCAAGCAGGCCGAGCGACGCATGGACAACATCTGGTACCTGGTGGACTCGGTGCAGCGGATGCTGGACGACGGCAAGGGCACCGCCGACGAAATCGGCATCGAGGACGCCATCAGCAAGCTGATCCTGCGGGACATGATGGAACAGCGGGAGGAAGAGGACGACAGCGACAAGGTGCAACTGCTGACCCTGCACGCCTCCAAGGGGCTGGAATTCCCCCACGTGTTCATCATGGGCCTGGAGGAGGAAATCCTGCCCCACCGCAGCAGCATCGAGGAAGGCAACATCGAGGAGGAGCGCCGGTTGATGTACGTGGGCATCACTCGCGCCCGGGAAACCCTGACCCTCACCTACGCCGGTCAGCGCAAGCAGTACGGCGAGAAAATCGAAACCATTCCCAGCCGTTTCCTCGACGAGTTACCGGAGGAGGACGTGATCTGGGAAGGCCTGGGCGACCTGGACAAGGAAGCCAACCAGAAGAAGGGCAAGGCGACGCTGAGTGCGCTGCTCGGGGACCTTGGGGCCTGAGAAATAATATAGAAAAAAGGGGTCTAGAAAAAAGGGGTCAGAACTTAAGTTCTGACCCCTTTTTTTACTTCCTTTTTTTACTTGACGGTCTTCTAACTACGAGGCGGTTACTTGCTCTCGTTCACCATGTACTCAACCGCGGCCTGGATCTCTTCGTCCGGGCAGCTGGCACAGCCGCCCTTGGCCGGCATGGCGTTGAAGCCGTTGATGGCGTGGTTGATCAGGGTGTCGAGGCCCTTGTCGATGCGCGGGCCCCAGGCACCGGCATCGCCCACCTTCGGGGCACCGGCCGCGCCGGTGGAGTGACAGGCAGTACACACCGCATTATAGACGGCGTCGCCGGAACGGGGGCCGGAGCTGGCTGAGGCCGCGGGGGCCGCCGCTGCGCCGCACTCGTCGTCGCCCTGCAGGCAGACTTCACCCACCGGCGCAATGCGTGCGCGGATTTCATCTTCAACGTTTGCTACAGCAACGCCGGCGGACAGGCCGAAGGCGAGCATTACAACAGCCAGGACTCTCTTCATCTTCAATGCACCTCGCATTAGAGCGTTATAATAAATTGTCGCGCATTATAGCGGCTGGCGCGGGCCAAAAAAACCAAAGCACCCAAATCATGGAGTCGTACGTGTCCTCAAGCCCATCGAATCACCCCAACAGCCTGCCACCATCATCTCATCCCTGGCGCAAGCCATTACTGGCCCTGGAGTTCATCGCCCTGGCGATTCTGGTGGCGTCCATGGCCCTGCTGGGCGATCAGGCCGGTGGCGACGCCGCGGTTCACCCCGCCTGGCTGCTGATCCCCGCCCTGGCCAGCCTGGCGGTGTTTGCCAGCTTCATTGGTCTGATGTACCTGCGGTGGGTGGTGGCGGCCAGCGCCGAACGCCAGCTGCGCCACAAGATCATCTTTGGACTGCTGGCGCTGACCCTATTGGGCGTGTGGCTGTACAGCGTCATCCAGACCTGGCTCAGCCTGGGCGCCTGATTCGGCCAACCCTGAATCGGCCTACCCCATGCCACCTACCAAGGGGGGGGGGGGCAGCCGCCCCCTGTCACCCACTCAGCCGTTGAGCCGCTCCATCTCCGCCAGCAGCTCGGCGGTTTTCGCCTCCATCAGCGCACGGTCGCCGCGGGACTCCACGTTCAGTCGTACCACCGGCTCGGTGTTGGACATCCGCAGGTTGAAACGCCAGTCGTCGAACGCCACGCTCAAACCGTCCACGTGGCTGACGGACGTGGCCGGGCCGCCGTAGGCCTGCTCGATGGCCGCAATCACCTCGGGCGGGTTGGCGATGGTGCGGTTGATCTCGCCACTGGCGGGATAGGCGTCGATGCGGGCGTCGATCAGCGACGACAGGCTCTGGCCGGACTGGCACAGGCGCTCGGCCACCAGCAGCCAGGGAATCATGCCGCTGTCGCAGTAGGCGAAATCGCGGAAATAGTGGTGGGCGCTCATCTCGCCGCCGTAGACCGCATCCTCGTCCCGCATCCGCTGCTTGATGAAGGCGTGGCCGGTCTTGCTCTCGATGGCCTCGCCACCGGCGGCGGCCACCAGGTCCAGGGTGTTCCAGGTCAGGCGAGGGTCGTGGATCACCTTGCCACCGCCGGCCTTGCGCAGGAACTGGTCCGCCAACAGGCCCACAATGTAGTAGCCCTCGATGAACCGGCCGTTTTCGTCGAAGAAGAAACAGCGGTCGTAGTCGCCGTCCCAGGCGATGCCCATGGCAGCCTGGTGCTCCACCACCGCCTCGGCGGTGGCGGCGCGATTCTCCTCCAGGATGGGATTGGGCACACCGTTGGGGAAGGCACCGTCCGGCTGGTGATGCACCTTGATGAACTCGAACGGCAGCGCCGCTTCCAGCGCATCGATCACCAGCCCGGCACCGCCGTTACCGGCGTTGACCACGATCTTCATCGGGCCCAATGTATCGCGGTCGACATAGCCCAGCAGATGCTCGACGTAGTCGGCTTCGACCTTCAGGGACTCGAGCTGGCCCGGCGCGACGGCGTCTTCGAAAGGCTCCAGCACCCGGTCGCGGATGTCGTTGAGGCCGTTGTCGGAGCTGATGGGCCGGGACTCTGGCCCCACCATTTTCATGCCGTTGTGATCTTTCGGGTTGTGGCTGGCGGTGACCATGATGCCGCCGTCCATCCGGTAATGGCTGGTGGCGAAGTACACCTGCTCGGTGCCGCACAGGCCAATGTCGTACACATCCGCGCCGGCGGCCATCAGGCCGGCGCTCAGGGCCTTGGCAATGTCCGGGCTGGACAGGCGGATGTCGTAGCCCACGATCACCCTGCGGGCACCGGTAACCGCCACGTAGGCGCGGCCGATCAGCTCGGCCAGTTCCGGGTTCAGTTGCTCGGGCACACGGCCGCGCAGGTCATAGGCTTTGAAGCAGGACAGGTCCATTTCGCAGAATCTCCCAGGGTTTGGCCGTCAGGTAAGGCGAGGGTTCAAAAATCAAAGGCCCTATTCTAACGGCAAAGGACGACGACTGCAGGAAAGATGGGACGCGAAACGGGACAAAACGGCAGGAAGTACCGGGGTGCCTCGAGCGGCACCCCGATAACAGCAATTATTCGGCGGAATCCGACTGCAGCTGGACGTAGTTCTGGATGCCCATCTGGCTGATCAGCTCCATCTGGGTTTCCAGCCAGTCAATGTGCTCTTCCTCGCTGTCCAGGATGCTGCGGAACAGCTGGCGGCTGGTGTAGTCCTTCACCTGCTCGCAATACAGGATGGCTTCCTGAAGATCCTTGTGAGCCGCCATTTCCAGCTTGAGATCGCAGGACAGCATCTCTTCGACGTTCTCGCCAACCAGTAGCTTGTTCAGGTCCTGCAGGTTGGGCACCCCTTCCAGGAACAGAATGCGCTCGATCAACGTGTCGGCGTGCTTCATCTCATCGATGGATTCTTCGTATTCCTTGGCCGCCAACTTGGTGATGCCCCAGTCCTTATACATCTTGGCATGCAGGTAATACTGGTTAATCGCAGTCAACTCGTTGGTGAGTACCTTGTTCAGGAACTGGATGACTTTCTTGTCACCTTTCATTGCCGGGTCTCCTCTCTCAGTTTCGGCCTGAGAATTAAGCATAGACCCATTCGTGGCAAGAAGAAATCGCGGAGGAAAATACTTCTCAATCAGACAGTTGGGGAAGCGAGCAGGGCAACTTGAGCGCGCAGGCGCAGGCTCAGGCAGGCTGAGCCAGCATATTGGCCATGGCCAGGTAGTCGGTCTTTTGGGTCTCCCGCAGAATTTCCCGTGCGTGGCAGGCACAGCGTCCACACTGGCGCCCCACGCCCAGCTCCTTACCCAGCTGGCGCATGGAAGTCACACCGTTCTCGGCTGCTTCGCGAATGTCGCGGTCAGTCACACCGTGGCACAGGCAAATGTACATAGCGAAAAACTCTTGAGACCATCAAAGTTAGTGATAATTATTGTTATTTGCATATCGTATTGCAAGCCTTTTCGGGACAAAAACCGTGCAATTTTGCCCACCGACAGTTAAGCCGTTGTCGGCCAAGTTTTTTTCACGCCAGAGACCGCGCGCTCCGTTTCCGGGTGGCTATGGCAGGTGGGCGCGGGTCAGGTTGCGATGCCGGCCCCACCGACTCCCAAGCAGTGGATCCAACAGGGAAGGGATGAAGTACAGGCCGGGCTCCACGGTCACCACCATGCCCGGCTCCAGGGTACGGGTGCAGCGCAGGAAGGGGGCGTCCACCGGTGGCGGCGAGGGCCGGCCCGACACATCGTGGACCTGGACCCCGAGCAAGTGCCCCAGGCCATGGGGGAAGAACGCCCGGGTGATGCCCGCCGCCACCATGGCCGCCTCGTCCAAGCCACGGACCAGATCCGCCGCCGACAGCAGAGCCGCCAGCCCCAGGTGCGCCTTGCGATGCAGGTCGACAAAGTCCACCCCCGGCACCACCGCCTCGCACAACCGCCGTTGCAGGGACTCCACCACGGCCACCAGGGCCTGGAACCGGCCCTGCCCCACAGCGGCCGTGGTGCGGGTGATATCCGAGCCGTAGCCCCGGTAGCGGTAACCGGCGTCGATCAGCAGGCTGCGGCTGACCTCCGGCGGTTCGGTATCGGCCAACTGGTAATGAAGGATGCCGGCGTGCCCGTTCAGGCCGATGATGCTGGGGTACGGCGCCAGCGCCTCGCCCTGGCGGGTTGCCGCCTGGTAGGCCAGACGCACCTCAAACTCGCTGCCGCCCGCCAGGAAGGCCCGGCGCGCGGCTCGATGCCCCTCGGCGGCCCGGGCGTTGGCCTGCTCCAGGCAGAGGACCTCATAGGCGGTCTTGCGAGCTCGCGTGGCGTCCAGGCTGGCCAGCAGGTCCGCCGGGTTGTGATCGCCGGGCACACCCGTCAGGCAGGCCGGATCCCCGACCACCGCCAGCCGCCCGATCCGCGCCAGGTTTGGAGCCCCCGCCTCGGCGGTCAACTCCACCTCCAGGCCATCCAGCCAGGGCTCGTCCGGCAGCGTCACACCGACGTGCCAGAAATCGTCCGCGGCGTGTACCCACAGCCGGGGCTTGGCGCCCGGTTGCACCAGCAACCAGCTGTGCTCCAGCTGCGGCCAGCCGGTCCAGTGCACAAAGGGGCCAAAGCCCTGGTAGGGATACGCCTGGTCGTCGGCATAACGCAGCGGTGCCGCGCCGGAGCCGATCAACAGGGCATCATACTGGTGATTCGCCATCGCCTCGCTGTAGCGACGCTGGAGTGAGTCAATGTGCTCGCACTGCAATGACTGCATGTTTTCGTTATCCACAGAACGCTCTACCTAGTAAACTTCCCGCCTCCACACCGAACGATTCGGTCTAAACTGTTAAAAACTATAGCTGGATTCCACCCATGGCGCTCAAGGCAACCATCTACAAGGTCCAACTCAACATTGCCGACATGGACCGATCGCACTACGCCGATCACCATCTCACCATCGCCCTGCACCCCTCGGAAACCGAGGAGCGCATGATGCTGCGCCTGGTCGCCTTCGCCCTCAACGCCAGCGACACCCTGGAGTTCACCAAGGGCATCAGCACCGACGACGAACCGGACCTGTGGCAGAAGAACCTGGCCGACGACATCGAGCTGTGGATCGACCTGGGCCTGCCCGACGAAAGCCGCATCCGCAAGGCCTGCAACCGGGCCCAACAGGTCATCCTCTACACCTACGGCGGCCGCGCCGTGCCCCTGTGGTGGGACAAGATTCACGGCAAACTGACCCGCTTCGACAACCTCACCGTGGTCAACTTCGCCCAGGAAGCCGGCGACCAGTTGGTCGAACTGGCCAACCGCTCCATGCATCTGCAGTTCACCATCCAGGACGGTGCCGTGGGCATCAGTGACGGCGAACGCCATGTGGAGATCGAGCCGGAGCCGATGCCGTTGCGCTAAATCCGTTCCGGGGGGCTGGACAGGACCACTCTTCGCACGTAAGATTGCGCACTCGAAATTAACGCACTCGCGCTGATTTCACTCCGCCCGTAGCTCAGCTGGATAGAGCGTTGCCCTCCGGAGGCAAAGGTCATAGGTTCGAATCCTATCGGGCGGGCCATATTTCATAGAAAAAGCCCACCTCGCGTGGGCTTTTTTTATGGAACTCTGGTTTGCCGGATGGCTTTGATGGGGGCCTACGGTTCGACCCGCAGCCTGCAGAGCAGGCGGAGGGAACGTCGGAGCCCAGCGACGACGGCCCCGAAGGGGGGCGGCCGCTTGCGGGCCGAATAATCCTGTCGGGCGGGCCATTATTCTCAAAGGTTTGCGTGAAAATGCAGGCCTTTTCTTGGTTGTTCCCACGCATTGGGCGTACGCAGAAGTCTTCCTCCACGCGCAACCGGCAGTCGCCCACTAACGAACCGGACACTGCCTTTGGCGCGATACGTCAGTTGGCTTCGGCCAAAGCCTGAGTCGGTCGACCCAGCCCAAGAGCCTGCTCGAGGTCGGCAAGGGCACTCTCCAGTCCGGTTGCCAGTCGTTGCATGTGTGGCAGAGTATCACGGCAGGCAATGATGCCCACATTGAGGAAGCCGGCGTGACTATAGCAAGTGAAACTAACTGCCATGCCCGGAAAGACAATGTTGGCCGGGTAAAGGTGCAGCAACCGGGCACCTCGCAAGTACTTCTCTTTCTTGCCACCGGGCACGTTGGACACGACAGTGTTAAACATCGGCGGTAGACGTTTGGCCGCTCCCGTCATCATGGCGGCGATCGAAGGAGTCATGCTAAGTATCGAGTAAGGCACTCTCATCTCCGGCTCCAACCCAAGGATCTGTTCCTTGGCCAGCACCGTGGATTCGTGCACTTTTTTAAGGCGCAAAGCCGGGTCAGCGATGTTAGTCCCGATCATGCCGTAAATCATCCCCACCGAGTTACCAACACTCTGGTCTCCTTCGGCTCGCAATGAAATCGGAATAGCCGCGGTCAGGCTCTCTGTCGGCAAGGCGGTTTTTTCCTGCAGGTATCCGCGAAGGGAGCCACCGACCAACGCCACCATGACATCGTTCAACGTTACCCCGGCTTGTCGGGCGACCGCCTTCAATCGCTCAAGCCGAAAAGCCTTGGTGGCAAAACGCCGCTGAGCGCTGATACACCCGTTAATGGGGGTTCTCGGCGCTGAACGCAGGGTGGTCATACGGTCATCCTTGCTGAACAGACGCACCAGTTTTCCCGCTGTCCCCATCAGAGCCTGACCGGACGGCATACGGGTCGCCGTCGTCTGAAATGGCTTCTCGGGGGCGGGATGTACCCAGAATGGAGGCATACCCAGGTCGCCGGCACTCTCCGACAATCCGCGCATTAGCAGGTTGGAAGCACTGATTCCATCGACAATGGCGTGGTGAAACTTCACGAAGATCGCAAAGCGGTTATCTTCAAGGCCATCTATGAAATAACACTCCCACAGCAACTTACGCATGTCCATCGGCTGGCTGTGCAAACGAGCCACCATCTGCCCCAGCTCACGCTCGCCCCCCGGCTCCGGCAATGACACGTGGCGCACATGGTACTCCAGGTCTGGATCGAAGGTTTCTTCCATCGCCGGTGCCAATTGCCAACGAGATGGCGAACGTAACTTCTGGTTCCACGGCGCGCAGATCCGCGTTTCCTTGCGCCAGTCAGCAACCAACGTTTTGACAAAGTAGCTGCACTGTTCCTTGGGGCGTTCAAAGACCATCAGACCTGCGACGTGCATCGGCGCTGCCGGGGTCTCCAGCTGCACGAAAGCAGCATCCATAGGGGGAAGTCGTTTATAGGTCATCGTGTTTCCTCGTCACAGATTCTTGGAGATATTCAGTTGTTGTTTGATAAAGGCGGCCACATCCAGTCGCGCGTCCTTTGCCTCGGAAATCCAATCCTCAAGCAGCGGAAAGGCGTGGGGCATGAGGGGCCACAGCGCCAGTTCGACTGGCACTCCGGCATCGCTTGCCTTTCGTGCCAGGAGCAAGCTGTCATCGCACAAAAGCTCAGAGGTGCTGGCGTAGATCAAAAGCGGTGGCAAGTCCCGACAATCGCCCATCAAAGGGGAGATTTCCGGGTCCGAGGCATCCCTCTCTCCAACGTACCAATCTCGGGCCCGCGCCAGGGCGCCCAACGGCAGCATTGCATCCGATCCGGCATTTTGTGAGCGGGAGGCCGCTCCGTGTAGGCGACCGAGATCCAGAACCGGAGAGACTGGCACCGCGCAGGCAGGCATCGGCAGGCCTGCCTTGCGAATACGAAAAAGCAAGGCAACGAGCAGGTTTCCACCGGCGGACTCACCACCAATCACGATGCGGTTCGGATCGATACCCGAGTCAAGCAGGAGTCGATAGGCTCTTTCACAATCGTCCAATCCAGCAGGAAAGGGGTTGGACGGGGCGAGTCGATAATCCGGTATAAACGCGTCTGCGGAGAGCGAATGGCAAAGACGCTGGACAAAGGTGAGATGGCCATCCGGCATGGCCGGAAGAATGAAGGCGCCACCATGCAGCCAGAGCAACACCGGCCGCTCTGTGGGCTTGAACGGATCGCCCAGGGTATGGCCGGGAACAGCGCGATTGCCTTCGCCCCAAAAGTAGTAATCACATTGTTCAAGTTTGGCCTCGGGGAAGCGCGCTGCAACGCGCAGCTGCGCCTTGGCAACCCGGCGGGAACTGCCCCGAACAATGAAGGCCAGGAGGGGTCTTAATAACCAACGTAGAACCAGAAGAACACAACGGGACTTCAGGGAGAGATGCAATTGAGATCGCGAGAAACGCGTTGAGTAAGTTCCTTTTTCCACCGACAGTCGCCCGAATGATTGAGTCCAGACCAAGTATGAAAAAAAAAGGACAGACTGGGTTTTCTTCCGGTGTCAGCAATTTGCCATTTCACGTCAGCCGAAGCGAAGGCTCGTGCCCACGGGATTATGCATCCATGTCGTTGAGAAAAGCCTCGAGCTGGGCCGGATTTTTGAGTGTGATGGTGCCATAGTCCAGGCTCAGGAGCCCTGCCTGCTCGAACACCTGAATCGCTTTCTGAGCGGCTTGGCGCGTCAGGCCAACCATATTGCCAAGCTGTTCGCGGGTTACCCTTAGCTGCACCGGTTGCCCGCTGGTTCGGCCATCGCCCTGGAACATCTGCAGGAACAGGAGTCGGCGCCCCACCCGTGCGGGAATGCTGCGCGCGGTGTCATCCTCGATGATCATCATGGCCGCGCACATTCTCCGGGCCAACTGATCCACAATGACCGGATAGCCCTCCGGATGCGCGGCCAGCAGCCGTGCTACCTGCGCCTCTGAAAACTCCAGCACATCAACCGGTTGGTGGGCTGTCGCACCGTAAACCCGCGCCGGCATGGAACAGAAAACCGCATCGCCCAGCCAGTTCCCGGCGCCAATGATGGTTAATATGGATTCGCGCCCGGAGGGCAATATGGACGTCACCCTGACCGAACCGGAAACAACCACCGTCAGGGCTTTCCCGCTGGCCCCTTTCAGGTACAGCGCTTCCCCTTCACCGAAGGATTTGCGCTTACAGATTCTTGCCGCCTCCCCGAGACCGGCCTGGGAAAAGCCACCAAAAAGGGCGCAGCGTGATAACGCTTTCAGCTTCTCTTGCATAGGAGATTGTTATCCTATTAACGGTGTCTGGTTTTGCTCCCGAACTAAACTGGAGAAACGACCATCTGGACATCCGGATGCGATTTCAACGGCACTGCTTCTACGGGAGAACAACATGAACAAGAAGCGTACCGGCCCGACTCGCCTGTGGGCGAGCCTCGCCGTGATTCTGACCGCGATGCTTTCACAGGCGCTCCAGGCGGCCGACCGGCCGAACATCCTTGTCATAATGGGGGATGATATCGGCATCACCAATATCAGCAAGTACAGTCATGGCCTGATGGGCTATCAAACCCCGAACATAGACCGCATCGGTAACGAAGGCATGATGTTCACCGACTACTACGGCGAGCAAAGCTGCACGGCGGGCCGTTCAGCATTCATCACCGGCCAGCACCCCATTCGTACCGGTCTGACCAAGGTCGGCGTGCCGGGCGCAGCCATTGGGATTCAACCCGAGGATCCGACCCTCGCCGAGCTGCTCAAGCCGCTGGGCTATGTTTCCGGCCAATTTGGCAAAAACCATCTTGGCGACCGTGATGAGTTTCTGCCAACCAACCATGGTTTTGACGAATTCTTCGGCAACCTCTACCACCTGAACGCCGAGGAAGCACCAGAAGATCCAGCCTGGCCGGAAGACCCTCAGATTGCCAAGCTGGTTACCCCCCGAGGCGTTATCCGTAGCAGCGCTGATGGCAAGGTGGAGGATCTGGGTCCTCTGAACTCCAGACGCATGGAAACGATCGATGACGAATTCCTGCAGGCAACGCTGAACTTCATGGATCGAGCCCACGCCGACGACAAGCCGTTCTTTGCCTGGTTCAACTCGACCCGCATGCACTATTACACCCACATCAAGGAAGAGACCGAGGGTTTGTCCGGCCAGGGTTTCTATAACGACGGTATGGTCGAGCATGACAACCACGTGGGCGAACTGCTGGCCAAGCTGGATGAACTGGGCATTGCGGACAACACCATCGTTATCTATACCACCGATAACGGTGTCCACTTCAACCAGTGGCCGGATGCAGGCATCACGCCTTTCCGCGGCGAAAAAAACACCAATTGGGAGGGCGGTTTCCGGGTTCCAGCCTTTGTTCGTTGGCCGGGTAAGATCGAAGCCAACTCCGTCTCCAATGAAATCATCGCCCATCTGGACTGGGTACCCACGCTGATGGCCGCCGTCGGCGAGCCGGAGATCAAGCAGAAGCTGCTTGACGGTCACGAAGCGGCGGGCAAGACGTTCAATGTGCATCTGGATGGCTACAACTTCCTGCCCTACCTGACCGGAAAAGCGGAGCAAGCCCCCCGTACAGAGTTTGTCTATGCCAGCGACGATGGCGACATCATCGGCTTGCGCGATGGCGACTGGAAGCTGGTGTTTGCCGAACAGCGGGCCCAGACCTTCGAGGTGTGGCGCAATCCGTTTGTGAAACTGAGGATTCCGAAAATGTTCAACCTGCGCCAGGACCCGTACGAGCGAGCGGACCAGAATTCCAACATGTACGAGCGCTGGCTCGACAAGAAACTCGTGGCTCGCGCCATCCCCGGCGTTATCCGGGTCAAGCAGTTTCTGGAAACCTTCACGGAGTACCCGCCCAGGCAGCGACCAGCCTCGTTCACTATTGACCAGATCATGGAACAGTATCTGAACTACGATAAGTAACGAAGGGGGCAGGACATGACGCCATGGCAAGCGATGCACACCCTTAAGCAAAGGGTCAACGGTCAGATTCTTGGCCAGTCAGAACTGGTCGATCAACTGATGGTCGCTTTGCTGGCCAATGGGCATGTCCTGCTCGAAAGCCTGCCCGGTCTGGCCAAGACCCGGACCGTTAAAACGCTGGCACGGCACCTGGATGCCCATATGAAGCGCATCCAGTTCACCCCCGACCTCCTGCCGTCGGACCTGACCGGGGCCGAAGTTCTCCACCACGATAGCCAGAGCCAGACTCTCCGCTTCGAACCCGGCCCGCTGTTCGGCAACCTGATTCTTGCCGATGAGATCAATCGCGCTCCAGCCAAAGTCCAGGCGGCCCTTCTGGAGGCGATGGAAGAGCGGCAAATCACCGTGGCGGGAATGACCCACGCCATGCCGGTTTTGTTCATGGTGCTGGCGACCCAGAATCCCATCGAACAGGAAGGCACCTACATGCTGCCAGAGGCCCAGATGGACCGGTTTCTGATGAAAATCGTCCTGACTTACCCGTCCCGCGAACAGGAGGGTGATGTGCTTCGATTGATTCGGGGAGAAGAGGCGGGTGCCGGAGGCCATGCCGCAGAGGATGGCAAGGCGATCCCCACCGACTCAGTTCTTGCTGCCCGGCGTGAGGTGAGTCAGCTCTTCGTTTCGCCGGCCATCGACACCTATGTCGTGGATTTGATTCACGCCTCACGCCCGGATCGAACGGCCGACGAGGTTATCAGGGGCTGGGTCGAGACCGGCGTCAGCCCACGCGGCGTCATCGCGCTGGATCGGGCGGCCCGAGCCCACGCCTGGCTCGCGCGACAGGACTATGTCACGCCGGACGATGTTCGCGCCGTCTGCCATCCGATACTCCGCCATCGCATCCGCCTCAATTACGACGCCATTGCCGATAATGTGATGGCCGATCAGGTCATAGACCGCATGCTGGATCAGGTTGCCATACCCACGTGAGGACTCGTCCATGATGTCGAAGCAGGCTCCCCCCAGACAACCCCGGCGGCAGGAAGCGCTCGCTGAGGATCCTGCGGTGTACGTGAACCTGCATCGCCTCATGGCATTGGAAAACGAGGGGCGACGGGTGAACTTTCGGCACCCACTTCGCCATAGCAGCGTGCTGGCGGGGCGCCACTCATCCCGCCTCCGTGGTCGTGGCCTGGATTTTGAAGAATTGCGGCACTACCAGACCGGTGACGACCTCAGATACCTGGACCCACGCGCCACCATGAGGACCGGCCACCCCTTTGTCCGCAGTTTCACCGAGGAACGGGACCGACCAACGCTGGTTGTCTGCGACCAGCGCATGGACATGTTTTTCGGCTCACGCCTGAATTTTAAATCGGTCACCGCTGCCGAGTTGGCGGCCTTGGTGGCCTGGAGTGCGTTTCACGCCGGCGACCGCGTCGGCGGCCTGGTCTTCAACGACCAGCGGATGGAGGCCATCCCAGCGCACCGCTCACGGCAGCGCCTGCAACAGCTTTTCGCAGCGGTAAGCCGCCAAAACCGGGAGCTGCACGCACAGAGCCCGGGGCGAATGCCGCACACCAACCTGGACCGGGTGCTTCTCCGCTGTCTGAACAGCGCCCACCACGACCACACCATCTGCCTGATCAGCGATTTCTCGGGCGTCGGGGAAGCCACCCTCCGACGCATGCGACAACTGGCCCAGCACAATGATGTCCTGGCCTTTCAGGTTTACGATCCCATAGCCCTGAGCCTGCCCCAGCATGGTCGAATCACAATGATCGACGGCGAACTCCAGGTGTCGTTCAATCTGGGGCAGCAGGCCATCCACGAGCCCATCGCCAAGTTCCTGAGGGGGCGGCTGGCCGGCGTCGAGGAGCTGATGCGCAAGAGCCGAATTCCCCTGTTGATGATCAGCGCCGGCATGCCCACCGCCGAGCAATATCAACGGGAACTGGGCGGCCCGGTTCGAGGCCGGCAATGAGTCTTGCCGCAGAACTCGCCAACCTCCGGGAGTTACCTCCGCCGGAACTGCCGGGGCTCTGGCCCCAGGCCTGGGGCTGGTGGTTGTTGCTTGCTGTCACCGGGCTGGCCCTCGCTGCGCTGATCACTCGACGGCTGAGCGCCTACCATCACGATCGCTATCGCCGGGAAGCCCTGGCGGAGCTCGCGCAATTGGAGCGGGCCTGGCGTCAGCAACCCGAAGCTAGGCCGGCCCTTCGAAAACTGCCCGGTCTCTTAAAACGGGTTATCCTGTATCTCCACGCTAGATCTGGCGCCGTCAAGCCCCCCCCTCCCTGGAGGCCGGTCTACGACAACTGGCCAGCGTCCCCCTTACCGAGGACCTGGGCGCTCGCCTTTCCGAACTGGCCTATGCGCCGGACCACCGTTTACCAGAGCTGAACCCCGACGACCTGATATTGCAATGCCGCCTCTGGCTGGAGACCCACCATGCTCCAGTTTGATTATCCATGGCTGCTACTGCTGGCCCCACTTCCGTGGCTCGGATACCGTCTCCTGCCAGCGTACCGCGAGGAACAGGCCGCCCTGCGCGTCACCTATGCCTCCGACCTGCACGCCGCCTTGCAGGGGGCGGGAGAGGTCGAGAAAACGACCAGAGAGTACCGGTGGCTCATCGCCTACTGGCTGGTATGGCTGTTGCTGCTGGTGGCCGCTGCGCGGCCGGTGGAACTGGCCCCGCCCCTCGTGGCTCAGGAGCCGACGCGGGACCTGGTGCTGGCCATCGACCTTTCCCAGTCGATGACCACAACCGACTACCGGCGGGCGGATGGCACAAACACCGATCGCCTGTCCGCAGTCAAATCCGTTGTCAGCGACTTCATCCAGAATCGGCGCGATGATCGCATCGGGCTCCTGGTCTTTGGTGACCGGGCGTTCGTACAAGCGACGCCAACCCGGGACCATGCCACCGTCGCCCGCCTACTGGCCGACACAAGCAGTGGCATGGCAGGCCCGAGCACAGCCCTTGGCGATGCCATTGGCCTGACCACGCGCCTGCTCGAAAAAGCCGACGACGCGGTCGACAAGGTTTTGATCCTGCTAACGGACGGTAACGACACCGCCAGCCGCGTAACGCCCGAGCAGGCCACAACCATTGCCGCCAGGCATGGCATTCGCATCCACACCATTGCCGTCGGCGACCCGCAAACCCAGAGCGATGACAAGGTGGATGTGGAAAGCCTGAGCGCTATCGCCAAGGCCACCGGTGGCCAATTCTTCCTTGCCTCAGACCGCCAGGCCCTGGCCTCGGTCTACCAGACGCTGGATCGTCTCACCCCCCACCAGGCCAAGACCCTGTCCTTTCAGCCCCGCATCGAGTGGTTCTGGCTCCCCGTGGCGCTGTCCCTGGGCCTGCTGCTGTTGATGTTTGCGACCGTCACCGCCGGCCATCGACCTGTAGCTGCACCGGTTCAGGCGGCAGAAGAGGCGAAACATGGGCATTGAGGTTGACACCGTGCATCTCATCAGACCCTGGGGCCTGTTATTCATCCTGCTTGGCGCAGTGCTCCCCCTGCTTTGGCGAAGGTACCGGGCAGCCACCAGTCAGTTCGCTGCACTGATCCCACAGCGTCTGGCCCGGCATCTATTGATCAACATCGGGGGGGCCTCCAGGTTCCAGCCGATCCATCTGCTCAGCGCCCTGCTGATTCTCGGCGGGCTTGCCGTGGCCGGGCCCAGCTGGGACAAGGACCGACCCGCCTTCATGGAGAATACGGCGCCGATTATCCTGGCGCTCGACCTGTCCGAGAGCATGAATGGCCGCGATGTGACGCCGTCCCGCCTGGCCCTCGCCAAGGCCAAGGCCCAGGCACTGATTTCCCGCAATCCATCCACCCAGTTTGGTCTGATCGCCTATGCCGGTTCAGCGCATCTGGTGTTACCCCCCACAAGGGATGCGGACCTGCTCACCCTCTACCTGGATGCGCTGGCATCCGAGCTGATCAGCACAGCCGGCCGGAACACGGCGGCGGCAGTACAAGAGGCAAAGGCACTGCTGGCCTCCGCTGATACACCAGGTACCCTGGTTTTTATCACTGACGGCATCGACCCAGGCCAAGCCGATGCCACCCGAAAACGTCTGCAAGAGACACAACTCCAGCCGCTGATCCTGGTCCCCGGACAAGCCGGAACGGCGACCACCGGTTATGGCGGAGACCCGGCCCTGATGCAGAGCTTCGCCGACACCATTGGCGCGGACATTGGCAGTGTGACGCCGAGCACCGACGACCTCGAATGGCTGGAACTGAGTGCGCTCAGTCACTTTCGCGACGCTGACCAGCAAGACGACAGTTTGCAATGGAAAGATCGGGGCTATTGGCTGGTGTGGCCACTGCTTGCCCTTGCCATTCTGGGCATACGGCGTGGCTGGTCGCTGCAGGCGCTCGTTCTCGCCACCATGCTCAGCGGCCCGGGCCTTGCGCCAAGGGCGATGGCCGGACCGCTGGCGGATGCGTTCCTCACTCCGGACCAACAGGGCCGACTGGCCTATGAGGAAGGCCGATTTCCGGACGCCGCCCGGCTTTTCCAGGATCCCTATCTGCGGGGCCTGGCCGCCTACCATGCCGCCAACTACGAGCTGGCCATTGCCAGTTTCAGGCGACTGGATTCCGCAAGAGCCTGGTTCTATCTGGGCAACAGCCTGGCCAAACGGGTTGAGCTAGAGGAGGCGCTAACCGCTTATGAACAGGCCCTGGCACGGCAGCCCGACTTTCCAGAGGCAAAGGCCAATCTGGAGACCGTCCGCAGGCTGGAGGAGTCACTCGCCAGGGAGCGCAGCCGATCACCAGACATGAGCGCCGATGACATCAAATTCGATCCCTCGCTGGAGCGGGGAAAAGTACAGGAACAACTGCCATCCCAGTCACTCACCGAAGCCGTCTGGCTTGAGAATCTGAGCACCTCACCAAAGATGTTTCTGCGCCGGAAATTCCAGTACCAGAGTCAGTCAGCCGGAGCCAAGCAGCCATGAAAGCCCGACTGCTCTTTTGGCTTCTGTTGGCGCTCCCGTGGAGAGTGCTCGCGAGTACTGACTACTGGACCGAAGCACGCATAACACCGGCACCGAGTGTCACCGTCGGCAGCGCCGCCACACTGGAAATCGACGTTCTGGTCAACACCTGGTTTGTGGAGCCCCCCCGTTTCGAGAACTGGACACTCGAAGGCGCCCGGGTCACCTATGAGGGATCCCAGGGTCGCAATCTGCACGAGACCCGTGACGGTAAACCGTATTTCGGCCTGACATTCAGTTATCAGATTGTGCCCACCAGAGCTGGCAAGTTTGAGATTCCCCCGCTGACGTTGACGATGACGCCGGGCCTGTCCGATGGGCCGGTCTCCCTTTCTACCGAACCCGTCCGGTTTACATCGGCCCTGCCAGAGGCCCTGGCAAGCCGGTGGCCCATCCTGATGGCGTCCTCGGTAGAGGTCAGACAGACGTTGCAACCAGAGAGCACCGAGCTCATCGCGGGCGCCCTGGTGATCCGCGAGGTTTCCATCGATGCCACCGGCGCACAGACCATCAGGATCCCCTCCATCGACATACCCGGCCCTGAAGGGGTGCGGGGAGAACGCAAGCCGCCCACCGTGACAACACTGACCAACGAGCGGGGCCAGGCGGTAGGCGCACGGCGACTCGACGCCGTCGGTTACATCGTCGACACCCCCGGGAACCTGACCCTGCCGGCGTTCACCCTGACCTGGTGGGACACTACCGCCGGTCGGCTGGTGGAAACCACGGTCCCCGCCATTGAAGTGGCAGTCAAGCCAGCAACAGTTGCGGCCAGCCCGTTTCCCCTGCACTCGAAGCTGGCAGCCCTTCAACATCGCCGCGACACGCCGTTCCCATGGTGGGCCTGGCCGGCGCTGGCCTTGTTGCTGGCATGGCTTTCGGGACTGGCGAGACGGCCGGCGAAAACCGCTTTCCAAATGGCCAGGGTCGGTCGCAAACGACTTTGGAGCACCTGGCTTAGGTCGACCGTCTATCTTCGCTACCGGGCACGTCGTCGAATGAATCAGAGCCCGCCGGATTTGCTGGGGCTGTATCACCTGCGGTCCCACTGCGATGGAGCCCATCTCTTGCTGCCGCCGAATGACGACCGGCTCTCGCCCCCAAACCGTAGCCAGCTGGAGCAAGGCCTTGCGGAGTGTTTCGGAAAAACCGGGCGGCGGGCGACCGGCAAACGCACACTCAAACGCATGATTCGCGTTTTCGGCAAGCAGATGCGAGGCCCTCGGGACAGGGTGCGCCGCGGCGTACTGCCCCCACTTAATGGCCGAACCTAGTTCAGGCTGGCTTCCAGGTCCCGGATCAGACGTTCAACCCGAGGGTCCTGAGGGGCCACCCCCTGCCACCGTCGCGCGTAGCCCAACGCCTCCACCCTGCGCCCCTGCTGCAGCGTTACGAACACCATGGCGTTCAGCAGGTCCGGGTCCTCAGGGTGCGTCTCAAGCCCTCCCGCAAGCATCGTTTCGGCTGCTTCGAGTCGGCCCAGCCGGGCAAGAACAAGGCCGTGATTATAGGCTATCCGGGCGTTGCCGGGGTTGAGCTTACCGGCCTGTGTAAACCACGACAAAGCCTCGGTCATATCACCGTGTTCCACCAGGGCCAGGGCCAGAAGATAGGCGAGATGACCTCGATCTGCCTCAGCGATCCGCTGGCGCCTCACCCCATCCTCGAGCACCTGGATCGCCAGCGAGTGCTGGCCCTGATCGCTGGCCAGGGTGGCCAGGTTTACCCGCGCCGGGGTAAACGCCGGATCCATGCGGAGCGCCTGCTGATACTGTTCCAGCGCCTCGGAATATCGCCCCTCCCGTTGCAGGTAGGTCGCGAGGTTAAGTCGGGTACCCGGAAGCGTCGCCAGGCCGATCAGCCGCTGCTCGTAATCCGCCTTCATGGCTTCAATCCTGGTCCGATCGCCTTCCGGGAAGTCGGCCAGGTCCACGCCGGCCAGCGCCCGAAGCGCTTGATCTCGCACGGCCATAGGCCGATCCGGCGCCAGTTGCCCGAGCAACCAGTCGACGCGATCGCCGGCAGGCACCTGCGCCGCGCTGTTGGCAGCGTAGGCTTGAACCAGAGGGTCGCCGGATAGCAATCCGGAACGCAGCGCCGATCCCGCCCGGGCACCGAAGCTGGCCATATGTTCAGCCGCGGTTGCGCGGGCTATGGCCGGCGCATCGGGATCGCGAATCAGACCCGCCAGGCGAATAAAGGCGTCGGCCTCCGCCTGCCGGAACGCGCTGAGAGCCAGCCCGAAGTGCGGGCGCCGTTGCGGCGACTCGAACCAGCGATCCAGGGTGGCCATCGCCCACTCCGGGCCCTTGTCCTGGTGACAGCCATTGCAGGCATTGGGACTCCCGGTGCTGAGCGTCAGATCCGGCCGGGGAATCCGGAAACTGTGGTCCCGCCGCGGATCGACAACCATGTAGGTCTGGTCCGGCATATGACAGTTGACGCACTGGGCGCCTGCGGAATCCGACGGATGATGATGGTGATTCTCGGAGGCATAGTCACCCGCCTTGAGGGTGGGAAAACGCTCGGGGGGAAAGGCGTTGTGGCACTGGAGGCAAAGACCATTGCCTTCCATCAGGAGCTCAGCAGTATGCGGGTCGTGACAGTCCAGACAGTCGACCCCAGCCGCGGCCATTTTGCTCTGCACAAACGAACCGTATACGTAGACTTCGCCCTGTATTTGTCCGTCGGAATGGTACAGCTCCGGCCTCAAGGTCGCGGGGATCGCCTTGTCCAGATAAGGTTCCTGGGCATGGTGACCGTCCTTGAGCGCCTGGCGACGGCTATGGCAATAGGCGCAGGTTTCCACCACCTGCTCGCTCGCCATGTTCCCGAAATCCACTTTCAGGCCTGTCGTTCCGGCAGTCTGCCCGACGCCGGTGTGTTCCGCGTGCCGGTTCGCCCAATTGACATGATCCCGCCCGGGGCCATGGCAGCCCTGACAACCCACGTTCTGTTCCTGCCAGGTGGTCGCGAAGGAATCGGTTTGCGCCTCGTAGTTCATGCTCAGGGAGGTGGAATGACAATCCGCACACATGGCATTCCAGTTCTGGTAACGCCCCGTCCAGTGCAGGGCATCGTCCGGGGCGAACCGCTCCCCCGGATAGAGCGAAAACCAACGCTGCCCGCCCTCATCCCGGCTTCGCGTATCCCAGGCAATGGTTAACGCCTGCAAGCGCCCGCCAGGGAACTCGACCAGGTACTGCTGGAGCGGGTAGTAGCCGAAGGTGTAGGCAACCCTGAACGCCTCGGGCCTGCCTGCCTCGCCTTCCGTTTCAGCCCAATACCCGTCTCCTCGCCTGAAGAACCGGGCTTCAACAGCGCCATCGTTGAAGGTTGTCCCGTCAAAGGCGCCAAGCACCCACTCCTCGGTGGCTGGACGCATCGCCCAGGCGTGATCGGAATCAGACCAGGCGGCCACCTCTTTTTGATGGCAGCCGTTACAAGTCCCCGCAGGCACATAGCCTTGTTCCGTTGCTGAAAAGCCCGGAGCAGTTCCGGCCAGGGCAAGGGTGGACATCAGCACGGAACCGAGGGCAAAGACAAACACACGATACAGCAGCATCCAGTAGGGCCCCTTGTCTGTTTTTCCTCACGGGGGAAGGCTAGCAGTTCTAGCCCGAAAAAAAGAAAAAAGCCACCCCCAGGGAGGGGGTGGCAAGGGTGCCAGAAACGTTCTCCCATCGAGGTACCCGTAACGTTTCTGGCATGCGGGAAAGGTGCTCCGCTTCATTCTGCTTTACAAACCGTCCTGACCGAACGACGTTCAAGGACTGACCGGTGCCTCTCGATAAGATCCCGGGCTAACCACCTCCGAAGGCATCGACTCAGCTTCTGCATCGGGGGACGCCACTGTTTTCCGGTTGCGGAACAGGACAGCTGCGATGGCCGGCAGCAACAGAATCGCACCAAAGAGATTTACCAGGAACATGAAGGCCAGCAGGATGCCCATATCGGCCTGGAACTTCAGGTCCGAGAAGTACCAGGTGGCCACCGAGACGGTCATGGTCAGGGCCGTGAAGGCCGACGCTGTACCACGCTGTTTCAGGGCCTCGTAGAAGGCCTTCTGAACAGTGGCATCGCGATCAAGCTCGTACTTCATCCGCTCGAAGAGGTATATCCCGTAATCAATCCCACTACCAACACCCAAGGCAATCACCGGAAGCGTGTTCACTTTAAGGCCGATGCCCAGCAGTGACATGAACGCGTTGCACAACAACGTCACCAAAGCCAGCGGCAGAATGATGCACAGGCTGATCTTCAGGCTGCGGAACATGGCCAGACACAACAGGGTTACCGAGAAGAACAGGGCGGTGTTAACCCAGGGGTTGGCCGCGGTGACCGCCTCGTTGGTGGCCGCCATTACCCCGACATTACCGGCTGCCAGGCGATAGGTAAGCGTGTCGTTGTCATAGACAGACTTGAACGACTTGATGGCCGCGACAATGTCGGAAATGGTGTCTGCCTTGTGATCGCTCAGGAACACTGAAAAGGCCAGTGCATCGCAATCCGCATTCATCAGGGTGCTGCCATTACGGGTGGCAAAAGCAACGCCCTGGGCAACCTGGGCCTTATTACCCGGGACGACATGCCACTTGGGGCTGGTTTCGGCATAGTTTTGGGTGACACCCTTTACAAAGCCCGGCAGAGCGCCAACCGACGCTACGCCAGGTTGCTGACGCAGGAAAAGTTCAAACTCTTCCACCTGCTGCATGATGTGTGGCTGGACGCACGGCATGTTGTCACCGTTGATCTCAACGATCACCTGCAAGACGTCCACACCCACGGAATACTGAGAGGTCACCGCCCGCACGTCCTGATTGTAACGGGCGTTATCCCGAAGCTCCGGCACCCCATCGCCCAGGTCACCCACGTGCATCTTGTCAGCCTGGTAAATGCCATAGCCGGTAAGGACCAGAGCACAAAGAATAGGCACAAACGCTCTTGGCGTAGTGGCCAGCACACTGAGTTTTTCCCAGAACCAGTAGTGGGAGCCTTTACGGGTCAGGCGGTCAAGGGCGTGCTCGTCCATCTTGGTCAGGGACAACATCGGCGGCAAAACAAGTGAATTAGTCAGGATCATCACGCCCACGCCAAGAGTCGCCGTCAGCGCCAGCTCATGCACCATTTCGATGTCAACAAAGGCAATAACCAGGAAGCCCAGTACGTTGGCGGCGAGTGCCACGACACTTGGGATAACCAGATCCGTCAGGCTGTCTTCAGCCGCATGCTGAATATCGGCACCCTGCATCACATCCAGCTTCCAGGCGTTACACATCTGCACGGCATGGGACACCGCGATGGCAAAGATCAGAAACGGAACCAGAATCGACATGGGGTCCAGACTCAGCCCCAACAGGGGCAGGAGCCCAAGCAGCCAGACAACCGGCACGGCGGCGGTGACCAGTGTCAGCGCGGTCAAACGCTTGGAGCGTGTGTACCAGTAAAGCAGGAGTGCGATGATCACCACTGCGACGGCAAAGAACACCAGAACGCCGCGGGCACCGTTGGCAATGTCGCCGATGGCCTTGGAAAACCCGATAATGTTGACGGTTACCTGGTCATTCTCGAGCTCGGCACGGATGTCTTCGAGCCTGTTACCCACGGCTTGCAGGTCGATGCGCTCGCCCGTTGTCGGGTCCACTTCCTGCAGTGTGGCCACCACCATGGCCGACCGGAGGTCGTTGGAGACGATCTGCCCCACCCAGCTGGATTTGAGCGTGCGCTCACGGATCTCAGCAAGTTCCTGCTCGGTACCGGAATAATCCGCCTCGATCAGGTTGCCACCGGTGAAGCCCTCCTCGACCACTTCCGAGTAGCGGGCATTCGGTGTAAACAGTGAGGTCACCGTGCTTCGCTCGACGCCATCGAGATAGAATACTTCTTCGGTGGCCTGTTTCAGGGACGCCAGGAAGTCCGCCTCGAAAACCGAACCATCCTCGTTGCGCAGAGAAACCATGATCCGGTTGGCGCCAACGAACTCACCCTGGTAATCCAGGAAGGTAGACATGTACTCGTGGCTGAGCGGAATCATCTTCATGAACCCCGCTTCGACCCGAAGCTTACTGGCAGAATATCCCAGCCCGATGGTCATCAACGCCATGATGACCAGGAGCATCCGACGATGACGCAATACGGCCTGCGCAAGCTTACGCGTAAAGCCACGTTGGGTATCAGGTGAACTCATCGCTTAATCCTCTTTCTCTTCCCACAGGCGCACGCCAGCGGTGCTCCCAATTAGCCAATTACCGTTGAGGCGAGAAGCTGCGGTAATGTCTCCGGGCACACCGCTGCGGGTTGCCGATGCGAAGTGCCGGCCATCATCGGTACTGACCAGCACCTGGCCACCGTTGCCAAACACATACACGTCATTGTTCGGACCAATGCCGTGGGCATTGAAAGCAACCTTGGTATCCACCAGGCTTTGCTGCCAGGTCGCGCCCCGATCGTCACTGCGCCATAGTTGACCGCGCATGCCGTAAAGCAACCAGGCACCTTCCGGAGTCTTCATGCCGCCGAAGAACGAGCCCTCGTAGGGCGACTCCAGGCGCTGCCAGGTGTCACCACCGTCCGGGGTGACAAACAGTGAGCCGCTTTCTCCAATCAGTAACCAGTCGCTGCCGGCGTTGGCAATGGTGTAGAGATGACGATCAAAATAATCGTCTGAGATGGCTACCGGAGACCAATCCTGCCCGCCGTTATCGGACCCCATCACTAGCCCAAACGCGCCAACGGCGAGAAAACGGTTGTTGCCGAGGTAGGCCACGTCCATGAACGGGTCGCCACGGGTGTGATCGGACACGTCAATGGATGCCCAGCTGGCGCCATTGTCTGTGGATGAGAGCATCACACCACCGTGACCCACGGCTACGCCGTGACCATCCTCGCTGAAAGCGACCCCCATGATGGATTGGGGTTCGGGCAGACGGTGACTTGTCCATTCATCGGGGCTGTCAGCCGAGCTGGTGAGGAGGACACCACGTTCGCCTGCAGCGAAATTACGATCAGCCGTCGTGACCACGTCAAAAATGGCAACATGGGTGGGGGAAATATCGTAGTCGAGCCGCGACGCATCCCCCCAAACGTTGGATGCAACGGAGCTCAGTGCCAGCGCCAAAGCGCCTGCACCTAGTTTTAAATAAGCCATGAGAGGAACACCGACTTGGAAAGAGTAAAGGGCGGGAACCCGTGTTCCCGCCCGTCTTCACTTAGCGACCGCGACGACGGAGCGCGTCCGGCTGGAACTCGATGTAGCGACCGGTGATACCGAATTGCCAGGGATCTTCAACCTCGTTCGCCAGGTTAGAGACCATGTAGGAACCGTTGTTGAGGTCATGGAACAGGTTGAACCGGTACCAGGGCACCTGGGCATCATAGAACTGGATCAGGCCGTGCAGGCTGACCCGCCACAGATCACCACGGGTGTCGTAGGCATCTTCCATCAGCACAGACCAGGAGTCCTCGTCGAGATAGAAGGTACGGCTGCCGTAGATATGGCTGCTGTCGTCACGGAGCGTGGCCTCGACCACCCACACCCGGTGCAGCTCATAACGCATCAGGTCAGAGTTGATGGTGTTGGTTTCCAGGATCTGGTCATAGCTCAGCGACTTGTCGCTCAGCTTGTAGGTGTTGTAAGGAACGTAGATCTCCTTCTTGCCCACCAGCTTCCAGTTATAGCGATCAGGCGCACCGTTGTAGGCATCGAACTGGTCCGTCGTACGCAGGCCTTCAGTACCGTCGTTGGCATTGTCGTAGGCCAGATCAGGCGCACGACGCACACGGCGCTGACCCACGTTGTAGATCCATGCGGAGCGCACTTCCTTAACCTGATCGATCGGCTCGTGAACCAGCTGGATGGTACCTTCCAGAGTCGGCGGATTGGTGAACTCGGCCATGTAGTTCAGAAGGCGGTTTTCGGATTGACGGTCCATGTTCTCATCGAACACCCGCTTCTCATGGAAACCGACCTTGTAATAATCGCCGTTACCCCGAACCGGGAACCAGTTATACAAGCGGTCCACACCACCGCCGAGATAGCGGACGTTATGGTTCCAGATCGCCTGCAGGCCGTTTTCCGGAATCGGGAACGGCACGTTGGAACCGTTCAGATTTTTGATACCAAAGCCTTGGAGCTCGACCACATCCGCCTGTTCCTTGATGTTGGCGTAAACCTCTTCAGGAAGCGCTGCGGTCCGGCGGGTCTGGTAGACCGGCATCTTGAAGTTGTCGTACTTCTCCAGCAGCGCAATCTGACCTTCACTCAGGCGATCCCGGTACTGATCCAGGTTGTCACGGGTGATGGTGAACTGAACCTGGTCTTCGGGGAACGGATCGATATAGCCCTGCTCCGGCTCCCAGCCTTCCGGTGGAGTGGTCAGGCCGCCGGTCCACGCGGGGATGGTGCCATCTTCATTGGCGTTCGGGTTTGCACCAACCGGAGTCAGCTCGGCACCCAGTTTGGCGACCTGCTCTTCGGAGAGGCCAGCCGCTGCCGGACCGGCGAAGGCAATCGCTGCCGACAGTGCAACCGCACGGGACAACAGGTTTCGAGATACAATCATGATAGTTACCTCAGCTTTTTGTTTTAGAAGGTGTAGCTGTAGTTGACCGAGCCGTAATCGCGGTCACGGTGGTCGTCATAGTCAGCCGAGTCGGCGAAGTGCACGAAGCTGAAGCCGAACTTGTGACGCTTGAGATAGGTGAAATCGGTTGCAAATGCGGTGGCAATCCGGCCTTCTTTGAACTGGCCATCAAGAGCATTACCCTTGACGTCATGGCCCACGAACAGTGACGGCTGCACCAACATGCCGAGACCAAACGGGTTCTGGTAATCCAGCGAGCCACGGATACGGTAGCCCCAGGAGAAGTCGGTGACGTATCCGTCGTTCTTACACCCATCCGGGGAGGCATTCACACCAATATCGCAAGGATTGGCCCCTCCAAAGGCGTCCTCGTGCTCACCAAAACCGAAGGTGAAGCCTCGGCCGTAGCGACGCCCTGTGGAGGAATCCGGGATGTCCCCGCCATACTGGAAACCGACCTCGGCAATCAACAAAGCGGTTTGCGCACCCAGCACGTTGGACCATAGATTCAAGCCATTGATTTGAAACTGGGTTTTGTCAAATCGGTCATAGCCACGAACGTTGGCGTTGGCACCAGCGGTCGCCAACGCTTGCCCCATCGGGCCCTGTCCGGTAATAGCGCCGACGGCCAGGTCAGCACCATTGATAATGACCGGCAAGTTGTTGGTGTGGGTCAGTTCAGCGCCCACAGACCAGCTCGCAATGTTGGCGGCGGCACTGATGCCGTAGAGCTGGATATCCTCCGGATAGACCCAGGCCACATCGGCCGGAGTCGTGCCAAACTGTTCATCCAGTTTGGCCGGCAACCCGGTGACGGCCCCAGTACCAAATCCGCTGCCGGTGTTGATGTTCAGCATGGGGAATTTTGAGTGGTAGTTGATCGCATACAGGCCAAACTCAGTCTGGATCGCATCAACCGGGAACCGCAGGGCGACACCAAACTGCCCCTGGTCATCGGTGTCGTTGCGGTCCGCTTGCGGGTAGTAGGTGCCGTCGCGCAGGTCATCTGCGCTGGAGCCCGGCCCGAAACCAACCGCGCTCACGCACCCACCTACGTTCGGAGAAATCGCACTTTCGGTGACCGCCCAGTAGTGACCACAACCTTCGACCGGAGAGTTCTGCCATTCAAACTGGTAGTAGGCTTCAACAGAGACGCCTCCGCCAAGGCCCAGGTTGGCGTACAGCATATTGCTGGGCAACAGCACTTCACGAAGCTCGGTACCCGGGCGACGGAACGCCGGGACGTCGATCGGGTTGATCCCCTGGTTCACGCCCTGGATAAACAGGCTTTCGCCCCAGTTCACCACCTGGCGGCCGAGCCGAACCTGCAGCGGCCGGTAATTGATGTCCCAGGTGTTGTAGACAAACGCATCCATCAGCTGAACGCCCGAGTACTTCAGCAGGTTGTCATAACCACGATCCGACAGGGGCTCCCCCTGTTGGTAGCCATTGGCCTGGTTACCAAAGCGAACCCCCTCGTGCTCAAGCGCCTGGTCGTACCAGCCTTTTACCCGAACCAGCGCGCCCATGTAGTCCTTTTCCAGCGACAGTTCGGTCAGGAACTTTGCCACCGTCGAGAAACGATCGCCCTTGTCGTAGTTGAGATTGCCGCCATCGGATTTACCACCGCTACCAGGCTCCTCGCCGACAACGGCAGCGTTAGCGGCCGAGTAGAGAGCCGGATCCGGGTCCTGCAGGCGCCAGCTTGAACCTATGGACACGGTTGTATTCAGAGCGCCATCCCATTCACCTGCATCAAAGGAAAAGGCATTGGCAGCAGTTGAAAAACCAGAGACAGCGGTTGTAAGCGCGATGCTCACAGACAGCTTACTTACAGTGAAGTGCTTGGGTTTTTTCATGTTTTCGGGATCTCCTGCGCACCCAGCGTGTCGCTGGAGGCGCGTCGTTGTTATTGTCTGCGACTACGGTACGTAGTATTGCCAACCCATCACTCCCGCTGTTTAGTTTGTAATGACAGGTTTTTAGCCTTTGACGACACGAGGCAGGATGAAAAAGGCGGGCTCAACGTCCACAATAAAACTACAGAAAGGGCGGAATGGAACTGGCTTCGACGACTTTCGGCAGCTAACCTGACGTCCCCGAAAAACGACCAAGTACGCAAAAAATCTCAACTATAAAACGAGTGCGGCAGGTATGAATAACGCATTACTCAGAGCCCGGGCCATGATGGGCGTGCCCGAAACCATTCGGGAGCTGGGGGGCAATCCCGCCCGATTTCTCTCAGAATTCCATCTCAGTGAGGAGTTGATCCAGAACCCGAAACAGATGATGCCTTACATCACGCTGATCAACATGCTTGAGAAGGCCGCCGAGGAGTTTGACTGCCCGGATTTTGGCATGCGGGTGGGTCAGAAGCAGGGCCTGAGCGTTCTCGGACCCATCGCCGTTATCGCACAGAATTCTTCGACCGTTGAAAATGCGCTGCATCACATCATCAAATACATTGGCTATCACAGCCCTGCCATTCACCTGACCCTGGACCCGCCCACCTCCGAAAAATATCGCGGTCTCCACTTTGACATCACGCTGACCCAGGGGCAGGCTCGATCCCAGACACTTGAAATGAGCATGCTTCTTGCCCTGAAGGTCATCCGGATCCTCATTGGGCAAAGTTGCGAACGCTGCCCGGTTCATTTCCGTCACTCACAGATCAGCCCCACGGCCAAGTACCGCTCGATTTTTAACGCCCCAGTCACTTTCGGAACCCCAGAAAATGTGGTGTTTATCCCCTCCAACGCCCTGACACGGGAAATCCACCAGAGTGATCCGGCACTGCGGCAGACCATGGAGGAATACGTCGCCCAACACATTGACACTCAAACCCATTCCCTCCGTGACAATGTCCGTTCTTTGATCATTTCGTTACTGCCGCTGGAACGGCGCTGCACCATTTCCCTGATTGCCAGACACCTGGCACTCAGCGAGCGCACCCTACAGCGACGTCTTAAGAAAGAGGGCCTGGTATTTGAGGAACTGGTGGACGAAATCCGCCGTGAAATGGCTGCGGATTATTTACGGGAAGAGGGCATGGCCATCTCCCAGGTCGCCGGTCTGATCGGCTATGGCCAGCAAAGCTCGTTCAACCGTGCCTGCATTCGCTGGTTCGGAAAATCTCCGAAAGCCATACGTGAAGAGCTGTTGACGGCATGACGTAACCCCCCCGGCGCCTAAGAGAAATGCGCCCGATGGTACAAATTACAAAAACTTTGTCGCGAAAAGAGAAATCCTACAAGCCACGCCTACGCCAATATTGTCTGTACAGCAAAAACAAACACAACCGGAGAATTTTATGTTTCCCGTGACTGTACAAGACGACAAGACGCTGCTGACTCTTAACGTAAAAGACACGCCGATCTACAAAGACATTCTGGTCCCAGGTGTAGACGTTCAGCCCCTGTTCCTTGACCCGAATAACGGCGTGTGGGGCCTGCGGGTTTTCTTTGCGCCCGGGGTGCGACTTCCGACTCACTACCACACCGGCACCGTGCACCTGTGGACGCTCTCTGGCTGCTGGAACTATGTCGAGCATCCTGACCAGCCCCAGACAGCGGGCAGCTACCTCTTTGAACCCGGCGGAAGCGTTCATACGTTCTCCGTACCCGAGGACAATACGGAAGTCACCGAGACGATCATGATCGTTCAGGGTGCCAACATTAATTTCGACGAGAACGGCCAGTACCATAGTGTCATGGACGCCAGTTCGATCCTGGCCATGATCGAAGAGGCCATCAAGGAACGCGGTCTGGACCCTGCCGTCTATATCAAGGCGCCGTTCCCCAAGCCGGCCAATCAGACATCTCTGTAAGGTGTTGATTGAGTGGGGGCCAAGAGCCATGGCTCCCAATCATCCTTTCCCGCGCCACCAAACATTCTGCTCTGCTCCAGAGCCCGGACCAGTGCTGTAGGGTGGGTAATCAATCGTCCGCTCTTCAAGGCAACGGAGGAGACAAGGGCTGTCAATCCGAGAGAATCTCACATGCAGAACCAACCCTGGCTTAAGCACTACCCCAGCAATATTCCGCACACTATCGATCCCGACCGGTTCAACTCTGTTACCGAACTCTTCGACGCGGCCGTCCAGCAATATCCCGATCAAACCGCGCTCGAGTGTTTCGGTATGACCATGACCTATCGTCAGTTGGATGAGGTTTCAAATGCGGTTGCCACAGGCCTTCAGCAGGAGTACGGCCTGGTCAAAGGCGACCGAGTAGCCGTTATGCTGCCCAATGTTCCGGCCTACCCCATTGTAATGCTGGGAATTCTTAAAGCCGGCGGCATCCAGGTCAATGTGAACCCTCTCTATACTCCACGGGAATTGACGCACCAGTTGAACGACTCAGGTGCCGAACTCATTTTCATTTACGCCGGTTCCACACCAACCCTGGCGGACGTTCAGGGCGACACACCGATCCACCACTCGATAACCGTCAAACCTGGTGACGGCCTGAGCCCAGCCATTCCCTCCCCGCCGAACAGCGAAGGGCTGGGTAAAAACAGTCCACTGTCAGACTTGCTGGCGAGGTACGCCAGCATCCCGCCGAAGCCGGTCAGTATCGGCGGCGATGACGTCCTGTTTCTCCAGTACACCGGCGGAACGACAGGCCCCTCCAAAGGCGCGACGCTGACTCATCGAAACCTGATCGCCAACACACTGCAGTTCAAGGCTTTTGTGCCGAATGCCAATGCTTCAGGAGCGGAGACTGTGGTCCTGGCACTGCCCATGTACCACATCTTTGGCCTGATGATCTACGTGGCGTACGCGGCCATCGGCGCCAAGGCTATCCTGATCCCCAACCCCCGGGACATGGACGCGTTCATCGGCGCCATCAAAGACGCGAAATTTACCGTGATGGGCGGCGTCAACACACTGTTTGCCGGCATGGCAGCCCACCCGGACTTCGGGAACATCGACTTTTCCAGCTGCAAGGTCGCCTTTGGCGGCGGCTCCAAGATCTTCGCCAGCACCTCCGAGCGCTGGAAAGCCGCTGCGGGCTCACACATTCTGGAGGGCTTTGGCCTCTCTGAGACCAGCCCGATCCTCACCCTGAACATGATGGGGAACGAAGAATTCAGCGGCACCGTCGGCTTTCCCGTGCCGTCCACCGACGTCAAGATCCTTGGGCCCGACAACCAGCCATTACCTCCAGGCGAACCCGGTGAACTGTGCGCCAGAGGCCCCCAGATCATGCGCGGATACTGGCGACGCCCTGAGGCGACCGCGGACAGCTTGACTGCGGACGGTTACTTCAATACCGGCGATGTGGCCGTGATGCACGAAGACGGTCAGTTTGAGATTGTGGATCGCAAGAAGGACATGCTGATCGTATCTGGCTTCAACGTGTATCCGAACGAAGTGGAAAGCGTGGTTTGTGAACTGGACAGCGTAGCAGAGGCTGCGTGTGTTGGCGCGCCAGACGAAAAGACCGGTGAGCGCGTAAAGCTGTTCGTTTCACCGTCCGGCAAAGCCGACCTCGAGACCGACGACATTATTGCGCATTGCCGCACAAACCTCGCTGCCTACAAAGTTCCCAAAGAAGTCATCGTGCTTGATGAGCTTCCAAAATCCAACGTGGGCAAAATTCTGCGTAAAGAGCTTCGCTAGTCACAAACAACAGGAAACCGAGATGACAAACACTGACATGCCCACTGGCAAAAACGGGCAAACGCCTTTACTACCCGAACGCGTTTTCATCACCGGAGCCAGTGGTTTCATTGGCCGCAAACTGTACGAGCGTTATCAAGGCCTCGGCTGCGAAGTTCGCGGCATGGACCTCCAGTCGGATGCATCCCGGAATGTGGTCGCGGGCAATCTCACCCAACCCGACAGCTGGAAGGACCACGCGGCCGGTTGCGACCTGTTCATCAACACCGCCTCTCTGGTCTCCCTCGCGGGCGAATGGACAGATTACAAGGCCGTATCACTGGCCGGCGTACGCAACTCCCTCGACGTCGCCATCGCCGGTGGTGCCAAGCGTTTCGTCCACTTCTCGTCGATTGCCGCAATGGGCTGGGACTACGAGCCCGGCGCCGATGAGACCGCCCCCGTGGCCATTGGCGAGGACTATCGGTACGGCGTAGCCAAGGGCGCGTCCGAGCATACCGTGCTGGCAGCCCACGCGGCCGGCGAAATCGACTGCACAATCATCCGGCCGGGCGATGTCTACGGCCCCGGTTCCCGGCCATGGCTGCTTGAACCACTGAAACTGGCGCGCAGCGGCAAACTCATCCTGCCCAACCAGGGCAAGGGAATCTTCACTCCAGTCTACGTTGATGACCTGGTAGACGGAACCGTGCTGGCCGCCGGCCTGGAAAACGGTAGCGGCCGCATCTTTATTCTCTGGGGCAACGAGGAAGTCACTTGTCGTGAATTTTTCTCCAATCACTGGCGCTGGGCCGGAAACAAAGGCCGCCCGCCCAGCCTGCCTCTGGCCGCAGCTCTCAAGCTGACACAGGGCATCTGGTGGCTAAACCGCAAACTCAAGCGCCAGGACGAGACCACGCCAGACATCATGCTGATGTTTGCCAGAAAAGGTGGTTACTCGATCGAGAACGCGAGAAAGCAGCTTGGCTGGGAACCCAAGGTGAAACTCGCTGAAGGCCTCAAGAACTCCGAAGCATGGCTAAAGGAAATTAGCGAGATCTGAGCCTTCAACCATTCGCAATATGACAAGTTAAAAAACAAGAGGATATGAAAATGCGCGGAGCCGTTGTTGAAAACAGCACACTGAAGGTTGTGGACCTGCCGGACCCCAAACCTCGGGAGAACGAACTTCTGGTCAAGTCATTGGTGTGTGGCATTTGCGGCACCGATCTTCACTGCCTGCACCATTCCCATGAACTCGCGGAAAGTACTCGCCAGATTGTCGGCAGCCCGCTGGTTGACACCAGCAAGCCGATTGCACTGGGCCATGAATTTGTCGGTGAGGTCCTTGAGAGCAATGCTCCGGATTCTGACTTCAAGGCCGGTGACCGGGTGGTCTCCCTGCCCTTCGTGATGCGCGAAGAAGGTTTGGGGTTCATCGGTTCCGGCGCACCGGAACTGCCTGGTGGCTTTTCCGAACGACTGCTGCTCGACAGTCGGTTGACCATGAAAGTACCCAATGGCCTGGATGCGGAAGTGGCTTCTCTCACGGAGCCCATGGCCATCGCTTACCATGCGGTTCGACGCGGGGAGCCGACGAAAGACCATGTTCCCCTGGTGATTGGTTGCGGCCCCATCGGTCTGGCGGTTATTGCGGTACTGAAGATGATGAACATAGGCCCGATCGTCGCTTCTGATTTCTCAAAGGCTCGCCGTGACCTCGCGCTCCAGATGGGTGCCGATATCGTCGTCAACCCCGCTGACCACTCACCCTACGAGAGCTGGAAAGAGGCCGCTAAGACGGCCAACCCGGAAGAGGCCGGCCCGTTCTCACCCATGTTCGGCGGCGTGGACCTAAGGCCTTCACTGATCTTCGAGTGCGTTGGTGTCCCGGGCCTCATCCAAAACGTGTGCGCCGGTGCCTCCTACGGTGCCCGGGTGGTCGTTGTGGGCCTATGCATGGAAAAAGACACCGTGGTACCGGCCTTCCCGATCCTGAAAGAGCTGGATCTCAGATTTGTGAGTTTCTATAGCCCGGAAGAATTTGGCGAAGTACTGACCCGACTGGCCGAAGGTGATCTGCAGGCGTCCACGCTGATTTCCGATACCGTCGGACTGGATAAGATCGATTCCGCCTTCGAGAGACTCAGCAAGCCTGAAAGCGACGTCAAGATCCTGGTTAAACCCGGAGAGTGAAGGTGAAGGTGCCAGCGCCATGGCACCAAAAGACAATTTATCGGCAGCTCATGCCAAGAGACGATTGTCTTACCTCACTACAATTTGATGTTGTGTCCATTGAATGCGTTAGACATGCTTTAGCCGCTGCCCCAGCGGCTTTTTTTTGCTCAGTTCTGCCTTTTCCTGAGAATCCGGAACTCCAACCGATATCTCGAGCGTACCTTTTGCCCTGTTTGACCAGTCTCGCTCTAGCCGGAATAAACCCGCTTTACCGCTTTATAGAAGTTGGCGGGGGTCCCTCCGGAAGTGAGGTGTCAGGTTCAAGGGCCTTCGGGCTGGCCATATCTCCGCATTCCCCTTACAGCCCTTCAATAGGACAACAATCGAATCTCGGTCTACGCTTCCTCAAGGCGCTTTCTCATGGGCAATCATCAATCTTTGGTTCTGGAAGAACTGTCCCACGCCAAAACATCACCCATACTTTCAGGGAGGTGACGGCGCCACACTCGCTTCACTGGCCGACCGCCCGGTCGATCACAATCGGGGTCGTCGGCTGTACCTGATCGTGCAACGGGAATCTGCATAAGGGGCTGAATTGTGAAGATAGGTATTCCACGGGAAATACACGAGCATGAACACCGGGTGGCAGCCACCCCAAAATCCATCCGCAAGTTACTGGGCCTCGGCCACGAGGTGTTAGTGGAAAGCGGCGCGGGCCTCTCCGCCCAGTTTTCCGATGCCGCCTACAGGGAGGCCGGGGCCACCGTCGTTGAGACGCCCAAGGAGCTCTACCAGAGCGCCGACTGCGTGATGAAGGTGCGGGCGCCGGAGATTCATCCGGAATACGGCGTCGACGAGGCCCAGTGGCTCCGGGAAGGCGGTTATTTGCTGAGTTACCTGTGGCCGGCGCAGAACCCCGACCTGCTGGAGAAGCTGTCGCAACGGCGGGTGACCGCCTTCGCCATCGACAGCCTGCCGCGGATCAGCCGCGCCCAGCGCATGGACGCCCTCAGTTCCATGGCCAACATCGCCGGTTACCGGGCGGTGGTGGAAGCCGCCCAGCACTTCGGCCGTTTCTTCACCGGCCAGGTGACCGCCGCCGGCAAGGTGCCGCCGGCCAAGGTGCTGGTGATTGGCGCCGGCGTGGCCGGCCTGGCGGCGGTCGGCGCGGCCCGTGGCATGGGGGCCATTGTGCGGGCCTTCGACACCCGGCCGGAAGTGCGCGAGCAGGTGGAGAGCATGGGCGCGGATTTCCTGGAAGTGGAAATGGACGAGGACGGCTCCGGTACCGGCGGTTACGCCAAGCAGATGAGCGACGAGTTCATCCGCCGGGAAATGGCGCTGTTCCTGGAACAGGCCGCCGAGGTGGACATCATCATCACCACCGCGCTGATTCCGGGCAAACCGGCACCGAAGCTGATCACCGAAGACATGGTCAAGGTGATGAAGCCCGGCAGCGTGGTCGTCGACCTGGCCGCCGAACGGGGCGGTAACTGCGAACTGACCGTGCCCGGGGAGATTGCCCACAAGCACGACGTCACCCTCATCGGCTACACCGACCTGCCCAGCCGGATGGCCACGGTGGCCAGCGAGCTCTATGGCACCAACCTGCTCAACCTGATCACCGAGCTGACCCCGGAGAAGGACGGCCAGTTCAACGTGGACATGGACGACGACGTGATCCGCGGGGTCACCGTGGTGCACCAGGGCGAAGTCACCTGGCCGCCCCCCAAACCCAAGACCCCCACCAGCACCCAGCCACCACCCGGCACCGAAGAACCGCCGTCCAGGGAAGTGGCGGAGGCGGCACCCTCCCCCCTCTACCGCTCACTCCGCCAGATCGGCTGGCTGCTGATTGCCGCCGGCGCCCTGTTTGGCGTCGGCGCCCATGCGCCGCAGAGCTTCCTGACCCATTTCACGGTGTTTGTGCTGGCCTGCTTCATCGGCTGGCAGGTGATCTGGAACGTCACCCCGGCCCTGCACACCCCGCTGATGAGCGTGACCAACGCCATCAGCGGCATCATCGTCATTGGGGCCATTTTGCACCTGGCCCAGAGCGACGGCCTGCTCATCGGCGTGGCCTCGTTCCTGGCGGTGCTGATTGCCAGCATCAACGTGGCCGGGGGGTTCCGGGTGACCCATCGCATGCTCAACATGTTCCGCAAATAGGAAGGCGACACCATGTATTCAGGACTGGTTAGCGTAGCGTACGTCGTGGCAAGCGTTCTGTTCATCTTCAGCCTGGGCGGACTGGCCCACCAGGAAACCGCCCGCCGTGGCAACTGGTGCGGCATCGCCGGCATTGTCATCGCCATGGTGGCCACCCTCTACCACATTGGCGACAACAACCTGGTCGCCACCCTGGTGGCCATCGCCCTGGGCGGCATCGCCGGCCTGATCGTCGCCCAGCGGGTGGTGATGACCCAGATGCCGCAACTGGTGGCCATTCTCCACAGCTTTGTGGGGCTGGCGGCGGTGCTGGTGGGCTTTGCCGGCTACCTGGACCCGCTGGTGCCCACCGTCGGGGCCGAGCACACCATCAAGCTGGTGGAAGTGTACGTGGGCATCTTCGTCGGCGGCATCACCTTTACCGGCTCGGTCGTGGCCTGCGGCAAGCTCCACGGCGTCATTGCCAGCAAGCCGGTCATGCTGCCGGGCCGTCACTGGCTCAACCTGGGCATCATCATCGCCACCCTGGTGTTGGGCGCCAGCTTCCTGTCCACCGACAGTGGCGCCCTCGGGGTGATCATTCTGGTGGTCATGACCGGCCTGGCCCTGCTGCTGGGCACCCACCTGATCATGGCCATTGGCGGCGCCGACATGCCGGTGGTGGTCTCCATGCTGAACAGCTATTCCGGCTGGGCGGCCGCGGCCATCGGCTTCCTGCTGCGCAACGATCTGCTGATCGTGACCGGCGCCCTGGTGGGCAGCAGCGGCGCCATCCTCAGCTACATCATGTGCAAGGCCATGAACCGGTCCTTCGTCAGCGTGATCCTGGGTGGCTTCGGCCAAACCACCAGCAGCACCGGCGTGGCCTCGGATCAGCCGATCCAGGAAACCACCGTGGAGGAGGTCTGCGAGGAGTTGCTCAACGCCCAGTCGGTCATCATCACCCCCGGCTACGGCATGGCGGTGGCCCAGGCCCAGAACGCGGTCAGCGAGATCACCCGGTTTTTGCGGGACAAGGGCGTCCAGGTCCGCTTTGGCATCCATCCGGTGGCCGGTCGCCTGCCCGGGCACATGAACGTGTTGCTGGCCGAAGCCAAGGTGCCCTACGACATCGTGCTGGAGATGGACGAAATCAACGAGGACTTCCCCCAGACCGACGTGGTGCTGGTGATCGGCGCCAACGACACCGTCAACCCGAGCGCCGCCGAGGACCCCGGCAGCCCCATCTCCGGCATGCCGGTGCTGGAAGTCTGGAAGGCCCACCGGGTGGTGGTCCTCAAACGGGGCATGTCCGCGGGCTATTCCGGTGTGGAGAATCCGCTGTTCTACAAATCCAATGCCCGCATGCTGTTCGGGGACGCCAGGGAGATGACCGAACAGGTGCTGACCCGGTTAAAGAGCTGATCCGGCCGTGGGCGCCAAACAGGGCCGTTTGCCATGAAGACCGACTACAGAATCGCGCTGCTGATCGACTGCGACAACGTCAGTCACCAGGGCATCGAAGGCGTGCTCCAGGAGCTGGCCAAATACGGCGCGGTGAACGTGCGTCATGCCCACGGCAACTGGAACGGCCCCCAGCTCAAGGGCTGGATTGAAAAACTCCACGGCAATGCCATTCGGCCCATCCAGCAGTTCGCCTACACCTCCGGCAAGAACGCCACCGACGCCTCGATGATCATCGATGCCATGGATCTGCTGTACAGTGGCAACGTCACCGCCTTTGCGCTGATGACCAGCGACAGCGATTTCACCCCGCTGGTGATGCGGATCCTGGAAGCGGGGTTACCGGTCTTCGGCTTCGGCGAGAAGAAGACCCCGTCGCCGTTTGTGGACGCCTGCTCGCAGTTCATCTACACCGAGAACCTGCAGGTGGAGGAGGAAGAATCGGAACCCGCCACCGCCCGCGCACCGACGAGGGAGTCCGAGACCCAGAAAAAATACTCCCGCAACGAACTGCGCGGTGATTCGCGGCTGGTCAAAACCCTGCGCACAGCGGTGGAACAGGTTTCAGAGGATGATGGCTGGGCCCATCTGGGCCGGGTGGGCCAGTACATTTCCAACAACAGCTCGTTCTCGCCGGTGAACTACGGCTACAAGAAACTGAGTGACCTGATCCGGGCCAGTGAGTTATTCGAGCTGAAACGGGGCGAAAAGAACGCCACCTACATCCGGCAACCGGGCAGCCGGAACGAGGGCGGTTAAAACCCGCTCACTCGCCAACGAACACCCAGTTTGACGCCACGTTGTCGCACACAATGACGTTCTGCCCCACCCCCTCACAATGCTGCAGGTTGCGCGGCAGGTGCCCAGTCAACCGCGACGGCACGGGCCTGGTTTTCTTGTCCTGCTTGAGGAGGTGGAAGGTGGCCTCCAGGCGCTGGGCGTAATCCACGCCACTGGCTTCATGTCGCTGGAAGCCATGATAGAAACGGGTGAAACTCATGGTGGCGCCGCCGAGGCCGATCTCCAACATTTTCCGGATATAGCGGTCATAGGCCCTGGCCAGGTAACGGCGCAGCTCCGTCTCGTTGTTCGGGTCACCCTGATAGGACTGCAGGCCCAGCCGATTGTCGTCGTCCAGCACCCCCTCGGCCAGGGCCCGGTTGGGCAGGTTGGTGGCCAGGTGGTACTGACGTCGGGGGCACTCGATGGTCTCGCCGGCCAGCCGGCACTCACGGAATGCCACCGCGGAGCCTGGGGCAGGCGCCTGCTCAGGCTCAGGCGCGGGGAGGCTGTGGATCGGCGCCGGGGCGGCGGCAGGCACCTCCTGCCGCGATCCCGAAGACGGCTCGGGCATGGCATCCGGCAGCTCAATACCCAGACGGGCCGCCTGGCGCTTGAGCAACAGCGCCTGCACTTGCGGGGAATTGCGGCGGAAATCGTCAAATGACGGCAGCCGCCGGCCGCCCCCCTTTTCCACCACCTGACAATACACCCGTTCATACGCGGTCTGGGGCTGCACCGGACAGTCGGCCGCCCTCACAGCCAGCGGCGCCAGCACGACCCCCGCCAACACCAGACTCATCCACCCGCACAATCCACGCATTCAGCGCCCCTGCGTTGTCCTGACAGCTTACGACTCTACCGGATTTTGGCCAATGGCGCGCCGTCCACCTCCCCGCCCGAGTCCCCGGGAAAGCCCGGTAAGTAAGCGCTGACACCCCGGCCAGAGCCGACTACGCCATGGCCGCGAGTATGTCACAGACCTCCTGGTCGGAGACTTGACTGAAGTCGGCGTACCAACAGCCCACGCCGCCCAGGTCCTCCGGCTCCAGTACACAGACGAATTCGTCCGCCAGCCGCCGGAACTCGTCGGCGGTGTCCCTGGCCGCGACCGGCACGGCCACCGTCACCCGTTCGGGGTGTTGGTGGCGGATGGCGTTCAGGGCCGCATGCATGGTCGCCCCGGTCGCCAGACCATCATCCACCAGAATGATAGGGCGGTCGGCAATCTGCGGCTTGGGACGCCCGGCCCGGTAACGGAGCGAGCGCTCCGCCAGGGTGTCTTCTTCCCGATCCTGAACTCTCCGGATGTCCTGTTCAGTGAGCTCCAGCATCTGGATCAGCCGGCGGTTCAGGAAACGGGTCCCATCCTCGGCGATGGCGCCCATCGCCAGTTCCGGCTGGTAGGGTACTCCCAGTTTGCGGACGTTGAAGGCCTCCAGTTTGAGCCCCAGCTTACGGGCCACCACCTCCGCGATGGGCAAACCACCGCGCGGCAGCCCCAACACCAAGGCATCGGCATCGACCTTCGTTTCTGCCAGGCGTTCCGCCAGTTGCTCGCCGGCATCCTGCCGGTTCTGGAAGACTCTGCTCATGACTCGGCCCTCCTGCACTATGCGCGTCGCCCGGATTGGGCGCTGTCGCAGAACCTCTCTTTATTTTACCAGTCTTCGCAGGCGACGCCGTGTTTGCGGTGCGGGCGAAGGAACCCGCTCGGTCGAGGTCCTTTAATGCTGGAAGCACGCCACACGGCGAGACTCCTGAGCCAAGGGGTTGGAGGGAGTCGTCGAGGAGAAAAACGAAAAACCTGGTATTTTTTTGGAACCTTCGCGCAGGAACCAGCGTGTGAATACTGTGATCGTCATCACTGTCTGACCTGATGGCGATACGCGCTGTCTTTTTTGCGCTGATCCCGGTCTGCGGGTATGGAACCCCCGCAAACCAGCGCAGCTCCTCTAGCAAGTGGGAGTCAATTGACAGGCCTTTCGGCTGGTCTTCGAAGGCCAGGCCAGTCGGAATAGACTCGCCCGCCCCTCCCCAGGGCGGGCTTTTTTTTTGGATCTTTGTGGTAACCGGGATAACGGCAGGATCAGAACGTCAGCTCAAGCCCCAGCATCGCGTACTGGTTGCTGTACTCGTAACGCTCGATAGTACTCAGGTTGGCCTTGTAATCGTATTCCGTAACCACCGCGAATCCGGCCGGCAATGCCAGGGTGGCCCTCAGACCTGTCCGCCAGCGGTGGTCCTCGCGACGCACCGACCTCAGGTCACCCGCTCCGTTGTCCAGCCGATGGCGGTTGCGGTAGTAGCTGTAGCGATACCCTGTCCGGAGTTCCAGCTCCAGCCGGGGCCAGACCGGATGGGCAATGGAAATGTCTACGCCGTGGCGTTGGGGGGAGACGCTGTAAAACTCGGTAGCGGTAGTAAAATCCGCCCGGTCGTTGTATTCGCCGCGGTAGTTCAGCTCACCGGTCCACTCATCCCAGCGCACCCGGTAGCGTGCGTCCAACTGGTACAGCTGCCCTTCGTAGGCGTCGAACCCTTCCTCGGCATGAACATCCGTTGCGGTGAACTTTACCCGGCAAGCCTGGGCATCGAACAGCTTCCCACAGGAGCCAAACTGGTAGCTCAGCAGCGCCCGGGCATGGCGTTCCTGGGGCTCACCGCCTCGCCGAACCCAGGCACCGCCGCCGCCGATCCCCAGCCGGCCCGCTGACACCGCTTGCCGCCACTGCAGGTTTGCCTGAGCCAGCTCGCTGTCAAAATCCTCTTCAGAGGTGTAATGGCGCAAGTAGGCTCCCAGATCGGCACGCAGACCGCGATCCCGGGTGCCGTAAAGGAACCCTGACCCGGCCAGCACCACCTCGACAAACTCATCGTCCAGGTCGGAGCGGGCACTGTCGGGGAACAGGGCGAGGTTATCCTCATAGCCAGCGGCCAGCGAGGTAAAGCCATACCAGTCCTTCGGCTGCTTCGCCGCCACGTCCGCCGCCCCTTCCAGCCGGTCCAACTGACGCTGGGACAAGGTTCGCAGCTTTTCCGGGGCGTCCATGTCAAGGATGGAGGAAAACAGGGTCTGGGCGGTTGCCGATTGTTCCTGCTTAAGCGCAATCAGCCCGAGGTTGTAGGCGGCCAGTGCCTGATGCTCGGTATCCAGCAGCTGCCGGAACCGGATTTCGGCCTGCCCGTAGTCCGCCAGTTGGTAGTAGACAACGCCGAGGTTGTAGTGGAGGGAGGCCGAATCCATGCCCTGTTTCCGGGCATGCTCCAGGTAAAGGCGGGCTTCTTGCAATTGGCCGTCCTCGAACGCTTCAACTCCGTAACGGAACAGCGTCTGGGCATCGGTCCATTGACTGAGCGCCTCGGAACTGCACAAGACCAGAAACAGGCCAAGAATGAGAGGCCATTTGGACGGCTGTGGCAAGAAAACTCCCCCGACATCGACCGATCCACAACGAGCGAAGCAAGCTCAGCAAGGGATCAGGGAAAACTCAGGGATTGAGTATAACAGCGAAACGCCCGACTTCACCTGCAAATTTGACAGGATGTCAGGGCCAGGAGGTCAATCAATTGCGGCAGGATTGGCCGGGAACCTCTTTGCTCGAAAAGTTCAACCGACTATTTGAGCAGCTCTCCGGTCTTGTCAATCAGATCGCCGGTGGTGTTGAGCAACTTGTCCTCATCCACCAACGGCAAATCCGGATCTTCCAGTCCCGGAAGATCCAGCCCAGGTCGCTCGTCCCCACCCGGTTTCGGCAAGGGCATGGTATCCAGCATCTCACCGGGTAATTCGTCGTTCATGGCGTCTCGGGACTCCCGGGCCTGTTCGGCCAGGGTCTCGCCCATCTTGCGGCCAGCCTCCCGGGCATGCTGAGCAATGTCTCTGCCTGGCGAGACAGCGTCAAAGTCCGCCATCTCGGACTCAACCGGCTCGGGAAGCTGGAGCTCCTGGACAAAGGCTCCGCCCAGATCCTCGTCATCCGTCACCATGCGCATCGTCACGTCCAGATCATCCTGGGCATGGGCCACGGTTGACAGGGCCATCAACAAGATGCAGCTACCCGCCAACAGGCTCCGGATAACCCCATTGATATGTTTCATGATGCAGGCTCCGTATTATCATGAATGGGTGCCCGAAACGTCTTTTGCTGCTTGCCGTCGTTCAGGTGCGCGACCAACGTGCCATCCCCCGGGAACAGAACTTTCAGGGGTAACGCCAATACGTTGTCGCCTTCCTTAAGACTGACCTGCCAACTCAGTTTCTGCCGACCAGGGTACGACGCCAGCTCAACATTGGCTGGCAACTCCAGGGTCAGGGTGACATCCTCCAGCGCACGCCCGGAATGAAATGCCAGCTTCACCGTCTGTTCCCGGGGCTGGAAATCCGGAAGCGCTTCTGACGCCTCAACCACCACGCTCTCGTTCGCAACCGGCGCGTCGGCCACCAACGCCTGTCCTGGCTGGCCGGATTGCCACTGCAAACCAATGAATATCCCCAGGGCGAGCACCGCGGCTACCGCGCCACCGACCACTGGGTACTGCCAGGAACGGCCACCGGCCGTCCCCCGTGTTGCCGCTGCCAGAACCCGGGACTCAAAATCTGCGCTGGGTGCTGGCACGGCCTGCGACCGGAGGGCTCCCAGTAATTTTTGTTCCGCGTTCAGTCGACCTGTACAGTCCGAACACTCGGCCAGGTGCGCCTCCAGCACTTGTTCCATGGCTGGCGACAGTTCACCTCGAGCGTAATGTTCCAGTTGTTTACTAAACAGATCACATGACATGGCATCCACCTCAGTTACCTACACGCTCGGGGCGGCCCAAAGGTTCCAAATCTTTTTGCAACAATTCACGGAGTTTTGCCCGGCAGCGATGCAGCCGCGACTTGATGGTCCCCACCGGCACATCCAGCACTTGCGCAATGTCCTCCTGCCGCCAGCCATCGGCGTCGTGCAACAGCAACAGGGTGCGCTGATCCGGCGACAGCCGGTCCAGCACCTGCTGTACCCGGCTGCTCATCTGCTCCTGGCTGATGCATTCCAGGGCATCGGCGGTATCCGCCCCAAAGCTGTCCAGGAAGGCATCCTGGTCGCCGGGCTCCGCCAGATTACTGATGGAAACCTCGCCCTGTCGGCCCTTCTTGCGGGTCTGGTCAATAAAATGACGATAGAGCACACGATTCAGCCACGGACGCAGCTGCTCCACCAACTCGATTTCCTCCAGCCGGGGGTATAGTTTGACCATGACATCCTGTACCAGATCCTCAGCGTCATCCCGCTGTCCGGTCAAACGGAAAGCGAAGGCATACATGCTCTGGAAGTGTGGTTGCACACACCGCTCAAAACGCTTGGCCTTCGAGGGACGGAACGGAAGCAAACTCAAAAGGCTACCCTCACCGGGCCATGCCACGAACAGTCGACTGTCCGGACAGGACCGGTTTTCTTCTACTATTGACCCTGCTTATACCAAAAAACGGGGCCACACTCTGTGGCTTACCCCTGATTTTTTTGCAGGTAGATGCCGGCGAACCCAACATCCTAACAGCGCGGAGCCAGGAAACCTACCATTTCAGATGTCGCGCATTGGGGAGGGAGGAGCGAGCAGGGCCGCATTCGCTGCGCCCTGCCCTGGGGGAGAGGAAACCGGGATCAGCGCAGGCCGTTCAGGCGATACTGCACCAGGCCGGGATTGGATCGAATCGCTTTCTCGGTAAACGGAAACCGGATCCAGCGCTTGGCCGAGTACGCCTCGGTCATGTCCTGATAGTACGGCGAGGCCGGATCAGTGGACTGGGAATAGGTGATAAACCCTTCCGCCACCGGATTGCCCGCCTCGTCCCATGTCACGGACTGGATGTAACTGTTGCCGTAGGTCACACGATAACCGTCTGCCAGGTCCACCGGACGGGAACTGGCAATGGTGAAGGCCCCCTCGAAGCTCTCGCCACCGAATACCGGGATGGTATCGGCATGGATACCGGAGCGCTGAACCTCCCCGGTCGTGGCATCCATGGCCACGCCGGCCTCCGTCATTGCCTGGACGGCATCGGCAAACGCCGATTCCACCAACGGATCGGCCACGTTCAGCTGCGCCGGGGTCTGTACCGGGTTGGCCGGATCGAACGGAGTCAGCCATTTGATGGGCGACTCCACCGGCAAGCGGTCCAGGCGGCGCCAGAATTCCCGCCAGATGTGGCCACCCACGGATTCCAGGTTGTGGCGGCCATCCCACTGTGCGAGCACCGCACAGGCATCGCTGACAGCCACCGGCCCGGAAGAACCGACCGCCGTGGGCAACTGACAATAGGTCGACAAGACGGTCTGCCGGGCCAGCTCCTCGGACAGCACGCCACTGTCCAGCACCACCTGCTGCAGGTTGTCGAGATCGAAGCCGGTACTACCGCCCAGGCCATCACTGCCCTCGAGCCGACGCTGCACCTGCTGGATGCACTTGCGGGTGCGCAGGGTACGGGCGGTTTCCTCATCGCCCACGATGGCCGGGTAGCCGGTCAGCGGCGCCTCCGGATTGGTCAGCCAGTAGCTGTCATTGCAGTTGTGGACCCAGTCGGTGCGTTCCAGGGTCGGCAAGTTGCCGGGGCCCAGAATACCGGGAGCCGGTGCGTCGGCATCGGTATCCCAGCCGCAGTCGCCCCGGGAACCGTCCAGTATCGGCAGTCCCGGCGCAAGCTGGCCAAACACCGGGGTCAGCGGCGTGGCACAGGCCCTCACCTTGTCGTCGGGCACGTTGGGCACCACGGTCACGTCACCGTAATAGGCCGGCTTGCCGGGACCGGTGGCCACGGTGTTGACCCACGGCACCCCCAATACACTCTGATGGAGCTCGACGAATTCCTCGTAGCTCTGGGCCTGGTTCCAGCGAAAGAACTGGTTCAGCAGGCGGTCGTTCTCCGCGTTGGCATCCCGCAGGGTGTAGGCCTTGGCCGAACTCCACTGCAGCACCGGTACGCCGGAAACCTCAAAGTTCAGCATCGGCCCATAGTGGGACCGGTAGAGGGTGCGGGTCTCCTCGCCGACCGTGCCGTCTTCCCGCAGGAATTCGACGGTAATGTCCCGACTTTCCATATCAACGAACTCACCCTCATAGAGGTACTGGGTGGGGTCGACCGGGTTCAGCGTCAGCTCGTAGAAGGAAAACCGGTAAGCGGTGGACACCGTGTGGCTCCAGGCGAAATGTTCGTTAAAGCCGATCAGCACCGCCGGCAGGCCGTACAGGGCCGCACCCATGATCTCGGTGTCCTCGCCAACCTTCAGGTGCGCCAGGTACAGCCGCTCGGTCTTCTCCCAGGGGAAGTGGGGGTTGCCGAACAGGATCGACTCGCCGCTGCGGCTGGCCTCCCGACTGATGCCATACATGTTGCTGCCGATGGGCAGCTCACGGCTGAGGGGAAACGGCAGGTCGCCCTCGCTGTCCTGCAGCGTGGAGAGCTGCGCCAACAGCTCATCGGCCGACAGGGCCTCGCTGTCCAGGGTGGCGGGCGGCGCCGCACTGGCGATGCCGTCGACAAACACCGAGGAACTGGCCAGCACCGCCAGCCGGAAGTAGCGCCGGTACATGTCGTCCTCGGTAAGCGGCAGCAGCCAGTCCGCGTTGCGGCAGGCCCGGTGACGGCCCGGGTGCTCACCCTGGCGCACCTCCCGCAGGTAACGGTTATATCCCGCCACGTAGCCGGCGGAAGCTTCCAACACTTCCGGATCGCTGGATGTCTTGAACGGTGCGATGGCCTGGTCGGTGGCCACGCTGCGCCAGAAAAAATCCGCGTTGAGATTGGAGGTGTCCGCCCCGTTTGCCGGAATGGTGTAGCGTCCTTCCGCCCCCAGGTAACGGGCGCGCAGCCCGCGCAGGGTGAGGGTGTCTTCGGCCAGCAGGCACAGATTGTCCTCAGCCTGCAGGTAGCCATAGGCGTAGCCCATACCGGCAAAGCTGTCGGCCTCGATGTGGGGGATGCCGTACTCGGTGCGACGCACCTTGGCGTGATAGGTCGATGGGTTGGTTACGCGGTCGCCCTCGACGACGGACTCGCTGTTGCCGCTGCCGCCACCGCCGCCAAAGCAGCCGGTCAGAAAATAGACGGAGACGACGCCTGGAACCAGGCGCTTGAGGTTGATCATTGCTCAGATTCCCTTGTTGTTGTGTTTATTTGCTGGAAACAGTCCAGGGCAAATCCTGTTCGCCCCGAGAAAGCCACGCTGACCAACTCACAAAGGTTCCATTATTGGCATTCCGTCTTAGACGAGGATTTCTAAATCGTTTCTGGAATAAAAAACAAACCTCTTTCGCAACAAACTGTTACATAACGCGCTAGCACATTTTTCAATTTTTGACAGGAAAAAGTTGGAACCACGCCTCTACGACTAACGTGTAAATCCCAAATCACCCAAAAGTGGCCCAATACAACAACAAAGGTATAGAGGCATGATCAATGGAAAGCAGTCGCTGCTGACAGTGGCAATCGCATCCATCGGCTTGAGCGGTTGTCTCGACAGCGGTGGTCGTACCGGCAAGAACGCCAACGCAGATTACGACATCGAGTCTCCCGCAATCGTGGAAGGCACCAGCCCGGTGTTCTCCCCCCTGGATACCGCGTTCCCCATCCCCAGCGATGCGCTGTTCTTCCTCAGCGAGGTGGACGACGGCACCATGCTGGATGGCACGGACCCGGCCAACCCGGTCACCACCGGCATTGGCTTCATGGATGGCAATTCCGTCCTGACGCCGGTGGACATCAAGATCGAGGCCAGCCTGGACCCCAACCAGACCTTCGACGCCCGCGAATTCGTGGAAGTGGATGGCGAGGTGGTGCCCAATCCGGACCAGAATGTTTTTTTTATCGAGCTGGAATACCCATCCGGGGATAGCCTCAAACAGGCCAGTGGCGAGGTGGCCGGCATCCGTTCCGCCAACCTGTACCGCCAGGCCCAGGCCCTGCGCGAGGCCGGCGACACGGCCGCTGCCGATGCCATCCTGGCCGACCTGCTGGAGCCAAAATTCCGGGTCGACCTGCTCGACATAGACGGCGGCCAGGACAACCTCCTGCGCATCGCCCCCATCAGCCCGCTGAACCCGAAGGCCCGCTACGCCGTGGCCATCAGCAACGACATCGTCGATGCCCAGGGCGAGGCGCTGGTGGGCTCGGTCACCTACCAGAGTGTGTCCGATCCGGACCGGACCCTGTCCAACCCGGCCCTGCAGCCGTTCCGGGACGCCATGGCGCCGGCGCGGGTACTGACGGCCGAATACTTCGACTTCAAACGGGACATCCTCGGCAGTGGCGCCACCGGCAAGACCTTTGCCGACATCCCCATGGCCACCACCGTCACTTTGACCGCGGTGGAAGATGTGCTGCTGGCCAACGCGGCGCCGGCCACCTTCTTCGAGCGCTCCCTGCTGATCGAGGCCAAGCAGACCGCCCTGGGCCAGTTGCTGAACGGCAGCTACAACCTCACCGAACAGCCGGTGGCCGGGCAGGCGGATCAGGCCGTCAACGACGAGATCTTCCGCCTGTTGACCGATGAATCCTTCCGCCTTTACGACGGTGCGCTGGCCGGCCTGCTGACCGATGCCCGGGACCAGGGCCTGACCCTGGCCTACGCGGACCTGGTCAACGATCCGGACGACGACCGTCGGCTGGCCTTTGCCCTGCAAACGGCCACCGCCACGGCGGTGGAAAACGTCCAGGACCTGTCGGCCGATGCCAGCGCGCTCGCCAGCGACGCCGACACCCTGCTGGACACCCCCAAGCCCCGCGAGGTGCGTTTCTTCAGCCAGAAGGAAGGCGGCGAGGTGAATCCGGCGCTGGAACAGACCGCCGCGGATCTCGGTCTGACCACCGTCGACGTGAACGTCCAGGTGTTCGAGGGCGAGATCACCCTGCCCTACTACCAGAGCCTGCCGGTGGACGGCGACGGCGCGCCGATCCAGAGCGGTCACTGGACCGCGGCGGACTTCTCCGCCAGCGAGACCCTGGAGGCGGCGCCCTCCGACCGGGTCACCTACCGGTTCCCGTTTGCCAGCAAGGTCACCGACACCAAGGTGCCCATCGTAGTGGCCACGCCGGATGAGGACTTCGGTGCGCCCCCGGCCGCCGGCTATCCGGTGATCCTCTATCAGCACGCGGCGACCACCGACCGCTCCGCCACCCTGCCAATGGCGACCGCGGCGGCCCTGCTCTGCCTGACCGACGACGACACCCCCAACAACAGCGACAGCTGCTTCGTCACCGTCGCCATCGACCAGCCCCTGCACGGCATCTTCGACTCCGGCCTGGTGGGGCTGAGTCCGATCACCGAGCAGGCCGGTGCCTCCGCGGACGCCGTCGAGCGGCACTTTGGCTTTGCCGCCGATGCCGACCTGGCCGCGGTGCCCGCCGGTCAGCTGGAGGCGCCGGAGTCCGGCAGCCTGTTCCTGAACTTCGCCAACTACGCCAACACCCGGGACAACCTGCGCCAGGGCGCGCTGGACCTGCTCAACGTCAACGCCTCGTTGCAGGCCATCGAGGATGGCATCAACGCCTGCGTAACCGCGGGCGACTGCACCAACGGCATTAACCTGGACCTCAACCGGGTCTTCTTCCTCAGCCACTCACTCAGTGGCATGGGTGGCGTGGCCTTTCCCCATGTCAACAATGCGGCAGTGGCGGCGGGCAACGACAGCCTGAACACCATCCAGGCGGCGAATTTTCTCAACACCGGCGGTCAGTTCACCCGGCTGATCGAGAACTCGCCGGCGGTGGCGCCACGCCTGCTGCCCGGCCTGGATGCCGCCTCCGATGGCCTGCTGGCCCAGGGCCGGACCGAGCTGAACATTTACTTCAACGTGTTCCAGGCCCTGCTGGATTCGGCGGACCCCACCGCCTTTGCGCCCTACTACCGGGACAACGGCATTCCCACCCTGCTGACGTCCATCGTGGGGGTCGAGGGTGACCCGGACCGGCCCACGGACGGCACCGTGCCCAATGCCGCCGACGACCTGCTCTACGACCTCGGACCGCTGGAGTTCGTGGATCCGGAAACCGGTTTCACCATCGACAGCGAACGGGCGCCGCTGACCGGAACCGACCCGTTCGCCGCAGCCATGGGCGCCGAGTCCACGCCACTGGCCTCCGGTCTGCCGGCCATCACCCGATACCTGGAAGGCTCTCACGGCAACCCGATCTCGGCGGGCCAGAAGGCGTCCGATGCCTTCAGCTCCAGCGCCGTGTTCAACGAGATGGCGGTTCAACTCCGCGCCCTGTTTAACAGCGGCACGGTCACCGTGGACAACCCCTGCGTGGTCCAGGACGCCGATCAGTCCGGTACCGACTGCAGCGAGGGCGGTGGCAACACCGACGCGGGTGACGGTGGCGACGGCGGTGACGGCGGCGATGGTGGAGACGACGGCGACGATGGCGGCCTGCTCGGCGGCGTCCTCTAAATCCACAGGGGCGTGGTAACCGCCACGCCCGCACACCCGGTATCCCAATAACAACGATTTTCGCGGCGACGGCCTGCTTCGCCCTCGCCCCCGGCTTGCTTAATGTGGAGTCACAGACCCATGAAAACAAAGACAAACTTCCCAAAGGCACGACTGGCCATGGCCCTGTGTGCCGCGGCGCTGGCCTCCGAGGCCCAGGCCTTTGACTTCCAGATCTACGACATTGACGCGTCCTTCTCCACCACCCTCACCGCCGGTGTCGGGGTGCGCACGGAAGACCCGGACAAGGACCTGATTTCCCAAGGGAACCTGGGGCCGGAGTTTGCTTTCACCAACACCGGCGCCTCGTCCAACAACTTCGACGACGGCAACCTGAACTTCGAGAAGGGGGATTTCTATTCCCAGATCCTGAGAGGTCGTTCCGAGCTGTTCCTGGACTATATTCCGGACAGTGACACCCTGACCCGTGTTGGCGCCTTGATCCGTGGCACTTACCACTACGACCGCATTCTCCGCGAGAACGACTTCGCCACCGATCCGGTAGGCCAGAAGCGCAAGCTCAACGATGAGGCCCACGATAATGCGCTTGACGCGGAGCTGCTGGATGCCTACGTGTTTACCGACTGGTACTTCGGCGACACGCCGGTCTCCGTGCGCTACGGCCGTCAGGTGGTGAACTGGGGGGAAAGCACCTTCATTCTCGGTGGCATCAACGCGGTGAACCCGATCGACGTACCGGCTTTCCGGGCGCCGGGGGCCGAATTGAAGGACGTACTGCTGCCGGTGGAAATGCTCTACACTTCGGTGGGCCTTACCCCCGACATCAACCTGGAGGCCTTTGTCCAGACCGACTGGCAGAGCTTCAAGATCGATGATTGCGGCACCTTCTTCTCCACCAACGATGTTGCCGCCGACGGCTGTGGCCCGGTGCTGCTGGCCGGCCAGGCGCCGGACGCCCAGGCCTTTGCCGAGGGTTTCTTCGCCCCGCGGGCCGGGGACAAGGAACCGGGTGAACAGGACCAGTTCGGTGTCGCCCTGCGCTGGTTCATTGCCGAGCTCGACGCGGAGCTGGGCTTCTTCTACACCAAGTACAACAGCCGTCTGCCCTACTTCAGTGTGATTGCCAACAACCCGGAGGATGCCGACGAGACCCAGGTCAACGACCCCAGTCAGGAGTTCACCCGGTTCCCGAAATACTTCATCGACTATCCGGACAGCATCGACCTGTACGGCATCAGCATCAACACCACCCTGCCCACCGGTACCTCACTGGGCGCCGAATACAGCTTCCGTGAAAACATGCCGATCCAGTGGAACACCCTGGAGTTGATCTTCGCCGGCCTGCAGCAGCGCGGCCCCGACGGTCAGGTACTCAGCACACGGGAGCAGCAGCTCCAGGCCGAGAACCCCGGGCTGAACTACGCCGGCCAGGAAATCGACGGTTTCGACCGTTTCAAGGTGTCCCAGGCCCAGGCCACGGTGATCCACTTCATCGACCGGATCATGGGCGCCGCCCGCTTCATCATCGTGGGTGAGGTCGGGGCCACCTACGTCCACGGTCTGCCCGACACCGATGAAGCCCGCTATGGCCGCTCCTCCCTCTACGGCGCCGGCCCGATGCCCGTCGAAGGCGAGAGCTTTACCGGCGATTTCTGCCGCAACGGCGGCAACATCAACCCGTCCAACTGCGTGGACGACGGCTACACCACGGCCTTCTCCTGGGGCTATCGCGCACTGTTTATCTGGGACTACCCCAATGCCGTCGCCGGCATCAACCTGCGGCCCAAGCTGTTCCTGACTCACGACGTGAAGGGCTTTGCGCCGGGACCCGGCGGCAACTTCAACGAGGGACGCAAGTCCGCAGCGGTTGGCTTCGATGCCACCTACCAGAACGCTTACAAGTTCTCGCTGAGCTACACCAATTACTTCGGCGGTGACTTCAACGTCATCAACGACCGGGACTTTGCTGCAGCCAGCCTTTCCTACTCATTCTGATTCCTGAACAACTAGAAGGAGACACCATCATGTTCAGACGCAACCTGTTATCCAGCAGCCTGCTAGCCTGCTCCCTGGCCCTGGGGGGCCAGGCCCTGGCCGCGGTATCCGCCGAGGAAGCCGCCAAACTGGGGGACACCCTCACCCCGATCGGCGCGGAAAAGGCCGGCAACGGCGATGAGATCCCACCCTGGACCGGCGGCCTGACCACGCCCCCGGCCAACTACCAAGGCGACGGCCGTTACGTGGACCCATTCCCGGACGACCAGATGCTGTTCAAGATCGACCGCAGCAACGTCGACCAGTACGCGGACAACCTGACCCCGGGCCAGATAGCCACCATCAAGGCCTACAACGACTACTTCATTCCGGTCTACCAGACCCGCCGCACCGCCGCCTACCCGGAGCACGTGCAGCAGCAGACCATCGAGAATGCCACCCAGGTGGAGCTGGTCGAAAGCGGCAACGGCTTGAAGAACTATCAGACCGCCACCGCCTTTCCGATCCCGCAGAACGGCCTGGAAGTGATCTTCAACCACATTACCCGCTACCGCGGCGGTTCCTTCACCCGTAACGTGGCCCAGGTCACCCCGCAGCCCAACGGTGACTTCAGCCCGGTACGCTTTACCGAATTCTTCACCGAACGGGTGGCCCTGAAGGACTTCGAGCCCGGCGAGGACGAGAACGTGATGTTCTACTTCAAGCAGGCCATCACCGCCCCCAGCCGTCTGGCCGGCAACGTGCTGCTGGTGCACGAGACCATCAACCAGGTCAAGGAACCCCGCCGCGCCTGGCTGTACAACTCCGGTCAGCGCCGGGTGCGTCGCGCCCCCAACGTGGCCTACGACGGCCCGGGTACCGCCGCTGACGGCCAGCGGACCTCCGACAACCTGGACCTCTATAACGGCGCGCCGGACCGCTACAACTGGGAGCTGCACGGCAAGAAGGAACTGTACATCCCGTACAACTCCTACCGCCTGGCGGACCCGAACCTGAGCTACGAGGACATCATCCAGCCGGGCCACATCGACCAGAGCAAGGCCCGCTACGAGCTGCATCGGGTCTGGCATGTGACCGCCACCCTGAAGGACGGCGAACGGCACATCTACGCCAAGCGTGACTTCTACATCGATGAAGACACTTGGCAGATTGCCGTGGTGGACCACTACGATGGCCGTGGCAACCTGTGGCGGGTGGCCGAGGCCCACGCCATGCAGATCTACGATGCCGACATTCCGGCCTACGCCTTCGAGACCCTGTACGACCTGCTCTCCGGTCGCTACCTGGTGATGGGCATGACCAATGAGGAAGACGACCCGTACGTCTATGGCACCGAGCGTCGTTCCCGGGAGTACACCCCGGCCGCCCTGCGTCGGGCAGGCGTTCGATAAGCTCCACCGCAACCAAACAGCCCGCCCGGTGGTGACCGCGCGGGCTGTTTGGTTTCTGAGGATGGAGTCACCGGCGAAGCCCAGCCTCCCATTGCCACAGGGACCAAGTCAGGCCGACGTTCAGGAATGGTTGGAAAGCTGGCGATACAGCTGGTCTTTCAGATGAGCGCGTTCCATTTTCATTTCATTGAAGTGCAGGTCGTCGGTGGGCACCTCCCGCACCTCAAGGCCCCGGATTCTCTTGTCGAGTTTGTCGTATTGATCACTGAGTTCGCGGAAGGCGGGATCGGATTTGCGAAGATCGAAAATGGCTTGCTTGTAATCGGGAAAATCGATATCCAGGGCATGATCGCTGATAGACATACAGAACTCCCTCGCTCGGAAATGACTTTCAGGTTGCACCCGCCCCCCTCACGGCTGACCGGCAACCCACCATCCTTACTTAAAAGATAGCCGATGTGCCGGTTTTTTAAACACCCGTGACCGGATCAGTTTGCCGGCTCTGAAAACCACCGCCGGCGAAGTTGCCGCAGTTGCTCCTGGTACTGTTGCTGCCAGGCCTCCTCACTCATCAGGTTGCGCCGTGCCGACATTGACTGTTCCAGCTCGGCCCGGGCCTGCTGGTACCCCTCCCGCTGCTGCTGTTGCAGGCTCAGTTCCTCCTCCCTGAGGCCAACGATGTCCGCCTCCTGTTCACCGAAGTGCCTGGTACGAAGTTCATCGGCCAGTGCCTCCCGTTGCCGGCTGTCGGTCACCCCCAGCAACAACATCTCCTTTTCCCGCCGGTAGGCACCATGACGCCCTTCCAGATCAGACAGTGCCTCATAGTGATCCTGCCAGCTTTGTCGCCGCAGCCGGTCGAGCGCCTGCAGCCGCTCGCCGGTGCTCAGTGATGACGCCTTCGCCAGCAACGCCTCATAGCCAAACCGGTAATCCGCCCAGGCCCGTTCCTGACCAAACATCAGTTCTGCGTCGGCTTCCCCCAGGTGCTCGGTACGCAGGGCATCGACCCGCTGGTAGCGGGTGCGGGGCGACAGGTCACGGGACATCACCAGCGCCGACATCGCCCGTTCATACCCCAGGTACCGGGGCAACAGGGCTCGCAGCCGGTCGGCAAAGTCCGCGTCGGGATAGCCTTCCAGCTCCTGCTCCAGCAGGGTCTGACAGGCGTCCTTCTGGGCACCGCAGCGCTGCACTAACTCGTTGACCCATTGCTGCAGGTTCCCCCCCTCCGCCTGCAACCGCTGGAGATACTGGAACCGCCGGTCCCGGGCGAACTCGCCCCGAACCTGCTGGCCCTGTTCGGCTTCAATCCCGGCATTGAGCGCCGGCGCCGAAGCGTGCGAAACCGGCCCAGGCACCGAGGGGGCAACCGGCTGCTCTGCGTGGGCTCCCGCTGTGAGCACCTCAGGATGTACCGGTGGATGGGACTGAGTGGGAGTCAGCCAGTAGCCGAGCCCGGCGACCAGAGTCGCCGCGCCCAGTATCACGATGAGCGACCTCATCAGAACTGGAAATCGCCAAGTACCGGGAAGTGGTCGGACAGATCCCAGATGCCCCAGAGGTCACCGGAGTCCGAACGCGGCACCCGGACATCGTTGCGGGACTGCCGGGGTTGACGATGGGTGTTGCTCACCACCACGTAATCCAGGTACTCCACCCCCAGGGACAGCTCACCGTCGGCATTCTGGTTCACCGTCGGGTCGTAGGTGGAACGGGTGTAGCCGGTGGATTGCGGGGCGAAGGCCACCAGGTTGGCCAGCATCTGCTGGTAGTCGCCGGGGAACTTCAGCTTGTTCACATTGAAATCGCCGCCCATCATCACCGCATCGAAGGCGGGGATGCCCTTGCCATCGATCAGCCCGCGGATCTGCTGGAACTGTTGCTGGCGCAACGCGCGGGCCTCGTCGCTGTCGAAGGAGGCGGTGTGGGTGGCGGTCACGTGGTAGGCCTTGCCGTCCCGGATCACCTCCGCATAGACCACGCCCTTGTCGGCAAAGCAGTCGGTACCGGTGCAGTCCTGGAACACCAGGTAGTCGGTCGCGGCGATGGGGTAGCGGCTGACGATGACCACGCCGCCGTTGTAGAGATTGAAACCCGGCTCATCCAGAATCTCGGTCTGGTAGGGGTATTCGCTGGCCAGGGTCTGCAGTAGATCCTCGCTGGCAGAGGCAAAGGCTTCCTGCAACAGCAGCACGTCATAGCCCTTCAGCACCTGGGGCATTTCCTCCAGCCGGTCACCAATGTTGCTGGCCAGCATGGGCAACGCCCAGATATTGTAGGTCAGTACCTTGAGGGCGTCGTCACCGGACTGGGGCTCCGGCTGGTTACGATTGCGGATGGTGTAGTGGAAGTCGTCGTAGCCACCGGTGAAGTCCGCCTTGAAACCCAGCCGGCTGGCCAGACCGTCGTAGGTGGTGTCGTAGCGGTGGATGTCGCGATCATCCTGCCAGGGCGCGTTGAAGTCGCTGCCGGTGGCGCTGTGCTCGACGGTGCTGCCGTACCAGGTGCCCCGCATTTTCTGCTGCAGGGTCACGGTGGAGGCTTGACCGGTGACCTGGGTTTCAAAATGATAGGTCTTGCCGCTTTTCAGCCCCTCATAGCGGTTGAACGCCAGGACCCGGGCGGTGGCGTAGGGCGCAATTTCCGTTGCTTCCTGGCGCCATTCGCTGCCCTCGGTCAGGGTATCGTCACCGTAGTGCAGGGAGCGCACCTGAACGGTTTGGTTGGTGGAATTGGTCACAAAGATATAGCTGTCTGCCTGGGCCGGGGCAATAGCCAGCAGGCAAAGGAAGGCCAGGCACCATTGCAGCGGGTGCCGAATGACTGGGTGAGGCATGACGTTGTCCTTCTTATAGTCGTTGGTTGGAGTTTTTCTGCCACTGAGACTGCGGCAATCTGGTCTAGACCAATCAGAGTCTCAAACACCGAGATTGCCGTTTTATTAAACAATCACGAAACAAAACGTGACAACTCATTTCATAATCAAGATTATGAATCAGGTCTCACTCTTTGATTTTGTCGGGAGGGCTGGCCTCAACTGCCAAGCAACAGACGCTGCAACCAGGGCATAAGGTCCGGATACTGGTCCAGATCGAGCACAAACTCCTGGCCCCGGGCAGCACAACGCAAACGGCAATGGTCACCATCCCGTTGCCAACGTTCGCGGTTGTGGTGGTAGCTGAGAGGTGTTTGATCGGGGCCGGGGAAGCAGGCGGCCGGCAAGCGCCAATGGGTGGGTGAAGGGGCGTCCGGCGCCGTCAGACGCAGGTCCCCGGTCATGGCCGGGAAGGTGCCGGCCCCCGGCAACCCGGAGTCCCGGCCGGCCAGGCTCAGGCAGTCCGACGCCAGGTAGAGGGTGTTGTTGCGGTCTGGTGCACCGTGCAGGTGGGGATGATAACGGACCCAGGGCAGGTCCTCCGCCCCCAACTCGTCGACCTTGAGAATCTCGCCAATCTGCAGCCACCCCCACAGCCCGTGGAACGGCTTGCTCCCCTTGACGAACTGCCACCCCTGCCGGCTGCGTTCGGCCGCCCGGAACAGCCCGAAGAACAGGAACAGATCCCCCTCGTCCACGCCCTGGTTGCGGAGATGGCTCTGGGCGGTGCCGGTCTGCCCCAGCAGCGGGCGCCAGCCCGGCTGGCGGGGGTAGCCCTCGGCAATCAGGTCCGGGTCGAGATGGGCACCGGCCCGGCGACGCCCGGGATCGCCGGTCAGCTCCGCCACCAGGTCCCCCACCTTCAGCCCCTGGTGCCGGATCTCCCGGTATCGGATGCGGGAGCGAGGGTCGGGAATCGGCAGCGCGTACACACTGCCATCGGGGAACCGGGGGCTGGGGCAGCCCCCGGCGGAGGAGTCAAAGCCTTTGCGGCTCAGGATCAGTCGCACCGGTACGTCTCTTTGCTGCGGTCATCAGGGTCGGCGCCAGACCTTAGCAGATTCCGATCGGGCTAGGGAATTGGCGGTAACTCCTGGCCCTCCGGCACCCGCACCTCGAAGCCGGCGGTCAGGGTAATGGTGCGTCCCGGGGCAATCACCCGGTCCCAGGCAATGATGCCCGGCTTGTCGTCCACCGTCTCCTGGTAGGGTGTGGTGATATCCTGGTAGGTCACCTCGATGTCGTCGTGCCGGGACACCGGCAGGCGGTCGATCACCCGGATATCGATCGGAGTGTCATGGGCGTTGGTGATCTCGAAGCGGTTGACCCGCTCCAGATAGGGTTCCTCGCTGATCAGCCCCTTCTCACCACGCTGATCCTGGTCCCGGATCACCTTGACCGTCACCCGGTCATCGACCCCGAAGGACAGCTCGATCGGTGCCCCCGGCTCGATCTGCTCCAGGTGAGCCTGCCCCACGAACTGGCCGTCCTGGTACAGCGACACCGGGGCCGGCGGCAAGGTGCTCTCTCCCTGGTAAGTCGCCGCGCCGTACACATAGCCCAGGCTGGAGAGGGCCGGCACCATGCGCCGGCTCACCTTGGCGGGCAGCTCGTATTGGGTCACGGTCAGGCGCTTGTCCCGGGTACCGTCGGTCAGGCTCAGGTTACCGGGGACCCGGTAATGCTGAGTCAGCCCATGGCTGACCAGCACGGCCTGTTCGGGCTGCGCCGGTGCGCGCTCGTCCCGGGCCATCTGGGGCGCCATGCTCATCACATCGGCCTCCATCGCCTTGCCCAAGCGGGGCTGGGGCTGGGGCCGCAAAATCCACGGCGGCGGGTCCGGGAGTCGTCCGCCCACATCCGGATTCGCCGTGGAAAGCGCCAGGTTGACCCCGGCCCAGTCCTCGCCGGTGTTCTGGTGAACCACCGCCTGGTGCACCAGCTGCAGGTCACTGGTATCGGTATCCAGCCGCGCCTCATAGGCGCTGTGCCAGCCGGCGTTGCGGGTCTGGTATTGGATCTGCAGTGTCACCTCGGCCGCCCGCTGGGCGCTGTAGCCGACAGCCAGGTGCTTGACCACCTTCGGCGCGTCTCTCAGGGCATCCAGTTCCCGTTTGATGCGGTCCTGCTCGTCCACCAGGCGGCGTTTTTCCTGCTCGATCCGGCGAATGTTGGTTAGGGATTGCTCCGCCTGCTGAAACAGGCTGTCGGCGGTCGCGACGATGTCGTCCGGCAACGGGGCCTCGCCGTCGGCGGTGGTGACCCGGTCCAGCAGGTCGAGCCGGTAACGCCAGGCCCGGATGGCGTCGTCCCTGGCCCCGATATCGTCGGTCACCTCCTGCAACGCCGCCTGCAGTTCCTTGAACTTGCCGGCCTGGACCTGAGAGGTCTGTTCACTCACCAGGTTCACGTCCCGCACCTGGGCGCTGTCGTCCCCCAACACCGACACCCGCAGGGTCCGGTCCATCAGGCCGGCAGGCAGGTTGCGGATCTCAACCACCCCGGCACCGGCGTTCAGGGTGGCCGGCTCCTCCCGGGTGACGGCAGCCTGGCTGGGATACAGCGTCACCTCGGTGACATCGGCCAGCGCCTGCAGCGGCAACCAGGCCGCCATGAATACGAATAGCCGCTTCCTTTGCATAGTGCTCCCTACAGTCTCGGTTGGAGGTCATTCGGAACGGAGCCGAAGCCCCTCTCGTCTGACCGGGCGACTGCAGCTCCTCTCTGAGCATAGCTGCAACATACCGTGAGACCGGACATTTTTGGATTACAGTATTGTCAGTCACGCTCGGAAAATTGCTGTTGCCGACGGTAGCCCCGGGGGGACTCGCCGGTCCAGCGCCGGAAGGCGCGACTGAAGTTGGTGACATCGCCATAGCCCAACAAATCCGCCACCTGCCCCACACTGTGACTGCCCGCCGAGACCAGCCGAAGGGCTTTGTCCCGCCGGATGTGTTCCACCAGATCCCGGTAGGTGATCCGCTCTTCCCCCAACCGCCGTTGCAGGGTTCGGGGAGACATGTGCAGTTTGGCGGCGACCTCCTCCAGCGTTGCGAAACCCTGCACCTCATCAAAGGCCAGGTCCCGTACCAGCCGGGCGATGGATGATTCTCCCGCCAGCCGGTTCAGTTCCTGCTTGCACTGCTCCCGAGCCAGGCGGGCGGCAATCGGGTCCGCCATCACCAACGGTCGGTCCATCATCTCAGCGGGAAACACCAGGCCATTGAAGGGCTGATTGAACCGGACCTTGCCCGGTAGCAGGTGTTGGTAACGGTCGAAATACGGGGGCCGCGAGAACCGTGCCCTGCCCTCACCACGAACAGGCTGGCCCGTCAGGGTTTCGCCCATGGTCGCGAAGCCCAGCAACAAAAACTGAATCCCCACCCGCCCGAGCGGGTATTGGGGGTGGGTCTCCTCGAACACCAGCGCCACCTGGTCGCCGTCCCGTTCGACGGTCACCGACAGGATGGAGGACTGCAGGTGGAAGAACTCCCGAAGAATCTCCACCGCCTCTCCCATGGTCTGCGCCACCATGGCGGCCTGACCGATCAGGCCGTGGTAGGACACTTTCATCTGCAGGCCCAGGTGGTACCCCAACCCCGGTTCGCCAGTAAGCTCCACCGCCCGTTTGACCAGGGCGGCGAAGCGGGGCAGTTCGATCCGGCAATCGCTGCGCAGTAACCGGTCAGGATCGATGGGGGAGCCTTCCAGCAGGGTTTCCATGGAGAAGTGCCAACGTGACACCACGTCCACCAGCAACAGCACATAGGATCCTGGCACTGTGGGGGTATGACCGGGCTTGGACAGATTCGACATCGGGACGACTCGCAACAGGTTGGCGCCTAATGATCACTTTCTGACATGGAATCATAGCCGCTTATCGCTACCCGGGCCACACAATGACTCCATCGAAACTGTCCCAACGACCTGAACCCAGACAGTAATGGAGTAACAGGAATGGCTACCCCCTCAAACATCGACACCATGACCGACACCCAGAAGACCGAGCACATTCGCAAGACCGTGCTGGCCGCGGGCCAGGAACTGCGCCAGCGCCATCCGTGGCTACGGCACCAGAACGTCATTGGCGCCACCATCATGATCGTGTCGGTTCTGGGCATGATCGGCAGTGGCTGGCTGTACATCGCCGGCCTGATTCCCTGGTGGGTCTGCGTACCGGTCACCGCCATCTTCGCGTCGTTCATCCACGAACTGGAGCACGACCTGATCCACCTGATGTACTTCAAGAACCGCCCCTGGGCCAACAACCTGATGCTGGCGGTAGGCTGGGTCGCCCGCGCCAGCACCATCAACCCGTTCGTGCGCCGCAAGCTGCACCTGCACCACCACAAGTTCTCCGGTACCGAGAGCGACCTGGAGGAGCGGGGCATCACCAACGGCGAACGCTGGGGACTGCGGCGCTTCCTGATGACCGGCGACAACATGCTGGCGGTGGTGCTGCGGCCGTTTGAGATGATGCGCGCCGGCCGCGCCTATATCCGTTCGCAGAAGCCGAAGGACCGTGCGGCAGTGCGCAAGCTCAGCCTGGTACAGCTCACCTCGTACCTGCCCATCGGCAACCTCTATTACCTGGCGTTCCATACCTGGGTGGTGGCCAATGCCGTACTGATCGGCGCCGACCTGCTGGGGCAGCCCATCGCCCTGAGTGCGCCGCTGGCCGATGCCCTGGCCGTGCTCAACACCGCCGGCGTGGTGTACATGCTACCCTCGCTGCTGCGCACCTTTTGCCTCCATTTCATCAGCTCCAACATGCACTACTACGGCGATGTCGAGGCCCGTAACGTGATGCAGCAGTGCCAGGTACTCAACCCCTGGTGGCTGATGCCCCTGCAGCTGTTCTGCTTCAACTTCGGCAGCACCCACGCCATCCACCACTTCGCAGTGCGGGAACCGTTCTACATCCGCCAGTGGACCGCGCCTACCGCCCATAAGGTAATGCGGGAAATGGGTGTGCGCTTCAACGACTTCGGCACCTTCCGCCGGGCCAACCGGTTCTTCGAGACCGCCCGTGGCTAGGGGCCGTGGCACCCAAAGGGCCGGGGCCCTCGGCCACCTCTCGCGGGAGGTCTAAGCCGCGGCGACGCAGTTGCGCCCCCGCTGCTTGGCCTTGTACAGGGCCTCGTCCGCAGTCGCCAGCAACTGGTCGGCAGCTTCCGTGGTTTCCGGCCAGCTGGCGACACCGATGGAGACCGTGACCTGCTCCAGGGTCTGGCCCTCGTACTCGATCACCGCTTGCGCCACCGACCGACGCAGCAGTTCCGCCCGGTCCAGCGCCGGCGGTTCTCCGGCTCCCGGGAGAACGACCACAAACTCCTCACCGCCAAACCGGCACACCACATCGCTCTCCCGGGTCTGCTCGACCAGCACCCGGGCGACCGCACGCAGGGCGGTATCGCCGGCCGGATGACCGTACACATCGTTAAACCGTTTGAACAGGTCGATATCGATGACCATCACCGACAACGGGGTGTGGTGACGGCGGGCGGCGGCAATCTCGTGCTTGAGAAACTCGTCGAAAAACCGGCGGTTCTTGAGCCCCGTGAGCGCATCCTCATAGGAGTACTTTTCCAGCTCCTCCCGCAGCCCGACGGTGGACAGGGTGATGCCGACATTACGGATGGCGTGGTCGAGATTGAGGAACAGCGTGGTCTGGCTGTCATTCCCCGGTATGGCCGGACTCCCTTCGCGAGGCTGGAGGAACAGCAGGCCCGCGACAAACGCCTCCTGCTCGCGACGGCGCAACGGCACATGCAGCACCCACGGCAACGCCGGAACGGCCCCCACCGCTTTGGCGCCAGGAGCATCCGGGTCTGATTCGCGGACCCGGGACGGCGGTGGCAGGTCCCCGTCCGGCAGCACCAGGGTTTCGATGGCAGACCGCTCCCCGCCCCCCCAATGACAGAGCATCTGGAAGGCGGATTCCTCCTGCAGGCGGTAGTAAAAGCGCCCACCCAGCGGACGGCACAGTTCAGGCAGACGCCGCGCGAACTGGCTGACCGCCGTCTGCAGGTTGTCGCGGTCCTGCAGCTCGGTGATCAGGTTATTGAGTAATACCGTCCGTTCATTCTCGCATTGCAGCTGATGGGCCCGCGACTGCTCGTGGCGGGCCAGGGTCGCCAGGGAAGCGGTGCGCTCGGCCACCTTGTGTTCCAGCGACCGGTTCAGCAGCTTGAGTGCCCGCTGGGTTTGTGCGTAGTGACGCAGGGAGATGACGACAATGGCAACGGCGAACAACAGCGCACCCCCGCTGACCGGCACCTGGCCCCATGGCAGGAAGCCATGGGCCACCGCCATGTCCACCATCAGCAACGCGCCCATGACCGCATAACAGCCAATCATCGCCCGCTGCTCCCAGGTGACCACCCGGTAACGCCGGATCACCACCGCGAGCAGCACCACCGTGGTCACCGCGAACAGGCCGTCGAACACAGGGAAGGTGCTGGACAGGCCCACCACCCCCAGCAGTGCCAGCGTCAGGGCGCCAGCCACGTACATCAAATGGACCCGCCAGATCAGGTTGATCACCAAGGGTCGTGTATCTGCCAGCCACTGCGCCATCAGCAGGCCAATGGCCACCGGGAGCAGGTAGTAGGACCCCGCGGCCAGGTAGTCCCAGAACAGTGGCCGGTTCCAGATCAACAGACTGGCCTGGCTCTCGGCGATCAGCATCACCGCCGCGGCCAGGGAGAACAGTGCGATGCTGGCGAAATTGCGCCGTCCGGACTGAACCAGCGCGAAGACCAGCGCCAGGATGGCGATCAACAGGCAGAAACCGCTGATCACCAAGGCGTCCAGGGACCGGTCGAGAATATAGAGCAGCAGTTCCGAGCGGTCGAAGATCTTTACCTCGCCCCACAGTCCGATGTCGCTGTAGTTAGAGTAGACCCGGAAGTACAACCGCTTGCCGGCGAAGTCGTCCGGCAGATCGATGGCATGCCAGGGCCACCCCTCGAAGCGCCCCTGCCCCTCGGAATCGAAGGTGCCGTAATGGTAGATCCGCTCGCCGCGGAAATAGACCTCGACGATCAGGTCCACGCTGTGGATATACAACACCGGATCACGCCAGTCGCCCTCCGGGAGCGTGGTCCGGAACCAGGCGTTGGTGCGGCCGTTACGGTTGGGCGGATTGGAGGGGAACCCGATGGCCTGCCACGCCTTCGAGGGCTGATCCACCCACGCCGGCCGTCCCGATGCCGAAAACGGGGAGTCCCCCCACCGGTATTCCCAGCCGTCTTCCAGTGCCAAACCGGACGAGTAGGCGGCCGCCTCGGCGGCGCTCAGCATCGAGAAGATGGCCAGCACAAAGCGCAGGGCAAACGGGCACATGATCAGGGCTACCAGGAGTCAAACCGAAGACCTGAGTATAGACCAGCCGCGCCCGGCTGTATGGCGGGGTGGTACCCGCTTTGGTGTTATCGCATCAGCCAGCGGCCGGTGGCTTGACGGTTCGCCCGGGCGGCCCGCCGGCCCGACGGTCTGGCCGGTGGTAGCCCGACCGCTGCAAGTTGCGCCACGCGATGCAAAGGGTGCGGGGGGAGCCCGCCATTAACAGGACCGAATCGCTCACGACCGAACCTCCTCACTGAGTTCAACCTGAATCAGCACTATGGGTCAGCCCGCAAACAAAATCAAACAATAATCATTTGCATTTGAGGCCGAAGGAGAAGATCGCATTTTCATGAGCCCAGCTCATGATCATCGATAGCAATTTGATTCTGACTAAATTCTCTCACCCCCTAGGATGGAGGCCGACTGATTTTTACCCTGGATTAAGGAAGACCCCATGACCCAAACCACCCATCCAATCACCCACACCCTGGGCTATCCCCGCATCGGCCTGCGTCGGGAACTGAAAAAAGCCGTGGAGGCCTACTGGGCCGGTGACACCGACCAAGTGCAACTGGAGAAGACCGGCCGTGAACTTCGGCTGCGGCACTGGGCCGAGCAACAGGCCGCCGGCCTGAGCTTTGTCAGTGTCGGCGACTTCGCCTTCTACGACCACATCCTCAATCTGTCCCAGGCCCTGGGGGTGATCCCGCCGCGGTTTGGCCCTGATGCCCGGGCGGACGACCTGGACACCTATTTCCGCATGGCCCGGGGGCAGGCGCCCAGCGGTCCGCCGGCGGCGGCCTGCGAAATGACCAAATGGTTCGACACCAACTACCACTACCTGGTACCGGAGTTCCAGCCGGACCAGCGCTTTGCCCTGGGCAACCACCGCCTCGAAGCGGAAGTCCGTGAGGCCTGCCAGGCCGGGCACCGGGTCAAGGCGGTGATCCCCGGCCCGCTGACCTACCTGTGGCTGGGCAAGACCTACCGGGGCAGCGAGCCGGCCGACGCCGACCGGCTGGCGCTGCTGCCCAACCTGTTGCCCGCCTACGGCGAACTGTTGACCCGGCTGGCCAGTGCCGGCGCCGAGTGGGTGCAGATCGACGAGCCGATCCTCACCCTGGAGCTGCCCGCCCCCTGGCGCCAGGCGTTCGAGTCCGCCTACAACCAGCTCCAGTCCGCGCCGGTGAAGACTCTGCTAGGCACCTGGTTCGGCAGCCTCGATGAGAACGTCAGCCTGGCCTGTGGCCTGCCGGTGAATGGCCTGCACATTGACCTGGTCCGCGGGCCCGGCCAGCTGACCGCCGTTCTGGACCGACTGCCCCACCACAAGGTGCTGTCCGCCGGGGTGATCGACGGCCGCAACGTCTGGAAAAGCGATCTCAACCGTCTGCGAGACAGCTTGGCCGACGCCCGAACGCGACTGGGAGAACGGCTGTGGCTGGCCCCCTCCTGTTCGTTGCTGCACGTGCCCCACGATCTGGACGCCGAAGACCGGCTCGACGAGGACCTGCGCAACTGGCTGGCGTTCGCCCGCCAGAAGCTCGACGAGGTGACCCTGCTCGCCCGCGCCGTGGCCGGTGACCTCAGCGCCGATGACGAACAGGCGCTGGCGGACCACCAGGCGGCCATCGTCGCCCGTGGCCATTCCGACCGCATTCACCGGGAGGCGGTCAAACATCGGGAAGCGAACGTCACCCCCACCCAGCTCGAGCGGTCCCATGCCTACCCGGTGCGCGCCAGGGCCCAGCGTGACTGGCTCAAGCTGCCGCTGTTCCCCACCACCACCATCGGGTCCTTTCCGCAAACCCCGGAGATCCGCGCGGCAAGGCGTCAGTTCAAGTCCGGCCACCTCCCCGCAGCGGACTACCACGCCGCCATGAAGCAGGAAATCGCCCACTGTGTCGAGCGCCAGGAAGCCCTCGGCCTGGACGTGCTGGTCCACGGAGAAGCCGAACGTAACGACATGGTGGAGTACTTCGGCGAGCTGCTGGACGGCTTTGCCTTCACCCACAACGGCTGGGTGCAGAGCTACGGTTCCCGCTGCGTCAAGCCGCCGTTGATCTACGGCGACGTCGCCCGCCCCCGGCCCATGACCGTCGCCTGGAGCCAGTATGCCCAGTCGCTGACCGCCAAACCGATGAAGGGCATGCTGACCGGGCCGGTCACCATCCTGCAGTGGTCCTTCGTGCGCGACGACCAGCCCCGCGAGACCACCTGCCGACAGATCGCCCTGGCACTGCGGGACGAGGTGGCGGACCTGGAGACCGCCGGCATCCGCATCATCCAGGTCGACGAGCCGGCATTACGCGAGGGCCTGCCCCTCAAGCGCAGCCATTGGGGCGGTTACCTGCGCTGGGCGGTGGACTGTTTCCGGCTCACCGCCGCGGTGGCGAAGGACACGACCCAGATCCACACCCACATGTGCTACAGCGAGTTCAACGATATTATTGAAGCCATTGCCGAGCTGGATGCAGACGTGATCACCATTGAAACCTCGCGCTCCAACATGGACCTGCTGGATGCGTTCCAGGACTTCGATTACCCCAACGAGATCGGTCCGGGGGTCTATGACATCCACAGCCCCAACCTGCCCGATACCGCCTGGATGGAATCGCTGATGGCACGCGCCGCGGCGAAGATTCCCGCCGAGCGGCTCTGGGTCAACCCCGACTGCGGCCTGAAGACCCGGCGCTGGCCGGAGGTGGAGCCCGCCCTGGGCAACCTGGTCACTGCCGCCAAGCGGCTTCGAGCCCGATTCGGCTAGGGAATCCGCGGCCGGGCCAATACCGCCCGGCCGGTTCGATGCCGTCGAACCACACCGGGTCTGGTGCGGCGATCCTGCGCAAACAGACCATGCTACCCGGTAGACAGCACTTGCCGCCTCCGGTTATTCCCGGCATGCTCGCGATATCCATTCAACAGCGTTCAGGCTCATCATGACTGGCTTCGCCGCGCGGCTCGGATTGACCAAGCGAACATTGCCCCTGACCCTCCTGCTGATGGCCATGGCACCGCTGGCCAACCTGACTCATATTCCCCTGCTGTTCGACGTCTACCTGATCTTCGGCTCGGTGGCGGCGATGATCGCCATCCTGGCATTGGGGGTGCCGGCGGCGGTGGCCGTGGCAATGGCCGGCAGCGCAGTCACCATAGCGCTGTGGGGACACCCCTTCGCCTTCGGGATATTCAGCCTGGAAGCGTTGGTGGTTGGGCTGCTCCACCGTCGTCGCCACTACAACCTGGTGATCGCGGACATGGTCTATTGGTTGGTCTGTGGCATGCCGCTGGTGGCCGTCTTCTACCATTTCGTACTCGGCAACGAATGGTCCACCACCGCGTTGATTGCCCTCAAGCAACCGCTGAATGGGGTCATCAACGCCCTGCTGGCGTCACTGCTGGTGTTGGGAAGCGTCACCCTGTCGCGCAAACCGAGGCTGCTACGCACCAGCCGCTTCGGCTTCTCGGAAGTGCTGTTCATCGCCCTGCTGCTGGGCATCGCCCTGGCCGGCACCCTGCCCATTGCCATCGAGGGGGTGCGGGACCAGAAGGTCCATGAACGGTTCATGGCCGAGCGCCTCAACGAGCAGGCCGCTTTCCTCACCGACCGGCTGGAACGGGACGTCGGCCGGGTTGCCCCGCCGCTGAGCTACTATCTGCAGCAGACCCAGACCCGCAACGAGATGGGCATCGCCGTGCTGGACCACGGCGGCAACGTGGTCGCCAGTCGCGGCCCGACCAACAGCCTGGACCGGAACACGGGCGAGCTGATCCAGCGCTCCAGCCAATTGAGTCTCTGGCTGCCGCTGGATGAAAGCCATGAACTCAGGCGCTGGCAGGCCGGCGCCTACCGCACCACCGCGGAGCTGCATGACCTGCCGGGGCTGGCCCGGGTGATGGTGCAATTGCCCGCCGCCCCCCTGGTGGACCAGCTTCGGGTCAACCAGCTGACGCTGCTGGCGCTCCTGTTTGCCATCGTGATGCTGGGCATTCTGGCCGCCCGGCTGCTCAGCTACTGGCTCACCCGCCCGCTCAGTCAGCTGACCCAGGCCAGCCATGAACTCACCGGCCAGATCACCGAAGGCCAGGCGCCCACCATGCCCCGCAGCATCCTGCGGGAGTACGATGAGCTGTCCACGGCCCTGACCACCGTCTCCCGGGCGCTGTCGGAATCCTTCGGTAGCCTGAACCGAAACCGGGCATCGCTGGCCCAGCGGGTGGAGGAACAGTCCTCCCAGATCACCTACACCAGCACCCTGCTCAACAGCGTGCTGGAGGCGGCGACCGAAGTGGCCATCATCGCCACCGACGACCAGGGGGTAATCAACATCTTCAATCGCGGCGCCGAACGCATGCTCGGCTACCAGGCCGAGGAGCTGGTAGGCCAGAAATCACCGGTGCTGCTGCACGACCCCGGAGAACTGGCCAGCCGAAGCCGGGAGTTAAGCGAGTCGCTGGGCTACCCGGTCAGCGGCTTCCAGACGGTGGTGGCCCGTGCGGGCCGGGGCGAGGCCGAGATCAGCGACTGTACGTACATCCACAAAGACGGTCACCCAATACCGGTGTCACTGATTGTCACCGCCATCACCAACAGTCATGGCAGTCTTACCGGCTACGTCTGCATTGCCATCGATATCACCGAGCCCCGGCGCATGGACACCCTGAAGGACGAGTTCATTTCCACCGTCAGCCATGAGCTGCGCACACCGCTCACCTCCATTGCCGGCTCCCTGGCGCTGATGGTGAGCGGTAAGGTGGGCGAGGTACCGGAATCGATGACGAACATGCTCTCCATTGCGGAGAGCAACTCCAAGCGGCTGATGAACCTGGTCAACGACCTGCTGGACTTCCAGAAAATCGCCAGTGGCCACCTGGACTTCGCGCTGAAACGGCATGCCGTGACCGGCCTGGTGCGCGAAGCCATCGACCAGAACCAGCCTTATGCCAGCGAACGCGGGATCACCCTGAATGCGGACGAGCCCATACCGGACGCGGAGATCAAAGTGGACCGGGGACGGTATATGCAGGCACTGTCCAACCTGCTCTCAAATGCCATCAAGTTCTCGCCGGACGGCGGCGTGGTGCGGATTCGGGTGACGGCCACGGCTGTGGCCGTCACCCTGTCGGTGATCGACCAGGGGCCCGGGGTGCCGACGCATTTCCGCAAGAAGATTTTCACAAAATTTGCCCAGGCCGATGCCTCCGACACCCGCCAGAAGGGCGGCACCGGGCTCGGTCTGGCGATCACCCGGGAACTGGTGGAGCAGATGGGTGGCTATGTGCATTTCGATTCGGGCCCCGGCCAGGAGACGGCTTTTCATATCACCCTGCCGCTGGCGGATCACGCGGAGGGACTCACACCCCCGGCAGTCGGGCCCGGCCAGGACGCCCTCGGCTCTCCCCCGGACGCCGAGACATCGACGGCCATCGCGGACGGCAGCCCGTCAGAGCGACCACGGGTCTTGCATGTGGAAGACGACGAGGATTTGCTGACGGTGATCCGCACTGCAGCCCAAGACCGGTTCGAGATACAGCAGGCCACCAGCCTGGCCGAAGCACGCCGGCGGCTGGCGGCAAGCCAGTTCCAGCTGGTGATTCTGGACCTGGGTCTGCCAGACGGCAGCGGCTGGCAGCTGCTGCCGGACATCTACCGCCGGCAGCCCCAGGCCCATGTGGTGATCCTGTCCGGTGAACCCATGTCCCACCAGGAGCTGGACCTGGTGGAAGCGGCCTTCACCAAGGCCCAGACCTCCATCGACCTGCTGATCTCCGCCCTCGAGGCCCGGTTACATCGGTCCGGGCAGGACTGAGCGGCGTCTACCGGGACAGCCTATTCCACCGGCGCCACGGTGTTCAGGTAGGCGCGGTCGGAGATGTTGGTCCAACGGCGGATGCGATTCAGGTAGTCCCGCTGGCTGCTGATAATCTCGTTGGCCAGCGGGTCAGCCTCCGCCGCCTCGGCCAACAGCCTCTCTGTGGCCGCCCGCAGGGCGTCGATCACCTCCGGAGGGAAGGTCTTGTGGGTAACCTCGGGGTACGCTTCCTTCATCCGGTCCCAGGCAACACCGCTCTGGTGCGTGCTCTGGATATACATGTCGTAGGCGGCCGTGCGCATAGCCACCCGCAGGATCTCCTGCAGGTCCTCGGGCAACCGGCTCCAGCTGCGCTCGTTGATCAGGAACTGCACTTCCGCCCCCGGCTCCTGCCAGCCGGAGTAGTAGTAATTGGCGATCTGGTGGAAGCCCATGCTGAAGTCCAGTGCCGGCCCCACCCATTCCAGGGCATCAATCGTGCCTCGCTCCAGGGCAGTATAGAGCTCACCCGGAGGGATGTTGGTCACCGCCACCCCCAGTTCCGCCATGACTTCGCCGGCAAAGCCCGGCGTGCGCATTTTCAGGCCCTGGAGGTCTTCCAGCGAGGTGATTTCCTCCCGGAACCAGCCCCCCATCTGGTTGCCGGTATTACCGCCGGGGAAGGACCGCAAGCCGTGGGGCGCGTAAACCTGCTCCATCAGCTCCATACCGCCGCCGAAGTAGAACCAGGCGTACTGTTCCGGCGCGATCATGCCAAACGGCACGGTGGTGAAGTACATGGCGTTGGGGATCTTGCCCTTGTAGTAGTAGGACGCGGTATGGCCCATGTCGTACTGGCCCGCCTTGACCATGTCAAAGATGCCGAAAGGCGCCTTGTGCTTGTTGGACGAGTCGATGCGGATCTTCAGGCGGCCATTGGACATGGTCTCAGCCATGGCCGCCATGCGCCGGGTGGCATCGCCCAGGATGGGGTAGTTGGGCCCCCAGGTTTCCGCCAGTCTCAGGGTATGGGTTCGTTCGGCCAGGGCCGGCAGACTGACCAGAGCGGTCAGCAGGGCCAGTGCGGCAATCCGTAATGGGTTCATGGATATCCCTTGGTTATTGCTGTTGGATTGTGTATCGGTAACCAGGCGACATTTTAGCGAGGACAGGGCCAGGCCTGAAGCGTCCACCGGGCCACCTCCCACTGTCGACAGTTGCCACTTGACGGGCTACGGAGGGAAGCGGGACGATAGCGTTAAAGGAGCGCAAGGAGCTGCGACGCTGCCATGGAAGATTCCGGAGACGCCAACCACCAACCGCCCCCCTCCGTAGCCCCCCAACTGGCCAGGCTGCGTCAGAACTTCCTGGCGGAGTTGCCGCAGCGGGTCGACGCCATTCAGACGGCACTGCTGGATCTGCGGGAAAGCCTGGATCAGCGCGACATCTCCCAGGTGCTTGCCGGCCTGGAGCAGCTGCACCAGCGCCTGCACAAGCTGATCGGCGCGGCCGGCACCTTCGGCGTGGCCCGGGTGAGTGCCAAGGCGCGGCAAATGAGCGACCTGGTCGACGAGACCTTTCGCGCCTCCAGCTGGCCGAGCCAGAAGCGCATCAACCAGCTGCGTCAGCTGACCGAAGAACTGCGGCAGTGCCAGCAGCCCCCGTTCGAGCCGGATACGGGCTTCTCCGAAATCGATGCGCCCCTGAGCCAGGCGCCCAAATCCCACTGTACGGCCCATGTGGTGGATGACGACCCCATCCAGGTTGAGTTGATCCGAAGTACGCTCAGCAAGGCCGGCTATCAGGTCGAGGTGTTCAGCGCCGTGACCGTCTATGCGGATCTGTTTGTCAGCCTGGAGCGACCGGACATCATCTTCATGGACATGCGTTTCGACGGCGACCAATACGCCGGAGCGGACCGCATCCAGACATTGAAACAGGCCCATGACAACCTGCCGCCAGTGGTGTTCGTGTCGGCGATGCAGGACATCCACGCCCGCTTGGCAGCCCTGCGGGCCGGTGCAACCCGCTACCTCACCAAACCCCTGGACGCGCCGCAACTGGTGCGCATGGCCGACGAGCTGTCCCTGCGCATTCCCGAGAAACCCTACCGGGTGATGCTGGTGGACGACGATGCCGATGTACTGGCCGCCTATGGCCTGGTGCTGAGCCGGGCCGGCTTGACGACGCTGACCGTTAACCAGCCGCTGGAAACCCTGAATCAGCTCGAGGAGTTCCGGCCCGACGTGCTGATCCTCGATCTCAACATGCCGGAAGTGAACGGCGCCGAACTGGCAGCCCTGATTCGGGAGGACGAGCGCCACGAACCCCTGCCGATACTGTTTCTCTCGGCGGAATCGGACCCCTGGCGGAAGATGTCCATCATTGGCCTGGGCGGCGACGAGTTCCTGCCCAAGCCGGTGGCCGCGGATTACCTGATCACCACCGTCACCGCCCGGGCGCGACGGGCGCGTCGGCAACGCAAGCTGCTCCAACTGGCGCGTCAGTCCTCGCCCTAACCCGACTTGGGCAGGGTGATGTAGAAACAGGTTCCCTTGCCCTCGCCGGTTTCAAAGTGGATTGTGCCATTCATCCGAAGCAGCAATCCCCGGGCAATGGCCAGTCCCAGCCCGGTACCGCCCTTCACCCGCCGATCAGAGGCATCAGCCTGGGCGAACTTCTCGAATACGAAATTGTGGAAGCTTTCCGGAATCCCCGGCCCCTCATCGCACACCGCAATCTGCACCGACTGCCGCAACTGGGTGGCCACCACCGACACCTGGCCACCGGCCGGGGAATACTTGATGGCGTTGGAGAGCAGGTTATCCATCACCTGGTGGAACCGTGCCTCGTCCACCTGCACCGCAACCGGGCCGGCCCGGTTCTCGTACTCCAGGGTAACGTCGTGGTCGTCGGCGTAGGCGGCAATCCCCTCTAGACTGGACTTCATCAACACCGCCAGCGGACAGGGACGAATCTGGAAACGCATCTTGCCCGAAACCAGCTTATCCATATCCAGCAGGTCGTTGATCAGGTGGGTCAGCCGTTCGCTGTTTTTCTGGGCGATGTCCACCATCTGTTTCGCCTTATCCGGCAGCACACCCACCATCCCCTCGCGGATCAGCTTGAGCGAGCCGGCGATCGAGGTCAGTGGCGTGCGTAATTCATGGCTGACGGTGGCGACGAATTCACTCTTCATCCGTTCCACCCGCTTCTGCTCGGAGATATCCTGGAACACCGTCCAGACCAGGGTATCGCCACCCACATCCCGCAGCAAAGCTCCCGCCAGCAACACCGGCAGGGGCTCGCCCTCGTATCGCCGGCAGCGGAATTCCGCCGGGCCGAAGCGGTCTCCCTCCCGCAGCCCCTGCCAGGGATAGCCCTGGTCCGGTTCCACCAGGATTTCGCCAATGCCGCGAGTCTCCAGCCGCGACGTCGAAAAACCAGACATGTTGACCAGCGCCGGGTTGAGACGAATGAAATGCCCGGTGCGCCGCTCAATCAGCGCCATCCCCATGGGCGACAGCTCGAACAATGCCTGCAGGCGCTGCTGGCTGGTGCGTTCCCGTTGCAGGGATACCGTCAGCCAGATTCCCGGCAACAGGATCAACGACGCGGCGCCCACCAGCATGGTGCGAAACTCAATGGTGTTGTCCGCCTGACTGGGCCACCCTCCCTTTGGCGTAGCACCAATTTCCCAGAGGCCGCCCGCCACGGGCACCGGGAGGATCGTCGGCGTCTGATTAAAAACCCGGGCATCGCCAAAGAACACCTCGCCGGGCTCACCGGACCCGGTGACCTTGCGCAAGGCAACCTGGAGATCCCGGATGTCGTTGAAACCCGCCACTTCATACAGCGACTGCACATCGATCACCGCAGACACCAGCCCCCAGAACCGGCTCTGTTCACCGGCGGCGGGCCGGGCAAACACCGGCACCCGACCGATGAACGCCTGCCCCCCTTGCACCAGGTCCACCGGGCCGGCCAGCACCAACTGACCCGTTTCGGCAGCCTGTTTGACCTTGGGCCACTGGGCGGCGTTACTGCGGTAGTCCAATCCCACCGCCTCCTCGTTGCCCGCAAGCGGGTACATCAGGCGAATCACCATGTCCGGCGCGGCGCCAATGTTGCGCAGCTCCTGACGGTTCTGCATCACCACTTCGGCAATCTCGGCAAACCGGGGCTGATCCATGGACGGCTCGGTGGCAATCACCGCCACCAGCCCCCGAATGGTCTGGATGTTCTCGTTGATACTGCCTTCCAGCTGCGCCCGCAACACCGCCAGCTGGCGAGTCACATCCACCCGCTCCTGCTCAATAAAGGCCTGATAGTTCTGGCGATCCAGCATATAGGCACCCAGCAGCGTCACCAGGATGACGCAGACCCGGGCGGCCCAGAGGGAAAAAGTCACGCGGTGCGCCCCCCCCGGGAAAACGGAATGGATGGGAAAATCAGTGCCACAGCACTTGGGCTGTCAGGGGAGTGCATGAAGGATAACGGCTCCATTGAATCTATGCCGGTACCGGCCAGGGCCTGACCATAGAAAATCCGGACCTGGCCTGTTTTCCGCCATAGCTTAGTCCCTAATGGGCTATTCGTCAGTTAGTTACACCTTGAATCGGGCCACCAGACCACGAAGGTCCTCCCCCAGCCGGGCCAGTTCCTGGCTGGCCTGGCTAGTCTGGTTGATGCCGGTGTCGCTGCGCTGGGCCGCCTCGACGATACGAACCACATTCTGGTTGATCTCCTCGGCCACCTGGCTCTGCTGCTCCGACGAGGCGGCGATCTGGATGACCTGATCGTGGATGTTGCCCACCGAGCCCTCAATGGTGCGCAGACTGCTGGTGGCATGATTGATGCGCTCCACCGTCTCCCCGGAGTGTCCCTGGGACTGCTTCATCCGCTCCACGGCAACGTGGGACTCGCTGACGAAACCCTCGATCATCTCGCGAATCTGGTCAGCGGATTCGGCACTGCGCTGGGCCAGCTGACGCACCTCGTCCGCCACCACCGAAAACCCGCGGCCATGCTCGCCGGCCCGGGCCGCTTCAATGGCCGCGTTCAGCGCCAGCAGATTGGTCTGCTCGGTCACCGCCTGAATGACATCCAATACCTGCTGGATATCGCCGGACTTGGCGGCCAGGGCCTCGATGCTCTGGGCGCTGCTTTCGATCTCCCGGGACAGGTCGTTCACCGCCTGCTGGGCATTGCCGATGGTCTCGCCGCCGTCCCGGGCCAGGCGGTCCGCATCGGAGGCGGAGCTCTCCACCTCGTTGGCGTTGCTGGATATCTGTTGGATGGTCGCCGCCATCTCATTGATGGCGGAGGCGATCTGGTCGGTTTCCGCCCCCTGTTCCTGCACCGCACGGCTGGTTTCCTGGGACACCTGGCTGAGCTGCTCCGCCGCCGCGGCCAGTTGCTCGGTGGCACCGCCCACTTGCTGGATGGTGTGTTGAATCTTGCCGACAAAGGCGTTGAACTGCCCCCCGAGCTCGGCCAGTTCGTCCCTGCCCTCATCCGGTAAACGCTGACGCAAGTCCCCTTCACCCTCGGCAATACCGCGCATGGTCTCCGTCACCTTCTGCAGGGGGCCGGTCACGGTGCGGCCGACCACCAGTCCAATGGCCAATGCCAGTGCCACCACCGTCAGCGTCACCCACAGCACCGTCACGATGGTCGAGCTCACCTGGTCGTTGACGTTTGCCGCCGCAGCGGCCACCACCCGGTCGATATCCGTGGTGTAGACGCCGGTGCCAATCATCCAGTCCCATTCCGGAATCACCACGGCAAAGGACACCTTGGGCTCCACCTCTCCGCTGGCCGGGTTGGGCCACTGGTAACTGTGGTAGCCGCCGGTTTCGGCGGCCTGCCAGATGTGGCCCAGCAGCTCGCGAACGTCGGGGTTGGTGGTCGGGCCTTCCCGGGACGGGTCGGGACGGTAGGCAAGATTGAACAGGTCCCGGCGATAGGCAAAGATGTAGTTGCCGCCTTCGTAGGAGATGGCCCGCAACCGGTTGCGGGCGGCTTCCTTGGCCTCGGCTTCGGTGAACCGTGGATCGTTCATGGCTTCCTCGACCACCGAGCGGGCCGTCGCCACCACGTTCTTCAGCCCCTCCTTGCGGGCCTCCAGCAGCGTCTGTTGCAGCCGTGCCAGCTCCGCCTCACCGTTCTGGCGAACCTGGCTGGCGGATATCCAGGCCGCCGCCACCGCAGTCAGCACCACGGGCACGAAGGTTACAAGCAAAAGACGGGAACGAATTCGCAGTCGGCTCAGTACGCGCATCGATATGACTCCACTGTGCATTCTTTGTTGTTATCGGCCCAATTATGCACAGCAGGAGCGGCGATGATGTATCGGATTGTAAAGCGTTAAAGGCTCCGACGGAGTGGCCGCTCCGGGGTGAAGGCCCGCCAGGCCGCTGACCGGCGGCGGTTCGCAGGTCCGTTGGCTCCCCGGGGCGCCCGAGGCCGGGCTGGCGAGTACGACCATGGTCTATAGCGACGCGGGTGTGCTCCCTCAGAGGGCAGAACGGTCCTTCGGCGCGCCGTCGTCACACTTGCGACAGTCCAGTTGGGTGCCGAGGTGCTGACGCCGCCCCTCGGGGGCAATTACCCAGGGGCGGTTGATCCAGGGCGGGTCATGGCGGACATGCTGGTCATGGCCACAGGCCAGCTCGGCCACCCAATGGCCTTCGTCGTCGAGGTGATAGCCGGTGATGGGTTGTTGCACGAGGCATGTCCTTTCCGCGAACCGCGAATCAGCGCTTGGCGCCACGCGGTCGGCGTGCCGCCGGCCCGGGCCGGCCCTTGGGCTTGGCGCGCCGGCTGCCATCGTCCCTCGGCGGCAAGCCGGTGTGCTGGGTCAGCATCGGCTTGCCGGCCTTGCGGCTGCCCGGCGGGGTGGAATTCTTGCGCCGCGCGCTCTTGTAGCCGTGGGTCTGGGGCTGGGTCTTGGGAATCAGCTGGTGCTTGCCGGGGCCAATCAGGTCGGCGCGGCCCATCTTCATCAGAGTCTCCCTCAGCAGCGGCCAGTTGTTGGGGTCGTGGTAGCGCAGGAACGCCTTATGCAGCCGCCGCTGGAGCGGGTCCTTCACCGTGCCCACCTTCTCGGTCTTGTAGGTCACCTTGCGCAGTGGGTTGCGGGCGCTGTGGTACATCGCCGTGGCGGTGGCCATGGGCGAGGGGTAGAAGGCCTGCACCTGGTCGGCGCGGAAGCCGTTGCGCTTGAGCCACAGCGCCAGGTTGAGCATGTCCTCGTCGGTGGTGCCCGGATGGGCGGCGATGAAGTACGGGATCAGGTACTGCTCCTTGCCCGCCTCCTTCGAGAACTTCTCGAACATCTTCTTGAAGCGGTCGTAGGTGCCGATGCCCGGCTTCATCATCTTGCTCAGCGGGCCGTCCTCGGTGTGCTCCGGGGCAATCTTCAGGTAACCGCCGACATGGTGGGTCACCAGCTCGCGGACGTACTCCGGGGATTCCACCGCCAGGTCGTAGCGCAGGCCGGAGGCGATCAGCACCTTCTTCACCCCCTTCAGGTCCCGCGCCTTGCGGTACAGCTCCACCAGCGAGGAATGATCGGTGTTGAGGTTGGAGCAGATGCCCGGGTAGACGCAGGACGGCTTGCGACAAGCCGCCTCGATCTCCGGCGACTTGCAGGCGATGCGGTACATGTTGGCGGTGGGGCCGCCCAGGTCCGAGACCACCCCGGTGAAGCCCGGCACTTTATCCCGCATGGCTTCAATCTCACGGATGATGGAGTCGTGGGAGCGGTTCTGGATGATCCGGCCCTCGTGTTCGGTGATCGAGCAGAAGGTACAGCCGCCGAAGCAGCCGCGCATGATGTTGACCGAGAAGCGGATCATCTCGTAGGCCGGAATCCGCGCATCGCCGTAGCTTGGGTGGGGCACCCGGGCAAAGGGCTGGTCGAAGACGTAATCCATCTCCTCGGTGGTCAGCGGGATCGCCGGCGGGTTGAACCAGATGTCCTGGTTGCCGTGCTTCTGCACCAGGGCGCGGGCATTGCCCGGGTTGGTCTCCAGGTGCAGCACCCGGTTGGCGTGGGCGTACAGCACCGGATCGTTGCGCACCTTCTCGAAGGACGGCAACCGGATCACCGTCTTGTCCCGCTCGATGCGGGAGCTGGGCAGCAGGTCCACCACCACGGTGGTGTCCGATGCCTGCGGTTCGCCGGCCTCCTGGGTGGTGGCGCAGCTTGGCATCTCCTGGGTGTTCACATAGGGGCTGATAACCTTGTCCACCCGCCCCGGCCGGTCGACGCGGGTGGAGTCCAGCTCGTAGTAACCCTCAGCGCTGTCGTTGCGGACGAAGGCGGTGCCGCGGATATCGGTGAGGCTCTCGATGGACTCACCACAGGACAGCCGGAAGGCGACCTCTGCAATCGCCCGCTCGGCGTTGCCGTAGAGCAGGATGTCGGCGCCGGCATCCACCAGGATCGACTTGCGCACCTTGTCCTGCCAGTAGTCGTAGTGAGCGATGCGGCGCAGCGAGGCCTCAATGCCGCCGAGCACAACAGGCACATCGCCATAGGCCTCGCGACAGCGATGGCTGTACACCAGGCTGGCCCGGTCCGGGCGCTTGCCGCCCTCACCGCCGGGGGTGTAGGCGTCGTCGGAGCGCACCTTGCGGTCGGCGGTGTAGCGGTTGATCATCGAGTCCATGTTGCCGGCGGCCACACCGAAGAACAGGTTGGGCCGGCCCAGCTTCATGAAATCGTCTTTCGAGTGCCAGTCCGGCTGGGCAATGATGCCCACCCGAAAGCCCTGCCCTTCCAGCAATCGGCCGATCACCGCCATGCCAAAGGACGGGTGATCCACGTAGGCATCACCGGTGACGATGATGATGTCGCAGGAATCCCACCCCAACTGATCCATTTCCTCCCGGGACATGGGCAGGAACGGCGACGGACCGAAACACTCGGCCCAGTACTTGGGATGGTCGAACAACGGCTTGGCGGCTTGCATGGGGTAACCGGAAATCCTGGTGATGGCTGGTGTGGCAGATAGCCCGCTATTGTACGCGAGCCGGATTGAGATTGCTCAAATTGGGCGCGGACAATAGCACAAAATTTGATCAGAGCCTATCGGCAGACGCCCCAGGTTCTGGTCAATGCCGGAAGGAGCACATTCCTCTGCGATGTGCCCGAGGCACACAACAAGATGGCGAACGAATCCATTCGCGGATACGATCCTGATTGGACTCAAGAACAACTCGGCCAGCACCAGGATGTCAAAATCCGGGACAGACTTATTTTTCGTCAGTTTGAAGGGACTTAAAATGGATCTGCCCCTAACTAGTTAAAAGCCACACCTAGTCCAGATTCCTGGACAGAAACCAGGACTGCAAAAACTCGATGCAGCTGAGTAACTTCGGCTGCGTAAACTGCCGGTTCGGATAGAGCGCATACAGGGTCAAGTCCGGGCGGCTCACCTCCGGCAGCACTTCCACCAGCTTGCCCTGTTCGATGCCCTCTCTGGCCACAAAGCTTGGGAGAAAACCGATGCCCAGCCCATCCTCAATCACCTGCTTCATGAACAACGTGCTATTCACCTTGAGGGTACCGCCCACGGTGATCCCCTGCGCCAGCGGCCACAAATTGCCCGACTTGAAATAGCTGTACACAAAGCAGTTATGGGCGGCCAGATCCTCCACGTCCCGGATGGGCGGATGGCTTTCAAGGTAGCTGGCTGACGCGCACACCTTGTAGGTAAAACGAACCAATGGCTTGCCCACATAATTGGAATCCAGCATCTGGCTGGACGCCCGGAACCCCAGATCGAAGCCATGCTCGATCAGATCCAGGCTTTCGTCTCCCAGCTGTATGTCCAGCTCCACGTCCGGGTATTTCTTCATGTAAGCGGAGAACAACTGGGACAGGTCGGTAATACCCAACGCCATGGGCGCATTGATGCGCAACTTGCCCCGTGGGTTTTCCTGCATGTGCTGCACGTAGGCGTCCGCGTCGTCCACCTGAACCAGCAATTCCCGGCAGCGTTTCAGGTAACCCTCACCGATGGACGTCAACTGCTGGCCCCGGGTCGAGCGGTGCAGCAGCCTCACCCCAAGGTCGTCTTCCAGCCGTCCGATCTCCTTGCTGATCATCGACGTGGTCACGTTCAGCTCGTTGGCCACACTGGTAAAGCTACCGGCATCCACCACCCGAACGAACATGCGCATTGCCCGCAATTTATCCATACGGCTCGGCCCGACTGTTTCCATTTTGTTGAAAGCGTAAACACATTATTGCCATTTAAGCACCTGAAGGAAAGCGCCAAACTTTTCCTGCACTCACGCAATCAACCAACAAGCGAGGCTTTCCCATGTACACCCTTTATTTCATCCCCGGCGCTTGCTCGCTGGCCACGCAGGCGATTCTCAACGAGCTGGACCAGGAGAGCACCCTGGTTCACAAGCTGGAAGCCGACCGCTTTGAAACGCTGAATCCCGTCGGCACCGTGCCCGTGCTGGTGGACGGCGACAAGGTGCTGAACGAAGGGGTGGCGATCATCCTGCACCTGCTCAACAAACATAAGAACAACCTGATCCCCGAAAGCGGAGACGCACGGCACCGGGCCATCGAACACATGATGTTTGCCAACGCCACCATGCACCCCGCCTATGGACGACTGTTCTTTGCCCAGGCCAACGTGACAGACCCGGCGGTGAAGCAGCAGATCTTCGATTCCGCGGCGGTAGCCATCAACAAACTGTGGCAGGTGGTGGAAGCAAAACTGGAACACGCGCCCTATCTTGGGGGTCATGACATCTCCCCCGCCGATGTGCTGCTGGCCGTGTATTCCCGCTGGGGCGACTTCTTCCCCGTGGACATCGAGCTGGGCCCACGCACCCGCCAGATGGTGGATGCGGTATTGAAGCGCGACAGCGTGAAGCGCGCCATCCAGCGGGAACAGGACTACAACTCGGGGGCCGTGGCATAAATGGACACCGAGCAACCCCAACTGGAAGCCATGGTGAACGAGTATTTTCAGGGCCTGCATACGGGGGATGCCGAACGACTGGCGCCGCTGTTTCACCGGGACTGTGTACTCAAGGCACCGGGCCTGCGGCGCACCCTGGATGAATGGCTGGCCGATGTCGCAACGCGTCCCAAACCCGCGCACATCGGACACCCGGAGGACTACAGAATCCTCTCGGTGGAACTGGCCGGCAGCCAGGCCATGGTGAAAGTGGCGTGCCCGCTCCCCCACGGCAACTTTACTGACTACCTGGGTTTCCTGAAGGAGGACGGTGTCTGGAAGATCGTCAACAAGATGTACGCGCCAGCCACCACCTGAATGAACACCGGCAACCACGAAAGGCCTGCCGCATCCGGCAGGCCACCCAACGACTAAAAAAGAGGAATCTTCAATGCCTTACGTCAACATCAAAATCACCGACGAAAACGTCACCGTCGAACAGAAGCGCCGGTTGATTCAGGAAACAACGCAACTACTGGTCGACGTGCTGAACAAGGACCCCGCCGCCACCCACGTGGTCATCGACGAGGTGTCGACCGACAACTGGGGCGTGAAAGGGGAAACCGTTACCGAGCTGCGAAAGCGCTAACCCACCAACAGGGGAGCAGAACTGCCCATGACCACCCTCCGGGACCTTCTGAACGTGGACTGCCCAGTGATTCAGGCCCCCATGGCCGGCGTGCAGGACAGCCTGCTGACTATTGCGGTTGCCAAAGCGGGCGGGTTGGGTTCGCTCCCCTGTGCCATGCTCCCAGGCGAGACAATCCGGGAAGAGATCGCCAGGATCCGGGCCGAGACGGACCGGCCGTTCAACCTGAACTTCTTCTGCCACACCCAGCCACCGGCGGACCCGGACAGAGAAACCGCCTGGCGGCAGAGCCTGCAACCCTACTATCGGGAACTGGGGCTGGAAGTGAACGAAGACGCCGGGGGCGCAAGCCGCCGTCCCTTCGATGAACAGACGGCCGAACTGGTGGCTGAATTGAAACCTGCGGTGGTCAGCTTCCACTTCGGCTTACCGGCCCCGGAGTTGCTGGCAACCATCCAATCCAAAGGCGTGAAAGTCCTGGCCAGCGCCACCACCGTGGCCGAAGCCCTGTGGCTGGAGCAACGAGGGGCGGACGCCATCATCGCCCAGGGGCTGGAAGCCGGCGGCCATCGCGGGCACTTTCTGTCTGACGACCTGAGCCTGCACCTGGGCACCTTCGCGTTACTGCCCCAGATCAAAGCCAGGGTAAGAATCCCCGTGATTGCCGCCGGCGGCATTGCCTCGGCAGAAGGCGTCAGAGCCGCCACACAACTGGGCGCAGTCGCCGCCCAGGTCGGCACCGCTTACCTGCTGTGTACCGAGGCCAAAACCAGCGCCATACACCGGCACGCCCTCCAGTCTGAGCAGGCTTCCCACACCAAGATCACCAACGTGTTTTCCGGCCGCCCCGCACGCGGCATCGTCAACCGGCTGATACAAGCGCAAGGCCCCATCAGTTCGAGCGTGCCTGAATTCCCCATGGCGGCCGCGGCCCTGGCCCCCCTGCGGTCGGCGGCGGAAAAACTCGGTAAGGGAGACTTTTCACCCCTGTGGGCGGGGCAGAATACGATAGGGTGCGAAGAGATCTCCGCTGGAGAAATGACGTTGAGGTTGGCGGGTGTTGATTAGTGCCCGCGGGCGAACTCGATGCCTCCACTCCTTGCCAGGAAACGTCCGATAAAGGATGCAGCCACCAGAACCACCACGCCGTAGATCACAGCGGGAGTACCGTCCAGTTGCAGGCCACCCCGCAATTGTATAGGAGGCTGGCTACATGATCTTCAGAACTATTTCTCGTTTATTTGACGGGCCGTAAAATACACTCGCCCCCCTCTCACGAGCTAATCCAGTGATACAATCAGGTAACTAAAATCGGTATACGATTCCTCGGCACCTGGACTTTCTGGTTTCATGGAAATGTCTACGTAGATTTTCGAAAACGATGAATCAATCTTCCATGCTTCCCACTGGTCCATCTCGGTGCTTGCATAGCGACTTATTAGGTTCAGCATTTGCTTGAACTCAGCATCACTCAACTTTTCATTCGAACCCAAAGCTATTCCTTTCTGCTATGGAGTAGGGCAAAAGGCAAGACCTGCCCCTGCGATTGAGCTGCGTTGGCGTTGGGGGCTCTGTTGGCGCGTTCTATTGCCAGTCGAGTTCCAGCGCGTCCTGGCGGGCCATGCGCTGGATGTGAGTCTCCAGAATCATCTTGAGTGTGTCGATGGCCGGCTCGGACTCGGCCTCGAAGTGAATGCTGAGCCCCTTCTCGCTGGCGGTCATCAGGCACAGCCCGGGCTTGAACTCCACGCGTCCCTGGTGATCGTCCCATTCGGCGGGCGCCTTGTGGCGAAAGTGTTTGCACAGGCGTTTGAGCAGCGCCGATGGATTATCAGTGTTGAAGGTCGCTTGTACGGTTTTCATCTGGAACGAGGTCCTTTTTCGGTTTGTTCAGGGGTCAATCCGTCGATCACGACGATGGGATGGCCGAGAGAACAGGCTTCAATCCGTCCCTCAATGCCGTAGGTATCGCGACAGACCTCCGGGGTCATCACGGTCGCTGGCTGACCAACGGCGCGCAGGCCCCCGGGCGCCATAACGATCATCTGGTCCGCAAACCTCAGGGCCAGATTCAGGTCGTGAATGGCCATCAGGGCGATGCTGCCAGCCTGGGACAATTGGGCCCGGGTAGCTTGCAGGACTTTGATCTGCCAGCGGAGGTCGAGGGCGCTGGTGGGCTCGTCCAGCAGTAACAGGGGCGGTTGGCGTACCAGGATCTGGGCCAGCCCCACCATTTGTCGCTGGCCGCCCGATAGCTGTTGCAGGGGCGCCAGCGCCAGGTTGGTTATCTCCAGCTCGTCGAATATGCGCTCGATGCGGCTTTCCAGAGTCGATCTGGGCATGTCGGTGGCTCGGCACAGGCTGAGCACACTCTCATAGGCACTGAGGCTGGTCGCCTGGGGTAGGGTCTGAGGCAGGTAGGCCACCTGCGCCGCCCGCTCGCGCAGCGGCAGTCCGTTCAGCTCTCTGTCGCCAAGCCGGACATGGCCGCCAGCGCTTTCAAGACCCGCCAATCCCTTCAGTAACGTAGATTTACCGGCCCCGTTCGGGCCCACCACTGCCACCAGGCTGCCGGGGTTGAAAACGGGAAGATTTAGGTCGCTGATGACTGTTTTGCGCCCGTAGCGCACGGACAGGGTTTGAATATGCAGTTGCTGGCTCATTGGGTTCGATGCCTGCGCAGTATCAGTGCCATAAACAGCGGCACGCCCACCAGCGCGGTGACAATGCCAATGGGCAGAATCACGCCGGGCAGCAGTGATTTGCTGACGATGGAGGCGAGCGAGAGGATCAGTGCCCCGGCCAGGGCACTACCAGGCAGATAGAACCGGTGGTCCTCGCCCACCAAAAGCCGTGCGATGTGCGGGCCCACCAGTCCCACGAAACCGATCTCGCCCACGAACGCCACTGCCACGCCGGCAAGCAGGCTGACCCGCAAAAGCACGCCCATTCGCAGCCGCTTGATGTCAAACCCGAGACTGCGCGCCTGCATTTCCCCCGCCCGGAGTGCGGTGAGAGCCCAGACCTGCCGCCATGCAAAGGGCAGGCAAAGTACCATGGCACCTGCCACCAGGCCGATTTTCTGCCAGTCAGCACGGGTAACACTGCCCAGGGTCCAGAATACGATCTGCTGAACGGTATCGGCATCGGCGTAGAACTGGAGCAAAGCCACCAGGGCATTCATGGTGAAAAAGACCGCTATGCCAAACAGCACGATCATTTCGATGGAAGCGTTGTAGCGGCTGGCGACCGCCTGGATCACCAGGCAGCAGCCGAGGGCAAAGGCAAAAGCTAGAACCGGTATCAGTGTGGATTGGGGCAGTCCGGTAAAGCTCAGGTCCAACGCGATCGCCGAGGCAGCGCCGAGCGTGGCTGCGCCGGAGATGCCAAGAGTAAAAGGGCTGGCCAGTGGGTTGTTCAGGGCGGTCTGGATTTCTGCGCCGGCCCAGCCGAGGGCGGCACCAACCAGTACGGCCATGACTGCAAAAGGGAGCCGCATGTCCCAGAGGATGACCTTTTCCCCGGCGGTCAGTTGCTCCGGTGCCCAGAGCGACGTCAGCAGGTCCCCGATGCCCAGACTCGATGGTCCTGATGCAACGTCCACGAGGAATGAAGCGACTAACGCGAACGCCAGGGTTACCAGCAGCACGGCACGCCAGGTAACCGAACGTCGGTACTGCCGGGCCAGGGGCTGCCGGGTTGGACTCAGGGTTAGGGTACCGGCCATGGCTCACTCGCCCTCACTGAGATTGCTCTGGCCCAGATCCACCCAGTAGGTGCCGTCCAGCGGTACCGGCTGAAAACGCTGGAACAGGGTGGCGAGCGTTTGCTCGGGGTCCAGGTCCCCGGTCTGCTCCGGGTACAGCCAACGGGCGAAAACCTGCACCGCCACCACGTTGAACGGATGGTTGTAGAAGTGATGCCAGATGCCGTGGGCCCGCCCTGCGCGGACCGGTGCCAGGCTGGTCAGCTTCTGCTGGTCAATGGCCTGTGCCAGTGAACGGCGGGCAAACCCGACGGTCGTGCCCGGGCCAAGGGCAACGCTGCCACGGTAATGTTCGGGCACGGTTTGCGATCCGATGGCGGTTGCCACGTAGACCTCCGGTGGCTCGCTGAGCAGAAGCTCTGGATTCAGCACTCCGGAAACGCCCGGTAACAGGGGTTTGGCCATATTCCGTCCCCCGGCTTCGTCAACAAAGTTGCCAAGCATGCCGTGGGCCATGGTTTCGCAGCACTGGTCGGTCAGGCCAACCCGGCTGTGCAGGAAAACCCGGGGGTGTTGGTCGATATCGCCGGGCAGGGCATCCTTCACCTGCGCCATGGCTTCACGGTAAAAGGCACTGAACGCCTGGGCCTGTTCCTGCTGGTTCAGGAGTTGGCCCAGAACCTCGATGCTCGGGAGCGTGTTTTCCAGCGGCGCCTTGCGAAAGTCGATGAACACCACTGGGATGCCGGACGCCTCCAGGCGCCGGATCAGTGCCGTATTGTCCAGGGACGGACCGTGCCCCTGCAGGGCAAACAGGGCGACTTGCGGCTGCAGCGTAATGGCCTGTTCCAGGTTGAAACTGTCTGCGCTGGCGGCGCCTACCCGCGGAATGGCGTCGATCTCCGGAAAACGTTCCCGATACTGGGCGTAGCTGGGTGCATCGAAGCGCTCGAAATCGCCCAGGGTGGCCACCACCGGACTTACCGGATTAGCCAGAAGGATGCCCAGGGCCGGGATGAACCGGCCCTCACCAAGCAGGATCCGGCTCACCTGGTCCGGCACCGTTACCGTGCGCCCGGCGACATCCACCAAAGTGCGCTCGGCCATCGCCGGGGTTGCTGCCCACAGCATCAATAGCAACGTAGCCAGACTTCGACACAGGCCGGTGAAATCCCTGTATTCCATACTCATGCTCTCCACAGCCTTGGGTGGCATTTTCTAAATCTCCGCGAAGCCTTCAGGCTCAGAACTCGTAGGCCAGGGTAACCTTCACGTTACGGCCCGGCTCGTAGTCATTCAGAACCAGCGGCCCGAACACCGGGTGAACGGACCGGCCGGTCCGGGAGGCGTGGGAGACATAAAGTTCGTCAAACACGTTGTCGATACCGGCGGTTACCGTGAGGCCGGAAAGGTGCCCATCGGGCAGCCACTGCACAGACACATTATGAACGTCGTAGCTGGGCTTGGGATCGCCGCTCACTACGTCGTCCTCTTCGGCCACATACTGGGAGAACCAGTTCAGCACCAGGTCATGTTCGGCAAGGACATAATCAAGACTCAGGCCCACGGTATCGCCAATCTCCCGGTCCAGCGGATCGCCGGTTTCCTCGAATTCCGAATCCGAGTGGGCGTAGGTGAGTACTGAGGCGAAGTTGCCCTGCTCCAGCCGCCAGCTGGCTTCAATACCATCAATGTCCACCGTGCCAACGTTCTGGTCCTGCTCACCGCCGGCCACTGCCACGGTTTCGATCTTGTCGTCGATCTGGGTGCGGAACAGGGTCAGGGCGAAGCTCTGTCGGTCTGCGCCAAGAAAATCAGGCCGGTCATAGCGAATACCCAGCTCGTCGTTGTAGCCAGTTTCCGGCTTCAGGTCGGGGTTGGACACCTGGGTAACCTGCCGGCCCCCGGGGAAGATTTCCGAGAGCTGCGGGCCTTCGAACAGTTCTGTACGGCTTGCGCTGAGGGTCAGGCCATCCGTGGGGCGCCATGCCAGCGCCAAGGCGCCGGAGACCTCGTTGTATTGGTCATCAACGGTAGCGGTTTCAGCCTTGTAGCGATCGAAACGCACGCCGGGCGTTACTGTAAAGACCCGGCTCAGGGCGATGGCATCCTCCAGGAAAACAGACGTCAGTGTGGATTCCTCGTTGGACACCCGGGCTCCGTTGGAGCGGGCTTCGGCCTCCTGCCGGTTGAGCGCAACGCCATAGGTCAGGGCGTGGTCAACACCACCGGTCTGAAGCTGTGAGCGGGCCTGGCTCTTGATGCCGCTGTTGGTTGCCAAGCCCTCCACCACATTGCCGCCGCTGCTGCGCTCATCCCGCTCGAGGGTCAGCTCGTTATAGTAAAGGTTGGTATGCAGAACCAGCGGGTTTGCAAGATCCAGTTCATGATTGAGGGTCCAGGTGTCTCGGCTGTATTCGGTAGGAAAGGGACCACTACTGCCCGGAATGGCCTCGTTGGAAGCCGGGCCCAGATCCGGGCGGAAGGTGTAGTCGCCCTCGTCACGATAGGCATCATAGGCCACTTCCAGGCGGTTTGAGGCGTTTGGTTCAAAACCCCCTTTGACCATCACATTGTAGATGTCGCCGTCGTTACCTATGTTCTCGGTACCGTCGCCATCCTCGGGGTTGTCTCGATCCGTGAAGTAACCGTAGGCCATCAGATCGATCTGGTCGGTGACGCGCCCGTATCCGGTCAGTGAACTGCTCCAGGCATCGTTGGTGGCGAGCCCACCGGAGAGGCGCGCGCCGAAGTCCTGCCCGGGGCGCAGCAAATCGCCGGGGTCCTTGGTCTCGAAAGCCACGCTGCCGCCCAGGCCATTGTGGATGATGGAGTTACGGCCAACCTGGATGTCCACGGCCTTCAGGATATCGGCGTTGATCAGTAGGTTGCCCATGTGGTGATACATAAAGGCGTTCTGATCGGCGCCATCGATGGTGACGTCCAGATCGGTATCCCCCAGGCCGCGGATGTTGATGCGCTGGTTGGTCGAATGGGTGCCACCCACATCCACCCCTGGCTGATCCCGGAGCAGGTCGCTGAGATGGTCGGCCTGTTTGGCAGAAATCTCTCCTTCGCCCAGATACAGGGAGGAACTTGAAACCTGGGTCGCCCAGACGTTGAGGGGGGCAAGCATGTTGGTGTCGTTCGCTTGTGCCGCAGCTGGCAGCACAAGCAGTGATACCAGAACGGCGAGCGGCTTGCGGCGCACCACCAGAGAGGGCGTTGGCAGAGTGAGGTGTTGCATACAGGCTTCTCCGGGTCGAAACAGGTTAATAGGAATGATTATTGTTTATGATACTATTATCACGGTTTCGGATGGGCTGAATCCGCTATGCAAAATCGTCGAAGTGTTATGCAGGATCGTCAGCAGTTCAGAGTGGGCTTTCATTGAGCAGTGATATGAGTGAGTCAGTACCGCAAACCCGGTATTCACAGCAGGAACTGGCGGCCATGGCGCAGCGTGCTGGCATGGGCAAAGACCAGATCCGGTTCCAGAGTGATGAAGACATTGTTCAGGGGCAGTTCGAGCTTAGACGGCTTGCCAGCGGCGTGGTGGTGCATACCAGCAACCTTATTGAGCTGGCCTCACTGGATTCCGAGAAGGAGATGGATGCCCGGCTGACGTTCCTGATCGTGCTGGAGGGCGTGCTGGAGCTGACGGTGGCGGATCGACTCCACCGTGTAGGGCTGGAACCTGGCGAACGGGCCTGTTGCCTGACCCTGCCACTGACAGCGCAACAGCCCATGCAGCGGCGCATCCGTAAAGGCCGACGTATACGTAAGGTGACCATTGCACTGGAGCAGGCCTGGTTCGAACAGCAGGGCGTGAGCTTCGAGCGGTATCTGGGCCAACTGGGCTGCCAACCCAACCAGCCCTTGCGCTGGACGCCCTCGAAACGGATTGTGGACCTCGCCTGCGGCTTGCTGGATGGCGAAGGCCAGGCTGACCCTGTGCTGCAGAATCTGACGTTCGAGCAACAGGGCCTGGCGTTGGTGTCGGAACTGCTGCAGAGCCTGCAGGATGGCGAAGGGCAGAGATCCGGGGCCGTTGCCACTTCGATTGAGGTTACGGACCAGCGTTTGCGATCTGTAATCGCAGCAATTGATTCACGCCCTGCCCGGCTTTCAAGCCTCGATGAATTGGCCGGGGAAGTGGGTATGAGTGTCAGCGCCCTGCAACGGCTGTTCAAGAAATACTACGGCACGACGGTTGCAGATTACCTGCGCCAACGCCGGCTGATTGAAGCCAAGGAAGCCCTTGAGCATAAGGGCCTCTCTATCGGGGAGGCCTCCTACCTGGCGGGATACAACCATACCTCGAACTTTATCAGCGCCTTCCGCAGAACCTTTGGCAAGACACCGGGTGAACTGTGACGAAAACCTCGCTGAACACACGGGCAAAAGCGGCCGAAACCTATTACGACGAGCTCAAACAGTTCGTCCGTAAACGCACGGGTTCGAACGCCATTGCCGAAGAAGTGGTGCCGGAGACTTGGATCCGGGCCAATGCGTTAACCCAGGCGTTGCCTGATAATCCCAAGGCTTGGCTCTACCGCATGGCGGGGGGGCTGGGCTCGCAGGTGATACCCGGGATTTAACGGAACTGACAGAAAGCCTCAACACAATCCCTTGCCCCGCGCCAAGCCCACTAGAGTGGGGAAAGTCCACGGTCAGCTTCAGCCACTTGCTGGAAGAAGCTCGCTCACTTATCTCTATCAAAAGCCTTCCATTTCCGTTTACCAAAAAACCGGTCAAGGAACTTTTGCTCGTAAAAGGTGTAAATCACAAGACCAAGAGCAGCAAGCGTGACGATAATTCCTGCTTTCAGACCAAGCTCTGACGTGAAGTACCAACCAAACCCAACCATAGCGATGATTGCGAAAACCACGATAAAAGTCTTTGATCGCTTTTTACCTAATTCACCACCAATCGGCTTATTTAACGCGCCGTTAACACTGTTTCGACCACGGACTTGTTTTCGTCGTTTTTCCATAACTTACTGATCTTCTAGCGCCGGCGTAACGGGCCGATTTGTGGAGCGGCGGCGGAACAAAGCGGTCCCGTTGACGCACTTGACACTAATGATGACCTCCCCCAGGCCTGCGGGCTTGGCAATCGGATTACCATCCCAGAGTAAGTATCGCTCTGGAGGAGCGCCATCACGAGATTCTACACCTATCAGCACCATCATTACTGCGGCATCGATCTGCACACCAAGATGATGTACGTGTGCATCCTCGATCGCCAGGCCCAGATTCTCGTTCACAAGAACATCCCCTGCCAGGAAGACGCCTTCCTCCGCCTGATCGAGCCCTACCGGGACGACCTAGTGGTCGGCGTCGAGTGCATCTTCTCCTGGTACTGGCTGGCCGATCTCTGTGCCCGCGAACACATTACCTTCGTACTGGGCCACGCCCTGTACATGAAGTTCATCCACGGCGGCAAGACCAAGAACGACCGCCTGGATTCGGAGAAGCTTGCCCGTGTACTGCTCGGCGGTAACTTTCCCCAGGCCTACGTCTACCCGCCCAACTACCGGGCCATCTGCGACCTGATGCGCCGGCGGACCTATCTGGTCCGTCTGCGCGGTGAGATTCAGGGCCACATCAGCATCACCAACTACCAGTACAACCTACCGCCGTTCGAGAAGCACATCGGCAAGAAGGGCAACCGCCAGCACATCGTGGAACGCTTTGACGATCCCCACGTGCGCCTGAACGTGGAGACCGATATCACCGTGATGGATCAGCTCCATGGCCAGATCACCACGATGGAAAACTACATCATCTGTCACGCCAAGCGCTTCGATCCCCGTACCTTCTACCGGCTCAAGAGCGTGCCCGGGATTCGCGACGTGCTGGCCCTGACCATTCTCTACGAGGTCCAGGACATCGAACGCTTCCCCACCGTGCAGCAGTTCTGCTCCTACTGCCGACTGGTGAAGTGCGAGCACGCCTCCGCTGGCAAGAAGCTCGGCCATGGCGGCGCCCGCATCGGCAACAGCCACCTCAAGTGGGCGTTCTGCGAGGCCGCCGTGCTGTTCCTGCGCCAGAGCCAGCGGGCCAAGGATTACGTGGCGCGACAGGCCCAGAAACATGGCAAGGGCAAAGCCCTCTCCATCCTGGCCCACAAGATCGGCCGCGCCGTTTATTTCCTCATGAAAAGGAACGATGCCTTTGACGAAGACTATTTCTTTCGCAGCTAGTTTGTTCTGGGACGCCTGCAGCCACAGCGTATAACTGGGTCATTGGGCGTGAGGCCTTGACCACCACCGTCCGACCTGTGCCCTGAGCACTCGTGGTGACTGGTCCAAATCGCCGAGCCCCTGGGCTTTGACTGGAGCGGGCGTCCCACCCTGACGGTTTTGCTGTCGCTGCCCCTGGCCTGAGCGGCTCTATAACTGGACACCACTTGGTGAGCCCGACTTTTGAATCGCCAGCCCCAGGGTAACCGATGAGCTTCTAGGCTGTGCCACATGGCACAACAGCGACCAATGGCCGCTCAAAGACTCGATAGATGTTTGTTGGCAGTGACGCACTGACCACGGAGAGAAACAGTCGGCAGCGGGGGACACAAAACCGAAAGGCACGCAAAACGAATGCGTCCCCGCATTCGTTTTAGGATTCGTTTTGCCCTTGACTACGGGAGGTCATATAGATGTTATATTTTCCTAAGAAGCCAAGAACCTGCGGAGGTAGTGCTCTGTTTCCGCCTCGTTCTCGCACTTATAAGTCTCGCGAATAATTTCTCGCATTGTTCTGCCGGTATTTGGAACCTCTTGATCTCCTTCGGCGAGGTCAACAGAACTCAAATCTTCTTGGGTTAGCCCATCGTTCGGCATTGGGTTTATTGTCCAGATGTCTAATGCGTTTATGTAAGATCCATCGGAAAGTTCAAGTTTCTCAAGCAGAGGTTTCAATGCCTTGGCCCCGCCTCCATACATTAATGCATACGAAAATCTCGGACTCATCTTTACGTCAATCTTAGGTTTGGAAGAAAAAAGGGTGATATCACACCTTTGGTTGCTCAGCGCACAATGCTCGAGCCGAGATAAAAGCCAAGACATTCTATTTTCGTCCACGGTAGCGACTCCTTTGAATATAACGCTTGCAGCATGCGCGCCCTTGGAATGGAGCCGAAGGCGCAATGTAAATGGCGTCGCCGTGCCTGCACTGGTTAGCCTATTTTTTTTGGTTCAAATCAATGGTCCTGTGAAACTTTTCATGAATAGATAAGATGATCATATGCAGTCTTCCGCATATGTTTCCGATATCCTTTGGCGTGATGCCTTCATGCAGCAATTTTGATCTCGCTGAATATGCAACGGAATCAACAAATTTAATATCTTCTTCAGAAAGATGACATTTTTCACATAACCCTTTTATTGCTTGCCTAACCGACTGTCGTCTCATCCCCTTTATTTGACCAACAATGGATTTCCTTATGCTTTCCTCAATTTCATCATGGCTGTCTACTACTGAGATCAGATCCTCAATGAGCGGAGACAACTTATTCGACAAATCACTTTGATTTGCCAGAGCTTCAATAGAGCTCATTTGAAGCAACAATCGAGACTGATTAGAAGCACCGTAGCTAGAAAATGCCAAAAGCTCCATCGACAAAATTAATTCATCATCTACATGGATTTTATTGGGATTAATCTTATTTATTGAATCTAGAAAATCTTGAAAGTTGACGGGATTGACAAAGTTCGCAAAAGTGCTGGCCGATTGCCTTTTAGGCATAGATTCATGGATAATTTTGTTGCTCTGCGCAAGGCCGATAAAATTTCTATTCGCAAATCTAATGATTTGATATAGGAACCTGTTAATTACCTCAAAACATTCAGATTCTGAGTTTAACGAAGTTATTGTAAATACAATGTCGCGATAGCCAGAATTTTTCCTATTTGGGTGGATATCCGAGTCTACCAACAACACTGGCTTTCCGAAAAAAGTAAATCGTTTTTGAGTCGATGGAGGCAGATCTTGGAATTCGTGCCCCGCATCAATATTAAATAGGAACTCCACCGTCCATTGGCGGTTGCGCTCAGAAGGTTTGGTAGTTTTTTCCGTCGAGAGCTCGATCTTTACGTTCCTACCCAGAAGAGGCATTTTCTTTTCCTAATATTTGCCAACTCGAACCATCTATCATCTTTCCGTCAACAGCCTGGCTAACATTGATTCAACGTCACATGACGTGTTTAAACACGTCACCAGACGCAATATCCCGACGCATATCCTCATCAAAGCTAGACCGAAATCCTTTACCAGGCAATCTCTTATCTCAACTTCCCCACTTCGGATTTGCGCAAAAGGTGTCAGATGCCGCGATATCCCGAGCACGGCATGAACATGCAGAATTGGAGGGACCGTTCACGAGGGGTAAAGCCTCGGTGGCAAGGAACGAGGCCCGAATGGGCACTCCAGGGAACCGCGTGGGCTTGCCGCCGAAAACCTGAGCTCAACCAACAGGCACACGTTAAGCCAACCAGCCTTCAAGCCCCGCGCTTGAGACAACACGCCTTGTACTTCTTGCCACTGCCACACGGGCAGCGGTCATTCCGCCCAGGCCGGAGTTCCCCTTCCCTGGTCTCGCCGGCCACGTAGAACCAGTGGCCCTGTTCGCGGACGAAGTCGGAGTTTTCTTCCAGGTAGCCGAAACCGGGGCCGACGCGGTAGGTGGCGCGGAAGTGGACCTTGCCCAGATCGCCCTGCTCCGACGAGGACAGTACCTGCAGCGCCAGCCAGTCCGGCGAGCCGTCCAGGTTCAGCTCGCTGGGGCGGGTGGAGTGGTGCCAGCTCTGCTGCAGGTAGTCGGTCAGCCCCAGCACGAAGGCGCAATAGCGGGAGCGCATCAGCGCCTCCGGCGAAGGTGCCGGCTGGCCCTGGTGCAGGGGTTGGCAGCAGGTGCGGTAGGTTTTCTGGCTGCCGCAGGGACACGGGGCATCGGGCTGGAGTGCAGTCATGGCGGGCTCAGCGACGATCCACCACCGCCATGGTCAGGCGGGAGATGCACACGGTCTTGCCGGCCTCGGTCTCGATGCGGATCTCCCACACCTGGGTGGTGCTGCCAAGGTGGATCGGGCGGGCGGTGCCGTAGACCCAGCCGTGGGTGACCGAGCGGATGTGGTTGGCGTTGATGTCCAGGCCCACCGCAACCTTGCCGGGCTCGCGGATGCAGCAGTTGGCGGCCATGCTGCCCAGGGTTTCCGCCAGCAGCACCGAAGCGCCGCCGTGGAGGATGCCGAACGGCTGGTGGGTGCGGTGGTCCACCGGCATGCGGCCCTTGACGTAGTCATCGCCGATCTCCAGGTACTCGATACCCAGACTCTCAACGGCGGTGTTCTTGCTAGCCGCGGCCATCTGATCCAGATCGGGAACGTGTGCCCAAATGCTCATGCGGTCACTCCTGCCGGGCGGCGACCCTGACGGCCACCGCGTTGTTGTGAACCGCTATTGTCGCCGCCGGCCCGAGTAAATCAATGAGCAAAGCTAACCATCGCGTTTGTGAACGAATTGCCTCTCCCTGCGTTCCGCCAGTTCCTTGGCCTGGGCAGAGAGGTCGGCGGTCGGCCGAACCAGCAGTCTGGGGAGCCCAATGGGCTCCCCGGTTTCACGGCAAAACCCGTATTCGCCATCATCGATACGATCCAGCGCCGCCTGGATCTTGGGCAACAACCGGCGTTCCCGGTCGACGATGCGCAGGGCCAGCCGCACCTCCTCCTCGTGGGAAGAGCGGTCGGCGTCGTCATTGACCTCCGGCGGCTTGGCCAGGCGCTGCTTGGCGTCCTCGATGTTGTTCATGGTCTCCGCCCGCAAGGTTCGCAACAGTTCCCGGAAGAACCCCAGCTGCTCGGCGTTCATGTAGTCGTCCGGCGGCGAAGCGAGTAACTCCTCCCGGGTCATGCCTCCGCTCCCCAGCTTGGAAAGGGATCGTTCAGGGTTTGCCAGAAGGCTTTGCCAGCCAGCAATTGGTCATCGTCCAGCAAACAGGCGTCGAGTTCGCGACAGAGTCCATCGCGGTCCAGGTTCTGGCCGATGAACACCAGTTCCTGGCGCATGTCGCCGAAGGGCTCCTCCCAGTTGGCGAGGATGGATTCCCGGTAGGTGGCGTCGTCAGGCCAATGGTCTTCCGGTACGGCCTTCCAGAACATACCCGCGAATCCGTGCCGGGCGATGCCTCCGGCCTGGCTCCAGTGGCCGGCGAACTCCGGGCGGCTGGCGAGCCAGAAGTAGCCCTTGGAGCGGATCAGCTTGCCGCTGGCCTGGGGCCGGTGGAGGAACTCGAAGAACTTGGCCGGGTGGAAGGGGCGCCGGGCCCGGTAGACGAAGCTGGAGATGCCGTATTCCTCGGTTTCCGGCACGTGCTCGCCGCGCATTTCCTTGAGCCAACCCGGTGCCTGCTGGGCCCGCTCGAAGCTGAAACGGCCGGTGCCCAGCACCTTGTCGAGCGCTACGGCCCCGTGGCGGATCGCCACCAGCTCCGCCTCGGTATTGAGGCTGCGCAGCACCCCCATCAGGCGGGCCAGTTCCCCGTCGTCGACCAGATCGGTCTTGCTCACCAGGATCACGTCGCTGAATTCCACCTGGTCCACCAGCAGGTCGGCGACACTGCGCTCGTCTTCCTCGCCCAGGCTCTCGCCGGTGTCCTGCAGGGACTGGGCCTCGTCGTAATCGTGCAGGAAGTTCACCGCATCCACCATCGTTACCATGGTGTCCAGCCGTGCGACGTCCGACAGGCTGACGCCTTCCTCGTCGGCAAAGGTGAAGGTTTCCGCCACCGGCAGGGGCTCGGAGATGCCGGTGGACTCGATCACCAGGTGATCGAAGCGGCCTTCCTCCGCCAGCCGCCGGACCTCCACCAGCAGGTCCTCCCGCAGGGTGCAGCAGATGCAGCCGTTGCTCATCTCCACCAGCTTCTCTTCGGCCCGGTTGAGCGCCACCTCCTGCTCCACCTGGGCGGCGTCGATGTTCACCTCGCTCATGTCGTTGACGATCACCGCCACCCGGCGGCCCTCGCGGTTGTTGAGGATGTGGTTGAGCACGGTGGTCTTGCCGGCCCCCAGGAAACCGGACAGGACGGTCACGGGCTGTTTTCCTTTCCTCATTGCACTCTCTCTCATGGCTCTCGTTCCTCGATGACGGTCAGGGCAAAGGGGCTCACAAAAGATATGTTATAACATAACATTTGTAGCCGTCACGATCACCGTCTCCGGTTCGTACCGCCGCAACCCCATGACGTAACCACAGGATATCCGGCCATGATCCATGCCCCCGCCCGCTTGTCGTCACCGCTCGCCGTCACCGGCAATCAGCCCGAGTGCCTGACGGACATCTTTCGAGACGAGGTCAACCTGGTGATCTGGGAGCGGTCACCCGCGCCGGCCTGGCAGGCGTTTGTCTCCCGGTTCTGCAAGGAGGCGGGCCACCTGGAACGGTTCGTCAGCCTGGAGGCCGACGACAGCGCCGGCCAGGCCATCCCGGACTGGGCCCGATCCCTCCCGGGGGCAGGCGACTGGCTGGCGGACGTGGACAGGCTGATCGACATGTACCGCTGCCTGTTTGAACCGGCCGCCGTCGGTCTTCGGCTGCACGTGCTGGACGGCACCATGTGCCCCCGTTTCCACGTGGACCGGGTGCCCGTTCGCCTGCTCTGCACCTACCAGGGCCCGGGCACCGAGTGGCTGCCGGAATCCGCGGTGAATCGACCTGCCGGTCCGGGTCCGCTACCGGCCCAAGGCGCGAACGACCACCAAAAACGCCGGGTTCCCACCGCCGCCGTTGCCCTGCTCAAGGGAGAGGCCTGGGTTGGCAACGAAGGACGCGGCCTGGTCCATCGGTCCCCCGCTCCCGATGGCACCCCCCGGTTGGTGATCGGTCTGGACTGGCTTTCCTGACCGGCCCGCTCAAGGGCACGGCAACCCTTCATCACCCGGGAATCCCCGATTTCCTGCCATTTTTCCCTAGCAAAAAAAAGAGGATGATCATGTCTCCACTGACACTTCGTACCAGCGCCCTGGCCTTGGCACTCGCGCCCTTCGCGACGGGCCAGGCCAACGAACTGAACCCCGACATCAGCGTGGTGCTGGACGGTTACTACAAACAGAACGCCACTGCCCTGTCCCACCGGGAGGAAGGCTTTGGCCTGGGGCACACCGAGCTGTCCCTGTCCGCCCCGGTCGATGACCTGTTCGAGGGCCGCCTGACCTCCGTGCTGGAGGACCACGACGGCGAGAGCGAGGTGGAGCTGGAGGAAGCCTTCCTGCAGACCACCGCCATGCCCTGGAACCTGAGCGTGCGCGGGGGCCGTTTCCTGTCCCAGGTGGGCTACCTCAACAGCCGGCACCTGCACGAGGACGATTTTGTCGAACGCCCCGCCGTCTACCGGGCCCTGCTCGGCAGCCACTACTTCGACGACGGCCTGCGCCTGAACCTGCTGCTGCCCACGCCGTTCTACTGGCAACTGGGCGCCGAGGCCTTCGACGGCAACCGGCTGTCCGAAGGCGACGAGGACATCGGCGTCTACACCGTCAACACCCGCTTCGGCGGCGACATCGGCCAGTCCCAGAGCTGGCAGGCGGGCCTGTCCTACCTCCGCAATCGCCAGATCCACGGTGAAGACGACCACGAGGAGGAAGAGGAACACGGTCATGAACATGAAGAGGCCGGGCACGACCACGAACATGCCCACGGTGCCGCCTACACCGGCGAGAACCTCTACATCGCCGACCTGGTGTGGAAGTGGTCGCCGGACGGCAATACCCGCCAGCAGCAACTGACCCTCAGCGGCGAGTACCTGTACGCCGACGACCTCAACGAATTCGCCGGCTCCGGTGACTCCCACGAGGGCTGGTACGCCTCGGCGGTCTACCAGTTTGCCCCGCAATGGAGTGCCGGTGCCCGCTACGGCCGGATCGACCTCAGCGAGCCCCACGGCGACCACTTCCACGACCAGGTACTCAAGGAAACCGATGTGATGCTGGCCTGGTCCCATTCCCACTTCTCCACGGTGCGCCTGCAATACACCCACCAGGACGGCGAAGGTTTCGAGGACGCGGACAATACGGTGATGGTGCAGTACGTCCTGAGCCTGGGAGCCCACGGTGCCCATGGCTTCTAGGCGTCACCTGATCACGCTGGGACTGACGGCGCTGCTGGCGCTGGGGTCACCGCCCGCAGCCGCCGGCCTGAGGGTGTTCGCCTGCGAACCGGAGTGGGCCGACCTGGTGCGCAAGTTGGTGCCGGATGCCGCCCTCACCACGGCCACGACAGCCTGGCAGGACCCGCACTACATCGAGGCGCGGCCCAGCCTGATCGCCGCCATGCGCAACGCCGACCTGGCGGTCTGCACCGGCGCCTCGCTGGAGGCGGGCTGGCTGCCGGCCCTGCTCTCCCGGGCCGCCAACCGAACTGTCCGGCCCGGCCAGCCCGGGCTGTTCCTGGCGGCGGATCAGGTCACCCTGTACCAGCCCCATGACCATGTGGACCGCAGCCTGGGGGACGTCCATCCCGAGGGCGATCCCCACCTGCACCTGGACCCGGACAAGCTGCCGCGGATTGCCGCAGCCCTGGCCGAGCGGCTCGCGGTGATCGCCCCGGAGCGGGCCCTGGATATTCAACGAAACCTGCTGCAGTGGCGGGTGCAGTGGAACCTGAAAAGGGGCCAGTGGCGCAGGTTGGCCCGCACCCTCGACGGCATGGCAGTGGTGGTGCAGCACTCCAACTTCGGCTACCTGCTGCGGTGGCTGGGTGTGGAGGCGACCCTCGACCTGGAGCCCAACCCTGGCCTGCCGCCAACGGCCGCCCACCTGAATCGGGTACTGCGGTCCGCGCAACTGGACCGGGTGCAGGCGATCCTGATCGGCAGCTACCAGGACCGGCGGCCGGCGGACTGGCTGGCCGAGCGCAGCGGGTTGCCGGTGCTGGTGTTGCCGGGCACGGTCACGGAGGAGCCGCCCTTCGAGGACCTGGCGGCGTTGATCGACCGCCTTGTCGAGACCCTGGTGGCCCATCGCCAGGCCGGTCAGCCCGGAGATGTCCGACCGATGGGGCAACGGGATGCTGACTGACTGGTCCTGGTTGGCGGTGCCCCTTGCCGCCAGCGCCCTGATGACGGTGTGCCTGGTACCCCTGGGACAGCGGGTACTGGCCCGGGGCGTGGTGTTCGCGGATCTGGCCGTCGCCCAGTGGGCGGCCCTCGGTTCCCTGGCCGGCCTGACCTGGCTGCCCAGTCTCACGCTGGCGGGCGTGCCCATCAGCAGTCTGGTCTTCGCCCTGCTCGCCGTGGCCCTGGTCCAGCTGATGGTACGGCGGGTGCCGGCTTACCGGGAGGCCCTGATCGGGTCCCTGTACGTGCTGGGGGCAACCCTTGCCACCCTGCTGGTCAGCCACGATCCCCATGGCGCGCAACGGCTGGCCCAAACCCTGAACGGTGACCTGCTGTGGGTGATCCCGAGCGACCTGCCGATCCTGGCCATCACCGCTGGCGCGGTGGTGGTTTGGCAGGCCCTGCTGCCAGACGAGTGGCGCAACCGGCTGTTTCTGCCGCTGTTTGCAGTCGCCGTTACCCTGGCGGTCGAGCTGGCCGGCATTTACGTGGTCTTCGCCACATTGATCATGACTCCGCTGGCGCTGTGCCACCTGCGGGGGCATGGCTGGGGGGCAGCCGCCCTGGCCGCCCTGCTCGGTCACGGCCTTGGCCTGTTCCTTTCCAGCGCCGCCGATCTGCCGGCCGGGCCCACGATAGTGATCGCCCTGTTCGGGATTAGCGTGATTGTCCCACTGGCCTGGCCCGCGATCGACGCGGGCCTCACTCGCCAGCGTGGCTAATGACCTTATCAGGCGCGCCAGCTTCGAGCAGGGCACGAATGCGCTGCGGAATGGGGGTCTTGCCTCCCTCGGACGGGCGAATCATCACGTAGGTAATCGTGGCATCGGACAGCGGGTCCGGCTCGCCATAGCGAAAGAAGCTCAGCGCCAGGCTGAAGGAGGTGTTGCCGATGCGCCCCGGCGCAATGCGGGCTTCCAGGACCTCGTCAAACCGGGCGGGCGCCTGCCAGTTCTGGTTCAGGCTCACCACCTGGATGTCCAGGTCCTGGTCCAGCAGGTTCTGGTAATCGCCGAACAGGGTGCGGATGTACTCGTTGACGGCGATGTCCACGTAATCGCCGTAGCGGGCGTTGAACACCACGCCCTGGGCGTCGCATTCCCCGTAGCGGACCCGGAAGCGAAACCGGAAGGGGGTTGAGGTCGGCATAGCGAGGTCTCTCGAAAGGTACGTTGGGTTCCGGCGATCGGTGAACCGGCAGGTCAGGGATGGCCTGACTCCGGATGCGTCGCCAATGGCGATGTTCACGATATTGCATGGACGGCGACAGGTAAATCCTCCCGTGACCAGGCATGGCGGGAGCGGGACCAAAAAGGGGCATCGGCCGGAAACCGATGCCCAATAGGAGAGACTTGCAGATCTATCAGAGGGAGGGGCGGTCGAGGCTGGGTAAACACGTCACGAGCGCCGGCCAGGCTAGGCAACATTCGGTGAAAAAGCGCAGTTTATGTGCAATAAATGGGCATTTTGAGCCGAATTTTAACGACGCCTAGCCAAGCACAATCGTGTTTACATAGCCTCCGGTCAGTCGCTCTCCGGCCCTTCGGTGATGGCCAGTTTCATCCGCCGGCGCAGCAGCGGGCCAACGAGGTAGGGCAAGGCCAGGCCCAGGGCGGAGAACCCCCACAACCCCATGGCCAGCGGGCTGCTCCAGAGAATGCTCCAGTCGCCGTCGGACAGCACCAGGGCGTGGCCCAGGTTCTTCTCCATCTCCGGCCCCAGCAGCATGCCCAGGATGATCGGCACCAGCGGGATCTCCAGCTTGCGCAGCACGTAGCCGGCCACGCCGAACGCCACCATGAAGTAGAGGTCGAAGGCGCTGTGGCTGATGGAGTAGATCCCCACGAACGCCACCATGGTCACGATGGGCAGCAGGAACATTGGCGGCACCGACAGCAGCTTGACGAAGAAGCCCACCAGCGGGATGTTGAGCACCAACAGCAGCAGGTTGCCGATCAGCAGCGCCGCAATCACGCCCCAGACGATGTCGGCGTTCTGGGTGAACATCAGCGGGCCGGGGGTGATGTTGAGGGAGATCAGCATCGCCAGCAGCACCGCGGTGGTGCCACTGCCCGGCACCCCCAGGGTCAGCATCGGCACCAGGGCGCCGGAGGAGGCGCCGTTGTTGCCGGCCTCCGGGGCGGCCACGCCTTTGGGATCGCCGTCACCAAAGCGGCCCTTACGGCCCTGGAACTGCTTCTCCAGGGTGTAGCTGATGAAGCTGCCCAGGGAGGCGCCGGCACCGGGCAGCACCCCGGCGATGAAGCCGAGCACGCCGCCTCGCAACTGGGTGGGAAGGGTCGCCAGCAATTCCTTCGGCTTCAGGGACAGTTTACCCACCTGGATCAGCTTGCGACCGGCACCGGCCCGGGCCTCGATGAACAGCAGCAGTTCCGAGATGGCGAACAGGCCGACAATCGCCAGGATGAAGTCGATGCCTTCGTACAGCTCCAGCACGCCGAAGGTGTAGCGCTGGGTGCCGGTGGCGATGTCGATGCCCACGGTGGAGATCATGATGCCCAGGGTCGCCGCCAGTACCGTCTTCATCGGGTTCTTGCCGGTGATGCCGCCGAGGGTGGCGAAGGCCAGCATGAACAGGGCGAAGTACTCCGCCGGACCGAAGGTCAGGGCAAACCGAGCCAGCACCGGGGCCAGCAGGATCAGGCCAATGGTGCCGATCAGGCCGCCGGCAAAGGAGGCGATGGCCGAGATGGCCAGGGCGTCCGCCGCGCGGCCCTGCTGGGCCATCGGATAGCCATCCAGGCAGGTCATCATCGCCGGTTCGTCACCGGGGATGTTGAGCAGGATCGAGGAGATCCGTCCGCCGTACATGGCGCCGGCGTACACCGACGTCAGCAGGATCATCGCCGTCTCCGGCGGCAGCCCCAGGGTAAACGCCAGCGGGATCAGGATCGCCACCCCGTTGGCGGGCCCCAGACCCGGCAGGGCACCGATCAGCGTGCCGACGAAGGCGCCGAACAGCGCAAACATCAGGTTGTAGGGGGTCAGGGCGACGGCAAAGCCGTCCATCAGAAACGATAAGGTTTCCATCATTCACCTCCCAACGGCCCGGCGGGCAGGCTCAGGGACAGTCCGTAGTTGAAGATCACGAACACCACCACGGCGGCCGACACCCCGGTCAGAAAGGCCGGCAGTGGCCGGGCACCCATGCGCCAGGCCAGGGTGCCCACCGCCAGGGTGGTGGCAGCCACAAAGCCCAGCGGTTCCATCACGAACGCATAGGCCACCAGGATCACCACCGCCAGCACCAGCTCGCCGGCGGTGCGGCCCAGGGGCCAGGCCGCATCCGGGTCTGGTTTGACCATCAGGTACAGGCTGGATACCGCCAGCACGATGGCCAGCAGGGTTGGGAAAGTCTCCGGCCCCACCGTCTCGGCGCCACCGAACGGTTCCGGCCACTGCTGGGCGGCCCAGCCATAGGCCACCGCCAGCACCAGCAGGAACAGTCCGAGGATGCGATCTCCGCGGGCGGTCATTTCAGCAACCCGATTTCACGGGACAGGGCTTCCACGCTGTCCACCTGCTGACGGATGAAGCGGTCGAAGTCGCCCGCCGGCTGGAACGGAATCAGGCCGTTTTTCTCCATCACCGCCTGCCACTGATCACTGGCATACAGGGTTGCTACGGCTTGCTTCCAATAGGCCTTGGATTCGTCAGAGGCGTCCTTGGGCATGTAGAAACCGCGCCAGTTGGCCCCGATGGCCTCGACACCCTGCTCCCGGGCGGTGGGAATTTCATTGAAGCGACCGGGCAGACGCTCTTCCGCCAGCACCGCCAGCACCCGGATATCACCGGACTCGAGGAAACCGGTCACCTCGGAGATATCGCCGGTAAACGCATCCACCTGACCGCCAACCACCTGGGTCAGCGCTTCACCGCCGTTGTTGTAGGACAGGTAGGGAATGTGGGGCAGCTGCTCGACGCCATAAGCCTTGGCGGCAATCAACACTTTGAGGTGATCCCAGCCACCGCGGGCGCTGGCACCGGCGATCTTCACCGAACGGGGATCGTTCTTCATCGCCTCCAGCAATTGGGGCAGGTCCTCAACCGGGGAATCGTTGCGTACCGCGATGACGCCGTAATCGGCCCCCACCGTGCCCACCCAGGTCACCATGTCGGCGTTCATGCCCGGAAACTGGCCCTGGGCCAGACGGGTGGTGGTGGCGTTGGACGCGGCCACCAGCAGGCGGTCGTCGTCCCGGCGCTTGCTGACGGTGTGGGCGTAGGCAACGCCGCCACCGGCCCCGGCCATGTTGATGGTCTGCACGGTGCCGGGCACCAGCTCGAGCTGCTGCAGCACCTGGCCGGCACTGCGGCAGGTGAAATCCCAGCCGCCACCGGGATCGGACGGGGCAATGCACTCGACTTTTCCGGAAGGTTCCCAGGCCAGGGCCTGCAGGCTGACGGCGGCCGCCGCTACCAGGGACAGGGTTCGTTTGATCATCATCGTTGTCACCTCAACGTTGTTGTTATAAGGCTTCCCGGGACACGGCCCGTGGGTGGGCCGAAGGGATCGTTCACCGTTGGAGGTTAAAGAGTGACCAGTTTGGCGAGAAGTTTGTGGAAGTAATGCGTTTAAAGAACTTTGCGGCGATTTTGTTCATAAAGATCACGGGCAAAATCGCCAGCCCTCCTTTACCCTTGGAATAAAACAACAAACGAGTTCGTGACCGGAAGTTCCCGCCGTGCTCCGCAAGCTGAAGCTGAAAACCCGCATGATCCTCGCCCTCGGCCTGGTCGGCGCCTTGCAGACCCTGCTGATTGGCGGCTTTGCCGGCTATTACCTGAGTGAATCCCTGTTCGAGCAGATTGGCCAGCGTGCCCTGATGGTGGCCAAGACGGTGGCGGCCATGCCGGCGGTGATCGAGGGTGTGCGCCGGAGCGACTCTGAGTCCCTCAACCGGCTCAGCCGGCGGGTGGCGGCCACCAACGACGCGCTGTTCATTGTCATCGGCGACCACAACGCCATCCGCCTGGCCCACCCGGACCCGGCCCGCCTCGGTCACTCCATGGGCGACGACGACGGCGACTACGGCACCCGGGCCCTGGTCCATGGCGAGAGTTACGTGTCCCGGGCCCGGGGCAGCCTGGGTTTTTCCATGCGCGGCAAGGCGCCAATCGTCATCCCCGACAGCGGCGAGATCATTGGCATCGTGTCGGTGGGCTACGCCCTTGATCAGGTACTGGCCAGCATCCGTCGCTACGAACTGGTGCTGTATGGGGTGCTGGGGCTGATGCTGATGGGCAGTGTGATCGCCGCCATCATCATTGCCGGGCGTTTCAAGCAGGCCATCTTCGGCCTGGAGCCGGAGGAGATCGCCCGCCTGTTCGAGGAACGGGAAGCCACCCTGCAATCGGTCCGGGAGGGCATCATCGCGGTCGACCGGGACGGTCTCATCACCACCTTCAACCGCACCGCCATCGTCACCCTGGACCTGGAGCCGGCCACCCAGCTCACCGGCCGGCCCATCGATGAGGTGCTGCCCGGCAACTACCTGCTGGCGGTGCTGGAGAACGGACAACCCGACTTCGACAAGGAAGTGTGGTTCCACGGCCAGCAGATGATCGTCAACCGGCTGCCGGTGCGCCAGGGCGACGAGATCATCGGTGTGGTCGCCAGTTTCCGCCGTCGGGACGAACTGGACCAGGTCAGCCAGCAGCTCACCCGTATCCAACAATACGCCGACACCCTGCGCAGCCAGACCCACGAGTACTCCAACAAACTGCACACCATCGCCGGGCTGATCCAGATCGACGCCAAGGAGGAGGCACTGAAGCTGATTGGCGACGAGGTCAGCGATCACCAATCCCTCATTCACCTGTTGCTGGAGGCGGTGCCCGATCCGGTGATTGCCGGCTGCCTGCTGGGCAAGTACAACCGGGCGCGGGAAATGGGGCTGCGCCTGGATATCGACCCCGACAGCCAGATGACCGATGTGCCCTCGGAGCTGCCGCGGGACCAGCTGGTCAGCGTGCTGGGCAATCTGATTGACAATGCCCTGGAGGCCACCCGCCATCACCGGGGCGCCGGAGGCCGGGTGAGCCTAACCATGACCGACCTGGGCCATGACCTGATCTTCGAAGTCGAGGACCAGGGCCCGGGCATCCCGGATGACCAGCAGGAACGCATTTTCGAACGGGGGGTCACCAGCAAGGGCGAATCCGGCCACGGCATCGGCCTGCACCTGGTGCGTCAGTTTGTCCAGCGCTGGGGCGGCTCGATCACGGTGGAGAACCTGCAGCCAACCGGCAGCCGGTTTACACTGTATCTGTCCAAGCGGCCGGACGATCCCAAGGGATCTGGCAACGAAAGATACCCCGACAACGAAATGCATCCTGACGATGGGGAGAACACCGCGTGACCCGCCTACGCCTGATGATCGTCGAGGACGACCAGCAGATTGCCGAAATCCAGCGCCGGTTCCTCGAACGGATGGACGGGGTGGAACTGTGCGGCATCGCCCACACCCTGACGGATGCTCGCGACCAGATCGAGGTCCTGCAACCGGACCTGATCCTGCTGGATGTCTACTTTCCCGACGGCAGCGGCCTGGACCTGCTGCGGGAACTGCGGGCCAGCGACAGCGCCTGCGATGTGATCCTGATTACCGCCGCCAAGGAAGTGGACACCCTGCGCAGCGCCTTGCGGGGCGGTGTGTTCGATTACATTCTCAAGCCTCTGGTGTACGAACGCCTGGAGGAGGCCATCGGGCACTACCAGCAGCACCGCCGGCGGCTGGCGGGCCTGCAACGGGTCGCGCAGAAAGAAGTGGACGAATTGCTGCCACGGGCCGGCCAGGAGGCGGACAGCAGGCCGGCGCCGCGACTGCCCAAGGGCATTGATGCCCTCACCCTGGACAAGATTCGCGAGGTGCTCCGGCGGGGTGGCGACTGGAGCGCGGAAGCCGTGGGCCAGGAGATGGGCGCTTCCCGGACCACCGCCCGGCGTTATCTGGAGTACCTGGTCAGCGCGGAGGAGGTGCTGGCGGAAGTGACTTACGGCACCGTGGGCCGGCCGGAACGGCGCTACCGTAGCAACACCTGAGACTCAGGCCGACAGTTTGATCCGGTTACGGCCATTCTCCTTGGCGAAATACAGGGCCTCGTCCGCCCGTTTCACCAGTTCCTGGGCGGTTTCCCCAGGCAGGAAGGACGTCACCCCGGCGCTCACCGTGATTGCGCCACCGGGAATCGGGAACTGCTGTCGACTGATGTGCATGCGCAGGGTTTCCGCCACCTCGCCGGCCCGGGCCAGATCGGTCTCCGGCAGAATCACCAGGAACTCCTCGCCTCCCCAGCGCCCGACGACGTCTGCGGAGCGAACGTTTTCCTGCAACTGACGGGCCACCTCCACCAGCACGTCGTCGCCGGCATTGTGGCCGAAGCGGTCATTAACGTGCTTGAAGTGATCGACATCAAACAGAATCAACGAGAAGTCATTACCATAGCGTGAGGCCCGGTTGATCTCCTGACGCAGTTGGTCCTCCATCTTGCCCCGGTTGAAAAGGTCGGTGAGCCGATCGTGGAGGGCCTGATGGGTCAGTGCCTCCACCAGTGACTTGCGATGCAGGGCGCTGCCGATCAGGGCGGCGATCGGGGTGGCAACGTTGAGCTCCAACTGCTCCCAGCGATGCCCCGCATCCCGGGTGCAGAACACCAGCAAGCCATCGATCCGGTCCTCCTGGATCACCGGCACCAGCAGGGCGTTCTCCGCCTGCTCATCCGCCATCAGCAGATCCAGAAGTTCGTCGCTGTCTTCCCCCTGGTCCCGCCGCAGCTCGCAGTAATTGTCACGGCTGATGGCCGCCAGGCAGCCGCTCAATTCGTCTGGGGTCAGGGCCAGTGGTTCCTCGTCCTCATCCAGGACCACCGATGGCCAGCAATGACTGGCACAGAAGATGGCGTGCACCGGATCGCGGACAAAGGCGTACACCTGATCAACCTTGAGATAGCCGCTGAGGAACTTCAACACATCCTGGATGCCGCCGTTGGTGGACTCGGCATCCAGCGACTGCAGTTTGACACTGATCTGGCGGATCGACTTCTCGGCAGCGATCAGCCGTTTCAGGCTTTCCCGGGACCGGTGACGTTCGATGGCCAGACTGGCGAGGTATAGGGGCCCGGTCAGGGTTTCAATGTCGTCCTCACTCGGCTTCCAGGGCTGGTCGTGATAGATCGCGAAGGTCCCCAGCACTTCACCGCCGGTCCCCAGGATCGGCTCCGACCAGCAGGCCTGGACACCGGCGTCATGGGCCAGCTGCCGGTATCGGTTCCAACGTTCGTCTTTCTCGATGTCCTCGGTCACCACCCGCCCCTGAATGGAGGCGGCGGTACCGCAGGTGGCCGCGCCATAACGGACCGGCAGCCCCTGCAGGCCGGTGTGGAAAGGCTCGGCAAATCCGGCCTCGGTGCCCCAGCGGAGGGTCTGGCTGTGGGCGTCCAGCACCATGATGCCGCACCGGGCCTGGGGTGCCGTGAACTGGTACATGGCCACAATCAGATCCAGGGTGGCCGACAGTGGCCGGTCTCCGGTCATCGCCACCATGGCCCGGTTGCGCAACCAGTCGGTGGACTGGGAAATCTTGCGGTCACTGATGTTGATGCCGGTGAACATCAGCGCCTGCTGGCCGTCGAACAGGGTGGCGGCCAGGGTGGCGTCGAGCCACACCGGGTGGCCCTGGGCACCTGGGGCCTTCCATTCGAACCGCTGCACGCCCAGCTTGCCGGCCTTGTCCAGCCAGCCTTCGAAGTCCCGCAGGCTGTACGGGGCATCCGACCAGGCATCGGGCCGGTACATGACGTCGGTGGTGAGTTCCTCCTGGCTGGCAACGCCAAACACATCCAGCGCCAGGTCATTGGCGTAACGCACCTTGCGGTCATAGCGATCGAACACGATCACCGAGATAGCGGCGTGTTCAAACAGTCCACGCAATTCCCGGCCGTGTTCGTTCAGTGAGCGCTGGGCCTCGCCCACGTGCTGGATCAGCGCCAGGTTCTTGCGTTGCAACCGTCGATAACGCCATTCACGATAGACCAGCGTCAGCAGCAGAACTGCTGATGCGCCAAGCATCAATACGTGGGACAGGTCGATCATCGAATTCGGTTCCTGATTCAACGGAAGGTGCGATCCATGCTGAGATACGACAGACGGCTTAGTTAATGTTTAGTTGATGACGTCAACATCCTCAACGAGTTGCACGAACTGGTCCTGCTCGGCGCGGGACACGGTTATGCTGATACCGCCCACGCCGACCCCCAGTGCCTGCAACAACGGGCCAATCACATCCTCGGTCAGGTTATCGGTGACATCGAACAGCAGATCGGTGATCAGGGGCTCCACGGCCGTCGCCAGACCGGTAATATCCACGCCCCCCAGTGAGGTCTGCAGCAGACTCAGGTCCAGGATGGTCAAATCCAGGTCCAGGCCGGACAGGCTGCCGCCGGGATCATGGTGGTCCAGGCGATCACAGCCTTCGATCGGCGAACAGTACAGGGCATATTTGGGATCCAGAATCACTTCCTCGGAGCTCCCAGGTATCGAGCCCTCCAGCTCAGCCTCCAGATTGAGGATCGGGTCGACGGTGGCCAGCCCAAGCAGCAGACTGACCTTGCCGACCTCGGTATCGATCGGCTCGGGTAGCACGTCACCGGTGGCCGGATCGATACTGCCGGTCACCAACTCCAGCACCTGGCGATCCAGGTCCAGCCCGAATTCCACCTCATTATCCACGCCGCGGGCGCACAGGGCCGAGGTCAGGGTTCCGGTTCCGCCACCAGCGTCGATCGCCAGGGGAATGGTCAGGCTGGCGAGTTCGAACTCCACCAGCCCCAGCAGGTTCAACGGCAGGATCTCCGCCGCCACTGTCAGCTCCAGGCTGATGTCCGGGGCGTAGAATTCACTGGCCCAGTTGCCATCCATATCCTTGCGGGCCCTGGCATCCAACAGGTACTTGGGCGCGCGATTGACATACAGGTTAAGCGTCAGGCTATCCTCATCGATGGCCGAGATCAGCGGCAAGCCGGCGGCGCCCAGGTTGGACAGGGTCACCGGGGCCCCGTTGAGCAACTGCTGTTCCCGCGCCACGTTCAGCACCAGGGTCGTCACCAGGCCATACAGCTCCACCTCGCTGTCTTCCGGTACCTCGGCGCCTTCCACCACCGCCACAATATCGGCGATCTCCAGGCCGCTGATCCCGGACGCACCGGCCAGGTCATCCAGCAACTCACCGGCCGGCGTGGCATTGCCGGCAACTTCCCGCAACGCGGCCGCCAGATTGTCCGCCGTCAGCGGCAGCATGTCTTCAACGGTGTCAACGCCCAGCTCGGCGAGCAATTCATCAATCTCGACGAAGGTGTCTTCCAGGCTGCTCAGGCTGGTCGGATCCAGACTGTAGGAGGGATCTCCAAACACCCCGCCGAGCAGCCCCCCCACCAAGCCACCATTGACGCCCGCCGTCGAGCCCGCCATGCCGATGACCGCCTGCACCTCCTTACGTGCCGCCGCGGTGGCGCTCAGGGTGACCGAACCCAACACCGACTCGGGCAACAGCCGGGAAATGGCCTCGTCCTGACTGAGGGACACATACACGGTGTTACTGGCGGCAATGTCATCCACCGACTGGAAGGCCAATTCCCCGGGGGCGGCGGGATTGTCCGCCAACACGCCGAACTGGACATTCAGGTCTTCCAGGCCGCCGCTGAATCCCTGGGCCTGGGCCGCCGCCAGGGCCCGACTCTTCATGGTCTCCAGCGAGACGTTGGTACCCCCGCAAGCCTGGGCGGCCTCGGCGCCGGCAGTGGCGGCCGCATTGGCCTGGTTCTGCAGGTCGTTGCGCACGCCATAGATCCGCGCGCCGTCCAGGGCCATGACGGACAACAGGGCAATGGTGACGAGAATCATCGGGGTAACGAAGATCAACGCCCCCCGTTGCTGGGCCAGCATCCTAGTCACCGCTCTTGCTCAGGTCGGACAACTGATCGGGTACCGGTCGCCGGAAGGTCTCGGCAATCCGCTTCTGGCTCTCCACATACAGCGGAGCGGACAACTCTCCCTGCTCCGGCGCGCCCGACTGGCGCTGCTGGTCCAGCACCCGTTGCACCTCCGGCCTGGCCGGGCGTTCCACCGGCCCTTCGGCAAAGCCCGACGGGTAACCCTCCGCCAGGGCGAGGGCGGGAAGCATCGCCGCCATCAGGACAAAACTGCGTTTCATGTCTACCTCCTCAGGCGCTCCGCCAGGCGGCGGGCATGGGCGATTTCATCGACACCGAAGTCGTAGCGTTCGGTCAACAGGCGCAGGCCCTGCTCGTTGTCGGTCAGCAGGTAGGCGGCGGCCAGGTTCTGCCTGACCGGGCCCTTGCCGTCCGCCAGCTCCAGGGCGGTGCGCAATTCATAGGCGGCGTGGTCGTATTGCCCGCTCAGCAGCAGGGCATAGCCATAGTCATTGCGGATGTTGGCGGACGAGGGGGATTCCGCCCGGGCCAGTTGCAACTGGCGCACCCCATCCAGCACCCGCCACTGCTTGAGCATCACCATGCCCAGGCCATGGTAGTCTTCACCGTTACCGCATTGCGCCACCAGCGCCCGAAACAGGCGCTCCGCCTCCGATAGCCGGTGGGCGGAGGCCAACAGCCGGCCCTTGCGTACCCAGTGGCCGTGGCTGTCCATCGGCTTGCCTTCCAGTTGCGCCAGGGCCGCGTAGGGTTTGCCGCCCTCGGACAACCGGTCCACCAGGTCCAGGTGAACCTGGGCCTCCGGTTGCACCTGACGGTTGCAACTGACCTGCAACGGCGGTTCCTCCCCTTCGCCACCGGCTTCGCCCGGCATCCCGGCACAACCGGTCAGCGTTGCGAACACCAGCAGCGCTCCGACCCAGCCGGTCAACTTCCGGATGCGGTGGATGGGCAACTGGGCCTGTCGCCAGAGGCTTGGGTAATCCATTCAGCGTTCCTTCTTCTGGCCTGGCTAACGCGCCAGGGTATCTGCGATAGACATCACCGCCGGCCCACCGATCAGGGTAAACAGGGCCGGCAGCATGAACACCATCATGATGATGGTCATCTTGGCGCCGATGCGGTTGGTTTCCTCATTCAGTCTGCTGCGCTCTGCGTTCTGGGCCTCGTGGATAATCTGGTCGAGGCTGCTGGAGGCCCGTGCCCCGAGCTTGCTGCTCTGCTTCATCAGGCTGACGTAGTTACGCAGCACCTGTATCCGTTTGTTGCGACCCAGTTCGTCGAGTGCTTCGGTGCGATCGGCCCCGGCCTCCATCATCCGGTTGAAACGGTCCAGGCGGACCGACAGCATCGGCATCACCGGCCGTGCCTGGGCCGCTACCAGGCGCAAGGCGCGTTCGATGGACAAACCGGCTTCCAGCAGCATGCGAGTCATGTGGCACAGCTCGATGGCCTCCAGGCTTTGCTGCTTCTCGGCGGCCACCGCCATGGAGCGAATGATCCGCCTTGGCAGCAGGAAGGCCAGCACCGCCACCAGGCTACCCCAGATCACCCCGGTGAAGGCAAAGCCCCCCAGGATGGCCAGCGCCGGCATCAGCCAACACATCAGCAGGTAATCGATACGGATGCGTTCTTCGGTACGACCGGTGATTTCCAGGGACTCCGCCATCTCCTCATAGTCACCCCGCACCGCCGCCAGGTCGGTAAACCAGGTGGCCAAGTCAACGATCCAGGCGCCCGCCAGCTCCTCCTCGGCGGCAGTCTGTTGGGCCAGACGGGCACGAATTCGGCCCTTCAGCCGCCAATACGGACCCTTGACCAGCGCCAGCCAGACCGCCGCGGCCGCGAGGACAATGGCGAGGAACGACCACAGGTTACTCACGCCCCACCCCCTGAATCAGACGCCAGATCATCACCATGCCCAGCAACTGCAGGACGCCAGCCACTATCAGCATCTTGTGGCCGATATCCGTTTCCAGCAGCACCCGGGAGTACTGGTCATTGATGGTGACCATGTACAGGGCCAACCCCGGCGGCAGCACGGCGAAGGTAATCGCCGTAAAGCGGGTCTCGGCGGTGGCGGCGAGAAATTCCCGGCGCATTTCCTGCTGTGACCGCAATGAACTGGCCACCTGCTGCAGAACCGGCCGGATCGAGGAACCGAAGCGGGTGGTGGTACGCAGGGATACGGACACCATGATCAGCGAGGGGATGGAATAGATGCCGGCAAAGTCCTCGAACAGGCGGGTATACTCCCGACCCGCCTCCACCGCACTGCGCAGCCGGAACACCAGCGGTTCAAACACCGGTGGCGCATCGTCAAAGGCGTTGATCAGGGCGTGTTCCAAAGAACGACCGGCATCCACATTGCGCAGCACGCCGTCGATGATCCCCGGCAACTCCTCCTGGATGGTCCGACGCTGGTTCTGGAAGCGGACCTTCCAGTAGACCCAGCCGGCCGAGCCGATGAAAAACAGCGCCACCAGCATCACCACCGGCCCCTGAAACACCTGCAGGGTCACCAGGATCGCCAGGATGGCGAGCCCCAGCAGCACGATCTGGTTCTGGGTCAAGTGGATGTCGGCCCGCATCAGCTGTTTCTCCAGCGGGCCCACGGTCACCCGGGCACTGGTGACCGCACTGGTTTCGCCCTTGGGAAACAGCCGCTGCTGAATACGGCCGGACACGGCGCCACGCTCCCGCCAGGAGGCCCAGAGCCATTGCGTGGCAACCAGCGCCACGGCAAGCAGGGCGACTGCCAGCGAGAGCTTATACCACACCAGAGGGCTCATGTTCCTCGCTCCGGTAGAGATAATCCATATGACAGGGGTCCTCTTCCGTCGGCCGCATCGCCACCACTTCACTGATGTAGCGACGGCCCGTGGGCAACCGCACCAGCTGCACGATGATGTCCAGGGAGGAGCCGATCAGGCGGCCGATGGCGCGCTCACCGGCATCGTAACCGTTGACCGCCAGCAGGGTTTCGATACGCACGATGGCATCCCGGGCGGAGTTGGAGTGGATGGTGCTCATCGAGCCTTCATGCCCGGTGTTCATCGCCTGCAACAACTCAATGATCTCCCCGGACCGGACCTCACCCAGGATGATCCGGTCCGGACGCATCCGCAGGGCGTTGATGACCAGCTCCCGGGCAGAGATCCGTCCGGTTCCCTCGGTGTTGGCCGGACGGGTTTCCAGGCGCACCACGTGGGGATGGTTCAGCGACAGCTCGGCGGAATCCTCGATGGTGACCACCCGCTCATCCCGCGGAATATACTGGCTGAGCAGGTTGAGGATGGTGGTCTTACCCGTACCGGTACCGCCGCTGACCAGGATGTTGCGGCGGGATTCCACGGCGTTGATCAGCAGGTCCAGACACTCGGGCGTCATCGAGCCGGTGTTGACCAGGTCGTGGGCGGTCAGGTGCTTCTGGGTGAACTTCCGGATACTGATCGAAGGGCCGTCCAGGGCGATGGGCGGAATGATGGCGTTCACCCGGGAACCATCCGGCAACCGGGCATCCACCATCGGGCTGGATTCGTCCAGGCGGCGGCCCAGGGGCGAGATGATCCGGCGGATCACCCGGATCACGTGATCGTCGTCGATGAATCGCACGCTGGTCCGTTGCAGCACACCCGCGATTTCCACGAACACATCCTGCGGCCCGTTGACCAGTATGTCGTTGATGCGGCCGTCGGCCAGCAGCGGCTCCAGTGGCCCAAAGCCGGTGACCTCGTCGTACAGTTCCTTGACCAGCAGGTTCAGGTCCTGGGTGGACAGGGGCACCCGATGCTGCATGATGAAGCCGGTGACATTGGCTTCCACGAACTCCTGCAGGGTTTGACGGTCGCTCTTGCCGACCTCGATGCCCTCTTCGTCCAGCCGCTCCACCACGTAGAAATGCACGCGCTTCTTGAGGTCCTGGAATTCCTGGTCAGTACGAGCCACCACTCACCCCCTCATGCCCGACGCAGCAGACGGCTTGCCTTGCTGGACTTGCCGGCGGCCTCCAGGCGTTCGTCCACCCGGCGTAACAGGCTCTCCAGCTTGCGATTATAGACCGAGCGCCGTGGCAGCTTGTGGATGGGGATGCCCGCATTCTTGGCCAGCAGCCGGTTGGCCCAGTCCAGGGGCAAGGCGCCGATGGCCTTGATACCCACCGCGTTCTCCAGCTCGCCGAGACCCGGCGGCACCTTTTCCTCGAAGCCGTCCACCAGCAGCATCCGCTCACAGCCCTTGGACAGCTCCGGTCCCCATTGCTGCAGCTTTTCCCGCGCCTGGTGGGCCTGCTCCACAACGGGGTGAATGGTCATGATCAAGCGGGTGGCGTGCAGGCCAACCACGTTGATCCAGTGCTCCGCCACCGTGGGGTCCACGTTGACGATCAGGTAATCGAACAGGCCCATCAACTGGCTGAAGGCGATAAACAGGTCGGCATTGGACGCTTCGGTCAGGTCTTCTGGCGGCAGGTTGCCGGCGAGCAGCCGAAGCCCCGGCACGTATTCCTCCAGGGCGGTGTCCACCAGGGTCTCATCGAGGGTATCCGGGTTGTGCAGCAGGTTGCTGAGATTAAAACGGTTGTTGGCGTCCAGGTAGAACACATGGCGATCGGAGGCGGCGGTATCCACGGCCAGGATACGGGCCTCCGGATGACGTTTGCAGACGGTGAAGGCCATGCTCTGGGTGAGGAACCGGGTATCCACCGTGGGGCTGACACTGGTCAACAGGGTGACCATGGCGCCATGGGGCCGTTCAGCCTTACCCGCCGACTCGCCCCCGCCCTCGTCGCTCTCCCGCGACAACAGCACCTTGATCTGCTCACGGATTTCCTCGGCGTCGCTGTCTGCCAGGAAACAGTCCCGGGCGCCAGCCCGCATGGCTTTCAGCAGGTGCTCCTGGGTGACCCGCTTGGCAATGGTAACCACTTTCAGGTCGGGGTGGGATTTGACCAGGGCACTGATAACCCGTAGGGAGCCGGTGGGATTGGCCTCGTCGGAAGCGACGAACACCAGCCGGCAACCGGTGGCTTCCACCAGCTTGATCACCCGGGTGAGGTCGGAACTGGCCACGAACTCCACCGGCCAGGCGCCATCCAGGGTCCGCTCCAGCCACACCCGCAGCCCCAGATCATCCGCCACACAGACTACAATTTCCTGATTCGTCATACCCTCACCAACTCAGTCCATGTTTGACCGGTTCCGAGCCACTGGACGAGCCCGTCGCCATGTCCAGCCAGTCCACGCTACTGTTCTGATAATCCACGCCAATGGACGCCGGTTTCTGCTGGTCTGCCGCCACCGGGGTCACGATATGGGGCGTGACCACCATAATCAGCTCCTTGTCCTCGCGGGAAATGCGATCTGACCGGAACAGCGCCCCCAGCACCGGGATGTTGCCCAGGCCGGGAATGCGATCGCTGTTGTTGATGGTATTGCGGCTGACCAGGCCACTGATGATGAAGGTCTCCCCCGGCCCCATGGAAACCGTGGTTTCCGTACGCCGGACCCGCAGGCCGGGTACCGCCACGCCCCCAGTCTGCACACCGCTGGAGAAATCCAGTTCGCTGACTTCCGGGGCCACCTTGAGGATGATCTGGTTCTGATCAATGACGGTGGGGGTCAGATTGAGACGGATACCGAATTCCTTGAACTCGATCTCGATGGAGTTGTCATCCACCCCCACCGGAATGGGAAACTCCCCCCCGGAGAGGAAGGTGGCCGACTGGCCACTGAGACTGGTGAGGGAGGGCTCCGCCAGGGTATAGGCGAAACCGCCGGACTCCAACGCATTGACGATGGCCAGGGAGTGGGCACCAAAACTGAACAGGTTGAAGCCTTCGGCACTGATGGGTGCCCCCCCGGCAGCACTGCCAAACCCGCGGAAGCCGGTACCCGGCGGGGCGATGCCGATGGCGGACTTGCCACCGTCGAACAGGCGTGAATAGTAGAGCCCCAGGCTATTTAACTTGCTGCGGTTCACTTCAACGATGCGGATATCGGTCTGCACCTGAGTGCCGAAGGGCATGGTGGCAGCCAGCGTGGGTGCCACCAGCACCGGCGCCTGCAGCGGTTCACGCTCGCCCCGCTGCCACACCGACAGGATGGTGGCCCCTTCACCGACGCCAGTCACAATGATCTCCCGGTCGCCGGACACCGACACCGCAGCAATCTCCGGGTTCGCGGTGGCCACCTTGGTCAGCGGATTGGGGAAGTTCAACACCCGCTGTTCGCCACTGCCGAGAGTGACCGGCGCACCGTCATTGATGGCCTGAACACTGCAGGCCCAGGCCACCAGCACGCCCAGCAACCAGGCTCTGGTCACACCGTTAGCGAACATAGACACTCCTTTGTTCAGCCCCTTCAAACACCTGCACCCGGTTGCCGCTCGGACGACTGGGCGCGGCCCTGGGCGGTGGAGGTGGCGGAGCCGGGAACAGGTCCTTCATGTAGGTAGGTTTGGTGTCATCCGCAGTGGTCGTGGCCACGGTGACTTCCTCCCCGCTTTCAGCCAGTGCGGCCAGGCGCACCTCGCCCTCATTGGAGGCCAGCAACAGCCTGGCCACCTGATCATTGGGTACCGCCAGTACCACGGAAGCGTTGCGGCGACGTTCTTCGTCATCCACCGCGTCGCCGGAGTAGGCAACCCCGCGGACGGCGATGACCACCACATTCTCCAGCACTGTCAGGGCCGCCGGCTCGTCCTTGTCCGACTCGTCAAACGAGGCGTAGACGTTGACTTCATCCCCCGGCTTCAGCAGGCCGCCAACACCGGAAACGTCGTTCACCGGAATGGCAATCGCCTGAGTGCCAGGTTGGAGCAGAGGCCGTACCAGACTGGCGGATTCGAACAGGTCTTCACGTAACAGGTCACCGGCACGCACCACACTGGAGACGGTCCCGCCAAAGCGCACGTCATCAGCGGCAACGGCCCCTTTGATGGGTCGGTCGGAGGTAATCTTCTGGAAGTTGGTCGCAACGAGTTCGTCACCCGGCGACATGGGCGCGAGAGCCACCAGATAGTCATAGGTCGGCGCCGGGGGCGCTTCCTCGACGGGCGCCCCGTCCGACTCACCAGCGGCCCGATCGGGGAGAGGCTCCGGCGCCCGCAAGACGCCCACCAACGCCAGAATCACCGCAACCAGAGCCAGCAACAAGGCCGGCAGCGTGTACAACAGCTTGGAATTCATATCGTTGGCATTGCTCCCTGCTTGATACTTCCCAAATACTAGGCCGCTAAGGCCAGGTTGTCAGATCGCAATGACCGACTCCACCGTCATGCTGTCTGGCAATGGGGGGAATGCACCCAGGAACCCGAAGTTCCACTGGCTCACGATCGGATTCTCGTCACTGCTTACCTGCACCCGGATGCTGCATTGCAGCAGGTCCACTCCGCTGCTGGTGATCATGCCGCAACTGGTGGCAGTGTCATCAACAGAACTGGCCACCGCGTCCGGCAATTGCGCAATCAGTGCGGCCAGGGTTCCGCCAGAGAGCGAAGTGACAGCCGACTCCAGGTCGTCACCGCTAACACTGCTGCGATCCACCCGCATGGCACTGGCCACCGCCTTGTCGACCGCATCCTGGATCTGATATTTGCTGTAAAACAGCACGCTGTAGGCCGCCGCCGCGTACAACATGGCGACCACCAACGGGAACAGCATCAGAAACTCCAGGGCGACAGCCCCCCGTTGGCGACGACTCCCCGCCATCTCGCGATCCATTGCCATGGCTAGCCTATCAGGTTGATGTAGAACGAAGAATCAGGAACTGCTACCGCCGCCAGAGGCATCAGTGAACAGCTGATTGAAAGCATTGCTCAAGGTAGTCTGAACCGTGGTATTGGTGGACAATACCCCGATAATGACGATTATTGCTGCCGCCAGCACCATGTATTCCAGTGCCGAGGCGCCCTGCTGTTTTCCGGGCAGGGTTGCGGTTTGCACTTTCACCGACAAGCGGCGAGACAGATTGGTAATGCCGTTGAGTTTCATACGATCAACTTCCCCTCATATTGTTTTGGCTATACATCCAGTATCGGCAGAAAATTCTGAAACTGTAATCACTTTTTGCGGCCATTCTGTAATGAATTGTCAAGTACGTAAAGCGGCCGACACCGATAAACACATCATGTTTTAACCTTTGTTTCACCGTTACAAGGTGCAAAACTTTGTGTTACCGGTGTTCATAATTCTGGTCGGGCAAAATTTTGCCCGCATTGGCCACAAATTAACCAATTGACCAACACTAAAGCCAAGAGGTCATCATGAAATCCCTGCAACAGGCGTTCGCCGCTATCACGGACAGCTGCCAGCCCCTGACATTACTGAGTTGCGGCGGCTCAGCGTCGGTCATTGCAAGCCATTGGGCGGAACATCATCCCGACAGCCTTCTGACGGAACTTGACCACCGCATGGCCCTGAATGCCTTTCCCTTGTCCCAAACTCACGACCTGGCCCTGGTCTGCGACACCCTTGAGCATCTGAGTCACAACGACGGCCAGCTACTGCTGGGCCAGTTACGCAACTTTGGCACCCACCAGATCGCGGTGGCGGTCTCGGAAAATGCCCACTGGCGATTCCAGGATTTCATTGGTCTGGGGTTTTCCCGCCAGGGTCCGGTCTGCGATGGTGACACCGAGTGCCTGCTTTACACCTACAACATCGACAGCTACAACCACCGGCGCAGCTGGAACAACCCGGACCATTGGGCCAACCCGGACATGTGGGGCAAGGCCTGGTGGTAGTGGTAGTGGTAGCAGCAAACCAACAGGTGGCAGCCTGTCACGATACAGGTGACTGCCGCCCCGTTACCAGCGCCGCCCACAACCTCGAGGCGCAAGCCATCTGCCAAACCGGGTACTGGCGAATCGGCCGACGGGTCCCGCGCCAACCAACGGACCGCTTCTGATGAGACGCTAAGGGTCAGCGCTTTTACGGTGACCTGACTGTCAGGCAGCGCATTCCGGAACGCAGGGTGCTTCACAGACCAAACACATTTTGTCGCCTCCCCTTACCCGATCGCACGCCACGATCGCCAGGCAGCCTCTGAACACAGTGGGTTCAGCGATTTTGGTACACCCAGCCGTCGGTCCCTATTAAATATTTTTTACAGGTATGAACCGCCTAAATCGTCAGCTTTCTTTACAAGCACCCCACCCACGAAATGTGAACATGGTTACACTTCATTGAAATGCAACAATTATCGGTTTCTGGCAGCGCTAATGCATGGGACTCCGGGCAACGCACCATTTCTATATGGATGAGGTACTACGAATGGAACGTGTGACTCAAATCGCAGTAACAGTGGCATTGGCCGTTGGCCTGGTGGGATCCGCCAGCGCAACGAAAATGACGCTGGCCGAGCTGGGCGCACAATACACCGCTGTTTATGAAGACGCCAATATCGACTTCAGTGACGGTTGCGTGTATTTCAGCTGCGCCGGCAATCTCCTGGTCAACGGATTCGGCCAGGAAGAGCAGTCAACCTCACCTGGTGACTTGTTCAGCGATGGGGTTACCGCAATCGCGGGCGTCTCCGAGCGGAAACAGCAACCTGGCCCGCTCGATGAGATTCCCACCGAGATACCCTATCAAGACGACAATCCGGAGACCGTTACCGTGACCGAACCTGGCACGCTGGCGTTGCTGGCGCTGTCCATCGTCGGTCTGGTGATTGCCCGGAAAAAGAAATCACACTGACACCGTCACCACGGTCTCTTCCCGGCACCGCCAACAGGCGGTGCCGGGCTTACAATTGCTCGATGAGCTCCAGATAACGCCGACAGCCGGGCAGGTAACCGGCGCCAAACAGATTGTAGTGATTGAGCGCATGGTAGAGGTTATAGATGTCCCGCTTGACCGAATACTCGGCACTGCGTGGCCAGACCTCATCGTAGGCGCGGTAGAACGCCGCACCGAAACCACCAAACAGCTCCGTCATCGCCAGGTCCGCCTCACGATCACCGCAATAAACCGCCGGGTCAATCAACCACACTGATTGAGCGTCAAACAACACATTGCCCGACCAAAGATCGCCATGCAGCAGACTGGGGCCGCGGCAGTGGGCATTGAGATAGGCTTGCAGCCGGGACCGCTGTCGTTCCAGAACGGAAGTCACCTCACCGGCCACGACCGGGTCCCGGATACGCGAGGCCTGGTAACTCAAACGGCGCTGCAGGAAGAACTCGCCCCAGTTGTCACTCAGCCCGTTAGGCTGGGGGGCAAGACCAATATAGTTGTCCTGTGCTAACCCGTAGCTCGACTGGGGTACCCGGTGCAGTTGGGCCAGGCCCTGCCCGAGCCGCGCCCACAGCCGATCCGTGGCAGGCACGGACTCAATCCGCGTCAATTCCAGCGTCTGCTCATCCACCGCCCAGACCTGGGGCACCCGGACACCGGCCACGCCCGCCCGGGCCAGGGTGCCCGCAAGCAGGCGCAAGCCCTCCGCCTCGCGCAACAGGGCATCGCGATAGGATCCGGGATTGGATTTGAGGAATCGGGACATGCCAGCGAGTATAGCCAAGGTGGCCGCCTGGTGTGCCTTAACACGAGTGGGAGTTGGCAAGTGGCGATCCTTGGTGGAAGATGGACACTCCATACGCCAGGGAGTTCACCGGGACCGATGAAACCGTTCAACCAGCAGAAGGCCAGAGAGGAGTTACAGTCGGAAGCCGACAAGATCGCCGAGACCGATCTGGAAGGCTTGCTGGCTCGCCAGCAACGGATCGAAAACAAGATCAAGCGCAGCGGCAAGCTGTCCCGGTTTGGTACCGACATCCGCCTGATGTTCGACATGTTGCGCGACTACTGGCAGGGCCAGTACCGGGCAGTGCCCTGGAAATCCATCGCCGCCATCGCCGGCGCCCTGATTTATGTACTCAACCCGCTGGACCTGATTCCGGACCTGATTCTCGGCTTCGGCCTGCTGGATGATGCCAGCGTGGTCGCCGCCTGTCTCACCCTGGTGGAAGCCGATCTGCACCGGTACGCCGCCTGGAAGCAACTGCAGGGCCAGCAGGAACCATGAATGAAGTCAGCCTGCTGCAGATTCTGCTGGCCAACGGCGTATTGCTGGCGGGCGCCTGCCTGCAGGGCGTGGCGGGCTATGGCATCGGCACCCTGTGCGCGCCCTTGCTGTTCTTAATCAATCCCCTGTTCATTCCTGCCCCGCTGATCCTCAACGCCACCGTACTGACCGTCATGATGCTGGTTCGCAATCGCGCCAGCCTGAGTTTCCGGGAGGTTCGCTTCGCCATCGGCGGGGACATCGTCGGCACTGCGTTGGCCGGCCTGACCCTGACCCTGCTGTCCACCCAGGGTTTTGAGTTGGCCTTCGGCATCCTGATCCTGCTGGCGGTGTCGCTCAGCGTGATCGGTCTGCGTCCGGGGCTGAACGCCCGCAGCAGCCTGGTGGCAGGGGCGGCCTCCGGCTACATGGGCACAATCACCGCCGTGGGCGGTCCGCCCATTGCCCTGATCTATCAGGACCAGAAAGGGCCGCTGGTGCGCGCCAACATGTCTGCCTTCTTCACGTTCGCCAGTTGCGCCAGCATCCTTGCCCTCACCCTGTCCGGTTATATTCGACAACGGGAACTGGAACTGTCCCTGGTGACCTTTCCCGGTGTGTTCGCCGGCTTTGCCCTGTCCGCCCTGTTGATCAACCGGGTGCCGTTCCAGGCCATGCGACCGCTGATCCTGACCATCGCGGCCCTGGCCGGTGGCGCGGCGCTGGTGCGCGGCCTGGGCTGAAAGGCGTTGCGCCCCCCCACCGCGATCACTATCCTTTACTCCGATCAACACCCAAGTTTTCGGAGCCACCGTGGATTTTGCCACCCTTATCGGCCTGGTCGGGGCCATCCTGCTTATTGCATCCGCCGTTATTCTGGGCGTGTCCCCGGAAGTATTCATCAACCCAGCCTCGCTGTTGATCGTGGTTGGAGGCAGCCTGCTGGTGGTTCTGGCGAAGTTCAGCTTCGGCCAGTTCCTGGGTGCGTTCAAGGTGGCCGCCAGGGCCTTCAAGTTCAAACTGCCGGACACCGATCAGAGCATTGACGAAATCATCGAAATCGCCCAGATCGCCCGCAAGGACGGCGTGCTTGGCCTGGAGAACCGGGAGGTCAGCTCCCCCTTCCTGGGCCAGGGCATCCAGATGCTGGTGGACGGCCAGACCGCCGACACGGTCAAGGAGCTGCTCTCCAAGGAGCGGCTGATGACCCTGGATCACAACCGCTCCGGCGCCAAGGTGTTCACGGCCCTGGGCGACGTGGCACCGGCGATGGGCATGATCGGAACCCTGGTGGGGCTGGTGCAGATGCTGTCGAACATGGAGGACCCCAAGTCCATTGGCCCGGCCATGGCGGTGGCCCTGCTCACCACCCTCTACGGCGCGATGATTGCCACCATGCTGGCCGGCCCCATTGCCGACAAGTTGACCCTGCGAATGACCGAGGAGGCGCGTATGCAGTCGCTGTACACCGACGCGCTGGTGGCCATTCAGGAAGGCAAGAACCCACGCATCATCGAGCAGTTGCTCACCAGTTACCTACCCCCCGACAAGCGGGATCGCAACGCTGGCGGTGAGGAAACCACTGGTTAGCGCCTATGGACGAACTGCCAGAAGAAGAAAAGCCGGGGATTCCGGCCTGGGTCGTGACCTTTGCCGACTTGATGTCGCTACTGATGTGCTTCTTTGTGCTGCTGCTCTCCTTCTCCGAGATTGACGCCCAGAAGTTCAAACAGATCGCCGGCGAGCTGGCAAAGGCCTTCGGTGTCCAACGGGAGGTGCCCACCCTGGAAGTGCCGATGGGCACCAGCCCGGTGTTCGATACCTTCTCACCCGCTCCGCCCGAGCCGACGGTGCTGGACGAGGTGCGCCAGACCACCTCGGAACAGGCCCCGGAACTGGAAACCCTGCGCAGCCCCATCGATCAACAGATTGAACAGCAGGTCTCCGATCAAATGGACCAGACCACCGCCAAGGTGGCCAGGGTGCTGGATGAAGCCATCCGCGACGGCCGCGTGCAATTGGCCCAGGAGCAACGCCGAATCGTGATTCGCATTGAGGAACGAGGCTCCTTCCCCTCCGGCTCGGCCGAGGTCACCTGGGAGTTTGAGGGGCTGCTGCTGGACATGGCCGAAGTCTTCGCCGACATTCCCGGCCGACTGACCATTGAAGGCCACACCGACAACGTCCCCATCCACAGTGATCGCTTCCACAGCAACTGGGACCTGTCCGCGGTCCGGGCCGTGTCAGTGGCCAACGTGCTGCTGGAAAGCGGCGCGGTGGAACCGTCGCGACTGGTGGTGAAGGGCCTGGCCGATACCCAGCCCAGGGCGGACAACGACACCCCCGAGTCCCGGGCACTGAACCGCCGGGTGGAAATCATCATCGACCTCAGCGGGCCCATGGAGGAACACGAAGCCCGGCTGCGGGAATTGATCGACGCGGGCCAGAGCGAGACCTTGACCCCGGACATGGAAACCAAGGCCAGCCCATCGTCGGAGCTAACCTGGTAGGCGCGCACCAGAATGGCACCGATACCACCCAATCACCACGATTACGCACCTTATTAGTGCGTATTTCTCTCTGATCAAATCGTCGAGACCGAGATTCGCCCCAAAAATAGACAGCAACTCCTTGCCACCCCTTAATATGCTCTATTTTGGAACACAGATTGCTTACTCCTGGCGACTTTCATGCACAACCCGCCTCAACGACGGGGCGGTCAGACACTCAGGAGCGATTAACCCGTGGACATCACGAGCGCAGTACACACCCTGACTGAAAGCGCGAACACGCTTTTTATCCTCATCGGCGCCATCATGGTATTGGCCATGCATGCCGGCTTCGCCTTCCTGGAGGTCGGCACGGTCCGGCACAAGAACCAGGTCAACGCCCTGGTCAAAATCATGACCGATTTCGGCGTCTCCGCCGTGGTCTACTTCTTTGTCGGCTACTACATCGCCTACGGTAGCCACTTCATGAGCAGCGCCAGCGAGCTTACCGCGGGCAATGGCTACGAACTGGTGAAGTTCTTCTTCCTGATGACCTTTGCCGCCGCCATTCCCGCCATTGTCTCCGGCGGCATTGCCGAGCGCGCGAAGTTCTACCCCATGCTGGTGGCCTCGGGCCTGATCGTGGCGCTGGTCTATCCCTTCTTCGAAGGCATGATCTGGAACGGCAACTACGGCTGTCAGAGCTGGCTGGAGACCCAGTTTGGTGCAGGATTCCATGACTTTGCCGGCTCCGTTGTGGTGCACGCCGTGGGTGGTTGGATCGCGCTCGCTGCCATCTTGCTGTTGGGCGCCCGCAATGGCCGCTACCGCAACGGCAAGGTGGTGGCCTTTGCCCCGTCCAACATCCCCTTCCTGGCCCTGGGCGCCTGGATCCTCACCGTGGGCTGGTTCGGCTTCAATGTGATGTCCGCCCAGACCCTGGACGGTATCAGCGGTCTGGTGGCGGTGAACAGCCTGATGGCCATGGTGGGCGGCGTGCTGGTGTCGATGCTGCTGGGCCGCAAGGACCCGGGCTTCATCCACAACGGTCCGCTGGCGGGCCTGGTGGCGGTGTGCGCCGGCTCTGACCTGATGCACCCGGTTGGTGCACTGATTACCGGCGGTGTCGCCGGGGCCATCTTCGTCTACCTGTTCGAATGGGCCCAGGACAAAATCGAGCGATTGGACGACGTACTCGGTGTCTGGCCGCTGCACGGGGTCTGCGGCGTCTGGGGGGGGATAGCCGCCGGCATCTTCGGCCTGGAATCCTTCGGTGGCCTGGGCGGTGTGAGCCTGATGGCCCAGCTGATCGGCTCCCTGGCCGGTGTCGTGGTGGCCTTTGTTGGCGGCCTGGTAGTGTATGGCCTCGTCAAGGCCGTTGCCGGCCTGCGCCTCACCGAGGAAGAGGAATTCAACGGCGCCGACGTCAGCATCCACCGCATTGGTGCCACCGCCATCGAATAAACCCGCTTGAATCCTGGGGGGGAAGCCGCCTAGGCGGCCTCCCCCGCTTCCCTTCCCGACCGGAACCGGTCCCGCCATTCCCGCAGCTGCTCCAGATACGACAGCAGGGCGGGAATCACCACCAGCACCAACAGCGTCGACAGCCCCAACCCGAAGGCGATGGACGTCGCCATGGGGATCAGGAACTGGGCCTGTAGCGAGGTCTCGAACAGTAGGGGCAGCAGCCCGCCGATGGTGGTCAGGGAGGTCAACAACACCGCCCGAACCCGCTGCACCACCGCCTCGTTCAGCGCCTCATTGATGGCCAGCCCCTGCCGGCGCTGCTGCTTGTAGAACGCCACCAGGATGATGGCGTTGTTGACCACGATCCCCGACAGGCCAAACAGCCCGAACAACGACAGGATGGTCAGTTGGAGCCCCATCAGCCAATGGCCCAGCAGGGCCCCCACCAGCGCAAAGGGAATGATCGCCATCACGATCAGCGGCAGGCTCCAGGACGCAAACACCCACACCAGCACCACGTACATCAGACCCAACCCGATGATCATGCCAGTCTGCATGTCAGCCAGGGTCTCGCGCTGGTCCGCCGAGCGGCCCTCGAAGCTGTAACGCAGGTTGTGGCGATTGGCCAGGCCCGGCAGCACCTGCTCCTCCAGGCTGGCGAGGGCCTTGTCCGCGGTCATCACCCGGGTATTGAGCGCCGCGCTCACTTCCACCGCCAGTTTGCCGTCCGCATGGCGCAAGGCCTGGAACCCCTGTTGATGAGCCAGGGTCATCACCTGGGCCAGGGGCACGAAGCTGCCATCGGCCACCCGCACGGTGAGCCTCGACAGGGTACTGAGCTGCTCCCGCTGATCCCGCGGCAACTGCACCCGCACCTCAATTTCATCCCGGCCATCCTGGTACACCTGGGCAATGCGGCCGTCGAACGCCGCCCGCAACTGACGCCCCAGGCTTTCGGTGGTCAATCCCAGGGCATCGCCGAAGGCGTTGACGCCATAGATCAGCTGTTCCCGGCCCCAGGGCATGTCGTCTTCCAGGTCCAGCACCCCGGGCAGCGCCCGCACCGACTGACGCAGGTCGTCGGCGGCCTGGCGCAGGGCCTCGGCACTCTCGCCCGTCAGGCGAACGGTGATGTCCTTGCCCGGTGGCCCGGCCCGGCGCTCGTCGATGGCCAGGTTCTCCAGACCCGCGGGCAGGGTCAGCCGCTCGCGCCAGGCCGTGATGAATTCCGGGTTGCGCACCGAACGCTGGTCCGAGGGCACCAGCTCCACCATCATCGCCCCCACCTCGTCACCGACCCGGGAACCGGCTTCGGCCACCAGGGTGCGACCGTGACTGGTCACCGCATGGAGAATCAGGTCGCCCCCCAGGTCTTCCTCCGTCTCGTTCAGGCTGCGCTCCATTTCGGCCAGGAAGGCGTCAACCGTCTCCCGGTTGGTGCCGGTGACGAAACTGGCATTGGCGAAGAACACCGAAGGCTCCGGCGTTGGAAAGAAGTTGAACTCCAACCGCCCGCCCAGCAGCAGGCCCACCGTCACCAGGGTCAACGCCAGGGCGGCGCTGAGGGTCACACCGCGGTGGTGCAGGGTGGTTTGCGACAGGCGCCGAAAAGCCCCCTGCCGGAAGCGCTCAAACCCACGCTCAAACCCCAGGCGCACCCGTTCGACCGGGAACGGCCTCGCCGACGGGGATTTCACCACAAAGGCGTGACGCAGGTGGGCAGGCAACACGATGAAGCATTCGAGCAGGGAGGCCACCAGCACGCAGATCATCACCAGCGGAATGTCCTGGAGGATATTGCCGATGATGCCGCCCACCACCAGCAGGGGCATGAACGCGGCCACCGTGGTCAGCGACGACGCCAGCACCGGCCACACCATGCGTTTGGCGGCGCCCTCGGAGGCATGCATGGAGCCCTCGCCCATGCGGGCGTGGGCGTCGGCGTCCTCCCCCACCACGATGGCGTCGTCCACGATCACCCCCAGCGCCATGATCAGGGCAAACAGGGAAATCATGTTGATCGAGCCGCCGATGCCCCAAAGCACCGCCATCGCCGCCAGGAAGGCGGTGGGAATACCGACCGCCACCCACCAGGCCACCCGACCGGGCAGGAACAGGTAGAGCAGCAGAATCACCAGCACCAGGCCGCCCATGCCGTTGTTGATCAACAGCGAGATACGCTCGTCGATCAGCTGCCAGCTTTCATCGTACACCTCCAGGTTCACCGTCGGCGGCAGCTGGGGGCGGGTCTTCGCCAGCCAGGCCTCCAGCGCCTCCGCCGCCCGCAGGGAGTGGCCGTTCTCGGCCCGCCTCAGCCTCAGCTCCACCGCAGGCATGCCATCCCGGCTCAGGGTCGCCTGGCCGCTGCGGGATTCCCGGGTCACGGTGGCCACATCCCCGAGGGTGATGCGCACCCGGTCACTGCTGACCAGCGGGATACTGTCGAAGGCCTGGACGTCCCGGCGTTGCTCCACCGCCCGCAGTTCCCGGGTCGCATCCTGCTGCCCCAACAGGCCCGCCGGCAAATCCCGGGAGACCTCCCGCACCCGGTCAGCAATCTGGTCCAGGGACAACTTCAGCGACTCCAACCGCTCCACCGGCACATCGATGCTGACCTGGAGCTCCGGCAAGCCGTTGATGTCCACCCGGTCAATGCCCTCACGCAACAGCTCATCCTCGAACCGGTAGGCCAGCCGCCGCAGCTCGTCCTGGTTGAGCTCACCGTAGATCAACAGGCGGGCCACCGGCTCGTAACGCTCGATCCGGGCGACCTGGGGTTCCTCAGCGTCCGCCGGCAGGTTGGTGAATTCATCCACCTGCTGACGGACATCATCCAGCGCCTGGATGGGATGGGTCCCCTCCTCGAATTCCAGGGTGATACTGGAGATACCCTGGGCCGAGGTAGACGTCATCTTCTTCAGCCCGTCGATATTACGCAGCCGCTGCTCCAGGGGATTGGTGACGCCCTGCTCCACGTCCTCGGCCGACGCGCCGCTCCAGATCACCCTGACACTGACAATATCCAGCGCGAAGGTCGGGAAGAACTGGATGTTCATCCGGGTCAGGGCCAGCAGCCCCCCCAGCAACATGGTCAGCATCACCAGGTTGGCCGCTACCCGGTGATGGACAAAGAAACCAATCACACCGCGTCGCCGGGCCATCAGCGATTCCCCTCATTGGCCACGTCCACCTTCAGCCCTTCCAAGGCGTTGGGCAGGTGGGTGATCACCAGCCGCTGGCCATCCGCCAGAGCCTCCCCGCTGATCAACGCCCAGCGCTGGCCATCGTCACGGTGCACCTCCCCCCGCAGACGGACATTGAGCCGCCTCAGCCGCTGCTCCGGGGAGACGGTATAAACACTGTTATTGCCGTAAAGGGCGCTGTAGGGAACCGCCACGGCCGAGGCAATGGGCGGGCGCCGCAGGACCACCGGGAGCATGCCGCCCGGGCGCAGGGCGCCGGACTCCCCCTGCAACTGGAACATGGCTTCGGTCCCCGAAGGGGCACCCTGGCCGGCAAACCGCTTCATCCGGAAGCGATAGCCGCCTTCGGCCGCCACCGCCTCCAGGATCTGACCCTCGGCCAACGCCTGGGCGAGTTCCTCACGGTAGACGTCCGGAATCTGCGCACGCAGTTCCAGGCCATGTACCGGATACACCGACAGCAACGACTGATACCGGGCCACCTGGTCGCCTGGGGCGACCTGAATGTCGGTCACGATCCCCGCAAACGGTGCCGCCACCTCGCTGCGTCGCACATCCCGCCGGGTGGCTTCGAGCCGCGCCTGGGCACGACTGAGGCGGGCCTTCAGGCTTTGCTCCCGGGTAGTGTGTTCGTCGATGGCACGCTGCCGGCCCGCCAGGGTCAGCCGGGCCTGGGCCAGGGCGTCCCGGGCGTTGTCCAGCTGATCCTGCGACGCCAGGTTGCGCGCCACCAGGGTCCGGGTACGCTCAAGTTGTCGTTCGGCATTGGCGACAATAGCCTGCTCGTTGACCAGCGCCTGACGGTCATTGGCATAGCGAATGGCCTCCGATCGCAACTGCGCCTCCAGGTCGGCCACCTCGGCCTGGGCCTCCACCAGCAGAGGGGCGATGTCGGCCTCGGCAAGCGCGACCAGCACCGCCCCCGCCGCAACCCGCTGGCCCTCCTCTACCGGCCGGCTGGCCACCTGCGCCGCCACCGGCGCCGCCAGGGTGGCCATGTCCGGCGCTGTCACCTGTCCATACAGGGCCAGCTGCGGGTGATGGCGCTGCAGGGCTACGGTGAGGGTGTCCACCCGCCAGCTTCGCTCCTGGGCAGTCACCGAGGGCGGTTCCGGCCGCGTCCATTTGAGGGCCATGAAGCCGGCAATGCCGATGGCCAACACCAACAGGGGGGTCAAACGCTTGAGCATAGTCTCTCCAGTCCGGCCTTACAGCCTGCGTATACCGGGCGGATTGTTATTGTTGATCGGATATCGAGGCAGACTCGCCTTCAAAGTTAGCTGAAGGCGATCAATTGTGAATCACCCTTTAGGGCTATAATTTTAAAGTTAATTATAGGAGCATCTCTGCCACTCCCGAATCGTCCCCAAACCCACACAGACTGGAATGTTGTTGTGCATCAGGTCATCTTGATCAACTGCCTGGTGGTGGTCGTCGTCGTGTTCATCCACTACGAAGTCCTGCTCCGCCTGGCTCAACTGCTTGGACGCCTGGGGCCGAATCTCCACCGCAGCCGCGTCGTGCTGGCGGTGCTTGGCGCCCTGGTCGCCCATGCCCTGGAGGTCTGGGTCTTTGCCGGAGGCTATTACCTGATGCACCACGCCGATACCTTCGGCCACCTCACCGGCAACTTCACCGGCAGCCTGATGGACTGTGCCTACTTCTCGTTCACCGTCTTCAGCACCCTGGGCTTCGGGGACATCGAACCGTTTGGTGCCATTCGCTACCTGGCCGGCATTGAGGCGCTCACCGGCTTGATGCTGATTACCTGGAGCGCATCGTTCCTGTTTATCGAGATGCAGCGTTACTGGCCCAATCGATAACCATTTGGAATCGATCCACGCCCGGATCAGGACTTCGTGCTACGATTAGAGCTGTAAGTAACTGGCGAACATGAAGCACAGGACGGCCCGTTTCTTGCTCGCCTGCCAATAATAACTCCAAAGGCCACGGTTAGTTATGAAGCCAAAGGTTGTAGTCAAGAACCTTTACAAAGTATTTGGTGATCGTCCCGACGAGGCCATGAGACTGGTCCGGCAAGGGATGCCCAAGGGCAAAATCTTCGAGCAAACCCAGCAGACCATCGGCGTCATGGACGCTTCCTTCGAAATCTTTGAGGGCGAAATTTTTGTCATTATGGGGCTGTCCGGTTCCGGCAAGTCCACCATGGTGCGCCTCCTCAACCGGTTGATCGAGCCCACCGACGGCGAGGTCTGGATTGGCGACCAGAACATCGCCGCGCTCTCCGAGAAGGCGCTGAACCAGCTCCGCCGCGACAAGATCACCATGGTGTTCCAGTCCTTCGCATTGATGCCTCACCTCAACGTGATCGACAACGCGGCTTTCGGCCTGGAGCTGTCCGGCGTGCCGCGGGAGGAGCGCCACCGACGGGCCCGTCATGCCCTGGCCCAGGTGGGCCTGGAGGCCAACATCCACAGCTACCCGGACGAGCTGTCCGGTGGCATGCAACAGCGGGTCGGGCTGGCGCGGGCCCTGGCCAACGATCCCGAAATCATGCTGATGGACGAGGCCTTCTCCGCCCTGGACCCGTTGATCCGCACCGAGATGCAGGATGAACTGATCAAGCTCCAGCAGGATTCCGAGCGCACCGTGGTGTTCATCTCCCACGACCTGGATGAGGCCATGCGTATCGGTGACCGCATTGCCATCATGGAAGGGGGCCGGGTGGTCCAGGTGGGCACCCCGGATGAGATCCTCAAGAACCCAGCCGACGACTATGTCAGTTCGTTCTTCCGGGGTGTCGACAAGTCCTCGGTCTTCACCGCCGCCGATGCCGCCAAACGCAAACAGGTCACCGTGATTGAACGGGAAGGCGCCGGCATTCCAGCGGCCCTGGAGCGCTTGCGCCAGAATGAGCGCGACTACGGTTACGTCATCGACCGCAATCAATGCTTCCTGGGGGTGGTGTCCGTCGACTCGCTGATCGCCGCGGAGCAGGCCAACCAAACCCTGCCGGAAGCCTTCATCAGCGACGCCACGCCGCTGCGCAGCGACACCTCGCTGCATGACATCATCGGCCCGGTGGCCGCCGCCCCCTGTGGCCTGCCGGTGGTAGACGACAGCGGCAAATACCTCGGGGTGATTTCCAAGGCGTCATTACTGCGGGCGCTGGACCGGGAGGGAGAGTAAATATGGCTGACGAACGCAGCGAAACCAGCTACGACGAAGTCCCCTATGACACCGAAGGCGGGGCCAACCCCTGGGCCGATGTCACCGTGCCCAACATCGAAGGCGACAGTGGCACCGAAGCCCCAACGGACCCCTGGGGCAGCGCCGGATCGCCGGAACAAACCGAGGCCGGCGGGTGGCTGTCCGGTACCACTCAGGTGGCCGAGGAAAACACCTGGGAAGCCCCGTTTCGCACCGAATGGTTCGATATCCAGGGCGCGGTGGAAGACGGCATTGACTGGATCGTGGAAAACTTCCGGCTGTTTTTCCAATTGATCAAACAGCCGGTGGATCTTGCCCTGGGGGTGTTCGACACCACCCTGCTCAGCATCCACCCGCTGGTGATGGTGCTCATCTTCGGCCTGGTGGCCTGGCAACTGTCCAGCCTGCGCCTCGGGATTGCCGCCATGATCGGCATGATCACCATGGGTGCCATCGGTGCCTGGGAAGAGGCCATGACCACCCTGGCGCTGGTCATCACTTCGGTGCTGTTCTGCATGATCCTGGGCATTCCCACCGGCATCTGGATGGCCAAGAGCGACCGGGTCGCCGGTATTGTCCGCCCGATTCTCGACGCGATGCAGACCACCCCGGCGTTCGTGTATCTGGTTCCCATCGTCATGCTGTTCGGTATCGGTAACGTACCCGGCGTCATCGTCACCATCATTTTTGCCGTGGCACCGGTGATCCGTCTGACCAACCTGGGCATCCGCCAGGTGCCCGGCGACCTGGTGGAGGCCTCACGGTCCTTTGGCGCCAGTCCACGGCAGCTGCTGTTCAAGGTCCAGCTGCCCCTGGCCATGCCCACCATCATGGCCGGGGTCAACCAGACCCTGATGCTGGCCCTGTCGATGGTGGTGATCGCCTCCATGATCGCCGTACCCGGCCTGGGCTTGATGGTGTTGCGGGGCATTGGCCGCCTCGATATCGGCCTGGCCACCGTCGGCGGTATTGGCATCGTCATACTGGCCATCATCCTGGATCGGATGACCCAGGCTCTCGGCAAGGACGCCCGGGAGCGCGGAGTCCGCCACTGGTACGAATCGGGTCCCGCGGGGCTGATCTACGCCATGGCGAAGAAAAATAAGAAGGAAGCCTGAAACCCAACCCAGCAATGCAGGAGCACGTATGATGAAATCCCAAGCGAAGCTAGTGGCAGCCCTCTTGGCAGGCAGCGTCAGCTTGACCGTCGCCGCCGAGTCCATGCCGGGCGAAGGCGTCACCGTGCAACCGGTACAAAGCCCGATTGCGGAAGAAACCTTCCAGACCATGCTGGTCAACGAGGCACTGCGGGAACTCGGTTACGACGTCCAGCCCATCCAGGAAGTGGACTACAGTGCCGGCTACACCTCCATCGCCAATGGCGACGCCACCTTCATGGCCGTGAACTGGTACCCGCTGCACAACACCATGTACGAGAATGCCGGCGGTGATGACGTCTTCTATCGCCAGGGCCACTACATCAGTGGGGCGGCCCAGGGCTACCTGATCGACAAGAAGACCGCCGAGGAATACGACATCGACAACCTGGGTGATTTCAAGAACCCGGACATTGCCAAGATCTTCGACACCGACGGTGACGGCAAGGCCGACCTGACCGGCTGCCAGGCCGGCTGGGGATGTGAGGGTGTGATTGAGCACCAGCTCGATGCCTTCGACCTGCGCGACACCATCTCCCACAAACAGGGCCAGTATGCGGCGATCATCTCCGACACCATCACCCGGTACAACGAGGGCGAGCCGATTTTCTATTACACCTGGACCCCGTACTGGGTCTCCGGCATTTTGGTGCCGGGCAAGGACGTGGTATGGCTGGAGGTACCCTTCTCCGCCAACCCCAACAATTCGGACACCGAACTGCCCAACGGCAAGAACTACGGGTTCGAGATCAACAGTGAGCGCATCGTTGCCAACAAGGACTGGGCCGCCGAAAACCCGGCAGCAGCCAAGTTGTTTGAGGTCATGACCCTGTCGGTGAACGACGTCAGCGCCGAGAACATGCAGATCCGTAACGGTGAGGACGACCAGCGGGACATAATGGCCCACACCAAGGCCTGGATCGAAAACAACCGCGACACCTTCGACGGCTGGCTGGAGCAGGCGCGCGCCGCCGCCATGTAACCCACACTCACCAAAACCGGGGGACAGACTTCCAATCTGTCCCCCTCAGCCTTCCCAGAACCTGTTTAGGATTGTCGCGAGCAAAGGCCAGGCTTACTTGCCTTACCGATACCGGCGTTCATCCAGGGTTAGCAACCGCTCCGGATTGAACACCATCAGCCCGGTCACCACCGTGCCGTTGATGAACGCCTCCGGCAACATGATCAGCGGCAGGTACTGCAGGTATTCGTGCACCAGTTCGTCCCAGCCGTAGGTGCCGGAGCTCCACAGCATCAGCACCATGGAACAGCCGGCCACCGCCACCGCGATCGCCGCCCCGAAGAACCCGCAAAAGAAGATGTAGGCGAAGAAGTTGTGAAAATCCCGACTGCGTTCCCAACGCATGATGCCGTGGCTCACCAGGGCCGGCACCATCACCGTGATCAGGCCATTGGCGGCAAACAGCAGCAGTGGCTCCCGACCGGTGACCACCACGATCAACAGGGCCAGCAAGCCGGCGAAGATCGCCAGGCCCCAGCCCAGCATAAGAGTGACCACGGTCATGGCAAAGACATGGATGGTCAGTCCCGGCGACAGACCGGCGCGGATCTGCCACAACAGACCCAGTGCCACCGCGGCGCCGAAGAAGCTGTGCTGCAGGGAGTGGTCGGTCCGCAGACGCCGCCAGTCGGTGCCGAACCAGGCCAGCAGTAGCAGCAGGAAGAACAGCAGCCCCACCACCAGGTGATGGATTGGAGACAGGATATTGAGCGTCATTCCCATGAATCATGCCTTGAAAGACCAGGAGTCCCACCGGGGGTCTCAAAACCCCGATGGGCCTATGATAGCGGGAATCCGACGTTAGGGTGGAGGGTGAGAGCCCCGGAACCAGGTCAGTTAAGACCCGCCAGGCGGGCTCGAATTTCATCCCGGCGCCCGGCATCGGCCACCGCACGTCCCGGACGATCCGGGGCAGCCAACGCTTTCTCCAGATAGATCCGGGCCCGCTCCCTGTCGCCCTGATTGAGCAGGAAATCGCCAAAGAAGAAATTCGGATCTATGCCCCCGGGGTTGATCTGCAGCGCCGCCTGGAGATGCCGCTCGGCCTCGTCGTCATCGCCGAACGACAGCGGCCAACCGGGCACTTGGTAATACAGGCTGCCCAACGAGGCGTGAGCGGAGCCTTCCAGCGCCTGCTCGTTCAGGGTCAGCGCCGACTCCAGCGCCTTGCGGGCCTGTTTGACCAGGGAGAGGGCCCCCAGCCCTCCCTTGGCACCGGCGTAGGTGCTCAGGACAATGCCCTGCCAGATCAGTGCTTCGGGGCGCTGTGGATTAGCCTCAACCCAACCATCAACCTGTTCCGCCAGGGACTCGAAGGCTTTCTCCCGTTCACCTTCCGGCAGTTCGTATTGAATGTGCGCCCACTGCTGCTGCACAGCCAGCAACTCGTCATCAAACCCGCCGCCCAGGGCCAGCGAACTCAGGCTCCAGAGGCTCACCATCAACACCAATGCTTTCATGAGGATGCTCCTGTGTTCATAAACCGGCGAATCACCGGCAACTGTTTGACCATGGCCTTGTCCACCAACCGGGGCAGGATGCTGTTCAGGGCGACAAAAAACCGTTCCGGCCAGCCCAGATAACGGCGACGCTGATCCTTCTCCATGGCCTCGATGATGCGCGCCGCAACCAATGTTGGATCGTCCATATGGTTACCGAGGGCCGCATTGAGAGCGTTGACGCTGCCGGGGTTCATTGCGGTCCGGGTGGCGCGGGGCGCCACATACAACACCTGAATGTCGGTATCCGCCAGCTCACGCCGCAACGCCTCGGTGAAGCCCCGCAAGCCGAACTTGCTGGCGCAATAGGCGCTATAGCCGGGAAAGCCGATGCTGCCGAAGGTCGACCCCACGAACACCAGGTCCCCGGCTCCCACCGAGCGGAAGCGTGGGACAAAATGCCGGGCCAGCAGCACCGCACTGCGCAGGTTGACCGTCAGCATGTCGTCCAGGGCCGCCGGTGCCAGCTGCTCCACGCCGGCAAACCGGTTCTGCCCCGCACAGTGGATAACGCCATTGATGTCCGGATACAGCTTGGTCAACGCATCCGGTTGCCGCGGAAGGTCCTCGGCACTCAGATCCAGACGCACCGGCGTCACCGGATTACCGGTTACCTGATCGGGGTTGCGTGAGGCAACGACAACCCGGGCACCCGCCGCGAGTAGCGGTTCGATCAGGGCCTGGCCAATACCGCCGCTACCCCCAAGTAACAGGAAGGTTCGGTCACGCAGTTGCATGGTTCACCTCCGTCTGGCCAGAGGCGCACGCGTCGGGCAGGGGAATGGCCCGCAACATGTCGCCATACAGGCGGTAGCAGATGTTGGCAGCCTCGGTGATGGCTCGCTGATCCGCCGGGTCGGTGATGCCGTCCATCAACTCCCGGAAGAACTCGAAATGGTCCTGGTCCAGCTCACCGTGGGAGAACAGGTAACGGAAGGCCTGGTTCGGCAGCCCCAGGTGCTGCTGGATGGCCTTGCCCATGGGCGTGGCCAGGTCGATGCTGGTGCCTTCGAGCACCTGCACCATGCCGAACAGCCCCACCGGGTTGCCCCGACTGATCAGGTCATAGAGGTAGGCCACCATCAGTTTGATGGGCAGGTCCGGTTCGCCATGGCGGACCGCTTCCTTGTCTTCGCCACAGGCCGCCAGGTCGTTCAGGATCCATTCGTGGTGGCCATATTCCTCCTCAATGTACTCCACCAGTGCCTTGCGGACCGACTCCAGACGCTCCGGCAGACGCCCCCCGCAGGCCATCATCAGCGGTGCAGTATGTTTGACGTGGTGGTAGGCCTGGGTCAGGAAATAGGTGTAACTGTCTCGGGCAAAACGGCCCTCGTGAATGGCTTTCAGCACCGGCGCCTCGGTGACGTGACGGCGAGCCTCGGCGGTTTGTTGCTGCAAGGTTTCAAAAAAGGCCATGTGGTTATCCTCATTCAGAAAGGGTCTGTTCTTTTACCGGCGCTGGCGTGCATGACTCCGGCGCCGTGGTGGAAAGGGTCAAGGGTTGCGAGGCCGCCTGCAGCGCAGGCAGATTCTCCAGGATCCGGTGACGGACTGGTCGACCATTGGCAGTGACATGGCCGTCAGCGCGGGTTAAGGGTTCCCGTCTCAGGTAGACACGGCGCAAGCGGGCGTAATCCGGCAACGAGGTGTTCACTTGCCTCAGCGCCGCCTGCACCTGCTCGAGCGGACGTGAGTCGGTGAGGACCAACAGGGCCGAAGGCTGAGCCTCCCCATCACCGAACGCCATTGCCTGGCGGGCGCCGACCCGCTGCATCAGTTCGCTCTCCAGCCATTCCGGGCTGATGTTGCGACCAAAGCTGGTAATCAGCAGATTCTTGCGGCGACCGCTGACCCGCAGGTAACCGTCGTCATCGAGACTGCCCAGATCCCCAGTGGCCAACCTGGCCGCTGGCTGTGTCGGGTCCCCCAGGTAACCCAGGAAGGTGTTCCCACTGACACTAATCTCGCCCTGGTCGTCCACGGTGACCGTGACGTGGGACAGCGGTCGTCCCACGGTGCCCGCCCGCCCCGCGCCCGGCCGGTTAAGAGCCACCACCGAGCCGCACTCGGACAGGCCATAGCCTTCGTACAGTGGCAATCCCAATGCCTGGGCACGGGACAACAGCGCGGGCGACACCCGCGCCCCGCCCACGGCCAGGAACCGAAAATGACCGGTCTTGAGCCAACCTTCCTCGGCGGCCTGAACCAGCGCTGCAGCCAATTCCGGCACCAGGATCAGCGAATCCGGGCGGGTGTGGTTGAGCACCGTGATTAAACGGGAGGCGTCCAGCCCGCTGCTGCCGGTCATTCCCAGCTCCGCTTGCGGCCACAACAGTATCGAGGCCCCCAGGGTGAGTGGCAGGTAAATCCCGGCGACGTTTTCCAGTAATGTCGCCAGAGGCAGCAGACACAGGTGACGCCGAATTGGCACCCCCTGGAGTCGTTCAGCCAGGGCCGATACCGTGGCATCCAATTGGTCATGGGCCAGGCAGACGCCCTTGGGCTTGCCGGTACTGCCAGAGGTAAAGGTGACCTTGCCCGTACCGGGTGGCACAGCCACGGCACCAGGTGTGGTCGGCAACCTCTGCAGGGCGACGGCGCTCTCCAGCTGATAACGAGCTTCCGGCAGGTCCGAGCGTGGACGCAGCAACGCGTCCAGACCGGCGTGGTCAATCAGGTGTTCAGTTTGCCGGGGGGAAAAGAAGCCGGGAATGGGCACACACACCACGTTGGCCATACCACACGCCAGATCCGCCAGCACCCAGGCCAAGCCGTTGTCCCCACACAGTCCGAACCGGGACAACCCGGAGTGACGCAAGCGGTCGGCCAGTCCACTGACCCGCTCCCACAACTGTCGGTAAGTAATGACTTCCTCAGGGGTAATCAATGCCAGCGCGTCGGGCTGGCTGCGGGCATGCCGGGCAAGTATTTCAGGCAATGCAGCCATAACGTCCAGCGCCTCCTGTGTCTCCCTCCGCCCGCCAGGGCCGAATTCGCCCCAACAGACGACGCTCCTGAAGAGCCAGGTAGCCCTCATCAACATTGGCAGCCATCACCCTCGGCCGGTTCTCGTAGTAGCGCCCCCAACCATGCCCGCCATCCGGTAGGCAATCCGGGTTCGCCGGGCCCAGTCCGTGGATACGGATTCCCAGGTGATTGAAGCTGTTGCGCACCTGCTCAGTACCGGTAAAGGCGATCCAGCGGTAGCCCTCGGCTTTCAGCCACACCGTCAGAGCCGGAAACAGGTAACGGGACGCGCCTGCCTCAACGCCCGCCAAATGGGCGATTTCGGCAATTTCCGAGCGATCGGGCTGAGCCAGCGAAGGAATCAGTTGCTCGATGGGCCGTCCGGTGTAATCTTCAAGAAACAGGCGTTCCTCGCTGGCACGACGCACGCCCACCGCCGCCAGCAGGGAACCCTGGCCGGTGGTCAAGGCCAACAGGCTCGGAATACGCAGATTGGGCAGGGCATCATAGGCCTGCAGAAAACGGCGCTGGATAAAGCGGATGACAGCGCCGGCCACCTCCGAGCCCGATTTGACTTCACAGAGAAGCCGTCCGGCGCAGTTGAAGCGGGGCAGCACACTGCCGGACTCCGGCAGACAGGACGTGGACAGCACAATGGGCTCAGACATTGCTGGTGGCTCCTTGGATCTCACTCTTTCAGACTAGGTGCGCCACCTTAATGGGAACTTAACGGTCTCGAAGAGAATGCTTAAGCCGGCGTTAAGCTTTCTCTGACATGCTGTGGCTCCAAAGGATTCGGGAGAGATGCCATGCGAATTTTGTTAGTTGAGGATGATCACCTGCTGGCCAGCACCATGCTTGGCATGCTGCGGGACGATCACAACACCGTGGACTGGCTGGATGACGGCCAGCAGGCGAACAATGCCATCCTCGATGAACATTTTGATTTGGTGATCCTCGATCTCACCCTGCCTCGGGTGGACGGTCTCGACATCCTCAAATCCGCCCGTACCCAGGGTGTCTCCATCCCCATCATCATCCTGACCGCCCGTGCGGATCTGACCGAGAAACTGCAGGGATTGGATTCCGGCGCCGACGACTACCTCACCAAACCGTTCGCCATGGCCGAGCTGAAGGCCCGCATCCGGGCGGTCACCCGTCGTGGCTCAGGACAGGTGGATGGCGGCCTGCGGGTAGGCGCCCTGACGCTCGACCCCGCCCACGGTCAGCTGCGCCTGGGCAACGAGCCCATCACCCTGCCAAGGAGCGAATACCAGATCCTGCATTACCTGATGCGACACCCCGACCAGGTCGCCACCCGGCGGCGGCTGGAGGAACAGCTTTATGGCTGGGAACAGGGGGTGGAGAGCAACGCCCTGGAGGTGCACATTCACCACTTGCGCAAACGGATCGGCAAGTCAGTCATACGCACGGTTCGGGGCGTCGGCTACTTGCTGGACACCCAGGAAGCGGCCCAACTGGAAGCGCATTGATGCCCATGACCAGACACCCCTCCCTCACCCGCAGGGTGACCCTGCTCGTCACCCTGACGGCGCTGACCTGCTTCGCGATTGGCGGCCTTTGGAGCTTCTTTCAGAGTGACCACCAACTGGAAGAGGTCTTTGATGCGGAGTTGGCCCAGAGTACGCGAATTGTCCAGGGTCTGGTCCGCTACCTGGCCCGGTCCCAGTCGCTGGAGGACCTGACCACCACCCTCACCGAAACCCTGAAGCTGCCACGCCAGGCCCTGGAAGAAGGCGAAGACAACGAAATCCTGCCGGGTGGTCTGGGGCACAAATATGAGAAGAAAATCGCCTTCCAGATCTGGACCGACTCGGGCGAACTGCTGCTGAACACCCAGATGCGGGAGCAGCAGCTGGACGATTCGCCGGGTTATGCCTGGGAGGATTACAACGGCTACTCCTGGCGCACCTACACCCTGCAGGATCCGGTCACCGGCCTCTGGATTCAGACCGCGCAGCGGGAAGACGTGCGCGGTGAGCTGAGCCGACAGCTCGCGTTGAGCAATACCCTGCCGCTGTTGCTGGTACTGCCGATGCTGGTGGTGGTGCTGGTTGTCGCCATCCGCTGGGGCTTTACCGCGCTGCGACGGGTGGAGGTATCCGTGCGGGATATGGCACCGGAGTCCATCCACCCCCTGGATGACAGTTCGGCACCGACAGAGGTCCAGGGGCTGGTACGGGCCGTCAATGGCCTGCTGCATCGACTCAACGCCGCGCTGGAGCGGGAACGACGGTTCTCCGCCGACGCCGCCCACGAACTTCGCACCCCCCTGACCGCCCTGCGCCTGAACCTGGAGCGGGTCTGTGATGACCACCCCGGAAGATACGACGGGCTGATCCAGTCCGTGGATCGCATGGTGCACCTGGTGGAACAGATGTTGTTGCTCAGCCGGGTCGACAGTGGCCTGGACTTTCCCCAGGACGATCACAACCTGTCTGCACTGCTCGAGCAGTGCCTCGCAGAAGTCGCGCCGCTGGCGCTCAAAAAAGCCATCGAACCGGAACTGGAGGCCACCCCCAACCAAGCCATCATTCTGTGTAACAGTGCCCTGATCGTGACGCTGATCCGGTCATTGTTGGCCAATGCCATCCAGTACAGCCCCTCCGGTACCCGGGTCACGGTCCACTTGCAGGCGGTACAGGCCGGCTACCGGGTCACCATCTGTGACCAGGGTCCCGGCATTGTGCCGGAATTCCGCGAGCGGGCTTTCGACCGTTTCGTACGGCTGGATCAACGACAGGGCTCAGGGGCCGGTCTGGGGCTGGCCATCGCCCTCCGGATCGCCGAGTTGCATGGGGGCTCCCTGCGACTGACTGAACGGTCTGACGGCCACTCCGGTCTCTGTGTCGAGGTTGAGCTGCCGGCATCTCGGGCTGGCCTGTCCTCTCGTGTCAGCCAGCAACCGACCGCTGAACCCGCCGGCAATTCCCTTTAGAATACCGACAACCACCAAAGGGAGCGGGGCTGTGAGTGAGACCAAGGCGCAATCGAATCGGCAATGGCTAACCAACCGGGACTGGCTGAACCGGGAATGGCAGGCGTTCTGGCTGGCGGTGGGATTCCTGTCCCGCATTCCGATGCTGGTTAGCGTGGACTACAGCGCCAGGCTGATGAACCAGAGCAGCCTCTATTTTCCGCTGGTGGGGCTGATGCTGGGGCTGATCTACAGCCTGCTGTTCCTGGCACTGGCGCTGCTGTGGAGCCCGGCGGTGAGTGTCGGACTGGTGCTGGCCTTCCACCTCTGGCTCACCGGCGCCTTTCACGAGGATGGCCTGGCGGATTGTGCCGACGCCCTCGGCGGCGGCATGACGGTGCGCGACAAACTCAAGATCATGAAGGACAGCCGCATTGGCACCTACGGCACGGTGGCGCTGGTTATCGCCCTGGGCTTGAAAGTGGCGCTGCTGCTGGAGATCCCCAACATCGCCCTGGCGCTGCTACTGGCGCCGTGCATGGCCCGGCTGACGCCCCTGCTGTTGATGCGCTACCTCGACTATGTCTCGGACCGGGACCGCAGCAAGAGCAAGCCGGTGGCCGAATCCTTCTCCACCGACCGCCTGCTGGTGGCGACCCTCTTTACGATTCTGGTTGGCCTGGTGGCCAGTTTCTGGGCGAGCTGGATCCTGCTGTGGGCCACCATCGCCACCGCCGGTACGGCCGCGGTTTGGGGCGGGTCCCTGAAGCGCCAGCTCGGCGGGTACACCGGGGATGCCCTGGGGGCTTCGGTGGTTTTATCGGAACTGGTGTTGCTGCTGTTGCTTGCTGGCGAGTAACGCCGGCCCTGACCTATTCCAATCAACTCTCAAAACCGGAACCAGTACCGATTGTCTGGGTTTGCTTCCCGACAATGGCGACGATATTCTAGAACCCGCTCAGGAAGAGCCAGTAGCGACCCGGAGGGAATTGCCCTCCGGAAGTCATTGTTTCAAGGATTGAAAACATGCCCGACACTACCATCCCTCCGCTGACGGGATTGCAGTTCACCGCCCGTGTGGGCAACCTCCCCAACGACCTCTTCTCCGTGGTCGGTTTCGAATTCACCGAAGCCCTGTCCAGCCTGTTCCAGGGCAAGCTGGAGCTGGCCAGTACTGATCCGGCCATTGGCGGTTCTACCGGGGGACAGATTTCAAATCTGTCCCCCTCCCTGGACCAAATCCTCGAACAACCCGTGGAACTGGCCATCTGGCAGGACGGCCAGTTGTTGCGCCGCTTCACCGGTGTCGTCTCCGAATTCGCCCGCGGCGACACCGGCCACCGCCGCACCCGCTACGACGTGATCGTGGAGCCACCGCTGTGGCGCCTGGGGCTGATGCGCAACAGCCGCATCTTCCAGGCCCAGAGCCCGGATACCATCCTCAAGACCCTGCTGGAGGAGCGGGGCATCGCCGACACGGTGTTCGACCTCAAGCGCACCCCGCAGGAGCGGGAGTACTGCGTCCAGCATCGGGAGAGCGACTTCGACTTCCTCCAGCGCCTCGCCGCCGAGGAAGGCTGGCATTACCGGTCTGATACGGAGCAGGACAACCAGCCGCTGGTGATCTCCGACCACCACGGCGATACCGTGACCCTGCCCGAGGCCATTTACAACGCCACCGCCGGCGGCAGCAGCCGCCAGCCGGCGGTCTTTAAATTCCAGTACCGCGAGCGGGTCCGTGCCGCCTCGGTGGCGATGAAGGACTACACCTTCCGCAACCCGGCCTACGCCCTGATGCACGAGCAGGCCGCTGCCGGCATCGACCACCAGCGCGACGATTATCAATATTACGACTACCCTGGCCGCTTCAAGGCCGACGCCAGCGGCACCGCCTTTACTCAATCGAAACTGGATGCCCTGCGCAACGACGCCAGCGTCGCCAGTGGCGGCAGCAACCGCCCCGACCTCGCCGCCGGCGCCAAGCTGCCCCTGACCGGCCACACCCAGCAAGACCTCAACCGCTACTGGCTGCTCACCGGCGTCGTCCACACCGGCAAACAGCCCCAGGCCCTGGAAGAGGAGGGCGGCTCCGAGCCCACCAGCTACCACAACACCTTCGACGCCATCCCCGCCGACCGCACCTGGCGGCCGCAGGTTAAACACCGCCCATTGATGGACGGCCCGCAAATGGCCATTGTCACCGGCCCGGAAGGTGAAGAGATCCACTGCGACGAGCATGGCCGGGTCAAGGTCAGGTTTCCGTGGGACCGCTACTCCGAGAATGACGAACACAGCAGTGCGTGGCTAAGAGTCAGCCAGGGCTGGGCCGGCGGCCAGTACGGCTTCATGGCCTTGCCGCGCATCGGCCACGAGGTCATCGTCAGCTTCCTCGACGGCGACCCCGACCAGCCGATCATCACCGGGCGCACCTACCACGCCACCAACACGCCGCCCTACGCGCTGCCGGAGCACAAGACCCGCACCGTGCTGAAGACCCAGAGCCACAAGGGCGAGGGCAGCAACGAACTGCGCTTCGAGGACGAGGCCGGCCAGGAACAGATCTACGTCCACGCCCAGAAAGACCTGGACCTGCTCACCGAGCACGACCGCACCGAAGTCATCAGGCACGACAGCCACCTGACGGTGGAGAACGACCGCCTCGGCCATATCCAGGCCAACGACCACCTCACGGTGGATGGCGAACGGCGGGAATCCGTCGGCGGCGACGCCAGTCAGAGCATCGGCGGCACCTTCCATCAAAAAACCGCCCAGGCCACCCTCAGCGAAGCCGGCACAGAGGTACACCACAAGGCCGGTGCCAAGGTCGTGCTGGACGCCGGGGCCGAACTGACCATTGCCGCCGGCGGCAGCTTCCTCAAGCTCGACCCCAGCGGCGTCACCCTGTCCGGCCCAACGTTGAAGATCAATTCCGGCGGCGCGCCGGGGAGTGGATCGGGGCAGGGGGCGAGTGGGCCGGTGTTGCCCAATACCCTGGAGCCCAATTCAGTCGACAAGGTAGCACCTGTGGAGTTGGCCGAGGTCGCTCAGCGACAGAATGCGGACCCAGTGGCCCCGGAGGAAACGGGCTTTACCCGTCCACGTCGTGAACTGATCGTCGATGTGATTGGCAAGGAGCTAGAGGTGATAGACGTGGCAGACAACCCGGTAGCGGAGGGCGATGCATGAGCGATTCACTGACCTTCACCGACGAAGACCTGGACCGCAGCATTCGCCGCAGGGCGGAGTACGACGACAGCAACCCCCGCGACCTGGTCCTCACCATCGCCAAGCGGTCGGGCGGCACCATTACCGTGCCTTTGCTCAGGAACGCCCGCTCCAACCTTGAGCGGGAAGACTATCAGGAAAACACCCTGCTCAGGGTCAAGCCACTGGCGGAAATCGCCGACGATCTACCCGTGGTGTCGGGCTATGGCGCCCCGGTTCATCAAGGCAAGGGAGTGGCGCTGCTACGACCCGGTTACCTGTACGTGTTCCGTGGTAACAGCCTGTGGCGGGAGTTGGAAATCAGCGGCTCGGGGCTCATGAGCGATATCGACCTGGGCAGTGTCCGGGCCGCAGCCTCGAACCCGCAGGGCAGTACCCGCCCCAGTGAAGGCGAGTGGCTGGCCGATGTCCTAGTGCCTGTGTTCCTCCAGGGGCAGTCGGTGATGCATGACATGCGTATGGCTTACAGCGAAGTGCAGTGGGACTGGTCCTATATCCGCCGGCTGGAGCAGGATGATCGTGCACGGGAGGCAAGGACCACCGGCATTGGACATGCCTGGGCTGCTACGGTGACAGAGGATCTAACCTTTGAAAAAGGGTTTCCCGCCGCAGCCGTCGAGAACGTGTCCGAACTGAGGTCGCGGGATCTCGGTATCGAACTGATGCTGGAGAATCCCCGCGATTTCGTGCCGGGATTTGAAGCGCCGGGAGATGACGAGCTCTGCACCAAGCTGGGCAAGTTGCTCAAGCACAACGAGTCTGTGACCCCAGATGCTTTCGACTTGAGTTGTGAACCGGGCACGGACCAGTTGGCGGATATCCGGAGCCAGAAAGGCCTGGTGTGCATCAACATTCCCGACCCCTTGTTCAAGCTCCGCCATAGCCTGGCGCAACTGCACCTGGCACTGCATTATCTGGATGCAGTGGATGTGTCCATACAAAACAACCCAATGGCCCACTCGGCCATGCTGATCCGGCAAGCAGTGTTTGATCCTTCACCAAATGGAAGCCCCAGCGCCCTGGCCAGGTACTCCGAGGCCATCGACCGGCAGAAGTTGGATGAAGTGTTGGACGCAGAGGAAAAGAATCACGCCATCCGTGTCATTGAACAACACGTCGACGAACTTCGGGATCTGATGAAGTGGAGGAGACTTGACCCATACTTCGACGATTACCGGGGATGCAATGACGTTGCGATCTGCGAAGCTTACCTGCTGATTGCCGACAAACTTAATGTCCTGCAACAGATTCCGGGCGTTCTCAGGGCCTGAATTCAGATAATAACCGCAGCACTTTGGGATAACGAGGTAGAGGAAGGAGGGCCGCTGCCGGTACCCTCATTCGCTTTACCGACCAAAGTGAAGCAGTGATGGGATACCGACAACTGACCCAGGAACAACGATACC
>NZ_JAWVYN010000004.1:0-178837 GCF_033722735.1 Marinobacter sp.
CATCATCACCGAGCTGAAGCCCAGCTGGATGGAACGCTGGCACACGGACGGGCTGGTGCCGTGGTCCTGGTGCATGACCACCGGAATGTGGGGAAACTCTTCAATGGCCGCCAGGATCAGGTGGCGCAGGAACGGCGCACCGGCATACTTGCGGGCACCGGCAGAGGCCTGCACGATCACCGGGGAATCGGTCTTGTCCGCCGCTTCCATGATCGCGCGCATCTGCTCGAGGTTGTTCACGTTGAACGCGGGAACGCCGTAACCGTACTCGGCGGCGTGGTCCAGCATCTGGCGCATCGAAATCAGGGCCATGGGGAACTCTCCTTAATTAATCGGAATTCGGTTAAAAAATCGCTTACGCGCCGCGTTCTTCCAAAACGGCTACCGCCGGCAGCACCTTGCCTTCGACAAACTCGAGGAACGCGCCACCGCCGGTGGAAATGTAGGAAATCCGGTCGCTGACGTTGTACTTGTCAACGGCCGCCACGGTGTCGCCACCACCAGCCAGGGAGAAGGCATCGCTCTCGGCGATGGCATCCGCCAGGGCCTGGGTGCCGTTGCCGAACTGGTCAAACTCGAACACACCCACCGGACCGTTCCACAGGATGGTCTTGGCGGATTTGAGCAGCTCGGCGAACTGGGCGGCAGTCTGCGGGCCCACGTCCAGAATCATGTCATCTTCGGTGACATCGGCAATGGCCTTGGTGGTGGCTTCGGCGGTCTCGGCAAACTCACTGGCCACGACCACGTCCGTGGGCAGCGGGATGTTGACCTTGCCGGCGATGTCTTTGGCGGTGCCCACCAGGTCATGCTCGCACAGGGACTTGCCCACCGGATGACCGGCAGCGGCCAGGAAGGTGTTGGCGATGCCGCCACCGACGATCAGCTGATCGCAGACTTGGGACAGGGCGTTGAGCACATCCAGCTTGGTGGAGACCTTGGAGCCACCAACGATGGCCACCACCGGCTTGGCTGGGTTGTCCAGGGCCTTGCCGAGGGCATCCAGCTCCGCCGCCAGCAGTGGGCCGGCACAGGCTTCCGGGGCGAACCGGGCCACACCGTGGGTGGAGGCCTGGGCGCGGTGGGCGGTGCCGAATGCATCCATCACATAGACGTCGCACAGGGCGGCGTACTGTTTGGACAGGCTCTCGTCGTCCTTCTTCTCGCCCTTGTTGAAGCGCACGTTCTCGAACAGCACCACTTCGCCGTCGGCCACGTCAACGCCGTCCAGGTAGTCCTTCACCAGGCGGACGTCCTGGCCCAGCAGGCCGGACAGGTGCTCGGCCACCGGCTTCATGGAGGCGGCCTCGTCGTAGACGCCTTCTTCCGGACGGCCCAGGTGGGACATCAGCATAACCTTGGCGCCGGCGTCCTTCGCTGCCTGGATAGTGGGCAGCGAGGCGCGGATGCGGGCGTCACTGGTCACTTTGCCGTCTTTGACAGGTACGTTCAGGTCTTCCCGGATCAGTACGCGCTTACCGGCGAGATCCAGATCGGTCATTTTCTTGATGGCCATAGGGTCGTCTCTTCAACAATGTTCAGTGGTTACGTTCAATTCAGTTCCAGCCAGCTCCTGCTGACATCCAGCATCCGGTTGGCAAAGCCCCACTCGTTATCGAACCAGCACAGCACCTTCACCATCCGGCCACCGGTCACCCGGGTCTGGCCGCCGTCCACCACGCCGGAATGGGCGTCGTGATTGAAGTCGGAACTGGCCAGCAACTCATCGGTATACCCAAGAATGCCCTTGAGCCGCCCCTTTGCCACCGTTTGAAGCAGCGCATTCACCTCCTCGACGGAGGTTGAGTGGCGCACATTCAACGTCATATCGATGGCGGATACATTGGTCGTTGGTACCCGCATCGCCACGGCGCTGAAGCGATCCTTCATCTGCGGCAGCAACCGCTCAATGCCCCGCGCCAGCCCGGTATCCACCGGCACGATGTTCTGCAGGGCACTGCGGGTGCGGCGCAGATCGTGGTGGTGGTAGGCGTCGATCACCGGCTGGTCGTTCATCGCGGCGTGGATGGTGGTGGTCACCCCCTGCTCCACACCCAGCGCCTCATCCAGCACCTGGATCACCGGCACGATACAGTTGGTGGTGCAGGAGGCGTTGGAGACGATCCGGTCCTGCCGGGTCAGTGAATCCTCATTAACCCCGAACACCACCGTGCGATCAACATCTGCCTCCGCCGGCTGGGAAAACAGCAAGCGTTTGGCGCCGGCGCTCAGGTGCGCCTCCGCCGTAGCCCGATCGGAAAAGGCGCCGGAACACTCCAGCACCAGATCGATATCCAGTTCCCGCCAGGGCAGCTCAGCCGGCTCACGACAACTGACCACGGCAATCTGGTCGCCATTGACCAGCAGCCGGTCCCGGTCCACCTCCACCTCGCCGCGGAAGCGGCCGTGGGTGGAGTCATAACGGGTCAGGTGGGCGATGGTGTCGATGTCCGACAGCTCATTGATCGCCACCACCCGGAACCGGTCCCGGAAGCCATTCTCGTACAGCGCGCGCAACACACACTGGCCGATACGGCCGTAGCCATTGATGGCAATTCGGTAAGGCGCCTTGGCGGACATCAATCTTCCAGCAACTCCCGGGCCACCGCCAGCACGTTGTCCACGGTGAAGCCGAACTCCTTGAACAGCTCACCCGCCGGCGCGGATTCGCCGAACGTGCTCATGCCCACAACCCGGCCGTCCAGGCCCACGTACTTGTACCAGTAGTCCTCGATGGCGGCTTCGATGGCGATGCGGTTGGTGACTTCCAGCGGCAGCACCTGCTGTTTGTAGCTGGCATCCTGGGCATCGAACACGTCGGTGGACGGCATGGAGACCACCCGAACCTGGCGGCCCTCTTCCCGCAGCGCGGCCGCCGCGTCCTGGGCCAGGCCCACCTCGGAACCGGTGGCGATGAGGATCAGCTCCGGCGTGCCCTCGCTGTCCGACAGGATGTAGCCACCCTTGGCCACATTGGCCAGTTGCTCGGCATCCCGCGCCTGGTGGGGCAGCCCCTGACGGGAGAAGACCATTGCGGTCGGGCCGTCCTGGCGCTCAATGGCCACCTTCCAGGCCACCGCCGATTCCACCGCGTCCGCCGGACGCCAGGTGCTCATGTTCGGCGTGGTGCGCAAGCTGGCCAGCTGCTCAATGGGCTGGTGGGTCGGACCGTCTTCACCCAGGCCGATGGAATCGTGGGTAAAGACAAAGATGGAGCGCTGCTTCATCAGCGCCGACATGCGCACCGCGTTACGGGCGTATTCCATGAAGATCAGGAAGGTGGCGCCGTAAGGCACGAAGCCGCCGTGCAGGGCGATGCCGTTCATGATGGCGGACATGCCGAATTCGCGCACGCCGTAATAGATGTAGTTGCCGCTGGCATCCTCTTTGGTCAGGCCCTTGCTGCCTTCCCAGATGGTCAGGTTGGAACCGGCCAGGTCGGCGGAGCCGCCCATGAATTCCGGCAGCAGCGGACCATAGGCGTTCAGGGTGTTCTGGGACGCCTTGCGGCTGGCGATGGTGTCGCCCTTTTCCTGGCACTCGCGAATGTAGGCCTCGGCTTTCTCGGTAAAGTCCGCCGGCAGGTCGCCGGCCATGCGACGCTTGAACTCGGCCGCCAGCTCCGGCTCGGCCTGTTCATAGGCGGCGAAGGCCTCGTTCCAGGCCTGCTCGGCGGCATTGCCTTTCTCGCGGCCGTCCCAGCCGGCGTAGATCTCATCGGGGATTTCAAAGGCACCGTGCTTCCAGCCCAGGTTCTCCCGGGTCAGCGCGATTTCGTCCTCACCCAGGGCGGCCCCGTGGCAGCTCTCGGTACCCTGCTTGTTGGGGGAACCGAAACCGATGATGGTCTTGCAGCAGATCAGGGTGGGCTGATCGGTGTTGGCGCGGGCCTGCTCGATGGCCTGACGGACCGCTTCCGGATCGTGACCATCCACCGCGGGGATCACCTGCCAGCCGTAGGATTCGAAGCGCTGCGGGGTGTTGTCGGTGAACCAGCCGTCCACCTCGCCGTCGATGGAGATGCCGTTGTCGTCGTAGAAGAACACCAGCTTGCCCAGGCCCAGGGTGCCGGCCAGGGAGCAGACCTCGTGGGAAATGCCTTCCATCAGGCAGCCGTCGCCGAGGAAGGCGTAGGTGTAATGATCCACAATGTTGTGACCGGGGCGGTTGAACTGGGCCGCCAGGGCCTTCTCGGCAATGGCGAAGCCAACGGCGTTGGCAATGCCCTGCCCCAGGGGACCGGTGGTGGTCTCAACGCCCGGGGTGTAACCGTATTCCGGGTGCCCCGGTGTCTTGGAGTGCAGTTGGCGGAAGTTCTGCAGGTCTTCGATGGAGACGTCGTAGCCGGTCAGGTGCAGCAGGGAGTAGACCAGCATGGAGCCATGCCCGTTGGACATGACGAAGCGGTCGCGGTTGGCCCACGCCGGATTGGCCGGGTTGTGGCTCAGGTACTCGTTCCACAGCACCTCGGCGATATCCGCCATCCCCATGGGCGCGCCCGGGTGGCCGGACTTGGCTTTCTGAACCGCATCCATGCTCAGCGCGCGAATGGCGTTGGCGAGATCTTTGCGAGACGGCATTGACTGTTCTCCACTGACTTTAAGAGTAAGAAAAAGATGGGCGCGTATTTTCGCCGATTAACAGGTGCGGGGGCAAATCGGAAAACCGAGAGGCGATCCAGCCGTTGGCCGGAGGCAGTTCCGGCCAGAACTGCCATTTAGCTTAATCTATATCAAAATATATTGATATGGATATTGATTGACCACTTTTACCGGTCTACACTCCCCCCCCATGACTTCCATTGCGACACCCCCCCAAGCCCCGGCAGCGTCCACCGTCGACGCCCTGGCGCCCATCTACAAGGCCTGCGGCGACCCGCTGCGCCTGGAGATTCTGCGCGTGCTGCGCCGGGACACCTTCGGGGTGCTGGAGCTGAGCCAACTGTTCGACATGCGCCAGTCGGGCATGAGCCACCATCTCAAGGTGATGAACAAGGCTGGGTTGCTGGAGCCTCAGCGGGAGGGCAACGCCATTTTCTATCGGCGCCCCCTGCACCTGGACAGCGATACCCTGACCGATCGCACCATCCGCCAGATTTTCGAGCAAGTGGACCAGGTACCGCTGCCGCAACCATTGCAGGACCGGATTGAGGCGATCCGGGACCAGCGGGCCGAACAGTCCCAGGCCTTTTTCTCGCGCCACGCGGAGCAGTTCCGCGAGCAGCAGGAACTGATTGCGGCGTTTGACCTGTACGCCGAGCCCACCGCCGAACTGATTCGCCAGCGGGCCCACCGGCAGGACTGGCGCGCTGCCCTGGAGATTGGCCCCGGAGAGGGGGGCTTTCTGCCGGTGCTGTCGGCAATCTGCGACCACGTGGTGGCCCTCGACAACTCCCGGGACATGCTGGCCAAGGCAACCCGCACCTGCATCGACCGACACCTGAACAACATCGACCTGATTGAAGGGGTCACCGATACCCTGCTGGCCCGGGGCGATGCCTTTGACCTGGTGGTGGCCAACATGGTGCTTCACCACGTGCCCAGCCCGGCGGATATCTTTCTGGATGCCGCCGCCCTGATGAACGTGGGCGGGTGTTTCGTGGTCAGCGACCTGTGCAGCCACGACCAGGACTGGGCCAAGGAGAACTGCGGCGACCTGTGGCTGGGCTTTGAGCCGGAAGAGCTCACCGCCTGGGCCGAAGACGCCGGTCTGACGACCGGCGAGTCCCTGTTTATCGGGCTGCGCAACGGTTTTCAGATCCAGGTGCGGGAATTCTGGAAATCCTCCGGCACCAGTTAACAATCTGGGCCACTTAACGGCGGACGACTGAAACTTTTAAACCATATCAAAGTTTTTTGATATACAATTCGTACCCCATAACCCATTGGATTCCGGTGGCAACGACAACCGGCCGACGTGTAACCGCTCATACAGGAGCCAAAACTATGTCTGATTACAGCATCTTTACATCGGAATCGGTCTCTGAAGGCCATCCAGACAAACTGGCCGACCAGATTTCCGACGCCGTACTGGATACCATCCTGCAGGAAGACCCCCACGCCCGCGTGGCCTGTGAAACGCTGGTCAAGACCGGTGTGGCCATCGTTGGCGGTGAAATCACCACCTCCGCCTGGGTGGATCTGGAAGAGCTGGTTCGCTCAGTGATCAAGGACATCGGTTACACCTCCTCCCGGGTTGGCTTTGACGGCGACACCTGTGGCGTGATCAACATCATCGGCAAGCAGTCCGTGGACATCGCCCAGGGTGTTGACCGCCAGAAGCCGGAAGACCAGGGCGCCGGCGACCAGGGCCTGATGTTCGGCTACGCCAGCAACGAGACCGACGTGCTGATGCCGGCCCCAATCTGTTACGCCCACCGCCTGGTGGAGCGCCAGGCCGAGGCCCGCAAGAGCGGCCTGCTGCCCTGGCTGCGCCCGGATGCCAAGAGCCAGGTCACCTGCCGCTACGAAGACGGCAAGGTGACCGGCATTGACGCCGTGGTGCTGTCCACCCAGCACGACGAAGACGTCAGCCAGGCCGATCTGCGCGAAGCGGTGATGGAGCTGATCGTCAAACACGTGATCCCGGCCGAGCTGCTGCACGCCGACACCAAGTTCCACATCAATCCCACCGGCAAGTTCGTGATCGGTGGCCCGGTGGGCGACTGCGGCCTGACCGGTCGTAAGATCATCGTCGACACCTACGGCGGCATGGCCCGTCATGGTGGTGGCGCCTTCTCCGGCAAGGATCCGTCCAAGGTCGACCGGTCCGCAGCCTACGCCGGCCGTTACGTGGCCAAGAACATCGTCGCCGCCGGCCTGGCCGACCGCTGCGAGATCCAGGTGTCCTACGCCATCGGCGTGGCGGAGCCCACCTCCATCTCCATCAACACCTTCGGCACCGGCAAGATCAGCGACGACAAGATCATCGCCCTGGTCCGTGACAACTTCGACCTGCGCCCCTACGCCATCACCCGCATGCTGGACCTGCTGCATCCGATGTATCGGGCTACGGCGGCCTACGGCCACTTCGGTCGCGATCCGTACGAGATGACCGTGAACGGCAACACCTTCACCGCCTTCCCGTGGGAGAAGACCGACAAGGCGGCGGCCCTGAAGGACGCGGCGGGCGTTTAACCGCCAGCGCAATACCGTCGACGGCAACAGCCAGAAGTCTGCGGGGTCGCGGGGGCGTCCCCCCCCGCGACCGTCACCCACGATTCAGCAGTGCAGGGCCATCCCCTGACTGCCAGCCAATACAGCAAGCGACAGGAGAACACCATGAGCACTCCGGCAGAACAACTGAACGCCAAGCAGGATTACAAGGTCCGCGACATTGCCCTCGCCGACTATGGCCGCAAGGAAATCAAGATCGCCGAGGGCGAGATGCCGGCGCTGATGGCCCTGCGCAACAAGTACAAGGCGGAGCAGCCGCTGAAAGGCGCCAATATCATGGGCTGCATCCACATGACCATCCAGACGGCGGTCCTGATCGAAACCCTGGTGGAGCTGGGCGCCAACGTGCGCTGGTCCTCCTGCAACATCTTCTCCACCCAGGACCACGCTGCGGCCGCCATTGCCGCCCAGGGCATTCCGGTCTTCGCCTGGAAGGGGGAAACCGAGGAAGAGTACGAGTGGTGCCTGGAGCGTACCGTGGGTGCCGACGTCGACGGCTGGCAACCGAACATGATCCTGGACGACGGCGGCGACCTCACCGCCCTGCTCCACGACAAGTACCAGGACATCCTGGCCAACTGCCACGGGGTGACCGAGGAAACCACCACCGGTGTCCACCGCCTGCAGGAAATGCTGCGCGAGGGCACCCTCAAGGTCCCGGCCATCAACGTCAACGACGCGGTCACCAAGTCCAAGAACGACAACAAGTACGGCTGCCGTCACAGCCTCAACGACGCCATCAAGCGCGGTACCGACCACCTGATGGCCGGCAAGAAGGCCCTGGTGATCGGCTATGGCGACGTGGGCAAGGGCTCTGCCGCCTCCCTGCGCCAGGAAGGCATGATCGTCAAGGTGACCGAGGCCGACCCGATCTGCGCCATGCAGGCCTGCATGGACGGTTTCGAGGTGGTGTCCCCGTACCTTGACGGCATCAACACCGGCACCGAAGCCGGCGTCGACAAGGCGTTGCTGGGCAACACCGACCTGCTGGTCACCACCACCGGCAACTTCAATGTCTGCGACGCCAACATGCTCAAGGCCCTGAAGTCCGGCGCCGTGGTGTGCAACATCGGTCACTTCGACAACGAGATCGACACCGCCTACATGCGCAAGCACTGGGAGTGGGAAGAAGTGAAGCCGCAGGTGCATGTTGTGTACCGCGACAAGGCCAGCAACGACCACCTGATCCTGCTGTCCGAAGGCCGCCTGGTGAACCTGGGCAACGCCACCGGTCACCCGTCGCGGATCATGGACGGCTCCTTCGCCAACCAGGTGCTGGCGCAGATGCACCTGTTCGAGCGCAAGTTCGCCGACCTGCCGGACGAGGCCAAGGCCAAGGGCGTGTATGTCCAGGTCCTGCCCAAACAGCTGGACGAGGAAGTGGCCCGGGCCATGGTGGAAGGCTTCGGCGGGGTGATCACCAAGCTGACCCCGGAGCAGGCACAATACATCGGCGTACCGGTGGAAGGCCCGTACAAGCCAGAAAGTTACAAGTACTGATCGATCCGGATCAGGGAGCAGTAAAATGGAATCCCAAAAGCAGTTTAAGCGACGTTTCAGCTTCGAGTTCTTCCCGCCCAAAACCGACAAGGGCAAGGAAAAGCTCCAGGCGGTGCGCGACCGCCTGGCGACGGTCAACCCGGACTTCTTCTCGGTGACCTTCGGCGCGGGTGGCTCCACCCGCGACCGCACCCTGGAAACCGTGACCAACCTCCACCAGCAGGGCATCTCCACCGCGCCCCACCTGTCCTGCGTGGGCGGCACCCGGGAAAGCGTGGCGGAATTGCTGGATCTCTACAAGGAGAACGGCATCAACCGCATCGTCGCCCTGCGGGGCGACCTGCCCTCGGGCATGGGCGCCGCCGGCGAGCTGCGCTATGCCAACGAACTGGTGGAGTTCATCCGTGAGCACAGCGGCGATACCTTCAACATCGAGGTGGCCGCCTACCCGGAGTTCCACCCCCAGGCCCGCAACGCCGAGGAAGACCTGAAGAACTTTGCCCGCAAGGTTGAGGCCGGTGCCAACAGCGCCATCACCCAGTACTTCTTCAACCCGGACAGCTACTTCTACTTCATCGAGCGCCTGGAGCAGATGGGCGTCACCATTCCGGTGGTGCCGGGCATCATGCCCATTGTCAACTTCTCCAACCTGGTGCGGTTCTCGGAGATGTGCGGAGCGGAAATCCCGCGCTGGATCCGCAAGCAGTTGGAAGCCTACGGCGACGACACCGACAGCATCCGCAAGTTCGGCGAGGAAGTGGTCACGGAGATGTGCCAGAAGCTGCTGGATGCCGGCGCCCCCGGCCTGCACTTCTACACCCTCAACCAGGCCGAGCCCAGCCTCAACATCTGGCAGAACCTCGGCATCGGCCAGGGCGAGAAGATCGCGTTCTAGGCATCCGCTCCCGTCACCTCCCCCGGCCGCCCAAGTCAGGCGGCCGGTGCCTTTCCCTCGCCACCGCCGCCGCTCCCCGCTTCCTGGCAACGCCTTTCTGCCTTTCTAACTTTTTGATTCCCGGCGTCCCTTGCTTCCATGGTCTAGACTGAGAACGATGCATCTGTTCTTCGGCCCCTCGCGGGTCTTAAAAAGAAAGACAAGGAGCACCCATGATTAACAAATGGCTGAAATCTCTCGCGGCGAGCGCCCTGATCGTCACCGCGGGCAGCGTCCAGGCGGAGCCCCTGCGCGTGGTCACCGACCCGAGTTTCGTGCCGTTCGAAATGATGGACCAGGAAACCGGAGAAATGATTGGGTTCGACATGGAGATCATTGCCGAAGTCGCCAAACGGGCCGGCTTTGACTATGAACTGCAGACCATGGACTTCAATGGCATCATCCCGGCGCTGCAAACCGGTAACGTGGACATTGCCATTGCCGGTATCACCATCACCGAGGAGCGGGAGGAGATCGTCGACTTCTCCGATCCCTATTACGACTCCGGCCTGCGCATCATGGTGCGGGAAAGCAACGACGATGTGGCGGAACTGGGGGACCTGGAGGGCATGAAGATCGGCACCAAGATCGGCAGCACCAGCTACGATTTCCTGGTGTCCAACCTGGAGGACAACGACGGCGTGACGCCCTACCCCGGCAGCTCGGACATGTACATGGCGCTGATGTCCCGCGCGGTGGATGCGGTGTTCTACGATGCCCCCAACGTCGGCTACTTCGCCCGAACCCGCGGCGAGGGCCGGGTCAAGACCATCGGCCCGCTGTACGAAGGTCAACAATACGGTATCGCCCTCAAGCAGGGCAGTGAATGGCTGGACGAGGTCAACGCGGCCCTGGCCAGCATCAAGGAAGACGGCACCTACAAGGCCATCTACGAAAAGTGGTTCGGCCCAATGCCGGAGTAAGGCTTTTCTCCTGGGCGCCGGGCCCCACACGGGCGGCTTGGTAATCTCCGGATTACCGCCTTTCCCGGCGCCGCCTTTTTCACTGCCCGAGGGAGACACTGCTCGTGGAATTCCAGTTCGAGTTTGACTGGCAGGCAGCCATCCATTCCCTACCGTACCTGCTGAAGGGCATTCCCTATACCCTGTTGATCTCTTTTGGCGGGCTGGCCATCGGCTTTATCCTGGGCCTGGTGTTCGGCCTGCTCAGCCTGAACAAGCACCGGGTCCTGAGATGGCCCGCCACGGCCTACATCGAGATCTTCCGTGGCACGCCGATTCTGGTCCAGGTGTTGTTCATCTTCTACGGCCTGCCGGACATCATCGGGGCCCCCATCCATCCGCTGGTGGCCGGCATTGCCGCCATCGCCCTCAACTCCGGCGCCTACATCTCCGAGGTGGTCCGCGGCGGCGTCCAGTCCATTGACCGTGGCCAGACCGAGGCCGGGTTATCGCTGGGCCTGTCCCGCAGCCAGACCTTCTGGTCGATCATCTGGCCCCAGGCCTTCCGGCGCATGATCCCGCCGCTGGGCAACCAGGCCATCGTCAGTATCAAGGACACGTCGCTGTTCTCGGTGATTGGTGTCGGCGAACTGGTTCGCCAGGGCCAGGTTTACATCGCCAACACCTTTACCGCCTTCGAGGTGTACTTTGCGGTCGCGGTACTGTACCTGGCGATCACCCTGTCGCTGTCGCTGGTGCTGCGTTTCCTGGAACGCCGCGGTCTGGGTTCTGCGTGAGGTAACGGTCACTATGGCACAAATCGTTCAAATGAAGGGCATGAATAAGTACTTTGGCAGCCTGCATGTCCTGAAGAATATCGAGCTGACGGTGGAAGCGGGCGAGGTGGTGGTCATCATCGGCGCCAGCGGTTCCGGCAAATCCACCCTGATCCGCTGCGTCAACGGCCTGGAGGAGTACGAATCCGGCCAGCTCACGGTGGACAACCGTCCCCTCGCCCCCAAGGGGGGCAACCAGAAATCCCTCTACGCCATCCGCAAGGAAGTCGGCATGGTGTTCCAGCAGTTCAACCTGTTCCCGCACCTGACCGTGAAACGGAACATCATGCTGGCGCCGATCAAGGTCAAGGGGGCATCCGAGGCCGAGGCGGAGAAAACCGCGCTGCGGCTGCTGGACCGGGTGGGTATCGGCAACCAGGCCGAGAAATACCCGGCCCAGCTGTCCGGTGGCCAGCAGCAGCGTGTCGCCATTGCCCGGGCACTGGCCATGGAGCCGCGGCTAATGCTGTTTGATGAGCCCACTTCCGCCCTGGATCCGGAAATGATCGGCGAGGTGCTGGATGTCATGCGGGAGCTGGCCAGGGAGGGCATGACCATGATGGTAGTCACCCACGAAATGGGCTTTGCCCGGGAGGTCGCCGACCGGGTGATCTACATTCACGAAGGCCAGATTGTGGAACAGGGCAAGCCGGACGACGTCTTTGATCACCCGAAGAACGAACGCACCCAGGCCTTCCTGTCCCGGGTGCTGAGTCACTGATCAGGCCGGGCGCCATTGCCCGGCAGGCTCTCAATCGATCAGCGGAGTCCGTCGCGGACGCCTTACAGAAGGGCGTTGGAGACCTGGTGCTCCCGGTCCATCTTCAAGCGGGAGTCCTCCAGCAGGAACTTGGCCACTTTCTTGCCGATCAGCGGCAGGTCGCAACGGACGCTCAGGGATACCTGGTTGATGCAGTTATTCTGGTCGCCCTGCAGGCGCATGCTGCCCTTGATCTTGGCGGGCACGCCTTCGACGTGAACGCGGAACTCACAGTGCCACTCGTTCTCGTCCTTACGGAACCAGTGTTCCTCCTGCCTCACCTTGTTCCACTCCCGGTGGAAGCTGGCGAGAAAGCCCGGCACTTCCTGGGCGCTTTTCACCTCGCGGGAAATCACCAACTTGCCGGTCTGGTCCAACAGCGTGCATTCGTCAACGTGGACATTGCGGGCACCCACCTCGGCGTTCTTCTGCAGGATGTGTTGTTCATCAAAGAAAGCGCCCAGCACCCGATCCAGGTTCGAGTCATAGGCGTGTGTTACTTCCAGCTCCATAGCGGCCTCCGAATCTTGTTAACTGGAATTCTCCAGCGCCCGCCAGGTCCGGACATTGGCCGGCAGGTCAGGCATAGCGGGCATTGCAGTCAGCATTTGGGCCCGCAATGCTGGCATCTGCCGGGGTGACCCCAGTATGATTGGGGCTCGCCATATGACCACCACCTGGAAACGGTTGCAACCGACCCATACCAAGGTCGCATGCCAAGGGGGTAACACTCCCTGCCAGCGCAGCAGCCATTCGCACTCCAGGGCCGACAGGAGAGATCACCATGCGCAATGCCGACCTCGTCGCGAGAGACCTCAAGTCCGTCTGGCACCCCTGCACCCAGATGAAAGACCACGAAAGCCTGCCACTGATCCCGGTCAAGCGGGGCGAAGGCGTCTGGCTGGAAGACTTTGAGGGCAACCGCTACATCGACGCCGTCAGTTCCTGGTGGGTCAATCTGTTCGGACACGCCAATCCCCGGATCAACGCCGCCATTCAGGACCAGATCAGTCAGCTGGAACATGTGATCCTGGCCGGCTTCAGCCACGAACCCGTGGTCAACCTGTCGGAACGGCTGATCGACATCACCCCGGAAGGCCTGAGCAAGTGCTTCTATGCCGACAATGGCTCCTCCGCCATCGAGGCGGCGCTCAAGATGAGCTACCACTACTGGAAGAATCACGGCAAACCGGGCAAGAAGAACTTCGTCAACCTGGGCAACAGCTACCACGGCGAGACCCTGGGCGCGCTGGCCCTGGGGGACGTGGCCCTGTACAAGGACACCTACCAGCCATTGCTGATGGAGGTGATTACCGCCCCGTCACCGGACGCCTTCAACAAGGAGCCGGGGGAAACCGACGAGCAGTACGCGCTGCGCCAGTTCGAGGCGATGGAGAAGATCCTCGCCGAGCAGCATGAGGAAATCTGCGCGGTGGTGGTGGAGCCGCTGATCCAGTGCGCCGGCGGCATGCGCATGCACCATCCCATCTATCACACCAAGCTGCGTGAAGCCTGTGACCGCTACGGGGTGCACCTGATTGCCGATGAAATTGCCGTCGGCTTCGGCCGCACCGGCACCCTGTTCGCCTGCGAGCAGTCGGACATTTCGCCAGATTTCATGTGCCTGTCCAAGGGCCTGACCGCCGGCTACCTGCCCCTGTCCGTGGTACTGACCACCGACAACGTCTACAACGCCTTCTACGACGACTACGAGACCCTGCGGGCCTTCCTGCACTCCCACAGCTACACCGGCAACCCCATCGGTTGTGCGGTGGCCCTGGCGACGCTGGACATTTTCCGTGACGACAACGTCATTGAGAGCAACCGCCAGCTTGCCGCCTGCATGGCGGACTCGGTGGCCCATCTGGCGGATCATCCCCACGTGGGCGACATCCGCCAGCACGGCATGACCCTGGCCGTCGAGATGGTCAAGGACAAGGCCAGCAAGACCCCCTACCCCTGGCAGGAACGCCGCGGCCTTCGGGTCTACCAGCACGCCCTGACCCGCCAGTCACTGTTGCGTCCGCTGGGCAATGTGGTCTATTTCATGCCGCCTTACATCATCACCGAGGAACAGATCCGCCATCTGGCCCAAGTGGCTACCGAGGGCATCGAGATCGCGGTTCGGGACTGAGCGATGAGAATCCCCCGTATCCATACCCCGGTCGAGCTGGCCACCGGCGGCTCCCTAGACCTGGACGAGAAGGCCGCCCAGCACGTGGGCCGGGTGTTGAGAATGCAGCCGGGCCAGGCCCTGCTGCTGTTCAACGGCGACGGCCTGGACTATCCGGCCACCATTGCCGAAGTCGGCAAACGCAGGGTGACGGTGTCCCTGGGCAGACCCCAGCCCAACCGCTGTGAATCGCCCCTGCGCCTGACGCTGGGGCAAACCCTGTCCAAGGGCGACCGTATGGACTACGCCATCCAGAAGAGCGTGGAAATGGGGGTCACCACCATCGTGCCTCTGGCGACGGACCGCTGCGACGTCCGGCTCAAGGGCGACCGCGAGGAGAAGCGCCTGCGTCACTGGCAAGCGGTCGCCATCAGTGCCGCCGAACAGTGTGGCCGGGCCCGCGTGCCGGAGATTCTGCCGGTGATGTCCCTGGACCAATGGTTCCAGCATACTCGTGAGGTGGCGGTGCGACTGGTGCTGCATCACCGCACCAGCCAGGCCCTCACGGAACTGCCCCGGCCCGCAGAAGTGGCCCTGTTGATCGGCCCGGAGGGGGGGCTGACCGAAGAGGAAATTGCGGCCGCCGAACGGGCGGGGTTCCTGCCCACCACCCTGGGAGCCCGGGTCATGCGCACCGAAACCGCGCCGGTTGCGGCGATGGCGGTGTGCCAGTGGCTGTGGGGAGATTTCGCCCAGCCACCGGAAAAAAACTGACGTCCATCAAGGCACGAATGCCGCCGGGGCCCGGCACAGCAGTCATTGACAATGCGAACTGCTGGCAACATTATCCAGCGGTTGCTTCAGGAACCCAATTTTGGCGATGCGCGCCGCCGACCGCTCCGGCCAGGTCTGTGGCTACAGTAAAATCAAAACGATAAAACAACACGCGAGTTCCGGATGACGAATCTTTTTTACCAAGCTGAATTCTGGCAGTACCTCAGTATTCCGGTCATTGCCGCGCTGATTGGCTGGTCCACCAACTGGCTGGCCATCAAGATGACGTTCTACCCCCTCGAATTCATCGGTAAGCGCCCCATCTGGGGCTGGCAGGGCATCATTCCCTCCAAGGCCCGCAAGATGGCCGCCATCAGTGTCGACGCCACCATTTCCAAGATCGGCACCGTGCAGGAAATCTTCGAACAGATCGACCCCAAGGTGCTGGCGGCCCATATCGTGGCGTCGGTAGACCCCCGGGTGGAGGAATACGTCGACGAGATGATGCTGCGGGAATACCCCACCTTCTGGGAGAACCTGCCCATGTCTGCCCGGCGCATGGTCTACGACCGGGTGCGCAAATCCACCCCCTTGCTGGTGGACAACCTGGTGGACGACCTCGCTGACAACATCGAGGACCTGCTCGATATCAAGGGCATGGTCATCGACCGCCTGGCTACCGACAAACGGCTGCTCAACCGTATTTTCCTGGAGTGTGGCGAGGTGGAGTTCCGCTTCATCGTCAATTCCGGCCTCTACTTCGGCTTTCTGTTCGGGCTGGTCCAGATGGGCGTCTGGTTTTTCTACCAGGGCTGGTGGGTGCTGCCGTTCTTTGGCCTGCTGGTGGGCTGGGCCACAAACTGGATTGCCCTCAACGTCATCTTCCGGCCCCTGCGCCCCAGGAAAGTGGGACCGTTCAAGGTCCAGGGACTGTTCCTGCGCCGCCAGACCGAGGTGGCCCACTCGTTCTGCCATATCGTGACTCACGAGATTCTCACCGTCGGCAACATCATCAACGCCGTGCTCACCGGCCCCAGCAGCGAGCGGGCCCAGAACATGGTCAAGAAGCACATCAAACCGCTGGTGGACGAAACCGCGGGCATGGGCAAGGCACTGACCCAGATGGCTTTCGGCCCCACCGGCTTCGCCACCCTGAAGAACCAGGTGGGGGAAAAAGCATTGGAGATCTCCCGCACCTCGTTCAACAACCCGGTGTTCGAGCAGGACCGGGCCAAGGCAGTGGAATCGATCATGGTGGAGCGAATGGTGGCGCTCTCGTCAGAAGAGTTCCAGGACCTGCTGCGCCCCTGCTTCCAGGAAGACGAGATCAAGCTGATCCTGGTGGGCGCCTTCCTCGGCTTTGTCGCGGGGGCCTGTCAGTTCGTCTTCGTCTTCGGCCAATCCCTGAAATTTTTCTGATTGCCCTCTATACTTGCCGGGAGCCTCTGAACGTCAGAGATGATCCGGAGGTACTTGTGTCCCGCTGCGGTTAATGCGTTAACCTGGGCGGGGTACCTATCGCGGGAAACACGATACCACCTGGTCCGGCAGGGAGGGCAATGCATGCCAGGTTTTCTATCCTGGGTTTCTGGCTTGTTCGGCGACAAGAGCCCGGCCCCTCCCCCTGCCCGCTCACGCCTACTCAATCCCTCCACGTCCCCGGGAAATGACCTCGCCGCCACCGACGCCAGCCTGGACAAGCTGGAACAGCACCTGTTCTGCTGGCTGCTCGACACCCCCCCCAGCGAACTGACCCGTGACAGCGGGGACACCCATTCCATCATGGAAGAACTGAGCAAGCGGGTGCAGCAGGGCAAGCTGGACGAACTCCCTCGTCAACCCATGACCTTGCCGATGCTGATGCGGGCCCTGTCGGACCCGGACATCAGCCGCAAGGAAATTACCGACATCATCCTCAACGACCCGGCACTGACCGACCAACTGTTACTGGTCGCCAACAGCCCCTTCTTCCGGCCCGGCGACCAGACCATTGAGTCGGTGGATCAGGCGGTGTTTCTGTTGGGGATGGATGGCATTCGCAGCGTCATTGCGGCCGCCATCCTGCGGCCGATGATGGCGGCCCGCAACAGCGGTGAGGCGCTGTTCGCCCAGCGAGCCTGGCGTTGGGGACTCAGTTGCGCCCGCGCCGCCGAGCTGATTGCCCGCCTCCAGGGCAAGGATGCCAGCGCCTATTTCATGGTGGGGCTATTGCCGGCATTGTCCTACCTCACCCTGTACCGGGAAATCCTGCGAATTTATCGCGGCGCCCTGGCGGGGCCTGAGGTCCAGCCCGCGGTCGTCCTGCAGGCGCTGCAGCGGTTTGACTGGCGTATCTCGCAGCAGATCGCCAATCACTGGAACCTGCCTCCCCGCCATACCTCCTACCTGCTGGCGGCGGAACGACCATCGCCCCGCCAACAGCACACGCCACTGAACGATGGCATCATCCTCGGAACCCGGGAAATCCTGCGTCACGCCCACCAGCGCAACATGGGGGAGGACGAGCTGGCGGCCCTGCTTTCACTGACTGAAGGGCAGTTCCACACGGTCCGCAGCGAGCTGGTCAACATGCTTCGTGACGGGCATTAGCGTTCTTCGCGGAACCGCACCGTCACTCCACCGGTGTTTCGGGTTCCTGTTTCAGTAACGCCTCAAACGTCATCTCCCCCAGTGGAATGGGCCGGGTTAACAGTTCTGCCGGCAATACCCGCGGCAGCCGGTCCACCATCCGGTCATCGTCCCGGCGCACCGCCCGGAGCACGTCCGCCACGGTAATCAGGTCCAGGGAACGGCCGGGCACCAACAGATCGCCATTCTCGCCGGCCAGGGACAGCAGGCCGGCGCGGATAAGCTTGTCACTGAGCTGCCGGGTCACCTCCCCCGGCACCCGCAGCCGGTTTTCCAGCGCCTCCTGCTGGGGCGCCGGTCGTCCTTCACTGAACGGCTTGCAGACCAGCCACATCAGCACCAGCGCCGCGTTTTCCTGGAGCTCCGCCGATGGTCGTACGCGAAACCGTTTGGCGACGGCCCCCGGGTTTTGCAGGTAGAAGGCGATGCTGGAGCCCAGCAGCAGGATCATCCAGTTCACGTACACCCAGATCAGCAGGATGATGCCGATGGCAAAACTGGAGTAGATGGCTGCATACTTCGCCGAGCCGGCCACAAAGGAGGCAAACAGCATGCTGCCCCCCTGCCAGGTGATGCCGGCCAGCAGGCCACCGACGAAGGCATAGCGCAGTTTGACCCGGGTATTGGGCATGAAGACGTAGACGAAGGTGAAGGCTCCGACCACCAGGAAGAAGGGCATCAGCCGGCTGATGGACAGAATCACCATGCCGAAGGGCTCCACCTCCATCAGCCGCTGCACGAAGGCCGACGACAGGATGGTCGCGGTCATGCCCAGCGCCGACACCATCAACAGCGGACCGATCATGATCACGCTGAGGTAATTGCTGAAGCGCTGCGCCATTGACCGCATATCCGGCACTCGCCAGATCACGTTGAACGAACGCTCGATCTTCTGCACCAGGGAGATCACCGTGTACACCAGCAGTGCCAGCCCCACCGACCCCAGCACACCCACTTTCATGTTATCGACAAAGCCTAGGATCCGGTTGCCGAGTTCCACCCCCTGCGGGCCCATGGGCTCGAAAAACTGGAACAGGAACGGCTCCAGCTTCTGGTGTACCCCCATCGCCTTGAGCACGGAGAAACTCAGCGCCAGCAACGGCACGATACTCAGCAGCGTGGTATAGACCAGACTCATGGCGTGCAGTGTGAGATTGCCCTGCAGCAGGTCCCTCGCCAGGGCATAGGCCGTCCGACCGCTGGTGTAGAGCCAGGTCCAGGGGCGGTGCTGGGGCGGATTCGGATTGGCAAGAATCCAGGTTTCGACGGCTTTCAATCGGTCTTTGATTTGGCGCGAGGTCACGGGCTGTCCTGTTAACTTGCTGAATCCCAAAAGTCGTTGCGGCGAATATTGCTTAGGATAGCCGACTCAGACCACATAGTGGGCACTGGTCCCGGACCGGAAACCCTCCAGGTTGCTGGCGGTGATCCAGACAATGCGTTGGCGGGCCTCCTGGCTGGCCCAGGCCGAGTGCGGGGTGACGATCAGGTTGGGGATGTCATCGGCCAGGAGGGGGTTACCGTTGCGGGGTGGCTCCTCGCTCAGCACATCGAAGCCGGCGCCGCCAATGGTGCCGCTACGCAGGGCATCGGCCAGCGCCTGTTCATCCACCAGGCCGCCGCGGCTGGTGTTGATCAGCAGCGCATGGGCCGGCATCTGCTGCAGCTGCCGGACGCCAATCAGGTGCCGGGTTTGCTCGGTCAGCAGGCAATGCAGGGACAGCACATCCACCTTCGGCAGCAGTTCGTCCAGGGGCAGCCGCTGGTAGCCGTCCACCTCGCCCCGGGGCTGGCCCGGCCGGGCCCCCAACAGCACCTTCATGCCAAACGCCCGGGCCCGCTCCGCCACGCCCCGGCCCAGATCGCCGTAGCCCACGATGCCCAGGGTGCGGCCTTCCAGCTCGATGATCCGGTGCCCCATCAGGCAGAACATGTCACTGGCGGCCCACTTCCCGGCCTGTACGTCCCGGTGGTAGTCCAGCAAGCGGGTGGCCAGGGCCAGCATCAGCGCCATGGTGTGCTGGGCCACGGTCGAGCGACCGTACTTCACCACGTTCACCACGCGGACGCCATGGTCCCGCGCCGCTTCCAGATCGATGTTGTTGACACCGGTAGCCACTACCGCCACCAGCTTCAGCTCGGGACAGGCCTCAAAGTGCTCCCGGGTCAGCACCACCTTGTTGGTGAGCACGGTGTCGTGCCCCTGCAGGCGCGCCAGCACCTGCTCCGGTGCGGTCCGCTCATGGCAGGTCAACGAATCCGTGACGCGCTCGATGGGTTCCAGGTCCACGTCGGCGCCCAGGGTCATGGCATCCAGAAATACCGCTTTCATACCGTATCCTTACTCAGACGTTTCGAGGGTTTCAACTTGCTGCCAGTAGATTACACTCAATGGGAGATGCTTTCCCGACCATAGAAAGAGAACGGCCATGGAACACGAATTCTGGCATAACCGATGGGCCAACAACGAAATCGGCTTTCACGAAGGCAGCGTCAACCAGTTCCTCCACGATCACTGGTCCACGATGGTGGATGGCAACAGCAACGACACGGTGCTGGTGCCCCTGTGCGGCAAGTCTCACGACATGTGGTGGCTGAACGACCTGGGCCACCCGGTCATCGGTGTCGAGCTGAGCGAAGTTGCCTGCAAGGATTTCTTCGCCGAGGCGCAGGAGAAGGCTTCGGTGCATCCCGGTGAACCCTTCATCAAGTTCCGCCACGACACCCTGGAGCTCTGGTGTGGCGATTTCTTCCAACTGGTTCCCGAAGACCTGAAGAACGTACGCCTGGTCTACGACCGCGCCGCCCTGATTGCGCTACCACCGGCCATGCGCCGGGACTACGTGGAGCACCTGACGGCGGTGATTCCCGACGGCAGCCACATCCTGCTGCTGACCCTGGACTACCAGAACGAGGACGTCCAGGGCCCGCCGTTCAACGTCAGTGACGAAGAGGTCCGGGCCCTGTACGGGGAGGACTACGATGTCGAGCTGCTGCTGAAACAGGACATGCCGGCGGACAGTCCCTTTGCCAAACGCAAGGGGCTCCACCGGGCCACCGAAGGCGTGTTTCGGCTCAGCAAGCTGTAGCATCGGTGATCCGGGCTACAGACGCCGCTCCTGACGGTAGCGGTGCCGCTGATCCGGCCGCAACACATGCCGGACCATGGCCTGTTCGCAGGCCCCGAACAGTTCGAAGTTCTCGCGCCCCTGCCGAAGGGTCATGCCCCGATTGGGGCCGGACGCCTGATCCAACTCATCAATGTCCTGACCATCATCCTCCCAGAAGCAGACGGGGCAGATCTGATAGCTGCCCCGCTCGGCCAGCGTAATGTAGTCGCAACAGGGGCACTGGGCCCGGGGTTCGGTGCCCACCGGCCCGTCCCAAAGGAGGGTGTCGTTCTTGCCAAAGGCGCGCTTGATCCAACTGAACATGGTCTACTGCTGTCCAAAATGTTCCATCGCCACCAGCCCACTCCTGGACTCATGGCACGAGGCGTGCAGTGTACTGATTTCAGGGCACAACTCCACAGGCACATGAGGCCGGCCCACCCCTACCAACCGGCCAACCGGGGGCAGGTTAGACCAGAGATAACCTTGAACCTTCTGGAAACAAAAGCGATGGTCAAGCTGTCCAAGAGCCAAAGACTGAACTAAGCTGAGAGTATCGACGGCGGTACCCTCAGGTTGGGTAACGGTTCGGTCGACACCATTCTCAACTATCCAACTAAAACACCAAACGCCGCTGGCGTTGCCAACTGGAACGGGGATTTTTACGTGAGTCACGAATGACAGACAGGACTGCTGAACGCTGACGACAACACCGTCGGCACCAACACAATTCCAAGTTCAGTGGTCCCGTCGCTAGAGCGAGGGTGAACCATGAGCATAGTGCAGCACTTCAAGACACGGTATGACGCAACCCAGGAGGAAGAGTATTCCCTGGAGGAATACCTGGAGATCTGCAAACAGGACAAATCCGCATACGCCACGGCCGCCGAGCGCATGTTACTGGCCATTGGCGAGCCGGAGCTGGTGGACACCTCACGGGATGCCCGGCTGTCCCGTATCTTTTCCAACAAGGTCATCAAGCGGTATCCGGAATTCTCCGAGTTCTACGGCATGGAAGACGCCGTGGAGAACATTGTCTCGTTCTTCCGCCACGCCGCCCAGGGCCTGGAGGAGAAGAAACAGATCCTGTACCTGCTGGGCCCGGTGGGGGGCGGTAAGAGTTCCCTCGCCGAGAAACTGAAGCAGCTCATGCAGAAGGTGCCCTTCTACGCGATCAAGGATTCCCCGGTCAATGAAACCCCGCTGGGCCTGTTCGATCCGGAGGAAGACGGCCCCATCCTTGAAGAAGAGTTCGGCATTCCCACCCGCTACCTGAACACCATCATGTCACCCTGGGCGGTCAAGCGACTGCACGAGTTTGGGGGCGACATCAGCAAGTTCCGGGTGGTCAAGCGTTACCCGTCTATCCTCGACCAGATCGCGGTCTCCAAGACCGAGCCCGGTGACGAGAACAACCAGGACATTTCGTCCCTGGTGGGCAAGGTCAATATCCGCATGCTGGAAGACTATTCCCAGGACGACCCGGACGCCTACAGTTTCAGCGGCGGGCTGTGCCGCTCGAACCAGGGGCTGATGGAGTTCGTGGAGATGTTCAAGGCCCCGATCAAGGTTCTGCACCCCTTGCTGACCGCCACCCAGGAAGGCAACTACAACACCACCGAGGGCATGGGCTCGGTGCCCTTCGATGGCATCATCCTGGCCCACTCCAACGAGTCCGAGTGGCAGACCTTCCGCAACAACAAGCACAACGAGGCATTCCTGGACCGGGTCTACATCGTCAAGGTGCCCTACTGCGTGCGGGTCACCGAAGAGATCGAGATCTACCAGAAGCTGCTCAAGAACAGCTCCCTGTCCGGTGCGCCCTGTGCCCCGGACACCCTGAGCATGCTGGCCCAGTTCTCCGTGCTGTCCCGAATCAAGGAGCCGGAAAACTCCAGCATCTTCTCGAAGATGCGGGTTTACGACGGCCAGAACATCAAAGACACCGACCCCAAGGCCAAATCGATCCAGGAATACCGGGATTCGGCGGGAGTCAACGAGGGCATGGAGGGGCTGTCAACCCGCTTCGCCTTCAAGATCCTGTCCAAGGTGTTCAACTTCGACACCACCGAGGTGGCGGCCAACCCGGTGCACCTGCTGTACGTGCTGGAGAAGCAGATCGAACAGGAGCAGTTCCCGGCGGATGTCCAGGAACGCTACCTGCGCTTTATCAAGGAATTCCTGGCACCGCATTATGTGGAGTTCATTGGCAAGGAAATCCAGACCGCCTACCTGGAAAGCTACAGCGAGTATGGCCAGAACCTGTTCGACCGCTACGTGACCTACGCCGACTTCTGGATTCAGGATCAGGAGTACCGCGATCCGGAGACCGGCGAGATCCTCGACCGCTCTGCCATCAACGACGAGCTGGAGAAAATCGAGAAACCGGCGGGCATCAGCAACCCGAAGGATTTCCGCAACGAGGTGGTCAACTTTGTACTGCGGGCCCGGGCCAACAACCAGGGGCAGAACCCGTCCTGGCTCAGCTACGAGAAGCTGCGTAGCGTGATCGAGAAGAAAATGTTCTCCAACACCGAGGATCTGCTGCCGGTGATTTCCTTCAACCCGAAAGCCAGTCAGGAAGACCAGAAGAAACACAAGCAGTTCGTCGAGCGGATGGTCGACCGTGGCTACACCGAGAAACAGGTTCGCCTGTTGGCGGAATGGTATCTGCGAGTGCGGAAATCCCAGTAATGCAGTAAGCGAGGTGCAGCAATGGGTATGACCCACATCGTTGATCGACGCCTGAACGGGAAGAACAAGAGCGCAGTGAACCGGGAACGGTTCCTGCGCCGCTACCGTCAGCACATCAAGAAAGCCGTGGCGGACGCGGTCCAGCGTCGCTCCATCACGGACATTGAACGGGGCGAGAGTGTCAGCATTCCGTCCCGGGACATCCAGGAGCCCATCTTCCGCCACGGCCAGGGCGGCCGGCGGGAAATCGTGCACCCGGGCAACCGCGAATATGTGGCCGGGGACACTCTCCCCAAACCCCAGGGGGGCGGTGGCGGCCAGGGCGGCGGCCAGGCCAGCCCCGATGGCGAGGGCATGGACGAGTTTGCCTTCCAGATCACCCAGGAAGAGTTCCTCGACTTCCTGTTCGATGACCTGGAGTTGCCGAACCTGGCCCGCAAGCAGCTGAAAGACACCGAGACCTTCAAGTGGGTCCGGGCTGGCTACTCGACCCAGGGGGTCCCGGCGCGACTCGACATTGTCCGCTCCCTGCGCGGCGCCCATGCCCGGCGCCTCAGCCTGGGGGGCGCACGGCGGCGCAAGTTGCGGGATCTGGAGGAGCAACTGGCCGAATTGAAGGCGGCGCCGGAAGAGCAGGACCCCGCCTTTCGCAAGGAGGACCAGATCCAGGCCCTGGAGGATGAGATTACGCGGCTCAAGAGCAACCTCCGTCGCATTCCCTTCATTGATGAGATCGATCTGCGCTATCGCCAGCACCGCAAGCAGGCGCAACCGGCCACCAGTGCCGTGATGTTCTGCCTGATGGACGTGTCCGGGTCGATGACCCAGATGCACAAGGACATCGCCAAACGGTTCTTCATCCTGCTCTACCTGTTCCTCAAGAAGAACTACAAGAAGATTGACGTGGTCTTCATTCGCCACCACACCAGCGCCAAGGAGGTGGACGAAGAGGAGTTCTTCTACTCCCGGGAAACCGGCGGCACCATCGTCTCCAGCGCCCTGAAGCTGATGAAGAAGATCGTCGAGGCCCGCTACTCGCCGTCGGAATGGAACATCTACGCGGCCCAGGCCTCCGATGGCGACAACTGGAACGATGACTCGCCGGTGTGCGGCAAGCTGCTGAAAGACGGCATCCTGCCGCTGGTGCAGTATTTTGCCTATGTCGAGATCACCCCCCAGGATCACCAGATGCTGTGGTACGAGTACGAAAAAATCATGGAGGAAAATCCCCACAGCTTCGCCATGCAACAGATTGCCGATGCCAGCGAGATTTATCCGGTATTCCGACACCTATTCGAGAGGAAGGCTGCATGAGCGACACCATCGATCAGGCCCCCGAGGCGACCGAGCGTAAACCGATCTCCACCGGCTCGGAATGGACGTTCGAGCTGATCGGAAAATACAACGAGGAAATCGCCAAGTGTGCCCAGGAGTATGGGCTGGAGACCTACCCCATCCAGATCGAAGTCATCAGTGCCGAGCAGATGATGGATGCCTACAGCTCCGTGGGCATGCCGGTGGGCTATCACCACTGGTCGTTCGGCAAGCAGTTCCTCAACACGTCGAAGCAGTACAAGCGTGGCCAGATGGGGCTGGCCTATGAGATTGTCATCAATTCCAACCCCTGCATCGCCTACCTGATGGAGGAAAACACCCTGCCCATGCAGGCGCTGGTCATTGCCCACGCCTGCTATGGCCACAACTCCTTCTTCAAGAACAACTACCTGTTCCGCACCTGGACCGACGCCAGCGCCATCATCGATTACCTGGTCTTCGCCCGTAATTACGTCTCGGAATGCGAGGAGCGGTACGGGGTGGAAGCGGTGGAGGAGATCCTCGATTCCTGCCACGCGCTGATGAACTACGGGGTCGACCGCTACAAACGCCCCGCCCCCATCTCCGCCAGCGAGGAACAGCGCCGTCAGAAGGAGCGGGAGGAATACCTGCAGCGGCAGATCAACGATCTCTGGCGCACCATTCCCAAGGGCCCGGAGGACGAGGAGGAGAAGAACCGGCGCAAGCAGCGTTACCCGCAGGAACCCCAGGAGAACCTGCTGTACTTCATTGAAAAGAACGCGCCCCTGCTGGAAACCTGGCAACGGGAGATCATCCGCATCGTGCGCAAGATCGCCCAGTACTTCTACCCCCAGCGCCAGACCCAGGTGATGAACGAAGGCTGGGCGTCGTTCTGGCACTACACCCTGCTCAACCGGCTCTATGAAAAAGGCCTGGTCACCGACGGCTTCATGATGGAGTTCCTGCAAAGCCATACCGCGGTGATCTACCAACCGCCGTTCAACAGCCCCTGGTACTCGGGCATCAACCCCTACACCCTGGGTTTCTCGATCTACACCGACCTGCGCCGGATCTGCGAGGACCCCACCGACGAGGACCGGGAATGGTTCCCGGATATTGCCGGCTCCGACTGGGTGGAGACCCTGCATTTTGCCATGAAGAACTTCAAGGACGAGAGCTTCATCCAGCAATTCCTGTCCCCCAAGGTCATGCGCGACATGAAACTGTTCGCCATCGAAGACGATGATCAGGAGGACTTTTACCGGGTGACCGCCATTCACGACGAGTCCGGGTACCGTGTCCTGCGCGAGAAGCTGGCCCGCCAGTACAACCTGAGTTACCGGGAGCCCAACATCCAGGTCTGGAATGTGGATCTGCGTGGTGACCGCTCCCTCACCCTGCGCCACGTGCCGGCGGACCGGGTACCGCTGGACGAGGACACCGACGAGGTCTTGCGCCACACCCATCGGCTGTGGGGCTTCGACGTCCATCTGGAGAGTGTTGACGATGGCACCGTGGTCCAGGAGTTCCACTGTCCGCCCCGGGATCTGGACGACTGAGTCAGGGCCGGGGTCCGGGCCGGGACTGCGGATCCGGCCTGGAATGCTGTGTGGCAGCATCGGAAAAATTCCCAGAATGTCCTACACTTGGAACTAGTTATTACTTTAGGTTCGTCGCCCAGGGAGCCCAGATGAAGTTCAACCCGGTCAGGCTTGCCGTCCTGGCAGTCCTTCCCGCTGTGGGGGTGGCAGAGACAGGCCCCTCCGAGAGCGCCATTGAGCACTGGCTCACCGAGGAATTCCAGCAATCCACCCTCGCCCCCGCGCAACAGCGGGAAGAACTGCGCTGGTTTGCCGAGGCGGCCGAACCCTACCGGGGCATGACCATTCGCGTGGTTTCGGAACGCATCGACACTCACGCCTACGAGGCCAATGTGCTCGCCCGGGCCTTCGAAGACATTACTGGCATCCAGGTAATTCATGAAATCACCGGCGAAGACGATCTGGTGAAGAAGATCCAGGCCCAGATGGACACCGGCCTCAATATCTACGACGCCTACATCAACGATACCGACTTCATTGGCACCCACTACCGCCGGGGCAAGACAGTGGCCCTGACCGACTACATCGCCGGAGACGGCGCTGGGGTCACCCTGCCCACCCTGGACCTGGACGATTTCATCGGCCTGGCCTTCGGGATGGCACCCGATGGCAAGCTGTACCAGTTACCCAGCCAACAGTTCGCCAACCTGTACTGGTACCGCCACGACTGGTTCAACCGGGAAGACCTTCAGCAACGGTTCCAGGATCGCTACGGCTACCCGCTCGGGGTGCCCCAGAACTGGGCGGCCTACGAAGACATTGCCGACTTCTTTACCAACCAGGTTGGCGAGATTGACGGCCAGCGGGTCTGGGGGCATATGGACTACGGCCGCACCGACCCCTCCCTCGGCTGGCGGATCTCCGACGCCTGGCTCAGTCTGGCCGGCGCCGGTGACCCGGGGCTGCCCAACGGCTTGCCGGTGGACGACTGGGGCATCCGGGTGGAAGGCTGCCATCCGGTTGGCGCCTCCGTGGCCCGTGGTGGCGCCCTGGACAGCCCGGCAGCCATCTATGCGGTGGACAAGTACATCGAATGGCTGGAGCGGTTTGCACCGCCGCAAGCCTACAACATGACCTTCACCACCTCCGGCGAATGGGTAGCCCAGGGCCAGGTGGCCCAGCAGATCTTCTGGTATACCGCCTTCCTGCCGGCCGTCACCCGGCCCGACACCAAGGTGGTGGACGACGACGGCCAGCCTCTGTGGCGGATTGCGCCCTCACCACGGGGGGCCTACTGGCAGGCGGGCATGAAATCCGGTTACCAGGATGCCGGCGCCTGGACCTTCCTGCGCAACACCCCGCCGGACCGACTGGCCGCCGCCTGGCTCTATGCCCAATTCACCGTCTCCAAGACCGTCTCGCTGCGTAAACTGCTGGTGGGCCTGACCCCGATCCGGGCTTCGGACATCGAGTCCGACCTCTTCGGAGCCCACGCCCGCGAACTCGGCGGCCTGGTGGAGTTCTATCGCAGTCCCGCCCGCAACATCTGGACCCCGACCGGCACCAACGTGCCGGATTACGCCGCCCTGTCCGGCTACTGGTGGCAGCAGGTGGGCCGGGCCGTGCGCAGGGAGGTCAGCACGGAGGAGGCCATGGCAGACATGGCCAAACAGGTGGATGCCCAGTTGGCGCATCTGGCCCGGAAACCGGACCGGAGCTGCGCCCCCAAGCTGCATCCCGAGGAACCCCGGGAGACGTGGCTGTCCCGGCCCGGCGCCCCCAAGCCCGCCAGGGACACCGACGTCGCCCCCTGGACCCTGCCCTACGAGGAGGCCATCAAACAGTGGTAACACGCATCGCGATCCTGCTGCTGGGGCTGTTGGCCAGTCAGGCGGTCTCGGCGGAGCCCCTGAAGCTGGTGACCTTCCACATACCGCCGCTGGTGTCCCTGTCGAACCGGGCCGCCCCCTCCGGTTATGCCATTGACGTCGTGCGTCGGATGTTTGACCGGGCGGGGGACGACTACGAACTGGAGATCCAACCGGTAAAACGGGCCATGCGCAGTGCCATCGACACCCCCGGCACCTGTGTCTTCCCCATTGACCGGTCCCAGGAGCGGGAAGCCAGCCTGAGCTGGATCGGGCCGGTCTCCGTCGCCCGACACGGTTTCTACAGCGCCCCGGCCCGCCCCTACACCCTCCGCAGCCTGACCGATGCCCGGCCCTATACCATTGGCAGCTATCTGGGCAGCGGCGTGGGGGAGTATCTGCAGAGCCTGGACTACAAGGTTCACCTGGCCACCCAGAACCACCTGGGACTGCTCATGCTGCAGGCGGGCCGGGTGGATCTGTGGATTTCTGACACCCGCTCCGCCCCCATCATCGCCGAGCGCCTCGGCGTCGAACTGGGCGAGCCGGAGCTGGTGTTCTTCACCACCCTCAGATCCCTGGGCTGTAACCGCGACACCGACCCGGCCAGACTGGCGGCGCTGGAAACCGCCCTGCTGGAGCTCTACAACAGTGGCGAACTGCAGGACATTCTGCAGCTGGAGCCCTGAATGCCCGCGCACATCACGGCCACCCGGTCGCCAGCAACAGGCTGTGGCCTGTCTCCGACAGCAGCGGTGTGAAGGTCACGATCAGCAACGCGGAGCCCATCACCAGCACCGGCAGGATGAAGCGGAAGTTGCGCTGCCAGAAAGAGCCATGCAGGCTTTCCCAGGCCTCCGGCACACCGACCACCTGCCGGGTCAGCAGGTGATTGAGGGCCACCGGAGGCGTCAGGTAGCCCATCTCGAACGCCAGCACGGTCATCACCCAGAAATGCAGCGGCTCGATGCCGTTATTGAGGGCGATGGGCGCCAGGGTCGCGTTCACCAGCAACACCGCCCCGTAGGGGTCCATGATCATCCCGATCACCACCAGCATCCCCATCAGCAGCGCCAGGGTCAGCCAGACCGAGCCCAGGCTGTCCGGGAACAGCTCCAGCAGGCCGGATCGCTCGATCAGGCCGCCGACGCTGACCGACAACGCCATCAGCATCAGCAAAGCCCCAATCAGCGCGGTGGAGTCGTCGGTGGCCCGCAGGACCGCCTGTCGATACCCCACCGGAGCAGGCTGTTGATCCGGTGAATGCGGGTCGTTGTGCTCCGGATCGGGTTCGTTCAGTAGCAGCCGCTCCATGGCCAGGATCGACAGCATCACCAGCGGCAGGATGGCCGGCGCGGAAAACTCATCCAGGCCCCGGCCTAGCAGCAGTTCCCACGCCAGGATGACGGCGGCGAACACCGCCACATAGGGCAGCAGCGGCCCCAATGCTCGCAGCATGCCCGGAATGGCCCGGGCCGGCGAGGCGATCCTCAGGGTGGAGCGTCCGCCCAGCAGCAGCACGAAAAGGGTATACACCAGCGCCGTCAGCAACAGCACCCGGGCACCGGCGCTGAACAGCTCGTCGGTGGTGACGCTGTTGTTGAGGGTGGCCACGATCACCACCAGCAGACAAGGCCGCAACATGGTCCCCATGGAACCGGAGATGGCGGTGGTGGCCAGGGCCAACTGCTCCGAGGTGCCCGCCCGTCGCAACTCCCGGTACAGGGTCATGCCGGCGGCCAGGATAAAGATCCCCGAGGCGCCGCTGTAGGCCGTGGGCAGGGCCGTCAGCAGCAGCACCACCACCCCCAGCCACTTGGGGGGCAACTGCCAGGGCCGGATCACATCGAACACCTTCCGCGGCAGGTGGCTGCGCGCCAGCAACATGCCCACCCAGACATAGAGGCCGAGGCTGAGAAACAGCGCCGACAGCTCGGCCATCATGTTCAGGTAGACCGCGATGCCGTGGTAAAAACCGTGATAGGCAAACTGCAACGCCGCGCTCAGGCACATGAAGCTGTACAGCGGCACGCTGAGCAGGGCCCGGGACCAGGAGCCGCTCGCCGGCAGATCGGTGCGGGGCCGGGTCAACTGATAGCCGGAAATCACGGTCAGCAGACCGAAGCCGATCACCCAGACATCGTGCATGAACAGGTGTGCCAGGGGCATGCCGGCGGCGGCCTGGGCCAACTCCTGCTGGCGGTAGAGCCAGGCGGAGAGGGTCAACAGGGCGTTGGCGATCAGCTGAGCCACGGTGGCCACCCGATCGTCCCGCTGGCTTTCCACCGGACGCAAGGCTATATGCTGGCGTCTTAACGTGGCCGCCGCGGCGCAGAACAGCAGCATCAGCCCCAGCAACACCCGCCGGTTGCCGGTGACCAGTACCACTGCCTGGGACAGCCCCGCTTCCATTGCCGCAAAGGCCCCAACCGCCGGCGTATCGAGCGCCTGCAACCGGTGCCAGTTGGCCCACTCCCGGCGACAGGCCTCGGCCTTGCTCTGCAGGGAGTCGCGAATGGCCGAGCGGTCAAGCTGGCCGCCAAAGACATCGGCGAACGGATCGTTGGCCAGCTCGGCCTGTTTGACACGGACTGCCTGCTCAACCGCCCGCTCCAGATCCGGCTGCGGCTCACAGGTGGGCGCATCCAGGTGATCGATCACCCGCAAATGGAAGTAGTCCGGCCAGGTGGCGCCGCCGATCTCCAGCAGCCGGGAGTGCAGGGTTTCCCCCACCGACGCCAGCAGCGTGAGAAGCAGGATCGCCAGCATGGGCAGGCCGGACATCCAGCGCGCGAGGCTCAGCGCCCCCGGACGGCTCAGGGTATCGGATTGTGAAGCCATGGCTTGTTCAACCGGCAGTATGATGAGGGACCCGGCTTACTCGACGGGATGGGTGCACTCTTCCCGGCTGCCGTCGGCACGGCAGCGGATCTTGCGCTGGAGGGTCAGCATATCGCCACTGTAATAACCCTCCTCCCGCAGTTGCAGGCGGGCCTGCTGCATCATCCGTTCGTACTCCAGGCGATCCTGCTCGGGAATCTCGATGAACCACTTCTCCGGCACCTTGGCCTCTTCCATGGTGACCCGGCTGATGATCTCGTCGAAGCCCTGGTAGAAGGCCTCACGGACGAACTGGGCCAGCTCGTTGGGCACCACCTCGGCACGACCAATCAGCTGCATGGTGATGTGGGTCAGCGGCAGATCAATGATGCCACCGTTGGGCTCCAGGCCCTTGTGCAACTCCAGCACCTCGTAGCCCGCCAGCGGCGCTGCCAGTACATCCACCACCCCGGTGTTGAACATGTTGGGAGCATTGACGATGTCCGCCACCACCGGAGTGGCGCCAACTCCGGCGATCATCCGCGCCTGGGTCGGGTCGTAGTCCAGCACCACCACCCGCTTGCCGGATGCCTTGGCCAGGGTATTGATGGAACGGTCGTTAACGAAGACATGGGCGGCGCCGCCCGGGGCGATCCCCATCACCACATAGTCGCCGCTCACCATACGGTCGGCACTGCGGGGATCGGCCATCAGTTGCAGGGCCAGGCGCATCTGCGCCCGCTCCGGAAAGCCACCGATGGAATCGAGCGTACCGGTGTACTTGTTGAACAGCCGGGCCCGCAGCCCGCTCATCAGGGCTGCGTCGCAGGTACCGGATTTGAGCTCCTCCACCATGATGGATTCGCTGGTGTAAGGCACCATTTCCACATTGATGCCGTACTGGAGTATCTTGCGGCGCTGATCCTGGGCCGCCGCGAAGATCGGACCGGAACGTCCAAAGATGTCCCAGATGCAGACCCGGTAGGTGCGATTGGGGTCGGGCTCCAGACCGGTCAGCGCCTGCATGGCGTCGATCCGTTCCTGCAGTGGCAGACTCTGGTCATAGACCTGTTCCCGCAACGCCGATTCGTTCGCCAGGGCCGGCAGGGACAGGCACAGCAGGAGTGGCAGCGCCACGAGGCAGTGCCGGAGTAACGGGAGGTGTCGGGCAAGCATTGTTGTTATTCCTGTCGATGAGAGAACCGGTGGACGGCGAGGTCCACCGGCTTCAAGACTATCAACTTTCCGGTCCTGACAACCTGTCTCGTCAGGCCAGCGGACGGGATCTTGCTCGCAGAATTACGGTTTGCCCTGGACGGGTTCGACTCCGGACAGGGCGGCCCCGGGTATCAGACGTCGACCGACAACAACCAGTACGAACCCGGTGACGAACATCAGCACGCCATAGACCGCAGCAGGAATGGACATCTCGCTGGACTCCAGCAGGGTCAGCGTGACCATCAGGGCAATGGTGCCGTTCTTGATGCCCAGTTCCATGGCAACGGCCAGGGATTCCCGTTGTGACAGGCCGGTCAGGCGGCTGACCATCAGTCCCACCACGATGCCCGCCACGTTCAGCCCGATCGCGGCAGGCCCGGCACCGGCCAGCAACTCTCCCAGACGGTCCCGGATGCCGTACAACAACCCGACAATCAGCAGGGCCAGTACGATCCCGCCGAAGACACTCACCACCCCTTCAGCCCGCTGTGCCGTGGCGGGCGTCCGGGTTCGGATGACCATGCCGATGGCCACCGGAAACAGCACGATGCCAACCAGCATGGCGATGGTCTTACCCACCGGCAACACGATGTCCTCCTGAGCGCCGAAGTAAACCTGTAACGCCCAGTTGGTGAAGAAAGGCAGGGAAAGGATGGTGATCAGGCTGGCGGAGACCGTCAACAGGATCGATAGGGCGACGTTCCCCCGGGCCAGCAATACAAACAGGTTGGAGGTCGTGCCACCGGGACAGGCTGCGATGATCACCAGACCGACGGCCAGGGCCGGCGCCAGCCCCAGCAGCCAGGCCAGGGCGAAGGCCACCAGCGGCATCAGCAGGATCTGGGCGATGGTGCCGACCACCATGCCCCGGGGGTTGACGGTGACCTGGCGAAAGTCCCTCAGGGTGAGGGTCATGCCAATACCGATCATGATGATGAACAGAGAAACCGGCAGTCCGATGGAGATGAGCGGGCTGGATTCCATAAGTGTCTCCTGGATAGTTATTGTTATTAACCACCTGTTGTGGCCGTATGGTTATTGTTGCGTCAGCACGACACGACGGACCGAACCGGGGCGCTCTCAGTCGAGCGTTTTCAGGTAAGCCAGCAACGCCCGGGGGTCGGTGATGGTGATGCGACCGTAGTCCAGCCGTATCAGCCCTGCCTCTTCAAAGCGTTTGATCACCTTGTGCACTCCCTGACGGGTCATCCCCATCATATTGGCCATGTGTTCCCGGGTCAGCCGGAAGGTCACCGGCTCGGAACTGACCTCCCCCGCCCCCTGGATCTGTGCCAGGAACAGCAGGCGTCGGCCGATCCGCGCCTCGATCCCCCGCAGGGCATCGTCTTCGATGATCGACATGGCCGACCACAGACGCCGGCTGACCAGGTCAAGGGCCACCGGATAAGCCTGCGGGTAACGGGCCAGTAACCGCTGGAACCCCTCTCCTGGCAACTCGACGATGGTGACGTCTTCGTGGGCCGTGGCGCCATAGACCCGTGGCGTGCCCGGCGAAAACACCGTATCACCAAACCAAGCGCCGGCATCGAAGATGATCAGCGTCGCCTCCCGGCCTGCGGCGTTCACCGAACTGATCCGCACAGTGCCCGAGGCGATCACACACAGGGCGGACTGCATCGAGCCCTTGGCATAGATCATCTTTTCGGACGCAAAGCGTCGCAAACGGGCCATGGCGACGGCTTCATCGAATGCCTGTTCCGGCAGCCCCGCCAGTAACGGACAGCCTTTCAGTACCGCTTTGATATCGGTCATGGAAAAGTCTACAGAGTTGTCACCCGACACAATGTAAACCATTTGACAGTTTTGTGCTCCGGCTCCTGCCTACACTCACTAAGCACCCAACAACAATCACCACCGAGAGAGAATGGACCATGTCTGAACAACTGGCGATTCCGTCCAAGAAAGACCAGGTCAGCGCCGAGGAGTGGCAGCTTCGCGTCGACCTGGCTGCGGCCTACCGGCTGATTGCCCTGAACGGCTGGGACGATCTGATTTTCACGCACATCTCTGCCCGCATTCCCGGCGACGATCACCACTTTCTCATCAACCCCTACGGCATGATGTTCGAGGAAATCACCGCCTCCAGCCTGGTGCGAGTCGACCAGGCCGGCAACAAGCTCAATCCGGAGGATTTCGACATCAACCCGGCCGGCTTCACCATCCACAGCGCCATTCACGCGGTGCGGGAGGATGTGGTCTGCGTGATGCACACCCACACCACCGAGGGGGTGGCGGTGTCCGCCCAACAGGAAGGCCTGCTGCCGCTGTCCCAACAGAGCCTGTTCCCGCTGTCCAACCTGGCCTATCACGACTACGAAGGCGTGGCCCTGTGGGAAGACGAGAAGGCCCGCCTGCAGGCGGACCTGGGCGACAACAACTTCATGATCCTGCGCAACCACGGCCTGTTGACCACCGGCGGCTGCATTGCCGACGCCTTCCTGGGCATGTACATCCTGCAGAAGGCTTGCGAGGTGCAGATTCAGGCCTTGGCGGGTAACCGTGCATTGACGCCGATTCCCGAAGGCATTGTCGACACCATTCGTCAGCAGGCGGAGCAGGTGACCAAGGGCATGGGCGGCAAGCTGGCCTGGCCCGGCCTGCTGCGCAAGCTGGATCGGATCGATTCGGGTTTCCGGGACTGAGGAGGAACAGGAACATGGACAGCAACGCCCCTCAAGCAACGTTTACCCATATGAAAGACGGCACTGCGGAAGACTGGCAAGTCATTGCCCAGTCGTTCGGCCGATTCGCCAGGACTCTGCCGGACCGTGTCCTGGAACACCTGAAACTGCTGGAAGGCGACTTTGGAGGCTTCCCGGTGGATCGCCTCACCCACTGCCTGCAAACCGCCACCCTGGCCCACCGGGATGGCAAGGACGACGAGTACGTGGTGTGCGCCCTGCTCCACGACATTGGCGACACCCTGGGCACCTACAACCATGCGGACGTCGCCGCGGTGCTGCTCGAGCCCTTCGTCAGTGAGGCCAACCACTGGATGATCAAGCACCACGCCATCTTCCAGGGCTATTACTTCTTCCACTATCTGGGCATGGATCGTAACCAGCGGGACAACTACCGGGACCACGCCCACTTCATGCAGACCATCGAGTTTGTCAGCAAGTACGACGCCCCGGCCTTCGATCCGGACGGCGAAACCCTGCCCCTGGACTATTTCGAGCCCATGGTGCGCAAGGTGTTTGCCCAGCCGGTGCGCTCCCTTTACAGGGAAGCCGAGGCCGTCATGGAGTAACCGGCTCCGCAGGCACTGGCCCTCGTTCGGGGGCCAGGCATTTCTCCCCTGCCCCCTCCACCGTAAGTCTCACTCGTCTCGCTACGTGGTTATACGTATACTCGGAAGAATTACATGGAACCTTTGGCCGATAATAACCGTTTTTTCTTAATCTGGATTGTTATCGGAAACAACGTCGAAGCGTGCGCCAAGACACGCAAGTATGGAAGCGGTGCAGCCTGGACTCGGCCCCATATCGAGGCCAAGGCTCAACACATAAAACGACACTCTCGGACCCATGGGTTGTCGGGGAGAGGCAAGAGGACGAAGTATGAAACGTTTGGGAACATTGGATGCATCCTGGCTGGCGGTGGAATCGGAAAACACCCCAATGCACGTGGGCAACCTGCAAATCTTTTCACTGCCGGAGGGAGCCTCGGATACCTTCCTCCGCGACCTGGTCACCCGCATGAAAGCGGCGCGGCAGGTGGAAAAGCCCTGGTGCTGCAAGCTCGCCTTCCCCGGCCACCTGGGCCGTGTGGTGGCACCGGCCTGGAAGATCGACGACGACATTGACCTGGATTACCACGTCCGCCACTCGGCGCTGCCGAAGCCCGGCGGCGAACGGGAACTGGGCATCCTGGTGTCCCGCCTGCATTCCAATCACCTGGACTTCAACCGGCCACTGTGGGAATGCCACATCATCGAAGGGCTGGAGAATAACCGGTTTGCGATGTACACCAAGATGCACCACTCGATGATCGACGGCATCAGTGGTGTGCGCCTGATGCAACGGGTGCTGTCCACCGATCCCAACGAAACCAACATGCTCCCTCCCTGGGCGGTACGTCCCGAGCAACGCCGGGCCAGCAAGACCGACAGGGAAGCCTCGCTCCACGGCGCCTGGTCCCAGGCGAAAGAGGCCCTCAAGCTGCAGACCGACATTGCCCCCCGGCTGTGGGGCGCCATGACCCGGCTGGCGAGCTCCGCCCGTCACCCCGAAGACGGCCTGACCGCGCCGTTTACCGGCCCTGTCTCGCTGCTGAATCACCGGGTCACCCCGCAGCGGCGCCTGGCCACCCAGCATTACCAGCTTGCCCGGCTCCGCCGGCTGGCCAAGCTCGCTCACGCCTCAATGAACGACATTGTGCTGTATCTGTGCGGCACGGCACTGCGCCGTTTCCTGCTGGATCAGCATCAGCTGCCGGACACGCCGCTGACCGCGGGTATTCCGGTCAACATCCGCCCGGCGGACGATCAGGGTACCGGCACCCAGATCAGTTTCATGATCGCCTCCCTGGCCACCGACGAAGGGGACCCGCTGACCCGGCTGAGCACCATCAAGGAATCCACCCGCCGAGCCAAGGAACACTTGCAGAAGTTGCCCAAGAAAGCGCTGACCCAGTACACCATGATGCTGATGTCGCCCTACATCCTGCAGCTGATGTCGGGCATGGGCGGCCGCATGCGGCCGGTGTTCAACGTCACCATCTCCAACGTGCCGGGACCCAGCCGCACCCTGTACTACGAGGGCGCCAAGCTGGAAGCCATGTATCCGGTGTCGTTGATTGCCCACGGTGGCGCCCTCAACATCACCTGCCTGAGCTACGACGGCTCACTGAACTTCGGCTTTACCGGCTGCCGGGATACCCTGCCGAGCATGCAGCGACTGGCGGTGTTCACCGGCGAGGCCCTGGACGAGCTGGAAGAGTTGCTGTTGCCGCCGGCTGAGGAAGCGCAGGATATCACCGACCAGGTGGCCGCCAAGGCCTGATCCAGCGACCATCACTCGGGGCGGCTGGCGGTCCGCCAGTTGGCCGCCCCGACGAAGATCAGCTGCAGGAAGCGGGTGGTTCGGACCTTGATCTGGTCAACCTGGTATTCGTCGTCCGGAGACACGCCGATGAGGTCGGTCAGGCTGAAGGCGACGGTACGCACCACCAGGTCACAGGTCAGCTCCAGATCGGCATCGCTGAGGTGGTCGGCCAGCCGCAGGCGTCGCAGGTCGTTGCTCAGCTCGCTGGAGAAGAAGCGCAGCTCACTGCGAATCCCTTCCTGAACCGCCCGGCTTTCCCCCGCCAGCCCCTGTGCCATAAAGATGAAGAAGTTTCGGTTCTGCTGCACATGACTGATGAAGATGGCGACCGACTCCTCCATCAACTTGTCCGCCTGCAGCACGTTTTGGCGAGCCTCCCGCATCATCCGCCGCAACACCAGCCCCAGCTCGTCCACTAACTGCAACCCCAGGTCATCCATGTTGCGGAAGTGGCGGTAGAAGGCGGTCGGGACCACCCCGGCCTGCCGGGTCACTTCGCGAATACCCAGGCTGGCAAAGTGGCGCCCCTTCCCCACCAGGGTCAGCGCAGCTTCCATCAGCTTTTCCCGGGTTTCTCCCGGCTTGCGACGCTTACGTTCTGCCATAACGAACGACTTCTCTTTCCCTAATCGATAGCGGCCATGCGCCTGTCAGGTACCGTCTGACGGCGCATTAGCCGCCAGCAGACACAGGATGGCAAACAAGTGTACACAAAAAAGCCATCGGTGCGACACACTTCCTGTCATTAAAGGCCCTAACGGCGGCATTCCCCAACACCTGAAAAGAGTCCCACGCCCAAACGCCCAGAGCGGCCCGGGCCAGCCGGCCACTGGAGACGGCCCACCCGTTGACAACAAATCTGTTGACAGGCCAACTTCTCCTTGTGTACATTCGTACACAACACGTGAACACTTGTACACATGGAGAGGAAACCATGCTGTCTTTAATGGAAAACAATCGCCCCCTTCGCTGGCTCGGCAAGCAGCTTTTCAATCGGGAAGACCCGGCTGCGTTCTTCGATCCCCTGCTCGCCAGTGTCGATCCCATGCTGGTGCGGCAGTACGTGCCGGCCAAGGTAACCGCCATTGTCGACGAAACCGCCGACACCAAAACATTCGTGCTGAAGCCGGCTGCTCGCTGGACCGGTTTCGAGGCCGGGCAACATGTGAACATCTGTATCGAAATCGATGGCGTCCGGCTCAACCGAACCTTCAGCCTGTCCAGCTCGCCCAAGCAGTGGCTGCAGCACGGCACTGTAACGCTGACCATCAAGCGCCTGCCGGGTGGCAAGGTCACCAACTGGATGCACGACCACCTGGAAGTGGGTTCTACCCTGGGGCTTGCTGACGCCTTCGGCGACTTCCTGGCACCTGAACAGCCGGAACCCCTGCTATTCATTGCCGGTGGCAGCGGTGTGACCCCAGTGCTGAGCCTGCTGGAAACCCTGGCCGCCGATGAATACCGGGCGCCGGTGACCCTGCTCTATTTTGTACGCACGCAGGCCGATGTGATCGGTGCCGAGAAGCTGCACGCCCTGCGCCAACGCTGGCCCGCCCTGACCCTGCACGTGGTGGCCACTGACGTGGGCGAGACTCCGGAATACCTCAACGACGGCCACCTGGACGCGGTACCGGGCATTGGCGCGCGGCGCTGTTACCTGTGCGGCCCCAAGGGCCTGATGGACCTGGCCAACGATCTGCTGCACCAACGCAGCATCCACGAGGACCGCATTCACTGCACCTTCTTCTCCGCCTCACAGGCGGCCCTGCCCAGCGATGACCTGGGCGGCGAAGTGCAGTTCGAGCGCAGCGGCGTGAAAGTGGAATCCGAAGGGGATGCCAACTTGCTGGACATCGCCGAAGCCGCTCAGCTGTCCCCGCAATACGGCTGCCGCATGGGCATCTGTCATCAATGCAGTTGCAAGAAGACCAGCGGCACGGTGATCAACCGACTGACCGGCAAGGCGTCCGGCCCGGGTGAGGAGAGCATCCAGCTGTGCGTTTCCGTCCCACAGGGACCGGTCAACATCGATCTTTGATCACCACGATCTGACCCGAATTCGAGAACATAAGGACGGGTCCCATAGCGGGCCCGACAAGGAGTAGACAATGAAGAAACTGAACGAAACGCAACTCCAGGAGCTGGAGCAAGACCTCAACGCCATCCGCGACGAAGTCCTGGCGGATCTCGGTGAGCGCGACGCCAAGTACATTCGCCGGGTTGTCCGGCTCCACCGGACTCTGGAAATTGGTGGCCGCGTCCTGATGCCCTTCGGTTTTATTCCGCCGGTGTTCGTAGCAGCTACGGCTTCACTGGGACTGGCCAAGATCATTGAGAACATGGAAATCGGCCACAACGTCATGCACGGCCAGTACGACTGGATGAACGACCCGTCCCTGCATTCCCAGACCTACGAGTGGGACACCGTCTGTACCAGCGAATCCTGGCGCCGTACCCACAATTACGAACACCACACCTACACCAACGTGATCGGCAAGGATCGGGACTACGGTTACGCGGTGCTGCGATTGAGCGACGACGTCAAATGGCACCCGGGTCACCTGTTCCAGTTCATCAACTACATCCTGCTGACGGTGCTGTTCCAGTGGGGCGTGGGGGTCCACGAGCTGGAGAGCGAGCGGCTGCGTCGCCGGGAGATCACCTGGAAATCCAAGCTGCCGTTCCTCAAGGACTTCTTCCGCAAGGGGGGGCGCCAGGCGTTCAAGGATTATGTGTTCTTCCCGCTGCTGACCTTCCCGGTGGCACCCATCGTGTTGGCGGGCAACATCGGCGCCAACCTGATCCGAAACCTGTGGTCGTCCACGGTAATCTTCTGTGGCCATTTCACCCAGGACGCCGAGACGTTCACCGAGCAAGAGTGCGAGAACGAAAGCAAGGGCCACTGGTACCTGCGCCAGCTCACCGGGTCCAGCAACTTCACCGGCAGCAATTTTGTGCATCTGCTCAGCGGGCACCTGAGCTACCAGATCGAGCACCACGTGTTCCCGGACCTGCCGGCCCACCGCTATCGGGAGATCTCACCCAAGGTGCAGGCGGTGTGCGAGAAGCACGGCATCCACTACAACACCGACAGCTTTGCCCGCCAGTACTGGACCGTGCTCAAGCGCATCGGCAAGTTCTCGCTGCCGGACCGGATGCGACTGAAACTGGAAGCCCAGCCGGCGTAACGACCCGCTAGAGGGGACAGATTTCAAACCTGTCCCCGAGATCATCGTTGAGGATGAGACAGACTTCAGTCTGTCGCCAATCAGATGGATCAGCCAATCTGCAGAAGCCGCACCAGTTGCGGTTTCTGTTTTTCCGGCAGGATATCCGCCAGGGTGTACTTGTCCAGCGTCGTCAGGAAAGCCTGCAAAGCTTCCGCAAAGATGCCCTTGAGCCCGCAGACCGGCGTGATGGCGCACTGGCTCCCCGGCGAAAAGCATTCCACCAGATCCAGATCCTGCTCCGTTTCCCGCACGAACACCCCGATGTTGATGTCCTGCGGCGACATCAGCAGGCGCATGCCACCGTTCTTGCCCCGAACCGTTTCGATGTAGCCTTTCCTGTTCAACTGATGGACCACCTTCATCAGGTGGTTCTTGGATATCTGATAGCTGTCCGAGATTTCCTGAATGGTCACCAGTTGGTCTTTCTGCAAAGCCAGATAGATCAAGACCCGGAGGGAGTAATCGGTGTAGCGGGTGATGTGCATCCAACGTCTCCGATGCGCGAAAGGATTACGCTAACTTCCTGTTCACTAGTAGGAAGGGCGGGACAGCAAATAGGTCGCCAGGCCACAAAAAAACGCGCCCAGGGACGCCAGGAGCCAGACTGGGGCGCCGTTGTAGAACAGGATTAACCAACTCACCGCCAGCATGATACAGGCCAGGGCCTTGGCTTTGGGAGGCACCACCTGCCGCGCACGCCAGTTCAGGATGGTGGGACCAAACCGCTCATGGTTCAGCAGCCAGCTTTCAAACTCCGGGGAACTGCGCCCCGCTGCCCAGGCAGCAATCAGCACAAAGACCGTCGTCGGCAACAACGGCAGGATGGCGCCTGCAATTGCCAGGCCCACGCTCAGATAGGCAATAATCCTGTAACCGCCCTTGCTGATGGACATCGTTGTCGACATTCCCGTTGCTGATTCCGCCGTCCCGTCAGGAACCATAGCCTTCAGTGTACCTGTATTCAATGTACAGGTCTTGCAAGTGCTCTGAGCGACACCAGTCGCAGGATATAGGTCACTTTGATTCCTGTCGCGAACAGCAGGGTACCAATATGGGCGGCTATCTGTGCCGACATCGAGAACTGCTCTGCCAAAGGATAGGCCAGCAGCAGAGTCCCCACCAGAGCCAGCAGACACACTAGCAGACCACCGTTGGCCAGTTTCAACAGTCGAATCATCGAACGTTACCTCCTTGGGGATAGGGACACGGCATCGCCACCCCCATAAAGAAATATTCGATTTACATCTTACTCACTAAAGATGTATTTTGAAAGCCACTTTATGAGAGAGCGAAGAGGAGACAGACCATGACACTCGCCAACCAATCCCTGGGACAACTGGCCCGTGACCTGCCCGGGGCCACCGCGGTCTTCCACAAGTACAAACTGGATTTCTGCTGCGGTGGCAGCCGTTCCCTGACCGACGCCGCCGCCCGCAAGGGCCTGGAAGCTGCAGCCATCGAGGCGGAGCTAAGGGCCTTGCAACCGGCGGCCGCCAACCAGCAACAACTGACGGCACTGAACACGAAGGAACTGATCGAACACATCCTGACCCGTTTCCACGACGTCCATCGCAAGCAGTTTCCGGAACTGATCCGCCTGTCCCAGCGGGTGGAGCGGGTTCACGGCGACCACCCCAAGTGTCCGGCGGGACTCAGTGCCCACCTGGAGCAGATGCGGGACGAGCTGGAAATGCACATGCAAAAGGAAGAACAGATCCTGTTCCCGATGATTGCCCGGGGCGTTGGCGGCATCGCAGTGGCACCGGTACAGGCCATGCGCCATGAGCACGACGACCACGGCGCCGCACTGGACCGGCTGGTGGACCTGGCCCACGGCCTGACCCTGCCGGACGGCGCCTGCAACACCTGGCAGGCCCTCTACCGGGGCCTGGACACCCTGAAGAACGACCTGATGGAACACATCCACCTGGAGAACAACGTGCTGTTCCAGCGGGTGGACGGCCAAATCGGAGGTGCACACCATGGCTAACTACCGTCGCCTCTGGTTCACCCTGATCGCCGTGCTAGCGATCACCTTCGCCATGCTTGGCTACTTTGGTGCCGAGGTATACCGTGCCGCGCCACCGATCCCGGACCGGGTTGTCAGCGAGCACGGCAACCTGCTGATGACCGAAGACAGCATCCTAGACGGCCAGACCGCCTGGCAATCCGTCGGTGGCATGCAGCTGGGCTCCATCTGGGGGCACGGTGCCTACCAGGCCCCGGACTGGACCGCCGACTGGCTGCACCGGGAGCTGATGGCCTGGCTCGACCTGGCCGCCCGCGATACTTATGGCCAGGCCTTCCACGACTTGACCGGCGCCCAGCAGAATCAGTTGGAGTACGAGCTGAAGCAGGCCTACCGGACCAACACGTTCAATCCGGCTTCCGGTGAACTGGTACTCTCCGAGCGTCGTGTTGAAGCCATCCGCGACACCGCCGCCTACTACAGCGACCTGTTCAGCAATGACCCGGCACTGCAACCCACCCGGGAAAACTACGCCATGAAGGAGAACACCCTGCCGGATGCCGGGCGCCGGCAGCGGCTCACCGAGTTCTTCTTCTGGACCGCCTGGGCCGCCGCTACCGAACGGCCGGGCAGCGATGCCACCTACACCAACAACTGGCCCCACGAACCGCTAATCAACAACGAACCCACCGCCGAGAACGTGGTCTGGTCCATCGTCAGCGTGGTGCTGTTGATCGCTGGTGTCGGCGGCCTGGTCTGGGCCTGGGCGTTCCTTAGCCGCCACGACGAACACGACCCGGCCACCCCCTCCGAGGACCCTTTGACCGGTTTCGCCCTGACCGCCTCCCAGAAGGCCCTGGGCAAATACCTGCTGCTGGTGGTAGCGCTGTTCACCTTCCAGGTCATGCTCGGCGGCTTCACTGCTCACTACACCGTCGAGGGCCAGGGTTTTTATGGCATCAACGTCTCCGAGTGGTTCCCCTACTCCCTGGTCCGCACCTGGCACATCCAGTCCGCACTGTTCTGGATCGCCACCGGCTTCCTCGCCGCGGGCTTGTTCCTGGCTCCCATCATCAACGGCGGAAAGGACCCGAAGTTCCAGAAGCTGGGCGTCGACGCGCTGTTCTGGGCACTGGTGGTGGTCGTGGTCGGCTCCTTCATCGGTAACTACCTGGCCATCGCCCAGATCATGCCGCCGGAATGGAACTTCTGGCTCGGCCACCAGGGCTATGAATTCGTCGACCTGGGCCGGCTGTGGCAAATCGGCAAGTTCACCGGCATCGCCTTCTGGCTGGTCCTGATGCTGCGCGGGATCGTCCCCGCCTTGCGCCAGCCCGGCGACAAGAACCTGCTGGCCCTGCTCACCGCCTCCGTGGTGGCCATCGGCCTGTTCTACGGCGCCGGCTTCTTCTACGGCGAACGCACCCACATCTCCATCATGGAATACTGGCGCTGGTGGATCGTCCACCTGTGGGTGGAGGGTTTCTTCGAAGTCTTCGCCACCACTGCCCTGGCCTTCATCTTCTGCAGCATGGGCCTGGTGTCCCGCACGGTGGCGACCTCCGCCAGCCTGGCCTCCGCCTCCCTGTTCATGCTCGGCGGCGTGCCCGGCACCTTCCATCACCTCTACTTCGCCGGCACCACCACCCCGGTGATGGCCGTCGGCGCCACCTTCAGCGCCCTGGAAGTAGTACCCCTGGTGGTGCTGGGCTACGAAGCCTGGGAGAACTGGCGTCTGAAACAACGCGCCCCGTGGATGGAAAACGTGCGCTGGCCATTGATGTTTTTCATCGCCGTGGCGTTCTGGAACATGCTCGGTGCCGGGGTGTTCGGTTTTATGATCAACCCGCCGATCTCGCTGTACTACGTGCAGGGCCTGAACACCACCCCGACCCACGCCCATGCCGCCCTGTTTGGCGTCTACGGCTTCCTGGCCCTGGGCTTCACCTTGCTGGTGCTCCGCTACATCCGGCCCGGACTGGTGTTCGACGAGCGCCTGATGAAGGTCGGCTTCTGGTGGCTCAATGGCGGCCTGGTACTGATGCTGGCCACCAGCCTGCTGCCGGTCGGTATCCTCCAGTTCCTGGCCAGCGCCGGCGAGGGCCTGTGGTACGCCCGCAGCGAAGCCTTCATGCAGACCGACATCCTGCAGACCCTGCGCTGGGTCCGCACCTTCGGCGACGTGGTATTCATCGTTGGTGCCCTAGCGGTGACCTGGCAGGTGGTGAAGGGGTTGTTCTTCCCGATATTGAGAGAGGAGGCGTTGCCGGTGGCTGCAGCAACTGCCGAACAGCGCTGACGGCAGTTATTAATGGGATATGCTCCCCGTTGTATTTGAACAGGTAGACATATCTCAAAAGTCCACAGGCAGGGGGAGGCCCCTGACAGAGCAGGGGCATGGACGCCCCGGTAGCTTGGCCGGCACAGGAACGTGCCGTCCAAGCGGCGGCGTCAGTGGCCTCCCCCTGCCAACCTCCCAATACAAGCAGGCTACTTTCCGAAACCGGGGTTACCCCCCCAGAGGTATCAAACCACCGCCAAGGATTTGCGATACTGACACCAATTTCAGACGGGACACTAACCATGCCTCAAGCCAAATTGACCGACCGCTTCGGCCGCACCATCAACTACGTGCGCCTCTCGGTCACCGACCGCTGCGACTTCCGCTGCGTCTACTGCATGGCCGAAGATATGACCTTCCTGCCCCGTCAGCAGGTCCTCACCCTGGAAGAAATCGCCCGCCTGGCCCGCACTTTCACCAGCCTGGGCGCCGAAAAAATCCGCCTCACCGGCGGCGAACCCCTGGTCCGCAAAGACATCGTCGACCTGGTTAAAGAGATCGGCAGCCTCAGCCTGCGCGACTTCGCCATGACCACCAACGGCAGTCAGTTGAGCAAGTTGGCGGAACCACTCAAACGGGCGGGCCTGAAACGCCTCAACATCAGCCTCGACTCCCTCGACGCCGAACGCTTCCACGCCATCACCCGTACCGGACAGCTCAACCAGGTCCTGGACGGCATCGACGCCGCTCGCGGCGCCGGTTTCGAAGGGATCAAACTCAACGTGGTGGTGATGAAAGGCCGCAACGACGACGAAGTGCCCGAGCTGATCGAATTTGCCCGCCGCAAACGGATCGACATCAGCTTTATCGAGGAGATGCCCCTGGGGCAGATCACCGGGCATAACCGCGGTGAAAGCCTGTGCACCAGCGACCAGGTAAGAGCGCTGATCCACCCGCACCATGAGCTGGTGCCCACCACCGCCGACAGCGGTGGTCCGGCCCGCTACTATCGCATGCCGAACAGCCCCATCAGGGTGGGCTTCATCTCGCCCCACTCCCACAACTTCTGCGCCACCTGCAATCGGGTAAGGGTCACCGTGGAAGGCCGGCTACTGCTATGCCTTGGCAACGAACATGCGGTGGATCTGCGGCGAATCCTGCGGGGTCACCCGGTCAACGATGACAAACTCAAAGACACCATTGTCCGGGCCATGGACCTCAAGCCCGAACGCCACCACTTCGCCGGCGATGGCGACGTTCAGATCCTGCGGTTCATGAACATGACTGGGGGCTAGCCCCCAAGCCGACATCACTTCAGGCTCAACACCCACTCCGCCAGCGTACGTGCTTCTTCCTCCGTCACCGGATTCGGGGGCATGACCCCCTGCCCCCACTTGCCGCTGGAACCGTTCTTGATGCTGGTGGCCAACATCTCTACCGCCCCATCCTCACCGGCGTACTTCGCCGCCACTTCCTTCAACGCAGGCCCGACCATCTTAGTGTCGATCTGATGGCAGGCCACGCACGGCTTGCTGTTGAACAGGGCTTCGCCATCCTGGGCCTGTAGCGGTGCTGCACCCCAAACGCTTGCAGTGATACCAATGGCTAACAACGTTCTTTTCATAATGCCCCCCTCTCATTCAGGGTGTTGGTTATCTTCCCCATAGGGCGTCATCGCCCCCATGGATCGACGATCAGGCTGGTTACCTGGCGTCCCCTGCCCACCTGTACCCGATTGTAGATGCGCCAACGTCACGTGACTGAACTCCAGTACAGAACCGCCAAACCGCTCGGCGAAATCTTCCGCCGCCTGCTGCGATGCGAAGGAAGCCAGACTCGGCCCCATGGCACCTTCACGACTGGAGCCGACTACGAAAAACGCCTCCCGGGCATCAATTAACGCCGTATCCGCCGGGTTCTTCCAGTCCGTTTGCGCCATGTTGTGTACGTAGAGGGTCAAGTTCCGGTGGATATTCTCTGGTTGCAGTACCCAGGCAAAAAGATCCCGGGTTGAGCAGAATTTACGGACGATCTCTCCCTCTTCAGCATTGCTGCCAATGGCCTGTCCCTTGGGCCCGGAAAAGCGCTGGATAACCATCCCGCAAACGTGGCACTCATCGCCAGACTCAAAATGCACAGGCTTGTGGGCACCTGTTACACCGTCACCAGAAGGCGAACAGCCTGCCAACCACATCAGCAACAGGGCCAATCCGACCCAATACCCATGATCAAGTACAACACTACGGCCACTTGTAAACATCAAACCCTCCGTTTCAGGAACAAACCCCAGGCAGCAGCAAACGGCACAGCAACCCAGACCATCAGCGCCGTCCAGAGTCCGGCAGGCCCCACCGGCAGGTCGTGTCCCAGGCTCAATACTCCGGTCAGCTGTCCTGCGTCCTGGAAAGCAACAATATTCAGCAAACGATAAACGTCCGTTGGGTTGAGCATCAACAACCACGGCAACAACTCCGGGTTGATCGCCCCTTTGCTGGCCACCAGCGTCCCCAGCAACAACAAGTCGAACACCAGCACAAACAGGAACCACAGCCCCAGCGCCAGCCCCGCCGCCACCGGCTTTTCACTCACCCGGACACTGACCAGGTAGGCCAGGGCAATGAATCCCCAGCCCAGCAACACCGACGACAGGATGAAACGCGCCAGGGCCTCCAGCAGTGATACCACCGCCACCTCTTCCACCAGCGTAGCGATAACGACCCCGGCCAGCCCAAACCCCAACACAGTGGCGAGGGCCAGGGTAAAACCGTGGCCAAGGAACTTGCCCAGCAGCAATTGCCCCCGGGTCAGGGGGTACGTCAGCAACAGCAGCAGGGTTCCGCTCTCGTCTTCCCCCACGATGGCGTCATAGGACAGCAACAGGGCGATCAACGGAATCAGGAAGATCCCCAGGCTCGCCAGACTGGCGATGGTGGCAGGCGTGGTGCCATAGCCGACGCTACCTGAGGCGGCGGCGCCAAACCAGGCAATGCCCAGGGCCAGGGTGGCAAACACCAGGCTGATGGCCAACAGCCAGCGGTTGCGCAGGCTATCGCTGAGTTCCTTACGGGCAATGGTCCAGATGCAATACACGTCAGGCTCCTCCCTGCCGGTCACTGCCGGTGAAATGGCAATACAGGTCTTCCAGGGTGGGCTGGTGAATCTGCAGGTCCTCGGGCTCCGCCGCCATCAAGGAGCGGATGGCGGCCATCTTGTCCTGGGGCCGGACATCCAGCTCGATGGTATGACTGTCCCGGGCCAGGGTGCTCAGCCGCGGTACGCTCCCATTCAGCCGATTCAACAGCGCCTCGCCATCGCGACTGCGAACCGTCAGCCGCACCGGTATGCGGGCCTGCTCGCGCAGCGATGGCAGATCGCCCAACGCCCACACACGGCCATCGACCAGAATGGCCGCCTGGTCGATATAGGGCTCCACTCCCGGCAGCACGTGGGAGCAGAGTACGATCCCCGTGCCCTGCTCTCGCAGCCGGCACAACAGGCGATACAGCTCCGCCGTGGCCACCGGGTCCAGCCCCACCGTGGGCTCATCCAGCATGAGCAGCTCCGGCTGCCCCAGCAGCGCCTGGGCCAGGCCCAGTCGTTGCTTCATGCCCTTGGAATAGGTCTTGACCCGGCGGTCGCCGGCTTCGGTCAGGCCGACCTGTGCCAACAGTTCCCGCACCTGGCTCTCATGTGCGCCCTTGAGGCGGGCGAAATGACGGAGGATCTCCCGCCCGGTCAGTTGTGGATAAAACACCACGTTCTCCGGCAGGTAGCCGATCCGCCGGGCGATCTCCGGCTGCCCCGGCATGCCTCCCAGTACCCGGATTCGGCCCCGGTCCGGGCGCATCAGGCCCAGGATCAGCTTGATGGTGGTGGTCTTGCCGGCACCGTTGTGGCCAAACAGACCAAGGATGCGTCCCGGATACAGATTCAGGCCAATATCCTGCAACAGCGGCTGACGACCGTAGCCAAAGTGCACCCCGTCCAGTTCAAAACAGCGCATGCTTACTCCACCTCGAGCGTTGTCGGTACCCGCATCAACGGGTGATGGTCCGCCACCCCCGCCGCCTTGACCACGGGAAAGGCCCGCTGCACCCAGCGCAGCGTATCCACCGCCGGGCTGTACATCAGCACCCGTGCCTCCGGGTAGGTCCACAGCAGCCGATCCACCTGGTCGTTGGGCTCGTAGGCCACGTCGCCCACGCCATCCTGGTCGCGGTCCCACCCCAGGTAATCGCTCCAGAAATTGCCCTGGCCGGCCTCGGACCACTCCTGGGTGCGGGTGGCGACGTACTTGACCTGGCGCCGGTTGTCGATGAAGGCATTGGCGAACACCCGGTTATCCTCGGAGCCGGCGGTCAGGTGAATGCCGATGTCGCTGTCCCGGAACACGTTGCCACTGAAGGTGTTGTACAGGGAGTTGTAGATGAACACCGCCTTGCCTTCCGCGCCTTCAATGTCCACCCCGGCACTCTGGCCCTGGCGGACGCCGGTAATGACATTGTTACGAATCTCGGACTGGGTGATGAAATTCATCAGGATGCCGTAGTTGCGGTCGCCCTCGGACCGGTTGTTGACCACCGTCAGCCGCTTGCTCTGCATCAGGGCATAGCCGGTGCGGGTATTGCGGGTCAGGTTGCCCTCCAGGCGGTTGCTGTGGGAATACATATAATGGATGCCATAACGCAGGTCGGTCATGACATTGTTGAGAATCTCGTTGTGATTGGCCGTTTCAACGTAAATGGCATCCCGGGTCTGGCGAATGTGGTTGCCCTCGATCCGGGCGGCCTGGGTGTTGAACAGGTGGATGCCATTACCCCGGTCCTGGGACCGCAGGTTGGTATCACCCTGGATGCGGTTGTGCCGCACGGTCACGTTCGGGGTGGCATCCAGCCAGATACCAAAACCCGGACCGGTCAGGGTATTACCCTCAATTACCGTCCCGGTGGCGTCGCGGGCCACGAAGATGCCGGTATCCAGCTCGTTGAGATCCGCCCCCCAGTTGCGGATAGTACAGCCCGTCAGCCTTACCCCCGGCGCGGTAATCGTGACGGCATTGCCAGTGCCCCCACCGTCGATCACCGTGGCGCCGGAGCAGCGTACGGTAACGTCCGCCACCGGGACACGGAACGGTGGAATGTCCCCGGGTGGGAGGGTATGGGTGTCGCCAGGCTGAAGACCATCGAGGACGGCCTGAACACCAGCTTCGGCGGCCAGGCACCAGCCTGCGGCCAGCACGACAACCAGACAACGGCAAAGGTTCATCAACATCATGCGATCAGGCACCGGTATCGGCCCACCGGAGAAGTCCGGCGGGCCGAAACGCCTCAGGCCCGCTCCACAATCATTCGGCCACGCATCTCCATATGCAGGGCGTGACAGAACCAGTTGCAGTAATACCAGTGGACCCCGGGCTTGTTCGCGGTAAAGGTCACGGAACTGGTCTGCTGTGGGCTGATCTCCATGCTCACGCCATGGTCCACCATGCAGAAGCCATGGCTGACGTCCTCCACGGTGTCCAGGTTGGTGATGTACACGGTCACCTCATCCCCCTGCTTGACCTTGAATTCGGTCATCCCGTAGGTGGGCGCCACCGAGGTCATGTACACCCGCACCTGACTGCCGTCGCGAATCACCTTGTTGTCCGTCTCCAGGGTCACTCCGTCCTTCTCGGCCTGGGCCCGGGCGGAGGCAAAGATGGGGTCGTCCCTGTCGTAGATCTTACGGGTCTTGATCTGGTCCCGGCGCACCAGGATGCAATCGTGGGGCTCGGCATAGGTGGGCCCGTCGTGCACCAGCTTCATTTCTTCCCCGGAAATATCGATCAGCTGGTCGTTCTCGGCGTGCAGCGGTCCGGCTGGCAGGAAACGGTCCTTGGAGAACTTGGACAGTACCACCAGCCACTTGCCGTCGGCATCCCGGGACTCGGTCAGCGAGGCGTGGTTGTGGCCTGGCTGGTAGTGCACATCCAGCTTCTGACGGATGTAGTCCACATCCTCGCCGTTGTAGTGGCGGATGGCATCCTCGATGTTCCATTTGGCCACCTGGCTGTCGATAAACAGCGTGGTGTAGGCATTGCCCCGGCCGTCGAAGGTGGTGTGCAGGGGTCCCAGGCCAAGCTCCGGCTCGCCGACCACCACATCCCGCTCGTTGTCCAGGCTGCCGGCAAACAGGTCACCGAGCCGGTCGATGGCGATGATGGTGGCGGTCGGCGACAGCTTGCCATTGGCGATGAAGTACTGGCCATCCGGCGAGGTGTTCAGGCCATGGGGGTTCTTTGGCACCGGGATGTAGCGAGTGAACTCGGAGCCGTGGCGGCCATCCACCACTGGCACACTCGAATCGCCGATGGTCTGGTGGTTGCCGGCCTTCACCGCCGCGGCAATCGCCTCGATATCGAACACCACCACCCAGTCCCGGTCATTGCGCATGGTGCCCGCCAGGTCCAGGGCCTTTTCGGAGTTGTAACAGGTGGACGCGGCAAAACGCCCCGTATAGTCGGCATCGGTGTTGTCCAGGTTGCCATCGACGATGACCTGGAACGCCACTTCCATGGTCTCGGCATCGATGGCGTTGAACATGGTGTAGTGACCGTCCATGTTCTCCATGTTGGTACCGTCATTGGGCTGAGGAATCACGAACTCGGCGTTGCAGAACACATAGTTGGTCTTGGGTACTTTCTGCAAGCGAAGGCCATGAATCGCCTGTACATTGGGCACGTGAGTGATCCGGTCACACTTCATGATGTCCAGGCGAATGCGGGCGACCCGGGTATTGGCCTTGTCGTTGATGAACAGGTAGCGGCCGTCATAGCGACCGTCAGTCATGGAGATGTGAGGATGGTGGGCGTCGCCGTTGAGGAAGGTGTTGTCGTGGCCCAGCACGTCCTTGCTCTCATTGGTGATGCCCCAGCCGGTGGCGGAATCCACATTGAATACTGGAATCCGCATCAGTTCACGCATCGACGGCACCCCCAGTATCCGGACCTCCCCGGAATGGCCGCCGCTCCAGAAACCGTAGTACTCATCCAGTTCACCGGGATGAACTACAGCCTTGTTCATCGCCTCCTGAGCCGCGGCGGCCCAGGTTTCCCGGGACATCACCGCCGAGCCCAAACCGGTGGCACCCACAACCCCGGCAGCAGCGGTAGCCCCCAGGAAATGCCGGCGGCTCAACCCGCCCTTTGACGGTTCGCTTGCTCCCTCGACCTTCGATTCTTCGTTTTTCATGGCATCCAACTCCGTTGTTGTTGCGATAGACAGTGTGTGCGTTCTTGCGACAGCCGGGTTCAGTCGAGCTGAACCGCTGGTATCTGCTCCGGTCTGTCCGGCGCATTCTGGCCGCGCCGGCGCCCACGACGCTTGGTGATCAGCGGCGGACACTTGTGGTCATTGAAATAGGTCACCTGACAATCCAGGCAGTAGTGGCACTCCATGTAATTGATGGTGCCGTCCGGGTGAATGGCCTGGACCTCGCACTCCTTCTCGCAGCGGCGGCAGGGGTTGCCGCACTCCCGGCGACGTTTGAGCCAGTCGAAGATGCGGAAACGGGTGGGCAGGGCCAGGGCCGCCCCGAGTGGACAGAGGTAGCGACAGAAAGCCTTGCGGGTGAACACATTCACCCCCACCAGCAACAGGGCGTAGGTGACGAACGGCCAGGACCGGTCGAAGTGGAGGGTGATGGCGGTCTTGAACGGTTCCACCTCGGCCAGTTTCTCGGCAGTGGCCATGGACTCCAGCGACACCCCGAACAAAACCAGCAGGACCAGGTACTTGATGGCCCACAAGCGCTCGTGGACGGCGAACGGCAGGTTGAACTGCGGCACCTTGAGCTTGAGGGCAACCTCATTGACCAGTTCCTGCAAGGCGCCGAACGGACACAGCCAGCCGCAATACACCGCCCGTCCCCACAGCAGCACAATGCCCGCCACCGCCGTCCACAGTAAGAACAGCATGGGGTCAATCAGGAAGGTCTGCCAGCTAAAGCCATCAATCACGCTGTGCACGAAGGTCAACACATTGACGATGGATAACTGGCCCAGGGCGTACCAGCCGATAAAGACCAGTGTGTAGATGAGGAATCCCTGACGGATGTAGCGCATTAGCCGCCGCCTCTGTACCAGCCAATCCTGGAAGAACAGGATAAACAGCAACACCACGATCCCCACTCCAAGGGCCGCAATCTGGAATTGGCGCTGGTACCACACCTGCACCCACATGGGCTGCTCCGCCAGGGTATCCGCTTCCGAGACCGCCGGTTCCGGCCGCTGGTAGTATTGGTCCGGTAGCTGGTAACTCAGGGGGAACACCCGGAACTCGCTGTCCAGCGGGCCGGTCTGGCGTTTGACGGTCAATTCCAGGGTCCATTCGCTGCCGGAATCGAATTGGTACTGCTGGCGCACAATGAAGATGGCCATTTCCCCGAAACGGGGCATTCCCTCGGCGTACACGTCGCTCAACCGGTAGTGGTCCAGATCACGGAAGTTGAAGGTGTCGCCAAACTGGCGAATCTGGATCCGGTCGAAAATACCACCCCGGACATAACCGGACCCCTTGAAGGAATACTGACCGTTGGCCAGCACCGCGATGGCGTGCTCGCCTTCCTGCAGTTCTGACATCAGCCATTCGTACTGGCGCTCACCCAGCAGGTTGCGACCGATGTCCGGGGCATTGAGGTAGGCGGTGTACAGGTCGATCACCGGCCCATCCTGACGACCTTGTCGGGCCCTTTGGCGTTCCCCCCCTGCGCTGTCGGCAAAGGCGTCATCGACCTGCTGCTGGCTCAGGTGAAGGCGGCGGATAGAGCCCTCTCCGGTCAAGGTCTGCCAGCTTTTGGGCTGGAAGCCCGAGTGGCCGATCTCAGCCATTGGCGGTCGTTGCTGGCCGTGGTCGGCAATCAGGCCCAGGTTCGCCGCCACCTTGTGGGCGGAGCGCATAAGCACTTCGTTAACCACCATCACCGTGACCGTGGCACCCGAGACACCGTCCACCGCTACCCGGCTTTGCGATCCACTGCCGCCAACGGTGACCCGCTGGTCCGCCGCCAGGCCGATGTACTGGTCGGTAAAATCGTGCAGCCGCTGTTCGGGGATGCCCACCAGCAAAATGGGTTCGTGGTGCTCGATCACTGTGGCGGCCAGAAGGTTGGCCTCGGTATCCAGCACCACCACCGCGTTGATGGGTTTGCCGGAATAAGCAGGAGTCTGGACAAAGTCCAGGGTCTGGTAGGCGTAGCCGAGCAGCTGGTCCTGCCCGTACAGTTCCAGGACAGAGCGGTTGCCGTCCCGGGGGCGGACCTCTTCAACCGTCGGCAACACCTCCTGAATCACCAGGCGCTGAGCCACCGGTTCCAGTCCGGACAAATCCTCCGCCCTTGCCGGCTGGACATCGATCAGGGCAAGAACAAAAGCAAGTAACAACCACATCCCTGCATGTTGCCAACTCACGGGGCGCTCCGGTCCATACCTTGACCACCTTTCAGCTAAGACCCGACGTTGTAAAAAACCAAATAACACTGCCAGGGGAGCCCCTAAAAGCAGCCTCCCCTGAATCTCAATGGGTAAAACTTGGCGCCGGGACCGAGACATCACGGACCCAGGGACACGAGCTCGCCATTCTGGTCGAACGGCAGGTAGTTTCCGGGCTGCCCCAGCCGCAGCGTTTCCACCATCATGGTGAGCGGCTGCTGGGCTTCGTCCGACGACGGCGCGACCCCGCCGCGTCCTTCCATGGCAGCCACAAAGACGATGTCCCAGGCTTGCCCCGTATGGCGGGATTCCTCCCGTAACCGGTCGAATTCGACCACCTCCTGCGGCAGCTTGTCGACGCAGACCACCGGCACCAGGGCCCCGCCCTCACCGGCCTCGAAGGCCCTGCGTTCGGACTCGCTGGCATCCTCCGGCAGTTCCGCCCGACAGAAAACGAACAGCAGGCGCTGGGGCAGTGGCTGGTGGCAGGCGGCGTGAATCAGGTCCGGGTAGCTGTTGATCATGAGAGTGTCCTGACGGTGTTTTCCGGGGATTGGTCGCGACCGCCCTGGCGCTCGCGGATCAGTTGGCACACCGAATCGACGGTGTCCTCGTCATAGCTGCGGCCATAGCGTTTGCGAAAGCCAAATTCGTAGAGTCGCACATGGTCATCCGGTTCGATGCCGAGATTGGCCAGGCAAGCCCGGGCGCAGTGCAATGGGCAACCGTCAATGACGGTGATGGGACGACCGGAACGGGCAACCCGGACCAATGCCGGTACCTGGCCGCCAACGCCGGAAATGCAGGACATCTCAAACTCGCCGCTGTGGTCGAGACTCACCGCCGCGTTGTTGGCCAGTTGCGCCACGTCCGAACACCCGGAACAGGCATAGACCAGTGGTCGGTCTTTGCGGGCAGCCATAACGCCCTCCCCCAATCGGTACATTCCAAACCATGGTATGAAATCGGATTGCGGATGACGCTTCCCCATTGGAGGTAGTTGGCAGGAGCAAAATGGATAGCTGTGGGTAGCCCGGATACCCCCCGGCCGGATAGGGAGGTACCCCCGATGGCGCTTATGGGGTAGGCCCCCAGGCTTTTTGATTTTCATCAAGGTTGGTGAAAGCGCCGGTGTGACGTAATCGGCTCACACCTGACTGAAACCGGGGGTTTACACCATGTTGAGTGAAAGGGACTACAACCCGCCCAAAGCCCACAAGGCGTTGCTGTTTTCGACGCTCGCCTTCACCACCTGCTTTGCTGTGTGGACGATCTTTTCCATCATCGGGGTCAAGATCAAACAGGAACTCGGCCTGTCCGAGACCCAGTTTGGCCTGCTGGTGGCGACACCGGTCCTGACCGGCTCCATCAGCCGCCTGTTCCTGGGCATCTGGACCGAACGCTTCGGCGGTCGCCTGGTGTTCACGGTACTGATGCTGACCACCGCGGTGGCGGTCTACCTGCTCTCCTCCGTCGAGACCTACGAACTCTTCCTGCTGGCGGCCCTCGGGGTTGGCCTGGCCGGGGGCTCGTTCATCGTCGGGGTGGCCTATATCTCCGAGTGGTACGACAAGGACCATCAAGGCACGGCTCTGGGCATCTTCGGGGCCGGTAACGTCGGTGCAGCGGTGACCAACTTCGCCGCCCCGTTCCTGGTGGTGGCGCTGGGTTGGGAGAGCACCGCCCAGGTCTACGCCGCTGTCCTGGTGGGCATCGCCATCGGCTTCTACCTGCTGACCGAAAACGATCCCCGGTTGAAGAAGCGCGCCGAGGAAGGCGTTGCCGCCATGCCCCTGAGCGCCCAGCTGGCCCCCCTGAAGAACCTGCAGGTCTGGCGCTTCTCCCTCTACTACTTCTTCGTCTTCGGTGCCTTTGTCGCGCTCGCCTCCTGGCTGCCGCGCTACTACGTTGGCGCCTACGGCATGACCCTGGAGCAGGCCGGCATGCTGGCCGCCCTCTACACGGCGCCGGCTTCGGTATTCCGAGCCCTGGGCGGCTGGATGTCCGATCGCTTCGGTGCCCGCCGGGTGATGTACTGGATGTATGCGGTTTCCCTGTTGTGCCTGTTCATCCTCAGCTACCCCGCCACCGACTATGTCGTCAGCGGCATCGAGGGGCCGATTGAATTCTCCATCGTGGTACCGGTTTCTCTGTTCGTGGTGCTGACGGTCGGCCTTGGCTTTGTCATGTCCCTGGGCAAGGCCGCGGTGTACAAGCACATTCCGGTCTACTACCCGGACCACGTTGGCTCCGTCGGCGGCCTGGTCGGCATGATTGGCGGCCTGGGCGGCTTCATCCTGCCCATTACCTTCGGTCTGATGAACGACCTGGTGGGTGTCTGGACCAGCTGCTTCATGCTGCTGTTCGTCATCGTCCTGGTGTCCGTCCTGTGGATGCACGGCGCCATCGTGCGGATGGAGGCCCGCCGCTACCCCGAGATCCAGAACGACGAAACGTCCCGCTACCTGCCGGAGATCCAGCCGGACTACGGCCACGAAGGCGGCGAGCCAGAACCTGCTGCTCACCGCGGCCGTGGCGACCGTGCTCCGCAACAAGAACCTGCTAGCAACCTGACTATGAGAGGTCTGTCATGACTGACATCAAAACCTGGGATGTGGAGGACGACCGCTTCTGGACGTCCACCGGCCGCCAGGTTGCCAACCGCAACCTGTGGATCTCGATCCCCAGCCTGCTGTGCGGCTTTGCCGTCTGGCTGTATTGGGGCATCATCACCGTACAGATGCTGAACCTCGGCTTTCCCATTCCAAAGGCCGAGCTGTTCACCCTGACCGCCATCGCCGGTCTCACGGGGGCGACGCTGCGCATTCCGAGCAGCTTCTTCATCCGTATTGCCGGTGGCCGCAACACCATCTTCTTCACCACCGCCCTGCTGATGGTTCCGGCCGTCGGCACCGGCTTCGCCCTGCAGAACATCGACACGCCGCTGTGGGTGTTCCAGCTGCTGGCGTTCCTCTCCGGCATTGGCGGGGGCAACTTCGCCTCCTCCATGTCCAACATCAGCTTCTTCTTTCCCAAGCGCCAGCAGGGCCTGGCACTGGGGCTGAATGCCGGCCTCGGTAACGCCGGGGTCACCACCATGCAGATCCTGGTCCCCCTGGTGATGACCTTCGGCATCTTCGGCGGCGAGCCGATGATCCTGGAGAACACCTCCGGCACCCTGATCGGCAAGATTCCCGCCGGCAGCGAAACCTGGATTCACAACGCCGGCTTTGTCTGGTTGCTGCTGCTGATACCGCTCGCGCTGGCGGGGTGGTTCGGCATGAACAACATCCGTACCGAGGCAGTCTCACCCAACATTGGCACTCCGGCCGGCGCCTTCGGCAAGATCAGCGGCATGCTGGCAGTGGGTTTCCTGACGGCCGCCGCAGGGCTCTACATCATCCTGCCGCAACCGGTGGGCATGGGCGCGCCGGACTGGGCCAAGTGGCCGGTGATCGGCGGCATTCTGCTGGGCACTGTGCTGCTGTTGAAGGCCATTCCTGGCGAAATCAAGCCCAACCTGCAGCGTCAGTTCAAGATCTTCTCCAACAAGCACACCTGGATCATGAGTGTGATCTACACCATGACCTTTGGCAGCTTCATTGGCTTCTCGGCCGGTTTCGCCCTGGCGATCAAGGTGGTATTCGGTTACCAGCATGTGATGGTCGATGGCGTGATGACCCACGATATCGTCAACCCGGATGGCCCCTCCGCGCTGATGTACGCCTGGATGGGCCCCTTCATCGGTGCGCTGATTCGACCGGTGGGTGGCTGGATTGCCGACAAGGTCGGGGGTGCGCTGGTCACTGGCATCGTTGCCGTCGTGATGATTGCCAGCTCCCTGGGCGTGGCCTACTACCTCAAGCTGGCCTACAACTCCGCCACCCCGCAGGAATTTTTCCTGCCCTTCCTGCTGCTGTTCCTGGTGCTGTTCGCCGCCACCGGCATCGGGAACGGTTCCACCTTCCGCACCATCGCCATGGTGTTCGACAAGGAACAGGCCGGCCCGGCCCTGGGCTGGACCTCCGCGGTGGCCGCCTACGGCGCCTTTGTGATTCCCCAGGTGTTTGGCGAGCAGATCAAGGCCGCCACCCCGGAAATGGCCCTGTATGGTTTCGCCCTGTTCTATGCCGGCTGCCTGCTGTTGAACTGGTGGTTCTACCTGCGGCCCAAGGCCGAGTTCAAGAATCCGTAGTTTTTTGATCGCACTGTGTCTGTGATCCTGCCGGCCTTCGGGCCGGCTTTTTTGTGACTCATCAGACGGCAGTGGAATTGCGCGAGGCCAATAGCTGGCCTAAGTTTTTAAGGGAGGGGGCTAACGCAAACAACACACTTCAACGGACTGGTTAAACAACCCAAGCTAAGAGGCTCTTCATGCATCATCTTCGGCTGGCCGGAGTGATCCTGCTACTGGGTTCCAGTCACATTACCACAGCTGCCGGGCAGGACCTTTCCGCGTTAAGCCTGAAAGAGTTGATGGCGTTACAAGTCAGTATCGCCACCGGCACCCCGAAATCTCTGGCCCGTGCGCCGTCAGTGGCCAGCGTGATCACGGCGGACGAACTTGAGGCCATGGGGGTTCAGGACATCGACGAAGCCCTGGAGCTGGTGCCGGGTCTGCATGTGTCCCACGGCACGTTTTTCTACGCCTCCCGTTATTTCATCCGCGGGATTACGGCAAACCAGAACCCACACACCTTGCTGATGATCAATGGCATTCCCCAGACCAGCCTGTTCACGGGTGACCGGGTCGAACAGGTGGTCGGGCGGGCAGGTATCCCGGTGAAGATGGTCGAGCGGATTGAAATTGTCCGAGGGCCCGGGTCGGCGGTTTATGGCGCTGATGCTTTCGCCGGTGTCATCAACATCATCACCAAGGCACCGGAGGACCTGGAAGGTGGAGAAGCGAGCCTGGGCTACGGCAGTTTCGACAGCGGCTATTCCTTCTTACGACAGGCGATGGACGTTGGCCCCGTGAAAGGGGTGGTATCCATCGCCTACGACCGGAGCAACGGCGACGATCCCATCATCGAAGCCGACCAACAATCCAACCTGGATGCCTTGCTGGGCACGAATGCGTCCCTGGCACCTGGCCCGGCCAATCTGGGCTATCGCCAACTGGACGTCCGTACCGATCTACTCTGGCAGCAACTGCGCCTGCGGATGGCCTATCGCCAGGACCGGGTCGAAACGGCCCAGGGGATCAACGAAACCCTGGACCCGGATGGCCGCTACGAACAGCATCGCGGCACGGCTGATCTGACCTGGCGCCAGGATGATCTTCACCCCGATTGGGGGCTAGAAGCCCAGGTCAGCTATCTCTACAACGACTTTCGAAATCCGACGCGGACCCAGCTGTTCCCGCCTGGCGCGGACTTTTCCCTCGTTGGTGGAGGCGGCCCCTTTACCGAGGGTGTCCTGCAGACTCCGGAACTGTCGGAAGAAAACATCCGACTGGACCTCTCCAGCCTATACCGGGGCTGGCAGAATCATCGCCTCCGCTTGGGGGGCGGATTTTACTGGGGAGATATTTTCAGAACCAACGATGCAGTCAATTATACCTTCTCACCATCGGGTTTCCCCACTCCCGCGCCTCTCACAGATGTTAGCGATACTGATCGAGCCTTCCTGCCCGAAGGGCAACGTACCAGTCGCTACGCCTTTGTGCAGGACGAATGGGCCTTTGCACCACACTGGGAACTGACCGCAGGCGTACGCTATGACCATTATTCGGACTTCGGCGACACCGTGAATCCGCGGCTGGCCCTGATCTGGACCACCACCCCCTGGCTGACCACCAAACTGCTGTATGGTGAAGCCTTCCGTGCCCCCGCGTTCTTTGAGCTCTTCACCCGGAACAACCCGGTCGCACTCGGCAATCCCGACCTGGACCCTGAAAGGATCCGGAGTACCGAGCTCGCCTTCACCCTGACGCCTTCCAACAACTGGACTCTGGACCTGAACCTCTACCAGTACCGCATTGAGGACCTGATCGACTTTGAAGCAGACCCCGGTGGTACCTTTACCGCGCAGAATTCCGGCCGGGTCCGGGGACGCGGGGTGGAAACCGAGCTGCGCTATCAGCTGACCGATACCGCGCAACTGTTGCTCAACTACAGCTACCAGCGCACCCGTGATGAAAACGACCAGCCCCTGGGACTCACGCCCAGTTCCGATGCCAGCCTGCGTCTGAACTGGCGCCCTGAACCCAACTGGCAGGTAACGCCTTCCGTGGTGTGGGTCGGCTCCAGCAAGCGGGCCGCCGGCGACACCCGCTCCGAACTGGACGGCTATACCACCCTGGACCTCAACGTGCGTCGACGAGTGAACCAGGGCCTCATCCTCAACCTGCAGGCCCGCAACATATTCGACGACGATGTTCGCGAAGCCAGTCGAGGCCCGGTACAGGGCCAGAGCGTTCCGAACCTGCCTGATGACCTGCCCCAGCCCGGGCGCAGCATGATCCTGCAGGCCACCCTGCGTTGGTAAGGGACTGCAATTGCGCCGGACCCGACAGTGACCTAAGTTTTCAGGAGGACCAAAGAACGAGCTTCACCCCCAAAGGACTACCCAGATAATCCGCACTGAGGAGACCTGATGCGTCGTCTGCGTCTATCCGGAGTAATCCTGTTTCTGCTGTCTTCTCAGGCCGGTGCCGCCAGCAACCAGGACCTCTCCGCCCTGAGCCTGGAAGAGCTGATGGGGCTGCGGGTCAGCATAGCCACCGGCACCCCCAAACCCCTGGCCCAAGCGCCGTCGGTGGCCAGCGTGATCACCGCGGAGGAACTGGAAGCCATGGGGGTTCAGGACATCGACGAAGCCCTGGAGCTGGTGCCGGGCGTACACGTCTCCCATGGCAGTTTCATCTATGCCTCCCGGTATTTCATCCGAGGCATCGTGTCCACTTACAACCCCCACACCCTGGTACTGATCAACGGCATTCCCCAAACCAGCCTTTTCCTCGGAGACCGGGGCCAACGGATGATGGCCCGGTCGGGCTTCCCGGTGAAGATGGTGGAGCGAATCGAGATCATCCGCGGGCCCGGCTCCGCGGTATACGGAGCCGATGCCTTTGCCGGCGTCATCAACATCATCACCAAGGCCCCCGAGGACCTGGACGGTGGTGAGGCCAGTCTTGGCTACGGCAGTTTCGACAGCGGTTACTCCTTCCTGCGCCAGGCCATGGAGGCTGGCCCGGTCAAGGGCGTGTTTTCAATTGCTTACGACCAAAGCAACGGCGACGATCCCATCATCGAGTCAGACCAGCAGTCCAACCTGGACGCGCTATTGGGCACCGATGCCTCGTTGGCACCGGGACCGGCCAATCTGGGCTACCGCAATTTCGACCTGCGCACCGACCTGCTCTGGCAGCGGTTCCGCCTGCGGTTGGCCTACCGGCAGGACCGGGTGGAAACCGCCCAGGGCATCAATGACACCCTGGACCCGGAGAGCCGCTTCGAGCACCATCGGGGCAACGTGGACCTGACCTGGGAAGCCCCGGAGTTTCGCCGGGATTGGGGCCTGGAAGCCCAGCTCAGCTACCTCTATAACGACTTCGAGAACCCGACCCGCTTCCAACAGTTCCCTCCCGGTGCGGACTTCACCCCGGTGGGCGGAGGCGGCCCCTTTCCCGATGGGGTGCTGCAGACGCCGGAGCTGGCCGAAGAGAACGTCCGCCTGGACCTGGCCACGCTGTATCGTGGCTGGGAGGAGCACCGGCTGCGGCTGGGTGCCGGCTATTTCTGGGGGGACATATTCCAAACCCGCGACGCCACCAACTTCATGCTCAGCGAAACAGGCTTCCCGACCCCTATCCCGCTGACCGATACCAGCGATACCCCCGGGGAGTTCCTGCCGGAAAACCAGCGCACCAGCCACTATGCCTTCGTGCAGGACGAATGGGCGTTCGCGCCAGACTGGGAGCTGACTGCCGGCTTGCGCTACGACCATTATTCAGACTTCGGCGATACGGTGAATCCCAGACTGGCCCTGGTGTGGGAGACTACGCCCTGGCTGACCAGCAAGCTGCTGTACGGCGAAGCGTTCCGCGCCCCCGCCTTCTTCGAGCTTTACGCCCGGGCCAACCCGGTCGCGCTGGGTAACCCGGACCTTGAGCCGGAGACCATCAAGAGTACCGAGCTGGCTTTCAGTCTGACGCCGTTCAAAGACTGGGCACTCGACCTGAACATATACCAGTACCGCATTGAGGATCTGATCGATTTCGTGGCGGACCCCGGTGGCACCTTCACCGCGCAAAACACCGGCCGTGTTCGGGGACGGGGGGTAGAGACCGAACTCCGCTACCAATGGACCGACTCTGCCCAACTGCTGGTCAACTACAGCTACCAACGTACCCGGGATGAAAACGATCAGCCGTTGGGCCTCACCCCCAATTCGGATGCCAGCCTGCGGCTGAACTGGCGGCCTTCCGCCAATTGGCAGTTGACCCCGTCGGTGGTCTGGGTCGGTTCCAGCCAACGGGCCGCCGGCGATGACCGCTCCAGCCTGGACGGCTACACCACCCTCGACCTCAATGTACGCCGCCGGGTGAATGAGCAGTTCACGGTCAACCTGCAGGCGCGCAATCTGTTCGACGACGACGTCCGCGAGGCCAGCCGGGGGCCAGAGCGGGGGCAGACCGCGCCCAGCCTGCCCAACGATCTGCCACAACCCGGGCGCAGCCTGATATTGCAGGCCAGGCTGCAGTGGTAGCGAGTCACACGACGGACGCCTTTTCGGAACCCGATCACAGATTGTGCGCCCATCCGCCCTATACTGGGGTTCCCGACATCACGTTAAGGAAGACTGATGAGTTATCGCGTATTGCTGACCTCTACCGTAAAACCGGACCAGAAAGCCGCCCTGCTGCCCTTCCTGGAAGCCAACCTGCCCAATGTCCGCTCCTTCAACGGCTGTCTCAACGTGACTGTGCTCTACGACGACGAGACCCGGCAAATGGTGTTCGACGAACTCTGGACCACGAAGGAGGCGCACCAGGCCTATCTCGCCTTTATCGATGAGAACGGGGTACTGGCGGAGCTGGCAGCCTTTCTGGAGGGCCCACCTGAGATCGGTTACTACCTGCAACTGGACATCTGAGGTACAGGTACTCCCGATACCCCCCTCGACCGCCGGCAAGTCCTCGATCAGCTTCACTGGGAAAGAAAAAAGGGGGCAGCGTCCCTTGCATCGCTGCCCCAACAGCCACTGGTGAGAGTGGATTGCGCAATGGTTACTGGCTCAGCGCCACCAACCGATGGGGATTGGGTATGGAGAGCCGGCTTCGGTCGACCCGAACCAGTCCCTGGGCCTTGAGATCCGCCAGGATGCGCGAGAAGGTTTCCGGCTGCATGGCCAGACGGGAGGCCACCTGACACTTCGGCAATGGCAGTTCAACCTCGCCGCCAACCTCCACGCCACCGGGCAGCAGGTCGATAAGGTAGCGGATCAACCGGTCCCGGGCGTTCTGCACGGTCATGATCTCCAGTTCGTGGAAGCGGGAGACCGCACGGCTGGCGTAATGGCGAAGCGCACTCTCGGCATATTCCGGGTGACGCTCCAGCAGTCGCCGGTAGGCCTTCACCGGAATCATCAACACCTTGCCCTGCCCCAGGGATTCGGCATAACAGGCGTACCGGGCCGGATCGGCGTAGATCATCACTTCGGCAAAGCATTCGCCCGGCGCGATGCTGTCCAGCGTCCGGTCCACACCGGAGGCGTCCAACCGGTACAGTCGAAAGCGGCCCTTGATCACAAAGTAGAAGTGCTGGGCCGGCGAATCCTGCCGGTAAAGCAGTTCATGGTGCCCGAGCCCCATTTGGCGTGACTGGGCGAGGAGGCTCTCAACGTCCTTGCGGTCAAAGGCCCGGAAAAGCGCGTGCTCCCTGAGCCGCTGCATATCATCGCTCAGGGGCCGCGACTGGGTGCGGGTAACGAGTACGGGGTTGTGGAAGTGCGGCTCCACTGCCGGTGCTACTCCCATGATTTACTCCTGTGCAGGGTCCTGGCTAACTTGAGATGGTTTCATGGTAAGTGCTGGGCCGGGGAAAGGCGCTCCCCCGTTGGAGGTAGTTGGCAGGGGGAAATTGGGTATCCCCGAAAAAAGCCGGGGCGCAAGGCCCCGGCCAGCAGCCAAAGAATGACGAAATCACTGCATCAGGGGGGAATTCGGCAGTTCGAGATCGACGCCTGAAACACCGGTCTGGCTTGCCAGCACCTGTACGTACTGCCGCAGGGCCCGGCGGGTCACGCTTTCGGTGAGCTGGTGTCGGACCAGCGGCTTGGCCTGTTCAAAGGGCAGTTGCTGCCCCTCCAGCCGATCGTCCACCCGGACGATGTGCCAGCCATAGCGGGATTCCACCAGCTCGTTTGCCAGCCCCGGCGGCAGCGCCCACACCCGGTTCTCGAACTCCGGCACGGTCTGGCCACGGGTGAGCTGTCCCAGAGACCCGCCCTGGTGTCTGGATTCGCAGGCGGAATGCTGTCGGGCCAGTGCCTCGAAGGGCGCTCTTCCGTCCAACAGTTGACCCAGTAGCTGGTTGCCGAGCCCCTCTTGTTGAAAGCGGGCCTCCACGTCGTCCGGCGCGGCCGCCAGCAGGATGTGGCTGGCGTACACCAGGGTGGGGCTGCAGAGGCGTTGGGGGTTGGCATTGTAGAATCGTTGGCAGTCTTCTTCGGTAGGTTCCGGCACCTCCAGCTCCTGTTCCAGGACGGCGGCGATCACCCGTTCCTCGTCGCCCCCGGTGACGCCGATCTCTGTTGCGCGTTGCAGCAACAGCTCTCGGACCACCAGGCTGCGGGCGGCCTCGTGCCAGGCTCTCACCACCTCGTCCGAGGGGTGGTATTGGAGTTCGGCGGCGATGCTGGACTCCGGGATCAGGTGATCGCCGACATAGACGGGCGGAAACTGGTTACGGGGTTTGTCGGCATCTCCGGTGGGGATCAGTTGCATGGTTTGTGCTCCCACTGTTTTTGGTAGGCTGGTCGGATTTGGTGCAAGAGCTTGGCAGGGGGAGACTCGTTCCACCGCTTGGCAGGTACATCCCTGTACCTGACAAGCCCCCAACTCCGTGCGGTTCTCTTGAATTACCGAAAGACTTGGGGACAGATTTCAAATCTGTCCCCAACGGGGCTCATCCATTACGCCCGCTTGCGCACCACCTGGTAGCGCCTTGTCAGGTACTCCAGCGGCGCGCTGAACATGTGCACCAACCGGGTGAACGGGAACACCACGAAGATGGTTAGCCCCAGGAAGATGTGCAGTTTGTAGAGCCAGTGCACATCGGCAATGTGAGCGGCAGAGCCCCCCTGGAAGGTCAGGATGCCCTGGGCCCAGGCCGAGAACTTGAGCATGGTGCCGCCGTCCAGGTGTCCCAGGGTTGGGAAGATGGTCAGCAGTCCCAGCGCCACCTGCAGGGTCAGCAGCAGGATGATCATGTTGTCGGCAAAGCTGCTGGAGGCCCGGACACGAGGGTCGGTGAGACGGCGGACCAGCAGCATCAGCGCGCCGATCAGGCAGGCCACACCAGCAACGCCGCCCACCACGATGGCCATCACCTGTTTCTGGCCGGGGGTGATGAAGGGTTCATAGACCCAGTGCGGTGTCAGCAGGCCCACGAAGTGGCCGAAGAAGATCACCAGGATACCAGCATGAAACAGGCCGCTTGCCAGGGCCATGTTCTTCTTGCGCAGCATCTGGCTGGAGCCTGCCTTCCAGGTGAACTGGCCGTGGTCGTAGCGCACCCAACTGCCAATGAACAACACCGCCAGGGCGATGTAGGGGTAGATCCCGAAGATCAGGGTGTTGAGATAAGACATTCGAATTCCCTCCTGCGCCCTCAGGCGCGCCCGGCCTGGGCCAGCTTGGCCCCCGGCATCAGTTCATCACTCAGGTGGATGGTCTGCACCTGCTCCAGCTCCCGGCGGCGCTGGCCGACGGCGCCCGAACTGCCGCAGGAGCCGCCCTGGTCATCCACGAATTTCACCATTTCCTCCTCCCAGACCCGGTCCAGGGCCTCAGGAGTGTCGTCCCGCGCCTCAGAGGCCACCAGGGTCGCCAGTTCCTGGCGGTCGGGCTCACAACCAGCCAATGCCAGCAGGGCATCGAACAGCACGTGATGCAGGCGGTTGCGCTGGTACAGCCGTTCCGCCAGCAATCCGAGGATGTGGTGGATGTCTTCCAGCCAGTTCTGCACCTCGGCCTGGGGCCGGATGGAAAGGTACTCCAGGAACAGCGGCAGGTAGTCCGGCAACTCGCGGGCATCCAGCTCGAGGCCGGCGGCCTCGTACTGGGCCAGCAGGTCCACCATGGCCTGGCCACGGTCCCGGGATTCCCCGTGGACATGTTCGAACAGCAACAACGACAGTGCCCGTCCCCGGTCGAAGGTTTCGACGTAGGTTTCCTGCAGGTCCATCAGGTCGTCTCCGCAGAACACCTCGATGCAGCGCAGCAGGGCCTGCTTGTGGTAGGCCTTGAGCTGGGAGTCCTCCAGCACCGCCATCGCCAGGTCGTCCCTGGCCTGTTGCATCTCGGCGGTCGGGTAATCCAATAGCCGGGCAATCACTCGAAGAATGGTCATGGCGGTTCTCCTCAGTCCTGCAGTTGCTTCGGGTCCACCTGCTTCACGGTGGAGAGTTGCTGCACCATGCTGGTGGTCTGCTTGCGGCCGCCAAATAGGCTGAACTCGCTGTCGCCGCCGTTGCAGCCGTCGCCGAAGCTGAAACCGCAGCCATTGCGTTCCGGGAAGGCTTCCCGGGCCAGCTCGCGGTGGCTGGTGGGGATGACGAAGCGATCCTCGTAGTTGGCGATGGCCAGGTAGCGGTACATCTCGTCCGCCTGGGTCTTGCTCAGGCCCGCCTCTTCCAGCGCCCGCAGGTCCTCCCGGCCTTCCACGGTCTCGGCCCGCTTGTACAGGCGCATGGCGAGGATGCGTTTGAGGGCGGTGACGATGGGCTTCTCGTCGCCGGCGGTGAGCAGGTTGGCCAGGTACTTGACTGGAATCCGCAGGCTTTCGATCTTCGGCAGCACGCCGTCGAACTCCACCTTGCCCGCCTCGGCGGCGGACTGGATCGGCGACAGCGGTGGCACGTACCAGACCATGGGCAGGGTGCGGTATTCCGGGTGCAACGGCAGGGCCAGCTTCCAATCCACCGCCATTTTGTAAACCGGGCTCTGCTGGGCAGCCTGGATCACGTTCTCGGGCACGCCGTCCTTCTTCGCCTGCTCGATCACCTTGGGATCGAACGGATCCAGGAAGATTTCCAGTTGCTTCTCGTACAGATCCTGCTCACCCGGGGCGCTGGCCACTTCCTCGATGCGGTCGGCGTCGTAGAGCAGTACACCCAGGTAGCGGATGCGGCCGACACAGGTCTCGGAGCAGACCGTAGGCATGCCCGCCTCGATCCTTGGGTAACAGAAGATGCACTTCTCGGACTTGCCGGTCTTCCAGTTGAAGTAGATCTTCTTGTACGGGCAGCCGGAGACACACATCCGCCAGCCTCGGCACTTGTCCTGGTCAATCAGCACGATGCCATCCTCTTCCCGCTTGTAGATGGCGCCACTGGGGCAGCTGGCGACACAGGCCGGGTTGAGGCAGTGCTCGCACAGCCGCGGCAGGTACATCATGAAGGTGTTCTCGAACTGGCCGTAGATGTCCGCCTGGACCTGGTCGAAGTTCTTGTCCTTGCGGCGCTTGGCGAATTCGGTGCCGAGGATTTCCTCCCAGTTGGGGCCCCATTCGATTTTCTTCATGCGCTCACCGGAGATCAGCGACCGGGGCCGGGCCACCGGTTGATGCTTGCCGTCCGGCGCGCTGTGCAGGTGCTGGTAGTCGAAGTCGAACGGCTCGTAGTAGTCGTCGATCTGGGGCAGGTCCGGGTTGGCGAAGATGTTCGCCAGCACCCGGAACTTGCCGCCGATACGGGGGCGGATGCGGCCATTGCTGTCCCGCAGCCAGCCGCCCTTCCACTTGTCCTGATTCTCCCACTCCCTGGGATAGCCGACGCCCGGCTTGGTCTCGACGTTGTTGAACCAGGCATACTCCATGCCTTCGCGGCTGGTCCAGACGTTCTTGCAGGTGACCGAACAGGTGTGGCAACCGATGCACTTGTCCAGGTTCAGCACCATGCCGACTTGGGAACGGATCTTCATTTCACTGCCTCCTGTACATCGTCATTGCCTTCGCCATCGAGCCAGTCCACCCGGTGCATCTTGCGCACCACCACGAATTCGTCGCGGTTGGAACCGACCGTGCCGTAGTAGTTGAAGCCGTAGGAATACTGGGCGTAGCCGCCGATCATGTGGGTCGGCTTCGGGCACACCCGGGTGACCGAGTTGTGGATACCGCCCCGGGTACCGGTCACTTCCGAGCCCGGTACGTTCACGATGCGCTCCTGCGCGTGGTACATCATCGCCATGCCCGGCATCACCCGCTGGCTGACCACCGCGCGGGCGGCAATAGCACCGTTGCTGTTGAACAGCTCGATCCAGTCGTTGTCCTCGACGCCAAGGTCCCTGGCGTCGTCCTCACTGAGCCAGACGATGGGCCCACCGCGGGACAGGGTCAGCATCAGCAGGTTGTCGCTGTAGGTGCTGTGGATGCCCCACTTCTGGTGCGGGGTGATCCAGTTCAGCGCCTTCTCCGGGTTGCCGTTGGATTTCTTGCCGATCATCGGTGCCGCCGCCTTGGTGTTGATGGGCGGGCGGTACACCAGCAGGCTCTCGCCGAAGGCACGCATCCACTCATGGTCCTGGTAGAACTGCTGACGGCCGGTGAGGGTGCGCCAGGGGATCAGCTCGTGGACGTTGGTGTAACCGGCGTTGTAGGACACATGCTCGTCTTCCAGGCCGGACCAGGTGGGGCTGGAGATGATCTTGCGGGGCTGGGCCACAATGTCGCGGAAGCGGATCTTCTCCTCTTCCTTGTTGGTGGCCAGGTGGCTGTGGTCGAGCCCGGTCATCTCCGACAGCGCCTTCCAGGCTTTTACCGCCACCTGGCCGTTGGTTTCCGGCGCCAGCGACAGGATCACCTCGGCGGCGTCGATGGCTGTTTCGATCTTCGCCAGGCCGGCGTTAGCCCCTTCGCTGTGGCGATGATTGAGTTCCCGCAGGAAGTCCACTTCCTTCTGGGTGTTCCAGTTGATGCCCTTGCCGCCATTGCCCAGCTTTTCCATCAGCGGACCGAGAGACGTGAAGCGGGCGTAGACGTTGGGGTAGTCCCGTTCCACGGTGATGAAGTTGGGCGCGGTCTTACCGGGAATCAGCTCGCACTCGCCCTTCTTCCAGTCCTTGACGTCGAACGGCTGGCCCAGCTCCGCTGGCGCATCGTGCAGCAGCGGCAGGGTGACCACGTCCTTCTCCACGCCCAGATGGCCTTCGGCGGCCCTGGAGAACGCCTTGGCGATGCCCTTGTAAATCTCCCAGTCACTGCGGGCTTCCCAGGCCGGATCGGTGGCCGCGGTCAGCGGGTGGATGAACGGGTGCATGTCCGAGGTGTTGAGGTCGTTCTTCTCGTACCAGGTGGCCGTCGGCAGCACGATGTCGGAATACAGGCAGGTGGTGGACATGCGGAAGTCCAGGGTTACCAGCAGATCGAGCTTGCCCTGCTTGGCCTCGTCGCGCCATTTGACCTCCCGGGGTTTGGCTCCCCCTTCCTGGCCCAGGTCCTTGCCTTGCAGGCCGTTGGTGGTGCCCAGCAGGTACTTGAGCATGTACTCGTGGCCCTTGCCGGAGGAGCCCAGCAGGTTGGAACGCCAGACGAACAGGTTGCGGGGGTGGTTCTGCTCCGCGTCCGGGTCTTCGCTGGCGAAGGCCAGGCTGCCGTCCTTGAGGGACTGGGCAACGTAGTCCGCCACTACCATGCCAGCCTTCTCCGCCTCGGCAGCGAGGGTCAGCGGGTTGCGGTTGAGCTGGGGCGCCGACGGCAGCCAGCCCATGCGCTCGGCGCGGACGTTGTAGTCGATCAGGCTGCCGGAGAATTTGGCCTTGTCCGCCAGCGGCGACAGGATCTCGTCCACACCCACCTTCTCGTAGCGCCACTGGCCGGAGTGGGCGTAGAAGAACGAGGTGGAGTTCATGTGCCGGGGCGGGCGCTGCCAGTCGAGGGCGAACGCCAGCGGCTGCCAGCCGGTCTGCGGGCGCAGTTTCTCCTGGCCGACGTAGTGGGACCAGCCTCCGCCACTCTGGCCGATGCAGCCGCAGAGAATCAGCATGTTGATCAGGCCACGGTAGTTCATGTCCATGTGGTACCAGTGGTTCATGCCGGCACCGACGATGACCATGGACTTGCCCTTGGTCTTGTCGGCGTTGTCGGCGAACTCACGGGCAATGCGGATGACTTTCTCGGCCGGTACACCGGTGATCTGCTCCTGCCAGGCCGGGGTATAGGGCTTGACCTGATCGTAGGCGGTGGCGCCATCGTCGTCGCCCAGGCCGCGGTTGATGCCGTAGTTGGCCACCATAAGGTCGAACACGGTGGCCACGTGGGCCTCTTCGCCATTGGCCAGGGTCACCTTGCGGCTGCCCAGCTTGTGGGTCAGGGTGTCGCTGATTGCCACGTGGTTGAAATGCTCGTGCTCAATGCCGCCGAAGTACGGGAAGGCAACATCCACCACCTCGTCGTGGTTCTCCACCAGGGACAACCGCAGTTGAATGGTTTTCTGGTCCCTGCCCTGTTCCTGCTTGAGGTTCCACTTGCCCTTCTCGCCCCAGCGGTAACCGATGGAACCGTTAGGAGCGGTCAGCTCGTCGCCGTCCTCATCGATGGCAATGGTTTTCCACTCGGGGTTGTTTTCCTCACCCAAGCCATCCACCAGGTCACTGGCCCGCAGGAAGCGGCCCGGCACGTAGCGGCCGTCGTCGCCCTTGTCCAGCATCACCAGGTACGGCATGTCGGTGTAGCGTCGGACGTAGTCGGTGAAGTACGGGCTCGGCTTGTCGATGTGGAACTCTTTCAGAATCACGTGGCCCATGGCCATGCCCAGGGCGGCGTCGGTGCCCTGTTTGGGGTTGAGCCATTCGTCGGAGAGCTTGGAGACCTCGGCGTAGTCCGGGGTGATCGCCACGGTCTTGGTGCCCTTGTAACGCACCTCGGTGAAGAAGTGGGCGTCCGGCGTGCGGGTCTGGGGCACGTTGGAACCCCAGGCGATGATGTAGCCGGAGTTGTACCAGTCGGCGGATTCCGGCACGTCGGTCTGCTCGCCCCAGGTCTGCGGTGAGGCCGGCGGCAGGTCGCAGTACCAGTCGTAGAAGCTCATGCAGACACCGCCGATCATCGACAGGTAACGGCTGCCGGCGGCGTAGGACACCATCGACATGGCCGGGATCGGCGAGAAGCCGATGACCCGGTCCGGGCCGTACTTCTTGGCGGTGTAGACGTTGGCGGCACCAATCAGTTCGTTGAGCTCGTCCCAACTGGAGCGGACAAAGCCGCCCATGCCCCGGCGGGTCTTGTACTCGGCGCTCTTCTTGGGGTCCTCAACGATCGACGCCCAGGCCTGTACCGGGTCCGGGTGCTGGGCTTTGGCCGCGCGCCACAGTTTCAGCAGGTGCTTGCGGGCCAAGGGGTATTTCAGCCGGTTGGCGCTGTACATGTACCAGGAGTAACTGGCGCCCCGGGGGCAGCCGCGGGGCTCGTGGTTGGGCAGGTCCGGACGGGTGCGGGGGTAATCCGTTTGCTGGGTTTCCCAGGTCACCAGGCCGTTCTTGACGTAGATCTTCCAGCTGCAGGAGCCGGTGCAGTTCACACCGTGGGTGGAGCGGACGATCTTGTCGTGCTGCCAGCGCTTGCGGTAGCCGTCCTCCCAGTCCCGGTTGACGTCGTGGGTTTCGCCGTGGCCATTGGCAAACGGTTCCCGTTTCTTCCTGAAATAGTTCAGCTTATCGATCAAGTGACTCATGGTCTCTCTCCAGACACGGTGGGTCAGTCGGCAGACACGAATGCCCCCTACCGGGGTCAGCGCCATTTGAGAGTCATTGTGCGAGAGCAAAGGCTGGAAATCTGCGTGGTTACCCCGAGATAACCGGGTTCTATCCCGTTGGGGGTAGACCGGGGGTAACGCTGTCAGGGCAGCGGGGCCTTCCGGTCCGCGGTGGGATGACGACTGCACTCCAGGGTCAGCCAGGCCACCAGGCACAACAGGAACAGCAGCATGAAGACTGAACTGCGCACACTGAGAAAGTCGTTCGCCAGACCGAACAGCAGCGGCAGCAGGAAGGCGCTAGCGCAGGCGCACGCGAGCATCAGGCCACCGACGGTGCCCACCTGCTGCGGGTACTCGTCGAACAACAGCCGCAGCAGTGCGCCCATGCCGCTGCCCATTAAGGCGCTGAGTCCACTCAGCAACAACAGCAACCACGGCAGGGACACGCCAATGTGCCAGTGAATGGGCTGTCGTATGCCATGGATGATCAGGTCGGTATCCGGGTAGGACAGCAGGAACAAGGTTCCAAGGCCACCCAGCAGGGCCAACCGCAGCACCATCACCGCACCGTAGCGATCGGACACCAGGCCTCCGGGTACCTGACAGGCCAGCATGGGTAACGCACACAGCAGCGACCAACGGGCCCCTTCTGCCAGCGACAGCTGGTAGACCGAGGACAGGTAGTCCGGCAACCACAGGATCAATGCGATCGAGCCACCAAACAGGAAGCTGAAGTACAGGCAGAACGGCCAGACGGATGGCGAGACCAGGGATTTGACCGCCCTCAGCCAGGAAGTCTCTGACCGCTGCCGCGGCGACGGCTCCGGGTCGGTCAGGATCAACAGCAACAGCCAGACCAGCAGGATGACGGAAAGATAGGCCAGCGGAGCCAGTTCCCAACTGTAGGCGGTCTGCACCACCGGTACCACCAGATAGGAAAACCCGGCTCCGCCGGTGCCGATACCGAACATGCCCAGCACCATGCCGGCACGGGATGGGGGCATATAGGTCACCAGATAGTGCAGACCCGCACTGAACAGACCACCCGCCGTGCCCAACCCGGCTCCGGCAAGCAGGAAGCCTGCATAGCTGTCGACCCACATCAACAACAGCAAGGCCAGCCCCAATGCCGGCAGGCAAACCAGGATCACCCGTCGCCCGCCCCAACGCTGGGTCAACATCCCCAGGGGTGGGGCCAGCAGTCCGCCGGTGAGGAAGGGGACCGAGAGCAGCAGGGCGAACTGGGTATCACTGAACCAGTAGGTGTTCTTGAGTTCCACGCCCACAACCGCAAACAGCGTCCAGCACGCGAATGCCGTGAAGAAGGCAGCCAGCGTGAGCGGCAGGACGATGATCAGCGATGTATGATCCACCGATACCGGTGCGGTACGGTCGGACATGGCGCCGGTCTCCAGGAGGGGAAATGCCCCATCAGTGTGACCGCCCCGGCCTCCTGGCGGCAAAAGGTTATTGGAGGGATCCCCGCCGGGGGTAATCGTCTACCCCCAAAGAGGTATCCTGGCGGCTACCACATCCCCGTACCATAGGCGATCAAAGGCAAGGGCCTGAAATGCTATGCTTTCCAACGGACCAGTCACAAAGGCGTGAACAACGGGCAGCTATGTTGGGCAATTCTCTGGTACACCGGGTAGGGGCTGTCGTGGCCGCGATCTGCATTGTGGCGCTGATCAATATCGCCCTTTCCCTGACAATCTCTGCCAGCATCCAGGGCAGCGCCACCGCCATCAACCTTTCCGGTTCACTGCGGATGCAGAGTTACAGGCTGCTTGGCGACTGGATTCAGGTCTCCGGCCAGCCCGACAGCTTGAGCCCGGCCTTCCGCCATGAACGTATCGAGTCCTTTACCCAGCGTCTCAACCACCCGGGTCTGGTCAGGGCCCTGCCCGAATCCACCGATCATCCGTTGGTGGTTCAGCACCAGCGCATCATGTCAGTCTGGCAGCAGGAGGTCCGCCCCACCCTGCTGGCAGAGACGTCCAGCCAGTCTGTCAGCCAGCTGCGTCCCCAGATCAACCGGCTGGTGGAACACATTGACGGTCTGGTGTCCCTGCTGGAACAGCGCACCGAGGCCCGTGTCAAATTGATGAACCTGGTGCAGACCATCAGCCTGATCTTCGCTGCCCTGGTGATTTTCCTGATGATGTTCGATATCAAGAACCGGGTGGTGAAGCCACTCGGTCGCCTGCTGGATGTGGCCTACGCGGTGGGCCGTCAGGACTTCAGCCAGCGTGCCCACCTGGAAGGCCGCGACGAACTCAGCCAACTGGGCCGCGCCTTTGACCAGATGACCAGCGCCCTGGCGGAGAGTTACAGCCATCTGGAGTCAGAAGCCAGCGAGAAAACCCGTGAGCTGGAAAAGAGCCATGCTGCCCTGGAACTGCTGCACAAGGCCAGCCGCTCGCTGTATGCCAGCAATGACCTGTGTGGCGGTGCCATTCCCCTGCTGCAGAGCCTGGAGGAGTTGTTGTGCATCGGCCCGATCCGTCTGTTCCTGCACGATCGCTATGCGCCTGAGATGGTGGAGGCCGTCACCACAGCCACCACCGAGCGCCCCTATTACTGCAAGGACCATCACTGCAATGCCTGCCTGGTCACCCCCGCTGCCTATGACGGCATGCCTTCCAGCCAGGACGGTGGTCGCCTGCTGCTGCCCATCCAGACCGCCAACAATCTGCTGGGCACCCTGGAGGTCTGGTATCGCAAGGACCAGGGCCTGCCCTCTACCTCCCGTCGCCTGCTGGAGACCCTGTGCGACCAGCTGGCCACCGCCATCTTCCTGCAGAACCAGATCACCGAGCAGCAGCAGCTCACCCTGGCCGAAGAGCGGGCGGTGATTGCCCGGGAGCTCCACGATTCCCTGGCTCAATCCCTGTCCTACCTGAAAATGCAGGTAGCGCGGCTGCGCCGGGTGGAGCTGATCCAGGACAATGAACCCCTGCACCAGGACATCCTCAACGAGCTGAGCACCGGCCTCAACAGCGCCTATCGCCAGCTGCGGGAACTGCTGACCACCTTCCGCCTGAAACTGGATACTCCGGATTTGGGCACCGCGCTGCGGGAAACCATCAACGAATTCAGCGAACGCCTGGCGCAGCCCATCACGCTGGATTACCACCTGCCGCCGCAGGCGCTTTCGGCCAACGAGGAGATCCATGTGTTGCAGGTGGTGCGGGAGGCCCTGGCCAATACCGTCAAGCATGCCAATGCCACCGAGGTGACCACCTCGGTGAGTTTCAAATCGCCCCAGGTCAAGGTCACCATTAGCGATAACGGTGTGGGCCTGCCCGGCGGGGACCAGCCGGCCCAGCATTATGGCCTGGTCATCATGCAAGATCGGGCCCGGACCCTCGGCGGCAAGTTGACCGTCGGTAACCGGGCATCAGGAGGAGTGGAAGTGAAGCTGTCATTCGTGCCCAAAAGCAGGCACCTTATCCCCACCCAGAGTGCTGCAAACCAATAAACACAGACGAGAGGCAGAACATGTCAGAAACGGACGCCCCAGCCAGCGTACTACTGATTGATGACCATCCCCTGCTGCGACAGGGCATCAAACAACTGGTGGAAATGGAAGAGGACATGGAGGTGATTGGCGAGGCCAGTAACGCCCACGACGGCATCACCCTGGCACTGGACAGCGAGCCGGACCTGATCCTGCTGGACCTGAACATGCCGGAGATCAACGGCATCGAGACCCTGAAACGGCTGCGGGCGGAGAACGTCGGCTCCCGCATCGTCATCTTCACGGTCTCCGACCATGAGGACGATGTAGTCGCCGCCCTGAGGGCCGGCGCCGATGGCTATCTGCTCAAGGACATGGAGCCGGAGGACCTGGTCCCCCAACTGCGTCAGGCGGCCGTGGGCCGGATGGTCATCAGCGACCGGCTCACCACGCTGCTGGCCGAAGCCCTGCGCTCCCAGAAACCCGAAGCCACCGGCGCCAGCTACGACAGCCTCACGCCCAGGGAGAAAGACATTCTCAAGCTGATCGCCGAGGGGCTTTCCAACAAGATGATCGGGCGCAAGCTCGATATCAGCGACGGCACGGTGAAGGTTCACGTCAAGCACCTGCTGAAGAAACTGAACCTTCGCTCCCGGGTGGAAGTGGCGGTCTGGGCCGTCGAGGAAGGCCTCCATAAAGGCTGAGTAATATCAATTCGCTGGCGAATGCTTTGCCCTATGCTGGCGGGACCATTCCCTGCCAGCGGAGCACGCCATGACCCCAGCCGCCCCTACCCGATTTCCCCGACTGCCCTCGCTGCCCCGGTGGTCACCACCGGAACTGTTGACCCAGGCCCTGACGGTGGCCCGGGATTACCGGCCTTCCCCCACCCCGCTGCTGACTGCCATTGACCGGGCACTGCCCTTCCCCTGCCGGCAGCTGCTGGTGGAGGTGCCGCTCAACCGGCTGTTCGCCGAGGCCATGACCCTGGGGGAGTTCGATGAGTTCGAAGGCCGCCGCCTGCGCCTGGAACTGGATGGCGGTGCAGGCGGGCTTACCCTGGGGTTCTGGTGCGGGCGGCTGCGGCTGGTGGAGGGCCCCGGGGAGGCGACCATCCGTGGCTCGCTGGCGGCCTTCAAGGCTTTGGCAGAGCGCTCGGTGGACCCGGACCAGCTGTTTTTCCAGCGCCGCCTGGTCATCGAGGGGGAGACCGAGCTTGGCCTGGCCATCAAGAACCTGCTGGACAGCCTGGACTGGTCGCCCAGCCCGTTCCGGCCCTAAACCCGCTCCATGCCGGGCCGTCCGTACCAGTAGCCATTGCAGGGCGGGGCTTCGATCAGTTGTAGGGGATCACCTTCCGTCCACTGGCCCCGCCTGGCGGCATCAAAACGCGCCACCACCTGGGCCATGCCCTGCCATTCCGGGCTCAGGCGGACCGTACTGACGCCCATATCGGCCATCTCCGGCAGCTGACGCATCAGGTCGTAGCGGGCGCCAGACATCGTGGCGATGCCATTGAGCCGGAACAGCTCGCGGGATTCCCGGGAACGGAGCTCAAGGCCATCGGGATGCTGCAGGCAGCGAAAATCGCACCGATCCTTAGGCAGGTTGTAGTGCCGGGCAATGAAGCAGCGAGACGACCAGGCCAGCGGTAGGAAGCCCCAGCCAAACACCTCCACCGGGAGATCCAGGTCCTGCTGACGCAGCTCCACCAACATATCCGCCAGGGCCTCCCGGGACAGCTCCACCGGCAGAGACCAGCCCCGCAGGCCCTTGTCCGCCAGCAGGCGGAGGGTCCCGGTGTTGTAAACGTTCACCGCCGGACCGGTGACAAACGGCAGCTGTTCGCGGGATAACAGATACAGGGCGCTCTGGTCGTTGGCTTCCACCAGGAATTCGTGCTGTTCACAGACCCGGCGGAGTCGACGCAAGTCCGCTTCCGATTCGATCAGGGTCTGCGTTGAGAGCACCACCTCCTTGCCACAGGCCTTCAGGTCCCGGGCCAGGGCCAGCCAGTCCTCCGGTTTCAGCTCGCGACGACGGGCGCAGACCGTCTCCCCCAGGAAGACCCGGTCCACCGGCCACTCGGCCACATGGCTGTAAAACTGGTACACCGACGACTTTGACCAGAACCAGAGAATCGGTCCCAGACTCAGTTTCAGCATCGTATGCTCCTTCATTTCCATTGCCGGTGGTAGGCCCCGAGAGTGGTCATTCCGCCTTCGGAGACGCCTGCCAGGCTGTCCTGCCACTCTTTAGAGACGGTAAAGTCGCTTCCACGTTGCTTCAGTGCTTCCAAGGCCTGCCGCCAGGTTCGCACCACCTGGGCGATGTAGGCCGGACTGCGCTGGCGCCCCTCGATCTTCACCGCCCGGATCCCCAGCGCTTGCAGTTCCGGCAACAGTTCCAGGGTGTTCAGGCTCACCGGCTCCTCGATGGCGTGGTACACCTGCCCCTCCACGTCGAACCGTCCCTTGCACAGGGTTGGATAACCCGCCGGCTCGCCGGCGGTGTAACGGTCGATCAGGACGTCGTTCAGCCGTGATTCCAGTTCGGTCCCGGTTTCCCGCCAGCGCACGTCCTTGGCGGGCGAGCAGGCGCCACGGGTATTGGGGGATTCGTCGGTAAGGTAGGACGACAGGTAACAGCGGCCTTCCGCCATGATGCAGAGGCTGCCGAAGCCGAACACTTCCAGCTCCACCGGGCTGTGCCCGGCCACCGCCCGCACCTGATCCACTGACAGCACCCTGGGCAACACCGCGCGCCGGATGGCGAACGTCTCGTGGTAAAACCGCAGGGCCTCGTAGCTGGTGGCGGAGCCCTGCACCGACAGGTGGCGGGACAGGTCGGGATAGCGGTTGGCGGCGTAATCCAGCAGCCCCATGTCCGCCAGGATCAGGGCGTCCACCCCCAAGGCTGCGGCCCGGTCCACCGCGGCGGTCCACTTGGTCCACCCCGCCGGCTGGGGATAGGTATTGATCGCACAGAACACCCGACAACCATGGGCATGGGCATAGGCAATGCCCTCAGCCGCCCGCTGGTCATTGAAGTTCAGACCGGCGAACTGACGGGCATTGGTGCTGTCGCGAAAGCCGAAATAGACCGCATTGGCCCCCTGATCGACCGCCTGCCTCAAAGCGGGCAAACTGCCAGCGGGACACACAAGCTCCATGGCAAAGCTCTCCAGATGGAATAGGTCCGTACCATATCCCGTGGACAAGCACGGAGCCTTGACGATTATCAGCGCATCCCGGTTTGCAACGCGAACGGAGGGTTAGATTATGCGGGAGAACCGCTGACTGGCGTCGGCCTTGCGGTAGGCATCGAACACCTGGCAGATGGCCCGGATCAGCAGTCGGCCAGCAGGCAGCACCTGCAGACCATCACCGTCGTCGCCGATCAGGCCGTCGGCCACCATGGGCTTGAGCCGACACAGCTCATCGTGGAAGTAGCGGTCCAGTGTCTCGCCCCAGGTAGCCTGGAATCGGGCCCGGTCCAGGCGGAACTGGCAAATCAACTGACCGATGGCCCAACGGCGGATCCGGTCATCCCGGCTCAGAGCCACGCCCCGGGTGATGGCCAGTTCGCCGGCATCGATGGCCGCCTCCCAGGCCGTTAGCTCGTGGGTGCTCTGGAAGTAGGCGTCCTCGGTCTGGCCGATGGCCGAGACCCCGAGGGACACCAGCTCACAGTCGTCGTGGGTGGTGTAGCCCTGAAAGTTCCGGTGCAGCCGTCCTTCCCGCTGGGCAACGGCGAGGCTGTCACCCGGCTTGGCAAAGTGGTCCATGCCGATGTATTCGTACCCCGCCGCCAACAGCCGGTTGATGGTGTTGTGGAGGATGGTCAGTTTCTCCTGCGCCGTCGGCAGGGTATCAGACTGAATCCGGGACTGCGGATAGAAGCGGTCCGGCAGGTGGGCGTAGCTGAAAATGGACAGCCGGTCCGGCGACAGCTCGAGCACCCGGTCCAGGGTTTCCGCAAAGCTGTCCGGGGTCTGATAGGGCAGCCCATAGATCAGGTCCAGGTTGATGGAGCGGAAGCCGAGCTTGCGGGACTCGCACAGCACTTCCTCGGTCAGCCGCAGCGGCTGAATCCGGTTGACCGCCTTCTGGACCTTGGGATCGACATCCTGCACCCCCAGGCTGAGGCGGTTGAAGCCCAGTTCCCACAGGGTGACCAGGGTGCGATCGTCCACTTCCCGGGGATCGATCTCGACGCTGTAGTCCCGCGCGTCATCGTCCTGCAGGTTGAACAGCTCGCCGTAACCGTCCATCAGTTGGCGCATGGCATCCGGCGGCAGGAAGGTCGGTGTGCCCCCGCCCCAGTGGAGCTGGCGCACCGGGCGATTTCCGCCGAACAGGCGCGCCTGCATGGCCGCGTCCTTCAGCAGTCGCTCAACATACGGCATGGCCTTGTCGTATTTCTTGGTGATGACCTTGTTGCAGGCGCAGTAGTAACAAAGGTGGGCGCAGAACGGCAGGTGGGTGTACAGGGACAGCGGCCCCCCGCGCTCCTGGCTCCGCAGGGCCGCCTCGGCCGTGTCATCGGCGCCGAACGTCGATGAGAACTCAACCGCCGTGGGGTAGGAGGTGTACCGGGGACCACTCAGGTCGTAACGGCGGATCAACGTACTGTCCCAGAGCGGCCCCTGGCGACCCGTCTTCGCCGTCAACGCTGTTGCTGCCTGCGCCATAATCCGCCCCTTTTTTTACCGACTCGAAAAGGGCCCCATTTTATCGGGTACAGATAGGCCGCCACTTGATCAACATCAACCCGACGAGACAATCCGCAATCGCGCCAAATCGGCTATAATTTAACCAACCCCGAACCACCTGTCCGGGAGTGACTTCCGGGGTCTCATCCGCAGATCCCAGTGAACATACAGCGGCGTTGTTATCGCCTCGCGATATGCCTTCTTGGTAATGCGCTCTTCGGCGCAACAGGAGGCTGTACCATGCAGACCAGCAAACGCATCGTCATATGCTGTGACGGTACCTGGAACCAACCGGACATTGACCCGACCAATGTCGTCAAGGTGGTTCGCAGCATCACACCAACCGCTTCCGACGGTACCCAACAGGTCGTGTTCTACGATCAGGGCGTCGGCACCGGCAGCCGTACCGACCGTCTGCTGGGCGGCGCTTTCGGTAAGGGTGTGGCCAAGAACGTACTCGACTGTTACCGCTTTCTGGTACACAACTACCAGGCGGGAGACGAGATCTATGCCTTCGGCTTCAGTCGGGGAGCCTACACCGCCCGCGCCTTTGCCGGCTTTGTCTATGCCGTCGGGCTGATGGAAAAGAGTGAGCTGGAAGAGCTGCCCAAGGCCTGGCACTACTACCGTACCGAGCCGGAAAAGCGGCCCAATGCCAGCTACGATGAGAACATCAGGCCCCAGATCAAAATGGTCGGGGTCTGGGATACCGTCGGTGCCCTCGGGGCGCCCACCCCGCTGCTTGGCAAGCTGACCCGGTACTGGATCGGTTTCTTCAACACCCACCTGAGTCCGATCATCGAGCACGCCTACCAGGCCCTGGCGCTGGATGAACAACGGGGCCCCTTCCTCCCGGACCTCTGGACCGGTCACGTCGAACCCGGCCAGACCGTGGAGCAGTGCTGGTTCCGCGGCGTTCATTCCGACATCGGGGGGGGCTACAAGGAAACCGGTCTGTCCGACATCGCCCTGCGCTGGATGACCGACAAGGCGCAGCACCTGGGGTTGGATATGGACAGCCACTACCTGGAGCAGCTCACCCACCCCAACCCCCGGATGACCGCCCACGATTCCTTCAATACGGGCTATCGTGCACTTGAGCTGCTGCGGGTCGAACGGGGCATGCGGCAGGTATTTGGTAACCCGGACGATCCGCCCCTCAATATCAGCATTCACGAGTCGGTGACCGAGAGCATCAAGAGCGGCCTGTATACGCCACAGAACCCGGATTTCCCGCACACTGCGGGTATGCAGGAGCGGCGCGCCACCGAGCGGCACACCGTCACCCATGGCGAGGCCGAGCTGGCGCTGGCCAAGGATGCCCAGCCATTGTCCTGTCGCCTGCTGGATTTCAGCCGTCAGGGCGGCGCCCACATCCAGACCAACCAGCCCATCGAGGAAGGGGCGACCGTGCAGATTGCCAGCGACTTCTTCGAACCCACCGAGGCCGTGTGCGTCTGGAAGAAGGGCCAGGATCACGGCCTGTCGTTCTCCAAGGTGGCCTAACGATCCCCCCGGTTCAGGGATGAACCGGGGAGGGATACGCCGGTCAGCGGGGCTTGTCGTCGGAGCGCACCTCCGTCACCAGACCGTTTTTCAGAATGACCACGCGCCGGAATTCGTTGGAGCCAAACTCGAACAGCCACTCCTTCACCGGAATCACTGTGACGCTGGAGCCAGTGCCGCGATATCGGGAATGGCCAAACGCCCGCCAGTAGATTCGTTCGGACAGCGGTTCCCCGCACCGGCGGACCACCTCGAACTCACTCAGCCCCTCCCTCAGGAACCGGCTGTTACACCCTCGGGCCGTGCTGGGGTAAAAGCCATAGCCAAGGGAGCGCTCCCGGCGCAGCTCGCCGTTGCGGAATTCCAGCCGCCGGATCAGACCCTGGGGGCCGGGGTTGTAGTACCAGTGCTCGATGGTTTCGGTAATGCCCAGTCCCGGCACGCTCTGAGCAGGATAGACAGCGACATAATCGGGCTCGCCGCAACGCTCCACCACTTCCACCGGCCAGTCGCCGATATCCACCAGCGAGTTACCGCAGCGAAAGGCCGCCCCGGCCGATCCGACCATCAGGACCAGGACCACCAGCCCAACCGCACGCAAGGCCCTGTTTGCTGCTGAACGTGTCATCACGACGCCCCCATTGAGACACAGGCAGGCCCCGTGCCTGGCATTGGCCACTACAGGGGTGTGAATCGGAACCCGGTCAAAAGTTCAACCGGCCGGGCCAATCTCACAGGCCAGCACCAGGGCCCAGAGCTCGGAGAAGTCGTTGACCACCACATCGGGCTTGTCCGGGTGCTTGTGGGTGCCGGGAAAGATCTTGTTCAGCCAGGGCAAATCCCATTGCGCACCGTTGAAGAAGACCGCGGTCATGCAGGCGCGCTTGGCGGCAATGATGTCCGTGGTGCTGTCACCCACGTACCAGACACTGGGGTCGGGCGGGTACCCCAGGTTCGCCGCCGCCCGCAGTAACTGATCCGGGTGGGGTTTGCGCAACGGGGTATCGTCGCCACAGACGTGGGTATCGAACAGATGGGCCCATCCGGTTCCCTCCACCGCCGCCAGTTCCTGCTCGAAGAACTCCCGGTCCCGGTTGGTGATCAGGCCCACCTGGATATCGTGACGACGAAGGGCCGCCAGCATCTCCCGCACCTTCGGTTCGAAGGGCTTCACCGTGCCGAAGTGAGTGCGGTAGTGGCGATTGAATGCCTGGTGGGCAATCTGCTTGGCCTCCTGATCCTCGCCGAACAGCACCTCGAAAATATCGGTACGGGAGATCTTGCGGTCGGCCTTGACCTTTGGGTGGAGCGCCGCAAACTCACGGACATAGGCCACCAGCCGGGCGTCCTCCGGCGTTTTGCTGTCTTCCGGCATGACCATCCGGTCCATCAGGTCCAGCTCGTGGAACTCCGGCAGCATGTCATCCACCGCGTGGTACATGGCATCCAGGGTGTCCACCAGGGTCGCGTGCCAGTCGAACAGGATCACCGAGGGCCGAATCAGTTTGGCCACGGCCGGGTGCCAGTCCGCCTCAATCCGGGGCGCTGGTGGCGTCGGGGGCGGGTAGGCCGGCGGACGCACCGCATCCACCCTTGCCCGAAAGGCTGGCTGGTCGCTGTGAGCGGTGTCCCCGAGCTGGGTCATCAGGTCTTCGAAGCTGTCCAGGATGGCATGGGGCTTATCCCGGAAACTGAACCAGCTCTCAACCCGGTCCTGTTCCCAGCAGGCGCCGTTGTAGAAGATTCGGATAATGCCGGCCCGGGCCGCGGTGATCATGTCAACATAACTGTCGCCCACGTACCAGGCGGTTTCGTCCGCCGGTAGCCGCAGTTTCTCGAGGGCCTTGAGCATGACTTCCGGGTCAGGCTTGTAGTGCACCACATCGTCGGCGCAGACGGTGACGTCAAACAGGTCGCGCCAGCGACCGCCATCCACCGTCTGAATTTCCGTGTCCAGGAACTCCCGGTTCCGGTTGGTCGACACGGCCAGTCTGATGCCCAACCGCTTGCAGGCCATGAGGTACTCATAGACGCCCTGCTGGAACGGCTTAACCTGGCCAAAATATTTGCGGTAGCAGTGGTTGTAGGCTTCGTGGGCAATCAACCGTGCATCCCGGTCGTCCCCGAAAATGGCGTTGAAGATATCGGTACGGGATACCCGGCGCTCGGCCAGGATGCGGGGGTGCAGCTTGCGATAGACACGAATATAGCGGACGAGGCGGGCGTCGTCCGCCGTCATGCACTTTTCTTCCGGCAACAACCGCTCCACCAGCCCCAACTCTTCCAGTTGCGGGAGCATCTCCTCCATGGCGCTGAACATGGCATCACTGGTATCCACCAGGGTGCCGTGCCAGTCGAACATCAGCACCTTGGGGGGCTGGAGTTCATCAGCAAAGCGTGACATGCGCAGGTCTCCTGAAGTTGGACGGTGCGAGCGTCTTATATCAGTAAAACCTATTTCTCGCCCGACAACAAAAAGCCCCGCTTGGAATCACGCTCCCCTGCCATCCGAGCGCCCTGCCCCACCCAGGGTTCAGGGGGCTTCCTGCATTCGCTCCTGATGCCTCAGCATCTGCTCCATCATCAGTTGCATCTGGTTCATGCGTTGTTCCAGCCGGTCCATCCGATGGCCCGGGTCCATGGGAGTTGAACGCTGCCGACCATCAGGCCCATTGTTATTCATGCCAGGTCCCTGATCGGCCTGTCCCCGCTGCATCATACCGGGCCCGCCCATCATTCCCGGCCCCATCATCATGCCTGCCCCCCCATAGCGCCATGCATCCTATACATGTAACGCTGCATAAGGTTCATATGCTCCTGCATGAGTGCCTGCCGTTTTTCGGGGGACGATTCGTTCTGAATCTGGCCCATCAGCTGACTCATCTGTTCCATATGTTCATTCATTTCGTCCGGATTCATCATCGGCATGTCGCCAGCTGCCCAGTTCTCATGCCCGTAATGCGCGCCTGCCACCCAAGGCATGGCCGTGGCTATTAACAGCACCACGGATTTTGCCAATTGATTCATCGCTCCGTTCCTCCAATTAACCTGAACTTCATTCCATAGACCTGGAAAGCTGACTCCCCCTACCGGGATCCGTCCAATTCGGGAGAAGCCCCCATTCATTGGTCATCACAACAGCCAAAACTGAATTCAACCTGACTATTTCAATTTGGCAGTATCAGCCTGCCATCGCCTTGACTCAGGTCAGTTCCACCGGATGTGGGGAACTTCTCGTCCACGGCTTGCCTATACTTCAATAGGAGATAGCCCAATGGGAAACCGCCCACACAGTTGGCTCCTGGTTCGTTGTGTTCGAGGGGCCTAAGTGGGGGGGCAATTCAAGTTGGAGGCTCAAGATGTACCACAAGATTCTGGTGCCGGTAGAGCTGGCACATCTGGACAAACTCTTCAAAGCACTGAATACCGCCATCGACATGGCCAGGCACTACAATGCCACCCTGTGCTACGTCACCGTGACCAACAGCACACCCTCACCGGCTGCCCATAACACCCGCGAACTCACCGAAAAACTGAAAGTATTCGCGAAGGAACAGGGGGAGGAGCATGGCATCAAGACGGACTACAAGGTGATCGAATCGCCGGATACTGCGGCGGAACTCGATGAGGACCTGCTGACCGCCATTGAGGAAACCGGCGCAGACCTGGTGGTGATGGCCTCCCATCCACCGGGGACCGCGGACAAGCTTCATATCCTGCGATCCAATGGCGCCAAAATCCTGCGCCATAGCGATGTGTCCATGTTTGTGGTTCGCTGATGCATTCACAAGCCCACTAATCGGAAAGGGCAGGCGACGTGCGGCCAGCCTGCCCTTCAGAGCCTGTCAAGCGACAGGTTGGCTTATAGCGGTGCCACAGTCAGGCTGTACAGTCCGCGGTTTTCTTCGTAGCAGCGTGCAGTCAGGGTATAGACCCCCGGTGCCAGACGCTCGGTGAGACGGGCATTGTAGTTGTCACCGCCGTCGTCATCCTCGGCCACATAGCCTGCCGGCCCTTCCAGCGTCAGCATCGGGTCAAGACCGTCGGAACGCATGTCGATCTGGTACACACCTTCCTGTTCGATCGTCAGGGTGTACACATCCGGGCCGTTGCGCATCCAGCCGGCAATGTCGGCAGGGGCGGAAATCTCCCGCTCCTCGTCGATATCGACATTCAGGGAGGAGACTTCAATGGTGAACAGACCCGCGTTCTGCTCGTAGGAGCCCGCCTGGATTCGGTATTCGCCGGCGTTGAGGATGTCGCCGATGCGGGCGTTGTACTCCTCACCACCGTCGTCATTTTCAACCTCGTAGCCGTTCGGGCCGGTCATGACCATCAACGCGTCAAAATCGTCAGAACGCATGTCGATCTGGTAGGCACCGGATTCCGGAATGGTCACGGTGAACTCCACCGGTTCACCCTGCAGCCAGCCAGAGGCCGAACCCGGCGCCGTCAGGGAACTGACCAGTTCGAGATCGATGGTCCGGGACACCACGTTGAAGGGGCCGTAACTGCTCTCGTCAATGCCACTGACCACCACCTTGTAGTCTCCGGGCTCGGTCACTTTGTAGCGCAGGGGCGAGGCCACGGCGAGCAGTTCGTCCTGCTCATTATAGAGGGTCAATACGCCATCAAGACTGCCTTCCAGGTCAATCTCCAGCAGCGTATCTGCCGACAACGTCATCGCAAAGGTCTGATAACGGCTGCCATCCTTGCGGTTGAGGCCGCTCTGGGTAGTGAGCTCGCCGCGGACGCGTTCGCCCAGTGAGATTTCCTTGACGGTGTCACCGGGGGCGGCGGAGCCCATGGACGAGGGGGCCAGCTGGCAGCCCGTCAGCAAAACAGCGGCCGCTCCGCCAGCTACCAGAGATAACGTATTCTTAGTCATGAAGTAACCTTTAACGTCCTTAGGTTTATGATTATTGGGCGCCAAACGACGCCCAGTCCTTTAACACAGAGAGTCTGCGTAACGCGCAAGACATCTTAGCGTTAATTGACGGACAGCGAGTCAAAAAAGGGCGCAAATCTGCGGAAAAATCGTTTTATTTCGTTATCGGTCGGGAGGCCTCAGACATCGGACATGCGACCGATCTGAAGGGCCAGACGCATGGCTTCGTGCTCTTCCAGGGCCAGCAGGTCCTCCAACATCGATATAACCTCGGGAATTTCCGCCTTCCCGATCAGCGTGTTGTACAAAGCCATGATCTGGTCGTGAACATCGAACAGCTCCCGACAGATTTCGTCAAAGCTCATGTTGGCGTAGGGCAAGTCGCTGAGCCGGCGCGTCTCAACCGGATTGTGATTCAGGTAATCGTAGAACCGGGTCTGCATGGCTTTCTGGTCGCCCTGCCGTTCGAATTCTGCAATTGCCCGATCCAGCATGGCCTCGTGGTCGGCCAGATACTGCAGGAGCGCCCTGGTACGCTCCTGCTGGTGTTGCTGGGAACTGTCGGCAAGCCGTTCCGACAACTGGTGATGGAGATCCCGCGTCCACTCGATCAGTTCTCCAAAGGTTCGAATCTGCATGATTTCCCTCCCCTGCCGATAGGTTCGGCTGCGCCACTCTCGGCCCCCGGCCACGCAGGCAGTTTGGATTCCCCCAACCGCCAGCCCCGGCATCGTCGCCCGCCTGAACGGCGCAGGCTTTGGTCCAGCTCAGCCTTGTGTTCGCTTCGGCGGCAAGACCACCCACTCCGGTTCTTCGAACTCACCCACCCGCCGGATTTCGACAAACGGAGCGGCGCTGCGAATGATCTCCGCGATCTCCGGATCGTGCTGTGCCTCCATGGCATCCCGGTCGTCTTTGCTGTCCCAGTGGGCAATGGCAATCAAAGTATTCGGATCACCAATCTTGCGATGCAGCTCGGTGCCACGGGCTCCCGGTGCCTGCTGAATCAATTCGGAGGCCCGTACCCAGGCCTCGGCATAATCTTCGGCGCTATAGCCTTCCTTGACCCGAACCTCGAATATGTACTTCATTTGCCCCTCTCATACTGAACCAGGGAGCCTCGGAATGACTCCCTGGCATCGGTTATCCCTTTACAGGGTAGGTGAAGAACAGAAAGTGCGACACATTCAGCAACCAGTGAACCAGCACCGCCCAGATCAACCGTCCGGTCCACATGTAAGCCAGGCCATACAGCAGTCCCGCCAGGCCGGCCACCGTCACAAAGCTCCAACCACCGGCCATATGAGCCAGGCCAAAGGCAGCGCTGGCCAGGGCCAGGGCCGTCATCCACCCAAAGCGTATGGCCAACTGGCGTTGTAGCAGACCGCGGAACAGCAATTCTTCGGCCATGCAGGTGTTGAGCAGGTTGGAGACCGCGAACACCCAGAACCAGGGCGTCAACGCCGGCTGCCAACTCACCAGGCCCAGGGCAACAGCCAGCACCATGACCAGCGCCAGACCGGCGCTCAACAGTATCGGCACCAACCAGCGGGGAAACGGCCGGCGCAGGGCCATGCTCAATCGGACCAGCGGCAGCCAGCTCAGTAACGACCACGCCACCCAGACCTTGTCGTGGTTCAGGTACAGGTCTGTGGCGATACCGCCGGGTTTCAGGACCACCTGCTCGGCCAGCAGCAGCCCCCGATCCCCCGGAACCGCATGCACCAGCAGAACGGCACTGGCCAGGAACCAGCACCCGTAACGCATATTGCGAAACCACAGCGGCAACGGCTGCGCCACCATCCAGGCGGTCAGCAGCAAGTAACCGAAGGCATAGCCGGCAAACTCCCAGGAGGTGTAACCAGCCACCGGAGCCACCAGCAATAGGGCCAGGGCACCGCCGAAACGCAGGCGAGCATCGGGACTGAGTCCGAAGGCGATCAGCGCGAATGAGTAAAAGAGGCCAAAAAACAGCATGACACTCCGCATGCAGTCGAGGAAGTTAAGGGTGCGTTGATTAACACAGCAAAGTCCGTTTAAAACGTATCAACCATACTGCCATTATGGACGTGCAAACACGTAATGTTCGGAATTGGGGAGCTTTTCGCTGCTTTCTTTTGCCCCATGCCCTCTAAAAAACAGCTTTCGTCAGGCTAATTCACTAAGCTTAGGCTACTGTCCAACAGGAAAAGGAGACCGTGGTGAAATCCATCGACAAGAGTGCGCCGGTTCTGGTGACCGGGGCATCAGGCTATGTCGCCGGCTGGCTGGTCAAGCGTCTGCTTGACGAAGGGCTCACCGTCCACGCCGCCGTACGGAATCCCGACCAGGCGGAAAAGTTGCGCCACCTGGACCAGGCAGCGGCCGAGAGCCCGGGAGGTATTCGCTACTTCAAGGCCGACCTGCTCGAAGCGGGCTCCTACGCCGAAGCCATGTAGGGATGCCAACTGGTCTACCACACCGCGTCCCCGTTTACCGTCAACGTGAGCGATCCGCAGAAAGAACTGGTGGATCCCGCGCTGCAGGGCACGCGCAATGTACTGGAGCAGGCCAATCAGACCGACACCGTGCGGCGGGTGGTGGTAACCAGCAGCTGTGCAGCCATCTACGGCGATAACGCCGACATGGCACAGACCCCTGGGGGCGTGTTTACCGAAGACGTCTGGAATACCAGCTCCTCACTCCAGCACCAGCCTTACTCCTATTCCAAGACCATGGCCGAGCGTGAGGCCTGGCGGGTCGCCGGCAACCAGTCGCGCTGGGACCTGGTCACCATCAATCCGTCACTGGTCATCGGCCCCGGCCTAAACCCCTACGCCACCTCAGAAAGCTTCAATATCATCAAGCAGATGGGTGACGGCACCATGAAAGCCGGGGTGCCCAACTGGGGCATTGGCGCCGTGGATGTGCGGGATGTGGCCGAGGCTCACTTCCGGGCCGGTTTCACTCCCGAGGCCCAGGGCCGATACATCGTCTCCGCCCATGATACCGATTTCGCCGAGATGGCCGCCGTCCTGCGGGACCGGTTTGGCCGCTATCCACTTCCCGGGCGCACCCTGCCCAAATGGGTGGTTTGGTTGGTGGGTCCGGTCATCAACCCCTCCATGACCCGGAAGATGGTCAGCCGCAACGTCAACTTTTCCTGGAGCTGCGACAATCGCAAGGCCATCAACGAGCTTGGACTGAGCTATCGGCCGCTGAAGGAGTCGATGGAGGAGTGGTTCCAACAGTTGATCGACAACCAGCTCCTGCCCAGCCCGGGCAAATAATCGCAACCGGACCATTCCAGGGAGAGGAGACCTCAATGAACGACGATCATTATCTCAAGCGGGAACTGAACGCCCTGCTCAAAGCGGATGATCGCATCTTCGAGTTCATCCAGAGCGGTTCGCTGGACGGGCTGTGGTACTGGGATCTGGAAAACCCGGAACAGGAATGGATGAGCGATCGCTTCTGGACCACGTTTGGCTACGATCCCGGTGATAAGCGGCATGTGGCCAGTGAATGGCAGAACATGATCAACCAGGACGACCTGGCGGTGGCCCTGGATAACTTCGATAAACACTGCCAGGACCCCAGCCACCCCTACGATCAGATCGTCCGCTACCAACACAAGGACGGCTCCACCGTCTGGGTACGCTGCCGCGGCCTGGCAATCCGGGACGACCGGGGCCAACCGATTCGGATGCTGGGGGCGCACACCAACGTCACCCAGATCATGCAACTCTCCGAGCAGTACGAATCGCTGTTTGAGAACAGCCCTAACGGCTTGATAGTGATCGATCATCGGGGCGCGCTCGCCAAGGCCAACAGCGTGGCCCGCCGCTGGCTTTCGCTCCCGGGTGAGCTGTCCGGCCTCAGCATTCACCAACTGCTGAACGAAGACAGCGCCCGTTCGGCGCTGGACACGCTGCACCAACTCCCTGTGGCCAACGACCCTACCTCCCTGGAGTCCCAGTCGGACATCACAGTGAGGACGCTGGGGGGGGCCGAGCTGGAAATGCAGGTCAACATAAAGCCCATCAAGTTCGAGAACCAGTGGATGTTGTTGATGTCCCTGGTGGACCTGACTGTCCGCAAACAGGTGGAGGCCTCCAAGGCCAACCTGATCTCACTGGTCAACCACGAGTTACGTACTCCCCTCACCGCTATCGTGGGGGCCATTGGGCTGATCCGCAGCGACCGCTACAGCGACCTGCCAGCTGAAGTCGTTACATTGCTGGACATGGCCCATCGCAATTGTGAAAAGTTGCGCCACCTGGTGGACGACATTCTCAGTGTCGACAAGCTGGCCAGCACGGATGTGCCGCTGCGGATAACCACGGTCGATCTCGCCCGGCTAATCCGGGACGGCATCGACGATATTCGAGCGTTTGCAGAGATGCACGCGGTCTCCCTCCGCTTCCGTTGCAGGGCGGAACCGGCGCAGGTCCTTGCCGACAGTTTCAGGGTATCCCAGGTCATCACCAACCTGCTGTCCAACGCCATCAAGCACTCACCTCGCAATCAGCCAGTGACCGTGGCGCTGAGCCGCGACGAACACTGTTTCAGAGTCACCGTGGAAGACAACGGCCCGGGCGTATCGGAACAGTTCCGCCCCTACCTGTTTGAGCGCTTTTCCCAGGACGACCGCCAGCCCACCGGCCCCATTTCCGGCTCCGGATTGGGCCTGCATATCAGCAAACTCATTTTGGACCGGCACGGTGGTTCCATTGCCCAGCGAAACACAGGCAACGGCAGCCTGTTCGAATTCACGCTCCCCATACCGAGCAATAGCGAGGCGGATTGAATCCGAGCCTCAGTACCGCTCCGCCAGCCCTCCTGAGTTGTCCTTGCCGAGTCCAAAACCTGTGATCGGAGGCTGGCCAATCACGCCAACGCGGCGTATAGTTTCGTCCCAGAATTCACGCACGCGCCATGCCCCATGGTGCAACTAACGAGGAGCAACTCATGTCACACCTCAAACAGGTCAACAGTTACTGATATTGCCTTCCTCCTGACAGACTGGAAGGCGTAAAGGTCTTCCGGCACGGTGCGTGTTCGCCGCATTGCAAACCCTGGTAGACCCCGTCTGCCAGGGTTTTTTCGTATAGGGTCCCGGCAAGGGGATGTCCGGCGATGCCACCCGCCGTGTCGGCCATAGAAGTACGTGCGAAGGAATTCGTTATGCCGATTCGGACAACGATCAACAAAGGCCGGGTTCCGGTGAAAATCTACACCGACCAGGTAGAGCCCGGCGCCCTGAACCAGCTGGCCAACATTGCCCAGTTGCCGATTGTGCACAGTCACATCGCCGCCATGCCGGATGTGCATCTGGGCATTGGCGCCACCGTCGGTTCGGTGATTCCCACCCTCGGCGCCGTCATCCCGGCGGCGGTGGGGGTGGATATTGGCTGTGGCATGAATGCGGTAAGGCTGACGCTCACGGCCAGCCAGCTGCCGGACAGCCTGCGCAGGATCCGCAGTGCCATCGAGGCGGCGGTGCCGGTGGGCTTCGACATGCACAACCGGCCCACCGTCCAGCGCAAGGCGGTGAGCCAGCTGGATGCGGTGCTGGACGAGATCTTGGGCAAGCACCCGGGGCTGACCAAAATGCAGAAACCCCACACCTGGACCCGCCAACTGGGCACCCTCGGTGGCGGCAACCACTTCATCGAACTGTGTGTCGATGAAAACCAGCAGGTGTGGGTCATGCTGCACTCCGGCAGTCGCGGCATCGGCAACGTGATCGGCCGCTACTTCATCAGCCTGGCGAAGAAGGATGCCGAACGCCATCAACTGCACTTGCCGGACAGGGATCTGGCCTACTTCTCCGAAGGGGCCGCGCATTTTGACGACTATGTGCAGGCGGTGGAGTGGGCCCAGGAATACGCCCTGACAAATCGCCGGGAGATGATGCGGCTGATCGTCCAGGCCATCCGCCCTCACCTGCCGGACTTCAGCGTCAGCAAGGAGGCCATCAACTGCCACCACAATTACGTGGCGCGGGAAGAGCACTTCGGCAAGCAGGTCTTCCTGACCCGCAAGGGCGCCATCGCCGCGGCCAGGGATCAGCTCGGCATCATCCCCGGCAGCATGGGCGCCAAGTCGTTCATCGTGCGCGGCAAGGGCAATCCCGAGTCGTTCTGCTCCTGCGCCCACGGCGCCGGCCGTACCATGAGCCGGAGCCAGGCCAAACGGCAATTCAGCCGGGCGGACATGGAGGCCCAGACCCAGGGCGTGGAATGCCGCAAGGACAAGGGGGTGTTGGACGAAATTCCCGGTGCCTACAAGGATATCGACGAAGTGATGGCCAACCAGAGCGATCTGGTGGAGGTGGTGCATACCTTAAAGCAGGTGGTATGCGTCAAAGGGTAACGGCCGCCCTGGCTTTCCAAGGTCACGGACCTTCAGGGAGCTTATGAAAACCAACCTGCCCAACGAAAACACTGTTTGTGGAGACCATCATGGCGAAAGCACCCAAACCCAGGCGCAACTGGGTGGCACGCGACCCGCTGATGCGCAAGGGCGGCCCCCACCAGGAGGCCAAGCTCACCCTTCGGCCACGGCTGGATTGGCGCCAGGCGCTGGACGAATTCGAGAACTGGCGGGATGAACTGCCGGAACATCGAACCAAAGAAACCTACGAAGGGCCGGATGGCCCTTCTTTTTTTGTCCCGCCACCAGCCTCTCCTTCCCCAATATCTGAACGGAGCTGAAGACTGTGCAATCAAAACTATAGTGCTACTATGCAAGAAGGTTCAGGAAACAAAGACAAGCCCCTGAAACTGTCTAAAAAAATAGCAACACAGGAATGGTTGAATGACCCACAAGTCAACGGATGTACAGACCAATTCCGACGACCAGGCCCAACGTAGACAGCTGGTCAGCCTTGCCCGCGACATTGTCCGCAGCGACGGCATGGCGGCCCTGACCCTGCAGGCCCTCGCCGAGAAGGCCGATACGCCACTACAAACCGTCGAGACCCTGTTCAGCGATACGCCCGGCCTGATCCATGCGCTCTACGAAGCCTGGGTGGAGGAGTGGCAACGACGGCTAATGGCCGCCCTCCCCGAGACCCCTCCGGACGCCCTGCTGCGACAGGCCGCCTACATTTATCGCGAACTGGCCAACTCCGACCGCGCCCTGTTCCTGGCCGCCAGCACCCCGATTGCCATCGAGGCAGATCTGTTCGGCATGCTGTCCCGGTCCTCCGCGTTCGAGCTGTTCGCCAACTTTATCGAGAACGGCATGGCCCAGCGCCGTTTCCGGATCACCGCCGATCCCGGGGCCACCGTGCGAACCCTGTGGGCCGGCATTCACGGTGCCGTGCTGCTGGAGATCTGTAGCGGGTACGACGAACTGACCGGCAAGCGGACCCTGGACGAAGGCATCAAGTTGCTGAGCCGGGGCCTGCAGGTCTGAGCGCGCTAGTGTCCCGTCTGGTTAATTCGCTGATCTCCCGAGCCCTTGAAGGTCAACGAACTAACCAGACGGGACACTAGAGAACGTCGGCGAACACCGCAATGTAATGGCAGGTACTGCCTCCCAGCACGAACAGGTGCCAGACGGCGTGCATGAAGGGGAATCGATCGAGGATGAAGAAGAGTACGCCCACCGAATAGGACAGGCCGCCCGCCACGATCATGATCAGGCCAAACTCGGAGAAGCTGGCCACCAGTTCGCCGGCGGCGACGACAATCAACCAGCCCATCACCAGGTAGTTGAGCAGGTGGGCGGACTCGTACTGTCGGGATCTAAACGCCTTTAATAGTATGCCCCCGATGGCCAATGCCCAGATGACGCCAAACAGCCCCCAGCCCCAGGGCCCGCGCAGGTTAACCAGCAGGAACGGTGTGTAGGTGCCGGCAATCAGCAGATAGATGGAGCAATGGTCAATGATGTTCAGCACCGGTTTGGCTTTTTCGTGCTGGATGCCGTGATACAGCGTGGACGCGGTATAGAGCAGAAACAGGCAGGCACCGTAAATCGAAACGCCCACAATTTTCCACGGATCGCCATCCAGGCTCGCCAGGGTAATCAGCAAGGTGGCTGCCGCCACTGCCACCACTGCGCCAATGCCGTGGGTGATGGCGTTGATCAGTTCCTCTGCGAACGTTTGCTCTCTCGCTTCGGTTTGCACCATGGCTGATTCAGACACAGATTCTGCTCCTTGGGTATCGCTCATTGGCTGATGTCGACGTGCCATGATTCGACGCTGATGAATCCTTTATACCCTGACCAAATGTCAGTTCTGTGATTGGGTCTGATCGCCCACAGCTAACCACATTACAACTATCACTATACCCATTTCAGTGAGTCTGGTCCGCCACCTGCCCCCAGGTGTAAGAAAATTTAATGTCCATGTCAGGCCCGATAACGCCCGGAGCGGATATCACGCCAGCTGACATTCCAGGGTGACAGAATCCACAACCGGATGGACCGAAACAGGCCCGGGGGTGGCGGAGCTTCAGTGGTGCCCCGGGCAGGGTCCTGCGAAGGTTCGCGGGGTTGGGCATCACGCTCATCGCCCCCGGAGTCGGCAGGGGACAAGGCAGATGGCTTGGCTGCCTCGCTCCGCTGAGGCTCGATGAAGGATACGTCCTCAATCGGCAGAGGAAGCTCACCGACACTCTGGCCAGCTTCCAGATGGTCCAGGTTTTCCTGCAGGCCATCGAGCATCCGTTGCAACAGATCGCGCATGGCCTCTGGCAGGTTTCCGTGCTTGAGCAGGCGGCGGATCTCACCGTCCACATCGAGGACATGTTCGATCACCTGCCGACGAGCGGACCGCTCCTCGTGGGTTACGCTCTGGAGCTGTTGCTGAAGACGGTTCCGATCCAGCGGCAGACGGAAATCAGGGACCGCCACCCCCCGCCGGGCGAGCAGGCCCCGCATGGCCAGCGCGGTTCGCGCCGAGCGTTTGAGGTCGCCAATGTCCTGAACGGCTTCGCTCAGCGGTAGCTCCGAAACCGGGGTGTCCGCGACCTGGATCTGGTCGATCAGTGGGGACAGCTTGTTGAACAGGGTTCGAAGACGCTGGTCAAGCCTCTCGAGCCGCAGCGTGACGTCGCCGTCCGACAGGCTCAATATCTTGTCCCCAAGGCCCTCGATCAGCCGGGCCATCTGGGGATCTTCCCCTGTCGTGACCGAATCCTGGGCCAGCATGTGCTCCAGGCTGTGCTTGAGCCCCTCGATCAGCCGGGCAACCCGGATCAGCCGCTGCAGGATCTGCCGGCTTTGTTCCAGGTGCTGCAGGGTGTGGGTAGGGGTAGGAGTGCTCTCCATTCCGCTGTCGCTCAACGCCGTCTCCTGTTTCTACAGAGTCTGGGTACAGTGTATCGCCTCAGTAGGCTTGCGCCAGTGCCGAAAACGCCAGCATGCCCCGGCTCAGGGCGTTAACCGGTCCAGCGCCAGTGACAGGGTTGGTCGGATGGGGGCCTTGAGGCTGAGGGTCGCCAGGTGGTCGGCTCGGGTCAGGCCCAGGGTCAACGTGGCCAGCGGCAGCCCCCACTCCCGGGCATAGCGACAAAAGCGGAAGCCGGAATACACCATCAACGACGACCCGATCACCAGCAGTCCATCGCTGTTCCGCAAGGTTTCCAGGGCCCCCGACACCCGCTCTCCCGGCACAAAGTCGCCAAAGAACACCACATCCGGCTTGAGGACACCGCCGCAGGCCGGGCAGTCGGCGATACGAAAATCGCTGGTGTGGCGTTCGAGGTCCGCATCGCCGTCTGGGGCCGGTGCAGCCGACAGGGCCAGGAACTGCGGGTTCATCTCGGCACAGCGATCATGCACTTCGTCCCGGGTGCAGTAGTACCCGCATTCCATGCACAACACCCGGTCGGCGCGGCCATGGAGGTCGATGACGCGGGCGCTGCCGGCCCGCTGGTGCAGGCGATCGACATTCTGGGTCACCAGTTGGGAGATCCCCCCCAGCCGTTCCAGTTCCGCCAGGGCATGGTGAGCCCCGTTGGGGCGGGCATTGCGAATCACCGGCCACCCCAGCAGACTGCGGGCCCAGTAACGTTGCCGTACCGACGCATCTTCCATGAAGGCCTGGTGCTGAACGGGGGGCCGACGCTTCCAGTCACCCTTGTCGTCCCGATAGTCCGGAATGCCGGAATCGGTGCTGACGCCGGCTCCAGTGAGCACCAACAGCCTGGGATGTGCTTCCACGAAGGTCACCAGATCCAAGCTGGCCTGACGAACCCGGGGCTCGTTGAATGGGGAGTCAGGGGCTGTGTGGGACATGTTCAAAACAAACCTGCTGGCCAGATGAATGTTTTCCGTTGAGGGCGATGGCGATATGCCATGCGATGTCGCCCTGACCGGTACGACCTTCCCAGAGTGTTACGAACATTGTGCCGTATTGGCGCCAGGTTGTGCGGGAAATCTGTTCCCCCCTAACCCAGCACCAGCAGCATCAACCCCGCCAAGATGGCCCCCACCCCCACCAGTTTGGGAGCGTACATCCGTTCGCCCAGGAAGTACCAGCCCAGCCCCACCCCCATCGGAATGCTGATCTGGCGGAATGCCACGATGTAGCTGACGTCCTCGACGTAAGCCATGGCCCAGACCACCAGCCCGTAGGTACCGATAATCAGCGCGCCGCCCACCATGGTGCTGCGCCAGTGACACGCCAGCTCCAGCAGCAGGCGGCGCTCCGAGGCCTGCAGGAACAGGCCCAGCGACAACCAGATCAGCGCGGACCAGGCCTGCAGCATGACGAACAGCAGCGCCGTTTCCACGTCCAGGGCGACGCCGGTCAGCAGGTCACGCATGAGCATGACCGCGGTGTCATCCACGAGGGAGTAACCGGCGGTACTGACGGCCGCCAGCAACGAGAACAGCGTGGCCAGGTTGCCGTAGTTGGCGAGATGGAAGTCCCGGAACGCGCGCATCGGCAACACGATGCAGCCGGCCACAATCAGCACCAGGCCAAGCACCAGCCATCCGCTGACGTGCTCGGTCCGCCCCAGGAGCAGGGCGACGGTCAGCAGGATCAGCAGCGGTGACGACCGCGCCAGGGGGTACACGATCGAAAGCTCGCCATGTCGATAGGCCGCCGCCAGGGCCCGCAAGTACGTCGCCTGGAACAAGCCGGTGACAATCACCAGTTGCCAGATCTGGCTATCCAGTCGGGGCAGCAGGTCCGCCAGCCAGACCAGCAGCGGTAGGGTCAATACCGCGCTCCAGAACGTGGTGTGCCAAAAGAAGGCGCCACTGGGACTGACCTTCTTGCCAAACAGGTTCAGGCCCGCATGGGTCAGGGCGGAGAAAAACACGATCAGGGCAGCAGAAGCAGTCATAACGGAGTACCACGGCCAGCAAACGAGTCAGTTCCTTTGAACCCAAGCCGAAGTGGGTTGGTCCATTCACAAGCCTAGTTCACTCTGTCACAACCATGTAACACGGCGGCACCAAAATCTGGTCTATACCAAAGGAGCGACCGATGCTTGCCGTTTTTGACCTGGATGAAACACTGATTCGTGGCGACAGTTCGCAGCTGTTTACCCGCTTTCTCCGCAACCGGGGTATTGATACCACCCCCGATACCGAGACCCGCGACCGTGCCTTCATGGCCGCCTATCGGGCCGGAGAACTGGATCTGGAAGACTACATGACGTTCAGCCTGGCACCGCTGAAAGGGTGGGGACGAGCTGAACTGTCAGCGTTAGTGGCGGAGTTTGTCACCGAGGTGATCGAACCCCGCACCCTGCCCACGGGAATCGAACGGGTGGCCTGGCATAAAGACCAGGGCCATGACGTACTGATCATTTCCGCGACCGGGGAGCACCTGGTGTCCCCGATTGCCCGCCACCTGGGCATTGACCAGGGGATTGGTGTGGAAGTCGAGTGGCACAATGGCACCCTCACCGGCTCTATTGGCAGATGCCGTCCCTTCCGCGAAGGCAAGATACAGGCCCTGAATCAGTGGCTGGCCTCACAACCTACGGTGCCAGAACGGCTTTGGTTCTATTCGGACTCCCACAACGACCTGCCGCTGCTGAACTACGTGGACCACCCGGTGGCGGTTAACCCGGATCCGAGTCTGCTGGCCTATGCCCGGGAGCGCCACTGGCCCGTGTACATCGATGACCCGGTGGCAATGTGACCCTGCGATTTCTCAACCTGGCCCGCACCAACCTGCGTAGCGGTGGCTTCCGGCGAATCCATCCCCGGACAGGGGGACGGAATTGAATTCTGTCCCGCTGCGGGGTGGCCAACCGGGTAGTCTGCTGCACTGCCCTAACCCAGCACCACCAACAACAAGCCCGCAAGTATAATCGCCACCCCCAGCACCTTCGGCGGGTATAGCGACTCCCCCAGAAAGTACCAACCCAGGGCCACCCCCATGGGAATGCTAATCTGACGAAACGCCACCACGTAGCTGACATCCTCGGCATAGGCCATGGCCCAAACCACCAGGGCATAGGTGCCCAGGATCAGCGCTCCCGCCGCCATGGTGCTGCGCCAGCTACCCATCAGCACCGTCAGTTGCTCCCGCTCCTTCGCCTGCATCAGCAGCCCCAGGGTCAACCAGGCCAGGGCCGACCAGGCCTGGAGAATGACGAACACCAGCGCCACCTCCGCGTCCAGTGCGAGCCCCGCCAGCAGGTTCCGCATCCACGCGGTGGCGGCGTCATCCACCAGGGAATAGCCGGCAGTACTCGCAGCGGCGATCAACGCAAACAGAGTGGCCAGGTTGCGGTAGTTGGCCAGGCGAAAATCCCGGAATCGCTGCATCGGTAGCACCATACAACCACCCACGATCAGCACGATACCCACCACGGCGGCAGTGGTAATCCGCTCAGCCGTGCCCAGGAACAGCGTCCCCACCAGCAGGATCAACAACGGGGAGGAACGGGCCAGGGGATAGACCACGGACAGTTCGCCATGACGGTAGGCGGCTGCCAGCGCACTCAGGTAGGTGGCCTGGAAGAAGCCGGTCAGGATGACCAGCAACCAGACCCGGGCATCCAGGTGGGCAAGAAGGTCAGCGGTCCCGATCAATACCGGCAGCGTCAGTACGCCGCTCCACAGCGTGCTGTACCAGAAGAAGGCGCCACTGGGGCTCACCTTCTTGCCGAACAGGTTCCAGCCGGCATGGGCCAGGGCGGAGAGCAGGACGATCAGGACCGCAGAGAGGGTCATGCCAGCAGCTCAGACCGTTGGCTCACACCACCCCCTGACGCCAGGGGCGCGTGGAGCGGTCGACCCAAAGCCGCAGACCGCCCTGGATCAGCTTGGCACCGGCACAGGTCACCGTTATCAGCACCGCCATGGCCGCAGCCGGCGCGATATCCCCCGCTTCGTCCATGCTCAGCACCGCCACCGAGGCCAACTGGGAGTCATAGCTGTACAGGAACACTACCGCCGACACCGTGGTCATGGCATTGACGAACAGGTACAGCGCCACGTCGAGAATGGCCGGCAGGCACAGGGGCACGGTGACGGTAAACAGAACCCGCCAACGGGAGGCCTTGAGGGACTCCCCCACCGCCTCAAACTCCTGGTCCAGCTGCTTCAGCGCCGTCACTGCGGTCAAATGGGACACCGCATAGAAATGGCCAACCGTGCACAGCACCAGAATCAGCAGGGTGCCGTAGATCGCATTCAGCGGATTGTCCGGATGATTGAAAAAGAAGATGTACGACAGCCCCAATACCAGCCCGGGCACCGCCAGGGGCAGGAGCGACAGGAACTGGAACGCGCCGGCCAGAAACTTCGGCTGCGGCGTGCGCTCCATCAGCCAGGCATTGAGGAACACCAGTGTCGTGCCCAGCACCATCGTTCCCAGGGCCATCTGCAGGCTGTTGGTGTAGGCGCCCCAACCGCCGCCGTCCATACGGCCGAACTGATAGTTGTTGAGGCTCAGGTCCAGGTTATAGGGCCAGAACGTCACGAAGGAGGCGTAAACCGCCATGCCGATGATGGCGAAGATAAACAGCACCGTCGGTGTCAGCATCAGCGCCCCCAAGGCATCACGCCTGCGATTCCTGTTCGGTGTGTAGGGCACGGAACGGGCGGTAAAACTGGCGGACTGCTTGCGCTGGACGTAACGGTCCGCCCCAAACGCCAGCAGGGCCGGCAGCAGCAACAGCACGCTCACCACTGCCCCCATCTCGAAACGCTGCTGGCCGATGACCTGCTTGTAGATGTCTGTGGCCAGCACGTCGAATTGACCGCCAATTACCTTGGGCACGCCGAAGTCGGTGATCACCAGCGTGAACACCACAAAGGCCGCACTGACCAGGCCATAGCGGGCACCCGGCACGGTGACCGTCCAGAAAGTCCGCCAGGGACCGGCTTTGAGCGCCGTCGCGGCCTCGTAGTGGCGACCATCGGCGTTATCCATGGCGGTCAGCAGAATCATCAGCGCATGGGGAAAGGTCCAGAAGCAGGACCCCATGATGATGCCGATGGGCCCATAGATCTCGGCTCCGAACAGCCATTCTTTCAGCACGCCCTGGTTGCCAAACAGATACACCAGACTGATCGCCGGCAGCAGCGACGGCGCCAGGATCGGCAGTACCAGGATGCCCCGCAGCCAGCCCGTCAGCGGCAGCCGGGTGCGGGTCAGCGCCCAGGCCGCCATAAAGGCCAGGCCGACCACGATGACCGTACTCAGCCCGGCCACCCACAAGGAGTTAAAGAACGCGGATTCGATACCGCCGGAGTTGAGGTAGAGGACGAAATTGTCCAGCCCAACAAACTCCCCGGCCTTGCTCTCAACGCTCTTGGACAACAGGGCGTACAGCGGCGCCAGCACCAGCAACGCCAGAACCGCACAACCGGCCACCAGTAACAGGGCAAACAGCCAACGTCCGGCGAGACGCTGGCGCATCCCGCTCAGGGTTGGCCAGGTCCGGGTTGAGGGTCTTGAAAGCGCGGCAGAATCAATCATGACGAAAACGTACCAGGGTCAAACTTGAGAATTTGGAACTTCGCAGCCGGTCAGGCTGCGAAACAGTGCAGGGCATCGGATGGGAGGTGCAGACAGACACGGGCACCCACGCTCAGATCGAGCTGACGGGCGGACCGCGGATCGACATCCACCACCAGATCCGGCCCAACGTCGCTCAGACGAATATGGGTACGGATGAAGGCTCCCAGATAATCCATGGCCTCCACCTGCCCCTCCCAATCCCCTTCACCAATCGGCAACAGGTGCACATCCTCCGGGCGGATCGCCAGTCGCACGCGCCCTTGGGCGTCGGGCAAGGGCCGCACCAGATCCAGCTCCCGGTCGCCCACCTTCACCCGCCGGCCATTGACCGGGGCAGTGTCGATGAAATTCATGGCACCGATGAACTCGGCCACGAACGCAGAACCAGGCTGTTGGTAAATCTCCAGCGGCGTGCCCACCTGCTCGATCACGCCGTCGTTCATCACCACCACGCGATCGGCCATGGCCAGGGCTTCTTCCTGGTCGTGGGTCACCATGATGGTGGTCACCCCCAGTTGCTTCTGCAGGCAGCGGATCTCGCTGCGCAGGTGGTGGCGAACCTTGGCGTCCAGCGCCGACAGCGGTTCGTCCAGCAGCAGTAACCCCGGCGACGGAGCCAAGGCCCGGGCCAGGGCCACCCGTTGCTGCTGACCGCCGGACAGCTGGGCCGGATACTTGCTGGCATGCTCCGCCAGCCCAATCAGCGCCAGCAACTCCGCCACCCGCGCCTTGATCCGCGCCTTTGCCATACCAATGCTGCGCAGGCCGTAGGCAATGTTGTCGGTCACTGTCATGTTGGGGAACAGGGCGTAGGACTGGAACACAATGCCGAAATCCCGATCCTTGGGCGGCTTGTGGGAAATGTCGTCACTGCCCTGGAACAGCTGGCCAGCGCTCTGCTGCTCCAGCCCGGCAATGATCCGCAGCAAGGTGGTTTTGCCACACCCGGACGGCCCGAGAAAGCACACCAGCTCACCGGGCTCAATGGTGAGATTGATATCCTTGAGGGCAGTAAAATCGCCGAAATTCTTGTGAACTCCCTGGATTTCCAGGCGACTTCCCTGGGTTTGTTGGGTCATGGTAAAAACCTCACCGCGTAAGTAATTTGATATATCTAGAAATCCAACGGTGGCCGATGGTGGCTCTTCCGTAGCAGCGCCATGGGTGAGGCAAACGCTTTTTGAAGCGCAGCTTCATGTGCCGCCGAACGACAGCAATCTGTGATTGCTGGCCGGACTCGCCGCGGTGCCCCGACAGGTACATGGACGTACCTTGAGGGGCGGCGAAGGAAGAGCCCATCGGCCACTGGCACGGCCTTTCAGGCTAGCGAGCTAAGGCTCGAATCACTCAGCCTCAGACTTGGTGTCGTACCGACGCGCCCACTCGGCCAGGATGGCCTCCCGGTTGCTGGCCGCCCAGCCAAAGTCGTTGTCGATGATCAGCTCCTCGGCATTGGCCGGAAAGTGCTGGATCGGCTGGGCCACGCCCGGCATGCCAACGATGGCGTAGCCCTCGTTGTACATCTCCATCGCCTGGCGGGTGATCGACCAGTCCACCAGGGTCTGCGCGGCATCCAGCTTGTCCGTGCCGTTCACGATGGCGGTGGCCTCCACTTCCCACCCCAGACCTTCTTCCGGGAACACCAGCTCCAACGGGGCACCCTGCTCCTTCAGGCGGGCGCCACGGAACGCAAACGACACCCCGATCGGCGTCTCACCGGAAGCCGCCATCTTGCAGGGCTTGGACCCGGAGTGAGTGTAGCGGCTGATGTTCTGGTGCAGGCCGTCCATGAAGTTCCAGCCATCGTCCTCGCCCATCATCTGCAACCAGGCGGACACGTCCAGGAAACCGGTTCCGGAAGAGTTCGGGTTCGGCATAACCACGTGGCCCTGGTACACCGGATTGGTCAGATCCTGCCAGCTGCCGGGCATCGGCAGCTCGTTCTTCTCGGCCTCCACGGTGTTGACACAGATGGCCGCCATCCAGGCGTCCATGCCCACCCAGGACGGCGTCTCGTCGCTATCACGGAACTTCGGAGAGAGTGCCTCCAGACCTTCCGGTGCATAGGGCATCAGCATGTCTTCATTCTTCAGCAGCAACAGGCTGGTGCCGGCCAGGCCCCAGACCACGTCTGCCTGGGGATTCTCCTTCTCGGCCAACAAACGGGCGGTGATCACGCCGGTGGAATCACGCACCCAGTTGATCTTGATGTCCGGATGGTCTTGGTTGAAACGCTCGGCGTACTTCTGCAGGTCCTCCGCCTCCACGGCGGTGTAGACGGTCAGTTCGGTCTGGGCGCTGGCGCTCATGGCGGCAGCCAGGGTGGTCAGGGCAAGCGCTTTGTTCATCAGTTTCATGGAGATCTCCTTTCACAGCTCTGCAAGTGGGACGAGTTGGTTTTCCTTGGTCTATACCAGTTGTCAGCACCACATTAGGGGTATTTGATTGCAAGAACGTGACAACGTCGTGACGTTTGTATGGAGCCGCCTCAGGGTCGCTCCCCGGTCGCCAGCCGACGATTGATTTCCGCCAGCACATCCGGCAAATCAGCAATCGTATCAATCAGATAATGCGCGCCGGAGGGCGCCATGGCGCGATATCCCTGCGCGATCCGCTGCGCCCGTTCCGCCTTGTCCAGGGCCTCCAGATGCGGCTCACTGAGCCCAACAGCGTTCCCGGAAGCCACCACCGCCACCGTCCACATCCCCGCGTTCAGCCCTTCTTCAATACCGGTGGCGGTGTCGTCCACTTTTACGCAGGCCTGCACCGTGGAGACCCCCAGCTCGATGGCATTTTTCAGACTCATGTGGGGCGCCGGACGGCCCTGGGGTACTTCCGTGGCCACCACGACACTCCGGGGATCAAAGCCCTGCTCCTTGAGGTGGGGCAACATCACCTCCACCATCTCCCGGCTGTAGCCGGTGTTCACGCCCAGTGCGATCCCTCTCTCCTGCAGCAGCGCCTGCAGCTCCAGTGCTCCGGGAATCAGGGCGGCGCGTTCGACGATGGCACGGGTTTGCAGGGGCAGGAACGCCCGATAGAGACGGTCGATGTCGTCATCGTCGGGCAACTGACTGAACCGGGTCTGCCACTGGCTGCGGATGCGCGGCATCGCCAGCAGGCGGCGGATGTGCTCGCGTTTCTCGGTGCCCATGGGCTCGCGGGCTTCGGCCTCGGTCAGCTCAATGCCTTCGGCCTCAAACAAATCGAGGAAGGCCCGTATTGGCGCCAGCGAACCGAAATCCACGCAGGTGCCGGCCAGGTCCATGATGACCGCCTGCAGCGGCCCCGTGTAACGACGGGTGTAGCTGTACATGTTGTTCTCCTTTCCGGAATCAGGCTGTTCGAAGGTTATCGGGAGCGTCGGCGGGGGCCGGTACCGGCAGGGTCAGGCCCAGCTCCAGGCAGGCATCCGCCACCGCCTCGATGACCGCATCAATCTGCGCATCATGGAGCTGGCCAATACAGCCCACACGAAAGCTGTCCGCAATGGTGAGCTTGCCGGGGTAGATCACAAACCCCCGCTGTTTAATGGCGTCGTAGAAACGCCGGAACTCAAAGGCCGGACTGTCCGGCGACAGGAAGGTGGTGATAATGGGCGACAGCCACTCGTCCACCAGCAGGGTCTGGAAACCAAGGTCCCTCAAGCCCGCCACCAGCCGGTCCCGGTTGCGGGTGTAGCGGGCCAGGCGGCCGGCGACTCCGCCCTCGATCTCGTGCTCATTCATGGCCTGAAGAAAGGCGGCCACCACATGGGTGGGCGGGGTGTAACGCCACTGTCCGGTCTTTTCCAGGTATTGCCACTGGTCGTGCAGATCCAGGGACAGGCTGTGGCACTGACCGGCAGACGCCGTCAGCAGCTCGCGATCGACGATGGCAAAGCTGAAACCGGGCACACCTTCAAAGCACTTGTTGGCGGAAGACACCAGGGCCGCACACGGCAATTGGGCGACGTTCACCGGCAGGGCACCAAAGGCGCTCATGCTGTCGATGATCAGGCGGCGGCCGGCCTTGCTGCAGACCGCTGCAATCTCCTCAATGGGATTGAGGATGCCGGAGCTGGTTTCACAGTGAACCACCACCACCTGTTCAATATCCGGATTGGCTGCCAGCGCCTCCGCCACTTCGCTGCCACGGGGCGGGCGGTAGTCCCCCTTGTCGATGGCGAGGTAGGGTCGGCCCAGGGTAGTGAGGATCTTGCCAATACGCTGGCCGTAAGCGCCGTTCATCAGCACCAGGGTTCGGCTGCTGGGACGAATCACCGTCCCCAGGGTGGCTTCCACCACAAAGGTGCCACTGCCCTGCATGGGTATGCAGACGTGACTGTCTTCGCCGCCAGCAACTTTTAGTAAGCGCTCACACACACCCGCCGTCATGGCGTTAAAGTCGCCGTCCCAGGAGCCCCAGTCATGAAGCATGGCCTGCTTGACGGTGGCGCTGGTGGTCAGGGGTCCGGGGGTTAGCAGATAGGGATCGTTCGAACTCATTGGGGGTCTCCGTCGTCTGGTGCGCCGCTCATCTGGTATAGACCAGAATGACGGGGCAGTGTGACGGTTTAATGACCTTGTTGTGACAGTTGAACGCTGAGTGTTAGGAGTGAGAGTCGGAAACCTTGGCGCATGGCATGAGGTGGGGATACCTTGCTTCGCCGCTTTGAAGGTACGTCCTGTACCTGCAAAGCTACCGGGACTTCCCGGTCCCTGCTGCGCAAGGTATCCCCACCTGACGCCCCAAAGCCGGCCCTTGCCTGATAACATGCTGCAAGAGAGATCGGAGCGAGCCGGTCCGACGAGCTCAACCCACCGATACCTGGATACTCAGGGTGTCGTGCAACCAGAACTCTTCATCGAGCTCCACAAAGCAGTCTTGCGCATCCCGGCAGCACCGAGTCACATAGAGGCCTGCGGTACCGGCAGTGACGCCCAGTGCTTCGGCCTGGGGATCCACCAGTGCCGTGGGGAACATCTCGATCTGCTTGCGTTCCAGCTCGACGCTGTAGTGTTCCCGCAGCAGCTTCCATAGGGACCGGTTGAAATCGAAAGTGTCGATACCGGGCAGGCGTTTGGGGTTGAGGTAGATGTTTTCCACCATCACCGGACGGCCATCGATCTGCCGCCGGCGGCGCAGCCGGACGATGGGATCACCAATGGCCAGACCGGTCATGGTCGCCAGCCAGGCATCGACCTCGGTGGGGGTTACTCGCAGGGTTTCCGTCACCGGTACCCGCCCCTGGGCGGAGACGTTGTCGGAGAAGCTGTAATCCCGGGTGGGGTTGTAGACGAGGCGGGGCGGTGACACGAACCAACCACGACGGTTGGAACGGTAGATGCGGCCTTCGGCTTCCAGTTGCGCCAGGGCCAGCCGGGTCGTCACCCGGGTAGTGCCATGTTCTTCCGCCAGGATACGCTCGGAGGGCAAGCGGGTGTTGGGGGGCAAGAGCCCGTCCTGGATCTGGTTGGCCAAACGATCCCGTACCCGCAAATAGAGCGGCGCAGAACCTTCCCCGTTTACCCGGTCTTCCATTTTCTGTTTCCCGACCATGACAAAATGCATCACCCTACCCCCGGTAGGTGACGTCAGTATGACAAGAAGCGGTCAGGGTCTGGAAGTCGTGGTTTACTCCGGGGTCAGCTCCGACAGGCTGACATGCCATTCGTCGTCCGCAATCATGGCATGACCATCGTAGGCGATCTCGACGGGATAGCCTAGGTCCGGATGGTAACGCACCTCGAGCCGTTCCACGTCCCGGCGCTGGGCATCGCCAATAAAAGCGAACAGGCCCGCTACAGTCAGTCGCGAGGTGTCCAACTGCTCGCGCTGGCTCAGGGGTTGTTCCAGCCCGGTGACGTTCGCCACTTGGTCCCCATACACGGTGACCCGCAAAGGCTGGGTGAATTCCCGCAGACAGAAGCAGCTCTGCTGAACGGTGATCTGGTAGTTCTCGATGCCACTGGCGGCCCACAGGGCCATGGCTTCCTCCAGGCCGGCTGGCGGTTTTGCCTCACGACCGCCAGTGGCCGAGGACAGGGCTCCGCTGCATCCCAGCAGGCCAGCAAAGGTCATGCACACCAGCCATTTCCAGATCGGCGTCATGGGGCAACCCTCCCGGAATAACGGCGGAACAGGGCGAGGCACAGCACCAGTGCCCAGGCCCATCCCACTGCGCCACCGCCCCCACCGGAGGAATCGTCTTCGCCACTCCGGCCATGGGCCTGGCTGCCAGAGTCTTCGCCATCCTGGGTGCTCTCTTCGGGCAACGCCACCTCGGCTGCCACCACGTTGCTCGCCTCAGAAAGCAGGGTATTGGCGGCGAACACCCGGTACTGGTATTCCTGCTCGGCGACGACGGTGGTATCGAGGAAACTTTCACTGCCGGCGACCAGCGAGTTGAGCTCGAGCCACTCCTCGCTGCCGGTGCGCAGCCGCTCCACCAGGTAGTGGGTCTCGTTGTCGGCCAGGTCGTGCCAGCTCAGACGAACGGCGTCGTCTTCGACCACGGCGGCCAGATTGTCCGGTGTGGCAGGCTGGGTGTAGTAGACGCCATCCACGGTGTTGCTGGGCGCTCCGTCCCACTCACCCCCTATCGGCAGCACCCGGTAGGTGTAGATGACGTTCGCTTCCACCGTGGTGTCCAGGTAGGTTTCGCTGTCCGCCGCCAGCGCTGAGGTCAGCTCGCTGAAGCTGGATTCGCCGGTCCGTTTGCGCTCGACCCGAAAGCCCGTTTCATCGGCGGTGTTGTCCACCCAGGTCAGTCGCAAGTGCTGATTCTCCAGGGCGACGGTTAGCTCGCTGGGAGCCTTGGAAATCACCTCGAAGCTGGTGACCAACGCGTCATTGCCGGCAACCACATCCTTTACCTCTCCCGAATCGCTGATCAGATTAACGGCTTGGGAAAGATTGAACTGGGTCCCGGTACCCACGGCCTGGACACTCACCTGCATGCCGTCGGTCGGAGAGGCCACTTCGCCGCAATCGTACGCGGTGCCCTCGCCGTTCACGGTACAGGGCTGGCCGTCCACGCTCACCGATTGTAACTGCCCCTCATTAGCCGGGACGGAGCCCGACAGGGCAAAGCGATCCGCCGCCGCGTAGGCCTGGTCATAGTGCACGTCGAAATAGGCCTGGAACGACTGATTGTGGTTAACCTCGGTGGCGTTGCTCAACGACGCACTCAGGCCGATGTCGGCGGGAAAATTGAAGCACTGCTCCACCGACGACAGGGCGCTGATGGTGTCCTTGATGTAGGTTTCAGAGCAGGAGGAAAAGGTGCTGGCGTCGGCATCCACATAGGGCGCCATGATGTAACCGCTGCTGCAACCATTGGTGTTGGGGTCGTCATGCTGGGCACCGAGGTTGTGACCAATTTCGTGGGCCACCACGATTGCAGTGAGTGAGTCTGAACTCAGGGTGTTGGTAATGCCCGAGGCATAGCCGTTACCGTTGCAGGTCGTACCCACATAGGCCAGACCCGCCACGGAACCGTCGAAATCCCGGCCGCTGATCAAATGAAAGATGGCCTGGTCGTTCTGGATAAACGGCACCTGGTCGTTCTGGAGCTTGTCCTGGATATCGCTCAGCAGGGTGCCGGAATCCGTGGAAGTGGTGAACAGTTCGCTGTCCAGAAACTCCACCGACAGGGCGTCGAAGACGATGCCGAACTGGTTCTGGTAGAAGCCTTCCACCATGTTCAGGATACTGACGGCCCGGTCCTGGAAGTCGTCCGGATAATCGTTCTGGAAGGCCAGGTCAAACGCCAGTTCCAACTCCATCATCAGGCAGTCGCCATTGACTGTATCGGCGCACAGGGTGTCGAAGTTGGCGCTGATCTGCTCCACCATCATGGCGCTGGCCATGGATTCGGTGGTGATGGTGTACTCGCTGTGCACGTGGTCGGCCCCACAGGTGGGCATCTCGTCGTGGCTGAAACTCATGACCGCCACCTGATTGGAGGTGGCCTGACCGTCCAGCATGTGGAGCTGGCCGTGGAGGAACGCCATCCCGGTCCAGCCGTCGTCCCCGCGGCTCACCCGGACCCAACTGTCAGTATCCTCCGGAATGTACCCCTGGTAATGAGCTTCCCGAACCAGGTTGGCATGATCGCCCATGGAACCATTCAGCCGGGTATTGGGGGTAATCTCCGCCTGGTATTCGTAGCCCCCCACCCAGACGGCCAGCGTCGTTGATTCCTTCCCATGGGCCGGGCCCATCCACGCGACACCCAACATAAAACACGCAAGCACCGCGCGTACAACGAAACCAGGCATGTACAACCACTCCAGTAGAATTTCGATTAACATGGGCACCAATACCGCACACGGCAGGCCCACTCCAGACAGATTGCGTTAAAGAGTGTATTTATGAGTGACACCGCAAACAGAAACCGTGCACCGGTCGACATCTGGTACTGGGGGGTGGCGTTGTCACTGGCTCTTGCAGCCGCCCTACCGGCGGACCTGTTGCAATGGTCCCGCCCCGCCCTGGCTGAGGGTGAGCTGTGGCGGTCGATCACCGGCCACTGGACCCACCTGAACCTCACCCACCTTGGCCTGAACCTGGGCGGTCTGACGGTGGTCGCCCTACTTTACCCGCAAACCGGCCACCGGCTGGCCGCCAGCCTGGCCCTGCTGATGATTGCCCTGGTGGTCAGCGCCGGACTGTACTGGCTCACCCCGGAGCTGGTCTGGTACCGGGGTTTCTCCGGCTGCCTTCACGGCCTGGTTGTCTACGGGTCGGTGCTACGTATCACGGAAACGCCGGTCTGGAGCCTGGCCATCCTCACGCTGGTGGCCGCCAAGCTGTTCCTCGAGCACGTCGGCGGCGCCACCCCGGGGGTCAGCGCCGCCATTGGCGGCCCGGTGATCGTGTCCGCCCATCAGTTGGGTGCGGCTGGTGGCCTGCTGGCCGGCGCCACGGCCCTGGGATACCACCGGGTGACCTCGACACCGCCAAACAGCTAACCTGTAGTTCAACGGTTATTCGATGACAACACCCCAGTAGGACGCAAGCCATGAAAATCGGCCAGGTATCAAAACAGACCGGCGTGCCGGTGGAGACCATCCGCTATTACGAGAAGATCGACCTGCTGCCGGCGCCCGGCCGGGAAGCCAGCGGGTACCGCCGCTATGGCGAGGAACATGTCCGTCGCCTCCAATTCATCAAGCGCTGCCGCAACCTGGACATGACCCAGGAGGAGATCCGCCAGCTCATTGGAGTGATGAACCAACCGGAGGCCGGCTGCCAAGAGGTGGACAACCTGTTGGAACATCACCTGGATCATATTCGCCAACGCATCGCCGAACTACAGGCCCTGCAGCAGGAGATGCAGGCCCTGCGCGCCGCCTGCGCCAGCGAAGGCCAGGTCAGCGAGTGCGGCATCCTCAACACCCTGAAACAGGGCGACAGGAGCGAACGCGCCTTGGACCCGGACAACCATGTTCCGGGGTCTCATTGAGGCAGGGACAAACGATTGGAACGAGGCTTGACCCTGTAGCAGCTACAGGCTTTTAAATAACCCTAACGACAACACCGCCCCTGCCCATAACGGGGAAAATGCCAAACAAGGAGTTATTTATGTCAGGTCAGTGCTGCGCTTCCGAGACCCATGGCCCGCAGTCGGTGGACCCGCGCTTTCGCCGGGCGTTGTGGATTGCGCTCTGGGTCAATCTGGGCATGTTCCTGGTGGAGTTTGCCGCCAGTCTCGCCTCGGGGTCCGTCGCCCTGCTCGCGGACGCGGTGGATTTCTTTGCCGATTCCGCCAACTACATCCTGTCGCTGTACGTACTGTCGATGGGCCTGCTGTGGCGGGGGCGGGCCGCCCTGATCAAGGGCGTAACCATGTTGATCTTCGGCCTGGCGGTACTCAGCAAAGCCGGCTGGAACCTGCACACGGGCGCCACCCCGGAACCGCTGACCATGGGCGTCGTGGGCGCGCTGGCACTGGTGGCGAACGTTGGGGTCGCCCTGCTGCTGTTTGCCCACCGCAGCGGCGATGCCAACATGCGTTCAGTCTGGCTGTGCAGCCGCAACGACGCGCTCGGTAACGTCGCGGTGATGCTGGCGGCGGTGGGTGTGTTCGGGACAGGTACTGCCTGGCCGGATCTGGCGGTGGCCGCCATCATGGGAGGGCTGGCGCTCCACTCCGGCCTGAGCATCGTCGGTCATGCCCGCAGTGACATCGCCGAGGCCAAGGCCTGCGTGACTTAAAGGAAGACCGACACCATGATGGGAATGTAAACCAGGGCAAACAGCGTGCTCAGCAAGGCCGTGCCGGCGGCCTGTCTGGGCGCGGTGTCCAGCAGGGTGGCAATCACCACCGTATTGGCGGCGATGGGCGTGATGGAGATCAGCAGCAGCGCCTGGTGTACCGCTTCCTCATACAGCCCCAGGAACTGGCGGTCCAGCCACCAGAACGAAAGCGCCAGCACCGGCCAGCTCACAAACTTGCCAACAAACGACAGACCGGTGAACCGCCAGTTGCCGGCCAGCCCCCGGAAGCTGACGATGCCCATGCCGATGATCATCATACCGAGGATGCTGTAGGCGCCGCGCAGGTTGTCGAACAGCGGCTCGAACACCAGCGGAATCTTCATGCCGCCAAGGTTCAGCGCCACCGCCAGGGCAAAGGCGTAGACCGACGGCAATCTGGCCACCCGCAACAGGCATTCCCGCACCCCTTCCCGCCCCCGGGCCGCCAGGTAGAAGCCGACCGAGTTCTCGAACAGGGTGGTCCCCAGCATGGCGACAATGTACAGCCCCAGCCCCTCCTGGCCGAACAGCAGCAGGGCCACCGGAATCCCGAAGTAGCCGGTATTCCCGGTACCCGTGGACAACGGGATGATGTTGAGGCTGTCGTCCTGGACCCAGCGTCTGCCAAGGGCCCGATGAACCAGCGCAATACAGGTACTGAAGCTGAAGGTCAGCAACGGCAGCAGGATCACTTCCGCCGACAACGGCGCGCTCATCACCCCGGAGAACACCACCGACGGCGTGACGATGTACAGCATGATACCGGCGATATGGCGACCGCTCGCCTCCAGATAGCGACCGGCAATCCAGCCCAGCGCCACCGTGAGGTAGAGGGGCAGCATCTTGTACAGCAAAGCCAGTGCGGCGGCCATGGGGACTCCGGTCGATTAAGGACAGCGAAGAGTGTAGCGAAACCGGAGGGCAGAATAATGAGGGATATCCGCATTCGCAGTTGCTGGCAGCATCTGAGCATGGGCAACCCAGCAGAGTATCGTCTACAATTTAATCAAATCAACCAAACCGAATGCATCAGAGCGCACTGAAATGCCCACTCGTGAGTGCGCAAAGCGGCAGCATCATGCGACTTTGCCACTTTCCTCTCCCCTATCCTCAGGCAGCGGACGCTTCCCGGATACCGCCTCAAACCTTAGGGCTGTATTCAAGGGATTTATCTGGCTGCTTTCAACCGGCCTGGCATTTTCAGGCGGACTGCAATCTGTCCTAGCCGACGGGCGCAGCATCGATAGCTTCTCGTTAAAGGAACTGCTGGAGATCCCAGTGGAGGTTGCCTCGAACGTCGCCACGCAACGCCACCTGCAGCCCGCCACGGTCTCCGTCGTCAGTGGCAAACAGCTTCAGGAGAGTGGCGGCCGGACCCTCTCAGAAGCGTTGTCCATGCTGGTGCCCGGCTACTTCATGGTGGGCGACCAGGATGACGCCATCGCCGGCTTTCGTGGCCTGGCCTCTGACAACAACGCCAAGATCCTGCTGCTGCTCAACGGGCGAAACCTCAATATCGAGTGGTTCTGGGGCGCGCCGGATGTGCTACTCAACAGCCTGGACATGGGCGCCATCAAGCACGTCGAGGTCATCCGGGGGCCCGGCTCGGTCAAATACGGACAGGGGGCGCTGTTGGGGGTGATCAATATTGTTACCCGCCAGTCCCCGACGGGGAACAGTGACCTGCAAACCAGTATTGAACTGGCGGCGGGGCTGGATGCCTATACCGGCATAGCGGCGGAGCAGATCGCCCGACAGGACACCTTCACGAGCTATGTGTACGCTTCGAGACGCTCCTACGATGGCCAGGAACTGAGGCCGGAAGGTGTCGGGCTTCGCGAGTTCCGCGGCAACCCCGATGTGATCATCGCCGACCGCAATCACCTGTTTCGCAGCGAAAACCAGCTGGTGATTGCCAATGCCCAAAGTGAAGCCACCGGCTTTGGCATCGACCTGCTGTTTGCCGATCAGACCCGGGACCTATTTGAGTTCGATACGGATCGCAACGTCTATGGCGAACGGTTGCTGAACCTGTCGCTGAGCCACCTTATGGACATCACTTCGAGGACAACCCTCAAGACCCGTCTGGGCTATGCCCGGGACGACTTTACCCTGGCCTCCGTGGACGGCATCACCACAGGCGGCACGCGGGAGGACCGCTACGATGTCAGCCTGACGTTCAATATCGACGACTGGCTAACCCCCGGCAATCGCTTGGCATTTGGCTATGACGCCCGTTACTTCGAATCGGGTAAACGCAACTACAAAGGTGCCAACTATCTGGTCACCAGTCTCACCCCCGAGAATCTGGCCCAGTTGCCAGACGCCAATCAACAGTTCACCTGTGTGTATCCGGATACCACGCTGAGCCACGGTCTGTTCATCGAGGACTTTTACGAGCTGAACGATCAGGTGACACTCTTCGCCGCCGCACGTCTTACCGAACACCCGCACTGGGGTTCCAATATCTCCCCCCGGCTCGGCGGGCTGTACCGTCAAAGCGACAACCTCAACTGGCGACTCAGCTACAGCACCGGGTTTCGCGGTCCGGTCGGTCTTCACTACAGCGGCGGTCATCGCCGCGATGGCTTTCTGGAAGAGAAGAATTTCGACAGGATTGAAGCAGCCATGGTGGAGCTGGATGACGGCACCCTGGCGCAGAACCTCGATGAGGTCGAACCCGAGGAGATGCAAAGCCTGGAACTGGAAGTGGATTACCAGTTCAATCCGCAGTGGCGGGGGAACCTGGTGGTTTTCTACAACCGGATTCGTCACGTGATCGACCTGAGCGCCTTTTTCAATCCGGATTGCAACCTGCCGGACATCGGGACCGACGTGCCGGGAGACTGGTGTGGCTACTGGTTCTACAAGAACAATCCGGGCTCCATCGACATGAACGGCCTCGAGGCCACCCTCAACTGGTATCACAATGACTACTTCATGACCTTGAGCCATTCCCTGGTCAACCTCGTCAGTGCGGAGGATTTCGAAGGCAGCCTGTACGTGACCGGCAACAAGCATATTCAGACCTTTCCCCCGAACGTCAGCCGGCTCCAGGTGGGATTCCCGATCCTGGAAAATGTCCTCAGTGCCACCGCCACCTGGCGCTATGACTATCACTGGTACGCGCGCAGTGGCGACCGAAACGACGGCAACCACGTTCTGAACCTGGCCCTGAACTGGCAGATATCTCCCAACTGGCAACTCAGGCTGGTGGGCAAGAACCTGCTGGACAGCGACAACCCGCAGCCCATGACCACCTACCCGAACCAACCAAAGGATGATGAAGGCACCCCCTCTCTGGAATCCCCAACCGCCTGGCTGACCATCAAGGGCACGCTGTTTTAGGGGGCGCGCCTTTACCAGGGCAGCGGCCCCGGCCCAGCGCCCCCTTACGACTTTTGATTAATCCGTAGACAAAAGTTATTGACGCTCTGAGCACCACAGAGTTACCTTTACGTTAACGTCAACTTGAGCAACCACCCATGAACGATATGGCCAAGCACCGCACCTACTCCATCAGCGACCTCGCCAGGGAGTTCGACATCACCACCCGCACCATCCGGTTTTACGAGGAGGCGGGCATGCTGGAGCCGGAGCGTAACGGTCAGACCCGGATCTACAACGACGAAGACCGGGTGAAGCTCAAGCTGATCCTGCGGGGCAAGCGGTTGGGGTTCAGCCTGGCGGAATCCCGGGAGTTGATCGAGATGTACGACCCGACCTCGGACAACGCCAAGCAGCTGCATGCCCTGCGCAGCAAGATCCAGCAGAGCCGGGCGGCGCTGGAGCAGCAACTGGCGGATATCCAGGTCATGCAGAACGAGCTGGACGCGGCGGAAGAGCGGTGCCTGGAGGCGCTGCGCGAGCTGGAGTCCTGAGCGACACAGAGACAGCAACCACAATAATCAGCCAGCAACGACGGCAGGCAGTTCCAACTTACCAACACAAGCACAAGACAATAGGTGGGTTATGGCAACACAGCACAGCTACATCAGCGGTATCAGCGAAACGCCCCTGCTGGGGATGACCATCGGCGAGGCCTTTGACCAGACCGTCGAGCGGGTGCCCGACAGCGACGCCCTCATCGTCCATCACCAGGACCTGCGTTACAGCTACCACGAGCTACAGGCGGCCGTGGACCAGTGCGCCAAGGCCCTGATGGCCCTGGGCGTGGCCAAGGGCGACCGGGTGGGCATCTGGTCCCCCAACTGCGCCGAGTGGTGCATCACCCAGTTCGCCACCGCCAAGATCGGCGCCATCCTGGTCAACATCAACCCCAGCTACCGCCTGCACGAAGTGGAGTATGCCCTCAAGCACTCCGGCACTTCCACGCTGATCCTGCAGGGGCAGTTCAAGACCTCCGACTATGTGGCGATGACCTGTGAGCTGGCCCCCGAGTTGAAATCGAAACTGGATGGCGAACTGAACAGCGACAAGCTGCCGGAGCTGAAGCGCGTGATCTGCCTGGACGCCGGCCACCAGGCGCCGGGCATGCTGCACTGGAACGATCTGCTGGCCAAGGCCGAAGCCACCAGCGAGGCCGATTACCAGGCCCGCCAGCAGGGCCTGCAGTTCGACGATCCGATCAACATCCAGTACACCTCCGGCACCACCGGCGCGCCCAAGGGCGCCACCCTGTCCCACCACAACATCCTCAATAACGGGCTGTTTGTGGCGCGGCGGATGAACTTCACCGAACGGGACCGGCTGGTCATTCCCGTTCCGCTGTACCACTGCTTCGGCATGGTGATGGGCAATCTGGGCTGCATCACCCACGGGGCCGCGATGATCTACCCATCCGCAGGCTTCGAGCCGGAGGCCACCCTGGAGGCGGTCGTCCGCGAGAAGGCCACCGCCCTCTATGGCGTGCCCACCATGTTCATCGCCGAGCTGGAGCACCCGGACTTTACCAGCTTCGACCTGTCCACCCTGCGCACCGGCATCATGGCCGGCTCCAACTGCCCGGTGGAAGTGATGAAGCAGGTCATCGACAAGATGCACATGACCGACGTCACCATCTGCTACGGCATGACCGAGACCAGCCCGGTGAGCCTGCAGACCGAGCCCACCGCACCACTGGAGAAGCGGGTGACCACCGTGGGCACCATCCACGCCCACCTGGAGGTGAAGATCGTCGACCCGGCCACCGGCGCCATCGTGCCCCGGGGCGAGAAAGGCGAACTGTGCACCCGCGGCTACAGCGTGATGCTGGGCTACTGGAACAACGACGAGGCCACCGCCAAGGCCATCGACGCTACCCGCTGGATGCACACCGGGGACCTGGCCACCTTGGACGACGAGGGCTACGTCGCCATTGTCGGCCGCATCAAGGACATGATCATTCGCGGCGGCGAGAACATCTACCCGCGGGAGATCGAGGAGTTCCTCTACACCCACCCCGCCGTCTCCGACGCCCAGGTGATTGGCGTGCCGGACGAGAAGTTCGGCGAGGAAGTGATGGCCTGGGTGAAGCTGGTGGAAGGCCAGCAGGCCAACGAGGACGACCTGCGGGACTTCTGCAAGGCCAACATCGCCCACTTCAAGGTGCCGAAGTATTTCCGCCTGGTGGACGAGTTCCCGATGACCGTCACCGGCAAGATCCAGAAGTTCAAGATGCGCGAGATCAGCATCGAAGAACTCAACCTGTAACCACAAAACAAGATTCCCGCCCTTGGGGCGGTAAACGGAGCACACAGATGAAAAGCCAATACACCTCCCTGAACTTTGCCCTGGGCGAAACCACCGACATGCTGCGGGACCAGGTCAACCAGTTTGCCGCCGACCAGATCGCGCCGCTGGCGGAGAAGACCGACAAGGACAACCAGTTCCCCAACGAGCTGTGGCCGCGCCTGGGCGAGATGGGCCTGCTGGGCATGACCGTGAGCGAGGAGTATGGCGGCAGCAACATGGGCTACCTGGCCCACGTGATTGCCATGGAAGAAATCAGCCGCGCCTCCGCCAGCATCGGCCTGAGCTACGGTGCCCACTCCAACCTGTGCGTTAACCAGATCCACCGCAACGGCACCGCCGAGCAGAAGGCCAAGTACCTGCCCAAGCTGGTGACCGGCGAGCACATCGGGGCCCTCGCCATGAGCGAGCCCAACGCCGGCTCCGACGTGGTGAGCATGAAGCTGCGGGCCGACAAGAAGGGCGACCGCTACATTCTCAACGGCAGCAAGATGTGGATCACCAACGGCCCCGACGCCAACACCTACGTGATCTACGCCAAGACCGACGTCAACAAGGGCCCCCACGGCATCACCGCGTTCATCGTCGAGCGGGACTGGGCCGGCTTTTCCCGCGGACCCAAGCTGGACAAGCTGGGCATGCGCGGCTCCAACACCTGTGAACTGATCTTTGAAGACGTGGAGATTCCGGAAGAGAACGTGCTGGGCGGCGAGAACCAGGGCGTGAAGGTGCTGATGTCCGGCCTCGACTACGAGCGGGTGGTGCTGTCCGGTGGACCCGTCGGCATCATGCAGGCCTGCCTGGACATCGTGGTGCCCTACGTTCACGAGCGCAAGCAGTTCGACCAGCCCATCGGCGAGTTCCAGCTGATCCAGGGCAAGCTGGCGGACATGTACACCGAACTGGCCGCCTCCCGTTCCTACCTCTACGCCGTGGCCCAGGCCTGCGACCGTGGTGAGACCACCCGCAAGGACGCCGCCGGCGCCATCCTCTACACCTCCGAGCGCGCCACCAAGATGGCCCTGGAAGCGATCCAGATCCTCGGCGGTAACGGCTACATCAACGAGTTCGCCACCGGCCGCCTGCTGCGGGACGCCAAGCTCTACGAGATCGGCGCCGGCACCCAGGAAATCCGCCGCATGCTGATCGGCCGCGAACTGTTCAAGGAATCCCGTTGAGGGTTGAGGCGTTTTAACATGGCAATTCTCCATACCCAGGTTCAACCCAACTCCGAGGAGTTCCGCCAGCGCCGCGAGCACATGCTGGGGCTGGTGGACGAGCTTCGCACCCGCTTCGATGTCATCGCCCAGGGCGGTGGTGAGAAGGCCCAGAAGCGTCACACCGACCGCGGCAAACTGCTGCCGCGGGACCGTATCCAGCGGATCCTGGACCCCGGTTCGCCGTTCCTGGAGATCGGCACCTTCGCCGCGGAAGGCGTCTACGACGACCACGTGCCCTCTGCCGGCGTGGTCGCCGGCATCGGCCGGGTCCACGGCGTCGAGTGCATGATCGTGGCCAACGACTCCACCGTGAAGGGCGGCACCTACTACCCGCTGACGGTGAAGAAGCACATCCGCGCCCAGACCATCGCCGAAGAGAATCACCTGCCCTGCATCTATCTGGTGGATTCCGGTGGCGCCAACCTGCCCCAGCAGGACGAGGTGTTCCCGGACGCCGAGCACTTCGGCCACATCTTCTACCGCCAGGCCAACATGTCCGCCAAGGGCATCGCCCAGATCGCGGTGGTGCTGGGCCTGTGCACCGCCGGCGGCGCCTACGTGCCCGCCATGGCGGACGAGAGCATCATGGTCAAGGAGCAGAGTTCCATCTTCCTGGCCGGCCCGCCGCTGGTGAAGGCCGCCACTGGCGAGACCGTCAGCGCCGAGGAACTGGGGGGCGCCGACGTCCACACCGGCATCTCCGGGGTGGCGGACCACTACGCCAGCACCGAGGCCGAGGCCCTGGAGCGGGCCCGTCGCTGCATCGCCAACCTCAACTACAAGCGCCCGGACCACATGGCCCTGCGGCAGCCGGTGGAACCGCTGTACCCGGCCGAGGACCTGTACGGCCTGATCCCCAGCGACCTGCGCACGCCCTACGACGTCAAGGAAGTGATCGCCCGGCTGGTGGACGGCTCCGAGTTTGACGAGTTCAAGGCCAACTACGGCAAGACCCTGATCTGCGGTTTCGGCCACCTGTACGGCATGCCGGTGGGCATCGTCGCCAACAACGGCATCCTGTTCTCCGAATCCGCCCAGAAAGGCGCCCACTTCATCGAGCTGTGCAGCCAGCGGGGCATTCCGCTGATCTTCCTGCAGAACATCACCGGCTTCATGGTGGGCAAGGACGCCGAGCACGAGGGCATCGCCAAGCACGGCGCCAAGATGGTGACCGCCGTGGCCTGCGCCCGGGTGCCCAAGCTCACCGTGGTCATCGGTGGCAGCTTCGGTGCCGGCAACTACGGCATGTGCGGCCGCGCCTACAAGCCCCGCTTCATGTTCATGTGGCCCAATGCCCGCATCGCGGTGATGGGCGGCGAGCAGGCTGCCGGCGTACTGGCGGACGTCAAGCGCGCCGGCATCGAGCGCCGGGGCGAGACCTGGTCCGAGGAAGACGAGCAAGCCTTCAAGCAGCCGGTGATCGACCAGTTCGAGCGCCAGTCCAGTCCCTACTACGCCAGCGCGCGGCTGTGGGACGATGGCATCATCGATCCGGCCGATACCCGCCGGGTACTGGGCCTGAGCCTGTCCGCCGCCCTCAATGCACCGCCCGAAGACACCCGCTTCGGCATCTTCAGAATGTGATGGAGGCTGAGATGACTGAGAACGCCGTACGTTACGACACCGATGCCCGGGGCGTGACCCGCATCACCCTGAACCGGCCGGACAAGCGCAACGCCTTCGACGCCGACATCATCCACGCCCTCACCGAGGCGGTGAAACGGGCCTCGGACGATCCGGCCTGCCGGGTGATCGTGCTGGCCGGAGACGGCAAGCACTTCTCCGCCGGGGCCGACCTCAACTGGATGAAGCACACCGCCACCCTCAGCGCGGAAGAGAACCGGGAGGATGCCCGGGCCCTGGCCGGCATGCTCAAGGCCATCGACCTGTCGTCCAAGCCCACCATCGCGCGGGTGCAGGGCGCCGCCTTTGGTGGCGCGGTGGGGCTGGTGAGTGCCTGCGACATGGCCATTGCCACCGACGACGCCCGCTTCTGCCTCAGTGAGGCGCGACTGGGCCTGGCCCCCGCCGCCATCGGCCCCTACGTGATCCGGGTGATCGGCGCCCGCCAGGCCCGGCGCTACTTCCTCACCACCGAGGAGATCTCCGCCAATCGCGCCGCCGAACTGGGCCTGGTGCATGAGATCGTGCCCGGCGAGTCCCTGGATGCCACCGTCGACCGGCTGGTGGAACGGCTGCTGAAGAACAGCCCCCAGGCGCTCGGTGCCTGCAAGGAACTGATTGCCCGTACCGGCCACAACCAGCCGGATGAAGAACTGATCCGCTACACCGCGGACCTGATCGCCCACCTGCGCACCAGCGAAGAAGGCCAGGAAGGGCTCAACGCCTTCCTGGAAAAGCGGTCGCCGAGCTGGATTCAGGAGTAACCCGATGATGATGAACCCAATCCATACCCTGCTGGTGGCCAACCGGGGGGAAATCGCCCTGCGGATCATGAAGACCGCCCAGGCCATGGGCATCCGCTGCGTGGCCGTGTACTCCGAGGCCGACGCCGGGGCGCCCTTTGTGGGCCAGGCCGATGAAGCCGTCTGCATCGGCCCCGCCGCAGCCGCCGAGAGCTACCTGAAGGTGGACCACATCCTGGATGCCGCCCGCCAGACCGGCACCAACGCCATCCATCCCGGCTACGGCTTCCTGTCCGAAAACACCGACCTGGCGGAGCGCTGCGAGGCCGAAGGCATCCATTTCGTTGGCCCGCCAGCCTCCTCGATCGCTGCCATGGGCTCCAAGAGCGCCGCCAAGGCCCTGATGGAGCGGGCCGGTGTGCCACTGGTGCCCGGCTACCACGGCGACGACCAGAGCGCCGACAGGTTCCGCCAGGAAGCGGAGAAAACCGGCTTCCCCTTGTTGATCAAGGCCAGCGCCGGTGGCGGTGGCAAGGGCATGCGGGTGGTCCGCAGCCTGGCCGAGGTGGACGACGCCGTCGCCGCCGCCCAGCGGGAGGCCAGCTCCAGCTTCGGCGACCCGCACCTGCTGATCGAGCGCTACCTGGAGAACCCGCGCCACGTGGAGGTGCAGGTGATGTTCGACAAGCAGGGCAACGGCCGCTACCTGTTTGACCGGGACTGCTCGGTGCAGCGTCGTCACCAGAAGATCATCGAGGAGGCCCCGGCCCCCAACATCCCGGACGAGGTCCGAAAGGAGATGGGCGAAGCCGCTGTGCGCTGCGGCGAGGCCATCGGCTACGTCGGCGCCGGCACCGTGGAGTTCCTCTACGAGCCGGGGGCGGGCTTCTACTTCATGGAAATGAACACCCGCCTGCAGGTCGAGCACCCGGTCACCGAACTGATCACCGGTCTCGACCTGGTGGAGTGGCAGCTGAAGGTGGCCCAGGGGGAATCCCTGCCCTGGACCCAGGAGTCCCTGCACTACAGCGGCCACGCCATGGAAGCCCGGGTCTACGCAGAAGATCCGGACAACGACTTCCTGCCGGTTACCGGCACCCTGTTCAGCCTGAGCGAGCCGGATGGCCTGCCCGGTATACGGGTGGATTCCGGTGTCCGCCAGGGCCAGGAGATTACCCCCTGGTACGACCCCATGCTGGCCAAGGTGATTGCCTATGGCCACACCCGTGACGAGGCCCGCCAGCGGCTGGTCAACGCCCTGGCGCACTACCGCGCCCTGGGGGTGACCCTGAACATCGATTACGTCTGCCGCATCCTCGAGCACCCGGAGTTCGTCAAGGCCCGGCTGACCACCCACTTCATCGAGCAGCAGGCTGAGAGCCTGGGGAAGCACCCCTTCAGCCACCGGGAGCAGATGGCCCTGAGCTGGCTGGCCTGGTACCAGGCCACCGCCGCCGAGCTGCCCGCCGATTCAATCTCGCCATGGGGGGCGGGTGACAGCTTCCGCATCGGCGGCCCGGGCGGCCAGCGCTGCGAACTGCGCATCGGCCATGAGGACGACACCCTGCACTATTGGGTCGATGCCGCCGGACAAGGGCGCATCAAGCTGGACGCCGAAGACCAGACCGTCACCCTCAAATGGCAACCGGACCCGGGGGCCACCGATGGCAAGGGGCTGCTGGTGCGCCTCAACGGCCAGACGGTCAAGCTCGGCTGGGCGGCCCACGGTGAGCGCCTGGGCGTCTTCGCCAACGCCGCGCACTGGGAGGCGCTGGTCAACCATCCCGAGGAACAGGCTGCCGATGCCGCCGGTGATGGCCAACTGAAGGCCCCGATGCACGGCCGCATCACCGCCCTCACCTGCCAGGCCGGAGACGCCGTGGACGCCGGCACCGCCCTGGTGGCGCTGGAAGCCATGAAGATGGAACACACCTTGCGAGCCCCCGTCAAAGGCACGGTGGCCGCCATTCACTGCGCCGAAGGTGACAACGTGGGCTCCGGCCAGGTGCTGATTGAGTTCGAGGCGGAGGTGGCGGAATGAGTCGGGAGTTCGTCACCCTGGTGGAAATGGGCCTGCGGGACGGCCTGCAGAACGAGGCCACCCCGGTGCCGGCGGACGTCCGCGCCCGCTGGTTCAACGCCCTGGCCCGCACCGGCCTGAACCGCATCGAGGCCGGCAGCTTCGTGTCGCCCAAGTGGGTGCCGCAGATGGCCAACACCGATCAGGTCATTGCCGCCATCGAGCGTCGGCCTGGGCTGTCCATCGAAGTGCTGACCCCCAACCAGAAAGGCCTGGACGGCGCCCTGGCGGCGGACGCCGATGTCTGCGCGGTGTTCACCGCCGCCTCGGAAAGCTTCACCCAGCGCAATATCAACTGCTCCATCGCCGAGAGCATCGAACGCTTTCGCCCAGTGGCCGAAGGCACCAAGGCCGCGGGCAAACGCCTGCGGGCCTACGTGTCCTGCGTGGTGGGCTGCCCCTACGAGGGCGCCATCAAGCCGTCGCAGGTGGCCCCGGTGGTGGAACAGTTGCTGGCACTGGGCGCCGACGAGATCTCCCTGGGCGACACCATCGGCGTTGCCCGCCCGAAGGAAATCCACGCCCTGCTGGATGCCGTGCTGCCGTTGCTACCGGTGGAGAAACTGGCCCTGCACTGCCACGACACCCGCGGCCAGGCGGTGGCCAACATCTACGCCTCCCTGGAACGCGGCGTCCGCATCTTCGACAGCGCCGTCGCCGGCCTCGGCGGCTGCCCCTACGCCAACGGCGCCACCGGCAACGTCGCCACCGAAGATGTGCTGTACCTGCTCGACGGCGAAGGATTCGACACTGGCATCGACCTGGAAGCCCTGGCGGCGGTGGGCAATGAGATCTGCGATTTCCTGGAAAGGGATAACCCGTCGCGGGTTGGGAAGACGTTTAGGGTTTAGGGAATCGGGATTTAGACGTGATGGGCAGCCCCCTCCTGGGGGCTCTACCAGCAATTTGTTGCCACCCGCAAACCAGCTCAGGCTTTCCTGCCCAGCTTCACTATCATCCGCGAGTAACCGCGCACGAAGTTGGATTGGACGTACTCTGGCTCACCCTGAATCTCGATCGTATCGAAACGTGTCAGCAACTCTTCCCACAGAATTTTGAGCTGCAACTCTGCGAGACGATTGCCCATGCAGCGATGGATGCCAAAACCAAAAGAGAGATGGTTGCGTGCCCCTTTGCGATCGATGATGAACGCATCCGGGTTTGCAATCGCCCGCTCGTCGCGATTGCCGGAGGCGTACCACATCACCACCTTGTCGCCCTTGCGAACGGTCTGGCCGTTCAGCTCAACATCCTGTTTGGCGATTCGTCGCATATAGGCCAGAGGGGTTTGCCAGCGGATTATTTCCGACACCATGTTGGGAATCAGGTCGGGGCTGGCTTTGAGCTTGTCGAACTCATCGGGGAATCGGTTCAGCGCCAGCACCCCGCCAGTCATGGAATTGCGGGTGGTGTCGTTGCCGCCCACGATCAACAACGCCATGTTGCCGATGAATTCCATCGGCCGGTGGATCATGTCCTTGGTGTCGTCATTGGTCTGCATCAGACTGATCAGATCAAACCCCGGCGCTTCACCCGCGGCCAGCCTGGCTGCTTTATCGTGCCAGAGCGCCGAGAAGGCCTTGGCCGCTTCCGAGGCGGCGGCAAACCATTCATCGCGCTCTACCAGGCCGCCCGTGGTTTCCGGGCTGGCGGCTGCCGCGTCCGACCAGGCGACCAGCTTGCGTCGGTCCTCGTAGGGAAAGTCAAACAGCGTGGCCAGCATCCGCGCCGTGAGTTCAATGGAGACTTTGTCGACCCAGTCAAATGGCTGGTCGATGGGCAGGTGATCCAGCACCTCTTGCGTGCGTTGCCGGATCAATCCTTCCATTTCCTTCAGGTTCTGCGGTGCGACCACGCCCTGTACCGCTTTGCGCTGTTTGTCGTGTTTGGGCGGGTCCATGGCGATAAAAGTTTCGCCCGGCAGTCCTGGCGGCGGATCACCCAGGAAAATCTGCGGCTCGGCGGAAAAAAGCTCGTGATGCTTGTCGACGAAGAGAATGTCCTCAAAGCGGGTAATTGACCAGAAGGGACCGAAGGCGCTGCGTTTCTGAAAATGGACCGGCCGTTCATCGCGCAGGCGCTTGAAATAGGAGCCCCACAAGCCCTGGCGCCATAAAAATGGATTGCTGACGTCGATATCTTCGATCCTGAGTGTGGACACATCCGGCAATTCGGTTTCCGCAAAACTCGGCTGTTTGCGCGTGAGGCCGGCTTTATCCAGTCCTTTGTGAATGCGGTGTGACGCCTTGATCTGCAGATGCATCGGCACCAGCGCGGCGCTTTGGTTCATGACATAACGGACAAGACTCATGACCACCTCCGATTACATTTGAAATTCAGGCAGACGCACGACTAGACCATCCATGGCCTCGGTCACCTGAATCTGACAGGCCAGACGTGAAGTGGCCGCACCTTCGGGGGTCATGTCCAGCATCTGCTGTTCGTCACAGTTAATGGCACCAGTCTTGGCATACCAGCCATCGTCCACGATCACATGACAAGTCCCGCAGGCACAGCCACCGCCACAGTCGGCATCAATACCGGGGACGAGGTTGTCTACCGCATGTTGCATTAGTGACTTATCAGCCTCGAGTTCAACGTCATGCAGCGTACCGTCGTGTTCGATAAAGGTAATGTTTCCCATGGCATCCTCCTCGCCTGCTTGGTCGCTAGCCTGAGACCAGGATGGCCACAGGTATTCATGACCCTTAAGTTGTCAGCTTGACGGCTGCTCCAACAGGTCATCAATTGACATCAGGGGGTCATTTCAAGACAATCAAGCGACTTAGAGCGAGCGCGAAGGTGAATATCAGGTGACACACGAGAGCCGTCTGACTGAAGCCAGCATCCCGGCCAGCTACTCGCGGCTCGTGGCTCAGGAACTGGGCCTGCACACCCCCCACCTGCCCAAATTGCTGGTATCAACGTCGCTGAGCGTCGACGATCTGCTGAGTGAGGACACCCGGCTGACACCCCGTCAGCAAATTCAGATTCTTGCCAACGCCCTGCGACTTAACACCGCGGTTGATTTTGGCTTACGACTTGGTCGCCGACTGACGCCCGCCGCCCATGGTCCAGTGGGCTATCTGGTCAGCACTAGTCAAAATCTGCTGGAAGCCTTGCAAGCCGTTCACGCGTTCGTGCCGACACGGATGAGTTTCGTGCGCCTGGCGCTTGAGGAGCAAGGAGAGCATCTGTTGCTGCGCTTCTTTTTCGACGTCGAGATGCCGGCAGATGTTAGCCGGTGCCTTGCCGAGATCTGCGTGATGACGTTCTTTGCCACAGCACAGTTCATCATTGGTCGGCCGGCCAGCGAAGCCGAAACTTATTTCGCGCACCCTGATCCCGGTGGCGGGGCGAGTTATCGCGAACATTTGCCGGGCCCCGTTAGCTTCTCCAGCCCAGAAACCTATGTAAGGCTGCCCATAGGGCTGTGCCAGATTCCCAATGCGTCGGCCAATCATGAAAGCTACGTCTTGGCCCGTGCACAGTGCGAAGCCATTCTGGCGAACTTGCAGACGCATCCAGACAGTTACCGTCGGCGGATTGAAACCATGCTGCTGACGCAGCCCACAGTAAGCCTGACGGAGGACAGTGCGGCCTCAGCCTTGTTCATTAGCAAGCGTACCTTGGCGCGACATCTCAAAGCGGAGGGCACCAGCTTCAGGCAGATCCGCGATGAAATTCGGTCCTGGCAGGCCCAAAGGCATCTTCGCGACGGACAGCTCTCCGTCGAGGCCATTGCCTCGTTGTTGGGCTACCACGACAGTGCGAATTTTCGCCGAGCGTTCAAACGATGGCACGGAATGTCCCCCAGCGAATTCCGACAACATGACTGCGCCTTAAGCCGGGGCGCCCCGACACTTCCCGAGCCAGCCGTAACACAAACGGGGTAATGGTGAAACCAGCCGCCAGCTCGACAAGGTTGTCGCCGGTGACGTCAGCGGGCAGCAATACGCCACCGCGCTTGCCTTCAAGGCGCGCGCACCGGCCCGCTTGGCACCATGACAGTCCCAGGCGTGCACGGAAACCCGAGCCAGCGCGGCATCGTCGAAGGCAGGCAGCATGGCGAACCCGGCGAGCACGTGTTGGATGTCCAATTCGCTGAGCCTGCGTTTCGTTTCCGTGCGAAAGGCCTGACGGGCAACAAGAACTGCGCCCTCCTGCTCGACAGGCCTAACGCTTAACCTTTGCGATTCGCTTGGATGCCGACGCCAACAGCAGCTTGGAATAGAGACGGTGGAAACCGCCGAGCGCATGAAAGGCCAAACCGAACTTGCCATCTGCGCGCTTGGGCACCACCGCCGAGCCAAAGTAGAGCATGGTCGACGCCGGGGCTGTGGTTGGAGATGCAACACTGAGCCAGGAGCGGGTCTGGCCAACCCTTAGGAGGATCTCTGAATCCGACCGTTGCTCGACTTCCCAGGCCGAAAAGTGGCCGGCTTCGTTACGTGCAAGTTGCCGGGCCTGATCGTCAGTAGATGGAAACCCTAACGCCTTTGCCAATAGCCACCGCTCGACTTTGAAAAGAGGTGTCGTGTAGAAGGCCTCTACCAATTCAGACAAGGTGATGGTTCCTTGTACCGTCAACGTGTAGCAATCGGTGAAGGCTCCGGAGGATTGGTAGGCGCCTAGATAGGAGTGTTCCGGGACTGGGGATGGGATTGGCATAGGGGCTCTTTATTGGAAGTCCTGCGGAGTTATCGATGCGTGTCCACTAAACTGGGGGAAGTCCAGCGGTGTCGATGTCCTCAACAACGATACCCACATTATCCATACGCTTGACTGTCATGATCGTTCCTCTATCTCTAACGCCTGGCTCTGGATCATGGGGTCTACTCGGCGGTGGTGGCTGCAGGAGCTGTGCTTCGGGCGCCCAGGGGATGGCAGTTCTTCAGCACCACACGGCCTTGCAGCAGATCGCCCCGGGAGTATTCCCGGAAAATGCATTCGTTGGTTTCCGGGTTGTAGTCCTCAATCCACAGGTTGTCTCCTTTCCAGGTGGAGCCAATGTGCTGTAGCCCTTGCGGAATAGTAATGCTCATCACGCCGCCGTAGCGCTTTACGAAGATCTGCTGCAACCAGAAGTAATAGGCCGTGGTGCCGACCAGAGCGATGACGGCGGCCAGGATCAGCGCGGGTTTCCACTGTCCCAGCCGCATGCCGATACCGAACAGGGCGCCACACACCAGGGCAATAACAATCAACCAATACAGGTAGGTAACCATAAAGCCTCCTCGCAGGATTGAATAGGGAGTGATCGTTGGGCTCGCAAGACACTGACAGAATAGCAGCCAACGCCCGCCAGGACGCGATTCGATGCAAGACTCTGCGGCGCACACCAAGCCGCAATGCCCCAACACCGATGCCCCTCCCCCCCTATACCCCAGCTCTTGCCCAGGCATTTACTGAGAGTGCCTTCCTGAAGAGTGGTGCGCCAACAAGCATGACCCCGCGCAGCCTGAGACCGCTTGGTGATTGATTCCGGCTAAAAGTTGACGGATATCCAACTATTTTTCTGGAACGAAAGACTTAGCATACACCTGCGTCAAACCAATGGACTCGGAGGTAACTATGCGCAAGTTATTAATAAATTCAGCTTTAACCCTATCCGTAGCCCTGTCGGGCTCCGCCCTGGCAGACTCACTTCAGCTGACAAGCACCGATATCTCCCATGGGGATTTCATGGCCGATACCCAGGAATTCCAGGGATTTGGATGCAACGGCGGCAACTTGTCACCACAACTGTCCTGGACTGGCGCGCCCGAAGGGACGGAAGCGTTTGCGATCCAGGTCTATGACCCCGATGCCCCCACGGGTAGTGGCTGGTGGCACTGGCAGCTGGTCAACATCCCGAAGGACGTGACCACCTTGGCCGCTGGCGCAGGGGATCTCAGCAAGGATCTCACGCCCTCTGGCAGCATCAACATCAAGAACGATTACGGCGTCCCGGGATTCGGGGGAGCCTGTCCGCCCAAGGGGCATGGGGTACACCGCTATCAGTTCACCGTGCATGCCCTGTCACAAAAGCTGGAGTTGCCTGAAGATGCCTCCGGTGCCCTGACGGGTTATATGGTGCGCGCTCATTCGCTGGCTTCCAGCACCATTGAAGCGCTCTATAAGCGAGATTAATCCTGACCTTCCCCTTTTGACTTTCTCAAGCTATCCGCACCGCATACAACCCCACTCACCAGCTAACGTGCTTTGGTGAGTGCCAAACCGGGAAAGTCAGAGCGACAACATAGTGCACGACGCAAGACATTGTTATTTGAGCTGCAAATGACAGCGTCGCCTCCACAACGTGCACTATCGCAGTTTACACAACAATACTAATACCTTTTTTCATTTTCGGGCGATGTCGCTTATTTCAGGGCGACCTATTGCCTGGAAATGGGGGAGCTGAATGTGCTTAACGAAGACCAGTACTTAAGACCAAGTTAAATTGAACTCCTGTTTAGAGGAAAAGGGACGTGAGCGTATTAGAAGGATCTGGTGCCAGACCCAGAATTCTGGCACTTCATGGAAGCGGCAGTAATGCCAATGTCACGAAATTACAACTGGAGAACCTGGGGTTATCAGCCTCTGAGTATGACATCGTTTACGCCAACGGGCCGTTCCCGGTCGCCAGTCCAGGGCCCGGACTGGCAGCAATCGAAGGGCTGGTCTCCGGACCCTGGTATTCGTGGCTCCCGCGGGGAGCAGGCGGAGCTGAATCCGGCGGCGACAGTTTGCTCCAGGCTGTCTGTGAGGCGATTCAGAATGTGCTTACGATTGTGCAGAACGAAGGCCCATTTGATGGCGTCTTCGGCTTCAGCCAGGGCGGCGTGATTGCCAGCCTCATCAATGGCCTCCCCCAGGACGAGGCGTTGAGCTCCGCCCTGCAGGCCCGGATGGATGGTGCCCTGGTTCCGGCCCTTCAGGAGGGACCGCTGTTTCGGGTGGCCATCATTGCCTGTGCCGGCGCCCCTCTCTCCCTGTCCCAGCTGCGTGCGAACGCAGGCCTGAAGCCAACTTCCGATTCAGCCCCTGGGTTTCAGAGCATTCACCTCATTGGTCGCCAGGACGACTTCAAACCGTGGTCCGAATCCCTCGCACTCTCCCTGAACTCGGCAAGCACCCACGTCCACTACCTGGCAGATGGCCATGAAATCAACCGACTCCAGCCCGACGACTCAGCAATAGCCGATCGTGTACGCGCTTGCTTTCTCGGGGCCCCGATCGAACTCGAAGAGTTTCCGGCTACACCCAACCAGATAAAGTGGAAGCAATCCAGCAGCCTCAGCGCACGCGCTGTGGCACCGGACGTTCAGGTCGCAGCCGTCAGGCTGGAGACGGAGCAGGTACCGGACACCATCGTCGACATGCTGGCGGCTCAGCCCGCCGATGCCCCCCTGTTCCGGTTGGCCCGCGAACAGGACCCCGATGTGCGGACCACTTACGGTCAGATGCTCGCGTTCTGCCAACCCGGAGGCGACGGCGACCTCCGTCGGCTCGGCGTGCAGGATGGAGAGGTGGTCGCCTACCTCGCCCCTCCCGGCGGGAGTGCCGTCGCCGCGGCCGCGTTTCTTTCGATTGCGGCCCAGACCTGCGCGGTTCCGTTCGCCCCCACCATGACCGAAGCCGAGGCGCTGCTGGCGCTCGAGCAGTTTGGGGTAAAACACATGGTGCTGTTCGACGGCGTTTCCGCTCCGGGGGTGCAGGCCGCGATTGAACGTTACGTGAGTGGTGGGAATGCCCGCCTCCATCATGCCTTCCATACTCCGGCGTCCTCCCCCGGACTATTCCACTATCGGGACTCGCTGGAAGACTTTCAGAAGCTGCCGGCGCTGACGAACCCGCCAACCGCCACCTGCCTGTTACTGCGCACCTCCGGCACCACCTCCGTTCCCAAGGTGGTGCCGCTGCGACAACGAGACCTGGTGCTGAACGGCGCCATCCTGGCGGATGGTATCGGGCTTAGCGCCAGCGATGTGACCTACAGCGTCATGCCCCTGGACCATATTGGCGGGCTCAGTGCGTCCATCCTGTGCAGTGTCGCCGCGGGCGCTTCGGTCACCTGCGATGGCGCCTACACCCCGCAGGGCATGGTGGAAGCGCTGACGAACTCGGTGCCCCGACCCACCTGGTACTCGGCGGTACCGACCATCCACACCGCCACCGCCCGATACCTCCGCGACAACGCCGAGACCTATCTGGACCAGGACGGCAAGTGGCAGCACCACAGCCTTCGCCTGATCCGGTCCGGTGCGGCCGCCCTCAAGGAGCCGGATCGCCAGGTGCTGGAGACGGTTTACGGATGCGACGTGGTGACCACCTACAGCATGTCGGAGCAGATGCCGATCTCGCAGCCTCCCAGAGACGGAGCCGGCTGGCAGCAACAACCGGGTTCGGTCGGTGTGCCAGTGGCGGCCTCGATGGCCGTGGTTGATCCGGTCACGCTGCGCCCCCTCCCCTTCGGTGCCGAGGGCGAAATTGCCATTTCAGGGCCCACCGTTTTCGAAGGCTACAGGGACAACCCGCTAGCGAACCAGCAGTCTCGCTTTTTGATGAGATCCCATCAGGACGGACAACTGCACACCTGGTTCCTGACGGGCGACCTGGGCAGGATGGATGCCAATGGCACACTCACCCTCAGCGGGCGAATCAAGGAGCTCATCAAACGAGGCGGCGAGCAGATTGCGCCGGCGGAAGTGGAAGAGCTGCTGACCCAGCACCCCGGCATTGCCACCGCGGTGTGCTTCTCGGTGCCGTCTGACATCTATGGGGAAGAAGTGGGTTGTGCACTGGTCCTGGAACCGTCCTTTTCCGGACAGGTGACCCAGCAGAAAGTCGTCAACGAACTGAGAACGCTACTCCGGCAAAAAGGGCTTGCTCCCTTCAAATTCCCTGCGTACTGGAAACTCGTGGCGAACGAGGATCTGCCAAGAACCGCCAGCCGAAAGATTATCCGTAACGGATTGGCGGACGCCTTGGGAGTGACATCTCGCGACGCCGAGCAGCCGGTAACGACATCGGTCCCGCCTGCCCCCCGCCCCTCCGGGAGGTCCGGAGGGTTCGACGATACTCCCTCGACCGCGCCCGCGGACTTCCATGGCTCAGCCGCAGTTGCCTCGGCGGATCTGGGGGATAAGCCGAAAGTGGATTGGTCGGCCCTGGCCGGTTTCCGGTTTGTGCTTGCCTGTTACGTGATGTTTATGCACATCGGCTCGAATGAATCCTGGGATGCCTTCTCGAACCTGCGGCAGTTTCCCTGGCATGTGCACAGCTTTTTCGCACTGGCAGGATTCACATTGGTGGTATTCATGCCATCGCTGATCAAGAACAAACTGTCCTTCATCTCAGCCCGAATCTGGGGCATGTACCCACTGTATGCTTTGGCGGTGTTTATCGGGCTAGCCCATATCCTGGTAACCTGCCAACCTTCCACCTTCTCCTCCGCCTTTCAATGGGCTCAGCTGGGAGGGGTTGAAGGGGGCTTGTGTCAGGGCACGCCTCTGCTTCAGGACTCCTGGATCGCCAACATCTTCTCAACCCTGGCAATCCACCTGGCCGGGCTGCAAGCCACGCCGCTCTGGGGGGCCTCCTGGTGGCTCGGATTCTATCTCTGGTTCATCTCGATGTATTTCCAGTGCCTGATCGTCTTTCCGTACCTTTACAATGCGCTCTACAAGAATCGGGGCCAGACCAAGCGTTTACTGCTCTGGACGGTGGCAGGGCTCGGGCTCAACGTGCTCATCGTATTGGCGTTCTGGTACGGCTATGCGATAGATGCCACAGGGTATGGCTTCTTCGATCCGTTAACCGGTGATCCGGCGGTGCCTGCCGATGCCCAGATGGAAGCGGCCGGCGAGGACAATGCCGTCATTCTCGGGTTCTACCTGTTTGCCCCATTCTGGATGGTCTACTTCGTCGCAGGAATGTGCGCGGCCTTTCTGTACGACGCCATCCGTCCGGCGGAACAACTTCGGGCCCGCGTCTGGGGCTACGTTGCGGACACCATCACTGTGCTCATGATCCTGGTGAGTGTGGCCCATGTCGCTCAGGGGTACTTCCCGCAAGGCACCGAGGCATCTGGCGTATCCCTCGAGCCGTTCTTTATGCGTCCCGAGGCCGCAGATACTTTCGCAGACCCGGCAACCGTCAACCGGATCTGGGACAACATCTACGCGCGCTTGTTTGCGCCCATCACCCTGCTCTGGATCTTTGCGCTTAGCACCGGACAGGGGGTGACGGCGAGAATGCTGCGATTCAGCCCGTTGTCTCAAGTGCTCGCGCCCACCGCCTATGCCTGCTTCCTGTTCCACCAAATGGTCGGTCAGTGGTACTACGCCATCACCCGCAACGGCGAGTGGTGGAACTGGTGGAGCGATCAAAAGGCGTTCTACTGGTTCAGCCCGCAACCGGTTCCGGTGGAATGGTATGAGTACTTCTATGTGGTTGGCTTGGTTGTCCTGTTCTCGAAGCTGGTCCAGCCTCTGGAACCCTCACTAAGACGCGGCTTTAACTTGGTGGCGAACACCATCAAGGGAACAGCGACTGGCAAACCGTTGGCAAAGGACACGACCACCGAGATTCTGCTCATCGTCCAGCGGGTGACCGGCCTGGAAGCGCAACCTGAGTGGAGCCTCGCTGAGTGCGGTCTGGCGTCGCTGGGCATCGTCCAGTTTACCAATACGCTGGAGAGCGAGTTCTCAACCCCTGACCATAAAATCAGGTTGCCGGTGCCGGACATCGTGGCCGCTCAAAACATTCAGGAAATTGCGGCCATTGTGGACGTTGCGAGGCGGGACGCGGAAGCGCCACAGTCGCCCGCCGGGTCCGAGGCGCTACCCGCTTCGTAAGCGGACGCCCGCTCGGCCGGCGTGAACAGCCTTGGCCACAGTGCTGGGAATAACCCCGTGACTTGGCCAAGGCTTTACCGTGGAGGTGTTCGTAACAGCATAGAGTTCACAGTGTTTGAAAAATGGGCCCAACAGGTGCGCCTTACCCCTTGTCCGGCATTTCATTCCAGGGGACCCCAAGGCAGAATAAGCACGGTGCGGTTGTCCGCCTGCAGCCTGAAAAACGCCCGAATATCAGTAGACCTATGCAACACTTAATCAGTTCAGCCAAGACTACGCTGGGTGAAAACAACCAATTACCGTTTTCAGTGTATTCGTCGTTCAAAGAGCAGCGCATTCTAAACGTGCCTGTCATGAAGCCCCTCTTGATCTTCGTCCTGAGTGGAACCAAGCGCCTGGGCAAGGGAAATGGCGTCACCTGCCCAATGGGCAACTTCATTTTCCTGTCCAACAGCCCCACCATCGATATGAGAAATATTCCTGAAAACGAGGAGTATTTCGCCGTCTTGATCGAGTTTGATTACAACGACTTCGACCAGTTCAAGAGAAGCAAGCACATTTCCAAACAGTACTTCCTGGGGGACATCGATTCGGTGTTGGAAAGAACGTTGCTTCAATACATGGAATGGTCAACGTTCGCACCACCGGAGGCCTGGCATTTCCGGAAACGGGAACTGCTCCAGATTATCTACCAGTCGGGATACGAGGACATACTGACGATTGCAGAGCCTCCCAGTCTCGGCCACCGGATATATGACCTGATCAGTGAGAACCTTCCCGATGATGTTGGTGTCGATCGCCTGGCCGCAGAACTGGCGGTCAGCGAATCGACCCTGCGACGACGATTGAAAGCAGAAGGAACCAGCATTCAGGCGATCAAGGACCGGGTCAAACTCGGGCGTGGACTTCACTTGGTGCAAACCACCATGGACCCTATCGGGCTGATATCAGAAAAGTGCGGATATTATTCCCAATCGCAGTTTACCAGCCGGTTCAAGCAGCTGTTTGGCATTACGCCAACCGAACTCCGAAAAACACGAATGCATGATTAAGGCAAAAAGTTGACGGTATTCCACGTTTCCGGAAGAGCTTCACCCAACTAGCATGGAACCGCTTGAACATTGGACGCAACGAAGCTTGGAAGGACCATAATATGAAGAATGTCGCCGTTATCTTATCCGGTTGTGGTTACCTGGACGGGGCCGAAATCAGGGAATCCGTGCTTACCCTGCTGGCCCTGGATTCCGAAGGTGCACAGTATAAAATCTTTGCCCCCAATAAAACCCAATACCATGTGGTTGATCATCTCAAAGGTGACGAGGTCACAGGAGCCACGAGAAACGTTCTTGAAGAATCAGCACGGATTGCCCGTGGCAAAATCGAAGATCTGGTCAACCTGAACGAAAACGACTTCGACGCCCTGGTGATTCCCGGCGGTCTGGGCGTCGCCAAGAATATGTGTTCGTTCCTTTTCCATGGCAGCGGCGCTTCGGTGGATGAGCAAGTTGTCACAAGAATCCGGGACTTTAAGGCGGCGGGCAAGCCCATCGGCGCAGTCTGTATCGCCCCAGCCCTGGTCGCCCTTTCCATTGGCGATGACCACCCAACCCTCACCATCGGCAACGAAGAAGGCATCGCCGGCGAGCTCGAAAAACTGGGTGCCAAACACGAGGTCTGCGCAACCTCGGAGTGCGTGGTCGACGAGAGTAATAAAGTCGTCTCAACACCGGCCTATATGGATGACGATGCCAGCCTGGCAGACGTCTTTTCAGGCATCTCCAAACTGGTTGGCCACGTCATTAGGCTCGCCTAGGCACCAAGGCACACCCACTCTGCCATGCAGCGGGGAGTGGGTGTGCCTTATCTGAATCGCTTCCATCCACCCGCCAAACCGGACTCTGCCCCAGGGCAAGGCAGCCTAAAAGAACGATGACGCCCCGAATCTCCCCCAATCAGCTGCATATCTGGCTTGTTTCGATCAACGAATTCAAAAGCCACCACAAGCCAATTCGATTGCTGGATCTACTGAGCAAAAGCGAGATCGAAAGATATTTACGGTTGGCGCTTGAGCAAGACCGTCAGCGATTCCTGATCACCCGAGCACTGGCCCGTACGGTACTCTCTGACTACATCAAGCCTGTTACCCCAGCCAGTCTGCAATTTACGCAGAATGCCCACGGCAAACCTGCCATCGCACCGGAACAGCTTCCCTACCCACTGACCTTCAACATCTCTCACTCAGGGGATTTGATCGGGCTGGCAATCGCCCATGGCCAGGACATCGGCCTCGATATCGAGCGGCTCAACCCAGAGATTGCCACACACCAACTGGCCCAGCGCGTGCTTTCCGAGCGAGAGTACCTACAGCTGCAAGCGGCAGCACCGGCTCGCTTCTGTGAACGATTCTTTGAGTTCTGGACCCTGAAGGAAGCCTATCTCAAGGCCCGCGGAATGGGCCTGACCATTCCCCTGAACAGCTTCAGCTTGCAGCTTGCCGGACAGGAGCGGACGGCAGTTCGGTGGACTCCGCAACAGGGGGGCGTCCCTGGTGAATGGTCATTCCGGCAATTTAAGCCCGCGGATAACTACGCCGGCGCCTTAGCCATCAGATCAAATCCCTCCCACCAAAACCACGAGTTAGTAATCAGAGACGCCCTTCCCATGATCAGCAGCCAGCTTTGCACTCCGCGGGTGCTTGGTAAGCGCCGATACGGCTGAGAGTGCCTGACAGCCCGCCGAGGCTGACGAAGGAGGAGCCCTCGCTCATGGCTTTTCGGTTGGCCGCTGGTGCGGCCAAAAAGTCACTGTTGTCGAGTGGTTCCGGGAAGTCCAAAGCGCTCGGCGTAGACAGCTCGGAACCAATGCAGTTTGGCTGCCCCTTCGACAACACCCCGGAGTGTCAGGAGGCCCTGCGCCAGCCTAGCCGCCCCTGGTGACGGGTCACTAGTCAGAATGAAGCAGGCATAGCAAAACCCGCCTTACCAATCTGACCGTGACAACCCGTCACGAGTGAGAAAGACCTTCCGCAATGAATCGGTTAGCATCGGCCAGTCCCTAGCCAACAAGGAAAATTCGTCATGGGCCTGGCCGAGAAACTCTGCATCACCGCCGCCTTTGTGTTCTTCATGACCGGTCTGCTGACCGGCATCTTGAAGTACCGTTGCATGGCCACCAGTGCCAATGCCAGTGCCCCGGTCTACGTCAACGTCGCCCACCGCAGTTCGTTGATGTACGCCTTTGCCGCCCTGCTGCTGGCCTTCTTTGCCCGCCTCAGCGTGTTCACGGACCTGGTCGATACCCTGGCGGCGATCGCCGCGTTGGCGTTCTTCGCCTTTGCCATCACCACCTACATCATCCACGGCCTGCTGGATGACACCAGCAACCAGCTGCGCAAGCCTCACCGTCTGGGCAAACGCGCCCTGCCGTCCTGGGTGACGCCGGTGTTCATGGCGAGCCTGATTGTGGCGGAAGTTGGCGGCGCGGCGGTACTGGGGGTTGGTGCCCTGCTCACTGTATGGGGGTGAGTCAGTCGGGAGCGCCCCTGTGGTCAAGCTGCTTCCTGAGCACCCGCACTTCCGCCTCGGCCCGCTGTCGAGCGGCCTTTTCCCGGATCAGTTCCACGGCATTGCTGGAGAGCTTGCCGTAGGTCTCCAGCAGGGCCTGGACCATCACCGCCACCGGCCCGCTGAGCTGGTCATCGGCCTGGCTCCTGGCCTGCTCGATATCCAGCCCGTTCTCCAGGCCCTTGACCATTAGTGCCATTCGACGATCCGATTCGAGGATATGGAAGGCCAGCCACCGGGTCAGGAAATCCAGCAGGCCCTCGATATCCTGCTCACCGCCCTCTTCGGCGCGCCAATAGGCCTGAACCTGCTGAAAGAACAGTTCGTGGGCCTGATGATGCCCCTGAAACAGGGGCTGGCCCCGGAAATGCTTCTGCCAGATCTGTTCCTCGGCACTGAAGTGGTAGTGGGTATAATCCAGCAAGTCCTGCAACAGGGCATGGAACTGGATGTCGTCAGCACCGGTGAACCGCCGTCCCAGACGATTGAGGATCGCCACCAGCTTGCGGTGTTGCTGATCGATCAGCTCAATGCCGGTCTCGAAATGGCTGTTCCAGGGAAACATCTCAAAGCCCTGGCTGGATTGTTCGGGCGTGGACATAAAAACTGCATCTCTTCTTATATCTGAACGCGTCCCGCCATTTAGCCTGGATCTCTCCCTATCCTGCCACCATACTACCCAAGCCCGCCCCGACGGCGGCTGACCGAGATCAACTTCCGGCCACTCTCGGCAGTCACCCAGTAAGAAACGCCGAATTCGCAGTGACACTTCGCCGCAGGGGCCTTTTGGTTACAATGAAAGGTCGTTGCGCAACGCAAGGACAACTTGATGGGGAGCACCACCATGGCGAAATGGCTGATCAAGTCCGAGCCCTCGGAATGCGGGATCGACGACTTTGCCCGTGACCCGGCCACCGTGATCCCCTGGGACGGCGTCCGTAACTACCAGGCCCGCAACTTCCTGGCGCAGATGCGCGAAGGCGACGAGGTCCTCCTCTATCACTCCAGCTGCAAACACATCGGCATCGCCGGTATCGTCAAGGTGGCAAAGGCGGCCTACCCCGATCCGCTGCAGTTCGACCCGGACTCCAGCTACTTCGATGCCAGGAGTTCACCGGACAGTCCCCGCTGGCAGGCGGTGGACATGCAGTTCGTAAAGAAGCTGCCGACCCTGATTTCTCTCGACCGGCTCAAGGCGCTGCCGGAGTTGGCGGAACTGCCCCTGGTGCGCAAGGGCAACCGGCTCTCGGTAATGCCGGTCAGTGAATCCGAATGGCAGGCCATCCTGACCCTGAGCGCTACCCTCGCCGGTGATTGAGGATTAGAATCGGGCTCCCGAAGAAAACCTATTCCCCGTTCCGGACACGCGACAGGAGCATCAATCCCCCATGTCCTCAGAATTGACCCGTTACTCGGCACTGGAGCAGTTGCGCCGCATTGAGGCGAGCAAGGTGTTCCAGGGCACGGTGATCGCCATCATCATTCTGTCGGCCCTCACTATCGGCGCCAAAACCTACGACATCCCGCCGCTGTTCGCCGATGCGCTGGCGGTGCTGGACAGCGGCATTACCCTGTTCTTCCTGGTGGAGATCCTGTTCCGCTTCGGCGTCCACCAGGATAAGAAACGCTTTCTGCTGGATGGCTGGAACCTGTTCGATACGCTGGTGGTGATCGGCAGCCTGATCCCGCTGGACAATTCCGAAGCCGTGCTGCTGGGACGGCTGTTACGGGTATTCCGGGTGCTGCGCCTGGTGTCGGTGGTGCCGGAGCTGCGGTTCCTGATCAACTCCCTGCTCAAGGCGATACCCCGCATGGGCTACATCGCCCTGCTGATGTTCATCATCTTCTATATCTATGCCGCCATGGGCGCCATGTTCTTTGCCGAGGTCGACAAGACCCTCTGGGGAGACGTGGCGGTGGCCATGCTCACCCTGTTCCGGGTGGCCACCTTTGAGGACTGGACCGACGTCATGTACGCCACCATGGAGAGCTACCCCCTGAGCTGGCTGTACTACCTGACCTTTATCTTCCTGACCGCCTTCGTGTTCCTGAACATGATGGTGGGGGCCATTCTAGAGGTGATGAGCGAGGAGCAGAACGCCAAGCAGGCCCAGAAGGCCCACGCCGAGCGGGACGAGATGGCCCGGCGACTGGTGGAGGTGCAGGACCAGCTGCGGGAACTGACCGAAATGGTGCGGGACCAGAAACGCTGATTCCCGACCCATGCACCACCCCGGGTCGCAATCACCGGCCTGGGGCATCCCTGTTCCACCCTGAAACACGCGCACCATTGGCGAGCACAACGCACCCGATTTGCCTGTCCCTGGTGCGCCACTCTCTTCGCCCTGCGCCCCCAAATGAGCCTCTCGCCCTTTATTTACGCGCCTTCCTGCACTCTGGTACAGCAATTGCTTTGCCTCCCTACAGAATTTCCATGTCCGAATACGGCTGCTGGCAAAGGCGTCACTGCTGAAGGAAAGGAGACGCTGGCCAGCGCCCGGTCGTCAGAACCCCTGACGAGCCTTCCGCCCCATAGTGAGGCATTGCCGCCCCAGCCTGCTTTCCCTCGGCACCCTGCAACCGACCGGATGTTCAACTTTAAGGTAGGGCTGAGCTATGAACGAACAATCCTTCCGGTTTTTCTCGTTTGAGGGGAAAACCCGGATTCTCCACCTAAGCTGGATGGCTTTCTTCATCACCTTCCTGGTGTGGTTCAACCACGCGCCTCTGATGGTCGCCATCCGGGAACAGTTCGGCCTCAGCGATTCCGAGGTGAACACCCTGTTGCTGCTGAACGTGGCCCTGACCATTCCCGCGCGCATCCTGATCGGGATGCTGGTCGACGCCCTTGGGCCGCGCAAGGTTTATTCGATTGTACTGGTGGTCTCCGGGGTCATCTGTCTGGGCTTCGCCATGGCAGATACCTTTGAACAGCTGGCCATCAGCCGCTTCCTGCTGGGCTTTGTCGGCGCCGGTTTCGTGGTCGGCATCCGCCTGATCAGCGAATGGTACCCGGCCCGCGAAGTGGGTTTCGCCGAAGGCATCTACGGCGGCTGGGGTAACTTTGGGGCGGCCTTTGCCGGCCTGTCCCTGCCCACCCTGGCACTGTTCTTTGGCGGTGACGACGGCTGGCGCTGTGCCGTGGGCACCACCGGCCTGATCGCCATTGCCTACGCCGCGGTGTTCTACGCCATGGTGCGCGACACCCCGAAGGGCTCCACCTACTTCAAGCCCAAGAAGGGCGGCGCCATGGAGGTCACCAGCAAGGGCGACTTCTTTCTGTACGTGCTGATGAACCTGCCGCTGTCCATCGCCCTGGCGCTGATCGTCTGGAAACTGGGCCCAACCAAGCTGGGCATGCTGGGCGAGACCACCACCTACATTCTCTACGGCGTGGTCTTCCTGATGCTGGCGTTCCAGCTGCTGCGCATCTGGCAGGTCAACGGCCACATCTTCAGCAAGCCGGTGCCGGAATTTGACCGTTACTCGTTCAAGCAGGTGGCCCTGCTCAACCTGACCTACATGGCGGCCTTTGGCTCCGAGCTGGCGGTGGTCTCCATGCTGCCGCTGTACTTCCTGGACACCTTCGAGATCTCGCCGGTGCTGGCCGGCATGCTGGGCGGCAGCTTCGCCCTGATGAACCTGTTCGGCCGCCCCGGCGGCGGTTACGTGGCAGACAAGATCGGCCGTAAGCTGACCACCCTGATCACCCTGGCGGGCATCGCCGCTGGCTACCTGCTGATGAGCCAGATCAACAGCGAATGGCCGCTGGCCCTGGCGGTGCTGCTGGTGCTGTTCTGCTCCGTGTTCGTCCAGGCCGGTTGTGGTGCGGTCTATGCCTCGGTCCCGCTGGTCAAGCGTCGTCTCACCGGTCAGGTCGCGGGTATGGCCGGTGCCTATGGCAACGTGGGGGGCGTGGTGTTCCTGCTGGTGCTGTCGCTGGTGTCTCCGGCCATGTTCTTCGTGGTGCTGGGCATCTTCGCGCTCGCGATTCTCGCCCTGGTGGGTATCTTTATGGATGAACCCAGCCCGCAAACCAGCGAAGTCATGCCGGACGGTTCCGTACGGATGATTGAGGTCTCATGAGCGAAAGCCTGTTGCTTCGGCTCGGCCAGCACAGCATTGCTGGCCGCAAGCCTGAAAACCAGGACAGCCTGGGGGCCCGCTATCCCGAAGGGGAAGCGCTGGCCCTCAAGGGCGTGTGCGCCGTTATCGCCGACGGCGTCAGCGCCTCCCAGGCTGGTCGGGAGGCGGCAGAAACCTGCGTGAAGGGCTTCCTTCACGATTATTACAGCACCCCGGATTCCTGGACGGTGGAAACCGCCGCCAGCCGGGTCCTGGGAGCGCTCAACCGCTGGTTGCATGGCCGCGGCCACGCCAGCCACGGCGACGCCCGGGGCATGGTGTGCACCTTCAGCGGCGTGGTGATCAAGAACAACCGCGCCTACATCTTCCACGTGGGCGACAGCCGGGTGTACCTGCTGCGCAACAACGACCTGGACTGCCTGACCCGCGACCACCACATCCTGGTCGGCGCCGACAAAGAGGCCCTGGCCCGCGCCATGGGGGTGGAGCTGAACGTGGAGATCGATGTCTGTCGGGTGCGGCTGGAATCCGGCGACCGGCTGGTGCTGACCACCGACGGCGTGCACGGCACCCTCTCCCCCCAGACCCTGCGGCAGTGCCTGCAGGAGGACGACCCGGAAACCGCAGCGGAGCTGCTGGTGACCACCGCCTATGACCAGGGCAGCATCGACAACCTCAGCGCCCAGGTGATTGCCGTGGACCACCTGCCGGCGGAGGACCTGGAATCCCATTACGAGCGCCTGTCGGCCCTGCCCTTCCCGCCGCCGCTGGAGCCCGGCCAGGTCCTGGATGGCTACCGCATCGTGCGCGAGATCCACGCCAGCAGTCGCACCCAGGTCTACATGGCCAACCCGGTGGACGGTGGCGACCCGGTGATTCTCAAGACACCATCCCCCAACTATCTCGACGATCCCGGCTACATCGACCGCTTCATGACCGAGGCCTGGGTCGCCAAGCGCATCAACAATGCCCATGTGGTCAAGTCCATCGACCCGCCCCAGAACCGCCAATGCCTGTATTGCCTGACCGAGTTCGTCAGCGGTCCCACTTTGCGGGAGTGGATGAACGATCACCCGCTGCCCAAGCCGGCGGAGGTGCGCAACATCGTCCGCCAGATCGCCTCCGGTCTGCGCGCCCTGCACCGCCTGGAGATGATCCACCAAGACCTGAAACCGGAGAACATTGTGATTGACGGCGATGGCACGGTGAAGATCATCGACCTGGGGTCGGTGCGGATTCGCGGCATTGAGGAAATCGATGTACCCTGGGATCGGGACAACTACCTGGGTACGGCCAGCTATGCGGCGCCGGAATGTCTGGAGGGGGACCTGTCCACACCGGCCTCCGACCGCTATGCGCTCGGGGTGATCGCCTACGAGATGCTCACCGGCCAGTTGCCTTACGCCAGGGAGCCCAAGCCCTCGGTGCGCAACCGGCTGAAGTACCGCAGTGCCCGGCTGGTCAACCCGGACCTGCCCAAGTGGCTGGACGCCTGCCTGGAGAAGGCCGTGGCCCTGAAACCCCAGGACCGGTACCCGGCCCTGTCCGAGTTCCTGCACGACCTGGAACACCCCAACCCCAAGCTGCTACCGGCCGGCGCCGAACCCCTGGTGGACCGGATTCCCAATGACCGCTGGCGGTTCCTGGCCACGCTGTCGCTGCTGGGTAACCTGCTGCTGGTGTTGTGGATTCTGTTCTCCCCGAGCTGACACCAGCCCGCACGCCCGTCTGGACTCGTTAACCAGACGGGACACCCCTCCTGATCGCGGGGGACACTAGGCAGCAAACAACAGCGGCTTGGTCATTGCCAGGTGCAGGATCAGCGATACCTGCCCCAGCGCCAGCACCGCGGCCAACACTCGCACCGGTGTGCGGACCGTCGGTTTCAGCGCGAACACCCCGGCCACGATGTACCCCACCAGCAACAGCACCTTGGCCGTCAGCCAGTGATGGACGAACGGCATCCAGCCGGTGACCACCACCAGGCCGATGGCCGCCAGCAACAGCACCGTGTCGTTGGCATGGGGCAGCCAACGCAGTGGTCCCTGCCGCCAGCCCGGCCGGCCCACCGCATCCAGCAGCAGGCGCAACGCAAACAGGGTGACGGTGAGGTAAGCGGTGAGCATGTGGATGGACTTGATAACCAGGTAAAGGCTCATCGGGCACTCCGTAACCGGTGACTGGGGCCCGCATTGTATGCCTATCTACCCCCTCTCGGGTATATCACCCGGAAAAAGATTCATTTACCGTATTACTTATAACACCGCCGCCATGGCCCTCGAGCGAATGAAGGGAGATCGTCAATGCAGGCAATACCCACCGCCCAAGCGACAGTGTCGCCGTCCATAGCGCAGTTGTTTGCCTACCCCTTCCGGATATTCTTCCTGTCCATGGCCCTGCTGGCCGTGCTCGCCATTCCGGCCTGGGTCCTGGTGGTAACCGGTTCCCTGTCATTTCCCACCGCGCGGCCCGGCCTGTTCTGGCATCAGCATGAGATGCTGTTTGGCTTCCTGTCCGCCGCCATCGCCGGCTTCCTGCTGACGGCGGTGTGTGTCTGGACCCAGACCACCCGCACCCACGGCCCCAGACTGGCGCTGTTGTGGGGCGTATGGCTGGCAGGGCGGCTGTTACTGGCGTTCGGCGGTGACCTGCCGTTCTGGCTGGTGCAGGGAGTGAACCTGTCGTTCCTGCCCCTGGTAATGGTGGACGCCGGCTGGCGCATCTGGCAGGCGCGGCAGAAGCGGCAGTTCATGATCCTGCTGGTACTGGGCCTGATGTGGGCGATGCAGACCGGTTTCGTGACCACCTTCGACGCGGAGTATCTTCAGGGTGCGGTGATCATGGCGCTGGCGCTGATTACCATTATCGGTGGACGCATCACACCGGCCTTCACCCGTAACTGGCTACGGCAAACTGGCGGGAACCCGGACTCGGTGCGGACCCTCCCCGCCCTTGACCTGGCCAGTGTGCTGGCCCTGCTGTTGCTGCTGTTCGCCGGGGTGCTGGAACTGCCCGCGCTTGCGGCACCGGTCGCCACCCTCGCCGCGTTACTGGCGCTGACCAGACTGGCCGTCTGGCAGGGCTGGAGAAGCCGTTGGGAACCACTGGTGTGGATGCTGCACCTGTCCATGGCCTGGGTACCGGTTGCCCTGGGACTGTTCGCCGCCCACCTGTGGCTGAACTGGCCCGCCAATGCCTGGCTCCACGCCGCCGGCACCGGCGCCATTGCCTGCATGATCCTCGGCGTCATCGCCCGGGTTGCCCTGGGCCATACCGGTCGTCCCCTGAGCTTGCCCCGCGGCATGGTCACCGCCTTCCTGGCCCTTCACCTGGCTGCCGTCATCCGCGTGGCGACGGCCCTCGGGCTGCTCCCCTGGCCCCCGGGCATCGGCACCGCCACCCTGCTGTGGGAACTGGCCTTTATCCTCTTCCTGATCCGTTACACCGGCATCCTGGCCAGCCCCCGGCCGGACGGACGGCCGGGATAAGGCGGGCGTTCCTCCCCGGTGCTCGCTGTGCCCGGGGCGCCTTCAGGCCACCTCACAAGCCCCCAACAACGATGCCATGCCGGCGAAGGCAACCCGGGCCTCCCGAAAGCGGGATCGAGGAAAGTGAATGGCAATCCCTTCCAGGGCGGCGACCAGCATTTCCAGGTGGGCGTCCCACCCCGCGCAGGAGGTGGCCAGCCGGTCACCCTCCGGTAGGTTGAGCTCCAGGCGCAGGTCGGTGCAGCCTTCCGGCAGGGCGGTGAGGGTCCAGCACAGCGGTCGGAGCGAACCGTCCCCGTTGCTCCAGGAATAGGCCAGCTCGCGACCGGGGTCGTAGGCGGTCAGTACCGAGTCGATCGGCGTGCCACTGTTGGCAAAGGCGATCTGCACCCGCCCGCCGAATCTCGGCTCCATCTGCCCAGGCGCCAGCCAGAGTGGCAAGCAGGCCGAATCCGTCAGCATCCCCCAGACCTTCCACACGGGGTGCTCCAGGTGACGTCGCAAGGTGACTCGCAGGCGTCTACCTTTCCATCTCATCTCGCCCCACTCGTTCTGCACTTGCATCAGACGATCCTCCCCACGTCATCAGAATTCATGTGTCCAAGTTACGCCGGCCCTCGGTGCCGGGCATTGATGACCGTCAAACCGCGAGCTTGTTCAACCATCGGTCAATCTTCGACAACCACCGGTCAACGGGGTTGAGCATCAGCCGGGTTACAGTCAAACCACCTACTTACCCACGGAGATCGACCATGATGCCGATGAACCAGTATGACAAACCCGACCTCGTGGCCTGCAGCCAGGGCGCGCTGTTCCCCGGCGCCATGCGCCTGCCCAAGGAGCCCATGCTGATGGTTGACCGGATCAACCGGATAGACGCCAGCGGCGGCTGTTACGACCGCGGCGTACTGGACGCGGAACTGGAGATCACACCGGATCTCTGGTTCTTCGACTGCCACTTTCAGGACGATCCGGTGATGCCCGGCTGTCTGGGCCTGGATGCCCTGTGGCAGTTACTGGGGTTCTACCTGGCCTGGAGCGGGGGCGATGGCAAGGGGCGGGCCCTGGGGGCCGGCGAGGTCAAGTTCTTCGGTCAGGTGCTGCCGGAGAACCATACGGTTCGCTACCGGCTCGACATCAAACGCATTATCTGTCGCAAGCTCACCATGGCCATTGCCGATGGCCGGGTGCAGGTGGATGGTCGCGACATCTACACCGCCAGAGATCTGCGGGTCGGACTGTTCACTTCAACGGATGACTTTTAAGGGAGCAAACGCCATGCGTCGTGTTGTTGTCACCGGGATGGGCATCGTCTCAAGCCTGGGGAATAACCTCTACCAGGTCACCCAGTCACTTCGCGAAGTTCGCTCGGGCATAGGGTTTAGTCAGCAGGCCCAGGATGCCGGCCTGCGCAGTCAGATCAGCGGCCAGATCCACCTGGACCCGAGTGAACGGATCGAACGCAAGCTGTGGCGATTCATGTGCCCCGCCGCAGGCTACGCCTATCTTGCGATGCAGGAAGCGATCGCGCAGGCCAGGGTGCCCGACCAGATACTGGCGTCCGATCGCACCGGACTGGTGATGGGCACCGGCGGCGCCTCCACGGTGGAACTGATGGACGCCATCGACACCCACCGCAGCAAGGGGCTGCGGCGCGTCGGGCCCTACCGGGTGCCCCGCACCATGGGCAGTGCCATCAACGCCTCTCTCGCCACCGCCTATGGCATTCGCGGGGTCAACTACAGCATTACCTCGGCCTGCGCCACCACTGCCCATTGCATCGGCCACAGCCGTGCCCTGATTGCCTCCGGCGAACAGGATGTGATGTTTGCCGGCGGTGGCGAGGATATCCACTGGACCCTCAGCCTGCTGTTCGACGCCATGGGCGCCCTGTCCACCCGCTATAACGACACCCCGGCCACCGCCTCCCGAACCTACGACCGGGACCGGGACGGGTTTGTCATCTCCGGCGGCGGCGGTGTACTGGTACTGGAAGCCCTGGAGCACGCCCAGGCCCGCGGCGCCCCCATCCTTGCCGAGCTGGTGGGCTTCGGCGCCACCTCCGACGGCGTCGATATGGTGGCCCCCAGCGGCGAAGGTGCCATGCGCTGCATGCGGCAGGCCCTGACCAACGTGCGGGGCCCCGTCGACTACATCAACACCCACGGCACCAGCACCCCCGCCGGCGACATCACCGAGCTGGCCGCCATCCGCGAAGTCTTTGGCCCGGACATGCCGGCGCTGAGCTCCACCAAGCCACTCAGCGGCCATGCCCTGGGGGCGGCCGGGGTGCACGAGGCCATCTACAGCCTGGTGATGCTGCAGCACGGCTTCATCACCCCGTCGGCCCACATCGAACACCTGGACCCCGATGCCGAAGGCTATCCCATCATTCGCGACGGTCTGAAGACCCGGCCTTTACGGCGAGTGATGAGCAACAGCTTCGGTTTTGGCGGCACCAACGCCACCCTGATCTTTGAAAACTATGGAGAAAACCAATGAGCGATAGCCAGCAGCAGGTCATCGAGATGATCGCAGAACACTTGGCGGTAACCCCGGATTCCCTATGCCCCACTTCCAGGCTGGTGGATGACCTGGGTGCGGATTCGCTGGACCTGGTGGAGCTGACCATGACGCTGGAGGAGCGGTTTGGGCTGGAGGTAACCGACGAACAGGCAGAGCGGCTGGCCACGGTGGCGGACGTGATCCGTTTTGTGGCGGAACAGCCTGCTTAAAAGGCTAACCCTGGGTGGCCAGAGCCCCAGCCCGGAACTCCGCCGGCGAGCAGCCCATCCAGCGCTTGAAGGCCCGGCTGAAGGCGCTCAGTTCCGAGAAGCCCAGGCGGTCGGCAATCTCCGCCATCGGCCGCCGGGAATCCTGTAGGTAAACCAGTGCCTGTTCCCGGCGGACCTCTTCCAGGATCCCGGCGAATGTGAGGTTCTCGGCCTTCAGGCGCTTGTAGAGCGTGTGCCGGCTCATGTGCAGCTGGGCGGCAATGGCCTCCACACGCACTCGCCCACGCTCCAGTTCCGCCAGGATCAACGGGCGCACCCTCAATCCCAGACTCAGGGAGGTCGCCAGGCGTTGCTGGATCAGCCACCACAGCTGCTGCAGCTGGGACGGCGACAGCCCGGCTCCGTTGTGTTGCAACTGGTCCCGGGGCAAGGCCGCCATTCTCGCCACCTCGTCATGGCTGTACCCGGTGCTGCGCAAGAATTCCAGCATCGCCAACACCATTGCCCCAAGCGCCTCGCTCGCCATGGATTCCTCCTCCGCACCCGAACTTCAGCGTACAGATGTTAGCCGAACATATCCCGGGCAACCTTGAGCCTCGTCAAACCATCCCGCGGTCGGTACAGGCAAACTGGCCGCCTTTTACTGACACCTTCTTTTCGGCAACCCCCGGAGACCCCATGTTCCGCCCAGAACTGCTGGCCCCCGCCGGCACCCTCGACCACCTCGACACCGCCCTGGCTTACGGCGCCGACGCCGTCTATGCCGGCCAGCCCCGCTACTCGCTGCGGGCCCGCAACAACAGCTTCAAATCCGTGGCCTCCCTGGCTGAAGGCATCGACCGGGCCCACCGGCTCAACCGCCAGTTCTACCTGGTCTCCAACATCGCGCCCCACAACGCCAAGGTCCGCACCTTCCTGGATGACCTGGCGCCGGCGATCGAACTGGCCCCGGACGCCCTGATCATGTCCGACCCGGGCCTGATCATGCTGGTGCGGGAACGCTGGCCGGGCCAGCCCATCCACCTGTCGGTACAGGCCAACGCGGTAAACTGGGCCACGGTGGAGTTCTGGCGTCGCCAGGGCATCCGCCGGGTGATCCTGTCGCGGGAGCTGGCCCTGGAGGAAATGGCCGAGATCCGCGAGCGGGTGCCACAGATGGAACTGGAGGTGTTTGTCCACGGCGCCCTGTGCATGGCCTACTCCAGCCGCTGCCTGCTGTCCGGCTACATGAACCACCGGGACGCCAACCAGGGCACCTGCACCAATGCCTGCCGCTGGAACTATCGCGAGGTGAAGCACCAGCGGGACGACACCGGCGACCTGATTCCGGTTCATGGGGAGGAGACCTCCACCAACGATCCGGCCATCCTGCTGGAGGAACCCAACCGCCCCGGCAGCTTCATCCCCGCCTACGAGGATGAACACGGCAGCTACATCATGAACTCCCGGGACCTGCGGGCGGTCCAGCACGTCGAGGCCCTGTGCCGGATGGGGGTCCACTCGCTGAAGATCGAGGGTCGCACCAAGAGTCCCTACTACGTGGCCCGCACCACCCAGGTCTATCGGCGGGCCATCGACCGCGCGGTGGCGGGGCTTCCCTTCGACATGGGCCAAATGGATGAGCTGGAAGCGCTGTCCCACCGGGGCTACACCGAGGGCTTCCTGCGTCGCCACCTACCCCAGGAATACCAGCTCTACGAGCAGGGCTCGTCCCTGCAGGGCAGTCAACAGGTGGTGGGGCGCATCATTGGAGCCTGTGACCGCACCCTGACGGTGGAGGTGAAGAACCGCTTTGCGGTGGCTGATCCCCTGGAACTGATCACACCGGGGGGCAACCTCCGCTTTGCGACAGACGCCATGGAAACCCTCGATGGCCAGGCGCTAGACTATGCCCCAGGCAGTGGCTATACGGTGCGACTGCCCCGGCCCGAAGGCACCCCCGAACCACTGGTCCACAGTTTTTTGACCCGACACCTGACACCGGAGAACTGATTCGTGCGCCTGTTTCTGATCGTGTTGCTTGCCCTGTTCGTGCCCAACGCTGCCGTGGCGGACGGCACCCTGTCGGACAAAACCGGCGTTCACCGGCACACCGAGGCCTTCATGGCCCAGGTGATCGACAACGAGATCCAGGCCGCCTACCGGCAACTGCGCCCCCACCTGGGGGTGGCTGCCGAGCCCTACGACCAGTCCGCCACCGAGGCGGCCGACTACTTCGAGCGGGTCAATGAGCGGGTCGGCGCCCCGCTTGCCGCCAGCCATGTCCGGACGGAAACCATCGGCGACGATTTCCATCGCGAAACCTGGCTGCAGAAGTTCGAGACCGCCGCCATTGCCTGGACCTTCACCTTCTACCGGCCCCGGGACGCCTGGAAGCTGGTGGGCGTCAGTTATTCCACGGACATTGAACCACTCTACCGCCGCGACCAATAGCCGATTCTCTCCCACCAATCGCTGATCAGCACCCTTGGTGCCCACCCCCCGCATTACGGTATAATCGCCCGGCGCCGAGGCCCCGCAACCCGTTGGACAATAATACCTGACTATTTTGGTCTGATATTGTACAATCACTCGCCAGAGGATTGGGTTTCCCTGCTTTTTTCAACAGCCAAGCAGGCTTAGCGCAGCTGCAACGACGACAGGGAATCCGTTATCCAATAATCGATCGCGCGGCGAAACCGGCCCTACATCACCGGCCGAACGACCGCTGCGACACCCAAACTGATATCCGCCGATACCGATTCCAGGTCCGGTATCCGCTACCCGGGTCGCAAGACCCCTGATGAGAAAGAATACGGAGCGACGATCATGGCGAACACCGACAGACAGGTGAACGAGCTGATCAAACGGGAATACGAACACGGGTTCGTAACCGAGATTGAAGCCGACACCTTCGAGCCCGGTCTCAATGAAGATGTCATCCGCCGGCTGTCGGCGATCAAAAACGAGCCGGAGTTCATGCTGGAGTGGCGCCTGAAAGCCTACCGTCGCTGGCTGGAGATGGACGAGCCGAACTGGGCCCACGTGGACTTTCCGAAAGTCAACTACAACGACATTTCCTACTATTCCGCGCCCAAGAAGAAAGAGGACATGCCCCAGAGCCTGGACGAGGTGGATCCGGAGCTGCTGAAGACCTACGAGAAGCTGGGCATCCCCCTGCACGAGCGCGCCAAGCTGGCCGGCGTGGCGGTGGATGCGGTGTTCGACTCGGTGTCCGTGGCCACCACCTTCAAGGATCAGCTGGCCGAGGCCGGGGTGATCTTCTGCCCGATCTCCGAAGCGGTGCAGAAATACCCGGAACTGGTGCAGAAATACCTGGGCAGCGTGGTGCCAGCCGGTGACAACTACTTCGCCGCCCTCAACTCGGCGGTGTTCTCCGACGGCTCCTTCGTCTACATCCCGAAAGGGGTTCGCTGCCCGCTGGAGCTGTCCACCTATTTCCGCATCAACGCCGCCAACACCGGGCAGTTCGAGCGCACCCTGATCGTCGCCGACGACGACAGCTACGTCAGCTACCTGGAAGGCTGCACCGCGCCCATGCGGGACGAGAACCAGCTGCACGCCGCCGTGGTCGAGCTGGTGGCGCTGGACAACGCCCAGATCAAGTACTCCACTGTGCAGAACTGGTACCCGGGCGATGAAAACGGCAAGGGCGGCATCTACAACTTCGTCACCAAGCGCGCCGCCTGCATCGGCAAGAACTCCAAGGTATCCTGGACCCAGGTGGAAACCGGCTCCGCCATCACCTGGAAGTACCCCAGCTGCGTGCTCCGTGGCGACAACAGTGTCGGCGAGTTCTACTCCGTGGCCCTGACCCACAACTACCAGCAGGCGGACACCGGCACCAAGATGGTCCACCTGGGCAAGAACACCACCAGCACCATCATCTCCAAGGGCATTTCCGCCGGCCGCAGCAGCAACGCCTATCGCGGCCTGGTCAAGTTCAGCCCCGGGGCCGAGGGCGCCCGCAACTTCACCCAGTGCGATTCGCTGCTGATTGGCGACCGCTGTGCGGCCCACACCTTCCCGTACATCGAGAGCCAGAACAAGTCCGCCATCGTGGAGCACGAGGCCACCACCTCCAAGGTCAGTGACGAGCAGATGTTCCTCTGCCGTCAGCGCGGCATCGACCCGGAGCAGGCGGTCTCCATGATCGTGAACGGCTTCTGCAAGGAAGTGTTCAAGGAGCTGCCGATGGAGTTTGCGGTCGAGGCCGGCAAGCTGCTCGAGGTAAGCCTGGAAGGCTCCGTAGGTTAACAGGGCGAGACGGGCCGGCAGTCACCACCGGCCAGACAGAATTCAGACAGATTAACGAGAGAGAATCCGACGCATGCTGAGCATCAAGAACCTGCACGCTTCCGTTGAGGGCAAAGAAATCCTCAAGGGCATCAACCTGGAGATCAAGGCCGGGGAAGTCCACGCCATCATGGGCCCCAACGGCTCCGGCAAGAGCACCCTGTCCCAGGTGCTGGCAGGCAACGAGGCGTTTGAAGTCACCAAGGGCGAGGTTCTGCTCAACGGCGAGAACCTGCTGGAGCAGGAAACCGAAGACCGCGCCCGGGAAGGCATCTTCCTGGCCTTCCAGTACCCGGTGGAGATCCCCGGGGTCAGCAACCTGCAGTTCCTGCGTACCGCGGTGAACGCCATGCGCACGCATCGCGGCGAGGAAGAACTGAACGCCGCCGAGTTCATGAAGCTGGCCAAGCAGGTGTCGAAGCAGGTCGACCTGGACCCGTCCTTCCTCAAGCGGGGGGTGAACGAGGGCTTCTCCGGTGGCGAGAAGAAGCGTAACGAGATCATGCAGGCGCTGCTGCTGCAGCCGAAGCTGGCGATTCTGGACGAGACCGACTCCGGCCTCGACATCGACGCCCTGAAAGTTGTCTCCGACGGCGTCAACGCCCTGCGCTCAGACGATCGCGCCATTTTGATGGTGACCCACTACCAGCGCCTGCTGAACCACATCGTGCCGGACCACGTCCACGTCCTGGCCGGTGGCCGCATCATCAAGTCCGGCGGCCGTGAACTGGCCCTGGAACTGGAAGACAAGGGCTACGGCTGGCTCGGCATCAAAGACGAAGACGAAGCCACCGCAGCCAGCTAAGGAGACCGCAGGAATGAAACCAGCACCCACGCTTTCCAGCGCGTTCCTGAAGCCGGCGGGCCAGTCCCTGCCGCAGCCGCTGCTTGAGCTGCGCCGGCAGCGGGGCACCGCCCTCGCGGACATGCCGCTGCCGACCCGCAAGACCGAGAACTGGAAGTACTCCAGCCGCTACCTGCAGCTGAACGACGCCCTGGCCGGCAGCCTGCCCGCCGGCGGCAAGAGCGGTACCGCCCTGGCGGTACCCGGCTATCACGTGGTGTTCCACAACGGCGCGATGGTTCCGGAAGCCAGCGACTATCCGGATGTGGACGGTATCGCAATCAAGCGCTTCGCCGACCTGGACGATGACGAGGCCCGCGAGCTGGCCGAGCGCCTGGACAACACCCTGGACGCCAAGGCCGTCCAGCTGGCCCGGCTGAACTCCGCCCGTTTCGAGGACGGCCTGCTGATCCGCCTGGCGCCGGAAGCCGTCCTGGACCAGCCGCTGTTCATCATCAGCGAGACAGACGCCCACACCAGCGGCTCCGCCTACCCGCGCATCTATGTGGACGCCGGCCGTCACAGCCAGATCACCCTGGTGGAAGAGTACATCTCCAACGGCAGCGAGCCGGTGATGGTCAATGCCGTCACCGAATTCACCCTGGCCGAAGGCGCCCAGGTGACCAACGTACGCCTGTCCGCCGAGGGCGAGAACGTCCAGCACGTCGGCGCCACCGGCGTCCGCCAGCAAGCCCATTCGCGTTTCGACAGCCACTGCGTCGGCTTCGGCGGCCCCATGCGTCGTCACGACCTGCAGGTGCGACTGGAGCAGTCCGGCGCCAACTGCCGCCTCAACGGCGTGGTGGTCACCCAGGGCAAGCAGCACTACGACAACCACACGGTGATCGAGCACGTCGCCCCGCACTGTGACAGTGAGGAGACCTACCGCAACATCGCCGCCGGTCAGTCCCATGCGGTGTTCAACGGCCGCATCCACATTCACCAGGATGCCCAGAAATCCAACGCCAACATGAGCAACAAGAACCTGTTGCTGGACACCGGCGCAGAGATCGACACCAAGCCGGAGCTGGAAATCTACGCCGACGACGTCAAGTGCGCCCACGGCGCCACCGTCGGCCAGCTCGACGAAACCTCCATCTTCTACCTGGTGTCCCGCGGTATCGACCGTCGTAACGCTCGCACTTTGCTCACCATGGCGTTTATCAATGAATTGATTGCGCAGATTCCTGTCGAATCAGTACGGGAAACGGCCCAGGCGCGGCTCAATCACTTTATCGACCAGACGTTCGAGGAGGCCTGAGCGGTATGACTGATCTTTCCATGGCAAAAGCAGCACAAGCCACCCTGGATGTGGCGGCCATTCGCCGGGACTTCCCCATTCTCGACCAGAAAGTGAATGGCAAGTCCCTGGTGTACCTGGACAACGGCGCTTCGGCCCAGAAACCCCAGGCCGTGCTGGAGGCCATGGACCGCTACTACCGCGAAATGCACTCCAACGTGCACCGGGGCGCCCACACCCTGGGCGACCGGGCCACCACAGCGTTCGAAGGGGCCCGGGAAACCGTGCGCGAGTTCCTCAACGCCGCCAGCACCCGGGAGATCGTCTGGACCCGCGGCACCACCGAGGCCATCAACATGGTGGCCAACGGCCTCACCGGCCGGCTCGGTGCCGGCGACGAGATCCTGATCAGCCACATGGAGCACCACGCCAACATCGTGCCCTGGCAGATGCTGGCCGAACGCACCGGCGCCACCCTGAAAGTCATTGCGGTGACGCCCCAGGGCGAGCTGGACCTGGAAAGCTTCGGACAGCAGCTCAGCGAGCGCACCCGGATCCTGGCACTGACCCACGTGTCCAACGTGCTTGGCACCGTCAACCCGGTGGCCGAGCTGGTGGCCAAGGCCAAGGCCGCGGGTGCCCTGACCCTGCTGGACGGCGCCCAGGCGGTGCCCCATTACCGGCCGGACGTGCAGGCGCTGGGCTGTGACTTCTACGTGTTCTCCTCCCACAAAATCTTCGGGCCCACCGGCATTGGCGTGCTCTACGGCCGCGAGCAACTGCTCGAGGATCTGCCACCCTACCAGTTTGGCGGCGAGATGATCGAGCGGGTGACCTTCGAGAAAACCACCTGGAACACCCTGCCCTACAAGTTCGAGGCCGGCACACCGCCGATCGCCGAAGCGGTAGGCCTGGGCGCGGCCATCGACTACCTGAACGGCCTCGACCGCCAGGCCATCGAGGCAGCGGAGCAGGCCTTGCTGGAGAAGGCCAACACCCTGGTGGACTCGGTCCCCGGCATGTCGGTGATCGGCACCGCCGCCCACAAGGTGCCGGTGATGTCGTTCAAGGTGGACGGGTTGCACCCCAGCGACATCGGCACCTTGCTGGACCAGCAGGGCATTGCCATCCGCACCGGCCATCACTGCGCCATGCCGCTGATGGACTTCTATGGGGTTCCCGGTACAGCCAGGGCGTCGTTTGCGTTTTACAATACCCTCGAGGAGGTGGAGCAATTGTTCTCCGCCTTGCAGAAAGTTCAGCGTCTGTTTGTTTGATGAAGGTGGATGCATGACAGCCGAGACTTTTACCCCCACCGTTGGCGTTACCATGACGCCCAGTGCGGTATCCCATGTGCGCAAGCAACTGGCGAAGAAGCCGGAGGCCAAGGGGATCCGGCTGGCCATCAAGAAGAGTGGCTGCTCCGGATTCAAGTACGAGACCCAGTGGGTGGAAACCCCCGAGGCGGATGACGACGTCTTTACCGTTGATGGTGTCGATATCTACGTCAAGCACGAGCACCTACCGATGGTGAACGGCACCGAGATCGACTTCATCACCCAGGGCGTCAACTCCCTGTTTCAGTTCCGTAACCCCAACGCCACGGCGGAATGCGGTTGCGGCGAAAGTTTCACGGTTGCCTGAGCCCGCGCTCGGCAACCCTGCGAGAGATAAACGAGGTCAGCCAGCCCATGCCAGAACGGGAAGTGGTGCTCACCAAGCGTGAAGTGGAAGCCCGGCTGGTGCCCGCCGGCACCGAGATCATGATTCCGGCGGATACCTTTGTGACGATCACCCAGTCACTGGGTGGCAGCTTTACCGTGGCCGTCAACGGCAACCTGGCCCGTATCGAGGGCCACGACGCCGATGCGCTGGGCAAGCAGCCGCTGGAAAGCAGCTTCGACACCCCGGAAGACGGCACCGTCAACGAAAACCAGGTGTGGGAAGCCCTGCGTAACTGTTACGACCCGGAAATTCCCGTCAACGTGGTGGAACTGGGCCTGATCTACGAGTGCCAGGTGATGAACGGCACCCCGGAAGGCAATCACGTCTACATCAAGATGACCCTCACCGCCGCCGGCTGTGGCATGGGCCCGGTGATCACCGACGACGTCAAGCGCAAGGTGGAGCATGTGCCCAATGTCGACAAGGTCACCGTGGAGCTGACCTTTGATCCGCCCTGGAACAACGATATGCTGAGTGATGAAGCCAAGCTTGAACTGGGAATGCTGTAAATGACCGCCACCGAACAACAGTTTCGCGACAACCCGTTGGGCAAGGACGTTACCCTTGAGGACGTGCTGGACGCCTTCGAGTTCCTGGACGACTGGGAAGAGCGCTACGCCTACATCATCGACCTGGGCAAGCAGCTGCCGGCATTTCCCGATGACGAAAGAACCGAGGAAAACTACGTTCACGGCTGCCAGAGCCAGGTCTGGCTGATCCACCACCAGGACGAGAACGACGGCAAGCTGTACCTGATGATCGACTCGGACGCCATGATCGTCCGCGGCCTGGCCGCCATCATCCTGGTTGCGCTGAACGGCAAGAGCCCCCGCGACCTGCTGACCACCGACATCGACGAGCTGTTCGAGCGTCTGGACCTGTTCCGCCACATATCTCCCACCCGGGGCAACGGCCTGCGGGCGATGGTGGGCAAGATCCGCGACATCGCCGCCAAGGAAGCGGCCTGAAGCCACCACAGGTTTTGCGAGGCCTTCACAACACCTGTGAAATCGGCATCTCTACCACACGATGGCCATGTCGCCGCGCTGGATGTTCACCAGCCCACCGGTCATCGGCATCTCGCCGTTACTGAATTGCGGGTGCACGCTATTGAGGGTCACCGTGGCGCGACCATCCCGCAGCTCCGGTGCCGCGTCCGGCGTGTCGAAGTGGCTGTAGCTGCGGTACAGGTGCAGCTCGTCTCCCGGCCGCAACCCCGCCGTGGACCCCGACGCCAGGGTCACCCGCCGCCCGTCGACCCGGGTCACGCGGGTGATGAAGGGCTGGCAGCGCACCGCATCCCCCACCGCGGCAGTCATCTTGTCGACCTCCCCGGCCACCGCCTCGCCGTAGCCGGTTTGCCAGAAGCCGGCGGAACCGAAGCCGTCCGAACTGGCCGGCGCGGCGTCCCAGGTGCCCGTGGTGACAAACTGCTGCTGGTACACCAAAGAGCCACTGAAGCCGTCAAACACCATCAGGTCGGCGACGAACCGACGCTGCCGGTTGGCCATGCCCAGTCCCCGCTGCATCCGGTTCAGCACCGAGGAGCCCCAGGCTTCCGGGTCTTCCACCGCCACACTGCGGATCACGCCGGCCACCACAAACTGGGCATCCAGCTCCCGGGCCAGGTCCACTACATTGGTCAATCGGTTGTCGAAGGCACGGGAGGTGGGGGCGTTCAATGGGTCCTGGAACAAACGGGTGGTTGAGGCGTTCAACACCTCCAACTGCCCCTGCTCCTGCAACTTGACCCGCAGCCGGTACGGCAACCCTTCACCGGCATCGCCAATGCGCCCCAGCGTCGCCTGGTCCGGGTACAGCAGCGGGAAGCCGGCCACGGCCACGCGCTTCTTCAGCCGAGCCGCGGCTCCTGCGTCACAACTGGCGCTTTCCGACATGTCCGCCCGCAGGGTGACCCGCATCAGGTTGCCCACCCGGCCCTCGCTGAGAATCTCAATGTCACGGGCCCTGGCCGAGGCAGAGACCACCAGCTCAGACTCCGTGATCACCCCGTTGGCCAGGGTGTCTCGGCTGTCGATCCGCGCCTCATACTGCAACGCCACGTCCCGCAACGCCGCCCGCCGGGCCTCCTCACGGGCCTGCTCCAGGTTGTCGCCATGAATGACCCCGTGTCCGGTACCCTCCAGCACCACCGCCCACGCCGGCACGGAAACGGCTAGCAATGCCGTCAGGGCGAGCCGACTCAGACCTCGGAGAGCATGGGTACACAGATCTGCCACTGGGAAATATCGCGTCATCGTCTGATCAGTCCAGATAGTAGAGGGCGTCGACCGACTGGCTGTGGACGTCGCCGGCACTGTCGTTGCCTATTGGCATCGGTATCGGGCAGCTAGCCTGAACCTGGTCATCCGACACCTGGGAAACACACTCCCGGAAACGGGGCTCCAACTTCAACTCCATCACCGTCTCCACCACCCCGTCACTGTGCTCGTTGACCGCCACCACCTTGGCACCGCGAATGTAACTGTCCACATAGCTGCGGAAGTTGTCGTTATGCAGAACGAAGTCGCTCACCGTGGAGCTGCCGAAAATCACCGTGCCATAGACCCGCTCGGCCAGGTTGCGATAGGCGTCCAACTTCGAGGCCCGGCGGGCCAGCAGACGCTTGCGGGTGTTCAGGCGGCCCTCGACGGCATCCTCATAGGTGCCAAACCCGCTCTCCCGCACCACAATCGCCTGTGGCTGAGGTTGATCCGTGGCGCCGCGCTGCGAGTACAGGCCGGTCGGGGCACAAGCCGTCAACAGGCCCACCAGCAATCCCGTCGTTAGCGTCAGAACCGCCCATCGAGAAGCCATGCAATCTCTCCCAAACATTCATCTATTGCCGGGCCATGAAAAAAACGAGCCAACCCGGCCAACCCCCTGTTTTACCATGAAACGCCGGCTCGTCACGGCCATTTCCGGCCTGCGATGCGGCAAAGATTCGCCGGTTACCCCGGAGCGGGCCGGAACACCCCAGGCCTGTTTTAACAGACGGTAAACATTCGGTAACCGCAATCTCGCTGATGCGCCATGATAACTGCCTTACCCTGACATTCCGGTAGCCATGATCCGGAACCCTGGCCGGACGTATTTCGTCCTTACCACTGAGAATTTACCATGCACCGGCCACATAGATAGGAGTACTTGACCTTATGACCGGTATCCGAGTTTCCCGCCTGGCCCTGGCCATCGGGCTGACGGCTTCCACCACCACCACCGTGATGGCGGCCCCCCAGACCTTCCAGACCGCCCGCTCCTTCGCCATGGGCGGCACCGGCGTTGCCGTGGCCCATCCGGCCACCGCCAATATTGCCAACCCGGCAATGCTGGCGGATGACCACCACGACTGGGCCGACGACTTTGGCCTGATCCTGCCGTCCGTCAACGCCCGCTTCGCCGATGAGGAGGAGGTGGTCGACCAGATTGACGACATCCAGGACACCATCGACCGGCTCGCGAACAGCGATACCCCCGTTGAAGCTCAGGAAAATGCCGGAGTCTTACGCCGGCAGCTCGACGAGCTGGACCGCGATACCGCCCGAGTCGATGTGGGCGCCGGCCTCAGCCTGTCGATCCCCCTGGAGACGCTCTCTGTCGGGGTCTTCACCGACGGCAGCCTGCGGGTTACCACCCGTGGCAACGTCACCGACAATGACCTGGAGATACTCAGGGAGATAGAGGAGGACGTCATCGCCGCCTCGGAAGTAGCCACTGGCGTTCGAGATGTTGAATCGGAGCTGACCTCCGACGGCACCGTCATCGCCGCCTCCACCGCGGAGATCGGCGTCAGCTTCGCCCGGGGCTTCGAGCTGGCTAACGGCCACAGCCTGTCCCTGGGCCTGTCCCCGAAATATGTCCAGCTGCGCACCTTCGAGTACGTCCAGCGGGTCGGCGACTTCGACGATGACGACTTCGATTCCGACGAGAACGAGACAGACGACAGCCAGTTCAACGTTGACCTGGGCGCCGCCTACCGTTTCGGTGAGGACGGTGAGTGGAACGCCGGCCTGTCGGTCCGCAACCTGCTGCCCATGGACCTGGAGTCCACCAGCGGTGCCGAACTGGAGATCGACCCCCGCATCACGGCCGGTATCGCCCACAACGGTGAATACCATGTCACCACCGCCGAGCTGGACCTGACCGAACAGAAAGGCTTCGGCTTCAGCGACGACACCCAGTGGCTGGCGGTGGGGGCCGAGTTCGACGCCCTGCGCTACGCCCAGCTGCGGGTGGGCCTGCGCCACAACCTGGCCAGCAACGACGACCATCGCGGCGTGGAGGAAGAGACCCAGTTCACCGCCGGCATCGGCCTGAGCCCGTTCGGGGCACGCCTGGACATCGGCGGCCTGATCAGCGACTCGGAGGTGGGTGCCGCCATCGAACTCGGCGCCGCCTTCTGACCCAGCCGGTAACAGGCGCCTCCATCGGTCACGGTGGAGGCGCCTTTTCATCCCCCCCGCGACTTATCACTGTTTCACATTTGCCCTACCCCTGCCTTAGCCCGGATAATCGGCCCCAGTTATTCACCGAGGCCCTGGAATGGACACCTATCTTGTTGGCGGCGCAGTCCGTGACGAACTGCTGGGTATTCCGGTCAAGGACCGGGACTGGGTGGTGGTTGGTGCCTCCCCCGAAGACATGCTGGCCCAGGGCTACCGCCAGGTAGGCGCGGACTTCCCGGTGTTCCTGCACCCGCAGACCAATGAGGAATACGCCCTGGCCCGCACCGAGCGCAAGCAGGGCCATGGCTACCACGGGTTCGTGGTCTACAGTGCGCCGGATGTCACTCTGGAGGAAGATCTCAGGCGGCGGGACCTGACCATCAACGCCATGGCCCGGGACGCCGACAACCAGCTGGTGGACCCGTTTAACGGCCATCAGGACCTGACGGATCGCTGGCTGCGCCATGTCTCGCCCGCCTTTGCCGAAGACCCCCTGCGCATCCTGCGCACCGCCCGCTTTGCCGCCCGCTTTGCGCCCAAGGGTTTCCGGGTCGCCGACGAGACCATGGCCCTGATGCGGCAGATGGTGGCGGACGGCGAGGTGAACCACCTGGTGCCCGAACGGGTCTGGCAGGAGGTTCAACGGGCGTTACAGGAGCAGGCGCCGACAGTCTTCTTCGAGGTGCTGCAGGCCTGCAACGCCCTTGCGGTGCTGATACCGGAGCTGGACGAAAGCCGGCTGGCCACCGCCCTGGCGGCGCTACGTTGCATCAGCGCCAAGGCTGACGCCACCGACACCCGGCTGGCGGCACTGCTATCGCCCCTGCCGGCCCGGCAGGCCGAGCATCGGGCCCAGGCCATGAAGGCCCCCAACGAATGCCAGCAACTGGTGCGACTGACCACCCGCTGCCGCGAGCAGCTCGGCACCCTGCCCGCCGATACCGGGGCCTGCGCCGAAGACCTGCTGCAACTGCTGGAACTGACGGACGCCTGGCGCAAACCCGAGCGCTTCGACCGACTGATCGGGGTACTTGGTTGCGTGGTGGAACGCCGCCAGGCGCCCATTCTGGAACAACTTCAACAGGCCGCAAACACCACCGCCCAGGTCAACGCCCGGGAACTGATGGCCCAGGGCCACAAGGGCAAGGCGCTGGGCCAGGCGATCCGGCAGGAACGTCTCCGGCGTATACAGGCGTTGTTGCCCACCCACTAGGAAGGTAATCGTGACCGAATCCCCCGTTGTCCTGATCACCGGAGCCGCCCACCGTCTCGGCGCAGCCACCGCCCGTCACCTGCACCAGCGCGGCTGGCGGGTGATCGTGCATTACCGCAGCCGCCAGCAACAGGCCGAGGACCTGGTGGCGGCCCTCAACCGGCAGCGAGCGGAGTCCGCCATCGCCCTGGCCGCGGACTTGAGCCAGCCGGCCGAGGTGGACCGCCTGGCCCGGCAGGCGGTCGCGCACTGGGGACGGCTGGACGGCCTGGTCAATAACGCCTCGGTGTTCTACCCAACCCCGACGGCCTCGGCCACCGGCGACGATTGGGACACCCTGCTGCACACCAACCTGCGGGCGCCCTTCCTGCTGGTGCAGGGCTGCCTGCCTGCCCTGCAACGGGCCAGCGGCGGCATCGTCAATCTGATCGACATCTATCACCAGCGCCCCCTGGCCGATCACCCCCTTTACTGCGCCAGCAAGTCCGGCCTCGCCACCCTGACCCGGGCCTGGGCCAAGGACCTGGCGCCGGCGGTGCGGGTCAACGGTGTCTCCCCCGGCGCCATCCTCTGGCCCGAGAGCGGCATTGAAGCAGACCAGGCACATCAACAGGCCATTCTCGACAAGACCCCGCTGGGCCGTACCGGTACGCCGGAGGACATCGCCGGGGCGGTGGCCTTCCTGCTGTGTGACGCCCCGTTCATCACCGGACAGATCCTCGCCGTCGACGGCGGTCGCAGCCTGAACATGTAGCCGCGCCGGCCACGCTCGTTGGTCGGCCACCGCCTTTGGGCTACAATGCAGGCCACACCGATATGAAACCACCAAACCGTCGCCACCGCGGCCTGTCCTCAAGGCCCGCCGTGGCTCAGCGGGTGATCGAGCTGATCCGACGGGACCCTAGCCGCTATTGGAGACTAACCATGCGTGATGTAGTAATTGTAGCCGCCAAGCGGACCGCCGTTGGCACCTTCGGGGGCGGTCTGTCCAGCCTGCGTGCCGACCAGCTGGGCAGTGCCGTAATCAAGGCGCTGCTGGAAGAGACCGGCGTCGCTGCCGACCAGATCAACGAAGTGGTGCTGGGCCAGGTACTCACCGCCGGTTGCGGCCAGAACCCGGCCCGCCAGGCCGCCATTAACGCCGGTCTACCCACCTCGGTACCGGCCATGACCATCAACAAGGTATGCGGCTCCGGTCTCAAGGCGGTACACATGGCGGTGCAGGCCATCCGCGAGGGCGACGCCGAGATGATGATCGCCGGTGGCCAGGAAAGCATGAGCCAGGCCCCCCATGTGGTGCCCAACAGCCGCAATGGCCAGCGCATGGGCAACTGGACCATGATCGACACCATGATCAACGACGGCCTGTGGGACGCCTTCAACGACTACCACATGGGCATCACCGCCGAGAACATCGTCGACAAGTACGGCATCAGCCGCGAGGAGCAGGACGCCTTTGCCGCCGCCTCCCAGCAGAAAGCGGTTGCCGCCCAGGCCGCCGGGTATTTTGACAGCCAGATCGTGCCGGTGAGCATCCCCCAGCGCAAGGGCGATCCCATAGTGGTGGACAAGGACGAGAACCCGCGGGACGGCGTCACCGCCGATGGCCTGGCCAAGCTGCGCCCGGCGTTCAAGAAAGACGGCACGGTGACCGCCGGCAACGCCTCCTCCCTGAACGACGGCGCCGCGGCGGTGCTGGTGTGCAGCGCCGAGAAGGCCGAGCAACTCGGGTTGACCCCGCTGGTGACCATCCGCGCCCACGCCAATGCCGGGGTGGACCCCACCATCATGGGCACCGGTCCGATTCCCGCCAGCCAGCGCTGCCTGAAGCGGGCCGGCTGGAGCGTGGATGAGCTGGACCTGGTGGAAGCCAACGAGGCCTTCGCCGCCCAGGCCATTTCCGTCAACCGCGACCTGGGCTGGGATACCGACAAGGTCAACGTTAACGGCGGCGCCATTGCCCTCGGCCACCCCATCGGCGCTTCCGGCTGCCGCATCCTGGTGACCCTGATCCATGAGATGGTGCGTCGGGAGGCCCACAAGGGCCTGGCAACCCTCTGCATCGGTGGTGGCATGGGTGTGGCGCTGGCCGTCGAGCGCTGATGACCACCCCCTCGGCGCCCCTGCTGAACGTGGTGCTGTACGAGCCGGAGATCCCCCCCAACACCGGGAACATTATCCGGCTCTGCGCCAACACCGGCTGCCAACTGCACCTGATCGAACCCCTGGGCTTCAGCCTGGAGGACAAACAGATGCGTCGCGCCGGGCTGGACTACAGCGAGTACGCCACTGTGAAAGTCCACGCAAGCTACTCGGCTTTCCTGCAGGCCGAGCAGCCCGAGCGGCTGTTTGGCCTCTCCACCAAGGGCCGGCAGGGCTATCACCAGGCCCGGTTCCAGGCCGGGGACTACCTGATGTTCGGCCCGGAGACCCGTGGACTGCCCGGCGAAGTCCGGGATAAAATACCCACTAACCAGCTGTTACGGGTACCCATGCAACCCAATTCCCGCAGCCTGAACCTGTCTAATACTGCAGCGCTGGTGGTTTACGAGGCGTGGCGCCAGCTGGATTTCAGCGGAGGCGTCTAGGGTGTCAATCAAGAATCCGCCTGTCCTGCCCCGACACCGTGTTGCATGGCTGTGGCGGCTTGCCGTTGCGAGCGGGATGCTTTGCTGGACAGCCTCGACGACGGCCGGCGGCGAGGCCGGTCAGGTTCGGCTGATCACCTCCCTGGAAGAGTCCTCCGAAGCCTCCGTTCACGCCGGCCAGCAACTGATCACCGCCGTGTATGAGAACTGCGGTCTGCAGGTGAACTTCCTGGAAGCCCCGCCGGCGCGCTCGCTCAGCCTGGCGGAGGAAGGCCGGGCCGACGGAGAGCTGGCCCGGCTGCGCACCTCGATCGACGCCAATGGCCCGCTGGTTGCCCTGGAGCCGCCCATCACGGTCCTGCAAGTCGTCCCGATCTACGTCAACCCGGACATTCCCGCCAGCAATACCCTGGCGTCGGTCAAGCGCGTCGGCTACATCAATGGCTACCGCATGGTTCCGCCACTGCTACCCCGGGGCGTCTCCACGCTGCTGGCCCACAATACCGAGCACTTGGTGCTTTTGCTGGAACGGGATCGCATCGATGTCGGGCTGACACTGGGCTTGGACGCCGAAAAAGCCTTGCTCGAGCACGAGGGTCTGATGGCCGGGAACCCGGTACTGCAGGAACCGGTGTACCACTTTATCCACCGTTCCCGGATCGATGATATGCCCTGCCTGTCCAAGAGCTTGCAGAGACTCAAGGAGGAAGGACATGTGGACAGGGTGTTGGACTCAATCGTCTCCGAACAGCTATCGAGCCCGCCCTGAGCGGGCACCGCGTACCGACAGGAAGACACGGCGCGGGGCCGGACTGGCGACGCACTGGCGGGATGGAGAGGACGGGAGGACAGCCGCCATAACCGGCCGGGGCCGGCCGGTTATGGCTTGAGCCGTTAGTGGGTCTGGCCTTCCTGACCCGCTTCCGCCTGGGCTTCCTCCTGCTTGCGCTTGAGGGCCTGGGCGTAGATGGCGTCGAAGTTCACCGGGGCCAGCATCAGGGCCGGGAAGCTGCCCTTGTTGACCATACCGTCGATGGCTTCACGGGCGTAGGGGAACAGGATGCTCGGGCAGTAGGCACCGAGCATCTGCCCCAGCTGCGGACCCTCGATGTTCTGCACCAGGAACACCCCGCCCTGCTGGATTTCCACGATGTAGGCCACCTTCTCGCCCACCTTGGCGGTCACCGTCAGGGCCAGCACTACTTCGTACTGGTTGTCACTGATCTTGGTGTGGCTGGTGTTGAGGTCCAGGTTCACCTGGGGCTTCCACTGTTCCTGGAACACCGACGGTGCGTTCGGTGATTCAAAGGACAGGTCCTTCACGTAAATACGCTGAAGGGCAAATTGGGGTTGATTTGCGTTCTCGCTGCCTGCTGCGGCCTGCTGGTTATCAGCCATGTTCAATCCTTTCGATCTCTGAGGGGGCACCAGGTGCCCTGTTCGGTTATTAGCGCGACCGCGACAGTGTACCCACTGGCTCCGCGTGCTGATGTGAAACAGTGCGGCAGATTGGCCATCAATTCAAGGGCCCGGCCCCGAGCCCCGGCAGTCACCACACTACTTCTTGACCAGGGGCAGATTGCTGGCCTTCCAGTCGGCGATACCGCCATTGAGCCGCACCACATTCTCAAAGCCTTCCGCGGTCAGCTGCTTGACGGCCATGGCTGCGTGCTGCCCCATCTTGTCCGCCACCACGATCTGCTTGCCCTTGTGCTTGTTCAACTCGGCCATCCGCTCCTTCAGGCTGTTGAGCGGAATGTGCAGGGCGCCGGTGATGTGCCCCTCGGCGTAGTCCTTGCGGTCGCGGATATCGAGCACGATGGCCTCGTCCCGGTTGATCAGGTTGACCGCCGCCTGGGCGGAGATCTTCTGGCCACCACGGCGGGATTCCAGCACAAACAGGGCCGCCAGCAACGCAACGAAAATCGACACCAGAATGTAGTGATTGACTATAAACTCGAACAACCTGTCCATGAACAAACCCTGTTGATTGATTTTGGCGCGATTATACACACCCTCTCCCGGCGACAGAAGGCAGGCCCGGGCCCCGGCCTCGACAAACAACTTGCCGGCGTAGATCAGAAGTCGCATAGCCTGAAACCGGCAAAACGGGTAGAATCAGCGCTCCCATTTCCCAATTTCGCCAAACACACCGGATGAAGTGATGACTGTGACGCGCAAGCCGACTGCACTGATTATTCTGGATGGCTGGGGCCACCGTGACCCAGCGGAAGACAACGCCATCAGCAATGCCCAGACCCCGTTCTGGGACAAACTCTGGCAGCAGCAACCGAAAACGCTGATCAACACTTCCGGAATGTTTGTCGGACTGCCCCAGGGCCAGATGGGCAACTCCGAGGTCGGCCACATGAACCTTGGCGCCGGCCGGGTGGTGTACCAGAGCCTGACCCGCATCGACAAGGACCTGGAAGACGGCGCCTTTGCCAGCAACCCGGTCATCTGCCAGGCCATCGACAAGGCCGTCGAGAACGGCCGCGCGGTTCACTTGATGGGTCTGCTCTCTCCGGGTGGCGTGCACAGCCATGAGAAGCACATCCTCGCCGCTGCGGAAGTGGCCGCCCAACGGGGTGCCAAGGAAGTCTACGTTCACGCCTTCCTCGACGGCCGCGACATGCCGCCGCGCAGCGCCCAGCCATCCCTGGAGAAAGCCGCCGCCAAGCTGAAATCCCTTGGCGTTGGCCGGGTGGCCTCCATCGTTGGCCGCTACTACGCCATGGACCGGGACAACCGCTGGGACCGGGTCGAGGCGGCCTACGATCTGATGACCCTGGGCGAAGCCGAATTCACCGCCAATGATCCCCAGGAAGCGCTGGCTATGGCCTACGAGCGCGGCGAGAACGACGAGTTCGTCAAACCGACCCGCATCCGCACCCAGGGTGACAGCGAAGGCACCATCAACGAAGGCGACGCGGTGCTGTTCATGAACTTCCGCGCCGACCGCGCCCGTGAAATGACCCGGGCATTCGTGGAGCCGGAATTCGATGGCTTCGAGCGTCGCAAGCATCCCCAACTGGCGGATTTCGTCATGCTCACCGAGTACGCGGCCGACATCAAGACCGCCTGCGCCTACCCGCCGGAGCAGCTGACCAATGGTCTGGGCGAAATCATGGCCAAGCTGGGCAAGACCCAGCTGCGCATCTCCGAAACCGAGAAATACGCCCACGTCACCTTCTTCTTCAACGGTGGCCTGGAAACCCCGTTCGAAGGCGAGGACCGCATCCTGGTGCCATCCCCGAAAGTGGCCACCTACGACCTGCAGCCGGAGATGAGCGCGCCGGAAGTCACCGACAAACTGGTGGAGGCCATCAAGAGCGGCAAGTACGACCTGGTGGTGTGCAACTACGCCAACGGCGACATGGTTGGCCACACCGGTAAGCTGGAGGCTGCCGTCAAGGCCGCCGAATGCCTCGACCAGTGCGTCCAGCGGGTTGCCGAGGCGCTGGAGGAAGTGGGCGGCCAGGCCCTGATTACCGCCGACCACGGCAACTGTGAGCAGATGACCGACCCCAACTCCGGCCAGGTGCACACCTCCCACACCATCGGCCCGGTGCCCCTGGTCTACGTCGGCCCACGCAAGCTGCGGCTGAAGGACGACGGCAGCCTGAGCGACGTCGCGCCGTCGCTGCTGAGCCTGATGGACCTGGAGCAGCCGGCGGAAATGACCGGGCACAGCCTGGTTGACCCCCTGTAAGCGGGCCGGTCCGGCGGACCGGTCGGCTTGACCATGCGCGACCTGCCCCTTCGATTCACGGGATCTGCAGTCCTGGGCCTGTGCCTGGGCCTGCTGCTCCTGTGCGCCCCCACCCTGGCGGACGAGGATGTGTCGCCCCAGCAGATCGAGGCGCTCAAGGAGCAGATCGCCGACATCGACGAATGGCTGGCAGACGCCGAGGACGAACGGTCCGACCTGGAACAGGCTCTGGTCCGGGCCGAACAGCAGATCAGCCGGCTGACCCGGCAACGCCGGGAACTGCGCCAGCAGCTGGCACAGCAGCGTGACCACCTGGCGGAACTGCGCCAGCGGGAGCGCGAGCTGATCAACGTGCTGGACCGCCAGCGGGAAGGGCTCAAGCAGCAGATCCGCGCCGCCTGGATGGAAGGGGACACCCCCGCCATCAAGGTGCTGCTCAACGAGGTGGACCCGCAGAACCTCGCCCGCACCATGACTTACTATGAATACCTCAGCCAGGACACGGTGCGCCGGCTGGAGGCCTTCAATACCAACCTGCGCCAGTTGCGCAGCACCCAGCACGAAGCCAACGCCACCCAGACCCGACTGGCCAAGCTGGAGCAGGACGTGGCCCAGCGCCAGCAGCAACTAAGGGACAGCCGGGCCCAACGGGAGCAGACTCTGGCGGCCCTGAAAGCGGAGATTGGTAACCGCCAGGATCGCCGGGAAAGCCTGGAAGCCGACCGGGTACGGCTGGAGAAACTGCTGAAGGAAGTTCAGGCGGCCATCGCCAGCATTCCCGCCCCCAACGAATCGCAACCCTTCCGCTCACTGCGGGCCAAACTGCCGTGGCCGGTACAGGGTCAGGTGATCCGCAATTTTGGCGAGAGCCTGGCTCAGGGCCGGCTTCGTCATAACGGCCTGCTGATCACCACAGACAGTGACGCCGAGGTCAAAGCGGTGCATTATGGCCGGGTGGTGTTTGCCAACTGGCTGCGGGGGTTTGGCCTGATGACCATCGTCGACCATGGCGACGGCTTCATGAGCCTGTATGGTCACAGCAGCAGCCTGCTGACCAGTCCCGGCGACTGGGTGGCCGCCGGCCAGGCCATTGCCATTGCCGGTCAGACCGGGGGCACGGAGCAGCCAGCCGTGTATTTTGAGGTTCGCCACCAGGGCACGCCCCAGAACCCCCGGCGCTGGCTCAGCCAACGCTGATCCGGCACAGCACACAGCTGGGGCACTCACCCACGGGGTGGGCTGACAAAGCCAGCCCGGAACGCCATACTGTTATAACTCTAAGAAAACTTTTCATTATTTGACTGGAACAGAACAGGACAGGTGAATGGGAAAGGCAAGAAGTAAACGGTACCTACCAGGTTTTCACGTGCTGATCGGCGCCGCCTGTTTGATAGCCCTTCCCACCCTGGCCGAGGACAACCGCGAGGAGCAGGAACGGCTGCTCGAGGAAATCAACAGCGGCCAACCGGTACAGATCCGCCTGCCGGACCCGGAAGAGCAACTGCCACTGGACGACCTGCGCAAGTTCACCGAAGTCTTCAGCCGGATCAAGGATGCCTACGTTGAGGAAGTGGACGACCGGCAACTGCTGGAAAGCGCCATCAAGGGCATGCTGGCCGACCTCGACCCCCACTCCACCTACCTGGCCCCGCAGGACTACGAAGAGCTGGAGGAAAGCACCACCGGCGAGTTTGGCGGCCTGGGCATCGAAGTGGGCATGGAGGACGGCTTCGTCAAGGTGATCGCCCCCATCGATGACACCCCCGCGCAGAAGGCCGGCGTACAGGCCGGTGACCTGATCATCAAGCTGGGCGACCAGCCGGTCAAAGGGCTGTCACTGGAGGAGGCGGTCACCCTGATGCGCGGCAAGCCCGGCACCATCCTGACGCTCACCATCATGCGCGAGAGCGAGAGTGCGCCCATCGAGATCGACGTCGAGCGCGACATCATCCGGGTGAACAGCGTGAAATCGCGCATGCTGGAGAATGGCTACGGCTATGTCCGCATCACCCAGTTCCAGTCTGAAACCGGGGCCGACTTCCGGGCCGCCATCGAGGACCTGATGGCCGACAACGAAGGCACCCTCGACGGCCTGATCATCGATGTGCGCAACAATCCCGGCGGCATCCTGCAGACCGCCGTGGAGGCCGCCGACTCCCTGCTCGACGAGGGCCTGATTGTCTACACCGAGGGCCGCATCCAGAGCTCCCGTCTGCGTTTCAGCGCAACCCCCGGCGACATCACCTCCGGCACCCCCACCGTGGTGCTGATCAATGGCGGCTCCGCCTCGGCCTCGGAAATCCTCGCCGGCGCCCTGCAGGACCACCGGCGCGCCGTCGTGATGGGCACCCAGTCGTTCGGCAAGGGCTCGGTCCAGACCGTCATTCCCCTGGACGAGACCCACGCCATCAAGATGACCACCGCCCGCTACTTCACCCCGGACGGCCGCTCCATCCAGGCCCGCGGCATCACCCCGGATATCGAGGTACGCCCGGCACAGCTGACCGAGCTGGAGGGACGGCCCTTCTTCACCGAAGCGGACCTGAGCGGCCACCTGGAGAACGGCGAGGAAGACGACCTGGACTCCCGGGCCCGCGCTGCCGACGAGGAAGACAGCTCCCCCATCGACCGTGACTTCCAACTCCGGTCGGCTCTCAACCTGCTCAAGGGCATGAAGATCCTCGATCGCCAACAGAACGGAGCCCAGTAAACGGATGTTACGACTGTCCCTGCTGATTGGCGCCCTGCTGGCGCCAATCCTGGCCATGGCGGGCACCCACCCTGCAAGCGCCAGCACCGGCCAGGTGCCGCCCACCATCGCCATCATCATTGACGACATGGGCCACAACCGCCACGAGGGCGAACGGTTGATCGCCCTGGAGCAGCCAATCACCCTCGCGTTCCTGCCCTACCGGCGCTTCACCACGATGTTGGCCAAGCAGGCTCACCGGAACAACAAGGAAATCATGCTCCATGCGCCCATGGCGAACACCCGCAATTTCGACCTGGGAGCAGGTGGCCTGACCAGCGAGATGGGGCGTCACGACACCATCAGCACCCTGCGCCGGGCCCTGCAGTCCATTCCCCATGTCCGGGGCGTCAACAACCATATGGGCAGCCGGCTTACCCAGATGATGGAGCCGATGGAATGGGTGATGTCGGAGCTGTACCGCTACCCGCTCTACTTTGTCGACAGTCGCACCATCGCCAGCTCGGTGGCCAGCGACGTCGCCGAGGCCTACCAGATCCCGACCCTGACCCGGGACGTGTTCCTGGACCACGAGCAGACCGAGGAGTTCGTCGACCGGCAATTCCAGCGACTGATCCAGATGGCGCGGCAGAACGGCAGCGCCATTGGCATTGGCCATCCCCACAAGGTGACCGTGGACTACCTGGAGAAGCACCTCCCCCAACTGGACCAGCAGGGCATTGCGGTAGCCACGGTGAGCGGGTTATGGGCATTGCGCAACAACAACCGGGAGATGTTCGCCGAGGGGGAGAAGCGGGCCATTGCCCCGGCACTGGCCAACAACGCCAGCCAGTGACCCTTGCCAGCCTCCATAAAAAAAGCAGGCCCGAGTGGCCTGCTTTTTTATGGAGAACTGCTACGCCCTACAGCCGGACCTCAATGCCCTGATCCTTCATGGCCTGCTTGGCCTCGGGAATGGTGTGCTGGCCGAAGTGGAAGATGGAGGCCGCCAGCACCGCGTCCGCGCCGCCCTGGGTGACGCCGTCTGCCAGGTGCTGAAGCTCGCCGACACCGCCGGAGGCGATCACCGGTACCGAGACCGCGTCGCTCACCGCCCGGGTCAGGCCCAGATCGAAGCCGACCTTGGTGCCGTCCCGGTCCATGCTGGTGAGCAGCAGCTCGCCGGCCCCCAGTTCGGTCATCTTTCTGGCCCATTCCACTGCATCCAGTCCGGTGGGTTTACGGCCGCCGTGGGTGAAGATCTCCCAGCGCTCCGGCTCGCCCTCGCCACTGACCTTCTTGGCGTCGATGGCCACCACGATGCACTGGCTGCCGAAGCGCTCGGCGGCCTCACGGACGAACTCCGGGTTGAACACCGCGGCGGTGTTGATGGACACCTTGTCGGCCCCGGCGTTGAGCAGTTTGCGGATATCGTCCACGGTGCGCACGCCGCCACCCACGGTGAGCGGGATGAACACCTCGGCGGCCATCCGCTCCACCGTCTCATAGGTGGTGTCGCGGCTCTCGTGGCTGGCGGTGATGTCGAGGAAGGTGATCTCGTCGGCGCCCTGCTCGTTGTACTTGCGGGCTACTTCCACCGGGTCACCGGCGTCACGGATATCGACGAAGTTCACCCCTTTCACCACTCGGCCCTTGTCGACGTCGAGGCAGGGAATGATGCGTTTGGCCAGAGACATGGTCGTGCGCTCCGCTTGTCAGAAGATCGTAATTACAGGCTGTCGCAGTAGGCCTGGGCCTCGGCCACGTCCAGCGTGCCCTCGTAGATGGCCCGGCCGGTGATGGCACCGAGGATGCCCTTGTCCGCCACCGTGGCCAGCCGCTTGAGGTCGTCCATGTTGGTGACCCCGCCGGAGGCGATCACCGGGATGCCGCCGGCCTCGGCCAGCGCCGCGGTGGCCTCGACGTTGACGCCCTGCATCATGCCGTCCCGGGCAATGTCGGTGTAGACGATGGAGTCGACACCGTCGCTGGCGAAGCGCTTGGCCAGGTCGGTGGCCATCACTTCGGACACCTCGGCCCAGCCATCGGTGGCCACCCGGCCGTCTTTGGCGTCCAGGCCCACGATGATGTGGCCGGGAAACTGCTTGCACATCTCGGTGACGAACTCCGGCTCCTTCACCGCCTTGGTGCCGATGATCACCCACTGCACCCCGGCCTTGAGGTAGGCCTCGATGGTTTCCGGGGAGCGGATGCCGCCGCCGATCTGGATCGGCAGGTCCGGGTAGCGCCTGGCGATGGCCTGGACGATCTCACCGTTCACCGGTTCGCCGGCAAAGGCCCCGTTCAGGTCCACCAGATGCAGCCGGCGGGCGCCGGCATTCACCCAGCGGGCGGCCATATCAACGGGGTCGTCGGAGAACACGGTGGAGTCGTCCATGCGGCCCTGGCGCAGGCGCACGCACTTGCCGTCTTTCAGGTCGATGGCGGGAATAATCAGCATGAGAGGGAATCCGTATCAGTCAGTCGATTCAGTATCCGGCCCGGCTCAGGCGCCGGTCCAGGTAACAAAGTTCTTCAGTAGCTGCAGGCCGGCGTTGTGGCTCTTCTCCGGGTGGAACTGGGCGGCGAAGATGTTGTCCCGGGCCACCGCAGCCGCCAGGTCGACGCCATAATGGGTACGACCGGCCAGGTCCGGGTTGTGTTCCGCCTCGGCGTAGAAGCTGTGGACGAAGTAGAAACGCTCGCCGTCGGGGATGTTGTGCCACACCGGATGATCGACGGTCTGGTAGACCTCGTTCCAGCCCATATGGGGAACTTTCAGGCGCTCGCCAGCGTGCTCTCCGCTTTTTTCCTTGAGGCTGTCGCCAAAGTAGCGTACCTGGGCCGGGAACAGGTTGATGCAGTCAACGCCGTTGTTCTCTTCGCTGTGGGACATCAGGGCCTGCATGCCCACGCAGATACCCAGCAGAGGCCGGTCCACCGAGACTTCCTGCACCAGGGCATCGACGCCCAGGCGGCGGATCTCCGCCATGCAGTCGCGGATGGCGCCCACTCCTGGCAGGATGACCCGGTCCGCCTCGCGGATGTGGTCGGCATTGTCGGTGACCAGCACCCGGGTCTCCGGGGCCACATGCTCAACCGCCTTGCTCACGGAATGCAGGTTGCCCATGCCGTAATCAATAATGGCAACGGTCTTCATCTGAAACTCAACTCCGGCAGGTTACAGCGAGCCCTTGGTGGACGGGGTGATACCCGCCATCCGGTCATCCACTTCAATGGCCATGCGCAGGGCGCGACCGAAGGCCTTGAATACGGTCTCGATCTGGTGATGGGTGTTCTTGCCGCGCAGGTTGTCGATGTGCAGGGTCACCATGGAGTGATTGACGAAGCCGTGGAAGAACTCCTCGAACAGGTCCACGTCGAAGCCTCCCACGGAGCCACGGGCATAGGGCACGTCCATGATCAGGCCAGGACGGCCGGACAGGTCAATTACCACCCGGGACAGGGCCTCATCCAGCGGCACATAGGCGTGACCATAACGGCGGATGCCCTTCTTGTCGCCCACCGCCTGCTTGAACGCCTGACCGAGGGTGATGCCGATGTCTTCCACGGTGTGGTGGTCGTCGATGTGCAGGTCGCCCTTGGCCACGATGTTCAGATCCACCAACCCGTGGCGGGCAATCTGGTCCATCATGTGTTCCAGGAAGGGGACACCGGTATCGAAGGTGGCTTTACCGGTACCGTCGAGATCAATCTCGGCGGTGATCTGGGTTTCGAGGGTATTTCGTTCTACCCGAGCCTTACGTTCGGCCATGGGGACTCCAGTGCAATGAGACGGCACAATGCCAATAAACTTTCGAGTGCGGATTATACCTGTTCTTGCGCCCAGCGTCTCACCACGGCCTTAATTCTCTCGATAGGCTCCCTGTATCAGAACGCCTTCTTGAGATTGTCCACGTAGGTGTCCACCAGGCTGTTGAACTCGTGCTTGATCACCGGGCTGATGGCCAGCTTGAGCAGGCCCGGCAGTGGCAGGGTCAGTTCGGCGGAGGTCCTGAACTTCGCCACCGTGGCATTGTCGCCGTTGGCCTTCAGTGCCCAGGAGCCCTGCACCACGCCGTTGCCCTCACCCTTCACCGGTTTCCAGGTGATGCTGCCGGCGTCCCGGTCGGACTGGTAGGTACAGGCATAGATGGACTGGATCGCGTGCTTGTCGATACCGATCTTCTCCATCTCCCAGCGATAGGCGTTATCGCCCAGATCCACCAGCTTATCCACCTTGGGGAAATAACCGGCCGAACGGGGGACGTCCGCCAACAGGTCGAACACTTCGCCATAGGCAGCCGGAATCTCGAAGTCCCGACTCAATTCAATGGACACAGTGATAGCCACAAACCTCTCCTTACACTCATTGTTGAATAGTTGTCTCTGGTACTGCTCGCCGTGGGGCGGTGCCGAACCGGCCTGGCGGTTGTTATTGGGCGCCCATTCTGTCTGAACCCTAACCGATTGTCATACAGTTCGCCTTTAATTCTGGGACGCCTACGTTATCCTTGCAATCATCTGCGTCTTATCTCCGGAACCGACCCGAAAGGAAGCCGACACCATGAAAGCAGTTCGTTACCTGGTCCTGGCCGTCATCGGCCTGATCGTGCTGGCCGTTGTCGCCGTCGCCGTTGCGATTGCCGTTATCGACCCCAACGACTACAAGCCCCAGATCGAGAAAGCGGTGGAAGACGCCACCAACCTGGAGCTGATCCTCGAGGGCGAGATCGGCTGGTCCTTTATCCCGCTGGGTCTCGAACTCAATGGCGTCGAGGCCACCCTGGAAGGGGATCGCCTGGTCCGCCTGGAGCAACTGGTGGCCCAGGTGGATTTCTGGTCGCTGATCGCCCTGTCCCCGCAAGTGAACACCTTTGTGCTGGACGGTCTGGACGCCCACCTGGTGGTGGACCAGGATGGCACCGGCAACTGGACTCGCATCATGCCTGAATCAGACGAACGTGACACTGCCTCGGTTCCATCCGATGAACAACCGGCGCCGGGATCAGAACCCGATGCCCAGCCGGCACCCACAACAGCCGAGGGTGGCGAGCCGCTCAACTTCAATGTGGAAAGCGTACGCATCACCAACGCCAACGTGCTCTACAATGACAAGAGTACCGGCCAGTCGGTGACCCTGGAGAACGTCGGTCTGAGCGCCAGTGACATTGCCCTGGGCAAGGACTTCCCGCTGGAGCTGGCCTTCCGCTTTGCCACCAGCCAGCCGGCGTTCGGCGTGGACGGCACCATTCGTGCCGACCTGAACGCCAACGAGGCCCTCAATCGCTTTGGCATGGCCAACCTGAACGCCCGCTTTGCCCTCAGCGGCGAGCCCTTTGGTGGCAAGACCGTGCAAGCCGTGATCAAGGGCGGCGCCGTGGCCGACCTGGAGAACGAGACCGCCGCGCTGAACGACCTGTCCGCCACCCTGGCCAACCTGCAACTGACCACCAACCTCAACGTGAGCGGCTTTGGCGATTCGCCGGAACTGAGCGGCAACCTGGCCATTGCCGAGTTCTCCCTGAAGGAGCTGCTCGACGCCCTGGGCCAGCCGGCCATCGAGACCTCCGATCCGGACGTGCTCAGAGCCCTGGCCCTGGCCATGAACCTCGACGGCCCGCCCGGCATGGTTTCCCTGGACAACCTCTCCATCCAGGTGGATGACAGCACTTTCGAAGGAAACGCCAGCTACACCCTGGCCAACGGCGCCGCGGCCCTGAACCTCCAGGGCGATGCCTTCAACGTCGACCGTTACCTGCCCCCGCCTGCCGAAGAAACCGGAGAGGCCGAGGCACCGACCGACGACGCCCCAGCGGAAGCCACGACGGCCGGGAGCGCCGAGGAAAGCGACCTGCTGCCCCTGGACACCCTGCGCACCCTCGCCCTGGACATCAACCTGGGCCTGGGCGAGCTGATCGCCAGTAACCTGACCATCAACGATCTCAAGGCGGTGATCACCGCCAACAACGGCGTGCTCAAGGTCAATGAGCTCAGCGGCAAGCTGTACGACGGTGGCTTCAATGCCAACGTCACCCTGGACGCTCGCACCAACACCCCCACCTGGGCCATCGGCTCCCGTGTCAACAACGTGCAGACCCTGCCACTGCTCACCGACCTGGCGGAAGTGGACATGCTCTCCGGCGGCGCCAACCTCAACGTCGACCTGAAGACCGCCGGCAACCGCATCTCCGCCCTGCGCAACAACGCCAAGGGCGAGATCGGCTTCAACCTGGCCGAGGGCGAGTTCACCCGCATGAACCTGACCCGCATGGCCTGCCAGGGCATCGCCCTGGCCAACCAGGACACCCTGGCCACCACCGGCTGGGGCACCTCCACCCCGTTCAATGACATGCGCGGCACCCTCAAGGTGGACGGCAACACCCTCACCAACACCGACCTGGTCGCCGCCCTGGCCGGCATGAAGCTGGAAGGCAACGGCACCGTCGACCTGACCGCCGAGGCCCTGGACTACGAGGCCGGCCTGCGCATCGTCGGCGAGCTCCACCGGGATGAAGCCTGCCGGGTGACCGAGTATGTCGAGAACGTGGTGGTGCCGGTGGAGTGCCGCGGCAACTTCGCCGACGATCCCGGCGGGCTGTGCTCCTTCGACGGTTCGCGCTTCCGCGACACCCTCAAGACCATCGCCGCCAACGCCGCCCGCGCCAAGGCCGAGGAAGAGGTGGAACGGGCCCGCGAACGTGCCGAAGAGAAAGTCACTGAAGAGCTGGAGCGCCACATGGAAAGCGAAGGCGCCGAACAGGTGAAGGACGCCCTGAAGGGACTGTTTGGCCGATGAGCAGCAGTGTTGCCCAGCGCTTGCTGGGGTGGTACGACCGTCACGGCCGCAAGACCCTGCCCTGGCACCGGGACCGTAACGCCTACCGGGTGTGGGTCTCGGAGATCATGCTGCAGCAGACCCAGGTGGCCACGGTGATCCCCTACTTCGAAGCCTTCATGGCGCGCTTCCCGGATGTCGAGGCCCTGGCCTCGGCACCGGAAGACGACGTCCTCGGCCACTGGTCCGGACTGGGCTACTACGCCCGTGCCCGTAACCTGCAGAAGGCCGCCAGACAGGTGGTCGAGCAATTTGACGGCGAGTTCCCGGCAGACCAGGAGCAGTTGGAGTCCCTGCCCGGCATTGGCCGTTCCACCGCCGCCGCCATCCTGGCCCAGGCCTTCCAGCAGCGGGCCACCATCCTCGACGGCAACGTCAAACGGGTGCTGGCCCGCCACCACGCCGTCGCCGGTTGGCCCGGCCAGAGTGCGGTGCTGAACCAACTGTGGCAGCATGCCGAGACCCACACCCCCCACCAGCGGGTGCGGGATTACACTCAGGCCATCATGGACCTGGGGGCCATGGTGTGTACCCGCAGCCGGCCATCCTGCGAGGAGTGCCCCTTACAGGCCAGTTGCCAGGCCCACGCCCGCGACGAAGTCTCCCTCTACCCCGGCTCCAAGCCCAAGAAGGCCAAGCCGGAGAAAGCCACCTGGATGCTGATCCTGGAAGACCGCCAGGGCCGGGTATTGCTGCAGAAGCGCCCACCCAGCGGCATCTGGGGCGGCCTCTGGAGCCTGCCGGAGCTGGACCCGGCGTACACCGCCGAGGAACTCCCCGACGCCTGCGAACAGGCCCTGGGCCTGAGCTGTGGCGAACCGGAACTGCAGGCGGGCTTCCGCCACACCTTCAGCCACTACCACCTGCACATCCAGCCCGCCCGGCTGATCGCAGCCTCCGGTACCGCGATTGCCGACGACGCCGACCAGCGCTGGGTGTACCGGGATGAGGCCATCAGCCTGGGGCTGCCCGCCCCCATCCGCACCCTGCTGACCAGCCCCGAGCAGCCCGCCCTGCTTTGATCTGTTATCATCCCGGGCCAGTACTCCTTCAAGGTGATAACTAACCAATTCACAGGCCATCAACGACAGGAGCCGATATGAGCCACACCGTTTTCTGCCGCAAGTACCAGCAAGAACTCGAGGGCCTGGACTTCCCGCCCATGCCGGGCAAGAAAGGCGAAGAGCTGTACCAGACCGTCTCCAAGAAGGCCTGGCAGGAATGGCAGGCCCAGCAGACCATGCTGATCAACGAGAAGCACCTGAACCTGATGGAGCCCAACACCCGCAAATACCTGCAGGCCCAGATGGAACACTTCCTCGACAACGA
>NZ_JAWVYN010000005.1:0-169867 GCF_033722735.1 Marinobacter sp.
CAGGGAATCCAATTATGAGTGTTGGTGATCAACGACTCGAACAGAGGTGCCATGACTCAATCGGCCGTGGCGCCATTCGTCTGATCAATGCCTCCCCCGGTGAGGGCATCAATACCCGCCCTCACCCTCACATCAACCGGACCACGCTTATAGCATCAGGCATTTCAACCATGCCCATTTATCGATCAGATTGGACCCTTTCCAACAAGCCTGCCCATTGAGGAACGCATTATGCAGTTTGAACACGTTGTCCAGGTTAATGACCTTGTCGATCGCCTCACCCCAAACCTCACCCGATCCGAGCTGTGGGAAGGCCTGGTCTTGCGGGCGACCAAGCCCGAGTATTTTCTGATTGGGCTGGGGGAATACCAGCTGGAGTGGCAGGAAGACCAGAGCCTCAAGCGCAGCCTGGAGTTACCGGGGGTGGTGGTGGACGACCGGGTCACGTTTCAGGAGGCCAACTTTGTACACTACAACATTGTTCCGACGGCCACGGTTGCGAGCGGCAGCCTCACCATGACCATAGAAGAACCCGAACCGGAATCCCTGTTTGTCCGGTTCAGCTATTGCGCCCGTTACCTGGAAAACATCGGGGATGACCACCCCTACGACCTGTTTGCACAACAGGCATACATCGCAGCGGACATCGACACCATCCATATCATCCGTCAACGTATGGCCGGCCGATAGCAGTAACGCCATCCGGTATAGGGGTAGCGATCACCGCCGCTCCCCCTTCGGTCCATAAGACGCCAGCAGCCGTTTGGTGACAACGGTGGGCCAAGGTTTTGCCAGCCTATTTCACCTTTCACCTTTACCCAATAGAGGCATCAGGCGACCGAGCATTGCAGCGGCTGCCCGCAACGGTCAAGCCAGTACTGCCGTTCCGACACGCAGTCCTCGGCCAGAACGAATCCCTGCAATTGCTCCGAGTCATCCACGAACAAGGCCCGAGCCCCCTGCTCTTCGCTTTCCACCTGCCAGCGCCCACTCACATCGGCGGACGGGGTCAGCACCGTTAATGGCAACGTCGGTGTTTTCACGATGACCGGCATCAGCGGGTACTGCACCATGGTCGGACGGCCCAGCAGGGTGTCGGCCAGGGCCCGGATGCCGTGGTTGATCGGAGCAATGTAGGGCAACAGCTGCCCGTTGATCTCGACGCAGTCACCAATAGCGAATACGTCGGGAACATTGGTGCGCATGCCACCGTTGACCCGAATACCACGATTGACCTCGGCGCCGATCGCCTGGGCCAGTTCGGTACGGGGCCGCAGGCCCACGGCGGAGATCACCAGGTCTGTGACCAGCTCCGTGCCATCACGGAGGAACGCCCTATAGCGGCCACCCTCACGCTCAACCCGTTCAACGGTGTTGCCCTGGTACCAGTGAACTCCCTGCTCCTGCAAAGCCTGCTGGAGCCTTGACCCGATTTCCGGCGGCAGCAACCGGCTCATGGGCGACTCGTCCAGCCCAACCACATCGACATGGTGACCGGCCATGACCAGGTCATTGGCAAACTCACAGCCGATGAGACCATTACCGATGATGGTGACTTTCTCGCAGCCCTGCAGGCGCTCCCGCATCCGGCGATAGTCCTGAAGGTCGTTGACACTCAAAACGTCCTCGGCACAGCTCCCGGCAAGTGGCAGTCGAATCGGATCGGCCCCCAAGGCAAGCACCAGCTTGCCGTACTCCAGGGAACCGGCATCGGTCGCCAGGGTCTTGCTGGCGGTATCGATACTCCGTACCCGGCAGCGCGTGTAAATGCGAATGTTCAGCCGCTGCTCCATCGCCAGCGGGGTCTCGTTGACCAGATCATCTGCGGACTTGCTCCGTGCCAGCGCGTTGGACAAAGCCGGCTTGGAGTAGTGGTGCCCATCATCCGCAGTGACCACCACCAGAGGGGTGTCGGGGTTACGCTGGCGAACTGCCTCGGCGAGGCTGTAGCCGGCGTAACCGCTGCCCACGATCACAATCGGCAGCGGGGCCTTTGCCACCGGTGCCGGTGCCGGTGCGGCAGCGGGTTTGTCATCGGTTTTCAGCTCAATCATTTCGAAATCGGCCTTGCCCACACCGCAGTCGGGACAGAGCCAGTCATCCGGGACATCCTCCCAGCGGGTACCCGCCGGAATACCCTCGGAAGGCCAGCCCTTGGCTTCGTCGTAGATCAGACCACAAATGGTGCATAACCACTTTTTCATGATTCGGCCCTCGCTCCGTCGCCGCCATCTTCAAGACGACGCCGTAACCTTTGTTATCGGGAGACGCGAATTGCGACGTTCTTGGTGCGTACGTAGCTATAGAGTGCTTCCTGCCCTTTCTCGCGGCCGTAGCCGGAGAGACGGTTGCCACCAAATGGAGTCTCGATTCCGCCGGCAAACCACTCATTGACGAAGACCTGGCCCGCATCCAGGGCCTGAGAAGCACGCATCGCGCGGCTGATATCCTGGGTGAACACACCCGCCACAAGGCCATAATCGGTACCGTTGGCCAGTTCGTAAGCTTCCTCTTCAGTGTCGAAGGGAGTGATGGCAATCACAGGCCCGAACACCTCCTCACGGAAAAGCCGCATTTGCGGGGTGACGTCGGCGAACACCGTCGGTTGTACGAAGGCACCCGGCAGCCCTTCTACAGCGTGACCACCGGTGACCAGACGGGCGCCGTCCTCCTCAGCCTGACGGCACATATCAAGGATGCCGTCTCGCTGCTGCATCGACACCACTGGCGTGAGGTCCGGGTTGTCTTTGCCGCCACCGATGCTCAGCCCCTGCGCCAGTTCTGCGACCCGGCCCACAACCTCGTCGTAGATCTCTCGCTGGACCAGCAGACGAGACATGGCAGAGCAAACCTGACCGGCATTGAAAAAAATCCCGCCCTTAACACTGCAGACCAACTGGTCCATGTCCGCGTCCGCAAAGGCCACCGCTGCGGATTTGCCGCCCAGCTCCATCACGCAGGGCACAGAGTTCTCTGCCGCGGACCGCATGATAGCCTGCCCGGTGGGCACCGAGCCGGTGAACACAATCTGGTTGGTTTCCTTGTGGGCAACCAAGGCCGCCCCGGTTGCCCGCCCGGGACCAGCAAGAATGCTCAGCGCTCCCTTCGGCAGGCCCGCCCGCTCGCAGGCGGTGGCCAAGAGCGTGATCGCCAGCGGCGACAGCTCCGGCGACTTGACAATGACCGCATTACCCGCGGCCAGGGCTGGCGCCAGGGAGCGGGCACAGATGGAGACCGGGAAGTTCCAGGGCACGATCTGAACCGAAATCCCCTGGGGTTCGTAGTAGGTGAAGTCGATATAGTCTTCACCCAGGGGAATGGACTTGCCCTCGATCTTGTCGGCCATGCCGCCGTAATACTCGAAGTAACGAGCCGATTCGATGAACTCATCCCGTGCATCGTTTATCGACTTGCCGTTCTCGCGGGAAGCCAGGAGGGCACCCTCTTCGGCGAGCTCACGGATCTCGGCGCCAATGCGGTACATCAGCTCGGCACGTTCCGCCGGGCGCTGACGGGTCAAACGCCCTTCCCGGACACATTGGCGCGCAGCGGAAACCGCGTTTTCCACATCGTCCACGTCGGCACTGGCGATGGTCGCAAACACCTGGTCGGTAGACGGGTCTCGGACTTCGATCGCTGTCTTGCCATCGACCCACTCGCCGCCGACGAAGTTGAGCCAGTGATTGGATTGTCTGTTCAACATGAGATTTCACCCTGCCTTGGAATCTGTACTGCCGGAAATTGAACAAGGCACCGGCCATGGATCGGTGCCCGTGCGCATGGACCGAGTGTTACTCCTGCATCGCTGCCTCGTAGCGATTGGCTACCCAGTTGTGGAAGTGGTGGGTAGGGCCATCCAGTACCGGTGAAAACACGCCGCCCTGGAAGCCGGGTGACTTGCGCCCGGCCTGCATACCCTCAACCGCGAAGACATCCTCGCCAAAGACCACACGCCAGGCTTCGAGCTGGGAGTGGCGACAGGCGGCGTATTCGTCGCCGCACGCTTCCTCACCGACATAGAACAGCCGGAGATTTTCCACGGTTCTGTTCTGCGACTTCGGCTCCAGAATAATGGCGAAGAAATGATCGGCCTGAAGTCCGAGCAGGACGTTTGGATAGAGTGAGATGTACTCGGCCTGGCGAAGACGATCCTGCGGCCAGGACTCAAATCGCGGCAGCCGCGTACCGGCCACATCAGACAGGTTGTAGTTGTAACTACCCTGCCCGGACATGTTCTCACCGACTTCCAGGTTGTAGTGTTGGTCGAGCGGAGAATAGGTATTCAGGCTGGGGTGGACCCAAGGCAAATGGTAGGCCTCGCAGTAGTTCTCCACGGCCAACTTCCAGTTGCACTGGACCTCCAGTTGCATCTGGCTGCCCGTCGAGGCGATGTACAGGTTGTCCCAGCCATCGGCGCCACAAAAGTCCTTCCAACGCTGCAGCAGGGGCTCGATATAGCTTTCAAAATCCTCAGCATCGCCGGACAGGTTGATGAATACCATGCCCGCCCAGACATGGGACCGCACCTCGCGCAGCCCATGCTTTTCACAGGCGAAGCCCTCGGCCTTGTGCTTACCGTAACCGCCAATGTGCGGGGTACCCTTGAGGTTGCCGTTCAGATCGTAGGTCCAGGAGTGGTACGGGCACCGCACCATACCTTCCACTTCGGTCTCTTCTTTCAGTAGGATCATGCCCCGGTGACTACAGACGTTATGGAAGACCTTGAGCTCGCCCTCACGATTACGCATGATCGCCAGCGGCAGGCCCATGAAATCGTAGGGCTTGGCGAAACCGTTAACCGGTAGATCGCTGGTGAAGCCTAACGCTGCCCAGCCCTTGCCTAACACCTCGTCCCGCTCAAACTCGTACAGCGAGGCATCGTCATAGACCGCATTGGGCATGCCGGAGGCATTGGCAAGCGGCTTACGAACATTCTCGATTGCTGTGATGGGAATCTGTCGATTTATTGTTGTCATGACCGCACTCCTCTCTCTGAACCTGAAACAACGTGTCCAAATGGCCTTTCGGGTTATCAGCACCGCTTTAATCTCGCTCAATGGCGATGAGCCGGTGCGTTGTCAGGAAGGATGGTAATGACGTAAAAATCCGCTCAGCAAACGACTTTTAAGCCGCCTTGCCATTCCAAAAACTCATGACAGGCCTTAGCCCTTTATTTGTCAGGGGCTTAGGTGAGATCACAGCATTATTCTCTTGAATCTCAGAGCGACATTCCCGTGCTTTACTCATGACACCGGGAGCGACCCGGTCGCCAGCCTCGACACGTCATGAGAAATACTCATGACAGCAGGGACAAAATTTCGTTTGATCCATATCAATTTTTTGATGAGGATCGCCATTGCTGAAAACGACATTACATCGACACCCCAAGCGCAGCCTCCAAGAAAAACAAAGGGCCGCGCAGAATGACGCCGAATACAACAATTAAAGGTGGAGCCCCCTCATGAGAAACGAGCAAGGGTTGGTGCGCGGCATCGACCCCACCGTAACCGTTATTTCGAAGATCCTGGTGATTGGCTTTGTCCTGCTCTGCGGCTTCATGGCCGAGGAAGCCGGAACCTTCTTTCAACAAATATCCGATACGATCCTCAACAACTTCAAATGGTTCTATCTGTTGCTGGTCTCTTCGGTGCTGGGGCTTCTGATCTACCTGATGTTTAGCCGCTTTGGGCACATCCGGCTCGGGAAGGATGATGAAACCCCGGAATTCAGCTACAAGTCCTGGCTGGCCATGCTGTTCAGTGGGGGGATGGGTATCGGCTTGATCTTCTGGTCTGTGGCCGAGCCAATGTGGCATTACGCCGGAAATCCGTTTGCCGCCACCGGCCTGACTGATGAGGCCGCGGCGACAGCCATGCGCATCACGTTCTTCCATTGGGGGCTGCATCCCTGGGCCATCTTCATCATCGTCGCACTGGCCATGGCCTACTTTGCTTACCGCAAGGGCCTACCGCTCACCATGCGATCCGTGCTCTACCCCCTCATCGGCGATCGCATCTACGGCCCGATCGGGCACACTGTTGATATTCTGACCGTCGCGATCACCGCCTTCGGCGTCTCCCAATCACTCGGGCTTGGCGTCATCCAGATGAACACCGGCCTGAACAACGTGTTCGGAATCGATATTAGCATTGGCAATCAGCTGCTGATGATTGCCGCAATCAGCACCCTGGCCATTTTCTCGGTCATCACCGGCGTCGGACGCGGTATTCGAATACTGTCTGAGTGGAACATGCGACTGTCCATATTGCTCGTCCTCGCCGTCGTCTTGATTGGCCCCACTCGTTACATCCTGAATATCCTGATCGAGGGCACCGGGGACTATGTTGGCAACCTGGTATCCCTCAGCACCTGGAGCGATGCCCAAGGGGATAGTGGCTGGCAGAACTGGTGGACCGCATTCTACTGGCCCTGGTGGATGACCTGGGCACCATTCGTGGGCATGTTCATCGCGCGAATCTCCCGAGGCCGCACTGTTCGGGAACTGATTACCGGGGCACTGATCGTACCGACGTTGGTGACGTTCATCTGGATGTCCGTCTTTGGAGGCTCCGCCCTCAAGATGGAGAAGGACGATCAGATCGCGCACCAGCAGCAGGTGGTGGCCGGGGAGTTGACTGGCGAGGCAGCAGAATTCAAAGGTGGCGATATCTTGCTAGCCACTAAGGCCGAGACCACGTCTGCCATCTTCACCCTCTTTTCCAAACTCGACCCCGGCGTGCTCGGCCAGATACTCTGCCTGCTCACCACCCTGCTCCTGGCTACCTATTTCATCACCTCCGCGGATTCCGGCACGCTGGTGCTTTGTACGCTGAACTCGAGAGGCAGCCCTGAACCACCGATGGTGTTGCGAGTGGCCTGGGGAAGCCTGCAGGCACTGATCGCCGGAGGCCTACTCTATGCAGGCGGGCTCAAAGTGGTGCAAACCGCCTCCATTGCAGCCGGCCTGCCTATTTCGATACTAATCCTGGTTATGTCGATCTCTCTGATGAAAGCGCTGCGCACGGAGCTGGGGCTCTCGCCGCTGGACCCGCACCAACGGCGAGTCATCAACGAGACCGGTGATGACGTTGTGGGCGCGAGGGAACCGATTTCCTTATCGCCAGCTGCCCAGGGTGCGCTGCTTCGAGCCAGCGGCGAAAACTAGGCGCCCCCTCCATGACCAAAGGCTGCCCTATCCCAAGGATTCGGCAGCGTTTGTCATTTTCGGGCACAATGATCCTGTGCCGCGGCGCTCGACGCTGGAAACTTGTGCCAAGGGCTACTTACATCAACTTTACTGGAGACACACCGGTGAAGATAAAACCCTTACCTCCCCTGAACAGCCTGGTAGCCTTCGAAGCGGCTGCACGCCATATGAGTTTCACCCGGGCCGCAGCCGAGCTCAATGTGACGCAGGGGGCCGTCAGCCGCCAGATCCGGCACCTGGAGGAATACCTGGGCCATGCCCTGTTCGTAAGGGACAAGCGCCAACTGGGACTGACGCAGACCGGCAACCAGTACTACGCCAGTGTTCAGGAGGCATTGCAGGTTCTGGCCGATGCCACCGGCGACATTCTGCAGTGGCGCCCCAACAAGCAGATCACAGTGGTGACCTCCAACGCCATGGCCTCGCTTTGGCTATTGCCGAGGTTGCCGAAGTTCCAGGATGCTGTTCCCAATATCGACGTCCGTATCCTGGCAACCGACACCCTGAAAGGCGTCCGCAGTTCAGAGTACGATATTGCACTGTTTTACTACCGGAAAGCGCCTGCAGCAATGTCTGCAACCCCCCTCTTTCGCGAGCGGGTGTACCCCATCTGTAGTCCGGATTTCCTGGAGCGTCAGGCGCTGGACAATCCAGAACAAATTCTTGGCACAACCCAGCTCTGGCTGGACTCCAGTGAGAACTGGCTCACCTGGAAGGAATGGTTCAAATCGGCGGGCATGAAACCCATGGAGCCCCGGCGACGGCTGAACCTGAACAACTATCCGATGCTGATCCAGGCGGCCCTCAATGGCCAGGGCGTTGCGCTTGGCTGGGAACAGTTGGTGGAACAGTACCTGACCAATGGACTACTTGTGCGCCCGGTGACCACCGAGCTTAATACCGAAGCACACTTCTATATGCTTGAGCCAGAGGAGCACGCCAGGCCAAAACCGGGCGTGGAAGAGTTCCGCGACTGGCTGCTGGAGCATGCCCGGGAAGAGCAGCACTATTCGGGCGAAACATCCGTCGCCACCAGTTCCTAATCCCGCTGACAATCCGTTGGACACACTCATCCTTCAGGCAAAGCAAACTGATCCAGATTCAGCCATGGAGCGCACGCGACCAGGGCGGGACAGATAGCTTCTCGCAGGATCGCTGCAATGCTCTCCGCAACCTGTGAGGGGATGCCTCCCATCTCCCCTTCCCGGGCCAACAAATACAGATCCCTGGCATGGCGACTGGCGTCCAGTTCGATTATCCCGACACCTTCGGTCATATACAGCACCTGGGCTAGGCACAGCGCGCTCACGATCGCCCAGCCATGACCATCCCGCACGAAGCTCATCAACGTATGGGTATCGTCCGTCTCGTAGCGTACGTTGGCCAGCACCTGCATGCGACGCATGGCCACTTCGCTCAGTGCGCCGATGTGTGTGTTACGCCCATACCGGATCAGCGGCTCCGAGCGCGCCAGCCTCTCAACCAGGCTTCTGCCACCACCAGCGTCCGGATTGACCCGCCCAAGCATCGTGCTCGACGCGGCTACCAGCATCGGGTCACGACAGAGATGGAATCGTTCCAGCCCTTCCACATCGGTCAACGGATCACTGGAAATGAGGATGTCGATCTCGCGGTCCAGAAACGCCTGAATCAACGTTGGCGTCATACCACTGCGCAGCCTGAGCCGTTCAATACGACGGCTCAAACTTGCGATCAGCTTACTGCCGAACACTTCCGAACAAGAGGTCACCAACCCGAGACGACACTGAACCAGCCCTTTCTCGGACGCCTCCCTGAGACGCACATTCAGCCGGCGCAGATCGGCGAGGATGGTGTCCGCACTCTGCTTTAACACCTGCCCGGCGGCGGTGAGCTGTACCGGACGGGTACGCCGGACAACCAGCTCCGCCCCGACGGCTTGCTCGAGCTGCTTAAGGGCCTGGGATACCGCAGATTGGGTTACCTTCAATCGATTCGCGGCCTCGGTCAGGGAATCAGACTCGGCCACGGTAACGAAAGTGTTCAACAGCTGGGAGTCAATCAGGTCCGATGCCATAGTCCATTCGCCTCTTTGATAAGTCATACTTATGTTCGGAATTATTTTCCTTTTACTCGAACGTTAAATATAGCATTTCTAATATACAGGCCAAATAATTGAACCACTCGAAAAAAGCCTCAACCCCCGACCCACGTCGTGCAAACACAACAAAGAGCGAGACTGACGATGATTCTTCCTCAATACGATGGCCGCTGCGGCTGGTACGAAGTACTTAATGACGTGTCCGTATTTCCCGCCCTGGAAGGAAACGTGAACGTTGATACGGTTGTGGTTGGAGGTGGGTTCGTCGGCTGCGCCGCAGCCCGCCGGCTGGCCGAAAACCAACCGGATGGCAGCTTCCTCCTGATCGAGGCCCTAAAAGTCGGCCAGGGCGCCTCCGGTCGCAACTCGGGGTTTGTGATAGACCAGCCCCACAAGCGGGACCTGGAGTCGAACGACAACGAACTCAAGCGCAAGCTGCTGAGCCTGAACTGCACCGCCATCGACTACCTGGAGACCCAGATTGATCGTTACAGCATCGACTGCCAATGGTCCCATGCGGGCAAATATCAGGCTGCGGTAGGCGCCCGTGGCCAAAAGTTTCTCGACCATTACGAACAGTTGTTGAAAGGTTTCGGCGAGCAGTACCAAAAACTCTCGCGCCAGGAGCTGCAGTCAATCTTTGGCACAGACTTTTACAGCGCCGCCATCTTCACGCCAGGCGGAACCCTCATGCAGCCGGCGGCCCTGATGCGCGGCCTGGCCGACAACATGCCGGAGAATGTGCGGATTGCCGAGCACACCGCAGTGACCAGAATTACCCGCACAGGCGACGGATTCGTGCTGGAAACGGACCAGGCCTGCATCAAATGCCGGCAGGTTGTGCTTGGCACGAACATCTTCACAGCCGAACTCGGCTTCATGCGCGATCGCATACTGCCGGTCATGACCTTTGCCAGCATGACCAAGCCTTTGACGGACGACCAACTGGAACGCTACGGCGGACAACTTGACTGGGGCATCACCCCAGCAGACCACGCAGGTACAACGCTGCGGATGACGCAGGACCGGCGCATCATCGTTCGTAACTCCTACCGCTACGCCCACGATTACAATACGCCGGGAGAACTGCTGCCAGGGGTGCGCCAACGCCATCAGCAAGCCTTCGACGCTCGCTACCCTCAACTGAAAGACGTGAAGTTCGAGTACACCTGGGGCGGTGCCAGCAGCCTGTCCGGCAATTTCGAAACCTATTTCGGGGAAATCGAACCGGGCATTTTCCTATCCTGCTGCGACCAGAGCGTTGGCGCGGCCCGAGGCACCATTTCCGGCATGATGCTGGCGGATATGGCCTGCGGGAAGAAGACTCAACTTCTTGCCGACATGATCGAGGTGTCCGGCGCGCCATCCAAATTACCCCCCAAACCCCTACTTCGCGTTGGCGTACCACTGCGCATGGCGGCAGCCCGGTTTGCCAGCCGATCGGAAGTTTAGGAAACCAAGGAGATTCCCGTGACAGCAAAACTGATTCGCCACTCAAGCCTCACCTTTCAACATCGCGGAGGCCCGCCCGGACACGCCGAGGTGGCGCGGGCGGTGAGCACAGAGTTGAGCCAGACCATGGGCGCCGGCGTTGCCCATTTCGATGCCTGCTCCGTAGCGTGGACGGTGCTATACGATGAGGTCGTCTATGTCATTAGTGGTCTGTTCCGACTCGTCACCAAAGAGGGCGTGCTGGACGCCGACCCCGGGGATATCCTCTGGATCCCGGAGGGCACGGAACTAAAGTACGAAGGCGAGCAAGCCAGTATTTTTTACGCGGTTTATCCAGGAAACTGGAAGGAAATACACGGGTACAGCGGGTAGCGGCGAAACATAGGGAGAAAAATCCCCCTCCCTGACCAACGGCAGCGGGGCTCCACCCAACTGCCGCAAATCAACACCTCCGCGTCGCGCCCAAACCATGGGCAACCCCAACAAGACGCTACCATTAGGTCATCACATTCAAACTTTACGGTTCAACGTAAAGGGGGAGTCGCCTTGGCCATCAGCTTATTCGACCTGCTAAAGATTGGCATCGGCCCCTCCAGCTCCCACACCGTAGGGCCCATGGTGGCCGCTCGCCGGTTTGCCGAGTCACTGAAGCCGTTTGACCGGTTAGGCCATGTCGGGCGATTGCGGCTTCAGCTCTTTGGCTCCCTCGGCGCCACCGGCCAGGGCCACGGCACGGTCCCCGCCATGCTGCTGGGGCTCGAAGGCCACAGGCCGGACACCGTCGACCCCGACCTGCTGGCCCCACGCTCAAATCATATTCTTCGCCAGGGGGAGATCCTGCTTCTTGGCGAATACGCCGTTCCCTTCCGGGAGGCGGACGATCTCATCTTCCGTGGCGATGAGACGTTGCCATTCCACCCCAATGGCATGCGATTCACCGCCTTCAACCGGCACGGAGAGGTGGTCACAGAACGCACCTATTACTCCATCGGCGGGGGCTTCGTGGTGGACGAACAGGCCGTCAACACAGATCGAATTGTGGACGACGCCACCCACCTCCCCTATGCCTTCAGCACATCGGCCGAGCTGCTGAAGCACTGCGACACCCACGGCCTGGCCATGGCCGAGGTAATGATGGCCAATGAGCGGGCCTGGCAATCGGAGCCGGAGGTTCGTGCGGGGATCCAGAGGATCTGGCAAGTGATGCAGGAATGCGTTCAAAACGGCATCCGGCATGAGGGCGTCCTGCCTGGCGGGTTGGGCATTGAACGCAGGGCAGCGTCCCTGTACCGGTCGCTGGTTGACATGGAGCGGCAGGACCTTATCTCGCCATCGCTGAGCGCCATGGACTGGGTCAACCTGTACGCCCTGGCGGTCAATGAAGAGAACGCCGCCGGTGGTCGCATGGTGACGGCCCCCACCAACGGCGCCGCCGGCATTATCCCGGCAGTGCTCCACTACTATTGGCACTGGTGCCCCGGCGCCAATGAGGAAGGCGTCATTCGCTTTCTGCTCACGGCGGCCGCCATTGGAATCCTGTTCAAGGAGAACGCCTCCATCTCCGGTGCGGAAGTCGGATGTCAGGGCGAGGTCGGCTCCGCCTGCGCGATGGCCGCCGCCGGTCTGGCCGCCGTCACCGGCGGAACACCCCACCAGGTGGAGAACGCGGCGGAAATTGGCATGGAGCACCACCTGGGCCTCACCTGCGACCCCATCGGCGGGCTGGTACAGGTGCCCTGCATCGAACGCAACGCCATTGCCGCGATGGACGCCATCAACTCAGCGGTGCTCGCGCTTCGTGGCGATGGCCGACATTTCGTTTCCCTCGACAAGGTGATCCAGACCATGCGGGAGACCGGCCACGACATGCTCGACAAGTACAAGGAAACTTCCCGGGGTGGCCTGGCAGTGAATGTCATTGAGTGCTGAGCCAATTCGCCGTCCAGGCCAGATCCCGCGTGGTGGACGATTTTCCCTCGACCAAAGAGATCCCCACCGATTTCGACTATGCCCGACTGCACGGTCCGGGCACCCGCTATCAGGGTCTTTATGACACCCAATTACTCTCAAGCTGATCCAGAAACTTCTCGAAGTGTTCCCGGGATGGGCTTCGGACCCTCCGTTACTCCAGTAACGATCAGACCGGCAATGCCGTTCAGCAGACCCAATCTCTACAGGCCATGCCGTTCGGGGCGTTCCGCAAGAAGTAGAACGCCCCCGGCTGGAACACCGCCTCAAACTTCCGGAGATGGACCCTCCGCACCTTCTTCTTCGCAGTAACAGGAGCTGGCAAAGGACGGAACCTTCCTCCGGTCATAGTTCGCCAGTTCGCACTGAATAACGCTCATTGCTTCGGGAACTGAGTTCACGAAGTGAAACAGCTCGAGATCTTCTGGAGCGATCATGCCGTGGCGCACCAGGGCATCAAAATTGACGATGTCTTGCCAATACTCCTGGCCATACAACAGCACTGGAATTCGCGGATGCAGCTTTTGGGTCTGGGACAAGGTGAGAACCTCGAACAGTTCATCCAGGGTGCCAAACCCTCCGGGAAAGATCACAATCGCTCGGGCCAGATGGGCAAACCATAATTTCCGCATGAAGAAATATCGGAACTCAAAGACCAACCCCTCTGAGATATAGGGGTTTGGACGCTGTTCATGGGGCAAGCCTATGTTCAACCCCAGGGACCGCCCACCCGCATCGGTAGCTCCCTGGTTGGCGGCCTCCATGATGCCTCCGCCGCCCCCCGAGCAAACCACCAGGCTGTGGCCATTATTCCACTGGGATTGGGACCAGAGGGTAACCCTTTTCGCCAGCTCTCTGGCCGCCCCCAAATAACGTCCGAGGGGATGCTTCTCTTTGAGGCGCGCAGAACCGAAGAATACAACGGTATCTGTTATTCCCTCCTGCTCCAGTGCAGCCATGGGCTTGAGATACTCTGCGAGTATGCGGATTGGTCTGGCGGGATCGGATTCCAGGAATTGGTAATCGTGGTAGGCGAGCTCTTTGTTGTTTCCCATCGTATCGAAATTCCTAACCGGCTAGAAGCTGCTCCAAAGGACCGGCAGTCGCCGGGACCGGGCTGGCGGCTTCGCGAATGCATAGTGGGGCGTGCATGATGCCAGGCGCAACCGGTTCAGCCGGCTTGGGTTCCTCACCGGGGCACCCTGCAGGGCTAGCTTCAAACTTTGCCCTGCAGCGGGAAGCACCGAAGCACCAGGCCTTGCCAGCGTGCTGAGCACGATGCCTCGAGGCGTGCGGATCCACTGACATTCCACAGCCCGGATCCGTCACTGAGTGCTCGGTCTACCCAGTTGCACCCACATGATGCTGTTTTTTGAGATCATTCATCGCTGGATCCCGCTGTATTGGAGGGCCAATCAGCAAAGGCAATGAAATACAGGAGAGCCAGGTTCAGTAAGGGGATTAGCACCAGAATGGAGATCCACCCGGGGAATCCCGTTCGTTGGCAGATGCGCCAGACCGGTATGACCACCACAATGGCGAACGCTAGCAACCAAAGTCCGTGACCTGCCCACATGGTATAACCAAACATGTTTCCATCCATCATGCCGTTGGCCTCCTTGGTGATTCTAGAATGAATCGTTGGCAAGCGCGGTGCTCTCCCCAACCTCTCATTTTTTCATAGGTGGAATCTTCGAACTGCAGAGTAACTGATGCCCGGATAAGTTCGAGAAACTGGTCGGCCGACCACTGAGCTTCCATCGAAGGTTACTGACAGGCAAGCCGGAGATTTCTGCTCAGCGAAGTCCACGCAGGGATGGTGGCTCTGCTCAAAGATCAGGTCGTCCCACTCCCCCTGACTCTGCCCTTGCACCACCAGTTTACGACGAAGCAGAAAACCTTCCCGATTCGAGTCCTTATGGGCTTTTTGCCCCCGGTTAATCACTTCAGGCTCATACCATCATCGAAACCTGAAACAGCGCTGAAAAAAAGGGCACTGCGGCCCTTTCTGGCTTCTACTTGACCTGAATCAACCGGCAAAACAAAAGGCCCGGGAATATTCCCAGGCCTTTATCAAGGGCCTAGAAAACGAGCCTGGCGCCAACGACTGCATACCAGTCTTCAGTGCCCCCGCCCTCTTGCTCTGCCAGATCGGCGGTGTCCCCGTACTTACGTTCGTGGACAACCCCAACGTATGGTGAGAAAGTTCGATCAACAACGTCGTAGCGCAGGCGCAGCCCAGCTTCCGTGGACACCAGCCCCTTACCAACCCCAATCTCGTGGTCTTCACTGAAGGCCGCTGCAGCATCGAGGGTTGCCGCCAGAATCCAGTGATTGGTCAGGAGCAGCTCGTACTCAGCGTCGAGCTCTGCCGAAGTGTCCCCGTCCTCACTGACGTATAAATTGGCATCGATCTCAAACCACTGGGGCGCCAACCCTGTCACCCCCAGTACAGCATAGGTTCTGTCCGGTCCCTCGGGGGTGTCGAATCGTATGCCAGCCTTGGCATCGAAAAAGGTGGTGGCGGGAATTTGACCGACCAACTGGTTTTCAAGTCCCTCATAGGCCTGCTCCTCAATGGCGTATTCCCCTTTCGAGAGCCATCGCACTTTCAATGCGTCGGTGCCATAGAAGAAGTCGGCATTCCATGCACCGAGTTCTTCATCGTCATCGCTGTAACGATACTCGAACTCCTCAAACTGAACGCCCCACACGCTCAGAGGCTGCTTGCGCTCGGTCGTATCCTCCATCATCGCCTGGGCGGACGCCACTGCGGGAAGACCAATACCCCCCAGCAGCGCGGCCACGATAAGGGACTTCATGTCGCTCATGCGCCTCCTCCTTGTACGACGTCATCACCCACAGCGGCGGCAGACGATTCAGGCCCGCCCTCAACGACGACTTTTCGGAACATGCCAGAGGCCGCGTGATAGGACAGATGACAATGGAAGGCCCATTGACCCGGCGCGTCGACTTCGGTCTCCATGTAAGCCGTTGTTCCTGGCTGTACGCTAATGGTGTGCTTGACAGGATTCCACTGGCCGGCACCGACATCCAGGATGGACCACATGCCGTGAAGGTGCATCGGATGGGTCATCATGGTCTCATTCACAAATTTGAAGCGGACACGCTCGCCATACTGAAGCCGGATTGGGTCGGCATCTTCATACTTAACGCCGTTAATACTCCAGGCATATCGTTCCATGTTTCCGGTCAGCCGCAATTCGATCTCCCGGGTCGGCTCTCGCTCGTTATACAGCGGCGCCTGCGCCTTGAGGTCGGCATAAGAAAGGAACTTGCCACCGTTGGCTGCGACTGGAATCAGGCCGCTACCCTCGGCATAGAAGGGATCTGTCGCGCCGTCCCCAGCCCCCCCCATTCCGCTGTGATCCATTCCCGCCATACTCGAATGGTCCATGCTGTCACTGTTCGCCTCAGACATCGCCGACATACTGGTCGAGTCCACCTCAGCCATTGTGGCGTGATCCCTGCCGGCCATGGCTGAGTGGTTCATCTCTTCGTCTTCCGACGAATTCATATCCCCATGCCCCATATCGCCATGATCCATGCCGTGCATGCCCCCCATGTCCGCCATGGTCAGACGGGCAGGCTCTCGCATTTCCGGTACGGGCGCCTGCATTCCTGCCTCAGGGGCCAGTGTTGCCCGGGCGTAACCGGAACGCCCCATGGATTCGGCGAAGATGGTGTAAGCCTCCGCCTCCCTGGGACGTACGATGACATCGTAGGTTTCCGCCACGCCAATCCGAAACTCATCCACATTGACCGGCTGGACATTATTACCGTCCGCCTGGACAACGGTCATCTGCAGCCCGGGTATTCGAACATCGAAATAGGTCATTGCTGAAGAATTGATGAAGCGGAGGCGAACTCGCTCACCTGGCTCAAACAAGCCGGTCCAATTCTGCTCCGGGCTCTTGCCATTGATCATGCCAACGAAGCCCTGAACATCCTCCACGTCCGCCTTCATCATTCGCATCCCGCCCCAGGCCAGGCGGTCCTTCAGCGTGTTCATGAAGCCATACTCAGAGGCATCGGAGAAAAACTCGCCAACCGTCTGCTGCTGACGGTTGTAGTAGTCCGGCATCATCTTGAGGTTACGCATGATGCGCTCCCCGTCATGAGGATGCTTGTCGGTCAACTGGACCACGTATTCCCGGTCGTAACGGAACGGTTCCCGACCTTCGGGCTCAATAACGATGGCGCCAAAAGCTCCGTCAGGCTCCTGGAATCCGGAATGGCTGTGGAACCAGTAGGTGCCTGTCTGGACGATGGGGAATCGGTAGGTAAATGTTTCACCGGGCTTGATTCCGGGGAAGCTGATTCCAGGAACTCCGTCCTGACTGAATGGCAGGATCAATCCGTGCCAGTGAATGGACGTCATTTCGTCCAGATTATTGGTTACATTGATTGTCACCGCTTCGCCTTCTTTGAAGCGGAGCACGGGACCCGGGGATGCGCCATTATAGCCTATCCCCTCTTTGACAAATTCTCCGGTGTCGATTTCGACCCGGTCAACCGTAAGGTCGTATTCGCCCGCAGACGCGAATATTGGTAGCAGACAGGCCACAACACCTGCCACTAAACTGGCCTTCATCTGGGTTTACCTCTGTGTCGTTCGGTGAAGAGGGGAACCTCGACGATTCCCCCTGCAACACGCAATGGGCGGGAAGTTCAGCGGGCTCGCGCCTGCATATCATCGCTCGTCTTGAATTCGACGTCCCCGTACATGCCAGACTGGTAGTGGCCTGGCACATTGCACGCGAACTCGAGATTGGCCTGGGCGCTGAAGGTCCATACAATCTCGGCGGTTTCGCCGGGTGCCAATAACACACTGTTGGGATCATCATGTTCCATGGTGTGCCCATTACCCATGTCCATCTTCATCATCTCCCGATTCAGCGTACCACCCTGGATAACACCATGCTCGACCATCATCCGCATCTCCCTCTGATGAGCTTCGTGCATTTCCGGTGTGCCGATGTTGAACTCATGCACGAGCCTACCTTCGTTTAGGATTGAGAAACGGACGGTTTCCCCAGGAGAAACGTTAACAGCCTCTGGCTCGAAATAATTGTCTTTCATAACCACCGCGATGGTCCGGGTAACGTCGCCGGCATAGCCCGGTTCTCCAATGGGTGTTGCCTGACCGTGACCACCATCGTGAGACCCCCCAGCAAAGGCCAGGACCGGCATGGACATGACCGCTACGGCGGCAATCAACGTGGAAGCGTTCATTCATCGTTCTCCTGTGCGGAACTAATAGTATCCGGTCCAATCATGCGAGGCATGAGGATCAGAGCGCTATCCACCATCTCGTACCAACCTGAACTCTTCCTGAAAATAACGATAAAATTGGAATTCAGGCTCAGTTCAGGTTTGGCGGCGACACTGCCTGCCCCTCTCCCCAGAGAGCCCAGAGGAAAAGGATGTAGCCAATGAGACTATTGCTGGTTGAGGACGACCCACTGCTCGTTGAAGGGCTGGCCAGCCAACTGGAGAAAGCCGGATTCAGCGTGGATGTCACAGGCACCGCCAAAGCCGCCATTATCCTCGGCGAACAGGAGGACTACCGAGCAGGTGTACTGGACCTGGGACTGCCAGATGGCAACGGGCTGGACGTGTTGCGGCACTGGCGGTCAAACAATGCCCATTTCCCAGTCCTGATTCTGACCGCCCGCGGCGACTGGCAAGACAAGGTAAACGGTTTGAAGGCGGGCGCTGATGACTACCTCGCCAAACCCTTTCAGGCGGAAGAGCTGATTGCTCGACTGCACGCCATTGTTCGCCGCAGCGAGGGACGGGGCCAGTCCTCTCTGCGGGCCGGCCGTTTCGAGCTGGATGAGAACCGCCAAAACCTGAAACTCCCCGATGGGAGCGAGCACAGCCTGACTGGGACCGAATTCCGATTATTGCGGTGCCTGATGAGCCGTCCAGGCCATGTATTCTCGAAAGAACAACTGATGGAGCAACTCTACAATCTCAACGAGAGCCCCAGCGACAACATCATTGAGGCGTACATCCGACGCCTGAGAAAACTGGTCGGCGCGGAGACAATCACAACACGGCGAGGCCAGGGCTACCTGTTCCATGATGCGCCTTAACAGTATCCGATCGCTCCGGAGGACCCTTTTAACCCTGCTCCTGCCAGCCGGCATTGTACTGATGGGGCTGGCCTGGCTGGTGCACGGCTACCTGCTGGACCGGATGTCCCGCGAGTTCGTGGAAAGCCGACTCCAGGATGAGGTTGCGTTTCTGGAGCACCAGATCCGACAAGCTGGCGGGGAAATCACCGCTCTTCGAACGGGCGACTACTTCGAGGAGGTGTTTCACCACGCATTCGCCATTCGCAGCACGCAGCAAACCATCGTCTCGCCCCCATCCTGGGAGCCGCTGCTTACCCCCCTCCTTGACTCCGTACAGAACGGCCCCATTCGAGTCAGGCGCAATATCAGCCCCGCCGTGCCCTCGGACATCCTCGCATTCCGCAGCACCATCCAGGTCCACGACCTCCCCATTGTCGTCATAGTGTCGGAAGACTTCGAGGCACTTCAGAGCAGCCAAGCGGAACTTCACGCCTGGACTGCGGTAGTATCAATTGCGCTCATCCTTCTGCTGGTGACTGTGATCTGGTTGGGCATTTCCCTGGCCATGCGCCCGGTGGTATCGCTACGTGCCGCCCTGCGAAAACTTCAGGACGGCGAGATCTCCCGCATTCAGGTCCGTGCCCCGGAAGAATTCCAGCCTCTGGTGTTGCAGCTGAATCAGTTATTGGATTCGCTGGACCGACGACTGGCTCGGTCCCGGGAGGCGGTGGCAAACCTTTCCCACAGCGTAAAGACTCCCATTGCAGCCGTCCGCCAGATCCTCAGCGATACGGAGCGGCCAATAGCCCCAGAGCTTCGGCAAGACATGGCAGCCAGGCTGGCAGATATCGACCGGCAGCTGGAAGCGGAAATGCGGCGCAGCAAATTCGCAGGTCCTCAGGTCGGGCAAAGTGCCTACCCCGTCAAGCAGGCACGGGATCTGCTGTGGATGCTCGGTCGCCTTTATCCGGACAAGACTTTTGAGTTGTCCACGGAACTCTCAGAAGCGCGCCGCTGGCCCCTTGAGAAACACGACCTGAACGAGATCCTGGGAAACTTACTGGACAATGCCGGCAAGTGGTCCAGCACCTGCGCGGAGCTCTTGCTCCAGGAATCCGACGGGCTCATGACCATCCAGGTCAGCGACGATGGGCCGGGGGTGGCCCCCAGTATCGTTAACCGCCTTGGCACGCGGGGCGTTCGCCTGGACGAGCAAACCCCAGGCCATGGACTGGGCCTCGCCATCGTCAGCGAGATTGTCGAGCGATACCGGGGCCGGCTCAGTTTCAGTCGGGGCCGGAAGGGCGGACTGGTGGCCAGGGTAGACATCGAGTCAATCTAGTGCCACTGAAGAGGATTTCGCCGCATTTCCACCCCGGCGTATGTCACAACGCCTGATGCAGCAGATCCAACTGTGGCTCCCCTACCAGGGTACGCTCACGCTCAAACACCAGCCAGGACCGAACCCTGGACTCCACCAAACGCTTGTTGCGGCAGCTCCAGACATAGCGCCCTTTGTTATCGGCCAAGCATTCCATCTGGGCGCCATGCTTGCGCGCGGTGGCCATATGCCGCTTGAACGTACGATCCGGCATGCCGCCAAACTTGGCACGCAATTGGTCGGAAGTGAGGTTGTCGTTATCAAGAACGGCGGCAATGAGTTCAAGGGTGGTCTTAAAGTCGCGGTACATGGTGCTCTTGCAGGTGCGGTGCCGGGGATTGGCACAGGCTTCACCCTGCGCCACCTTTTGGCACGCCACCTTAAGGGATCTGTAGAACGGGGCCCTGCCTGGGGTATGCCAAATTCAGGCGCGCCATTATAGCCATGCCACCTTCAGGCACAACCCTTCAGCTATGCCAGCTTTCGGCACAGACCACTGCCAGCGCCACGCTTTGGCACACCCCGGGGCGCGCACCAGTCCCGGGAAAGCGCCAGTCGGCGACAGCGGCGTTATGATCGGCGATAGATACCCGTTATTGCCTGATCAGAAGCGGTGATTAGATTCGCACGGCGACATTCACTAGACTGAAAAAATAATCCCTTCCACAAGGAGCTGGCATGGCGTCGTCCGGAAACGAGAAAACCTACCGGCTGAAGTTCAATGACTCACCTGCCAGCCCAGAGGTGATCGACTACCTGTCGCTCGGCCCTGGCGCAATGGCTGGCGAATCGGCCCTGGCTGACGAAATCGCGCTGGCCCTCAGCTATAACGGAATTGGCCATGCGGTGATGATGATGTCTCCCGGCAACCTGGAAGATTTCGTGTTGGGCTTCAGCCTGACCAATAACATTGTCAGTTTCCCAGACGAGATACACGACATCCGGGTCTCCGGAATCGGCGACACCCGGGTTGCGGAGATCGATATATCCAACCGTGCGTTTTGGGCTCTCAAGCAGTCCCGCCGACAGCTGGCAGGCACCAGCGGCTGCGGCATGTGCGGTGTGGAAGCCATGGAGCAGGCCTTGCCCCTGTTGAGCGAACTCGAACCGGCCCCGGTGCCCCGGTCGGGCCTCTTTCGGAACTTGCGCAGCCGTATCTGCGTTGCCCAACAGGCGGCGCGTCTCAGTGGCGCCCTGCACGCGGCCCTGTATTTTGATGACCGCGGCACCGTCAGGCTGTGTCGTGAAGATATCGGCCGTCACAATGCCCTGGACAAGCTTATCGGGGGGCTGAGTACCAGCAGCCTGGATCTGCGCCAGGGATTTGTGGTTGTGACCAGCCGCTGCAGCCTGGAGCTCGTACAAAAAGCGGTGCGAGCCCGCATCGGCACCCTGGCCAGCTTATCCGCCCCCACCGCGCTGGCGGTAAAGTGGGCTCGCAAGTACCGCCTGAACCTGGTTCACGTGCCTCACCGCAGCGCCCCGCGGGTTTACAGCCCAGTTCAGAAGGCTGCTGACAGCTGATCGAATCGCCAGGGGGTTAGGCGGGCGATGCCGGTATCCTGTTAACGGGCGTCGCCGGCTCAAGCCGGATTGCAATAAACTTGGAAGTCGGCGTGAACGAGCGATCGCCGTAACTGTCCAGTGGTACCAGGGGATTGGTTTCAGGGTAGTAGGCAGCCGCCTGGCCGGTCGGCATATCGTATTCCACCAGGGTGAAGCCGGCCACCCGACGTTCCCGCCCGTCTTCCCAAAGCGAGATCAGATCCACCCGGTCTCCCGGCTCGAAACCAAGCCGGGTGATATCCTCCCGATTCAGGAAGACCACATCGCGCATGCCAAACACGCCCCGATAGCGGTCATCCAGTCCGTACAGGGTGGTGTTGTATTGATCGTGGGAGCGCATGGTCTGAAGGATCAGGTCCGGTTTGCCGCCGTTCTCGAGCACCGCCTTACTGACCAGTGCTCCAGGGAGCTCACTGGGGGTAAACCGGGCTTTTCCGCTGACGGTGTTCCAGACCCGCTCCCCTGCCTTGTTCGGCAGGTGGAACCCGCCCGGGTGGTGCAGTTTCTCGTTAACGTGATCAAAACCAGGAACAATGTCGGCGATCATCTCCCGGATACGGCCATAATCCGCAACGGCCCGGTCCCAATCGATGGGATGGTTGCCCAGGGTCGCCTTGGCCATACCGGCCACAATTGCCGGTTCGGATTTCAGGTGTGGCGAGTGGGGGTTGAGCTGGCCATAGGAGAGATGCACCATGCTGAAGGTGTCTTCCACGGTCACCCCCTGCACTCCGCCCGCCTGCCTATCAATCTCCGTGCGCCCCAGGCACGGCAGGATCAGTGCGTCCTGCCCGGTCACCAGGTGCGAGCGGTTCAGTTTGGTGGAGATGTTGACGGTCAACTGGCAGTTGCGAAGTGCGTCCTGGGTGCGTGGTGTATCCGGGGTCGCCTTGGCGAAATTGCCGCCAAGGGCGATGAAAACCCGGGCGCGCTTTTCCTCCATCGCCTTGATCGCCAGCACGGTGTTGTGGCCATGGCGGCGCGGTACGCTGAATTTGAAGCGACGCTCCAGCGCGTCCAGAAACCACTCGGGAGGATTCTCATCGATACCCACGGTCCGGTCGCCCTGGACGTTGCTGTGCCCCCGAACCGGCGACACCCCCGCGCCGGGCTTGCCGATGTTGCCACGCAATAGCTGCAGGTTAACGATTTCCTGTACCGTGGGCACCGAATGGCGATGCTGGGTGACGCCCATGGCCCAGCACATGATCACCCGCTCGGCACGGCGGTACATCCGCGCGGCAAGTTCCAGTTCGTCCAGGCCTAACCCGGACTGGGCCACGATGTCGTCCCAGCTCGTTGCGTCCACCACCTCCAGGTATGCATCGAGCCCCGAGGTATGCGCTTCGATAAACTCGTGATCGAAGACCGGCCGCAGCCCGGCCTGCCGCGCCTCGCGCTCCCAGGTTAGCAGGAACTTGGCGATCCCTCTCATTACCGCCATATCACCGCCCAAAGCCGGCCTGAAGTAGGCCGTATTGGTGGGTTGCGAGCGATTGCTCATCATTTCCAGCGGGTGCTGGGGATGCTGGAATCGCTCAAGCCCTCGCTCCTTGAGAGGGTTGAAACATACTACCTGAGCGCCCCGTTGCACCGCCTCTCGCAACGGCTCCAGCATACGGGGGTGATTGGTGCCCGGGTTCTGACCAATCACGAAGATGGCATCGGCCTTGTCGAAATCGTTAAAGACCACGGTGCCCTTGCCAACACCGATGGTTTCCTTCATGGCCACGCCGCTGGCCTCGTGGCACATGTTCGAGCAATCGGGAAAATTGTTGGTGCCGTAGGCCCGTACAAAGAGCTGATAAAGAAACGCCGCCTCGTTGCTCGCCCGGCCGGAGGTGTAGAACTCGGCCTGATCGGGAGAATCCAGGCTATGGAGGTGACGGGCAATCAGTGCAAAAGCTTCGTCCCAGGTGGTTTCCACGTAGTGGTCGGTAGTGGCGTCATAACGCATCGGGTGCGTGAGACGCCCCTGGTATTCGAGCCAGTAATCGGTTTGGCGGGCCAGCTCCGACACGCTGTACCGGGCAAAGAACTCCGGGCCAATCACGCGCCCGGACGCCTCCCAGTTCACGGCCTTGGCGCCGTTCTCGCAGAACTTCACCAGACCGGCCTCCGGCGAATCCCCCCACGCACAGCCAGGGCAGTCGAAGCCGGTGTCCTGGTTGGTCTTCAGCATGGCGCGGATGTTCCTGACGCCATTGCCACTGGCCAACCAGCTTTTGGTCACACTCCGCAACGCGCCCCACCCCGCTGCCGGTCCGTCATAGGGTTTGATGTGTACTTTTTCACTCATCAGGGGCTCCGGATCGTCCTGGTTCAATTCTGGAAAGGCACTGTTACCTAAGGTATGCCTCCTCCCATTGTCCGTCTAATCGAAAGTACTGAATGCATCATCAGCCGTACCTATCACGCCCCTCCATTGGCTGGATCGACGGCTGATACCGTTTGCTCCCAACTGGGATAATGGGTAAGAATCAAAATAGGTTCAGGATTTCAGGCGTTATGGACATCAAACAGCTCAAGTTTCTCATTGCCCTCGACCAGACGCGCCACTTTGGCAAGGCGGCCGAGCTTTGCCACGTCACCCAGCCGACCCTCTCCATGCGCCTTCGCAGCCTGGAAGACGAGCTGGACCTGGTGCTGGTCACCCGGGGCCAGCGATTCGAGGGGTTTACTGAGGCGGGCGAACGGGTGCTGGCCTGGGCTAAGGCACTCCTGGCGGCCCACGACGGATTGCAGGCGGAAGCAGCCAACTGCCGGGGCCAACTGGTGGGCAGCCTGCGCCTTGGCATGGTTCCCCTGTCCAGCCTGAATCCGATGGATCTGGTGAAGCCCCTCTCTCAGCAATATCCGGAACTCAGCTTTCAGTTCTTGTCCATGAGCTCGGAACAGATCCTGGACGGCTTGAGTCGAAACCAGCTCGATCTTGGCCTGTGTTATCTCGATCAAGTCGATCCGGAGCATTTCGACGTCATTGAACTGGCCACCACCCACATGGGGCTGCTGTTCGATAGGCGGCATTTCCGGTTTGACCAGGCGGAACTGACCTGGGAATGCCTCACGGAGGTCCCCCTGGGTTTGCTGTCCCAGGGCATGCATTATCGCCAGTCCATCGCCCTGAGTTTCCGGAGCCGGGGCCTCGCCCCCTCTCCCATCCTCGAAAGCGACTCCACGTTTCAACTGGTGCAAGCAGTGAACGCCGGCATCTGCTGCGCCATCATGCCGCTGCAACTGGGCATTGAGGCGCTGAACCAGGACCTGCAGATGGTGCCAATCACCAGTGCCAGTACCAATGCCCCCATGGGGCTGCTGATGCGACGCACCGCCCCCCGGTCAGCATTGGCTGAAAAATGCTTTGAGGAAGCTCGCTCCATCTTTGCTTCGAACCAGAACCAACCTCCAGATGGCCCACAGGTCTGATGAAAGCCAGGCTCAGGAAGCCACCTGTTCCAAGTAATCCGAGGCTTCCTGCCGCGTAAAAAACCGCCCCAGGCGAACGAATCCGGAGACGATGGTCGCCCGGACGCCAATGGCCCGGCCATCCAGATCCCGGTGGGTGATCCACTCGTCGGGCAGGCCATCCACCAGGTGGAACGGCGCGGGGCGTCCGTCGCCAAAGCGGGAGATGACCACCTGGCCGGTGCGGGAATCCTTGAACGCGGGAACAAAGCGGGCCTGCGCATTGTTCTCACTCAAGCCGCCGGTTCCTGCGTACCGACGGTTCTCGTCAACCAAAAACGATGGATGCTTGCAGATTGCCATCATTGCCACCCTTCTGACTCTTGTGGTTACGCTGCCCGGTCCTGGCGGAACAAATGTTAATCAATTCCTTTATGATTCCAGCATACGGCCCACAGGCATTTTTCAAACCGATCAGAGGGATGGAAGAAAACGTCTTTTAGTAGTAAGACCAATTGCCAAGGAGGCCAAATGGGGAAGCGCCGAAGAGTTCTCCCGTAAACCGGCCCGCCATTAGGGCCCTGACGGGGCCAGGCCTTCCCGCGTTGCTTCGAATTAGGCAGCATTGTTGGCCAATCCGGCACTATCCCCTGCCATCGAGTGTACCCATCCAGGTTCCGCATCCAGGATGAAAGGATGCCTGGCAAGCCGAGAACCCTCGGTCGCGGCAATACACGCTGCCCATACAGGCCAAATTGATCTAAGCTACAGGGCTTGCGCCTTTCACATCGGGCGCAAGCCACTAACAACAATAGCAACCAGAACCATGACGACGTCTCCGACCGCTCTTTCGAATCCGCTTGCAGGTGCCGTCCCTTCCAGCGACCAAGCAGGCTTTGTTGAAGATATCCGGCCCTGGCTTTACCACTGGCACCGTCAGGACATCCCCACCGCGTTGGTAACCTTGGTCAATTACGAAGGAAGCTCCCCCCGACCGATCGGCAGCCAGATGGTGGTCAACGCCCACGGCGACCACGTGGGCCTGATCTCAGGCGGATGCCTGGAAGCGGCACTGGTTGACGAGGCCCTAGCATGCCTGCAGTCCGACGAACACCGGTTGGTTCGCTACGGCAAGGACTCGGATTTCTTCGACATTCAGTTACCCTGCGGCTCAGGTATAGACGTATTGATCACCCCTCACCCCGAGGAGTCCTGGGTTCGGGCGCTTTACCGCTCCTACATCGAGCGGACGGTGACGCAGTGGTCGGCACAACTGCCCACCCGGAGCTATACCGTCCACGGGATACCATCTGAAAGCCGGATTTCGGGGACGACCCAGAAAAGCCGGCAGCTATCCCGCCCGGACGTTTCAACGTCTTTGCTCGGCTTCTCGAAAACCTACCAGCCCCGCCCCCGCATTGTAGCGATGGGAGGCGGCGCCATCTTCGACTGTTTCGTGGACATGGCAAGGCTGTTCGACCTTGATTTGATTGCGGTGTCCCCCACCTACACCTGCCATCAGGAACCTGTCGCCAGCGGCGCCTGCCGGCTCACGCGAGTCCCGTTACGGTCACCGGGAAACGTCGATCCCCATTGGCTGGATCGCTGGTCCGCCTTCCTCAGCCTGTCCCACGATCACGACTGGGAAACCACTATCCTGCAAAGGGTGCTTGAAACAGACGCCTTTCATATCGCGGCGCTGGGCAGTCGAAGGACTCAGGCGCGTCGATTGGAGCTGTTGCGGGCGGAAGGTGTAGCGGACGTGCAGCTGGCACGAATCAAGGGCCCGGCGGGTTTGGATCTTGGCGGGCATTCGCCCCCGGAAATCGCCTTGGCCATTCTTGCTGAAGTTGTGAGTACAGGAAACGGCAAACGATCGGCGTAACCTCTCGGAACCACAGCCACCACGTCCAATTTCTGTCCAAACCCATACCTCACAAGCTTTTGCTATGAGGAATCCTCCGATCCTGAATCGTCCAGCCTGAACTGGGCGGCCACCTCCTGTAGCCGGCTTCCCAACTGGTGCAGATTCCGTACCGCGTCCTCTACTTGCCGAATACCGCTGACGTTCTCCTTACTGGCGTTCTGGATGGTCTCCATACCCTGGGCAATCTGATCAACGCCAATCGCCTGCTGACGACTGGTTTCAGCAATCTGCATCGCGGCCTCATTGGATTCATTGGTGCTTTGCAACAACGTCTGTATGGCCTTACCGCTCACCTGAGTACGCTGATAGCCGGCATCCACCGCTTTACCACCCTGTTCCGCGACCAGCACCGCCTTGTTCATGGCTTTCTGGATATCACTCAGAATGGTTCGTACCTGAGCGGTGGCTGATTTCGACTGATCGGCCAGTGCCTTGACCTCCTGCGCAACAACGCTGAAGCCTTTGCCAACCTCGCCCGCACGGGCTGCCTCGATGGAGGCGTTAACGCCAAGCAGATTCGATTGCTCCGCCAGATCATTCACCGCGGTGACCACCTCTCCAATGGCTTGCGTCTGCTCATTGAGGCGGATAATGCTTTCGCCAATGGCCTGCATCTGCTCCCGGATCTGCAACATGCCCTCCATGGTCTCGTCCACCGCCAGCTTTCCCTCCTCGGCAACCGTCCGGGTCCGCTCTACGTTGGTGGTCACGGCATTCGCCTTTCTGCCTGCAGCCACCGCCCCCTGTTTCACCTGATGGACGGCGCTTGAAATTCGATTGATCGAGGACGCAGTCTCCTGGGTGCTGGTCGCCACCCGGTTGACCGAGTCCATGATCTCTCCACTGGTTCTCCCCAGCACCGAGATTCCCTGATGCATTTCCTGGATAATCTTGCGCATTTCGCGATCCGCACGTTTGCGTTCGGTAATATCGATTATGCTAGCCAGTACGAGAATCTCATCCCCCAGTTTCATAGGGTTGAGGCCAATCTCAACAGGAAATTCCTGCGCGTCATTGCGGCGCCCATAGAGCTCCCGCCCGGCCCCCATGGCGCGGGTGCTCGGCTTCGTAAAATACGCCGCCAGGAACCCACTGTGCGCCGCGCGAAACCGTTGCGGGATCAGTGTCTCCACCGGCTCGCCTATCAGTTGCTGCCGGGAGTAGCCGAACAGCTTCTCGGTCTGGGCGTTGACCAGGGCAATCTTGCCCGCCTGGTTCACCAGCACGATCGCATTTGGGACCGACTCGATCACCTGGCGGAAGCGCTCCTCAGCACGCTTTCGCTCCGTAATATCGATAACACTCGCCAACGCCAGCGGCTCGTCCGGCGACGGTATGGGGTTGAGGCCGATTTCCACCGGAAACTCACTGCCGTCCTTGCGCAAGCCATACAAGTCACGTCCGGCCCCCATGGCCCGCCGGGTCGGGTTGGCAAAGAAACTCGCCCGGTGTCCCGGATGGGCATCGCGAAAACGATGAGGGACCAGCATCTCAATAGGCTGACCAATCAGTTCACTTCTGGCATATCCGAACAGGGATTCGGCCTGGGAGTTGATCAATGTGATCTGACCCTCGCCGCCCACCAGTATCATCGCGTTTGGAGCCGATTCGATGACCTGGCGGAAGCGTTCTTCCTCCCTTTTCCGTTCGGTAATATCGATAATGCTGGCCAGCGCCAGCATCCCGCCTTTCTCGGGTATGGGGTTCAGGCCGATTTCGATGGGAAACTCACTGGCGTCCTTTCGTAAGCCGTACAGGTCGCGTCCGGCTCCCATGGCTCGTTTGACCGGCTGATCGAAGAACATTTTACGATAATCGGGATGAGCGCTGCGGAATCGTTGGGGGACCAGCACCTCCACCGTCTCCCCTATGAGTTCCTGCCGGCTATAGCCAAACAGGGCTTCGGTCTGAGCATTGACCAACAGTATTTTGCCATCGCTATCAATGAGTACGATCGCATTTGGGGCATACTCCACAACCTTCTGCAGACGCTCCCGCTCCGCCGCTCCACCAAACCAATCGAGGCGTAGGCGTCCCCACATCAAACTTCGCATACCTTGGTACTCCCAGAGTCTCTGCCAACAAAACCACCCTGCCTGCCATCAGGCGATTAACCGGCCGGAACCTGAGCCAGTTTGTTCAGGAGCTGGGCGATGGCTTCTGGCGGCAAACTGCGAGACGCCGCCCGGGCTTTCATTGCCTCGCCCGGCATGCCATTGACCACGCAACTCTCGGCATCCTGCGCCAGTGTCAGGGCGCCCTTCTTTTTTAATTCCAGCATCTCGTTGACGCCATCCCGCCCCATTCCCGAAAGCAGGATGGCCAGCGCCTCACTCCCCCAATGCCGCCCAACACTCTCAAACAACCTTGCCGCCGATGGGCACAGGTTGCCCGGACCCTCTGGGTGTCTGAGCCGTATGTGCATCCCGGCATCGATTTCCATGTCGAGCCCATCCGGAGCCACGTAAACGTTGCCAGGTTGAGCACGGATGCCGTGATCAGCGATTTGAACGTTCAGGTTGGAGCTTCCGTTTAACCATTCGCAGAATCCCGGTAAAAAGCCTGGCGTGATGTGTTGAACAACCAATATTGGCCAGGGACAAGGCGGCTCTATGGTCGAAAGCAAGGCTTTCAGGGCTGCTGGGCCGCCTGTCGAGGCTCCCACCGCAACCAGTTTTGGCGTCCAACCCGGCTCCAGGGCGGAGGGGGACGTCGGCCGATCGGTCCGTATACGGCGCACCAGCTTTATGCCGCCGATGTTCCTTACGGTCTTGACCAGATTGTCGGCATCCTTCTGGAAATTGGAATCCATCATGCCCAGCGGTTTCTCCACCACGGTCACTGCCCCCGCATCCAGAAGCCGCAAGGCAAAGGTACTGTCACTGAGGCTGTAGCTACCGGTGACTACAACGATGGGAATGGGGGCGGTCTCCATGATTGCACGGGTACACTCGAAACCATCCAGTTTGGGCAGATGCACATCCATGGTGATCACGTCAGGCCGTTGCCGCTTAATGAACTGCAGGGCCTCCTCACCGTCGTTGGCCTCGCCAATTACCTCAAGACCGCCCTGCTCCAGGATGTAGCGCAGCAGCTGTCTCACCACCATCGAATCTTCCACAATCAATACTTTCATAGGGAACCTCCTCATAGGAGTCGTCGAATGACGTCCAACAGGTTGGACTGGTCGAAGCCGCTCTTTACGATGTAGGCATTGGCGCCAGCCTCCAGCCCTTGTTCCCGGTCTTCCGGACTTTGCAACGCTGTGACCAGTACCACGGGTAGCTGACACAGGTTCCGGTCGTTGCGAATGCGTTTGGTCAGGGCAAAGCCATCCATGCGAGGCATTTCAATGTCCGATACCAGCAGGTCAAACCGGCTCTGTCTGAGCAGATTCCAACCTTCCATGCCGTCCACCGCCGTGGTGACCTCGTAGCCGGCGCTTTCCAGGATGGTCTTAAGCAATCCACGGGAAGTCACCGAGTCTTCAGTCACCAAAATCCGTGGCTTTTGATCGAGACCCTCTGTACCAGCCTGTTGCATCGGCACCGCCTGAGTACGACAGCAACTTTTGAAAAGGTCCTGAGGATGTAACAGAGGTACAATTTCCCCATCTCCCAGCAGGGTGGCACCCAGTACATTTGGAACCCGTTTCAACTGCCGCCCCAGGGACTTGATGGTGATCTCCTGATCATCCATTACTTCGTCCACCCAAACGGCAAAGCTTTCATCGCCAACCTTGAGCACAATCAGTTGAGCCCAGCTTTCCGGCGTTACCGAAGACTGCGACGGCAAATTCAGTACCTCTGCCAGTCGCCAGAGGGGCAGCACCTGGCCATCGAGGCTGAGTGACAGGCGGTTCTCCAGGGTCTTCAGCTCTTCGACCCCTATCCGCAAGACTCTGTCCACCACTTGCGCGGGTATGGCCAACAAAGTCTCTGAGGCCTTCACCAGAAGAGCCCGGTAGGTTGCAAGTGTTGTCGGCAGCCGCAACAAAAACGTGGTGCCTTCGCCTGGTTCGGACTCAATTCTGATATCTCCCCCCAGACGCTCCACCTTCTCCTGGACAATGGCCAGCCCCAACCCGCGACCTGACAGGTCGGTAATCATTTCGCGGGTGGAAAAACCAGAACTGAAAACCAACTGGTAGACCTCTTCGTCACTCCAGGTTTCCAGCTCTTCGGCACTCCCCAGCCCTCGGGCCAACGCGGTTTCTTTCAGCGAAGCAGTGTCCAAACCGCGCCCATCATCCTGGATGCGCAGCTCGAACTTGTCGGCAACTTCCTGGCTGAATGCCACGGTCAACCTGCCAGCCCCCGCCTTGCCTTGCTTTCGACGCTGCGCTGGTGCTTCCAGGCCATGATCAATGGCGTTACGAATCAAGTGCTGTAAGGGGCTTCGTAACTCATCCAGTACCCGTTTGTCCGCCTGCAACTCCTCGCCAACGACGGTAACCCTGACCTCCTTGCCGCAGGCATCGGCGATGTCCTGTGCCATCGCCGGGACCCCCTCGATCAAAACACTGCAGGGCAGAATCAGGGTTTGCTGCATCTCCTGACGCATGGTGTCGCTCAAAGCGACCAACTCCCTGGCAAACTGCTCCGAACCGCCTGCCCAGTACCCCAGGCGGAACTCCCATTGACCGAGGAAATCGCCAGACCAATCCACCAGGTCGAGCAGGGTCTGCAATTGCCCCTGGGTTGTCTCATTAAACTCGTCCAGGCGCCCCTTTAACTGGCGAGCTACGGTGGCCACCTCATGTCGGTTACGGCGCCAGGACTGGAACTCTCTGGTGGCCTCACGGGCAGTCTGGGCATGCTCCATTGCATTGAGTTTTAGCTGCTGCAGCTCCTCTACATGGAATAGAAGGCTGTCCAGGCGTTGCACATTGACTTTCAACTGCCGGCTGATGCCGGAGTCCAGTCGTTCCACAACGTCTTCATTTCCAGAGTCCGCCTTAGGTTCGGGTTCCAGTAAATTTTGTGCAGGTGATGCTGGACCTTCAGCTTCGTCGGCGGGCGCTCCCTGTGCCGCCAGTTCAAACGCCGCTCCCAGAGCTGCCAGCGTTTCAGTGTCGACCTTGTCCTCATTCTCCACCAGTTGTTGCATGGTCTTACGAGCTTTACGGCTTAGCGACCAATGTTCCGCGGTTGGCAGCAAGTGCTGGCGCTTCAACTCCGAAAGCAGGCTCTCCCATTGCTGGCAGAACTGCTCAATCTGCTTCAGGGAGACGGCACGGGCGGCGCCTTTCAGGCTGTGCACTTCACGAAAAATGCTTTCGATCACCGTAGCCTCATTCACCGGCGATTGCTGGATCATCGCGAGGGCGTCTGCCAGCGTCTGCAAGCGTTCCATCGCCTCCTCGCGAAACGCCTGCCGAAGCCGTTCCTGTAGAGCGTCGTTACTGTTAGCCACGGGGTTCCTTCGCTCAGTTTTTCCTATTTGTTCAACACGGCGATACCTGTGCCGGGCCGTCATCCGTCAGACCAGATACCGGCCCCTGTTCAGACGTAATGGGTCGCCTCTCCGTAGGCCGCTATTCATGTCTTGAACTGGGCAACTCGCTCCTTAAGGCGCTGCCCCAACTCAGTCAGGTTCCTGGCTGCCTGTTCCGACTGCCTGGTTCCCTCTACGTTGTCCTGACTGGCCTGCTTGATGTTCTCCATGGCCACCGCAATCTGATCCATGCCAACCAGTTGCTGCTGCGACGAGGACGCAATCTGCAGTGCTGCACCGGAAGATTCGTCAATGCTGGCCTCCAGAGCGCGAATGGTTTCGCCTGAGGCCTTAACCTGCTGAAAACCGACTTCCACCGACTTGTCACTCTGCTCTACCACCATGACGGCTTTGCTCATGGCCTTCTGGATGTCCATCAGGATGGTGCGCACCTGGGCGGTGGCCTGCCTGGATTGCGCCGCCAGGGTCTTGACCTCCTGGGCAACCACGGAAAAGCCCTTGCCGTGCTCCCCCGCCTTGACCGCTTCAATGGACGCATTGACCCCCAGCAGATTGGACTGTTCGGCCAGGTCGCTGACGCTGGCAACAATGTCCCCAATGGCCTGGCTCTGCTCGCTCAGACGCACGATGCTGTCAGCGACCGCCTGCATCTGCTCACGGATACCCGCCATGGATTGGATAAAAGATTCCACTGATTGACGCCCCTCCTGGGACACCTTGACCGTGCGCTGGGCGGCGTCCGTTACATGCTTGGCTTTCTGGCTCGCCACGCTGGCGGTCTGTTTGACCTCTTCCACGGTGGTGGTGATCTCACTGATGGAGGTCGCGGTCTCCTGAGCGCTGGAGGAAACCTGGCTGGTGGATGAAAGAATCTCCTGACTGGAGGTAGCCAGTACCGAGGTGCCCTCCTGTAACTCGGCGGCGAGCTGCTGCAGGTTGGCAACCATGGAGTTGAAGGTATTCCCCAACACATCCTGCGGCGAGCGCGGCGTGACGACCACCGTCAGATCGCCCTGAGCAATCTGTTCAGCTTTTTCCGCCAGCTCCCGCAGGTAATCGCCCATTCGCCCGAAGGCCAGACCAAGGGCGCCGACCTCGTCGCGCCGTTCCTCCAGCGACGACTCCGCCATCAAGTCGCCGTCGGCAATTCGGTCAGCCCATTGCGTAAGTTGGCCCAACGGCCGAGCTATAGCGCGGGTTGTCAACCAGATCAGCACCACAATCAGGACTAGCGAGCCGGTTCCCGCCGCCAATGTCGCCTGTCGCTGACGGGCGATCAGACCCAAATTGTCCTGTAACAGCTCATCCATCGCCGTTTCGATCTGTTCCGTGCCCCGGTCACCCAGTTCACGAAGCCGATAGATTTGCTGGCGGGTTTCCAGCAATAGCCTGTGGGCTTCGGGATAGTTTCCCGTCTTAATGAACTGGATCACGCGGCCGTTCTGGGTATGGAGCCGTTCCAACACCGCCTCCATCCCAGCGACAATCTGGAGTGCTTCAACATTGTCATGGTTTATGCTTTTCAATTTTTCTAAGTGCTGCCGTTCCTTCTGAACCAGCTCACGTATTTGGTCTTCCTTAACGACTTCGCCTGTGGGTTGCTGATTCTGCACAAGGCTGGCGGCCAACAGGATGGCGCGGGCCGTGTTGATATCGATCCGCAAGTCCTTGATTGTGGTTAAACTCGCCAGATGTTCTTCTGCCAGCCGTTGTTGCGATTCCTGAAGCGACACCATTGCCCGCTGTGCCACCAGCATCACCGTGAGGAACACCACCAGCAACACGCCAAACGCGAGGCTCAATTTGGTGGCCGTTTTCAGATTCGAATAGGCCTTCATACCCGGTCCTCCACCACCAGTCGTGGATCCCTCAGCAATCGGCGTCCATCCAGGAGAATCCACCGATCCGCCGTGACCCCAAGCAGATAATCGGCGCGAATGCCCTGCAAATGGGATGGCGGCTCCAGCACCTGACGCTCTGGCAGCACCCGGCTGCCCTGGATGCGGTCGGTCAGCAACCCAAACTCCATCTGTTCATCGGCGATCACAACCACACTGTTCAGATCGGAAAGTCCCTTAAACGGAAGCTCGAAGAAACGCCTGAGGTCCAGCACTGACACCATCCGCCCACGCACATTCACAATTCCCAGAATGTGGTCCGGCGTGCAGGGAATCGCGGCCAACTGCCTCAGCGGCACTACCTCGACCACGTATTGGGTCTCGATGCCGTAGGTTTCCTGGGAGATCTCGAACAATTGCAGGTCCAGGAGCTCCCCGGTCTCCACGGGTGGCCCCGGTTGGGCCAGAACCTGCGCCCGCTGCCGCAGCCGTTGTTGCACATCGGCCGGAGCCGGCTCGAACTCGGCAACCAGTCGTGATTCAATTTCTCCCAGGCGGCGTTTGACGGCTTCCCAGTGCTGGGTGGCCCTAGATTCGGCTGCCTGGGGCACCTTGTTGTCATTCATATTGCGGTTCCTTGCCTTTTATCGACTCCCTCGTTTTCCAGCTCTGCCAGTGCGATAGTTGCCAACTGATTGAGCTCGGATACGCTCACCCCTTCCCCCTCCATTACCGGCTCCCCCGACTCAAGGTTGCTGAGCAATTCCAAGCAGTTACGCAACTCCCGCCGGGCACGGCTGTGCTCCTGCAAGCGGCTGGAAATCAAGCCACTGAGATAATGGGCCAATACGAAATCCGGTCGAAGGTAGAGGGCCTTGACCAGTTCGCACCGCGCCCCTTCGGGCTGGTTGCGCTCCAGCAGGATCGTTGCCAGCACCCAATAACCCGAGGCTTGCAGGCCATCAAGCTGAATGGCCTGGCGGGCCCAATACTCTGCCTCTTCCAATTGCTTCAGGTTGGACAGGATGCGGGCGCAGAGATTGGCTCCCTCAGCCTCCTGGCCAAGCGTGAGGCCACTTTGCCCGACATAACGCTCGGCCAATGACCATGCCTCGGGGTAGCGGCCTTGGGCCAGCGCCTGATTGGCTCTTTGCCACAGATTGCTGGCAACGGGGGAACCGGGCCGCACCCCGGAGTAGGTAGTCTCTACCCGTCGGTTGTAGCTGGGCTCTCCAACGGCTGCAGGTTGCTCGGGCAATGGGAGGTGCCCCCCGTTCGAGGCCGCCGGCCCGTCAGCCGTCGACGCCTCAGCAAACGGCTTCTCTATTGACTGAACGTCTGGCTCATTCGGCAGTGAGACCACCGATCTTCCGGCAGCCTCAGCGGAAATGGCCAGGGCCCCGGGCCAGACCGCTGTATTCAGCCCGGCAGACTGGCATAGCCCCCCGTCCACCGCCCCCACAAGCAGGATGCCGTCATCGCATAGACATTGGGCCAGGCGTCCGAGCACCGATATCGCTTGGGCCGGCGAGAGATACATCAGGACATTGCGGCACATGATGACGTCGATGTTCGCCAGTCCGCGGGCCTCATCCGGATATACCGCTGTAGCCAGGTTCAATTGAAAGAAACGAACCCGGTCTTTGATTTTCCGTCGGACACGCCAGAATCGGGTTCTGATGGGCCGGCCAGCAACCTCTCCCGCCGGCTCCGGTTGAAAGTAACCGCTGGTGAGGTTGCTGGCCGCGCTTCTGAATGACCAGGCGCCGTAGAGCCCTTCGCGGGCTTTGGTGAGTGATTGGTGACTCAGGTCGCTGCCAAAGATGTCTATCTGCCAGGAGTCAGGGTCGTCCAGCAAGCCATCCACCAGCATGGCCAGGCTGTAGGCTTCCTCTCCAGTGGAGCAGCCCGCGCTCCATAGGCTCAAGTGCCTGGCGCCCGCTGCCTTGCGACGGGCGATCAGCGGTCTCAGGACGTGATATTTCAGATGCTCAAAACAGGGCGGGTCTCGGTAAAAGTAGGTCTCGCTAACCGTGAGGGCATCCGCCAGCCGATGCTCAAGCCCGCTATTGCGGGGTTGAGACAACAGCTCCAGCGCCAGGTGTCTGGCCCCCTTGTACCCCAGCTCTCCGGCCAACAAATCCAGGTGCCGGCTCAGGTCATGCCAGTTCTGTGGAGGAAAGTGCAATCCCAATCGATGGTCGATCCAGCGTTGACAATCCGCCAAGACGGTGGCATCCAGCGCTATCTTTCGGTCAACAGGTCGCTTGAAGATTGAGTGCATGTGCCAGTGCCTCCCTTTCTGGCAACTCCAACAGCCCGGTCAAGTCCTGGATAAACATGACACCGTCAGGTAAACGGACTAGCCCCTTCAGTAAGCGTGCCGGCTCCGGAAGCTCTGATGCCGGCACTAAGGTGTCCGGCGAATGGCCCAGTACGGTTTGCACTGAATCGACGGGCAATAGCAGATCGTAACCAGCCGCCGTTACCCAGAGTAACCGGTCTTCAATATCCAATGGCTTTTGCGGCAGCCCTAACCGCGCCCGCAAATCGACAACTGCGAGCAACTGGCCCGCCACATTGACCACGCCCATAACGATACTGGGAGAGGCCGGCAGTGGACTGATTTCCACGGCCCGCAGTACCCGGCGAACGTCTTGCAATTCCAGTGCATATCTCACTCCATCGAGACTGAATTCCAATAGGTGATTCTCAGGCTCCGCCATGACGACCTCCCTGCAATTGACGCTGGACGTCCGCTCGTCACCAATAACCAATAAAACATCCGGCGTGATGCCCCCTCCGAACACTTAACAACGCCCTCCGCTCACGAGGCGGGCTCGCTGGCGAAGACTGCCAATTCAGATCGGGAAAAACCGGATTCCACGGTGTAACTCAGGTCCATGTCCCTTTGACACTGTGGCCTCCCTCATGCCTGTTCTCCATGCGCCAACCAGGGCGGCATGATGTAGGAAGGGTGGCTTATCCCGCCACGGCGAATTTGGTAGGGGTACTAATAACTAGTAGTTGCTTTTCGATGAACGCGCAAACCGGTGCGAATGCACGTTCGGTTGTGCGGTGTAGCAGAGCGAGCGTGCCCCGCAGGTTCGAGCGATGAAGGCGGGAACATCCTGTACTCCCGATTCAGGGCTAGCCCCGAATCGGGCGTACATCTGGCAGTCGAGGACCGCAGGCGTATTAGAAGTACATCTTCTTGACCATTGCCGGCACTACCTTGCCGGTCGCCCGCAGGAAGTCCACCGGGGACTTCGGCGCCACCATGTGCATGGCGTTGCGGATGGCATCGTAGCTCTGCTTGTCCTGCGGGTACCACCACAGGTTGCGCTTGGCCCGCAGCCAGTCCCAGTTGACCACCTTGGGCTTGGTCATTTCCATCAGGCCCTCGGGGCCGTGAGTGCGGCCGATACCGGACTCACCCGGGCCGCCCCAGGGCAGATCGGACATGCCGTGGGTGTACAGGTGATCATTGATGGCCACGACACCGCCCTTGACCCGGTTTGCCAGGGCCTTACCCCGCTTGGTGTCCCGGGTCCAGATGGAAGCGGTCAGCGCCATGGTGCAGTCGTTGGCCAGGGTCACGGCTTCGTCTTCGGTCTTGAAGGGCATTACCGGGATGATCGGGCCGAACGTCTCCTCGCGCATCAGCGTCATGTCGTGGTGCACATCAGTGACCAGGGTGGCGGGGTGGAAGTGTCCGTCCTGGTTGCCGACGGCCTGTGATTCGGCAACGATTTTGGCGCCGTCGGCGATGGCTTCAGCCAGGTGCTTCGCCACGGCTTCGCGCTGCTTGGGGGTGGTCATGGAGCCCAGGTCAACGCCGCAATGGTCGTTGGGCACGCCGTGCCGCAGTTCGCGCGTCTTGTCCGCCAACAGATCAACAAACTTCTGGTAGACTGCTTGGTGAACGTAGATCCGCTCCACACCACCGCAGGACTGACCGGCGTTCTGGTAACCCGCCCAGGCGGCACCGTTGGCGGCCCGCTCCAGATCCGCATCCTCCAGAACGATCATCGGGTCCTTGCCCCCCAACTCCAGGGAAACCGGGGTCAGGGTCTCCGCGGCCTGGGCCATCAGCTGCTTGCCGGCCGGCACGGAACCGGTAAAGAACAGCTTGTCGATGCCGTTCTCAAACATGGCGCTGGAGACTTTGCCGCCGGAACCAACGATGTGGGCGAACAGACCTTCCGGCAAGTCGCCGGCCGCGACGATGTCTTCGATGGCCTTGCCTACCAGGGGGGTGGCAGCGGCCACTTTCAGGAGGATGGCGTTACCCGCCATCAGTCCCATGACGATTTCACCGAAGGGAATCGACAGGGGGTAGTTCCAGGGGCTGATGATTCCCACCACACCCAGCGGTTCGTGACGGATTTCCGAGCGTTTGCCAATCCACAACAGACTGGACGGTTCGCGGATCTCCGGTTTGAGTACCTTGCTGGCGTTGTTGCCATACCAGCTACAGGCCAACATGCAGGGTAATACTTCGGTAGCCAGGGCATCGAGACGGGTCTTGCCGTTGCCGTCACTAACGATGCGCGCCAACTCATCGGCGTTTTCGCGGATGTAGTCGCGCATCTTGAGAATGTGCTTGCGACGCTGGGAGAAGGATTTGGCGGCCCAGACCGATTGCGCTTCCCTTGCCTGCGCAAAGATCGCAGAAATCTGCTCCAACGGAGTATTGGCCACCGCATTCAGCTTGGCGCCCGTCGCAGGGTTGATTGCGTGGGTCTCACCGCCTGTCGGGAAGGTTGCAACAGTATTCATGGTCAAATCCTCGTTTTGGCAATTTTTATAGGTATCCACGGTACATGGTGGAGCCAAACCGCCCTACCGACTGATGTCTCAGGCAGTTGCGAGCCTCACTGGCAAGTTGTCATGGATGTTTGCCCCAGAATACGTACCAGCCGCCGCTCCAGCATTGGCATTAAAAACGGTGGGGCCAGTGCGGTACGGCATACGCCCGCATCAGAGGCCAGGCGGTGGCAGCCTGACAGAAAGGTCGGTATCTCTATTACGGCGCTCACGGATCCGGGGCGGCTGAGCGGAGGTACGCAAGCATCACGTCAACGGGTTGGCGAATACACTGGGTGGAGTGCCTTCATGATGTTTGATCCTTATCGCCGACAGAAACCAATCGCCCGTCCTCCAGGTACTCCACGACCTGGTTCCTGCCTCGTTCCTTGGCCTGATACAGGGCCTGGTCCGCATGTTTCATCAGCACTTCACTACTCCGAGTCGTCGCCTCCTGAAAGGCCACACCGAAGCTGCAGGTCACCGAAAACCGGGTACCGTTGGTATGAAATTTCAGGGCGGACAACTCTTCCCTGACCCGTTCCAGGAACAGCAATGCCGACTCCTTGGTGCATTCGGGAAGAATCAGGCAGAATTCCTCGCCGCCAATGCGGGCCACTACGTCCGACTCCCGGATGGCCGCCGCCAGATGATCAGCAACGCCCTTTAAGACTTCATCCCCCACAGGGTGTCCATAGGTATCATTGATCTTTTTGAAGCGGTCGACATCGAGGATAACCAGCGCCAATGAGCTGTCATAGCGACTCGACCGGCTGAACTCCTGCTCCAGACGCTCAGCGAAGTAACGCCGGTTGTGTAGCCCGGTCAACGGGTCTTGCGTGGCTATCAGCGATAGCTTCTCATTGGCGGCGTTCAGCGCTTGCGTACGCTCCTCCACTTTTTTCTGAAGGTTTTCGTTCAGGTCCTTCAAGGCCTCAATCATCAGGCGGAAGTGGGCGTTCAGTTCCTTCACCTCCTGCCAGCCGCCGGTCTCCGGTGGCTCCTCAAAGCTCCCTCGCGCCACTTTTGCGGTATGCGCCTTCAGTTTTTCGATGGGGCCCGCAATGTAGACGGACAGGACGATTCCCGCCAGCACCGCCAGGGAAACGATCACGAACTCGGAAAAATAGATGTAGATTCTGTTCTGGTTAACCAGCTGATTAACCTCTTCTTCGTTCATTTTGGCGACCAGCCCCCAATCCAGGTCGCTGATGTATCGAGTGGACGCCAACACCCGGGTTTCACGGTAATCCGGCGCATTACTCATGATCAGTTCATTGCCCAGCAACGCCTGAATGATGGGAACGTCCATCCTATCCCGTGAAACCCGGCGTCGAAACGCGGCTTGTGGATCGTATTTAAGTGGAACGGCAAACAGGGCGTCCCCACTCTCATGCCGCACCGCGAACAGCCATTCCCCGGTCATCCCCAAGCCGGTTCTGTCGCGAACCAGATCCGCGATGAAATCCGTGAAAAAGGCCAGTCGAATGAAACCGATGGATTCGTCATTCAGGGTCAGAGGCGCACGACTAACCGCCAGCACCTGGTCGGCTTCCAGACCCAGGCGGATAGTGGGTTCAGACGAGCGCAGCGGAGGCAACTCGCGGACCGGTGGCTGATCCGCTGTTGTTGCGACCAGGCGGCCCTGGCGGTCATAAAGACTGATGTCCTTCAGGTGCCTCAGGCCATTCTTTGCATCGTCGAGAATACGGTGGATTTTGTCCAGCTCGGTAGGGTCGCCCGAGTCCATCCACCTGGACAGGCTGATCCGCATCTGGGTGCGACTGGCCACCAATGCGGTGTTGTCCTCGATCCGCTCAACGACATCGATCACCCGCTTCTTGGCGATCAGCGACAGTGACTCCAGGTGGCTTTCCACCTGCCTGCGATAGTGTTCGCCGGTATACTGGTTGAGGGAATGCAACCCAACGAACAGCGGCACGGCCGCAATGAGGATGAAAACCAGGATCAACAAGTTTTTTAGCTTCATACCCATGGTTCTCCAACCCAAGGTCGAATAACCCGGCCAACCCCGCTGGTTGTCCTTAAGTTGGAGATGCAGCTTCCATGTACGGCTGAAGCAAAAGCCCCAGAGGCCTCCTATGACCGATCTACAACGATTTGATCGCCTCCATGGCAAAGGGGATTCCAGGTCACCGTGTAGCGAATCGGTCCTGACAGCCCTTTCTCTTCATAGTAGTTGGCGATCCGGGGATTTTCAGCCCTGGTTTGAAGACAGGCAGTGCGCTCCCACCCTTACTACCCTTGTCTAAAACCGAAGCGGCTAATAGATCGGTATGCTGGCAGCAGTGGTTAATGTCTCTCAGAGGCTAAACTGGAATAAGGGTCGTCTCAATTCACTACCGGCGGAACGGACTATGAGCAGCCAGCTACCGAGAACCATGACGGAAATGATCATTCGCGAACCGGGCGGACCAGAAGTGCTGGTGGCGAAGGACCGTCCGGTGCCAACACCCGCACCGGATGAGATTCTGGTTCGGGTGGAGGCTGCGGGCATTAACCGCCCGGATATCCTGCAACGGCTCGGCGCCTATCCTATGCCCGCAGGCGTTAACCCTACACCGGGGCTGGAAATTGCCGGCACGGTAGCAGCCGTTGGCGACTCCATTACCCATTTCAACGTCGGCGACAGAGTCTGTGCTCTGACCAATGGCGGCGGTTACGCCGAGTACTGCGTGGTACCCGCCACCCAGGCGCTGCCGATTCCCGATGCCTTCACTGCTGTCCAGGTGGCCGCCCTGCCGGAGACCTTTTTCACGGTCTGGGTGAACCTGTTCCAGATGGGGCACCTGCAACGGGACGAGTCGGTACTGATCCACGGTGGCACCAGCGGTATCGGCTCCACCGCCTTGATGTTGTGTAAGGCGCTGGGTATCAAGGCCTACGCCACCGTGGGCGGTAAGGACAAGTTTCCGTTCGTGGAGCAATTGGGCGCGATTCCCATCGACCACACCGTCGAAGACTTTGTCGAATCGGTCCACCATCACAGTAAGGGCGCCGGCGTGGATGTGGTCCTGGACATCATCGGTGGCCGTTACTTCAACCGGAACCTGGCCGTACTGAAGAAGGACGGTCGACTGATCACCATTGGTTTTATGGGCGGGGCCCACGCCGAACGGGCGGATCTCTCCCTGCTGGTGCTGAAACGCATCCACGTCACCGGCTCTACCATGCGAGCCCGCAGCAACGAAGAAAAAGCCGCCATAGCGAAAGACCTAAGGGAAAAGGTTTGGCCCCTGCTGGACAGCGGCGCCTGCCCGGCACCACACATCCATAAGGTGTTTCCGCTCAGGGAGGCGGCAACTGCCCATAAGGAAATGGAAAGCGGCAAGCACGTCGGTAAGCTTGTGCTGGAGGTTTCGACTGCCCCCTCCGGCTGATCGGCGTTAACCGCAGACGGGCCGCACTCGCTGCAGACCCGTCTCCATATTACTTTAAATCACACGCCTATGTCACTGCTATCACTGGATTTAACTTTACCAGCAGTTTGCTTTTGCTCGCCCTCATCCAGCTCGCTCTTGGGCGGGATAAACGACATGGCCCGCTCCGCCAGCGCGGTAATGGTCAGGCTGGGATTCACACCCAGGTTGGCCGAGAGCATCGAGCCATCCACCACATACAGGTTCTGGTAGTTGAAGACACGGTTCTGGGCATCGATCACGCCCTGCTCCGGGGATTGCGCCATGGCACACCCACCCATGCAATGGGCCGTCATTGGCACGTTGAACAGGATTTCACTCAAAGAACTCATCCCCACGCCACCGGTCGCCTTGGCGGCTTTCTCGGTGAAGGCGTTGGCCTCGGGAATGTAGGTTGGAATCCGGTCGCCGTGGGTGGTCAGGGTCTTGCTGAAGGGCCAGTACCAGGGGCGTTTCCAGCGCATATTGATGTGGCCGTCCAGGGTCTGCATCACCAGGAAGATCACGGTTTCCGTGGAGAACCGGTAAGGCATGACGCTGCGAATTCCGGCCAGTGGACGGCTGACAATCAGTCTGACCAACGCCAGCAGCCACACCAGCACTCGCGAGGGCCCCGGGCGACCGTTGGTCAGCACCGTCAGCAGGCTACTCAACAGGTTGGAGCCCTTGGGATAACGGACGGCTTCGATGTGGGTATGGTCATCGATGTAAATGCCGGAGCCGATGGCCACCCCCGTGGAAAGGTCCTCCTCCGTACCGGGATAGCGCACCCCCAGGATCGACTCGGAGTTGGTGCGAACCCGATTGCCCAGGTCATCGGAAATGTTGGGCAGCGAGCCGCCCTGCTTCAGCCGGAACAATAGCTCCTGCGTGCCGAGAGAGGACGCGGCGAAGACCACGTTGCGGGCCGTGATGCGGGTCTGCCGCTTGGCAAATCGAGCAAAGGTCGGCACGGTCACCACCTCATAGCCCTCGGCTCCGTCGCCCCGCCCGTTCAATGGGCGAACGTCCACCACCCGGGTCTCCGGCCGCACTTCGGCGCCCTGCTTTTCGGCCAGGAAGAGGTAGTTCTTGTCAAGGGTGTTCTTGGCGTTGTAGCGACAACCCACCATGCAACCGCCACATCCTACGCAGGAATTACGGGCCGGACCCTCGCCGTCAAAGTACGGATCGGGGTACTCGGTGCCTGGTTCGTCCTTGTCATCACCAAAGAAGACGCCGACACGGGTGTAGTAGAAGCTGTCCTCCACCCCGGCCGACTCAGCCATCTCCCGGAGCTTGGCATCCGCCGGACCGGGGCGCCGGTTCTCGGTGACTCCCAGCATCCGCTGCGCGGTTTCATAGTGCTGGGGCATCACGGTTTCCCAATCGTCCAGGCCGGCCCAGTTGCCATCGCGCCAGACCGAGTCCCGCGGCACCAGCAACGTCTGGGCGTAGGTGATGGAGCCACCGCCCACCGCATTACCATGGAGGATCATCACGTGGCGGAACAGGCGCAGGCTGAGAAAGCCTTTCAGGCCGAGAAACGGGCGCCACAGGTAGTCCCAGGCCTTCCAGTTTGTGCTCGGCAGGTTGTCCGGCGTCCAGCGACGCCCCTGTTCCACCACCAGTACTCGATAGCCTTTCTGACTGAGCCGGTAAGCGGACACACTGCCGCCAAAACCGGACCCAACAACCACGTAGTCAAAATCGTATTCACCGGATGACATGGCACGCGTCCTTCTATTTGTTATTGGTGGGTCTCGTTGTGCAAGTCACATCATGGTCGAAGATGATTCCGGGCGCTAGCGCTACGCAGGCCAGGGATAGTGTCAGAACAGCCCCTGGTTCGCTCCCTCGTCGAGTTTCAGTTCCCGGCCATCGCTCATCCTGAGTCGAACCGGCCCATCGCTCTGAATGTCATAGCGAAACGCCATACCCTCCAGGCATATCGGCGCCAGGTTCAGCGTCGCTGCGGAAACATTCTTGAGTTCTCCGGTGAGGGTCAATTCCGGCGGTAACCGGCTGGCAGTTGCAACATGACGGTAGCTGCCCGCCCAAGGCAACGGCCCAGCGCCAAGGTCCGTTCCCTCGGCAAACGTCTTTTTACTGGCGCCACAACCGGCCGTGGACAAATCCACCATGGCCTGGCCGGAACTCCGCGCCCTCAGGTTGCTTATCCAGTAGGCCTTGTCGTGCTGAATATCCAGCTCCGGGTAATCAAAGCGCGGGTCAAACAGGTAGCTGACTCGAGAAGGGTGCGCGACCCGAGTCCAATCCGCGCTCAACTGCGCCTCCTTTGCCCAGCCATCCAGCAATAACAACGTCAGGTGCTCAGCAACGGGATGCAGGTAAAAATGGTAATCCACCCCCTCAGTGAGGGCGAGTCGCTGGGCAATGGCCAGTGACTCATGAATAGGCACCAGTTCATCAGCAGCCGCGTACAGGTGAGCACTGGGCACATGGCGAAGGTTCGTCAGATAGTCGATGACGTTTTCCGTCCCGGTTTGCGGATCGGCAATGCTGCCCAGGATGGAGGCCAGCACCGGCCTCAACAGGGCTTCCAGGGCGGTGTCGAGGAGGTCGTCCACCAGCGGCTGAACGCTGGGCTTGTTGATCAGGTCGCCGGTATGGCCCACCCAACTGACCATGCCCGCGAATCGGTCCGGATAATGGGTCGCCATGTGCAACGCCCCGAAGCCGCCCATGGAATATCCGGAGGCGAAGACGCGGTCCGGATCAATATCGTAGGCCTGCTCCATGTCCGCCATGACATCCAGCACGTCTCGCTCAGACGGCCCGGTATAAAACCCGTAAGGCCCGCGCCCCAGTGGGGACACCAGAATACGGTTCAGGTCATCGCCAAACTGTTGCTGCATGTTCGGCTGGTTAATCTGGCTGGCGTGGTTGGCTTCACAGCCATGCATCACTACCATCATGCCGGGACTTTCACCCGGGCTTTGCTGGCGCTCCGGAACGTAGACGCCATAGGGCTGGTATTTACCCAGATAGGTGAACGACTGACCACAGAACAGGCCGCCACCATCGCGTCCGGTTTCTGCAGGCACAGCGACACCCTCACCCAGTGGGTAAGCGGAGGTATAGACCCGCTGATGAAACCCGGTCGGTTTTTCAGCGGCTCGACTCACGCCATTGCGCAGTTCCGCAACGTTGACGGTTTCGCCAAATTCCGTGATATCGCCACTGGCCAGCGCCGCTGCCTGGCGGTCCTCCCAAAAGTTGCCGGAGGCTGGCAGCACCTGGTTAACACTGCCGTCGGCCGAAGCTTCTTCGTGAGGGCCGCGGAACGCCACGTTCATCACGGTACCGTCTGCCTTGGCCACCACAGCCTGGATGCGCCAGCTTTCCCCCTCCGGCACAGGCGCACTCAGCTTCAGGGTGTTGGATTCCGGGTTACCGTGGTTCGCGAAGTAAAGCTGGTCCCAACCGTCACTACGAACATCGACCTGTCCCCAGTGGCCGCCACCGGTATTACCCTCAGGATCACTGTCGATGGCAATGCCCAGAATCGCATCCTGCGAATTGAACATGGTATTGAGTTCAGCCTGCGCTACCAGTTCGTTTCCTTCGATAGACAGGCTGAGCCGCACCAGGTCAGCGGTGTTTTCCAGCCCATCAGGGTAGCGTTGGTCGCCAGCCGCAGGCGATAGCAGCCCGGGCGTATTAGCGGTCGGTGAGTCTAACTGCCCTCCCCGGTTGAGCAGGTTCAGTAATGCCGGATCCATAGACACCAGTCCGGCATCGGCACCGTAGTCGTCGTAAACATAGTCGTAATAGATCAGGCTTCCCCGGCACAACTCGGTGGTACCCGCCACCCAGCTGTCACGGAGGCATGATGGGCGCGCCGGGGTCCTGGCGTTTGCAGTCTCTTCCTGGCTCGGGTTGCTGTGAACGTCCGAGGCCACCACCGGACCATCGTCGCTCCCGCTCCCGCCACCACCACAGGCCGTAAGCAACGGGATTGTCAGAGTAAGGGTGAACAGTGAAAGGGATATTTTATTGTTGTTTTGCATGTGAGGTTGTCCTTCTGGTTAACGGGAGGAGCGGTTTCCAACCACCCCCTGGAGAATCCTTGAGACGAGTTGTTGTGGTAGCAGCGAAGAAGCTGGAATCACCTTATTGAAGCCCGGCAGAGCCACTCGCTGCCGTTTCTCGATCGCCCGAATACCGCAGCGGGCGACCTGACCTGCATCCATCGCGAACAGGTCCGCGATGGAGCTGATCGACCCGCGACGGTGGTTGTCCGAGGACAGACCCATGGCATCATAGATCTTGGTGCGGGTGATCCCTGGACACAGCATGCCGACGTGAATGCCATGGGGTGCCAGTTCATCGGCCAGCGCGTGGGTAAAGGCGATGACATAGTGTTTGCTGCCGGAGTAGGCCGCCAGCTTGGGAACCGGCACATAGCCGCCAATGGAGGCTACGTTCAGGATATGCCCCTCAACGCCAGCCTCGATCATCCTCCTGGCAACCACCGAGGCCAGTTCGGTCACCACCTGGATGTTGAGGGTGAGGGCCTTGCGCACACTCCTGGTGTCCAGTTCGGTATGGTTGCCCAGCAGGCCGGTGCCGGCATTGTTCACCAACACCTCCACGCTGAAGTCCTGCTCGTCCAGCCGTTGCATCAGTGTGTCGATGGCGTCGTCGGTGGTGAGATCCATCTGGATGGGAACGAACTCGCCCGGGCCGCCGGTCAGCTCCGCCTGCAGCGAATCCAGTTCACCCTGATCCAGGGTCGCCGTAGCTACTTTCGCACCCATGGCGTGAAGCTGAACCACCATTTCCCGGCCAATGCCGCTGCCACCGCCGGTCACCAGGACTTGTTTTTCTCTCCAGTACATAGCCTTAGAAGCCTCTTTCATTATTGGGATTCCTTGTTTTCTCACGAAACCGCGCAGGCGTAAGCCCTTTGCGGGACTTGAACCAGCGGATAAAGGAGTGGCTTTCGGTGTACTGCAGGCGGTGGGCAATGGATTCCACGCTGTCACCACCTTCCGCCAGCAGTTTCTCGGCCATTTCGAGCCGCAGGCCGTCCACCATTTCCCGATAGGTGGTGCCTTTCTCGCTCAGCCGACGGAGCAGTGTCCGGCCGCTCATCTCCAGGCTATCTGCCAGGTGGCCCCTGGACGCAGAGCCCTCGCCCATCAGTACCCGCAGCTTCGAACGCGCCCGCTCCACAAAGTCAACGCAGTCATTCTTTCGCTCCAGGAAGCGCGCATGAGTCTCCAGGGCCTCCCGCATGGCGGCATTTGAATTCACCAGCGGTACGTTCAGGCCGTCCAGGGGAATCACCAAAGCGTTGAGCTTCTGGTTGAAGCGAACAGGGCATCCGAAAATGCGCTGGTACTCTTCAACCTGGCTGGCCGAATCAGGCGGTGGATGCCGTATCTGCACATGGCTCAGGAATCCGTCGGCAGGCGCCGATGGCAGCATTCGGGCGATGGCGGTCAGCGACCCCATCAGGAAATCGACGGCCTGCCAACGAAAGAGGTCGTTATCGGTGCTGATGTCCCAGGCCCAGAGCGCCATCCCGGGTTCGTAGTGGAGTGAAGTGCGTCCCATGCTGCTGACGAGATGCTCATAACGAATACACATCTCGATGATTTCGCGAACGCTGCTGCAGGCCTGAAGGATGTAGCCGGCGACGCCAAACCCTTCGGGCCTGGAGTATTGGGAAAGATGCAAGCCGAGGAGTTCGTCCTGGGTGAAGGCCAGTCCCGCGGTCATCAGCCGTTCCAGATAACGGGCGGGAATCAACTGGTTTGGGTCCGCCAGCTCCTCAGGCCTGGCTTTCATCTCGGCCAACAGGGAATCGCGGGACACCCCGTGCTTTTCGGCAACAATCAGCAGGTGCTGAATCAGCCCTGCCAGGACCATCCCTCCGGAATGGTCGCCGCCATCCTGGAGCGATCCTGGGTTATTGTCAGTTATCATGCTGTACCGCGTTGCTCGCCGCTGGGTGATGCCGGTTGGCACCAGGAAAGTTGCATTACTTACACATTAACGAGTTGGAACGGGTATTGCCCATCACTTAAAAGGACAGTCGATAAACACTTTAGGACATTACGGCATCAAACCCGTTGAATTAAGGGATCGGAAACAGCGGGCAAGTCAGGCTCGTCGGCTGGCGTTCTGGCTTTGTGATGTGAACTAATCCGGCAACACAGCCCCGAGGCTCCGCCCGAGGCCGATCGGTCACCTCCTGTGCGGCCTCCGCTTTCACCAGCATTGCCCGGCAATGTCGGTAATAGTCCTAGCCCAGTTCGGTCACCGTAAACCGCCGGGTCAAGCGGTTGATCAGGCGGGTGTCCAATCGGTCATCCAGTATTGCAATCCTGCGACTGAGCTTGGATTTCGGCACCCTCAGGGCGCGTCCGGCCAGAGCGAAACCACCGTGATCGACTACCTGCACGAAGTAATAGAGATCGTTCAGGTCCTGCACAGCTCATCGTCCTATAAATAGAACTCTGAGTATAAGTTTTAGTGACTACTCAGACCACAGCGCCACACCTAACCTGTAAGAACGCGCGCAACATCCCCAAACACAAGGAGGCCCACCGTGAAGAAAATACTGGCGACCTACAGTCCGCCCAAGGGCTACTGGGTAGGCAACGGCTTTCCCGTCTCCACCCTGTTCTCCTACGATCTGTTGGGCGCAAAAACAGTCAGCCCGTTCCTGCTGCTCGATTACGCAGGCCCCATGACTTTTCCGCCATCCCGGGGACCACGCGGCGTGGGTCAGCAGCTCCCGCACCAAACAGCCAACCCGGTGGAAACAGTGGCTGATTACCACGGCGGTTATCTGGCCCCTGACGATGCTGGTCCCCTGGCTACTAGGCCCGGTCTTTGAGCTGGTTCCGGCCCTGGACATATGGGGCGTGCGCCATGGTCTGGTGGCGGCAACCATTGTGGCACTGGTTGTCTTCCTGATTATGCCCAGAGTGGTCCGGCTCATAGCCAGTTGGCTGTTCGATTAGTCCGATGATCCCAGGCTGGGCTATATTCAGTACAAATAAACCTAAGCTTTCAAGGTCTATAACCCATTAGTTCGAGGAGTTACCATGAGCAACCTCGCCAGCGAAATCGAACTGGAGTGTCAGTGTACGGAGGAATGCGGTGCCGTAGAACTGCTGCTCCAACCCAAAGACCGCGACCTGGGCGGATTCTCCGTTCGGCGTTTGCTGCCCACCGCCCGCCGGAAAATGGTCGGTCCCTGGATATTCTTTGACCATATGGGGCCTGCGCACTTTGCCGCCGGCACAGGCATTAACGTTCGACCTCATCCGCACATCGGCATCGCCACGGTAACCTATCTGTTTGAAGGTGAAATCCTGCACCGGGACTCCCTCGGCAGCCTGCAGGCCATACGCCCCGGCGACATCAACCTGATGGTGGCCGGACGGGGCATTGTACACTCGGAGCGGGAACGTCCAGCCATCACCCAAACGGACCACGTCCTGCACGGTCTGCAGCTGTGGCTAGCCCTGCCAGAAGCGCAGGAGGAGATTGAACCGGCGTTCTACCATTACCCGGAAGATGAGGTTCCGGCCACCGAGGTAGATGGCATACCGGTTCGGGTGATGATGGGAAGCGCCTATGGCCAGACCTCGCCGGTCAAGGTGTTTGCCGACACTCTGTATGTGGAAGCCTGGTTGCAGCCAGGACAACGCCTCACCCTGCCCAACGCCCCCGAACGAGCTGTGTATGTCGCCAAGGGCGCGTTGAAGGCCATGGACACCGATATCCCTGAGCATGCCATGGCGGTCCTGTCCGATCAGCACGGTGTCGTGGTGGAAGCCGTCAGGGAAACCCGACTGGCGATCATTGGCGGCGAGCCCTTCGATAAGCGGTATATCGAGTGGAATTTCGTGTCCAGCCGGAAAGAACGCATCGAACAGGCCAAGCAGGACTGGAAAGACGGGCGATTCGAGAAGGTGCCCGGAGACGACAAAGAGTTTATTCCTCTACCCGAATAGCCGCTCATGCAGTGAGGGAGCCTCTGATTAACTCCTGGATCGTCTCTCCACATTCTGCAGGCTGTTTATGCAAATGATGCGGCACACCGACGCGGCTTGCAGCTTATGGCCGTCGTCCTCGGCTAAAGCCGCAACCCCGCAGATATAGTCTTCAGGACGTGCCCTTCGGGGCGGTCAGAGCCGATCCGGGAGTTAAGCCGAGGCTTCTAAGGAGACACAGTGGAACATTTCTTTGCGCAGGCTCTGGTCCTGCTGGCGGCCACCCTTGTCCTGCTCCCCATTTTTCAGCGTATAGGCCTTGGCAGCATCCTGGGCTACCTGGTGGCCGGCATCGCGGTTGGCCCCCTGGGCCTTGGCTTGATCAGCGGTGCCGAATCGGTGCTGCATTTTGCCGAACTGGGCGTGGTGCTCATGCTGTTCCTGGTGGGCCTGGAACTGGAACCAGCTCACCTGTGGGCGCAACGCAACCGGCTCGTGGGACTGGGAGCGAGCCAGGTGCTCCTGAGCTCAGCCGGGCTGGCAGCGGCATTCTGGTCCCTGGGATTCTCGGTAAACCAGAGCCTGGCGATAGGCGCCACCCTGGCCTTGTCCTCCACCGCCTTCGTCATCCAGATGCTGGTGGAAACCAACCAGTTGGGCACACCTCAGGGGCGGGCCGGTTTTTCCATCCTGTTGTTCCAGGATCTGGCGGTGATTCCCATCATTCTGCTGCTGCCCCTGCTGGCCGGCACCCAGGCCGACGGCAACAGCCCGCAACTACTCGCTGGCCTGGGGGCATTGATCGCCATGGGCTTTGCCGGCCGTTACCTGCTGAACCCCTGGCTCGGCTGGCTCGCCAAACTGCGCAATCGGGATGTCATGACCGCCAGCGCCCTGTTGCTGGTGCTCGGCGCCGCCGGACTCATGGGCTACCTGGGGTTGTCCATGGGGCTGGGTGCCTTTGTGGCAGGCGTGCTGCTGGCCAACTCCCCTTACCGGGAACAGCTTGAGACCGACATCCAGCCCTTCAAGGGACTGCTGCTGGGGCTTTTCTTCCTGGCCATCGGCATGACCATGGATCTGCGACTTTTGCTGGACTCTCCGTTCACCATCGTCCTGTACCTGTTTATCCTGCTGGCGGTGAAGGCCGCGGTGCTGATGGCCATAGGCCTGGTACGCAAGGTCCCCTGGAGCAGTACGGTGAAGTTCGGCATCCTGCTGAGTCAGGGCGGCGAGTTTGCGTTTGTCCTGCTGACCCAGGCCAAGGGTCTGGGTCTGGTGGATGCGGATACCGCCGGGCGACTGAATCTGGTGGTGGCGCTCTCCATGGCCAGCACGCCGCTGTTACTGAAACTCGCCACCACCCTGCTGCCCTCACCCGACAAAACAGCCACCGAGGCATTGCCCGAGGAGGAGGCCACACCGAGCGAGCACCCGGAAGTGGTCATTGCCGGTCTGGGCCGTTTCGGCCAGATCACGGCGCGCATGCTGGTGGCACGAAGGATCGCCTTCACCGCCCTCGATTCCAACCCAGACGAGATCAAGCTGCTCCGTCGTTATGGCAACGAAGTGTTCTTTGGCGACGTAACCCGACTCGATCTCCTGCAGAACGCGGGCCTGGAGCGTGCCAAGGTTCTTGTGCTGGCCATCGACCATGCCGAGGATGCCCTCAAAGTGGTGGACCTGGTGCGCAGTCACTTCCCCAACGTGGCCATCATTGCCCGAGCCCGGGATCGCTTTCATGCCTTCGAGTTAAGGGCCAGGGGCGTCGAACTGGTGGTCCGGGAAACCTTCGAATCCGCCCTGAAGAGCGCGAAACTGACCTTCATGCAGCTTGGCGTGCCGGAGTCCACCGCCATCGAACTGGTTCGCAACTTCCGAGCGGTCGACGAGGCCCTGCTGGAGGAACAGGTCGCTCACCGGGAAGACTGGGACAAGCTGCTTGAGACCAACCGCCGTGGACGGGCGCAGCTGGCCTCGCTACTGTCAGACCCAGACCAATGAATGCCTGGCCAGGGAATGGGCCTTGGCGACGGTGCCGTACACGGCCGCCACCAAGCAAAGGAGGCTAATGGGTATGGCCGTCAGCGTAATGGTCGTCTTCGGCAACCACTTCAGCAGTGGGGTGCGTTTCCGGCGGCTCCGACATGGACTGCATGTTGCCATGATCGTGAGCGTGCCCATCATCGTGCATGATCTCACCCGCGGCAGGCGGATTGACCAGGGCAGCGTATTGCTCAGTCGAAAGCTCGGGCAACTGCTGCAGGAACGCAGTCAGTTCCCAAAGCTCCTGATCGCTGTGGGAACCGCCCCAGGCGGGCATTCCGGTCATTTTGATGCCATGCTTAATGATCCAGAACTGCCCGGCCGGTCCCCAGTGGCCAGCCTTGGTTAGCCTGGGCGGGGTTGGATTGAGCCCCTTCCGAATAAGGCTTTCCGACTGACCCGGCTTGAGGTGACAAGCGGAACAAAGCGCATCGTAAGCCCGCGCTCCCTTTTTGATCATGTCGGCATCCGCCAGATTGGCCGGGACCGTGATTTCATCCGTCCGCGTCTCCACGGAGTTATGCATGGCCTGGTGCATCACCCGGTTGACAAGAGCGAAATGGCTTTCGCTTGCCGCTACGTTGTACGCGCCACTCTGAATGAAGCCGAAACCGGCGATTCCCAAAGCGGCGAGCGTGGTGGCCACACCGTAGAAAAATCGCATTTAAGCTACTCCCAATCCTGATGTAATAAACGGGGCCTTCCGGGCACGGTTCGAAGGGCTGTCAATATGAGCGCTTAACACGTCTCATCCTTTACCAAAATACCGAGAGGCTCGGTGTTCCCTCGGCTTCATTCGCCGAGACGCTAGCAGCAACTGCCGACGTTGTCCGGCGAGCCGTCACGCGTCACTCCCGGATCGAACGGAAGGGCTGAGCCGCACCCCTCAAAGATACCGTAATGGGTGCTCCAGTCGCCAATGAACTCGAAATGTGCCTGGAACCGCGTCTCGTGCAGCATGCGGTAGGTGTTGCCGCACACCGGGAACACCTTGCCCTTGGGGATATGGTGATGCTTGTCCAGGATGAACTCATGGGCCTGGTTGGCCACCGTGCCACGATAGATCACCGCCTGGCCATAGTCTTCACAGGCGGGCTCCAGGCCATCCAGCTTGAACAGCCGATAGGTCGCCGAGAAGAATCGGATCGGACCGGTCTTGGCAGCCTGCTCGTCGTTATTGATGGTGATCGGCGAGTCCTCCACCAGCCGGGGGTCGGCAAAGCCGGCGGTCTTGGCCATATTCTCGAAATCGTTCCAGTACAGCGCGCCGCTCAGGCATTCGCCGTAGAGCACCGGGTCGTCCGCCAGTTGCTGGGGAATACGGCGGTCAGCATAGACATCGGAGAAGTACATTTCACCACCGGGCTTGAGCAGGTTGTAGGCGTGGCGAAGCACCGCCAGCTTGTCCGGACTCAGGTTGATGACACAGTTGGAGACAATGATGTCGAAGCTGCCCGGCTCCAGGTCCAGTTCATCAAGTTTCTCGATGTAGCCCTTGAGGAAACGCACATTGGGCCTGGCAAAGCCGAAGGCCTTGGCATGGTAGTCCACGTGGCGGCGCGCCACCTCCAGCTGCTCGTCGGTCATGTCGACACCGACCACCTCGCCGCTCTCGCCCACCAGCGCAGACAGCGCATAGACGTCACGGCCAGAACCCGAGCCCAGGTCCAGAATCCGCATGCCTTCCAGCTGTTCCGGCGCCACCAGGCCACAACCGTAATAACGGGTCAGGACCTCATCATGAATCTTGCCGATCACCTGTTTCAGGTACTTGGGCATGCCGGCATCGGTGCAGCAGGCATTGGTCTGGAGGTCATCGGATTTCTGCAGTACCCGGCCGTAATAGTCTTTGACTTGATCGTGAATCACCTGGGCTTCCTCTGAATGAAATGGGAGTCGATTCGGTATCGCTGCATACTGGCCAGAAATCGGGAGCGCTTCAAGAACCTGCGGCGTTTCGGCGGGAACTTTTACCCCGCCATGATCGACAAACCGCTAATAACCCTACCCACACACTTGGGTATAGGATGGAGGCCTAACAAAACATTGACACGAGCCAACACGCCTTAGGGAACGCTCCATGATTTACGCCCGAATTGCTGGTACAGGATCCTACCTGCCTGACAACGTCGTGACCAATAAAGATCTCGAGAAGATGGTGGACACAACCGACCAGTGGATCCGTGAGCGTACCGGCATCGAGCGGCGCCATATCGCCCGGGACGGCCAGACCACGGTCGACCTGGCGGAACAGGCGGCGCTGCGGGCCATCGAGGCGGCGGGCGTTTCGGCGCAGGACATTGACCTGATTGTCTTTGCCACCTCCACCCCGGACAAGATCTTCCCCAGCTGCGCCTGTATTCTCCAGGCCCACCTGGGCATTCACGGCTGCCCGGCCTTCGACATCCAGGCGGTGTGCAGTGGCTTCGTGTACGCCCTGGGAACGGCCGACAAGTTCATCAAATCCGGCAGCAGCAAGAAGGCACTGGTGGTTGGCGCCGAGGTTTTCTCCCGCATCGTCAACTGGGAAGACCGCGGCACCTGCGTGCTGTTTGGCGACGGCGCCGGTGCGGTGGTGCTGGAGGCCAATGAGGAAACCGGGATCCTCTCCACCCACCTCCATGCCGACGGCCAGTACGAGGAACTGCTGCACGTGCCTTGCGGCATCGCCGACAAGCCGGAGCAGCTCAAGGCCGGTCAGGGCTTCGTGGAGATGAAGGGGAATGAAGTCTTCAAGGTGGCGGTCAATACCCTGGGCAAGATCGTGGACGAGACCCTGGATGCCAACCAAATGCAGAAATCCGACATCGACTGGCTGGTCCCCCACCAGGCCAACCTGCGAATCATCGCCGCCACCGCCAAGAAGCTGGATATGTCCATGGACCAGGTGGTGGTGACGGTCAACGAACACGGCAACACCTCCGCGGCGTCCATTCCCCTGGCGCTGGACGTGGCAGTACGCGATGGTCGCATCAAGCCCAATGACGTGGTCTTGCTGGAAGCCTTCGGCGGCGGCTTCACCTGGGGATCCGCCCTGCTCAGGATGTGATCGCCTGCCTTCGACATCACACTTCGCCCTATACTGGGAACAGGTCGGAGTCCTCTGTGCGTCGCTGCGGATTCCGTTGACACGGGCGGCCCGTCGCCGGGACATCGCATTCCGGTCAAGCTGGATCCTCCGTCAGTTGCGCAAACCGAGTATCCCCCCTGTCCATCGATGAGTTTAGTGCCGGATACTCATCCATGGCCTACCTCACGCACTTGCCCATGGCTTATTTCAGGGAGGGCTCAAGATCGTCGCCAAAGGCGATGGCCATTGGCTGCGAACTGCGCCTTACATCTGTGGGTTTCTAGATCACGCAGAAGCGAATCTGAGTGAATCAGGGGCTCCCTGGCCGCCGCCCATATCCCGCGATACGATTTGCACTGACGTTCACTTTATCCCGCCTCCAACGGATACTATGCTTTAACCGCTAGTATGCGTAATGGGGCCTCTGAATCTCTCATCAGGTTGGCGTTGCTGACTGCGGTCAATAAGCGCCGTCGCCAGCCTCTTGCATTCAAGGCTGCTTTCTCACGTCTGATCGAAAGGGGGCATCCGCGCCATGGGAGGAAGCCACAAACTGTCTGAGGACGATCTTGCGCAACGCCGCGACGCAATGATTGAGTTTCAGATCAAACACCGCGGAATCACCACCCCCTCGGTGCTGGATGCGATTCGCAGGATCCATCGGGAATCTTTTGTTCCTCCGGAAGTGAGGCAGTTCGCCTACGACGATGCTCCCATGGTCATCAAGGCTGGCCATACTCTGGCCCAGCCCTATGTGATCGCCATGATGGTGGACGCCCTCAACCTGACCGGCTCGGAGCGGGTGCTGGACGTGGGGACCGGGTCGGGCTACCAGGCGGCCATCCTCGGTTGTCTGGCCAGCGAAGTGTACAGCATCGAACGTATTCCGGAACTGGCGGAGGAGGCCCGGCAAGCGCTCGCCAACGAGGGCGTGGACAACGTTGAGGTGCGCGTGGGCGACAGCAGCCTGGGCTGCCCCGACCAGGCCCCGTTTGATGCCATCGTGGTAACGGCAGGCGGAACCCGGCCGCCGGAGGCCCTGCTCCACCAGCTGAAGGTTGGTGGTCGAATGGTCATCCCGCTGGGCAAGGATGCCCTGGTGCAGGAGCTGGTCCGGGTGACCCGGGTGTCCGAAACCGAATTCCGTTCCGACGACATTGCCGACATCGCCTTCCACGCCCTGCACGGGGAGTTTGACGGTCACGACGACGGCCTCAGTAGCCGTACCCCCTTCGGCCGCTGGGTACTGAATGACCGGGAAACCAACCTGACCGACCGGATCCGCCAGCAGGCCACGCCCTTCGACCGGGTTGAAGACATGCCCCTCGACGCCCTGATGGAGCGCATTGGCGATGCCCGGGTGGTGCTGATCGGCGAAGCCAGCCATGGCACTTCGGAGTTTTATCTTGCGCGTCAGCGTATTACCCGGGCGCTCATCGAGCGCAAGGGGTTCAGCTTCGTCACCATTGAGGGCGACTGGCCCGATGCCGCCAGGGTCGATCACTATGTTCGTCATGCCGAGTATCCGCCGTCCGAATGGACCGCATTCGCGCGCTTTCCGACCTGGATGTGGCGCAATGAGGAGGTTCGCGGCTTTGTAGACTGGTTGCGGGCCCACAATGCCTTGCTGCCGGCCTCGGAGCGGGTGGCGTTTCACGGCCTGGACCTCTACAGCATGTACAACTCCATCCGTGCCATCCTCGAGTATCTCGATGACGTGGATCCGGACACCGCCACCATCGCCCGTCAACGCTACAGTTGCCTGGCCCCATTCCGGGCCAACCCGGGCGACTATGGCAAGGCCGCGCTCAACCCCAACTATGAGACCTGTGAAAAGCCGGTACTGGAAATGCTGCGGGACCTTCAGGTTCGCCACCGGACCTACGCGGAACACGACAGCGAACGGTTCCTGAATACGATACAGAATGCGAGACTGGTGGCGAATGCGGAAGAGTATTACCGAACCATGTTCTACGGCTCGCGCAGTGCCTGGAACATTCGCGATACTCACATGTTCGAAACCCTGGAGCACCTGCTCAAACACTACGGCGAGAACAGCCGCGCCATCGTCTGGGCCCACAACTCCCACGTGGGTGACTCCGCAGCCACGGAGATGTCACTCCGGGATGAGTTCAACATCGGCCGGCTGTGCCGGGCGCGCTTCGGTAGCCGAGCTTACAGCATTGGGTTTGGCACTGACACTGGCACCGTGGCGGCCGCGTCAGACTGGGATTGCCCGATTGAAATCAAAGAGTTAAAACCATCAATTAAAGGAAGTTATGAATCGCTGTGCCACAAGACCGGGGTCGCCCATTTCCTGCTTCCGCTACGTGGCGGTGACGGCATACTGGTGAACGGGCTCAGCACCCGCCACCTGGAGCGGGCCATCGGCGTGATCTACCGCCCCGAAACCGAGCGCCAGAGCCATTACTTCGAGGCGCAGTTGCCCAAACAGTTTGACGAATACATCTGGCTTGACCAGACCAGCGCTGTGACGCCCCTGGCGACGGAGTCCCTGAAAGGCATGCCTGATACCTACCCCTTTGGGGTTTAGGGGGCCTCTGAATATCTCGGTACCGCCCCTGCGTTGGGTTCCTTCAGGCGGCGGTCACATGCCGGGCGCCTCTGCTCCCGGGCTATTCACGCCTCCAGCACGATCTGGACAACGCCCTGCTCGGGGCGGCGCTGTTGCGACTCAATGGCCGGCCCGTAAAACGCCGGAGGGAGCAGCCTTCCCCGTTGCCTGCCTGCGAAACCTCAGGGGCGTCAGCCCGTACCAGCGCTTGCAGGCGTTGATGAAGGAGGTTGGCTCGGCATAACCGAGACGATCGGCGATCTGCGCGACGGACAGATAGGAGTGGCCCAACAGCTCCGCCGCCAGGGTCTGCCGGACTTCGTCCCGCAACTCTCTGTAGCCGGTACCCTCCTGGGCGAGCCTTCGCCTGAGGGTTCGCACACTGGTGTTCAGAGCGCTGGCGACAGCCTCCATTTCCCCTTGCTGCCCCAACTCCTGGGCGAGCAGATCCCTGACCGTGGCCGAGAACCGGGTGCGGGCCATGCGCACGTCCAGCATTTGCCGGCACTGCTCAATGGCCACCTTTTGCGCCAGCGGATTGGCCTGGGGCAACGGCATCAGCAACTGGCCGCGGTCCAGCACAGCCAGGTTGCACCGCGCCTCGAATTCCGGGCGGACACTGAGTACGTCCTCATACAGGTGGCCATAACCGGGATCGGCAAAGGAGAACGTGGCCCGTCTGAGGATTTCCACACCGGGAAACAGGTCTTGTTGCACCGTGACCAGGGCCCGCATATCCCGCTCAAGGATGAACCGCCGGAGCTCCATGGGCAATCCGGCATCATCAACCCGAATCAGGGTTTCATCGCCGGCATCGGAAACCTGGAATTCGGTAAAAGCAAAGGTGAGTTTGAAATAGCCCAGCGCCACATCGAGCGCATCCCGCAGCGTTGGGCTGCTGACCAGGGCAAACCCCAGGGCCCCGAACGAGGTGAAATGGTAGCGAGCGCCTGCCTCCAGGCCCAGGCCGGGCACATCGCCCAACCCGTCCACCAGGTTACGGATCATCTGGAGCTCCTGGTGCGCGGAGATCACGGCCTCGGGATTGTCCAGATCGGTGGCCGCTACGCCGGTATCCCGGAGGCTGTCCGCCAGCCCCAGACCGTGGGATTCCGCCAGCTCCGCCATCAGGCGCATGCTGGTGATGCTGCGAGCAAACTGCCAGTTCGCCATTGACTGTCCCGCCTGGTTAATTCGCCGATTTACTGAGCCACTGGGGGCCTTGAGAGTTACCTGCATTACCGATCCGGTTGGCCTCTATTATTGATTTTTTGTCCCGACATGTCATGCAGACTGGCGGCCTGGAACCTTATACTCCCTTAAAAATCGACCCAGTTTGATGGAGTTTTAGGGAATGACCGACAACACAACCTCCGCCGCCCGCGTGGTGATCATTGGCACCGGTTTCGGCGGCCTGTGCATGGCTATCCAGCTGAAGAAGGCCGGGATGGACAATTTCGTCATGCTGGAAAAGGCCGACGGCGTTGGCGGCACCTGGCGGGACAACACCTACCCGGGCGCGGCCTGTGACGTGCAGTCACACCTCTATTCCTACTCCTTCGAACCCAAGCACGACTGGACCCGCAAGTTCGGGCGGCAGCAGGAGATCAAGGGCTACATGGAAGGCTGCGTCGAGAAATACGGTCTGCAATCCCATATCCGCTTCAACAAAGAAGTGGTGAAGGCCAGCTACAACGACGACAGCCACCTGTGGGGCATCGAAACCGCCGACGGTGAGACGCTGCAAGCCCAGGTTCTGGTCACCGCCACGGGCCAGTTGAACCAGCCGGCCTACCCGTCGATTCCGGGCATGAACACCTTCAAGGGCAAGGTCTTTCACTCCGCGCGCTGGGATCACAACTACAACCTGACTGGCAAATCCGTCGCCGTCATCGGCACCGGTGCCAGTGCCATCCAGTTCGTGCCCCAGATAGTGCCCAAGGTCAAAAGCCTGAAGCTCTTCCAGAGATCCGGCGCCTGGGTGGTACCCAAGGCGGACCGGCCGTTCAAGTCCTGGGAACAGTGGCTGTTCAAGAAGCTGCCGGTGCACGACCGCCTGTACCGCTCGTTGATCTACTGGAAAAACGAAAGCCGGGCACTGGCCTTTACCCGCTTCGGTTCGGTGCTGGAGCTGCTGGCGCTGCAGGCCCGCTGGGAGGCCAGGCGCAAGGTACGTGACCCGGAGAAGCGCAAGAAGCTGATTCCGGACTACAAGATTGGCTGTAAACGGATCCTGATCTCCAACGATTGGTATCCCGCCATCGACCAGGATCACCTGGACCTGATCACCGATGGCATCGAACGAATCGAGGAAAACGCCGTGGTCACCGCCGACGGTCAGCGCCACGAAGTGGACGCCATCATCTACGGCACCGGTTTCAAGGCCACCCAGTTCCTGTCGCCGATAACCATTACCGGCCTGCAGGGCCAGGGGCTGAACGAAGCCTGGCAAAATGGCGCCGAGGCCTACAAGGGCATTTGCGTATCCGGCTTCCCGAACATGTTCATGTTGTATGGCCCCAACACCAACCTGGGCCACAACTCCATCGTTTACATGCTGGAGTCCCAGGTGAACTATGTGATGGATTGCCTAAAGACCCTTCAGCAATCACAGTCTGGTGCCATGAACGTCAAATCCGATCGTCAGCGTCGCTATGCAGACAACGTTCAAGAACGGCTGGAAGGCAGTGTGTGGGATGCCGGCTGTACCTCCTGGTACCGGGACGAGAACGGCAAGAACACCATCAACTGGCCCGGTTTCACCTTCGTTTACCGCCATGCCACGCGCGCGGTGAACCCGAAAGATTTTGAGTTCCTGCCCACGTCGGCCTAGGGAGCCCCCGGGGCGGTGCTATCCGCCCCCTTAACCTTCTCCCAACGATTACGGTCAACCAGGTGCCGGCTGAGCGTCTACACTGTTACCAGAATGCACCCCGGTGACGGTGCGGCAGTGATCATGAGCAACCCAGCAAGCCTTCGGCGCATAAGCATAATTGGAGCCATCATCACGGCATTATGCTGCTTTACGCCGGTTCTGGTGATCCTGCTCGGCGCGTTCGGTTTGGCGTCACTGACGGGCTACCTTGACTATGTGCTGTTCCCGGCGCTGGCGTTTTTCATTGCCCTGACGATCTCCGCCATGTGGCGCAACCGTCAACACGCCGATTCCCGGTAGCACTGGCGGGCCGGGACCTTTCCTGCGCTAACCCACCGGTGCTTGACCTGGCACCAGCACCAGGTTGTATACCTAACCAAAGGCTTCCCGGCAGGTATGGCGATATGATGGACCGAACTGTTCTCGGACTGATACTGATGCTTCAAATCAGCGCTGTCCTGGCTGGCCCACGCTACACCTTGGGGGTGCAGGGGCTGGCCTGCCCCTACTGTTCCTATGGCATTGAGAAACGGCTTTACCAAATCGGCGGGGTCGAGTCGATACAGGTGGACATTGCCTTGGGGCGGGTACGTGTGACGCTGGCAGACGGAGAGCACCTCAGCGAGGCCCGGGCCCGCCAGGCGGTGAAAGAGGCGGGATTCACCCTGGAGTCGTTCACTCAACTGGATGACGGATCCGGAGGTGACGATGAGCAGTAACCGCCCCTTTCACTTGTTGATCTGGGCCCTGGTAGTGTCCCCCATTACAGCCACGAGCGCTCCTAACACCTTCAACACCGCCCTGCCCGTCGCCCAGGGCGAGTTCATCTGGCGTTCCCAGGGCATGATCCGCGATCGTTCGGATGATGGCGCCCTGAAGCGCGAGGTGTCGGTTCGGGCGTTGGGCAATGCCCTGGGTTACGGGGTCCATCCGAACCTGGCGCTGTTTGCCACCGTCCCCTACTTCTTCCAGAAATCGCTCGACGTCACCACGCCGTCCGGCCGAGTGACCCGGGAAACCGAGGGCTTCGGCGATGCCAGTGTGTTTGCCCGCTACACGTTGTTTGCCGAGGACTTCACTGGCGCCACCTTCCGTGTCGCACCCTTTATCGGCGTCACCGCTCCCACCGGCGACGATAACGACCGGGATCGGCTTGGCGAGCTGCCCCGGCCACTGCAAGCCGGCGACGGCGCCTGGGACGGTTTCCTGGGGGTGGTGGCCACTTACCAGACCCTTGACTATCAACTCGACGGCCAGTTCCTCCGTCGCGAGAACGGCCGACACGACGGCTATGCGGCCGGTGACGAACTCCAACTGGACGGCTCCCTGCAGTACCGTCTCTGGCCCGCCAGTCTCACGGGGGTATCCGGCACACCCGCGTTCGGCTATGCGCTGCTGGAATTCAACCTGGTGCACCGGGAGCGGGACGAGCTGGCGGGGCAAATAACCGACTCCGGCGGCCTGCAGTGGCTAATCGCCCCGGGCCTGCAGTACGTCAGCCGTCGCTGGGTGGTGGAAACCTCGGTCCAACTGCCGATGATTGACGACCCCCATGGCGACGCCATCACCGACGACAGCGTGTGGCGGATCGGCTTCCGACGCAACTTCTAGGGAGGAACGAGGCTGTGATTCAGCGCCCGTTTTACCGCCTTATGCTCGTCGGCCTTGTCCTGACATTGGCCGGTTGCGGCGCCCTGAACTGGGAGCGAGAGCCGCCATACATTCTGGTTGCCAGTTGGGGCAGCCCGGGAGAGGCGCCCGGCCAGTTCCGAGACCCCACCGGCATTGCCGTGACCGGCGACGAGGTGTTTGTAGCAGACGCCCGCAATAGCCGTATCCAGGTCTTCGACAAGCAGGGCCGCTTCCGACGGTCGTTCGGCGAACAGGTTCTGGGCCGACCAATGAACCTGGCCATTGCCGATGGGCATCTGTATGTCCCCGATTTTTTCAGGGACGTGGTCCATGTTTTCAGCCTCTCCGGCAGGCTGCTGGATCAGCTCGCGCCTCCGGACGGCTTCGACAGCCCCGGCGGCGTCGGAGTATACCCCGATGGCTCCGTACTGGTCGCGGACAGCTACGGCCAACGGATCGTCCACCTGACCAGTGACGGGACCCTGATTCGACAGTGGCAGGGGCAAGGCTACCGGGCCGGACAGTTCAACTACCCCACGGACGTTGCACTTTCGAGCAAGGAGGGCTTCTACGTGGCGGATGGCTACAACGACCGCGTACAACACTTCGGCCCGGAGGGTGTTATCGTCCGCAAGTGGGGCGGTCCATTGGCGCTGAACATCCATGGCCCCTTCAACGGCTGGTTTGCCACCGTCACCTCCATTGCCGTGGGACCGGAGGGGGAGGTCTTCGTTGTCGATTTCTACAATGACCGCATCCAGAAGTTCGACGCCGCTGGCACGTTCCTGACAGCATTTGGCAGGGAGCCGAGGAATGGCGGCCACACGGAGCTCGCGGTTGCGGTGGACCGCGACGGCACGGTCTGGAGTACGAACCTGAGCGAGCATCGCGTTGAGCAGTGGCAGCGTCCTTGAAGGACTTACAGCCTGAACCGGGCCAAGACAGGCGTCGGCGTCCGAAACCCCGTCCCAACCACTCGGTGACCGGATCAGCCACCAGGCTTGAAACGACATTTGTGTCGTGACGGGGAGGCGCCGTATAATTCATAGGATGATAAGATCATCGGCATTTAGGACCATTTAAGGCTATGACACTGGCACGCATTTCCAAAGGCTCCCTGGTCGACACCGCCCTCGAATCCCTTCGCTCCGCCATCGAGGGTGGTCAATGGCGGGTTGGCGACCGCCTGCCGGTGGAAGCGGAGCTCTCCCAAGCCCTGGGGGTCAGTCGCAATACGGTACGGGAAGCAGTCCGCGTCCTTGTCCACGTGGGCATGCTGGAAACGCGGCAAGGCGATGGCACCTATGTTCGGGCCACCCGGGATGCTGGTGAGACAATGCGGCGGATCGAGCGCGCCCGGTTGCAGGACCAACTGGAGGTGCGCCAGATGCTGGAGTCCGAAGCCGCTGGCCTGGCTGCCAGTCGCCGCACGCCAGAGGAGCTTCAGGCCATGTCCGACGCCCTGGACAGACGTGCCCAGGCAGGTGACGACATCCCTGCCCGGATTGAGCACGACAACGATTTCCATCACGCCGTGGTGCAGGCGTCCCACAACTCCGCGCTGATTGAGCTGTATGGCTACTTTGCCCAGGCCATCACCCGCACCATTGAGCGTACCGAAATGGATGCCGAGCTACCGGAGCCAACCCAGGCGGCGCACGAGTTGCTGTTGGCGGCCATTCGGCGCCAGGCCCCCGAGCAGGCTGCCCATCAGGCCAAGGCGCTGCTCCAGCCCTGTCTGGATGCTCTGCAATCAAAGGATTGACCGGAACCGGACCATGGGATGGAAGATTGATCGCTTCACCCTGCTGCTGCTCGGAGCCATCGTCTTGGCTTCATTCTGGCCGGTACGAGACAGTGCCGCCCTGTGGCTGGCGGATCTGGGCACGCTGGCGGTGGCGCTGCTGTTTTTTCTTCATGGCGCCGCGCTGTCCCGGGATCAGGTGATTGCCGGGGCCAGCCATTGGCGTCTGCACCTGGTGATCACCTTCCTCACCTTTGTATTCTTCCCGTTGGTGGTTTTACCGATCAACCAGCTGGCGCCCCACTGGATCCCCCGGGACCTCGGCCTGGGGTTTCTGTACTTGGGGGTACTGCCGTCGGCGGTGTCGTCGTCCATCGCCTACACCGCCATGGCCCGGGGCAACGTGCCCGCAGCGATATGCAGCGCGGCGGCCTCCAACGTCTTCGGCATGATGCTGACCCCGTTTCTGCTGATCGTCCTGGTGAGCACCACCAGCGCCAGCGAGTTCTCGGTGCTGGAGGCACTACAGGACATTGTGCTGCAGCTGCTGTTGCCATTTGCCGTGGGCCACGGCCTGCGCCCCTGGCTGGGCGGGTGGCTGGCACGGCACGAGACGCTGGCATCCCGCTACGATCAGTGCGTGATCTGGCTGATCGTCTATTCGGCCTTTTCCCACTCGGTAGTGAGCGGGCTGTGGGACAAGTTGCCGGTAAGCGCCATCCTGCTGGCCATTGGGCTCTGCGGCCTGCTGCTGGGCCTTTTGATCCTGGTGGCCAGACTGATCGTCAGCTGGCTTGGACTGAGCCTGGAAGACGAAGCGGCCGTGGTGTTTTGCGGTTCCAAGAAAAGCCTGGCCTCCGGGCTGCCCATGGCCAAGGTACTGTTCTCCGGCCATCCGGGCTTCGGCATGATCGTGCTGCCGATCATGTGTTACAACCAGATCCAGGTAATCGTGGGCGCCATCCTCGCCCAGCGGTATCGACAGCGCATCGAGCAGGCTCACGATTCCCCCTGAGCCGGCGGAGATTCAACTACCGGTCATGTTGCTGAACAGGCTGGTCAGGATAATCAGGCCCACAATCCAGCCAATGGCCGCTGGCCAGAAATTGGTCATTGGTGGCCGGTCCCCCTCTTCAGCCCGCTCCAGGCCTTCGGAGCGAGCACTGGAGGCGTCCGGTGCCGCGCTTTGTGACGATGCCTGCAACTCGGCCTCAGCCACATCAGCCCAGCCGAACCAGTTACCCAGGAACTCGGCCACCTCGGTGGTCAAGCCACCCTGTCGGGCCATGGGGCGCAACTGAGCCTCCAGCTTGTCAGCGATGGACTGCCGGATGGGAAGCTGGTCGGCGGGAGGATCCGCCAGCACGGCCTTCCAGATGCCCACATCGCGACAGCGCCCCTCATCATTCAACAGGGCCTGGACCTGGATCACCACTTCCCGCACCAATTGATGCTCACCACCGGTCAGTTCCCGCTCCGCTGGCTCGTCCGCCACCCTACGCTCTCTGCCTGACGAAGGCCCCTCCTCCAATGGCGTCTGGGGCACCTCGCAACCAGCCTGTGCCATGGCCACCCGGTAGGCCTGGTCCAGCTCCTGAACGCCGGCCGCCTCAACGAACCTGGCCTGCTGTTGATAGGCGCGTTCGATCTCAGAGGGGTTACGGGTGGGCTCGATACCCAGTACATCCCAACAGTTCATTTACACAGACTCCTTAAGTTGTCACCTTGGTGAATAATGACAGGAAGATTTTTTTAGCATTTGTCAGGCATTGGGGCAGACACCGGTTTGTGACTGACTTATCATCTTACAGGTTTCGGGAATCCCTTATGATCTCCGCCGATCCCAAGCTACACATACAAGACTACCTCATGTCCTCTCTTACGCCGAACATTAGCAAGCAGTTCGCCGCCATTCTGCTGGCCCCCCTGTTCGCCATCCCCACTCAGTCCCTGTCGAAGGAGCTGATGGCCTCGCTGGACGTCTCCGACACCTTTGCCGAAGACTATGGCTTCTTGCTGGAAGAGCCGGTACCGGAAGTACTTACCACCACCAAGTTACGCCAACCCAAATCACGGGTCCCCGGCACCACGACCGTTATCCAGGGCCAACTGATCCGCGATCTCGGCATTCTGAAACTGGTGGAGGTGTTCCGCCTGGTGCCTGGCATGACGGTGGGCTTCGTCGGCAGTAACCGACCGGTCACCAGCTACCATGGCACCGTGGCTTACGACCAGCGCCGCCTGCAAGTCCTGATCGACGGCCGCACTGCCTACCAGCCCAGCCTGGCGGGTGTCGACTGGAACACCATGCCGGTGGCCCTGGAGAACATTGAACGCATCGAAATCAGCCGGGGCCCCAATGCGGCAGCCTATGGCATCAATGCGTTCCTGGGTACCATCAATATCATTACCCGTTCGCCAGAGGATACCCAGGGGGTGAACCTGCACAGCTCCTACGGCAGCCGCGGCCATAAGAACATCTTTGGCTCTACCGGCCACATCTCCGACACCTATGACTGGCGGCTGTCCTACGAACGCCGGGATGAAGAAGGCTTTGACTATCAGGACATCGAGGATACGCCCGGGCGTGATCCAGTCCATGATGGCTATAGCCTGAACTTTTTCAGTTACGATGCCCGCAAAACCTTCAACGGGGATCACTCGCTCGATCTGCGCGCCGGTGTGACCGACGGCATTGATGAAGAGGACAAAACCCGCATCGGGGAAGACTTTGGGGCCGTCACCGACCCAGACATCGACGTACGGGATTACTATCTGCAGTCCCGCTGGAACTACGCCCCGGTTGAACACCATTACCTGCACCTGCAGGCCAGCTACCAGAATTTCGACCGTGACCAGAGCTGGCGCACCTGCCCGCCGGGCTTCCCTTTCTGCGCCGACACCAACCAGAATATCGAGGAGTCCCGGCTCGAATTCGAGATCCAGGACACCTTTATCGTCAACCCCAACCTTCGCCTGGTGTCGGGCCTCGGTTATCGGGAAGACCGGTTCGAATCAGACACCTATTTCAACGGCAGCGGCGCCAATTATCAGTCCCGGCTGTTCGGCAACATCGAATACACCCCCATTCAGTGGCTGACGTTCAACGTCGGGGCCAATTGGGAGCGCTCCAACGCCCTGATGGATGATGTGATCTCTCCCCGCTTCGCAGCCAACTTCCAACTGGCAGACGACCAGACTCTGCGGTTTGTGTTTTCCAAGGCGGTACGCACCCCCGATGCCTTCGAACAGAGAGCGGACTGGGGGTACCGGGCCACCAACGTTGAGCCCGAGGAACTGTCCTTCCTTGAAGGCATGCGTGTCGGCCCGACGTTTCAGGCGCCGGGCACCCTGGAGGAAGAACGGATCATTTCCCGGGAGGTCAGCTACTTTGGCCAGTTCCGGTTGGGCGGAGGCCTGCTGTCCACCGAGGTCAAGTACTTCTACGATCATCTGAGGGACGTCATCAGTGGTCACCTGACCCTGGGGGAATGGGACCTGGACAACAACGTCGCTCTGGATCAGCAGGGCTTTGAAGTGGAAACCTCGCTGGAGTATCCAGACACCCAGTTTCGCGTCACCTACGCCTACATGGACCAGGATGGCGAATACACCGGCGAACCGGTGGCCGATGAGCAGGTGTTCATCGACCTCGAGAGCCGGTTGACTGCCCGTCATTCCGGCAGTCTGGTGTGGGTCCAGCAGTACAACTTCGACATTTCATCGGCCCTGGCCTACTACTTCGTGGACGAGTTCCGCCGCGGCCAGTTTGAACGGGCCGATCTGCGCTTGGTAAAAAGCGTATATACACCTAGACTTAACTACGATGTTGCGGTGATCTTCCAGCACTATCTGCATGACACTCCGCCCGTCAGCGCGAACAACATCATCAAGGATAATAATCAGGTCTTTCTGGAAGCCGGCGTTCGCTTTTGACACGGCTCCTCTGGCCAGAGGCACTATCGCACAGACTTGAAGTTACCAAGGCTGGTAATGACCCACGACGCAACACGACCAACATCGTCCTGCGCAGGCTGGAACCGCAGCCTGGCTGTCGTTCTGCTGTCGCTGCTGATGCTGCTCCCGGGCGCTGCGGCCTGGGCACAGCCCCCATCCGAGGCCAGTTCCTCTCGCCAGGTGCTGTTGGCCGGTTCGGACAACGCTGCCTTCAACATCCGCTTCACCCAGCTGCTCAGGGACCAGTTGGGACCGCAGGTTGAAGTGAGGCCCTACAGCGAGAGTGCCAGCCTGGCCAACCCCCAGGCGCTTGTGGTTACCCTTGGCAATCGGGCCCTGAGCGAGGTGCAACAGCAATCCCCCCGACCCGCCACGCTGGCGCTGATGGTGGATGAGGACCAGTTCGAAAACTACGGCCAACGGGACGGCCCGCCGGTCTCGGCGATCTACTACGACCCGCCATTACTGCGGCAGGCACTGCTGGGGCAGCTGATCCTTCCGCACGGAAATCAGGTTGCCATACTGGTTCGTCCGGGCGAGGAAACCCGCTACGACGGACTCATTGCCGAGCTTGCCAATTATGACCTCCAGGCCAAGCTGTTCACCATCGAGAGCGAAGACACCCTCATCGCCTCGCTGGCACGCGCCCTGGCCTACGGCGATTACCTGCTGGCCGTATCCGATACAGCAATTTACAACCCCAGAACCATCAAACACATCCTGCTGACCGCCTATCGACGCAATCGCATTGTCATTGGCCCAGCAAGGGCCTTTGTCCGGGCCGGCGTTCTGGCTACCACCTACACCCCCCTCGATGACATCGCCGGCGCCGCGGTAGAACATATCCGGCACTTCCTCAGATCCGGGCGCCTGCCCCCGGCGGTCCATCCCGACGAGTTTCGCGTCGAGATCAATCGTCAGGTCGCCCGTTCACTCAACATTCCGGTACCGGAGGCCGGTGAACTGGAAGCCCAGCTCAAGTCGCTACTCGGTGCGCCGGCTGAGGAGGAGACCCCATGACGTGGTGGAGCCGCTCACCAATGCCACTTAGTCGCCACCTGCTATGGCTGGGCATTTTGCCGGCCGTGCTGATGTTCCTGGTGCTGATGTTCTTCTTCACCTCCGCCCGCCTGGACGATGCCCGCCGGGACCTTTACAACAGCGGTCAGTTGCTCGCCGATAATCTCGCGCCGGCAGTGGAATACGCTGTGGTGTCCGGCAACACCCAGCTCCTTCAGCAAATCCTGGAGCAGTCGTTCGAGCGCAGTCGGGCGGACTGGATCCGGGTCGAGGATGTGACGGGCAATGTGGTGGGGGCGGTGCATCGGGATGAAGGTGAAATCGGCACCCGCGATGGTCAATCTTTCAGCGCTGACATCCTGCAATTTCCCCTCGACATGGACGCGGAACGCTCGGCAGGCTGGTTCGAGCCGAATTATGGGTTCTCCAGCGGAGCCATCCGAATCGGCACGGTCGAGGTGGGCGTATCGGAGCAGGTGATTGCGTCCAAGCAACGGGACATCCTCTGGTCCTCATTTATCGTTGGCGTGGCTTTGCTGGTGTTTACCGTGCTGGCGGTTCGGCGCAGCCTGACCAGCCTGGTAGGCCCCATCCATGAACTGTCGGAACGGGTCACCGCGCTGATCAATGGCCATTACGCCGAAAACCCGGTAAAACGATTCAACAACACCACAGAGATCGTTCAACTGGAAGAGAACCTCAACGCTCTGGCCCGCCACATGAGCAGCCTCCAGTTATCCCGGGATCAGACCCTGGCAGCTTCCGAAACCGCCCGGGAAAGAGCCGAGTCGGCCAGTAAAGCAAAATCTGAATTCCTGGCGGTGATGAGCCACGAGCTTCGCACGCCGCTAAACGGTGTCCTGGGCATGATCGAACTGATCTCCGAAGAAGGGCTGTCCGACCAGCAACGGGATTACCTCAATACGGCCAAGCGCTCCACCGAAGATCTGCTTACAGTCATCAGTGACATACTGGATTTTTCCCGCATGGACCGCGGCAAGCTGGCGCTGGACTTTCACGATTTTGATATCCGCGAGGTCATCGAAAATTGTGTCGCTACCTTCCGTCATTCCTCCGAACAACAGGGCCTGCGGCTGTCATTGCAGTTCACCGGCAACTGGCCGGCGCACACGGTCGTTAAGGGCGACGCCCCCAGGCTCAGGCAGGTACTGGCGGGTCTGCTGGACAACGCCATCAAGTTTACCGACGAGGGCTCCATCGCCGTTCAGGCGGAATGGCACTACCTGGAAGATCACTGCATGGTGCTGCAGTGCACCGTTCGGGATTCCGGCACCGGCATTCCCAGCGAACGCATGAAGGAAATCTTCCGCACCTTTGAGCAACTCGACAGCTCGGACGCCCGTCAGCACGGGGGCACGGGGATTGGCCTGGCATTGGTACAGAAACTGGTGGAACTGATGGGCGGCCATATTCAGGTGGAAACCGATCTGGGCACCGGTTCGGCGTTCCGCTTCGAATTGCCGTTTGAGCTGGACGGCGACAATGATGCCGAGGAACCCCAACACCACCCACAGGAAACGGCCTCCGAAACCGGCAGTTCCAGGGCCCTGGTGGTGGAGGACAACCCGGTAAACCAGCGCGTGGCCACCGCCCTGCTCACCCGGCTCGGCTTTGAAACCGATGCGGTGAGCAACGGCAAGGACGCTCTTGAGCGGGTGCAATCCAGCCAGTTTGATTATTCAGTCATCCTGATGGATTGCCAGATGCCGGTCATGGATGGCTATGAAGCCACCCGCACCATCCGGGACTGGGAACAGAAAAATGGCCATCGCAGCGTTCCCATCATTGCCCTCACCGCCGACGTGCTTCCGGGCACCGAGAACAATTGCCGGGAAGCCGGGATGAATGACTACCTGGCGAAGCCGGTGCGAATGGATAAGCTTCGCACCGTGCTCAGCCGCTGGATCCGTTTCTGACGGCCAAGCTGTCAGGCGTCGGCAACCGGTTCACGCATGGTCACGAACTCCTCAGCGGAGGTGGGGTGAATGCCAATGGTGGCGTCAAACTCCGCCTTGGTGGCGCCGGCCTTGATGGCCACGGCGAGGCCCTGGATGATCTCACCGGCATCCGGCCCGACCATATGGGCGCCCAGCACCCGGTCTGAGTCCCCATCGACCACCAGCTTCATCAGACAACGCTCCTGCCGTCCGGTCAATGTGTACTTCATCGGCTTGAACTCCGAGCGGTACACGCGCACCTGGTGACCCGCGGCCCTCGCCTCCGCCTCGGTCAGTCCCACGGTACCGATATTGGGCTGGCAGAACACCGCGGTGGGAATATGGTTGTAATCCATCTCGCCCTGGCCATCGCCAAACAGGCGCCTGGACAATACCATGGCCTGGGCGATGGCCACCGGTGTCAGCTGTGGCGTACCCACGACATCCCCCAACGCGGTGATACCGGGCACATTGGTCTGGAAATGCTCGTCGACGCGGATGTGCCCGGACGGCGTCAGCTCCACCCCCACATCGGTCAGCCCCAGCCCCTCGGTCAGGGCCCGACGTCCGGTGGCAGCCATCACCAGGCCGGTGGTCAGGCGGGAGCCATCCGACAGCGACAGGTTGTAGTGCCCACCCTCAGGCTGGACCGACTCAATCGTTACACCGAACCGAAGCTGGATGCCCTTTTTGGTCAGCTCTTCGGCGGTAAAGCGGCGGACATCGTCATCGAACCCACGCAGGAACATCTCGCCCCGATAGAGCAACGTGGTTTCCACGCCCAATCCCGCCAGGATGCCGGCGAATTCCACCGCTATGTAACCACCGCCCCACACCACCGCCTGCCGCGGCAGCTGGGGCAGATAGAACATCTCGTTGGAGGTCAGGATGCACTCCTGCCCGGGCAGCTCAGGCACCACGGGCCAGCTTCCCGTTGCAATGGTGATGTGTCGGGTCTGGTAGCGATCATCCCCCACCACCACGGTATTGGCGTCCGCCAGCCGTGCCGAGCCCTCGATGACCCTGACGCCGGCATTGTCCAGCAGGCGACGGTAAACACCATTGAGGCGCTCAATCTCCGCATTTTTGTTGGCCACCAGGGTGGGCCAGTCAAACCCAACCTGCTCCCTGGGCACATGCCAGCCGTAACCCCCAGCGTCTTCCAGCTCCTCACTGACATGGGCGCCATAGACAAACAGTTTCTTGGGAACACAGCCGACATTGACACAGGTGCCGCCGAGATAGCGGGATTCCACAATCGCCACCCGGGCCCCCCTTTGGGCAGACATTCGAGCGAGACGAACGCCGCCGGAGCCGGCGCCAATCACAATCAAATCGAAGTTCTGGTTCTCAGACACTCGGTCTCCTTACCCACACGCAAATTGAATCAGGTGCCGGCGCTAGTGCGCCGGCCGTACTTCCCGGAACAGCACATGATCCTCGAAGTCGCCCAGTTTGAGCTTACCAAGACTCCGGAAGCCTTCGGATTCGTAGAACTGAAGATAGCGGCTGTTACCGGTGTCCAGCACCAGACCGCTACCCCGGGGGTTGTCCGCACACAGCCGCTGCACGGTTTCCAGCAACAGCCTGCCGTACCCCCGGTTCTGGTACTTGGGGTGCACCCCCATCAAGGGCAGTTGGTGGGCCTGGGGTTGCGGCAGCATTGCCCGAATCCGGTCATGGTATTCCAGGTAGCGACGGGTGGATGCGAATCCAGCCGTTAACATCATCCGCAGCCGCCAGCTGAACTGTTCGGCCAGGTTGAGCCGCAATTCCGGCTCACCGATGAAGGCCACCGCCACCAGCGTCTCGTTCACCATCACCCCGATGGCTTCCTGGTTGAGGTCGAAATACAGGTTGATGAGTTCGCGGATGGTGGCCCGGACCCGTTGCTCATAGCCCGGGCGCCGATGGTCGAACAGGTACTGGAACGTCGGCTCATGCCGATAAGCCTGAAACAGGATGGACTTTGCCTCGTTGATGGCGGTCTCGTCGAGACGGACGATGACTGCCTCCGGATGCGTGTTATCTGGGTTACTGCCTGTCATCTTCGAACTCCCCAAAGAGTTGGCAGGGACAGACCCGCCAACGTGACCATGGAATTAGATTTCCAGGGTAAGCCGCACCGACACCACACCGGGGGCGTCGCCCCGGTCAAACGATGCCTGATCGACCACGACGCCATATTCCTGATGGAGCCCCTCCAGCCAGGACGCCACGTTCTTGAACGGTACATCCTCCAACCATACCCGAATGGCAGAGTCCCCACTGGGTTCAAAACGGTTTAGGGACAGCCCGGATTGCCCGGCCGTGCGGGTTACCGTCGACATCAGCGCGCGGCTGCCAGACAGCTGGGAGGCACCGCCACGGTCTCCGTCAGAGGCCGACAACTGCTGGATGGCGGCCCGGTTTTCCTGCATCCAGGCCAGCAGCTCTGCCGAATTTTCCCGGGCGGAAACGGCCCTCTCATGGAAACCCGCCGCCGGCCGCCAGATTCCGAAATAGACTACCGCCAAAGCCACCGCGATCAGTAGCACAAGCAGTGCCTGCTGGTCGCGTTTGGGCAGGTGGTCGTACTGGGCAATCATCTTGCCTACAGCAGGATGGTCCTTTATTTTCTGCAGCACTGCCTCAACCTCCGGAAATTGTCAGGCGGCCCCGAGCGCCGCTGGGTTCGTTGACCACGGAGCCGATATCCGCCTCCAGTCCCTTCTGCACCAGCCCATTGCGTAGGGCACTCAACCGGTCGAAGCTGTCAGCCCGGAGGTCCACCACCAATTCCCCCCGGGATTCGGTGTAGTTGATCGAATTGAACTGGACGCTCTCCTTCCCCGGCAGGCTGGCATACTGCTGGCCGGCGTACTTCATCAGCGACAGGAAATCAGTGCTCTGTCCACTGGCGTCCAGCTGTCGCAGTTGACCGCGGATCACACGCCGGACGTTGCCCGCGTTGGTGCGACGATCCGCAGGAAAATACTGGCGGTAAATCGCCATCGCTTGCTCTTCCATCCGGTCCGCCTGCTGTTGCTGATAGATTCCCAGCCCGATCTCCAGGGCGACCTGCAGAACAAACCAGGTACAGGCCACCGCGATGAGCGGTCGCCAGGGTCTGAGCACACTGCGCCGGCTGCCGTTAACGGAGAAGTCCCCTTCACAGAGATTGATCGGCTCACACCGGTGGTGGTAATGAGAGTGGGCCAACAACTCAAGAGGCGCCAGCTCAAGCGTTTCCCGGCTGTAATTCAGGGCGGTGTCGGAAGCAAGCACCCCTTCCAGTGCCACCTGTTTCTCAAGGTCCTCCGCTGTACCGTACAGGGCCACGCGAACTTCGGCGTTGACCTCATCCTCCTGAGGCACCGAAAGCGTATGAGCGAACACTTCCAGGTTGGCGGCGGCCATCCGCAGCCATTCGCCACGGGAGCTGGAGACCAGTGCCTGGTCGCCATCCAGGCAAATGACCCATTCGCGCCCCTGCACCGGCAACAGCGAAGCGTCGGCATACATGGCCATCAGTCGCGTGTGCGCCCAGTCGGAGAACACGCTCAACCAATGCCCCATGGTCGACCGATCGATGGCGGCCACCCGATAACCCTGCTCCCCCCGGTTTCCCAGGGCCAGGTGCATGGACTCCACATCCTGGGCAAGCTGCTCTTCCACCGCAAACGGCAGGGCCTGCCGGATGAACCGGGCCTGCTTGGCGGGAATGTCGGCCTGGCAGAAGATGACCTCGTCCCCCGGCAGCAGTGCATACAGCGCAACATTGTCCAGCGCATTCTGAGTCAGGGTCTGTTCAATGGTTTCCCGGGTATCCCCCGTGCCACGAGCCTGGGCATCGCCACCAGCGTCGAGCAGGACCCAGTTGAACACCGGGCCAATCTGCTCCGGTACGGCCTCCGCCGGGGGCTGCTCTGGTTGAACGTACAAGCGATAGGTCATGGGGTTCGGCGTCCTTGTGCTTAGCCTCGTGATGGGTTATCAGCCTTCCGACACTGAGAAAGGCGGTTTGTCGATACGGAGTTTCTGACCGCTGTCCCGAGCGACGATCTGGAATTTGCCATCGCCACTTCGATACAGGGTGCTGACCAGGTTAACCGTGCGGTCGTCGTAGGTGATCCGGGATACCACTTCGAAGAACCGACTGCTCAGCGTTAATCGGTCCGCTTTCATCCCCAGGCCGGCAAACTCCGGCAGGGCCAGGAAATCGGCCAGCTCCTCAAAGCGCTCATCCTCTATGTTGGCAAGAATAGCCTCTGCCTGGGGCCGAGTCAGCCTTTCATGCAACGACTGCAACACCGGGGCCGTCGCCATGTTAACATTGATGCCCAGCCCCGACACCGGCAGGGCCGCCACGTGGGGCCTCAGCTTCAGGTAATCCTTGGCGGTCATGCCGCTGATCAGGCGCAATTCGCTGACGCTGGCAAAGTACTGGTTGCCCACCCGATACGAGGGCTGCTGGACCAGGTAATATCCGTCCTCGGCCCCTTCCGCGCTGACCGTCTCGTCGTTCCGGTCAATCCAGTCCACCAGGGCATCCACCCTCACGGTCCTGATATCCAGTATCTGTAGCAAACGTTCCAGGCGCCCCCGCGTGACGGTGTCCACTTCACCGCCGGGGGTTACGAGATCGTTCAGGTTGATTCGACCACTCAGGTCATCAATCTGGATCTCGGCGACCCCATTGTCATCCAGTGGCAGGATGGCGGAATACTGTGACCATGGCTCGTCCGGGCTGTCCACCTGGGCACCATCTTCCTTGTCCTGCTCGTAGTCCTTGAACAGAATTTGCTGGGCAAACTCCTCCGCACCCAGCGCCACGCTGTAACCCTGTTGCTGTGCCAGGTAATGGCTGGCCCGAAACACCCTTACGCTCTGCTGCTGGGTCATGCCCGCCGTCAGCATGACCACCAGGGCCATGGCCAACAGCACCATGATCAACGCGACACCCCGTTGTTCCAGTCCGGGAATCCTACCGGTCATTGCGTCGCCCCCGTGCTATCGCCGCCCGGCTGGGACTGCTCTTCCGATTCCCCGTTCTGGCCGTCCGCCGGGCCGGCCTGCTGACTGATCTGGTTTTGCAGTGCCTGTTGATCGAACGACGGCAACACGTACAAGCGCTCCACCTCACCAAACCGGCTGTGCTCCAACCGGATTCGCAGCCCCCGGGGCAGTCCGAAAGAGCTCACGCCCCCGCCGGTGGCATTGTTCAGGGCCTCCTGGGTCGGCCACTCCTCCACCCAGTTGTTGTCGGCATCCAGGTATTGCAACTCGAAATCCTTCAGCTCCGTCAGCAGCAATTGATCGGTGCTGGTTTCTTCCTGGCCCTGGTCCAGCATCAGCCAATACCGGCGATGCAGTTCGTCGCCGGTGAACTCATAGGCAACCCGCTGCAGGTTGGAGCGGTGGCTGCCCAACGGGTTGCGCCAACCCTGACGGGTCAGCTCCAGGTCGAAGTCATCACCCCGGCTGGTCAGGGCCGGCACGAAATCGCCATACACGTTGCGAACCGGCCGCTGTACCGCCTGAGTGATGTCGCGCTCCAGCAACAGGAAGGCCTTCTGCAAGCCGTCAAACTCACCCGCGACCGCATCCACCCGGTCCCGGGAGGCAATCACGCCAGACAGCACCTGCCACACGCCCAGACCGATGACGGCGGTGATGGTCACCGCGATCAACACTTCCATCAGGGTAAAGCCGGACTGGCGGCGCAGCACAACGGTGGCGGCTGATCGTCCACCCATCACTGAGGCTCTCCGATGAATCCGGACAAGGCATGGGCATTGATCGGATCGGAGCGTTCGTCCGGATATTTCGAAATGGTGATATCAATCCGACGGATGGTGGGCTCGGCGGTGCCCTTCACCGAGGTGTGTACCTGCCAGCGGTACTGGCCGAAATCCAGGTCTTCGGTACTTTCCGAAATGTCCGGGAAGGTGTCGGCAAGGCGGAATTCGTTCATCCGGTTGTCCGCGATCCACAGGGCGAGGGTTTTATCCCGAACCCGCTCATAACTGGTGATGTACTGGCTGCCCACCTGGGCGGCAGCGGTGCCGATCAAGCCAAACACCAGCAACGCCACCAGCACTTCGATCAAGGTAAAACCCTTCACTCGGATCAAGACTCGCCTCCTTGCTCGCCGGGGTGCTGCCACTCCAGCGGCGACACGCCATCGGAGACGATGCGGTGCAGGTAGTCGGAATCCGATCCAACGGTGAACTCCAACTCAAAGGGCGTGGTTTCCCCGCTGGAAAAGAACACCAGGTCGGGACGCTGGGTGGTGCCTTCTCCCCCCAGTTTGGGCAGCTCACTCTCGATCAGGGGCGTGATGGTGACCCACTCCGGAAGTACCCGGGGCCGAAACAGGCGCGCCCCCTGGTCCGTCCACTCGCCGCTTTCGTCATCGAACACCACAAACTGGTAGCCATCGTCGGTGAACACCAACCCCAGTTCCTGATTGTTGAGGATGGCCTGTTCAGACGCGGTCTGCATCAACAGATACAGTTCCCGAACCCGGCTCTCCAGTTCCCGCTGCTGACTGGCACCGCCCATGTTGGTCACTGCCAGCGCAGCCAGCAGTCCCACCACCACCAGCACGACCAGGATTTCGATCAGGGTGAAGCCCCGGGAGAGAGAGCATCGGATCACGGATTAGTCCTGCACATCCCAGACGCTGATGTCGGCGTTGTTGCCATCCCCACCTTCCTGGCCGTCCGCGCCATAGGACAGAAGGTCATAGGGGCCTTCTACCCCGGGGCTGATGTACTGGTAGGGGTTGCCCCAGGGATCCTCCGGCACGTTCTTCATGTAACCGTCCGGGTTCCAGTTCTTCGGCTCCGGGCTGCCGGATGGCTTGGCGACCAGCGCTTCCAGCCCCTGCTGTGTGGAGGGGTAGTGGCTGTTGTCGAGACGGTACAGGTCCAGGGAGTTGGCAATGTTGCTCATCTGGGTCTTGGCGACGGTAACCTTGGCCTGTTCACTGCGTCCCATGATGTTGGGGGCCACAATCGCCACCAGCAGACCCAGTATCACCATGACCACCATGATTTCGATGAGGGTGAAACCCCGTTGGTTTCCGGCAAATTCGTTGTTCATGTTGCGAACGTCCTTCCGTTTATAGGTTCCGGTGAAAAAAAGTGTTGGCGGCTAGCCGACCAGGTTGCTCATATTCAGGATGGGCAGCATGATCGCAAGTACAATGATCAACACCACCACGCCCATCAGCAACAGCATCATCGGCTCAAACAGGCCGACGATGGTGGCAATCTTTGCCTGAAGGGTATTCTCCTGCATCCGCGCAGTCCGCTCCAACATGCTGTCCAGCTCACCACTGGCTTCACCGCTGGCGATCATGTGTAACATCATCGGCGGAAAATACCCGGTCTGATCCAGCGAGCGGTGCAGCGATCCGCCTTCACTGACTTTTTGCGCCGCACCGCGCAGCTCCTGGCGCAGGTAGTCATTGGACAACACCTCGCCCGCAATCCGCATGGCCTCCACCAGCGGTACACCACTGGTGGTGAGAATGCTCAGGGTACTGGCGTATTGCGCGGTGTTCACCCCAAGCACCAGGCCGGACACCATCGGCAGGTTCAACAGCGAGCGGTGAAACCGCAACCGGTTCGCCGGCTTGCGCAGGGCCAGGCGGAACAGCACCACGGCCAGCATAATCAGCGCCCCGAGGTAGATGCCGTAACTGGACAGAAACTCGGATACCGCCAACATCACCTGGGTGAGGGCCGGCAACTCCTGCCCCTGCTTCAGGAACACATCGATGATGTCCGGCACCACATAGGTCAGCAGGAACACCACGATGGCAATCGCCACAAAACTGAGGATGATCGGATAGATGGCGGCAAGCTGGATTTTTTGGCGGGCTTCCTGTCGGCGCTCGGTATGATCCGCCAGCCGATTCAACACCAGGTCGAGGTGGCCGGCATGCTCGCCGGCAGCCACCGTGGACCGGTACAGCCGGGGAAAGGCCCGGGGAAACTCACCCAGGCTGTCCGCCAACGAATAGCCCTCCATCACCTTGGCACGAATGGCGATCATCATGCTCTTGAGCCGAGGCTTCTGGGATTGCTGGGCGGCGGCTGACAGCGCCTGTTCGATGGGAATGCCGGACTGGATCAGCGTTGCCAGTTGCCGGGTCACCAGCGCCAGATCCGCCGCACTGAGGCCACCACGGCTGCTCAACGGATTGCTGCGGGCCTGCTTCTCCACCGCGGGCGTCACTTCCAGCGGCGTCAGCGCGCGCTCCCGCAACTGTTGCCGCACCGCGCGGGCGCTGTCGGCCTCGAGCACGCCCTGTTTCTGCTTGCCCCGGCCGTCCAGAGCCTTGTAGTCAAATGCTGGCATGGGCGGATCAGCTCCGGTGCGTCACGCGAAGGACTTCCTCGATGGACGTGACCCCTCGCAGAATCTTGTCCACCCCGTCGGCGTGAATGCTGGGAGTGCGTTTGCGCGCCTCATACTCCAGGTCCAGCTCGCCGGCCCGTTTGTGGATCAGGGCGCTGATCTCTTCGGTCACCTCGACCACCTCGTAGATACCGATCCGGCCCTTGTAGCCAAGCTGGTTACAGCTCTCACAGCCTTTCGGACGGTAGATGGTGGGCGGCTTGGCGGGATCCTGCTGCATGAAGTCGCACTGTTCCTCGGTCGCGGTGCAGGGTTCCTTGCACTCCTCGCACAGCACACGCACCAGCCGCTGGGCGATGATGCCCACCAGGCTGGAGGAAATCAGGAACGGCTCGATGCCCATGTCCATCAACCGGGTAATGGCGCCGACGGCGGTATTGGTGTGCAAGGTGGACATCACCATGTGGCCGGTCAAGCTGGCCTGCACCGCAATCTCGGCGGTTTCCAGGTCGCGGATCTCCCCGATCATGACCACGTCCGGGTCCTGCCGGAGAATGGCGCGCAGTCCCCGTGCGAAGGTCATGTCCACCTTCGGGTTGACCTGGGTCTGCCCGATCCCCGGCAGGTTGTATTCGATGGGGTCTTCCACCGTGAGGATATTGCGGCTGCGGTCGTTGATCTCCTGCAGCGCGGCATACAGGGTTGTGGATTTACCGGAGCCGGTGGGACCGGTCACCAGCAGGATGCCGTAGGGCTGGCTGATGAGCCGGCGCAGGATCTTGAGGTCGCCCTCTGCCATGCCCAGGGATTCCAGGCGGATATTGCCGGCCTGTTTGTCCAACAGCCGCAACACCACCCGCTCGCCGTTGGCCGAGGGCATGGTGGACACCCGCAGATCCACTTCCCGGCCGGCGACCCGCAGGGCAATCCGACCGTCCTGGGGGACCCGCTTCTCGGCAATATCCAGCTTGGCCATGACCTTGATTCGCGACACCAGCAATGGTGCCAGGGCCCGTTTGGGCTGGACCACTTCCCGCAACACCCCGTCCACCCGGAATCGCACCACCAGGCGTTTCTCGTAGGTTTCTATGTGGACATCCGAGGCATGGGTCTTGACCGCTTCGGTGAGGATGGCGTTGATCAGCCGAATGATCGGCGCATCGTCTTCCTGCTCCAGCAGGTCTTCGGTTTCGGGAACCGAGTCGGCCAGGGAGGCCAGGTCCATGTCGTCACCAATCCCCTCCACCATTTGCATGGCCTCGGCGGAATCGCTCTGGTAGGCCGCGTTCAGGGCCGCGTCGAACTGCTCGGGTTCGATGGTCGCGAAGCGGGCGGTACCGCCGCTGATACGGTTGGCTTCCGCCAACGCGGCGTGGCCAGCTCCGGGGCGAACCAGGATGACCGCCTTGCCATCGTCGTCGCGGGTAAGGATCACCCCGTTGCGTTTGGCGAAGGTGAATGGAAGACGGCCCAGCGGCGCTTCCTGCTGCTGGAGATCGGAATCTGTGTTCAAGGTCATCCTCATTGTGTCACGTTGGTGCGGGAGCCTTTGGGGGAAAGTTTCCCTTGTTATTCAAATAATTCAGAAAGGCTACCACAGGATTTGGAACCGCTGAACAACTCTATACACTATACTGCGATTCGTATTGGCCATGAACGCCTCGCAAGCCTTTATCGCAGAAAAAAGGCTATCATGGTTAAACACTTATTCATGATCCACAAGGAATACAATGTCAGCGTTAAACGCCCGGCTTCCCATGTTACTGGCCCTGATCGTCGCCGTGGCCATGATTGCGGCCCTGGGTGGGCAAGGTTACCGTCACTGGCAGCAGGCCCAGTCCGACCAGCAGCAGACGTCGCAGAGCGCACAGGCCCAGGCTGCAGCCCAGGAGGCCCAGGCGCCCTCAATCAGTCTGGCAGATGTTGAGCTGTTTGGCACTGCCAGCTCAGCCACCAGCCAGGTCACCAACACCGAGAACCTGCCGGAGACCAACCTCCGCCTCTACCTGCGGGGGGTGCTGGCCGCCGAAGGCGATTTTCCGGGCAGCGCGCTGATCGAAGACGACAGCAACACCACCGAATCCTATTTGGTGGGCGATGAGTTGCCCGGCAACGCAACCTTGCGCTCGGTACACGCCAATCGGGTCATCATCGAACGCAGCGGGAAGCTCGAAAATCTCTATTTCCCGGATCTGGAAGACAGCAGCGGCATGGAGTTTGCCGAAGAGAGCGACGCCACCGCCGCCGGGTCGGCCACCACCGCTCCGACTCGGACGCCCGCTTTCGAACGGCCGGTAATCAGCACCCCCGAGGCGGCCGAGCAACGCCGGGAAGAGATCCGACAGCGGCTGGAACAGTTACGCGAACGCTTACGCAGCAACTCCAATTGAGGCGCCACCATGGATACAGGGATCTGGCCAATTGCCCGTCGCATTGCCCTGCTCCCGGTACTCCTGCTGGTTACCGCCGTGGCGGCGCTGGAACTGAGCAACCGCCTGCTGGACTACGTTCAGGAAGAGTTTGGCGAAGAGGCCAGGAACCGACTCATCACCTGGCAAAACCTCGAGAAAATGGCGGGCTCCGCGCCCATCGACCGACAGCTCAAGCTGGTCAACTCGTTCTTTAACCGCGCGCGCTTCATCAACGACATCAAGCACTGGGGGCAGGAAGACTATTGGGCCACACCGGTGGAGCTGCTGGCCACCAACGGCGGCGACTGCGAGGACTTCTCCATTGCCAAATACCTGACCTTGAAATCCATGGGGGTGCCGGACGAGCAGCTGCGCATCACCTACGTCAAGGCGCTGGAACTGAACCAGGCCCACATGGTGCTGGCCTGGTATCGCACCCCTGATGCAGACCCCCTGATCCTCGACAACCTGATCAATGAGATCAAGCCGGCTTCGCAACGCACCGACCTGGAGCCCGTCTACAGCTTCAACGGTGAAGGCCTCTGGCTCAACCGCCTCGGCGACGACGATGAACGCATCGGCGACGCCAGCCGTCTGGATCACTGGCGGGACATGAACGACCGGCTGCTGGACACCCTGCGCTGACGGGGTCCTCGCTGCCGGCCGCCGCACCCTATTCGGCCAACAACAGCTCCCCCAGGCCACTGGTTCGGGTCACCCGCCGCGACAGCGCCTGTTCGAACACACCGGCATCCGGCAACAGTAGGCTGAACCAGTGCCGGGCGCGGGTTATGCCGGTATAGACCAGCTCCCGGGTCAACACCGGGCTGATACGGTCCGGCATAACCAGGCAGGTATGGGTAAACTCCGATCCCTGGGATTTGTGGACAGTCATGGCATAGACCGTTTCCACTTGCTGCAGGCGGCTTGGCAGGACCCAACGGATCTTGCCGCTGCCGTCGCCCGCGGGAAACGCCACCCGCATCACCCAGTGACCGCTGTCCACCTCCAACCTGCCGGACCGCCACTGCCGCGCGGGTACCTCCAGGGCAATGCCGATGTCTCCGTTCATCAGGCCCAGGCTGTAATCGTTCCGGGTCACCAGAACGGGCCGTCCGGGAAACCAGCCTTCGGAGCTGCGAATCAAGCCGGCCTGGCGCAGGCCCGAGGTGATCAGGTCATTGAGGCCATCCACCCCCAATGGGCCCCGACGCAGTGCGCAGAGCAACTGAAACTGGCCATAGGCGCCCAGCACCTCGTTGGCCCAGGCATCCCAGTCCTCCATCGTCGCCTGCGGATCGGGGCGGCGGGACTTCATCAGCCTCAGGTAATGCTGGTAGCCGGTTGGTGGTGCCAACAAAGCGCCTCGGAGCTGTCGGCCCTCGCCCCCGTTGGGGAACCGGTCGCCCCCCCCTTCGATGCAGTGACCGACGATTACCCGCTCCCGGTCGCCACCCCCCAAGCGAACCTGCGCCAGATCGGCGTAGCCATCGGTCAGCACCGCCCTCGCCGCCTCCGCCGGCCTGCCCCCGGTCGCGCCATTGACCGCCTGGGCCAATTGCCCGATACCGCTGTCGGCACCGAAGCGATAACTCCGGCGCAGCATGGAAACCGTCTGATCGAGCCCCGTCCCCTGTTCGCTGACCAGGGAACCGGGGAGGCGACATTCGGTGATCCGATGCAGCCAGCTGGCCGTCTCGGGTCGGTAGTGTCCCTGATCGGCCCGCTGGCACATCTCCCCCAGCACCGCGCCGGCATCCACCGACGCCAGCTGGTCCTTGTCCCCCAACAGGACCAGCCGCGCCCGGTCGGGCAGTGCATCCAGCACCCGGGCCATCATTTCCAGGTCCACCATCGAAGCTTCATCGATCACCAGTACGTCCACCACCAGGGGATTGCCACGGTGATGGCGAAAACCGCGGGAACCGGGAACGCTGCCCAGTAGCCGGTGCAAGGTGGTGACGGTGGTGGGAATCGCCTCGCGCAGCACCTCGCTGTGGGGCAACCCGGCCAGGTCCAGGCCATTGACCGCGCCGGCGATGGATTCGTTGAGCCGGGCCGCCGCCTTGCCGGTAGGCGCAGCCAGGCGGATGCGCAGGGCCCGCCCGGTGTCCGGGCTGGACAAGGCAATGTGCTGCAGGGCCGCCAACAACTTGACCACGGTGGTGGTCTTGCCGGTACCGGGACCGCCGGTCACGATGCCAAACCGCTGCCGGGCGGCGTTGGCGCAGGCCACTTTTTGCCAGTCCACCTCACCGTCGCTGACGGCCGGAAACAATGCGCCCAACGCCTGCGACAGCGCCTGGGCGCCCTCGCCGTCCGGATTCTCCATGGCCGGCAAGGGGGTCAGCCGACTGGAAAGCTGTTGGTGAATCTGCCGTTCATAATGCCAGTAGCGGCGCAGGTACAGACGCATGTGGCTACGAACCAGAGGTGTGGTGCCCTCCGCTTCCCCCTGCCCATCCACCAGCAACGGATGCCGTAAAGCCTCCAGCCAGTCGCTCGGCTGCAGGCGGCCCAACAGATCGGATGGCAACAGCTGGCGCTCCGGCGACGCGGCATCTTCCGGGGGCAGCGACAACGCATCGTTGAAGCCATCCCGGGCCATGGCCGCCAGATCCAGGCACACATGGCCGCGCCCCAGCTGATGCGACGTCAGCGCCGCAGCCAGCAGCAATAACGGCGTCGCTGGCCGGCCGGCTGCCTCCGCCTGTTGGCGCAGGAACCTGACCAGCGCCACATCCAGGGCGCGAAGCCACCCCAACAGGCACCACCGGTCAAGCAACTGCTCCAGCCTGTCGGCATCCGCCAGTACCTGCGCCGGCGTCAGGGGCGTGGCAGTGTCGGAACCGCCCTCCCCGACGCGGGCTTCGAACTCCAGTGGATTATCCGTCACAGCAACGACTCCTGTGTCATGACGCCATCGTCGGCAAGGTCCCCCGGTCGGAACAGTCGGTCCATGGCCTCGATCATCCGCCGGTCGGGGCGGTCGAAATGCAGGCCCCTGGCCTCGCCCTGGCTGCCCCTCAGGAACAGGTAGACTGCGCCGCCCACATGGCGATCGTAATCGTAGTCCGGAATGCGGGACGCCAGTAGGCGATGCAACGCCAGCAGGTACAGCGCATATTGCAGGTCATAGCGCTTTTCCGCCACCGCCCTGGCCATGGCCTCCGGGGAGTAGGCGTCGTCGTTGACACCCAGCGTGTTGGACTTGTAATCCGCCACGTAATACCGACCCTCGTGTTCGAACACCAGGTCGATGAACCCCTTGAGCATGCCATTGAACGTCACGCTGGTGGCCGGTGGCCGTACCGAAAGTACCTGGGCCGGCCAGTCCCGAAGCGTGTAAGCCCGCACCAGCCGGTCCAGTTCAAGGGTGGCAACCTGGTGGCTGGCGAACCAGAACTCCATCTCGGGCATCGCCTGGGTCAGTTCGCACAGGCGCAGCGGCGCCGCGTCCGGCACCGCCAGGGCGGTTTGCAGGAATCCGCGCAACCACCGCAGTAACGCGCCCGTCCAGGCCTGCCAACCGCGACTGAGGCACTGCTGGTAGACCCGCTCCTCCAGCTCCGCCGGCTCGGCCAGCACGGCCGCAAAGCCCCGCTCTGCGCACCACTCCAGCTGGTTGTGCAGGAAGGTGCCGGCCCCGGCGCCCCGATAGAAGCCATGGAGATCGGACGCTCCCTCTGCCGGCTCCGCCACCGGGGGCGGTAATGGTGCGTCCAGGCGCTCCTGCTCCTCCTGAAATCGCTCGGCGTCGGGGGTTTCCGATTCCGGACGCAAGAGCGGTGTCGGCGGCGTTTCCGGGGCACTGTCTGCGGACCGATAACGGATGGCCGAGTAGCTTGCAATCCACCACTGTTCCCGGGCCGGACGGACGGGCTCGCGGGCGGGGCCGAGACGCTGGGGGGGCGGTGGCCGATAGGCGTCCTCACCCATGGCGGGCAGCGGGGTTACGACCAGGTGGGGGCAGCCGTGGGCCATGCGCTCCAACGGCTCCCGCAGACTGGCAGCCGCCCCCTGCCCCGCCAGGTAGCTCAGGGCACTGCGGGCCTCCGCCCCTTTCAGCGCCGGCGCGCCGACCCAGGTGGCATAGCGGGCGCGGGTGAGGGCCACGTACAACTTGCGGATATCCTCTCCCAGACGCTCTTCATCCGCCTTCTGCAGTCGCTCGTCTGAGGCTTCGAAGGCGACCTGCAGCTCGCCGTCTTCATCGTGCCAACGCAGGGGCAGGTCCTTACCGTTGACGGGGCGGCAACTGGTGGCAAAGGGCAAGAACACCAGCGGATACTCAAGGCCCTTGGATTTGTGGACGGTCACCACCTGTACCAGGTCCGCGTCGCTTTCCAACCGAACCTGCATGGCATCGGAGTGCCTGTGGGCATCGGTCATCATGTCGCGGAATCGGCGGATGAGGGACTGCTCGCCATCCACCTGCTGGCTTTCCTGCTGCAGCAGTTCGGCCAGGTGCAGCACATCGGTGAGAATCCGCTCGCCCTCGTTGCGCCGGAGCAAACGGGCCGGCACCTCGAATCGCTGGAGGAGACGCCGGAGCATCGCCAACACCCCCTGGCGCTGCCAAGTGTGGTGGAGTTGCCGGAACGCTTCGATCTCGGCCTCCCAGGCCAACTCATTGCTGCGCAACTGGTCCAGGGTCTGCCAGTCCAGATTCAGAGTGGCCGTGGCCAGTGCCGCCCGAACCAGCCGATCCCGCTCCGGCTCGGCACAGGCTTCCAGCCAATACAGCAGGTCCCGGGCCTGGGGTGTCTCCAGCACCGAGGCCCGGTCCGACAGGTAGACGCTCTTGACGCCACGCCTGGCCAGAGCGGCCCGCACCAGCCGGGCTTCCGTGCCGTTGTTCACCAGTACGGCCACATCGGCGGATTTCAGCCCCGCCAGGCGACCATCCGGGTGCCGGAAACCCGCCTCGCCGGTCTGGCCGAGATTGAGCAATCGCACGATTTCCGATGCGCAGGCCTCGGCGGTTTCGTCCATCACGTCGGTTTTCCGGTCCTCGCCATCCCGCACCCAGAAGGTCAGCGCCGGCGGTGCCTGCTGCTGGATTTCCAGGGCTTCGGACCGGCCGTTGGCCTCCACCGGGACAAACGGCACCGGGTTGGCGTCCGCCCCCTTGAACAGGAAGGCACCGCGGATGGCCGCGCCTTCGGCAAAGTCGAACACCTGGTTGCTGGCGGCCACCATCGGTGCCGCCGACCGGAAGTTGCGCGGCAGCGTCACATGACGGCCCGCAGTAGCATCGCGGGCCTTCAGGTAGGTGAATATGTCCGCGCCGCGAAAGGCGTAGATGGCCTGCTTGGGGTCACCGATCATCAACAGGCCGTTACCGGCGTTGTTTTCCCGCACCCGGTAGACCGCATCGAAAATCCGATACTGCACCGGGTCGGTGTCCTGGAACTCATCGATGAGCGCCAGCGGGAACTGGTGTCGAATGGCCGCAGCCAGCCGCTCCCCACCCGGCCCGCTGAGCGCTCGGTCGAGCCGGGTCAACAGATCGTCGAAGCCCATCTCCGAGCGGCGCTGCTTTTCCCGTTCCAACCTGGCCGCCACCCAGTGTGCGGCGTGAAACAGCATCTCCTTACGGGGCACACCCTGCCCGCACGCTGCCTGTATCTGCTCTACCCAGCGAACCAGGGGATGATCCGCCGGCGGCTCCCCCTTCTTCCAGGCCGCGGTCATGCCTTCGGGCGTCAACCGTTCCCAGGCTTTATCGGTCAGGTCCGGGGGGCTCAGATCACCGGCATCCGCCCATTTCCGCAGCCGCTCCAGCCAGCCGTTAACGTGATTGGACCGCAACATATTGCCATTGAAGGCTTTTTTGGACCGGGCCTGTTCCAGCATTTGGGCGAAATCAGCCACCGCGGCTGCCATCTCCGCTCGCGCCCGGTCAAACAGCTGCCGCCGCTGAGCCACCAACTCGCCCAGAAGCGCGCCTGGGGCGGCATCGCCGGGAGGCAGTCGCTCCCCCAGCGCAAGCAGTTCGGGCATCTCGTCCTGAAGGGCCTGCGGAGTCTTAATGGCCTTCAGCCACAGTCCGGCGGCATCCGGATCCAACGGAGTCACGAAGGTCCGCCAGTAATCCCGGATGACCTGGGCCAGGAGTTCGCTCTGATCCGTTTCCAGGTTCTGGTTGAACAAGCCCCCGCTGTCGAAGGCATGTTCCCGGAGCATTCGATGGCACCAGCCATGGATGGTGTGGACCGATGCCTCGTCCATCGACTCGGCCGCCAGTTCCAGCAACCGGGCCTTGGCCGGCCACTGGTCCGGGTCGCTGTACTGGTCGCGGAGTTGCCGCAGGGGATTGGCGGCATCCCCCTGCCCGGGCTCTTCCCGGAACACCGCTGACGCCTCCGCCAGCCGTTGCCGGATGCGGTCCCGCAGTTCCTTGGTGGCGGCCTCGGTAAAGGTCACCACCAGGATATCCCTGGGGGTCAACAGGCGTCCGCATTCGGGCACCTGACCGTGGGCCAGGATCGCCCGCACGTACAGCAGGGCAATGGTGAAGGTTTTACCGGTGCCCGCGCTCGCTTCGATCAGCCGGCTGCCGTTCAGCGGAAGGCTCAGAGGGTCGAGCCGCTGATTGCCGGTTGCAGAGTGCCTATCCATTACGTCCTGCCTCCTTAACGGCGTCCCAGAGCGGTTGGTAGAGTCGCTCGCTCCAATACTGGAATTCATCATCGGCCAGCAGGGCGTCGAAGGAGGGATAGGCCCGGCGCAGCGCTGGTACCTGGTCCATCTCCCCCTGCTGCTGGAACCCGCCTTCGTAGGTGGCGCGGGCGTCTGCCAGGGCCTTGTCCTCGGACTTGGCCCGGCCCGCCAGCCAGGCAAACGCGGTCTTCGGGGCCACGGGCAACGGGGTCCGAAGGCTGGTGAGCCAGGCCGCCACCAGGTCTTCCAGCAATTGCGCCGCCTCGGCACCCGGCAATGGCGGCAGGGTGATATCACCGGCCTTGCTGAGCAGGCAGGTCACCACCGGCGTGTCCGACAGTTGGCAGGCCGCCAGATGGCTGACCCAGGGGGCCAGGAAGTGGTGCCAGCGATACCGGTTCCGGTTGTCCGTCAGCCCGGTGCTGGACAGGCGCACTAGGGCCCGCCCCCCTGCCGGCGACCCACGAAACGGTCCCAGCCAGTCGGCCACGGTCACCGTCTCTCCCTGCACCTCATAACGCCGGTCGAAGGCCTGCAGATCCAACTCCTCCGGGTAATGGCCCAGCCATTCGCGGTAGCGCAGGCACAGTGCCGGCAGGTCCGCTTTTACCCGTTGCTCCAGCACCCGTCCAACCCCGCCGCTGGGCAGGTCGCCCCTGGCCGCCTGACGGCGAATCTCACGGTCCAGCGCCGCCTCCAGCTCGGCCTCGTCGACGCTGGCAGATTCTGCCGCGTTGGTAACCACCCTACGAATCAGTTCGTCACTGAGCTTCCAATGGGCCAGTCCATCCAAGACGAAGGGTTCGTCGTCGGCGGCGCCGGTGGTCAGTTCTTCAAAATGGACACCAAACCGGGCCTGGAAGAAGCCCTCAACCGGGGCGCGAAGAAAGCGCCCCAGGGTTGCCAGCCCGACCGGCTCGTCCAGCAGACCCTCGGGCAGGTCCTCAAACCTGGGTGCGGCGGGCGCCTCACCTTCACTTGCACCGGTGGGCGAGAGGGCCTGACGCCATTCCCGGGCATAGGTGAACAGGCCCTGCGGGCCGCCGCCGGCTCCCGCGCCAAAATAAGCCGGGCTGAAGGGTTGCAACGGATGTTCGGTGGTCAGTCTGTCGGTGAGCCTGCGCCCTGCCCCGGTCGCCGGATCGACCGGGCGTATGGTGTCCAGGTGGTCCCGAAGCTGGGCGACCAGCACCGACGGCGGGCGCTCGGTGTTGTCGTTGACACTGTAGCCCACCCAACTGATGTAGAGCCGCTTCCGCGCGGAAAGCAATGCTTCCAGGAACAGATACCGGTCGTCCTCCCGCCGGGAACGGTCCCCCGGCCGGTAGTCCTCGGCCATGAGGTCAAAGTCCATCGGCGGCTGGTTCCGGGGGTAGTCGCCATCGTTCATCCCCAGTAGACAGATATGCTGAAACGGAATCGCCCGCATGGGCATCAGCGTGGCAAAGTTCACCTTGCCAGCCAGGAAGCGCTGACTCAGCCCGCCCTGATCGAGACTCGCCAGCCAGACTTCCCGCACGATGGCCAGTGGCAGCTCGACGGACTCCAGGCCCGCCCCGTCACAGGCCTGCAGCCACCCTTCCACCCCCTGCTCCAGACGGGTGAATACCAGCGCGTCTGCTTCGTCCAGGGGCCCAAAGAACTCCGCTCGCAGTTCGCTGAGCAGTTGCGCCCACTGCCGCGGCGTATGAGGGTCGGAAAGCCGACGCCAGAGTCGCTCCAGCCCGGCCAGTAGCCGTTCCAGCTGCCCCGCCAGCCGGCTTTCCAGGCCACCGACCTCGCCATAGGGCTCAATCCCCTGCCACGCCTCGCCATCCCCGACCGCGTAACCCAGCAGCATCCGCCGCAGGCCAAAACTCCAGGTATGGTGCTCCATGCCCTCGGGCAGCACCAGGGACGCCCGTTGGTGGGCGTCCAGCCCCCAACGGATGTTGGCGCCATGAATCCATTGATGCAGCTGGGGCAGTTCCTCCTCGGCCAGGTCAAACCGCGCCCGGACCGAGGGGACGTCCAGCAGGTCCAGTACATCACTGACCGAGATGCGGGAATCCGGCAGGGACAGCAGTTTTTCCAGCGCGATCAACGCCGGAACCTGATGCCGTTCGCCCTGATCGGAGATGGTGAAGGGAATAAAGCGGTCGTCGTCGGGGTCCAGTTGGCCGAAAACCGCCTCGATGTGAGGGGCATACTGGTTGATGTCCGGCACCATCACCAGAATGTCCTGGGGCCTCAGCTCCGGATCGTCGCTGAACGCGGCCAGCAGCTGGTCGTGCAAAACCTCCACTTCCCGTTGCGCGCTGTGGACGGTATGGAACACCAGGGAACCGTCCAGCGGCTCGGCTTCCACCATCGGTTGCACGGCCTCATGGTTGGGGCGGAGGTTGAGGATATCGTCCTGTAACTGCCTCAGGAGTGACTGCTGCGGTCCGGGAACGCTCTCCAACGGACTGGTGAACAGGTCGATTCGGTCAAACCAGTGGCGGTAATCATGTTGGTTGTCGTACTCGTCCAGCATGCGGATGTAGTCTCGCCCCTGCTTGCCCCAGGCCGCCAGCAGCGGCTGGGCGTGCAGGTGCAGGTTGCTGTCATCGAGCACCGCCGGCATGCCGGTGCGCTGGGCGCCCCGCCGGTTAACCGCCCGCAGCAGGTCCCGGTCCTCGATGATGTCCGCCCAGTAGTACCGGCAAGGATTGTGGATGCACAGCAGCACCTGGCTGCACTGTCCCAACCGGCTCAACACCTCCAGGGTTTGCTGGGGTAGCGACGACACCCCGAAGACAATCAGGCGTCGCGGCAACCCTGCGGGTCGGTTGTCCGGCCCCAATCCACCGGCCGCCGCCAGGAATCGGTTATGGATGTCCGCCCGGCTGGCGTCGACGCTGCCCGCCGGCTGACGCTGAATGTCCTGTTCCAGCCGTCGCCACAGTGCCGCCTGCCACCGTTGTTCCTGGGGCAACACCTTCTCCTGGCTGCCGCGCACCAGGATCACGTCCCTGCCCTGTTGCCACTGGGCCAGCCAGTCGGCGCGGTAGACCTGGTACTGGTCAAACAGGTCGGCAATCCGTTCCGCCAACTGATAACGCCGGCGCTCAGGCTCGGCACCGGCCAGGAAGCGAGCGAGCGGCGCAAACAGTGACTCATTGCTGAGCCCGGGCAACAGACGGTACAGACGCCAGGTCATCTCATCCTTGTCGTAAGGCGACCGGGTCGACACCGTATCTGCGCCCAGCACCGCCCGATAGGCCTGCCACAGGAACCGGGACGGCAGCGAGAACCGCATGGCCGCCGCAATCCCCAGTCCCGCCAGCTCCGGGTCGTCTTCGTCCCGCGCCAACGCCAGTTTCAACCATTGGGCGATACCATTGGAGTGGACGAGGAAGACCTCTTCATCCAGCGGTGGCAGTGGAAACTGGCGAATCACTTCCACCACCAGTTCCCGGAGGTCTTCCAGGCGATTGGCGTGGATCACCTGAAATCCGACAGGGTGGCCCGGCTCAGGTGGTTCGTTGTCGAGGTGACCAGAAGGGCGTTCCGCCATGGTTCCGATAAAGCTCCGATGCGACCGCCTGGCCCCGGGGGATCAAGCAGTGAGGTTGTCGTGAATCGTTAATATCGCGCAGGAGAATACCTCTACAATCCCTGCTGTCCAAACGCAATGCTTTTCCCACCTTCCGTTGCCCCGACTTCCTGTCGGTCGCGGCGGTTGTGGGGGCCGGATGCCCCGGAGGGCACCCGCAAGCGTCACAACAATAGCAGCAGGAGAGGCGGCAACATGAAACGTTGGAATGGCTGGGGCGATGATCAGTTTCACCTGGACTTGCCCCCACAGGGAGAGCAGTTCCTGATGGAGCGGGTCGGACCGGGAATAACGCTGGCTGATGCGGAGCTGAGTGAAGTCTGCCGTCAGGTGCCGCCCTCCCGACTGCCTTCGCACCCCCTGATCGATACCACCGAAGAAACCCGCGTGCGTCACGCCCGTGGCCAGAGTCTGCCCGATTGGCTGGCCATGCGCAGCGGGGATTTTGGGACCTTTCCCGATGGCGTCGCCCTGCCCGAATGCGAAGAGGAGGTCCGTGACCTGCTCCAATACGCCCAGCAGCATAACGTCGACGTAATTCCCTATGGTGGCGGCACCAGTGTGGCGGGCCACATCAATCCCCTGGCCGGCGACAACCCGGTGCTGACAATCAGCCTGGCGCGCATGAACCGCCTGCTGGACTTTGACCCGGAGAGCCAGATTGCCACCTTTGGTGCCGGCACCCCGGGCCCGCTGGTGGAGTCACAACTGCGCGCAAAGGGTTATACCCTGGGGCACTTCCCGCAATCCTTCGAGTTATCCACCGTTGGTGGCTGGGTGGCCAGCCGCTCCAGCGGCCAGCAGTCCCTGCGCTATGGCCGCATCGAACAGCTGTTCGCTGGCGGCAAAACCGAAACACTGCAGGGCACCCTGGAGATTCCCACCATTCCGGCTTCCAGTACCGGGCCCGATATCCGGGAGATGATTCTGGGCTCGGAAGGGCGGATCGGCATCCTCACCGAGGTCAAAGTCCGGTGCACGCCCCTGCCGGAGCGGGAGACGTTCCACGTTGTGTTCTTCCCCAACTGGGAGAAAGCCCGCACCGCCGCACGCACCCTGGTACAGAGCAAGGTACAGCTGTCGATGCTGCGGCTGAGCAATGCCACCGAAACCGAAACCCAACTGGCACTGGCGGGGCACCCTCGCCAGATCCGTCTGCTGGAATCGTTCCTGGCATTTCGTGGCGCGCGCGATGAAAAATGCATGATGACCTTTGGCCTGACCGGTAGCCGCCACCAGTGCGCCTCGGCACTCAGGGAGGCACGGCGGATTGGTGCGCACCAGGACGGGGTGTACACGGGCACCTATCTGGGCAACAAGTGGGCCGAGAAGCGCTTCACCATGCCCTATCTCCGGGAAGCGCTCTGGGGACTGGGGTACGCGGTCGACACCCTGGAAACCGCAACGGACTGGGACAACGTCGATGCCCTGCTGGACAAGATGGAGTCCACCCTGCGCCAGGGGCTGGCCGGTATACAGGAGAAGGTGCATGTGTTCACCCATTTGTCCCACTTTTACGGCCAGGGCTGCAGCATCTACACCACCTACGTGTTCCGCAACGGGGAGGACTACCCCGAAACCCTGCGGCGCTGGAGCCAGCTGAAACAGGCAACCTCAAAAGTCATTGTCGAGAATCGGGGCACCATCAGCCACCAGCATGGTGTCGGTAAAGATCACGCCCCCTACCTGCCCGTGGAGAAGGGCGAGCTGGGTATGCGGGCCATTCGCGCCCTTTGCCACACCTTCGATCCGGACCAGCGACTGAACCCGGGAACACTCATTGACAACGACGACGCTTGAGGGGAGGCACTGTGACCGATCATCACCGATCCCGAACGGCGGCGCTCCGGCATCTGGCAGACGGTGACAACCGCTTTGATGTGATTGTTGTGGGCGGCGGCATCACCGGTGCCGGAATCGCACGAGAGGCTGCCGGCAGTGGCCTGCGCACCCTTTTGGTTGAGCAGAGGGATTTTGCCTGGGGCACGTCCAGCCGTTCGTCGAAAATGGTCCACGGCGGCCTCCGCTACCTGGGCAGTGGACAGTACCGGTTAACCCGTGACGCGGTTCGGGAGCGCCAGCGCCTGCTGGTCGAAGCCCCGGGTCTGGTTGAGCCCCTGCCCTTTGTCATGCCCCACTTTCGCAAGCAGTTTCCCGGGCCCCGGCTATTCGGAGCGCTACTGTGGCTGTATGACCTGATTGCCGGCAAGCGAACGCGCCGCCGACTGACCGCCGCCGAAACCTTGCAGTGGGTTCCCGGCCTGGCACCAACGGGCTTAACCGCCGGCAGTGTCTTTACAGACGCCGTCACCGATGATGCCCGCCTGGTCCAACGGACTCTTGAAGAAGCCAGCCACGACGGTGCCGTCTGCATCAACTACCTCCAGGTTCGTGAGGTATTACGCGAGCACGGACAGGCCCGTGGCGTCATCCTGGCAGACCAGGCCCAGGCCGATGCCAACCCAACCGAGTACTCCGCACACGGGAAGGTCGTGATCAATGCGACCGGGGTCTGGGCGAGCCAACTACTCGACTCGGAAAAACGAATCCGCCCCTTGCGGGGCAGTCACCTGGTACTGGCCCGGTCTGCCCTGCCGGTGTCCTGCTCGGTTTCCCTGCTGCACCCGGACGACGGTCGCCCGGTGTTCGCCTTCCCCTGGCATGGCGCGACGGTACTGGGGACCACCGACCTGGACCACCACACCCCCTTGCTGAAAGAGCCCCGCATCACCGGGCCGGAAGTGGCGTACCTGCTAAAAATCGCCGCAACGCTTTTCCCCGGCAGGCCGATCGGGGCGAACGACATTCTGTCCTCCTGGGCCGGGGTGCGGCCGGTCGTCAGCTCCGGTGATGACAAGTCACCGTCACGGGAAAACCGCGAACACGTGATCTGGGACGAAGGCGGTCTGGTGACCGTTGCCGGAGGCAAGCTCACTACCTTCCGCCTGATCGCCCGGGAGGTCCTGGAGCGTAGCCGGCCCTACCTGGATTGTCCGGCGCTCCGCCCGGACCAGCAACCGGTGTTCTCTGCGTCGCCGCCACGGCAACGACCTTCCGGAATCAGTCACCAGACCTGGCGCCGGCTTTCCGGTTTCTATGGTCCCCAACTCGACGAAGTCCTGCAGGCCGGGCCCACGGAGCCAGTAGCCACTACCAATACGCTGTGGGCAGAAGTGGTCTGGGCCGCCGCACATACCGACGTCGTTCACCTGGATGACCTGATGCTGCGTCGAACCCGACTCGGCCTCATTCTGCCGGATGGTGGCCAGGCCATCCTGCCCCGTCTTCACAATCTGTGTGCGCCCGTCCTGGGCTGGGACGATGCGCGCTGGCAGACCGAGGTGAAGCGCTATCAGGCCCTGTGGCAGTCGGCCTATGCGCCACCGCCCTCAGCCGGTGACGCGGAATCCGCCGGAGGTGACGCATGACTTCACGCCAGCCGCTGATACTGGCCATCGACAATGGCACCCAGAGCGTCCGCGCCCTGCTGTTCGATACTGAGGGTAACCTTGTCGGCAAGGGCAAACAGGAACTGGAGCCGTATTTCTCCAGCCAACCGGGTTGGGCGGAACAGCATCCCGACTACTTCTGGGACCAGCTGGGACTGGCCTGCCAATCGCTATGGGCGAATACCGATGCCCGGCCCGCCCAGGTGGTTGGTGTCACTGTCACCACCCAACGGGGCACGGTGGTCAACCTGGACGCCCGGGGCAAGCCGCTTCGCCCCGCCATTCTCTGGCTGGATCAGCGTCACGCCAACGTGGAAGGGCCGTTACCGGGCCCGTGGGGCTGGCTGTTCAAGGTGGCCGGACTGGAAGACACCATCGCCCGGTTCCGCGAGAAGACCCAGGCCAACTGGATCGCCCAGCACCAGCCGGAGATCTGGCAGGCCACGGCGCATTACCTGCTGCTGTCCGGGTACCTTACCTATCGTCTAACCGGCGAATTCCGGGATTCCACCGGATGCCAGGTTGGCTACCTGCCCTTCGACTACCGAAAACAGCAGTGGGCCGGGCCGCGAGACTTCAAGTGGCAGGCCATGCCGGTACGACCAGACACCCTCCCCAAGCTGGTCCCGCCGGGTCACCCCCTGGGCTCGCTCACCCCGGACGCGGCCGCGCACCTGGGGCTCCCGCCGGGGCTTCCGGTGATAGCCGCCGCCTCCGACAAGGCCTGCGAGATCCTCGGCTCAGGCGGGCTGACCCCAAACATTGGCTGCATGAGCTACGGCACCACCGCCACCATCAACGCCACCAGCCGCCGTTATGTGGAGCCCACCCGGTTCATGCCACCGTATCCTTCAGCCCGCCCCGGCTATTACTCCACCGAAGTCATGATCTACCGAGGGTTCTGGATGGTCAGCTGGTTCAAGAAGGAGTTTGGCCTGCGCGAGCAGCGCATTGCCGAGGACAGGGGTGTTGAACCGGAGGTGCTGTTTGACGAACTGGTGCGTTCGGTACCCGCCGGCTCCATGGGCCTGACCTTGCAACCCTACTGGTCACCGGGGGTTCGGGAACCCGGCCCGGAAGCCAAGGGCGCCGTTATCGGCTTTGGCGACGTCCACACCCGCGCTCACCTGTACCGGGCGATCCTGGAGGGGCTGGCTTACGCATTGAGAGAGGGAAAAGAGCGAATCGAAAAGCGGAGCGGCGTAAAGATTGACCGGCTCCGGGTGGCCGGTGGTGGCTCCCAGAGCGATGCGGCCATGCAACTGACCGCCGATGTCTTCGGGCTCCCCGCCGAACGCCCCCACACCTACGAAACATCGGGCCTGGGCGCGGCCATCGATGCCGCCGTTGGCTTGGGGCTGCACCCCGACTTTGAGACTGCTGTGGCAAGAATGACCCGGGTGGGCCAGGTGTTCGAACCGCACCCTCAAACCAGCGACCTCTATGAGCAGCTGTACAGGGGCGTGTACTTGCAGATGTACCGCCGGCTACAACCGCTGTATCGCAAGATCCGGCAGATTACCGGCTACCCCAAATGAGCCATGACACTTGGGTTGAGGGACACTAAAAAGCCGAAGGTTTTTTCCTTGCGACAGAACGCCCCTTCGGCTAAGCAACGCACACTTTAACCCCATCACCTCCCAATATTACGGGTGAAGCAAGACGTGCCGACTAGTGCTTCCGTCTGCCCCTTGCGATACCGAGGCCAACCAGGCCAAGCCCCAGCAAAGCCAAGGTACCCGGCTCGGGAACCTCGACCGAATCTTTTGGCGGCTCGTCATAGTAGTCGCCACCACCATCCAGCAATCCGTTAAAGTCTCCCAAGCCAGCCTGGGCAACTGAAGCCACGCTCAATGCCATAGCCACGAACGCGAACCTGCAAAGCCACTTTCTGATCAGATCCATGGGTATGCCCTCATTGACGTTACAAACGTTTTATTCCGCCTTGGCAAAGCCAAGTCACTTGGAAATCAGCAACAACAAGGCCAATAACTCAAACCCCCGGAGATTATTGAACATTTGTACAACTTTCTCACAGCCACACCCGCCAATTGTTAAATGTTGTCAAATAGCCTGACACATTTACTTGGGGAGCAGACTGGCAACTCGAGGCAGGGACGGGAAACGGATAGCAAGGTATTTGTACGATCGTACAATTTTCATTCAGGTTACTGATTTACTGAACTGTCAACATAGCTGACGTTTGACAAGGAGGAGGACGTGTTTTCCAACCGCTGTCCGCGGTTACCACGAAGATCGCAAGAAGGGAAATGGAGGCGCGGGTCGGAATCGAACCGGCGTACACGGAGTTGCAGTCCGCTGCATAACCACTCTGCCACCGCGCCGGGAAAAGTCCGAACTAACTTGAGGACTTTCTGCTCTCAGGTGGACGTTGAGAGACTTGGATTGTCATCCCTGAACCGGTGACCCGGAAAGGAATTGGAGCGGGAAACGAGATTCGAACTCGCGACCCCAACCTTGGCAAGGTTGTGCTCTACCAACTGAGCTATTCCCGCATTTCAGTTACTGCGACTCGCTGTTGCCGTCGAAGTGGCGCATATATTAATGGATCGAGGCGCAGTGTCAACCCTTTTTTACCAAAAAATTACACGTAACTGATTGATTATTCTTTAATCAGCCCGTTCGACAGCCTGGTTGCGCGGCTCTCGTGGGAACAGGTCCGGCCAGGCGGCCTTGATGTACAACACCATGGACCAGAGCGTGAGCACGGCGGCCACGTACAGCAGCGACACTCCGGCATAGGCCCAGGAAACTCCCGGCGGGAAGGCCAGCAGCATGATGATGGAAACCATCTGGGCTGTCGTCTTGACCTTGCCGATGTAGGACACCGCGACACTCGCCCGGCTGCCAATCTCGGCCATCCACTCCCTCAGCGCCGAAATGACAATTTCACGGCCAATGATGATCACGGCCGGCAGCGTCAGGATCACACTGTGGTATTCCTCCACCAGGACAGTCAATGCCACGGCCACCATCAGTTTGTCGGCAACCGGATCCAGGAAGGCACCAAACGGTGTGCTTTGATCGAGTCGCCGGGCCAGGTAACCATCCAGCCAATCCGTTGCTCCCGCCAGCGCAAAGATGAGGGCGCTCACCATATAACGCCACTCCACCGGCATGTAAAAAATGATGACAAACACCGGAATCATGACGATTCGCGAGAGCGTTAGAATGTTGGGTAAATTCATAGGTCCTACTCGTCGTGCAGCGCGGCGTAGACGGTTTCTGCCAGGTTCCGGCTGATGCCCTGTACCTTGGCGATCTCATCGACGCTCGCCTTTCGTATTTCCTGTATGCCGCCAAAGTAGCGAATCATTTCGCGGCGTCGCTTCGCGCCAATCCCCTCGATGCCTTCCAAGGTGGATTGACGCCGTTTCTTGTCTCGGCGGGCCCGATGCCCGGTAATGGCGAACCGGTGGGATTCGTCCCGAATGTGCTGGATCAGGTGCAAGGCCGGTGAATCGGCCGGTACCCGGAACACATCGCCGGTCATGGCATCGATCAGTTGCTCCATTCCCGCCCGTCGGGTGACCCCTTTGGCCACCCCAATCAGCGGAATGTCGGAAATCCCCAGATCTTCAAAGACTTCCCGGGCGATGTTCAGTTGCCCTTTGCCGCCGTCAATAAACACCAGGTCTGGCCGTTTGCCCTCACCGGCTGCCAGCTTACGATAGCGCCGGCTCAATACCTGGCGCATCGCCGCATAGTCGTCCCCGGCGGTTACATCCTGAATGTTATATAGCCGATAATCCGACTTTAGCGGCCCATTCTCGTCGAAAACCACGCAAGACGCGACCGTATTTTCCCCGTGGCTGTGACTGATATCAAAGCATTCCATGCGGGAGGGCGTCTCTGCCAGCTCCAGTAACTCCCGCAGTGCCAGCAATCGGCGATACACGGTTTCCTTACTGGCCAGATGCGTCTTCAAGGTTTGGCGGGCATTGGTCATCGCCAGCTCCAGCCAGCGCCGGCGCTCACCTCGTACATTCCCCCTTATGCGCACTTCCCGGCCGGCCGCCTCACTCAGGGCCTGGGCCAATAATTCTGCCCCTTCCACGTCCACCGGCACCAGCACGTCCCGGGGAATGTCCCTCTTGACGTCGCCGCCAAAGTAGAACTGACCGAGAAAGGCGCTCAGAAGCTCCGACTCGGACTGTTCGATTGAGAAACGCGGGAAATAGTCCTTGGTGCCCAGGACGCGACCACCTCTCACTATAATCACCACGATGCAGACGATGCCCGCGTCCTGCTCAATGGCAATCACGTCGGCATCACCACCCTCACCATCAACCGACTGCTGCTCCTGAACATGGCGCAGGTGATTGATCTGGTCACGATACGCGGCCGCCTCCTCAAACTTAAGCGCCTTTGAGGCCTGCTCCATCGCCTCCATCAGGTCGTGGAGAATGGCGGGGTTCTTGCCTTCCAGGAACATGGTGGCATGACGCACGTCACGCTGGTATTCCTCCGGGGAGATATAGCCAACGCAAGGCGCGGTGCAACGATTGATCTGGTACTGCAGACAGGGGCGGGTACGGTTTCTAAAATAGCTTTCGCTACAGGACCTTATCTTAAATACCTTCTGTAGAAGGTTAAGACTTTCCTTGACCGCGCCAGAGCTTGGGAAGGGCCCGAACCAGGTTCCCTTCCCTTTCTTGCTGCGCCCTCTGCGAAAGGTGAGTGACGGATAGTCCTCGTGGGACGACAGGTAGATATAGGGATAGGACTTATCGTCCCGCAGCAGGATGTTATACGGGGGCCGCAACGACTTGATGAGGTTCTGCTCCAGCAGCAGTGCCTCGGTCTCGCTGCCGGTGACGGTCACCTCGATGGATTGAATGCGCGCAACCAACGCCTCGGTCTTGGGGGCCAGTCCGGACTTGCGGAAGTAACTGCCAACCCGCTTCCTGAGATTGCGAGCCTTGCCCACGTAGAGCACCTTACCGCTGGCGTCGTACATCCGGTAAATCCCGGGACGTTCGGTAAGTCGCTTGAGAAATCCTTTTGAATCAAATTCCTGGGCTGGTGAATCAGACCTTGTCGGCATCAAGTAACCCGAGTCTGACCGCCATCAACGCCAGTTCAACGTCACTGGATATTTCCAGTTTTTCGAAGATTCGGTAGCGGTAACTGTTGACCGTCTTGGGGCTGAGACACAGCTTGTCTGAGATGTCCTGAACCTTCTGACAGTCCACCACCATCAGGGCGATCTGCAGCTCCCGCTCGGATAGACGGTCGAAAACGGACTCGCCCTTCTCCTCGCCGAACTCACCGCCCAGGTTCTTCAGCGCCATCTTCTGGGCAATCTCGGGGCTGATGTAGCGTTGTCCGGTGTGGGCCATGCGAATGGCGCGGACCATTTCCCGGATATCGGCGCCCTTGGTGATGTACGCGGTGGCGCCCGCCTGCATGACCCGCGTTGGATAGGGGTCGTCGGCACAGGCAGTGACCACGATCACCCGAATAGAATCGTCAATCCTGAGGATGCGACGGGTAGCTTCCAGACCGCCGATACCCGGCATCCGGATATCCATCAGGACAATGTCCGGCCGGGACTGGCGCACGGCATCAATGGCCTCTTCCCCGGAAGAAGCCTCGCCGATGACTTCAATGTCGGGGTCGTCAGCCAGCATCCGGGTAATGCCCGAGCGGACCAAGTCATGGTCATCAACAACCAGTACCCTTATCAATTCTCACCTCGTGCCAGACGCTATTACCGGAAAATTACACAAGATTGTAACGGTTAGCTGCCCTTAACGGTAGTGACGTTGCGCACAACGGATTCAACCCGCGGACCCCAATCCAACGGAATTGTCGACCGGATCGAACCAGACCACCAAGTCTCCCCGCGTCACCGCAGCCATGACCCGGTCCCGCTCAGACAATGGCGCTTCGACGTCGTTGAGGCCGTGATAGCGGGTGCAGTATTCCTCCACCAGACCTTCGAGCTGATCGCAAGGAATCAAGTGTGTGTCCACGACAAACCGTTCGTCACGAGGGTCTGCCTGCGGATGGGAATTGGAATCCGGGTGCATAGTCATCCTGCCAACCAGCTAGTGAAGCCACTATCGTAATGAGCCGGGGCCCGGATGACCAGACCGCTGGCCGGTTTTCACAAGGGATCTGAGCAGTAGCGAAGGAAACCGATTACCCCAGACTGGCGGTTCGGAACGTGGCGGCCAGCGTGGTCATGGAATGGGACTCACTGCGCAAACCATCGCTGACGGCACGGGTACTGGCCACGCTCTCAATCAGCGCTTCGGCACTGGCATCCAGGGCGGCGGCCCGCCGGCCCACCCGGTCAATCTCATCACGCTGGACTGTCAGGGCTTCCCCAATGGCACTGCTGTGGTGCTCCAGGTCCTGAAACTGGTCCTTCAGGCCGGAAAGCTGGCGCTTTAGGCTATCCAGTCGCTGCTGGTTTTCGCTTCCGGCGGCCTGCATTTCCGACAACTGCCGCCCCACATCGCCAACCCCTTCCGTCAGGTCGGTCACCCACTGACGGATCTCCACCGTAGATTCCGCTGTGCGGCGGGAAAGGTTACGCACCTCTTCAGCGACCACGGCAAAGCCGCGACCGTGCTCGCCAGCCCGCGCAGCCTCAATGGCGGCATTCAACGCCAACAGGTTGGTCTGCTCGGCAATATCGGCGATTACGCCAGTCACCTGTTCGATATTACGGGAAGCCTCCGCCAGCACCGAGATGGAGCCGGACACCCGCTCAATCACCGCAACGGCATTCTCCGCGGCCCGCTCGCTCCCTTTCAGGCCCTCCTGGACCTCCAGGTTGCGGCCGACTGCGGCCTGCACGGTACGCGTAGACCGCTGGGTAATGTCTTCGATGGCGGACGCCTGGTCCGTGATGGCCAGCATCGAACTGGTGACATCCTGGATCTGCTGACGCGTCTTGCCGGAACTCCGGTGCACTTCTTCCGCCTGGCCATCCAGGGTGACCGACTGGTGATTCACACTTTGTGCGGTGGAGCGGATATCGGCAATGAACTGCTCAAACCGTCCCACCAATCCGGTCAGTGCCGCACCCACACCGGCCACTTCATCCTGACCGGTCACGTTGGGTAAGCGGGTCAGATCGGACGCCTGCTCCATGGCCCGGAGGTCCTGCTCAATAGACTGAAGCCGCACAATCACGGTCCGGCGCATCCACAGGGTGATGATCACAATAGCCAGCAGGAACACTACGGAACCCACCACCAGTGTCTGCTGCTGCAGGGACAAAAAATCCAGCAGACTGTCAGACTCTTGGGCAATGCGCTCACGGTTGGCCACCTGGCGCTGCCGAATAGACGCCAACATGGGATCCAGGGACTGGAACAGCTTAAAATCCACGACCTGCCCCACCCGGTAATAGCTCTTCTGCTCGATAGCCTCGGCGAGCGCCGTCATCAGGCCCTGCACCCTGGCAAAATTCTCCTGATTCTCGCGGGCCCAGCCCGCCAGGGCGTCGTTATCGGCCACAGGCTGCCAGTGCCCGGGCAGCTCCTCCGACACGGCGTCAAATTCGGTCTCGATCTCATCCCACAGCAATAGCTGGGCTTTGACCTTGTACGCCAAATCCTGGATGCGCCGGTGATCCTGCTCCAGGTCACTGAGCAACCAGGCTTCATGGAGATTCCCGCGAACCAGCTGATTGCTGGCCTGCTCGGCCCGCAGCATGATCACCCAGGCCAGCGACGCCAGCGCCGCCAGGGCAACAATCGACAAGCCGGAGAAAAACAGGATACGACTGCGGACGGTTTTCAGCATGAAGCTCCCTCGATAATGAATGTCCCGAAATGATATGGCGATTTTGTGTCACTTTTGTTTCATCCGGCACTTGCACAGCCCGCCCCTCCCCAGGCAAACCGCTTTAAACCGTCATGGGAGTCAGGCAAAGTAAATGGGAATGAAGGATTCAGGTACCCACGGGAGCACAGCATGAGCCAGACACGATGGACAATGCTTATCAGCGGACGTGTTCAGGGAGTCTACTACCGGGCCGCCACGGAAAAGACCGCCACGGAGCTTGGCGTCACCGGCTTCGCCCTCAACCTGCCCGACGGCCGGGTGGAAGTGGTCGCCGAGGCCGAACCGGCCACGCTCGAGCAATTCCACCAGTGGTGCCTGCAGGGCCCACCCGCGGCCCGGGTCGACAAGATAGACGTCACCGAATCGCCTGCCACAGGCGAGTTTGCCCGGTTTTCCATCCGACGCTGAAGGCCGAATCGGATTTTTTTTAACGAATTTCCAAATCGGAGTTGCCAAACCCCGTCAAAACCATTAAAGTTTGCGCCCTCAAATGAGCGACAACACCGCTGATTTGAAACAGTTTCTTGGAGAGGTGTCCGAGTGGCTGAAGGAGCACGCCTGGAAAGTGTGTATACGTTAATAGCGTATCGAGGGTTCGAATCCCTCCCTCTCCGCCAATTTAAAAGCCCAGCATATGCTGGGCTTTTTTATTGCCGGTTCGGTCGGTGACCGTCCAGGGCTTACCCTGAGTGCAAGCCCGTTCGCCGGGGCACGAACTTCGTTCGCACCGAGAACCCGGATCACCCCTCTCCGCCAATAAAAAACCCGGCTTTCAAGCCGGGTTTTTTATTGGCGGACCGGGAGGGTCAAGAGAACCCTCGCGGGTTCGACCGAAGCCTGCAACGCAGGCTGAGGAACGTCGGAGCAAAGCGACTAAGGCCTCGAAACCTTACTGATCGATCCAATCGCCTCCCCGGTCCAGACAAACTCGTAGTGGCAGGATTGGTGAATCCGATACACCTGTTTCGGTGTAAACAGCCCCCAGCATATCGCGCCTGCCTCTGCGCGCCGCACGGAGAGGAACTGAATCCCCGTCACCCCCAGCTTCCTGAGGGAGCGACCACACTCCCTGGAGGCTGCGTAACTTGTCCGGTCGTAGATGGGGTCGGTCATCGGTAGCGAGCAAGCGTCCTTGACCCCCTCCGTTCCGAACCGACAGACTAGGCCCCGGAATACAAACCGGTCGTACTGAAGCCCATGAACGCCTTGCCAGTACCGGGTTTGATGGTAGGCCACCTCAGCGATGGCCGTGGCGAACGAGTCCGCCATGTAGAGCACGCCATACTGGCCGTCGTTAAATCGGCCGCCATCCGGATTGACGTGGGTGAAGGGTGCGGTGGCATAGGCGCAGCCGGCAATCCCGAAGGGAATCTCCTCCCGGGGAATCAGATTAAGATCCCCCACCTCGCTGCGAAGCCGGGGATTGGTCATGGCCTGCAGTTGGTAGAGCGCCTCAAAGTCCTCCGCATCGGCGACATCGTCAAACAGGGCAATGGGCGGAAACTTGGAGTTAACCAGGCGAAACCCATTCGTTTCGGTGTCTTCCATCCATGGAAGCAACGTGTAATCCGTCACCACAACCCTCCCCTCAAAGCATCGATCCGCTTGAAGGTCTCATAGAGATCCGCAAACTGGCCGGAACTGATTACTTCCAGCGGGGTACGACCATTGAAGTAGGGGTTGTCATTGGCCAGGGACATGAACCCATAAACGTTACCGGGGTTGTCGAACAGCGTTCGAAGCGCGGCATGGATATTGAGGACATAACTCAGTCGTTCCAGTTGATCCCGCGACAGGGAAGCCGATTCCGGGTGCTGCCGGTATTTGTACAGGGCCGCCCGGGAAATGCTGAGGATGTTCTGGATCTGCCCGGGGGTGCACTGCCACTTATCCAGGATGTTGAAGACAGCCTTGAGCCCAGCGCTCACATTGGGGGGCGGCTCTGATCGGGTTGCGGTGTGCTGCATCATGATATCACCTCGCTCTACAGTCCAACTATAGATCATTCGAGATGATTCGTCTATCGGTGGACTCACGCTCCAATTAGCGAGCAGCCAGCCAGGCTGCACCGCGTACCCCGCTGGAATCCCCAAAATGCGCCGGCATCACCGGGGTGTCACACTCCCCGCCGAATACATAGGCACGCAGATAATCCGGCAATTCCCGGTAGATCGCTTCAACGTTCGACAGACCGCCGCCCAGCACGATGACGTCCGGGTCGATGACATTGATGACCGACGCCAGCCCCCTGGCCAATTGCGGAATATAGGTGGCCAGGGTCTGCCGGGCAGCAGCTACACCCCGTTCCGCAGCGTCGGCGATTTCCCAGGCGGTCATGAGCTCCTGCCATTGCAGGCGATGGGTCAGTGACAGGCCGGTACCGGACAGAAAGGTTTCAATACACCCGGCCTTGCCACAGAAACAGGGGCGCCGCTCCAGGTCGCACTGACTGGTCCAGGGCAGTGGATTGTGCCCCCACTCACCGGCCACACCGTTGGGACCGGACAACAGCCTCCCCGCTACACTGACGCCAGCCCCACAACCGGTACCGAGAATGACCGCCAGCACCACGTCGTGCCCTTGCCCGGCTCCGTCCGTCGCCTCCGACAACGCCAGACAGTTGGCGTCGTTGGTCAGCGTCACCGGGCGCTGCAATCGCTGCTGCAGATCGGTAGCCAGAGGCTGGCCGTTGAGCCAGGTCGAGTTGCCGTTTTTCACCCGCCCGGTGAGCCGGGATACGCAGCCAGGGATGCCAACACCCACCGGCAGCGTGCTGACGCCTGCAACGGCTTCGGCCTCTCCTACCAGGGTGGCGATCAACTCCACACAACCACGATAGTCTCCGGTAGGCGTCGGTTTGCGCGCCCGGAAATGTTCCTGACTGTCACGATCCAGCAGGATAACCTCGGTTTTGGTACCACCCAGGTCAATACCAACCATCCAGTGTTGCGACATAACGACTCCCCCCCAGATTAGAAGCGATTGGTACGGTGCCAGGGTCGACCAATCGTTACCTTCCTAACCAGCACTCTATGCGAGACAATACCGGCTTTTCTCCGGAGCCCCAAAAGACCTATGGCCCTGACGCAGATATTCTTCCACACTCTGGAGACCACCTTGCCGGTCTTCGCCATGGTGTTCATTGGCCTGGGACTTCGACGCCTGGGCTGGATCGACGCTCCGTTCATCAACACGGCGTCGGCTCTGGTGTTTCGCGCAACCCTGCCCACCCTGGTGTTCTTCAGTATTGTGGAGGCAGACCTCGAGAGTGCCTTCAATCCGGTCCTACTTGCCTACTACCTGGCCGCGACCCTTGCCTGTTTCGCCCTCGCCTGGCTGTGGTCGGTGTGGCGAGTGCCGGCGGAAAGCCGGGGAGTCTTTGTTCAGGGTGCCTTTCGGGGCAACTGCGGCATCGTTGGCTTGGCCCTGGCCGCCAGTTTCTACGGCGACTACGGCCTGTCGGCAGGCGGAATCCTGCTGGGGTTGGTCATCATTTCCTACAACGCCCTGTCCGTGATCGTCCTCACCGCCTATCACCCGGGCAAACAGACCGGCTGGCGCAGCATCCTGCTGGACATCCTTCGCAACCCACTGATCCTTGCAGTACTGGTGGCAGTGCCTTTCGCCTGGGCGGACCTGTCACTGCCCACTTGGCTGCACACCAGCGGTAACTACTTCGCCTCGCTCACCTTGCCCCTGGCTCTCCTGTGCATCGGCGGCACCCTGTCCCTGGGCGCCCTGCGCAGCAACAGCAGGAGCGCGGTCAGTGCCAGTATGCTAAAAATGGTCACCCTGCCCCTGCTGGCAACCACAGGGGCCTGGCTGGTCGGATTCAAGGGGCAGGAACTGGGGCTCATGTTCCTGTTCTTCGCCAGCCCGACGGCCGCCGCCAGTTATGTGATGGCCAAGGCCCTCGGGGGTAATGATCGGCTGGCCGCCAACATCGTCGCCCTGACCACGCTCCTGGCCAGCGTTACCGTCACCGCCGGCATTTTCCTGCTGAGGGCCAGCGGCGTGGGCTGACGCCCGCTTATTGCGGCCGGGGGATGGTCAGCACCTCACCAAAGGTGACGTACTCGTTCCCTCCCAGTCGCCCGATCGGATCCAGCGCAGCCGCATCCACCCGCAGCCGCTCCTTGTCATCCAGACTCACCGCCCGATCATCGACAAACACCTTGTGAACCTGCCCAAAGATCAGGCTTTGCGGCGTTGGTCCGATCTCTTTGATCTCGTACAACTCGCACGCCATAGCCACGCGGCAATCCGCCAGCCTGGGCAACGCAAAGCCCTCGAAGTCGGTGAGCGGTAAATCCAGGTGCGTCAGTTCCGACTGGCCGTGTGGCAGCACCTGGGAAGTCTGGGTCATAGCCTGGGCCAGTTCGCGATGGGCGAGGTGAATAGTGAATACCTTGCGGGCTTCAATATTCACCCGGGTGTCCTTGAATTGCCCGTCCGGTTTCTTACCCACCGAGAGCATAACCAATGGCGGCTTGCTGGTGATCGCATTGAAAAAAGAGAACGGAGCCAGGTTGTAATCCCCATCCGGGTTCTCGGTTAACACCCAGGCCACCGGTCGCGGGACCAGAGTCTGGGTCATGGCGTGATAGACCTCGCTCGAGGGCATGTGATCGAAATCAAGAATCATGGGCGAACTCCGATTGGCGCGCCGCCGGCCAACCGGCCCCTCGAGCGCATTAACCAGGTTGGCCGCTCTGGGACCAGCCGCCGACGCGGGAATGGGTTATTTCTTGCGATAGATGATGCCGGGATGGCACTGGACCATTTCGTACAGGTCCTGCAACCCGTTCAGCGACTCCGAAGAGCCAAGAATCAGATACCCCCCCGGATTGAGGGTGGCATGGATCCGAGTGAGAATATCTCGCTTGAGGTCGGCCGAAAAATAGATCAGCACATTGCGGCAGAACACCACATCAAATTTCCCCAGCATGTAGCGGTCCAGCAGGTTCAGTTCCTTGAACTCGACCATACCGCGGATCTGGGGACTGATCTGCCAACCACCATTGGCCGATGGCTTGAAGAACGCCCGCTGCCGTTCCGGTGACAATCCCCGGCCTATGGCAATCATTTCGTACTCGCCGCGCCGGGCCACTTCCAGGACACTCTTGGATATGTCCGTGGCGGTGATGCGCAAGTCCCGCAGTTTGCCGGGCCTCAGACGCCGATACTCCTCAACGATCATGGCGATCGAGTACGGTTCCTGGCCGGTTGAGCAGGCGGACGACCAGATTCTGACCGGCGCCATGGACTTGCGCTCGGCCAGTTCGGGCAACAACTGATCACTGAGAATGCGAAAAGGGTGACTGTCCCGGAACCACAGGGTCTCGTTGGTGGTCATGGCATCGATGACCAGCTCCCGCAAGCCGCTGCTGCCCGGACGGCGGAAGCTTTCCAGCAGCTCCCCCAGCCCGGACATCCGCTGTTCCTCCAGGATTCGACGCAGGCGGCTCTTTACCAGGTATTGCTTGTTGTCACCCAGCAAAATGCCGCAGGCGTCCTGCAGGAATGCCTGAAATGCCTCATATTCCTGGGGCGTAATGTCTGCCTTCATGCGATCTCTAACTTAAGGCTGGCTGGATCGGAGCCCTGCCCTGTACATTTATTGATTGTCGATGATTTCCATGACTCGCTCGGCGAGCTCGTCCGGACTGAACTTGGCCATAAAATCGTCCGCCCCGACTTTCTGTACCATCGCCTGATTGAACACCCCGCTCAGGGAGGTATGCAACATGATATACAAATCCGTGATGGCCGGATCATGCTTGCAATTGGTCACCAGCGTATAGCCGTCCATCTCGGGCATTTCAACATCCGAGATCATCAGAGAAAGGTGATCCGTCGCCTTGCTTCCATCAGCGGTGATCTCCCGCAAAAACTCCAGCGCCTGCTTGCCGTCGTTCCGGATAATGACCTCCATCCCAATTGCGGTGAGACACCGTTCGATCTGTCGACGCGCCACGGCGGAATCGTCCACCACCAGAACCGGTAACAGGCCACCCCGATCCTTGGAGCTCTTGCTGAGCACTTCCTCCGTCACGTCCTCCCGCAACGGAGAAACTTCGGAAAGTATCTTCTCTACGTCTATGATTTCAACGAGCTTATCGTCTATTTTTGTTACCGCCGTCAGGTATACCTCGCGTCCTGCCCCCTTGGGTGGCGGCAGGATTTCTTCCCAGTTCATGTTGACGATGCGATCCACCCCCGCCACCAGGAACCCCTGGGTCTTGCGATTGTATTCGGTGATGATCACAAAGCTGTTGGCCAGCTCGTCACTGGAAATGCCGGGCTGCCGAATGGCCATACCCAGATCAATGATGGGAATGGTCTCCCCGCGGATATGGGCGACCCCGCGCACGACCGGCTGACTGTTAGGGAGGGAGGAGAGCTTCGGACACTGCAACACCTCCTTCACCTTGAACACGTTAATGCCGTATATCTGCCGACCGCGGAGCCGAAACAGCAGGAGCTCCAGCCGGTTCTGGCCGACGAGCTGGGTTCGTTGATTCACACTGTCTAGTACGCCTGCCATCGATCTCTCCTGCAGATATTTGCCCCCTTGCCGGCACAGATCTTGCCTTTCTGGTGGCAAAAGCCATTTTTTTGACCGGATATCATGGTAACGGCACCATCAGGGAAATATTGAGCCGCTTACCGCAAAAAGGCATCGTTTTTTGCCTTGTTTTCAAAGCATAGGACAAACGACAGCATATGCGCATCCTCATTTTGTCGACAGCCATGTTACTGGCAGCCGGCGCAGCGATGGCTCAAGCCGCCAGTGCCACCCAGGAACAGATCACAGCCGCCGCATCCGCCTTGCTGCAGGCGTTTGCCGACGCCCAGGCCGCCGAGGGCTATGTTGTTGATTTTGAACTGGGCCAGCTTGATCCCCGCCTTAACCTGGCAGCCTGCGGCGACCAGCTGACGGCAGAGTTCAGTGGCGATCCCTGGCAAACCACCCAGCCCACCCTGCTGATCCAATGTGAGGGACAACGCCCCTGGCGGATGTACCTGCCCGCAACGGTCACCATTACCGGCCAGGTCTTCACCGCCAGCCGGCCCGTCGCTCGAGGCGAGCGGATCACCCGGGGGCTGGTCTCCGTCGAACAGAGCGTGATCAACAGCACCCGGCGAGCCCCAATCACCGCCCTCGAGGACTTGCTGGGGAAAGAGGCCTCCCGCTCCATGAACCGGGGCACGGTCTATACCCCGGCGTATGTTGAGGAGCCAGACGCCGTGCAGCGGGGGGATCATGTTATCATCACCGCCCGCTCCGGCAGCTTTGAAGTCCATACCCGGGGCAAGGCCCTGGCCAACGGCCAAACTGGAGAACAGGTGCTGGTGGAAAACCTGTCCTCCTCCCGCCGTGTTCGGGGGCGCATTGTTGGCCCCGGCCGGGTGGAAATTCCCATGTGACGCCAAGCAAGAGCGGCAACGGCCTGCCACTGGTGGGACAGTTCTTGCCGCCTTACGAAACGGTACGGCAACAGTCAACAATAATTTCTAAAGTTGTTCGGACGCCTGCCGATAAACAGGCCAAGTAACTTATTTCGCCGCCATCCCGGCGCAAACAGGCAAGCAGGTATCATTATGTCAGTTGACTTCAATGGAATTGGCCCCGGCCAGGTCAACACTCCCAAGACCACGGCCGACAAGGCAAATGCCCCCAAGACCCAGTCCCCGGCAGAGCAGGCCCAGTCCCAGGCGCAAGCCGGACGCGGCGAGAACGTTAAGCTTAGCGCCCAGGCCAAAGACCTCAAGCAACTCGAGCAGCGCCTGAGCAGTTATCCGGAAACGGACGACGCTCGCATCGAGCAGATCAAGTCTGCACTGGCGGATGGTTCCTACAAGGTGGACGCAGAGAAACTGGCCCAGAAAATGCTTGAAATGGATGAAAGCATTTTTGGGTGAGAGAATCATGGCAGCCATTGACAAGTTGAAGCAGTTACTCGAAGAAGATAGTCGTCAACTGGATAAGTTGGCATCTCTCCTCAAAGAGGAGAAAGCTTCACTGTCGAAATCCGACGTAAAGGCCCTTGAGCCGATAACCCAGCAAAAGGACGCGCTGCTGAAGAAGCTGCGTGAGCGGGCAAAACAGAAGATTCACCTGCTGGTGGAGATGGGCTACCGTCCCGATAGCGGTAATCCGTCCCGATTCATCCAGAGCAGCGGCATGACAGAACTGATCGCCCCCTGGACCGAAGCCGAACGCCGACTGAAAGCCTGCCAGAGCCTGAATGCGGTCAATAGCCGGGTGGTGGGCCACCTGCAAAAACGTCTGGCCAGACTGAGCGACATCTTCCGCGGAACTACCGGCCAGCAGAAACTCTACGGCGCCACCGGACATCAGACCTCGGTCAACCAGAGGACCATCCTGGCCAGCGCCTGAGCAAGTCTCAGCCAGCCCAATAGCAAGCCGGTACCCGTCAATTCGGGTACCGGCTTTTTCATACTAGCGACGGGTTGAAATGGTGATGCGGGAACCGGCCTGAAACTGGATATCGCTGAGGGTCACATGGCCGAGAATGGGCCCGTTGCCCTCGGATACCCGGATGTTGCGCATATCCACTCGCTCAATACGCTCCGGCAATGACAGCTCCAGGGCGCCATCTTCGTGAATCCTGAAGCGGGATACCCCTTCACGATAGTGCACGCCGCTGATAGTCATCTCGGAATTCACAAAGTTCAGCGCCGGCACGAAGGTACGGGCGATCAGCTTCAGCCCTTCCACAGCATCCGTCGCTTCCTCCCCCAGAGGTTCGCCATCACTGTCGCTGGCCGCCTCCGCCATGCCTTCTACACGGACCACCTGAGCCAGAAAGTCGTCGGTGGCGCGCCCCACCGCCTGGGCGAGTTCGGCGTCGGTCATGGGCGTCCAGTTGCCATCGGCGTACAGCTCGCCGGCGACCGTATTCTCGGCCCCACCGGTTCCCGGGCTACTGGCCGCAAACGACACCAGGGGCTGGAAGGGTAACGTGATCATGGTGACCAGGGCCGCTGCGTTGCGATAGCGGGCCTGATGCTTGAGGACACGACCTAGCTCCTTCTCGGAAATCCACCCTGACTGAACAAGAAACTCGCCCAGTCGCTGGCCGGTTTCCTGATGTCGTTTCAACCCCACTTCCAGCTGGGCTTCGGTGAGATAGCCGCGATTAATCAACAACCGCCCTAGGCGGGATTTTTCCTGAAGACCGTGACTGATTTTCACGCGATTCCTCCATTGAATGATCAAACACCGTACAGCCCGGCCCGGTTTCTAATGGGTTATCCTGCGCCAACCATCTTCGGGCCCGATTAATGAGGAGTACAGAAACGAATCGCGTGGATCCGTAACCGGATGTTGTCAGGCATCCGTTACCGTTGGCCTCTCGGTGAAATTGTAGCGTTCCGTTGCCCGGGTTACCGTCTCTGTAAAGGTAGTTTAAGACAGCCCTTTTGCCCGCAGGGAACACACCGAAATGTCAGCAAGATCTGTTAGAATCCAGTCGTCAACCGGTCGCTGATCTCCCTGGCCTTCATACATACACGGAGCTTTCTATCGTGACGAGCGCACAAACGAAAAATTCGGTAAAACCCTCATTAACTGTGATCCGGCTCTTCATTGCCACGGCCGTCGCGGCCCTGTTCAGCCTCGGCGCCACGGCGGCGAGCGCCCAGGACGACTCCGCCGCCCTGCCCAAAGTTCGCGTGGAAACCTCGGAGGGCGCCCTGGAAATCACCCTGCGCCCCGATGTGGCGCCGGAAACGGTTGAGAATTTCCTGACCTACGTGGACGCGGGCTTTTACGAAGGCACCATTTTCCACCGGGTCATTCCCGGTTTCATGATCCAGGGCGGTGGCTTCAATCGTAACCTTCAGCGACAGACTACTGGCGAGCCAATCACCAACGAGGCCAGCCCAACCCTGAAGAACCTCCGCGGCACCATCGCCATGGCCCGCACCAACGATCCCCACTCGGCTACCTCCCAGTTCTTCATCAACCTGGTGGATAACCACTTCCTGAACGCCGGTGTTCGTGGACCGGGCTACGCAGTCTTCGGGCGGGTGACCGACGGCATGGGTGTGGCTGACACCATCGCCGGCAAGCCCACGGGTTTCCGCAATGGCATGGCCGACGTACCGGTGGAACCGATCATCATCCAGCGCATTAGCCGTCTCGACCAGGACGCTGAATGACCGCGCCCAGCCATCCTCCGGTTTCAGCCACGCCGGCTCGCCTGGTGTGGCGAGAGGGTGTTCCGGAATCCGCTGACTTCGGCGATGTCTACTTCAGTCGCGAGGACGGCCTGGAAGAAACCCGCTATGTGTTTCTTCAACACAATAACCTGCCACGGCGATTCGCCGACGTGGGTCCCGGCCAGGGTTTTGTGGTGGCGGAGTCCGGCTTCGGCACCGGCCTGAACTTTCTGGCCACCTGGCAACTCTGGCGGCAGTGCAACCCGCCTGCCGGCGCGACCCTTCATTTCGTCTCGGTCGAACGCTACCCCCTCACGCCGCAGGACCTTGCCAGGGCACACGCGCTATGGCCGGAACTGGAGCAGCTGGCCAACGAGCTGCAAGCCCACTATCCGGTTCTGATAAATGGCACTCACCGTTTGGTGCTGGACGGGGGGCGAGTCAGGCTCACTCTGCATTTTGGTGATGCCCTCGACGGTTGGCGGGACATGACCTTCCAGGCCGATGCCTGGTTTCTGGACGGCTTTGCCCCTTCCCTCAATCCCGAACTGTGGGTGGACGAGGTCGTCTCCTCCGTACGCCAGCACAGCCGACCGGGAACGACTGTCGCGACCTTCACCGCTGTTGGCAGGGTCCGCAGAGCCCTGCTAGCCGCCGGATTCCAGATGCAGAAGGTACCGGGATTTGGCCGCAAACGGGAGATGTTGGCCGGCATGCTCCCGGCTACGGGCGCCCGAGACGGGACACCCAACACCACTGTCCCGCCTGCCACTCCCTCCTCGGTGGCCGTTGTCGGCGCAGGCATTGCGGGTTGCCTGCTCGCCCGGAATCTGGCGGACCGGGGCGTAGAGGTCACCGTGATCGACTCCGCTGACGGTCCCGCGGCCGGGGCTTCTGGCAACACCCAGGGAGCCCTGTACGTGAAACTGGGGGTTGAGTTCAATGCCCAGACACAACTCGCCCTGTCCGCCCTGCTCTTTGCCCAGGCGTCTTACCGTCCCCTTTCCGGCTCGCTCTGGCACCCCACGGGGGTCCTGCAGTTAGCCGGTACCGAGCAGGAGGCCCGACGCCAGGCCAAGTTTCTCGCCAGCAACAACTATCCCGAAGCCGTGGTCAGGGCGGTCTCGGCGGACGAGGCGACGGCGCTCAGCGGCCTCAGCCTGGCACACGGAGGGCTCTGGTTTACCAACAGCGGCTGGCTGCAGCCAGCGGCGCTGTGTCGGTGGCTACTGGACCACCCGGGGATCAGCCGTCGCTTTGGCTTTGACGTGGCCGGACTAGCCTCCCGGAACACCCGCTGGTGTCTCACTGCCACTGACGGGAAGACCCTGACCGTCGACCAGGCGGTGCTGTGTACCGGCCACCGGATCACCGAGCTGCTGCCGGATTCGGCCCGCCTCCGTTTCAAGCCCATTCGCGGTCAGGTCACCCTGTTGTCCAACGAGCAGGTCCAGGCCCCGAACTGTGTGGTTTGCGGTACGCGATATCTGAACCCGGCCCATGACCGGACGGCGCTGACCGGCGCCACCTTCGATCTTCACCAGCAATCCCCGGAAGTGACCTCGGAGAGTGAGCTGGAGAACCTGCAGGCGCTCGCAGACATGATCCCCGGCATCATTTCCGACACGGTGATCGAGCATTGCGCCCAGACCCAACCGAGTGCCCGGGGCCGCGTTGGCTTCCGTTGTACCACGCGGGATTATCAACCGGCGGTCGGACCCGTACCGCGCGCCGAGGGTCAAATGATGCCGGGTCTGTTCGTATTGACCGGCTTGGGAAGCAAGGGACTGAGCTATGCCCCCTTGCTTGCGGAGTACCTGACAGATCATATCCTGGGACAACCGGAGGCCCTTCCCCAGTCACTGCAAAAACGTATTAGACCAGCCAGGCTGATGGATTCTGCCGGTTAGGGTAAAGTTACACTCTATGATGCCGATATTTAACATAGACCCCCATAGAAGGGGGTGACGTTGAGAGGGAGCTGGCATGGCAATCTATGTGAGTGAGCCGGGACGGCCGCAGGGCACTCGGTTACCAGAGGTTTTCCGCGATCGGCCGGTGGATACCGTGACCGAAATGGTGGAGTACCATCCAATCAATCCTCAGCGGAATGACGCCACAGACCCTGAGGTGCTTAATGCCCAGTGGCCGGCACACCAACGTGCAGCTGCTGAGTACGGAGAGAATACCGGCGCTGAAGAGGAGAGCCAGCGCCCTTACCTTCCGGTATCCCGGCTGGCCACCTCCACCCTGCACACGCTGCCGACATCGGCCACCCTGGGCGAGGCCCTCGCAATAATGGATCAACACGCCTTCCGGCACCTGATTGTGGTCGCCGAGAACGAAGTGGCAGGCCTGGTGGACAAGACCTGGATCCTGGAATGGCTCCGTCAGAACGATGCCGACGCGGCTATCTACCGCTTCAGTCATGTGGAGCTCCCCGCGTTCCTGACAGCATCGCCGGAAACGGACGCGCACCAGTTGGCCCGACTGATGCTGGCCCACCGGCTCGATTCAGCCGTGGTGATCGATCACCGGAGCCTGGTGGTCGGCATCGTCACCAGCACGGATTACCTGCGCCTGTATGCCAGCCCCAGTCGGCAGGAGGGGAACGTCTGACCGGTAATCAGTTCAGCCGGCGACCGCTGCCGCTGTACAACACCAGCTGCCATTGCCGGCTACCGCTCTCTCCAACCTCCACCAGCGCAGCCAGCTCCTGATTCCGGTACTGCCCCAGACGAACCACCCTGGCATTGTCCAGATCGGCCTGTGCCCGCCAAATCACGGCGTCACCGGCCTCCACGCCGGTATCCGCATCCACCCGGGCCAGAATGGCCTGGGGCTGGTTGGAGCCGTTGCTCGCCTGGGCACCGAACAGGCCATTACTGCTACCGGCCACCACCAGATCATCATCGAACAGTGACAATACATTGACTTGCTCATCCGAGATATCGTCTACGTCGTTCAACATGACCACCCGGTTGAGCTGTCCCGACATGGCGTAACGGAGGAGAAATCCCGCCTCGCTGGCTGTCGCCTCCTGAGTGAGTTCCAGGGCACCCGGTACCGAGCTGTCCTCCACCGCCTGAGCGGAGTACTGGCTGAAGGCATGCCCGGCCAGCCACAGGCCGTTGTCGACGTACTGCGCCGCCGTCACCGTATCGTCGGCCTCGGTTCCCCGCTGGCGGATCGTCAGGCTCGCCGTGGGGGACGAGGCATCATAGAAGTAAAAGTCCCGGCCACCTAATTGGGGCTCCCCTGCCACAGCGCCTCGGCTGGTGCCCACGGCGACCGCGCCACTGGTGGCCAGGTCTCCGCCAATGACCGTTTCATCCAGCCCAGAGCCCGCTTGTCGGGTCCATGCCACTTTGGCCGTGGCGGAGCCGCCGTCCTGGTCCGTATCGATTCTCTGGACAAAGCTGTCCATTCCCCCGGCGCTGCCATCCGGGGACCAGGCACCGGAAGTCTGCCCGCTTATGAAGACACTGTAAGAGCTATCCAGCCCTACCCAGCGCGGCGAATCATTGCCAGCGCTGCCACTCTGATGCGCCCAGACCTGGACGTAGCCCGCCGGTTCCGCAGCGCTGTCGAACTGGTAGAGGGCGGTCACCAGGTCGGTTCCGCCGGCATTGGTGGCACCGGTAATGGCTCCGGCCGTGCTGTAACTGACCACCAGCCGGCGCTCGAAGCTGTCGTTAGACAGCTTCTTCTCAATGTAGTCGACGACCGGCACCCCAGATCCGGCGACAGGCGCGTCCGGCAGTTCCACAGGGGCCAGCGAATCGGCCCCCAGCCGATCCAGGATCCGGAGCTGAGGCAGATTTGTGCCTCCGTCATAGCCGACAATGAAGTGCCGGCCATCGTGTCCCAGAGCCATGTCCGTGGGTACGAAGGCGCCGTCATTGCCAACCAGCAGATCCCCGGTCAACTCATTCAGCCCAACCTGCAACGTTGATCCAGCGGCGCCGGCGAACCCTTCGCGTCCGGCCTGGTAGACTTCGTCCACGGACAACCTCACCTCCTTGTCACGGTCCAACGCATTGGCAAAGGTATCCAACACCCGAATCCGGAACCGGCCGGTGTCCGAGGTTGCCGGAATCTCCACAGATTTCCCGGTGCCCCATTCCCCCGACTCGTTCTGCACTTCGATTTCGAAATCGGTGCCGGGGACCGCCGAGGAATTGGCGGTACTGAGTCTGACGCGGTAGCCCCCCTTGCGCTCCCCGGTCAGGCGAACCAGGTACTCAGGGATGGGGTCAACGTCCGGATCCACGGCCATGGCGTTGATCGCGTCCTGCGCCAGGCCCAATGCTGTCTCAAGCATGGCCCGCGGCTCGTCATCGGCAATCTCGATACTCAGTTCCCCTTCGGAGGTGCCGTCGGAAATGCTCGCCAGCCCTTCCCGTACCTCCGTCAGCGCCAGGGTGAAGGATTCCGGGCTCTCGGCAATGGTGTCATTCACCACTTCCAGCCGGATATAACACTCGGTTATCCCGGGCTCAAACGTCAGCACGCCCCCTGAGAAGTAGCCGTCTTCATCCAGCTGGTACTGAAGGTAGTCCGGTACTGGTAGCGCTGACTCGCTGGCACTGCCCAAGGCCACCACATCGGGACCCACCGCCGCGTTGTCGCGGTTGTCGGCACTGTTGTCGCACTGCTGGTGGGGCGCGACCACCCCACTGTCACAGTCTTCCGGATTGTATTGGCTGGTGAGCTGGAAGGCGACGCTGACGGTGGTGACTGATGGCTGGTCCAGGGTGACGGTCACGACCATAGGATGGGTCTTGTCTGTACGGTCACCAGTACCCACCACGTTGCCGTCGTCGTCATAGAGGTTACGGGTGTAGGAGTGGATGCCGGTTTCCGCCATTTCCGGAGGCTCGCAGGCGGACTCCCCGCCGTCTTCCACTTCGGTGCCCGCTCCGGTGCCTTCGGTGACGTCGGAAGCAGAGAGGGACACCTCGTTCTCAACCACCTCGATATCAAACGGCTGCAGCCCCACCCGATCGCCGTCGGTGGTCAACAGGACGATGTCCAGGTTTTTACCCAGATCGTCTTCGCCCCGCTGGCCCCCGGTAATGCCGGGCACCCCACGCAGGATGATGCCCTGGCGGGCCTTGTTGGCGGTGTCCTCAAGTCCCAGCCAGGACGGTGCGTTGCTGAGGGAAAAATCGAGGATGTCCTCGCCGCCATAGGCGCCGAAGTTGTAGGAATACTCCACCCCCAGGTAGGCCTTGGAGGCGGGAATTCCCAGGATGGTGGGATCGTCTGCGTCTTTCTTGGTCTTGCACCCGGCAAGGCCCAACACCAGCACGGCGACCAGCCCCAGCGTGACCGGGCGTGAAAAGCAGGCAGGAATCGATACGACAGTCATGCAGAAATCCGTTATCAGGGCATTGTTATTATGGGACGGCAGGTTACATACCGTTACAGAACCCTCCCATGGTAATCAATTTGCCCTGGCGGCTATCTGCGCGAGTTCTCAGAAACGTACGGTTGAATCGCCCCTGATCCATGGTGCCCGCGCCTGCGCAGCCGGCTACGCGGGCTCACCGTCACAGGCTACTCCGGCACCACCACGCCATGGGACGTCAATAGGTCCGCAAACCCTTCCTCGTCCAGTACCCGGACCCCCAGAGACTGGGCCTTGGTGAGCTTGGACCCGGCGGACTCACCCGCAACCACGCAGGTGGTTTTGCCGGACACACTGCCGGAGACCTTGGCCCCCAGGTCTTCCAGGATCTGCTTGGCCTGATCGCGGGTCATGGCGGTCAGGGTCCCGGTGAGCACCCAGGTTTCACCGTTGAGGGGACGCCCCCCTGCCTCGACCGCCTCCTGCTGCCACTGCACTCCGTTCCGACGCAGCGCGTCGATGGTTTCCTGGTTGTGGGGCTGATCGAAGAAGCTGCGGACATGCCCGGCCACAATGGGCCCTACGTCCGGCACCTCCTGCAAGGACGTCTCGTCGGCCTGCATCAGGGCCTCCAGCGAGCCATAGTGCCGGGCCAGCCCCTTGGCCGTGGCTTCACCCACCTCGCGGATGCCCAGCGCGTAGATGAAGCGCCAGAGCTCGGGATGCTTGGCCGCCTCGATGGCGTTGACCAGGTTACTGGCGGACTTCTCCCCCATCCTCTCCAGCCCGAGGAGGTCAGCCTTTTTCAGCGCATAGAGATCGGCCACGGTCTGGACCAGTTCCCGATCCACCAGGAGATCGATCAGTTTCTCCCCCAGCCCCTCGATATCCAGCGCCTTGCGGGACGCATAGTGGCGGATGGCCTCCTTGCGCTGGGCCGGGCAGAACAGTCCCCCGGAGCAGCGGGCCACGGCCTCGCCTTCAATCTGCACGATATCCGAGTCACACACCGGGCACGCTTCGGGCAGCTGGATTGTCCGGGCGTTGTCCGGGCGTTTGTCCGGAACCACCTTGACCACCTGGGGGATCACATCGCCGGCACGGCGGACGAACACCGTATCGCCGATCCGCACATCCAGCCGCTGAATCTCATCCATGTTGTGAAGGGTGGCGTTGCTGACCGTCACCCCGCCCACAAACACCGGCTTGAGCCGCGCAACCGGGGTGACGGCACCGGTGCGGCCCACCTGGAAGTCCACCCCTTCCAACACGGTGAGCGCTTCTTCTGCCGGAAACTTATGGGCGATCGCCCAGCGCGGGGCCCGGGAAACGAATCCCAGCTTTGCCTGCAGGTCCAGCCGGTCGACCTTGAACACAATGCCGTCAATCTCGTACGGCAGCTCCGGCCGTTTGTCGAGCAACGAATGGTACGCCTCCAGACACTGCTCAACCCCCGCTGCCATACGCATTTCCGGGTTGATTCGGAAGCCCCAGTCGCGCACCCGCTGCAAACACTCCCATTGGGTGTCTGGCAATACGCCTTCATCGGGGACGGCGACGCTGTAGGCGCACATCTCCAGTGGCCGCCGGGCGGTCACTGCCGGGCTTTTCTGGCGCAGGCTACCAGCCGCCGCATTGCGCGGGTTAACGAAGGTTTTCTCGCCCTGATTCGCCAGGCTCCGATTAAGCGACTCAAAGCCCGCCCTGGGCATGTAGACCTCGCCCCTGACCTCCACCAGTTCGGGCACATCCTGGCCACGGAGTTTCAAGGGGACCGACGGAATTGTCCGGATATTGCCGGTAATGTCCTCGCCCACATAGCCATCCCCACGGGTCGCCGCCCGCACCAGGAGGCCCTGCTCGTAGTGCAGGCTTACGGCCAGGCCATCGAGCTTGGGTTCGCACACGTAGGTGATCGCTTCGGTGGTTTCAAGACGGTCACGAATGCGACGGTCGAAATCCCGAAGCTCTTCCTCGTCAAAGGCGTTGTCCAGGGACAGCATGGGGATACGATGGGTAACCGGCTCGAAGGTGGTCTCGCCAAGGGCCCCTACCCGCTGGGTCGGCGAATCGGGCGAGATCAACTCCGGATGTTCCGCTTCCAGCGTTTGCAACTCCCGGAACAGGCGATCGTACTCCACATCGGGGATCTGTGGATCGTCCAGGACGTAGTAACGATAGTTGTGGTCGTCAATCTGCTGCCGCAATTGCTGCAGCCTCTCCGAAACGGGAAGTTCACCGTGACTCATTGCGCAGGTTTCCTGATACCGAATGCAAAACGCCCGGGTATGACCGGGCGCTCGTTGAACTGGTTTTCCGGGCAATTATCTAGCCTTGCTCCGGGCAATGCCCCTAGGGCCGCCGTGAGTGACGCTTGCGCTCAAACTCACGAATGCGCTGACGGCAGTGCTCGATGGTCTGCCCGGTCATCACGCTGCGGCGTTCGTCCTTGAGTTCCCCGCCCAGGTTTCTCACCACACATTGGGCTGTCTCCAGCATGAAATCAAACGCCTGGAGGGCATTGGTCGGCCCCGGGAGACTCATGAAGAAGCTGATCCCCGGCGTGGATAGGGTCGCCATATCGATGGGCTTGAAGGTACCAGGCTCCACCGCATTGGCAACACTGAACTGGACCGGGCTGTGGGTATCGGACTGTTCGTGGCGATGATAGATATCCATATCCCCATGCTCCAACCCGCAGGCCTCAAACAGCTTCTTCAGGGCGGTGCCCTGGAATTCCCGGTCTGGCTTGGCCAGCACATTGATCACAATGACTTCCTGAGCTTCGGGGCGGTTCGCGCCGGCCAGGGGCTGATCATTTTCCGGTTCCGCATGGCTCCGGCTGGCGGTGTCCTGCTCCACCTCGGTGGTCTGGTCCGGCGCCAGTTCCGTCACCTGATCCGCTTCCTGGCTGACCTGCGTGCGGCTCTGGGTGTCTTCCGGCCTGACGGTACGGGCCTCACCAATGATCCCGTTCTCCGGTTCGTCTTCATCATCCAGCGCGCTCCAGCCGGCAGCGTCGGCAGCCATCGCATCTTCGCTGACGGTATCGGCCTCCGGCTCCTGCGCAGTCCAGGACTCCTCGGGCCACCCTTGTTCCCCATCACCAGACTGCGACTCGGACGCACTCACCGAATCTTTGGCGTCCACCACCGGTCGGGTGGGTTTGGGGTCTGGATTCGCGAACCGGGACTTGCCCGCCTTGCGGACGTAGCCCCGATCCTCCAAGGTTTGGCGGGACACGGTACGGGCGCCGCCATTGGGCAGTTCGGGGTTGTACTCGTCATCCAGCGGCGACTCCTGCAGGTCATCCGCCCCCATGCCGGAAGAGATCGCCATCGATTCCTTTTTGGCACGCCTCATCCGGCGCACCCCATCAATAACAATGCCGAGAATAACCAGGGTACCTATGGTGATTAACCATTCCCTAAGTGACATAGTGCTGCTGTCCTGTTTGCTAATCGCTTATCGTCGTTACTCTATGAAAAGCCCGCCATGAATACAACGCGCCAGCGGGCCACATGGCGGGATTGTCATTAATTTGTCGCGATCAGGCCTCTGCCAGGGCTGCCGCTTCCTCGACATCGACCGACACCAACCGGGAACAGCCCGGTTCGTGCATGGTGACCCCCATGAGCTGATCGGCCATCTCCATTGCGATCTTGTTGTGGCTGATGTAAATGAACTGTACCTGCTTGGACATCTCTTTGACCATGTTGGCGTAACGGCCAACGTTGGCATCGTCGAGCGGTGCGTCCACCTCGTCCAGCATACAGAACGGTGCCGGGTTGAGCTGGAAGATCGAGAACACCAGCGCAATGGCAGTCAGCGCCTTCTCACCGCCCGACAGCAGATGAATCGTGCTGTTCTTCTTCCCCGGTGGACGGGCCATGATGGCCACGCCGGTTTCCAGCAGGTCTTCACCGGTCAGTTCCAGATAGGCATTGCCGCCACCAAACACCTTCGGGAACAGCGCCTGCAGGCCGTTATTGACCTGGTCGAAGGTTTCCTTGAAGCGTTGACGGGTTTCCCGGTCAATCTTGCGGATCGCGTTATCGAGGGTTTCCAACGCTTCCATCAGGTCTTCGTGCTGGGAATCCAGGTAGGTCTTGCGTTCGCTCTGGACCTGGTACTCTTCAATGGCCGCCAGGTTGATGGCCCCCAGCCGCTGGATGCGTCCGGCCAATTTTTCCAGCTCCTCGGCCCAGAGTTGTTCAGTCGCCTCCTCCGGCATGCTCTCAAGCACATCCTTGAGCTGGGCATCGAGGTCCTTGAGTTGCTCCAGATGGTTGCCGGCCCGGATTTCCAGGGCCTGGGACTCCATCTTGAGCTTCTCCAACTGGCCCCGCACGTCCTGGATCCGGTGCTCCGCGCCTCCCCGGCCCTGCTCTTTCTCACGGACTTCCCGATCGATTTCCTCCAGGGCATCACGGGCGGTGGCCAGCTTCTCTTCCTCGGCCAGGCGCCGTTCCAGCAGGCCTTCCAGCTCCATCTTCAGGTCTTCAATGGGCTCCTCCGCGGTCTCGCGGGATTCCCGCAGGACATCAATGCGTTCGTCCAGCCGCTCCTTCTGCAGTTGCATCCGCTCGATGGTCTGCTTCAGGCCATCCCGCTGACTGTGCAGTGACTGCAACTGCAGCTGCAGCTGGTGGGCATGGTCTCGGTCGTGCCGAGCCTGCTGGCGCAGCCGATCGAGGTTCTCGCGGAGGCTGTCTCGCCGTTCCAGCAGACGCTCCTTTTCCTCTTCGCTGTCTTCGGTAGCGGCCAACGCCTGCTGCCACTCCTCGCGCTCATCCTCCAGGCGCTCCTGTTGCTCCAGTAACTGCGCCCCCACTTCCTCGCTGTCGTCCCGGATACGCTGCAAACGGGCTTCGATCTGCTCGGCGCGAGCCCTCACCCCGCTTATCCGCGAGTTGACGTCGCTGACCTGGCGCTCGATGTCGTTAAGCTGGCGCTGGGCCTCTTCGCGCTCGGTTTCGGCGCTGTCGAGCTGTAGCTGATAACCCTGCAGGCGCTCATTGGCGGCTGCCAGGGCAGTCTCCGCCTCATCAAGCTCGACGTCCAGCCGCTCCAGCTTCTGCTGCCGCTCGATGACCCCCATCTGGCCTGAGTCGGACTCCGGCATCCGAATCCAGTCACGCGCAACCCAGACACCGTCGCGGGTGACGATCGAGGTTCCCGGCGCCAGTGAGCCCCGCTTCTCCAGGGCCTCGGACAGGGATTCGGCGGTATCGATGGAGCCCAGCAAGCCGGTCAGGCCGCCCGCATTGTTGACCCGTTCGAGCAAAGCGCCGCGACCGTCGCCACTATCGCCATCGCGCTGCGCCACCAGAGTTGCGCCCTTGGGCGCGGCCTGCAGGACGTCCCCCAGCTCGCCCAGGTCCGGAACGCTGACGCCGTGGGCAAAGCGGCCCAACACCTGTTCCACGGCAAATTCCCAGCCACTCTCGATACGCAGCTGCTGGGCCATCCTGGGCAGGGAGGCGAGCTGGTGAGCACTCAACCAGTCCTGCAACTCGGTGTCCTGCCCCCCCAGCTGTTCCTCGAGCATCACCCGCTGGGACTCAACCGTCGCCCGGAGTGTTTGCGTCCGTTGGCGATGCTCGGAGGCCTCGGCCTCAGCCGATTTCAGCCCCTGGCGGGCGTCCTGGAGGCGGTCCTGGAGGTCTTCGATGCGCATCGCGGCGTCTTCCCGCTGCATCGCCAGCTCAGCTTCCTGCTCGGTCAGCTCATCCAGTTCCTGGCGATCGATCTGACCTTCCAGGAGTTCCCGTTCGTCGTTAAGCCGCTCGCGACGCTGCCGAAGCTGCTGGATGGCGTCTTCCAGGGACCGAATCCGAGACTGCGCCAGCTCCGCCTGGCGACGGGCATCGGAGGATCGGGCGCTGAACGCTTCCCAGGTCTGCTGCCAGTCGCTCATGGCGTCCTCCGCCAGTTGCAGCTTCTCCCCGGATTCCTCCGAGTTCATGGCCAGGGCCTCCTGCTCGGGCTCGAGCATGTCGACCTCTTCCTGGATCGCAGCGAGCTTGGCCTCGTCCTGCTCCAGTTCCCGCGTCAACTCGCGCTGGTTGGCCAGGGCCTGGTCGAGTTCGGTTGCGCTCTGGCGGCTGCGTTCGCGCTGATGCTCCAGGCTTTGTTCAATCCGGGCGATGTCCGCTCCGGCCTCGTAATAGCGGGCCTGGGCCTTGTTGAAGTGTTCGGTCCGCTCGTGGTGGGCTTCGCGCAGAGATTCCAGCGACGATTCCAGGCTCACCCGTTCGGTGAGCAGACGCTCCAGCTCCAGTTCGGTCTGGCTGATCTTTTCACGCCAGGTGTGAAGGTCCTGGTCCAGCGCCTGCCAGCGCAGGACGGTGAGCTCGGCCTTCTTCTGCCGTTCTTCCTGTTTGTAGGCCTTGTACTTCTCCGCCGCCTGGGACTGGCGCTTGAGGTGCTGGAGCTGGCGATCGAGCTCTTCACGCAGGTCGGTGAGCCGCTCCAGGTTCTCCTGGGTGCGACGGATGCGACTCTCGGTCTCTTTGCGGCGTTCCTTGTACTTGGAAATACCCGCCGCTTCCTCGATGTACACCCGCAGTTCCTCGGGTTTGGCCTCGATCAGCCGGGAGATCATGCCCTGTTCGATAATGGCGTAACTGCGGGGCCCGAGGCCGGTTCCGAGGAACAGGTCGGTGATATCCCGGCGGCGACACTTGGAACCGTTGAGAAAGTATTCGGATTGCCCTTCCCGGGAGACGCGGCGGCGTACCGAGATCTCGGCAAAGCGGGCAAACTCGCCGGGGGCGGAACCGTCTCCGTTGTCGAACACCAGTTCAATGGAGGCCTGGCCCACCGGCTTGCGGGCGCTGGAGCCGTTGAAGATAACGTCGGTCATCGATTCGCCGCGCAGGTACTTGGCCGAGCTTTCCCCCATAACCCAGCGCACCGCATCGATAATGTTGGACTTGCCGCATCCATTGGGCCCGACCACCGCGGTCATGTTGGTAGGGAACGGCACGGTGGTGGGGTCCACGAAGGATTTGAACCCGGCCAGTTTGATCGATTTGAGGCGCATAGGCGTTGTCTTCAGTCGCTCAACGGGTCAGTCATGGGGAAGTCAGCCAGGGGCATCAGGCCGACTCTGCCTGTTCCAGGGTCTTCAGCACCTGCTGTCGCTGGTGCTCACCAAAACGTCGGATGGCGTCAACCAGTCCTCCGGTCTGGCCCTGGTCGACTGCGTTCTTCACATCCCGGAAAAACCGTTCAGTTTCCAGGACCTCCCCCTGAAAGTTCTTCAGGGCCACGTAATAGGTCCGGCTGATCGCCGGCCGGAAGTTCTCCAGGGTCTCTTCGAGAAACGGGTTCTCCACCAGGCCGTAGGCATGCCGCATCACGGCAAAACCGGCATCGATAACCCGTTCGGTGGCCTCGTCGCCGGTCTTCTGGCTGGCGCTGGCCAGTGTCTGCAACTCCTGAACCTGGCCCATGATGTCGGTGAGATCGCTGGCTGACCATCGCTCCATCAGTTTGCGGCCCAACATGCACAGCAACTCTATGTAGATGTCGTACAGACTGTTGACCAGGCCCGGGGTCAGTTGCGAGACCATCGCCCCCCGGCGGGGGAAGATCTCCACCAGGTGGCGGCGCTCGAGTATGAGCAAGGCTTCCCGTACAGAGCCCCGGCTAACGTCCAGCTCACCGGCCACCTTCATTTCCTGTACCCGTTCACCCGGCGCCAGTCGTCCCGTGACAATCCGTTGACCAAGATGCCGAGCAATTTGCTCCGCCAAACTTTCAGGGGCCTGAAACCGCATAACGAGTGTCACTTCTCTCCAGGTTGAAACTTCCAGCTCTGAAACAGCCCGGAAGTGTACCATAGCCGGCAAAGGGCCCGGGTCCCCCCATGCAATATTTCTCGGCGCACCGACTCACCATGGACTACCACTGCGGGTCATGCCACGGGCATGTCTGACAGCTCCGAGCCGGATCTGCGTCATTTTTTTGACCCAAGCGTCGAAAATTCCGAGACCTGCCTTAGCTAAATTCTATATTTGCTTGTTTATTATATCTTTTCTAATCCTGGCACCATTACTGCTAAGACGTTCACATGCAGCAATAAGGACCGGTTATGTCGAGCAAGCACCCGAACGTCGAGCCACTTCACAAACCAAGCGACCAGTTGGCGTTGATCAAGCAGGCCACGCAGGACTGGCAGCATAATGACAATCCTCTCGTTCGTCTCTGCCGGCGGCTTTCCACCTCACTGTCCCTGGAGCACCTGATTGCCGTGGTCGCCGAGGAACTGAGCGCACTGGTGCCCTACGACCAGTTTACATACCGGCATCGCATTGGCCGCCAGGATTTCGTCTACGCCAGTGGTCTCGGCGGTCGGCATCGCTGCGAGTACAACCTCAACTTGCAGGGAGAATCGCTGGGCACGCTGGTGCTTAACCGCCGGGCCCGATTTGCGGATGAGGAACTCAGCGCGATCGAACACCTGCTCGGCGTTGCCATTTGCCCGATCAGAAATGCCTGCCAGTATGCCAGGGTTGAGCAGGCAGCGCTGACCGATGCGCTGACCTCAGTGCCGAACAAACGCGCACTGGATGAGGCGCTCTGGAAGGCGTGCTGCATCAGCGACCGGCACCACGAACACTACTCCCTGATCCTCTGCGACCTGGATCGTTTCAAGAACATCAACGACAGCTACGGCCACGTGATCGGCGACCATATCCTGAAAGCCGCTGCCCGTGAGATTGAGCAGGCGGTGCGCCATTCGGACAGCCTGTTCCGCTTCGGCGGAGAGGAATTTGCGATCCTGCTCCCCCATTCCGAAGAGGAGGATGCGCAAGTGGTGGCGGAGAGGATTCGTACTCGGGTAGCCGACATCCAGGTTCGATGCGGAGATCGGCAGGTCAAGGTCACCTGCAGCCTGGGCCTGGCCACCCGACAGAGCGGCGAACATCCGGAGCAATGGCTGGCCCGGGCCGACGAAGCGCTGTATCGCGCCAAGAACCAGGGCAGGAACCAGACCCGAACTTCAGATCGGATCCGATAGGCCGGTCACCGCCGAGACTTCTTGCGAGTCGACTGAGGCTGGCGCCCGGGCTTACTGTCACTGACCTGCCATTTGGAGCCGCCGCCCCGCTTCACCGACTTGGCAGGCTGCTTCCTCCGTTTCCTTTCGTGGCGCACCCGCTCCCCGGGTGTCTTGACGGGAATCGGCACCGGTTCCAACCCGACGGACTGACTCAAATCGTCCGCCGCCTTTTGTCCCAGCTCTTCCCAGCGTCCCACCGAGAGCCGGCTGGGCAAGAAGATTGGCCCATACCGCACCCGCTTCAAACGACTCACCTGCACGCCCTGGGATTCCCACAGGCGCCGCACTTCCCGGTTGCGCCCCTCCATCAGGGTTACGTGGAACCAGCGATTGAGACCGCTGCCACCGGCCGGCGACACGTCGGAGAACCGGGCCATGCCGTCTTCGAGCAGCACCCCTTCCAGCAGGCGTTCGATCATGGCGTCATCCACCTCACCAAAGATGCGCACGGCGTATTCCCGATCCACTTCGTTGGACGGATGCATCAACCGGTTGGCGAGCTCACCATCGGTGGTGAACAGCATTAAGCCGGTGGTGTTGATGTCCAGACGCCCGACCGCTATCCAGCGCTGGTCCTTGAGCCGTGGCAGGCGGTCGAACACGGTGGGGCGCCCCTCAGGGTCATCGCGGGTGGTCACTTCCCCTTCGGGCTTGTTGTAGACCAGCACCCGGCGCACGACCTGACTGGCTGCCTCGAGATCGATCTTTCGGCCATCCAGTTCGATACGGTCCTGGGCGGTGGCTTTCTGCCCCATTGTGGCGGTTTCGCCGTTGACGCTGACCCGTCCTGCCTCAATCAGGTCCTCGATGGCCCGCCTGGAGCCGAGGCCGGCCCTGGCCAGGAGCTTTTGCAGGCGCTCCGGCGCGGTGAATTCCGGCAGGGACTGGCGTCTGCGGGAGCGTTCTGATCCCATGGTGTGATCCTTTTGATATTCGGTGTGGAATCCGGTTAATGCAGGGTCTTGTCGGGGTCCGGGGCGTCGCCGTTCGGTTCGGTGCCGGCCCCGGCCGCCTCGTCGTCACCGGAAGACTCCTTGAATTCAATCTCCCCCTGCATGCTCTGCTCGATCTCACGACCTATGTCTTCCAGATCGCGTACCTCGGACAGCGGAGGCAACTGGTCCAGACTCTTCATGTTGAAATAGTCGAGGAACTGCCGGGTGGTGGCGTACATGGCCGGACGTCCGGGCACATCTCGATGGCCCACAACCCGCACCCATTCCCGTTCCAGCAGGGTACGTACAATATTACTGCTGACCGTCACCCCGCGAATCTCTTCGATTTCGCCCCGGGTGATGGGCTGACGGTAGGCAATGAGGGCCAGGGTTTCCAGCAGCGCACGGGAATAGCGTTGCGGCTTTTCCTCGAACAGCCGCCCCACCCAGGGCGCGTACTCCTCACGCACCTGCAGGCGATAGCCGCTGGCCACCTTCTTGAGCTCGAAGCCGCGGCCTTCGCAGGAGGCGTCCAGCTGGGCCAGCACATGCTCCATCACTTGGCGGGCCGGGCGTTCATGGTCCTGGAACAGGTCAAGCAGCTGATCCAGTGACAGGGGCTTGCCCGACGCCAGCAGCGCCGCTTCGACAATCGCCTGCAATCGTTGAATCTGTTCTTCGTTCATAAGTTGATCAGTCCAAAATCCAGTGGGCGCTCCGGGCTCCCACTATCCCGATCAGTCGGACGCGCGGGCGCGTACATGAATGGGCCCGAGAACCTCGCCCTGGACCACCTCGATCAGCTGCTCTTTGACAAGCTCGAGGGTCGCCAGGAAGGTCACCACCACCCCCAGCCGGCCTTCTTCCGGGGTGAACAGGCTCTCGAAGTTCACGAAACGATCGCCGCTGAGGGCGGACAGTATTGAGGACATCCGCTCACGGGTGGACAACTTCTCCTTCTCCACCTGGTGGCTGGTAAACAGGTCCGCCCGCTTCAGTACGCCCTGCAGCGCCAGCAGCAGTTCCCGCAGGTCCACGTCCGGGTGGGGCTGGGAGCTGGGCAGTTTGGGCAGGCCGGCGGTTCCCACAAAGTTGTCCCGCTCCAGGCGGGGCAATTCGTCGATATCCTCGGCCGCCTTCTTGAAGCGCTCGTACTGCTGCAGTCGCCGGATCAGCTCGGCGCGGGGATCCACCTCGTCGTCCTCTTCCGATTCCTGGCGCGGCAGCAACATCCGCGACTTGATCTCCGCCAGCGTGGCCGCCATGACCAGGTACTCCGCCGCCAACTCGAAGCGCATGGCCTCGATGGCTCCGATGTAGTCCATGTACTGGCGGGTAATTTCACTGACATCGATGTCGAGAATGTCCATGTTTTGCCGGCGGATCAGGTACAGCAGCAGATCCAGCGGCCCCTCGAACGCCTCGAGAAACACCGCCAGCGCGTCCGGCGGAATGTACAGGTCTTTCGGTACGTCCACCAGTGGCTTGCCAGACACCAGTGCCAGTGGTGAGGCCTCGGGCGCGGCCGCGCCCTCACTCGCTTCAGGGCCCTGAGTTGCGCTGGTGTCTTCGGTCATTTCGACGCCTCGATCCGGTTAACGGTAGCTCAGCCCCATGGCCGCGCGCACTTCTTCCAGGGTATCGCGCGCTGCATCCCGGGCCTGTTCGCAACCTTCTTCGATGATCGAGCGCACCAGGTCGGGATTGCTTTCGTATTCCCGGGCCCGCTCATGCAGCGGCCGCTGCTCTTCGATCACCGCGTCAATCAATGGCTTCTTGCAGTCCAGGCAACCGATACCGGCGCTTCGACAGCCGGTCTGTACCCATTCCTGAGTGTCCTTGTCGGAATACACCTTGTGCAGCCCCCAGACCGGGCATTTTTCCGGTTCCCCCGGATCGGTGCGGCGAACCCGGGCCGGGTCGGTCTGCATGGTGCGAATCTTCTGACTCACCACATCCGGCTCTTCCCGCAGGCCGATGGTGTTGTTGTAGGACTTGGACATCTTCTGCCCATCCAGCCCCGGCATCTTGGATTCCGGCGCCAGCAGCGGCTGCGGCTCCGGCAGGATGACCTTGCCACCGCCTTCAATGTAACCGTACAACCGTTCCCGGTCCCCCAGGGAAATGTTCTGCTGCTCTTTCAGCAGTGCCCGGGCGGTATCCAGCGCTTCCAGGTCACCTTCCTCCTGGTAGCGCTTCTTCAGGGTCCGATAGAGCTTGGCGTTCTTCTTGCCCATCTTGACGATGGCACTTTCCGCCTGCTCTTCGAAACCGGGCTCGCGCCCATATACGTGGTTGAACCGGCGCGCCACCTCCCGGGTGATCTCCACGTGGGACACCTGGTCGGCGCCCACCGGCACCCGGCCGGCACGGTAAATCAGGATATCGGCGCTCTGCAGCAGCGGGTAACCCAGGAAACCGTAGGTGGCCAGATCCTTCTCCCGCAACTTCTCCTGCTGATCCTTGTAGGTGGGCACCCGCTCCAGCCAGCCCAGGGGCGTGATCATGGACAGCAGCAGGTGCAGTTCCGCGTGTTCGGGCACCTTGGACTGGATGAACATGGTTGACGACCCGGGATTCACCCCGGCCGCCAGCCAGTCGATCACCATGTCCCACACGCTCTCCTCGATACCGGCGGTTTCGTCGTAGTTGGTGGTCAAGGCGTGCCAGTCGGCCACAAAGAAGAAACACTCGTATTCATGCTGGAGCTTAACCCAGTTTTTCAGCACACCGTGGTAGTGACCAAGGTGCAGCTTGCCAGTTGGACGCATTCCTGACAGCACTCGTTGCTGGGAATCTACAGAACTCAAAGCATGAACTCCTCTTGTGCAGTATGGTGTGGAGCCGTCCGGGGTGAATCAGGGAATCCTGCGGCTCTCTTGCAGCCCATGTTTAAAGAGGCTGACCGGGCATTATAAACGGATGTCGCTTTCAGGGTAAGGCGCATCGCTGCCAGCGGTGCATTTACCCCGGTCCAGAAAACAGAAAACCCCCGAAATCCGGGAAGACCGGATTCGGGGGTTGCTCTGGGGTAACGGGGGAAACCCCTTACCAGCCAGTCAGTTCCTTCAGCGCGTTGCCGATATCGGCCAGGCTGCGGACGGTTTTGACACCGGCGTCTTCCAGGGCGGCAAACTTCTCGTCCGCGGTGCCCTTACCACCAGCGATGATGGCGCCAGCGTGGCCCATCCGCTTGCCCGGAGGCGCAGTCACACCCGCGATGTAGGAAACCACCGGCTTGGTGACGTTTTCCTTGATAAAGGCGGCAGCCTCTTCCTCGGCGGTACCACCGATCTCACCGATCATTACGATGGCCTCGGTCTGCGGGTCTTCCTGCAGCAGCTTGAGGATATCGATGAAGTTGGAGCCCGGAATCGGGTCGCCACCGATACCGATACAGGTAGACTGGCCGAAGCCGAAGTCCGTGGTCTGCTTGACCGCTTCGTAAGTCAGGGTACCGGAACGGGATACGATACCGACTTTACCCGGCTTGTGGATATGGCCCGGCATGATGCCGATCTTGCACTCACCCGGAGTGATCACACCCGGACAGTTCGGCCCGATCATGCGTACACCCTTGCGATCGACATACTCCTTGGCATACAGCATGTCGATGGTGGGGATGCCTTCGGTGATGCAGACAATCAGCTCGATACCGGCGTCGGCCGCCTCCACAATGGCGTCCTTACAGAACGGCGCCGGCACATAGATCACAGTCGCCTGGGCGCCAGTGGCTTCAACCGCTTCGCGCACGGTGTTGAATACCGGCAGACCCAAGTGCTCGGTACCACCCTTGCCCGGGCTTACGCCGCCGACCATCTGGGTGCCATATTCAATTGCCTGCTCGGAGTGGAAGGTACCCTGGGCACCGGTGAAACCCTGGCAGATGACTTTGGTGTCTTTATTGATCAGGACGCTCATTACTTACCTCCCGCAGCTTTAACGACTTGCTCTGCAGCATCCGTCAGGCTTGTTGCAGCGATGATGTTCAGGCCGCTCTCTGCGAGCACTTTGGAGCCCAGTTCCGCGTTGTTACCTTCGAGGCGAACCACGACCGGCACCTTGACGCCTACTTCCTTGACGGCACCGATGATGCCCTCGGCAATCATGTCGCAACGGACAATACCGCCGAAGATGTTGACCAGCACCGCCTGAACGGCGTCGTCAGACAGGATGATCTTGAACGCCTCGGTGACACGTTCTTTGGTCGCACCGCCACCGACGTCCAGGAAGTTGGCCGGCTGGCCGCCGTGCAGCTTGACGATGTCCATGGTACCCATGGCCAGGCCAGCGCCGTTAACCATGCAGCCAATGTTGCCTTCCAGGGCCACGTAGTTCAGCTCCCACTTGGCCGCATCAGCCTCACGCTGGTCTTCCTGGGTGGGATCGTGCATTTCGTGGATCTTCTTCTGACGGTACAGGGCGTTGCCGTCAACATTGATCTTGGCATCGAGGCAATGCAGATCACCCTCGTCGGTGATGACCAGCGGGTTCACTTCCAGCAGCGCCAGATCGTAGTCTTCGAACAGCTTGGCCAGGCCCAGGAAGATCTTGGTGAACTGACCGACCAGCTTGCCTTCCAGGCCCAGCTTGAACGCCAGCTCGCGGCCCTGGTACGGCTGCGCGCCCACCAGCGGATCCACTTCGGCCTTCAGGATCTTCTCCGGGGTCTCTTCGGCAACCTTCTCGATTTCCACACCGCCTTCGGTGGAGGCCATGAACACGATACGACGGGTACCGCGATCGACAACCGCCCCCAGGTACAGCTCCTGGTCGATGTCAGTGAGGGACTCAACAAGAATCTTGCTTACCGGCTGGCCATTCTCGTCAGTCTGATAGGTGACCAGGTTCTTGCCCAGCCAGTTCTCAGCAAACTCACGGATTTCGTCTTTGGATTTGACCAGCTTGACGCCACCGGCCTTACCACGACCACCGGCGTGAACCTGGGCCTTGACTACCCAGCCATCGCCACCGATCTCGTCGGCAGCGGCCGCCGCTTCTTTAGGGGTATCACAGGCTACGCCCTTGGATACTGGCAGGCCGTATTCAGCAAACAGCTGCTTGGCCTGATATTCGTGCAAATTCATAGTTTTTGTCCCGCTTCTTGATGGAGGATAACCACATACGGAATGTGAACCCGCCGAAACGATCAACCGTCAAACCACCGGTCTGACCCGTGAACGCTCCGTGAGCGAATTCGGTTTGGCGTATCGGGGATCGCCTCAATACGCCCTGAGCGCAATAGAAAGCCGCCACGTTATGGCAGCGGGGCGCCTTCTTTGGCGCCCCGACTCTCTGATTTGCGTTACTTCTTCTTGCGACGGTTGGCGATATGGATCGCGCCGTCGTTTACGCCAAGTGCTGCCTCATGGACAGACTCGGACAGAGACGGATGCGCAAAGCAGGTGAGCGCCAGATCTTCGGCGGTTGAGCCGAATTCCATGGCAATCACGCCTTGAGCAACAATCTCGGAAGCCTGGGGGCCAGACACGTGGAAACCCAGGATACGGTCGGTCTTCTCATCCGCGATGATCTTCACCAGGCCGCTGGCCGCATTGGCCGCCATGGCGCGACCATTGGCCGCGAACGGGAAGGTACCCACCTTGTAGGCTTCGCCTTCGGACTTGAGCTGTTCTTCCGACTTGCCAACCCAGGCCACTTCCGGTGCCGTGTAGATGACACTGGGAATGCAGTCGTAGTTGACCTGAGGCTTGTGGCCGGCGATACGCTCGGCAACCATAACGCCCTCTTCCGACGCCTTGTGCGCCAGCATTGGCCCACGCACCACATCACCAATGGCCCAGACGCCCGGCGCATCGGTGCGGCAGGTATCGTCCACAAAGATGAAGCCACGCTCGTCCAGGTTGACTCCGGAATCGGCGGACAGCAGATTGTCGGTGTTCGGACGACGTCCTACGGCAACGATCAGCTTGTCCACCTTGAGCTCCTGCTCGCCCTTGGCATCCTCGTAGTTGACGTAAACCAGGTTGCGTTTAACGCTGGAACCGGTCACACGCGCCTTGAGGATGATGTTCAGGCCCTGCTTCTTGAACTGCTTGAGCGCATCCTTGGCCACCTGCTGGTCAACCGCCGGCAGGAAGGTGTCCTGGGCTTCCAGGATGGTGACCTCGGAGCCCAGGCGGGCCCAGACACTGCCCAGTTCCAGGCCGATAACACCGGCACCGATCACCCCCACCCGCTTGGGTACCTCGTCAAACTCCAGGGCACCCTCGGAATCGACAATGAATCCTTCCTTCAACGGCGCCGGCGGGATCTCGATCGGGTTGGAGCCGGTGGCGATGATGACATTCTCCGCCTCATAGACGGTGGCCTTGCCATCGTTGTCGGTGACTTCCACCTGCCGGTTCGCCAGCACCCGGCCACGCCCGTGAATTGGGGTGACGCCATTGGCCTTGAACAGCTGGGCAATGCCGCCGGTCAGCTGCTTTACGATGCCCGCCTTGCGATCCATCATCTTGCCAACGTTGATCTTGACGTCCTTGGCCTCAATGCCCTGCTCGTCGTAATGATCCCGGGTCTCTTCGAACTTGTGGGAAATCTCCAGCAAGGCCTTGGACGGGATGCAGCCCACATTCAGGCAGGTGCCGCCCAGGACCTGCTTGCCCTGGTCGGACGTCCAGTTTTCCACGCAAGCGGTCTTCAGCCCCAGCTGCGCTGCCTTGATGGCGGCAACGTAACCACCCGGACCGGCACCAATGACGATAACGTCGTACTTATCAGACATGTTCTATCCTGTTTTCTGATTCGTTGAATGACAGACTCAGACGTCCAGCAGAATGCGAGCCGGGTCTTCCACCATTTCCTTGATGGCTACCAGGAACTGGACAGCCTCTTTCCCGTCGATCATGCGGTGGTCGTATGACAACGCCAGATACATCATTGGCAGAACAACCACTTCGCCGTTAACGGCCATGGGACGCTCCTGAATCTTGTGCATGCCCAGGATGCCGGTCTGCGGCGGATTCAGGATTGGGGTGGACAGCAGGGAGCCGAATACACCGCCGTTGGAGATGGTGAAGGTGCCGCCGGTCATGTCTTCGATGGCCAGCTTACCGTCCCGGGCCTTGGTACCATATTCGACGATTTTCTTCTCGACATCCGCCAGGCCCATGGAATCGGTATCCCGCAGGACCGGGACCACCAGGCCACGGTCGCTGGAAACCGCGACACCGATGTCCTGATAGCCGTGGTAGACGATGTCGTTGCCATCAATGGAGGCGTTCACCATTGGGAAGCGCTTGAGGGCCTCGGTCGCCGCCTTGACGAACAGGGACATGAAGCCCAGCTTGATGCCGTGACGCTTCTCGAAGCTGTCTTTGTACTGCTTGCGCAGGTCCATCAGCGGCTTCATGTTGACCTCGTTGAAAGTGGTCAGCATGGCCGCGTTCTGCTGGGCACTCACCAGACGCTTGGCGATGCTGGCACGCAGACGGGTCATGGGTACACGTTTCTCTGGACGCTCCCCAGCGCTCAGGGCCACTTCCGGCGCCGCAGCCGGGGCGGCGGCAGGCTTGGCCGCCTTCTGGCTCTCTACAAAGCTCTGCACGTCTTCCTTGGTGACCAGACCGCTCTTCCCGGTGCCCTTCACGGCGCCAGGATCGACCCCATTCTCCTCGGCCAGCTTGCGGGCCGCAGGGCTGAGAACCACATCGCTGGACGCCGCTTCGTTGGCTTCGGCAGCCGGAGCCTGCGCTTCCTTGGACTCGGCCTTGTCCGCAGCAGGCGCGGCAGCCGCCCCTTCCTTGAACTTGGCGATGACCTCACCGCTTTCGACGGTGTCACCTTCACCCTTGATGACTTCTTCAATGACGCCATCGGCAGGTGCCACCACCTCGAGAACCACCTTGTCGGTTTCGATATCGACAATCAGTTCGTCACGAGAACAGGCTTCGCCAGGCTGCTTGTGCCAGGTCGCTACGGTGCCCTCAGCGACCGACTCTGGAAATACGGGGGCTTTAATCTCAATTGACATCTTTATTCCTTAAGTTCGGTAGCTCGTCAGATTTCAAACGCATCGTTTACCAGCTGCTTCTGCTCTTCAATGTGGACCGAGGTATGACCACAGGCTGGAGCCGCAGAGGCTTCACGACCGGCGTACTGGAGGTACAGCTTCGGGTTCAGGCGATGCAGGGCACTGCGCATGTGGTGCTGGCTGCAGTACCAGGCTCCCTGGTTCATGGGCTCTTCCTGACACCAGACGACGTGCTTCAGTTTGGTGTAGGACGCCAGCAGTTCATCCAGATCGTCCGCAGGGAACGGGTACAACTGCTCAAGCCGAACAATTGCAACGTCCTCGCGCTCATCTGCTTTCTTCTTCTCAAGCAAATCGAAGTACACCTTGCCACTGCACATGATCAGGCGGGTGACTTTCTTCGGATCGGAAGGCTCCTTCTCAGGCAGTACCGTCTGGAAAGTGCCTTCGGTCAGGTCGTCCAGCCCGGAAGTTGCCTCCTTGTGCCGGAGCAGACTCTTCGGCGTAATGGCAACCAGCGGCTTGCGCAGCGGGCGCTTGACCTGACGCCTCAGCATGTGGAAGACCTGCGCCGGCGTGGTCGGCACACACACCTGGATGTTGTGCTCGGCACACAGTTGCAGGAAGCGTTCCAGACGCGCCGAACTGTGCTCCGGTCCCTGCCCTTCGTAGCCGTGGGGCAGCAGCAGGGTCAGACCACACAACCGTCCCCACTTGTGCTCGCCACTGGTGAGGAACTGGTCGATCACCACCTGGGCACCGTTGGCGAAATCACCAAACTGGGCTTCCCAAACGATCAGGGCATCGGGCGTGGTGGTGGCGTAACCGTATTCGAAGGCCATGACCGCTTCTTCGGACAGCAGCGAGTCATAGATTTCGAACTTCGGCTGCTTGTCCGAAAGCTCCGTCAACCCGATGTAGGTTGAGCCGTCCTTCTGATTGTGCAGCACCGCATGACGGTGGGAGAAAGTGCCCCGGCCGACGTCCTGACCGGTGAGGCGGATCGGGTGACCTTCGTTGAGCAGGGTGGCGTAGGCCATGATCTCGCCATATCCCCAGTTGATCGGAAGGGCTCCGGCGGTCATCTTGTTGCGGTCGTCAATGATCTTGGAAACCTGGCGCTGCACGGCGAACCCTTCCGGCAGCTGTCCCAGTTTCTTGCCCAGCCGCTGGATGGTTTTCAGGCCAACGCTGGTCTTGCACTTGGCGGTCCATTCGTGCCCAAGGTACGGCGCCCAGTTGACGTAGAGCTCGGTGTTTGGCTCCTTGACCAGCGACTTCACGACATGGTCGCCCTTGTCGAGCGCGTCACGATAGTCCAGCTCCATCTGCTTGGCGTCGTCCTGGGAAAGCACCCCGGCCTCCTGCAGCCGGTTGGCGTACAACTCCCGAGTGGTCTTGAGCTTGCGGATCTTGCTGTACATGATCGGCTGGGTCGCGGAGGGCTCGTCAGCCTCGTTGTGGCCGCGACGCCGATAGCAGACCAGGTCAATCACCACGTCCTTCTTGAACTCGTTGCGGTAGTCCATCGCCATCTGGGCGGCAAACAGTACCGCCTCGGGATCGTCCGCGTTGACGTGCAGGATCGGCGCCTGAACCATCTTCGCCACATCGGTACAATACTCGGTGGAGCGGGCGTCTTCCTGCCTGCTGGTGGTAAAGCCCACCTGGTTGTTGATGACGATATGAACGGTACCGCCTACGCCGTAGCCACGGGTCAGTGACATCTGGAAGGTTTCCATCACCACACCCTGGCCTGCGAAAGCCGCATCACCGTGCATAATGATCGGAACCACCTGGCTACCGTCGGTGTCATTGCGGCGGGTCTGGCGGGCACGTACCGACCCTTCCACCACTGGTGATACGATCTCCAGGTGGGACGGGTTGAACGCCAACGCCAGATGCACTTCCCCACCCTCGGTCATGACGTTGGAGGAGAAGCCCTGGTGATACTTGACGTCGCCGGAGCCGGAGTCCGCCAGCTTCTTGCCCTCGAACTCGTCAAAGAGCTCCTTCGGGTTCTTGCCCAGGGTATTGACTAGTACGTTCAGTCGACCGCGGTGCGCCATGCCCAGGACAATTTCCTTGGCGCCGTAGCCGCCAGCACGCTGAATCAGCTCGTCCAGGCAGGGAATCAGGCTTTCCCCCCCTTCCAGACCGAACCGCTTCACGCCGGGGTAGCGGGACCCCAGGTACTTCTCCAGGCCCTCGGCTGCGGTCAGACGCTCCAAAAGGTGACGCCGGGTGGCAGTCTCGAACTGGGGCTTCGAGCGGACAGGCTCCATGCGCCGCTGGAACCAGCGCTTGATCCGGGTGTCCACCACGTGCATGTACTCGGCACCGATGTTGCCGCAGTACGTCTCCTGCAGACCATCGACAATATCGCCGAGCTTCATTGACTCGTCGCCAAAATTCAGGGAACCGGTCTGGAACTCGAGGTCCCGATCGGCCTCGGACAATTCGTGGAACGAGAGACTCAGATCCTCAACCGGCGGACGAACCATGACCCCCAGCGGATCGAGCGTCGCCTGCTGATGCCCGCGGAAACGGTAGGCATTGATCAGCTGAAGTACTCGAATCTGCTTCTTGTCTGCATCGGAGGTGACGCTGGCGGGAACGCCGGTGGACAGGGCACGCTGGTTGCGGGAAATATGCTCAAACTGTTCGCGAATGGAAGAGTGAACGATATCGGGACGTTGCTGGCCGTCGACACTCGGTAGCTTGTCAAAATAGCTACGCCACTCTTCTGGAACGGCATTGGGGTCGGTCAGGTAGGTTTCAAAAAGCTGTTCAACATAGGCGAGATTCCCTCCCTGCAGGTGGGAAGTCTGCCATAACTGCTCCATTATGCTTTCGTGCATTTCGAATAGCTCACCTTGGGCTGGTGCGGGGGAGCTACCTATGGTCGGCCAGGGGTATTGCACAGTCAATACGGGTATTTACGGGATCGACTGTAGCCACCACAGGTAGCACGGATGTTTTCCGTTCCCTCGTGGTATTTATACTAAGCAAAGCCGTGACCCAGCCTTTTAAGCCTAAGTCACGGCTTCCGTAGTCTGCACTCCTTTAGGACCTTTGGCCATAAGCCATTGGTTGAAGATCCCGCCCCTTTGCAGAACCTTCAGGAGTATCATGCAATGTCAGAACAGTATAACGGCTAATGAACAATGCGCACTTAAGTGGCGCGTTGCAACAGCATATTCCGAATATGGCCGATTGCCCTTGTGGGGTTCAGGCCTTTCGGACAGACGCTGACGCAGTTCATGATGCCGCGGCACCGGAACACACTGAACGGATCGTCCAGGTTGGCCAGCCGCTCGGCTTGAGCGGTATCCCGGCTGTCCGCCAGGAAACGGTAAGCCTGCAGCAGGCCTGCCGGGCCGATGAACTTGTCTGGATTCCACCAGAACGACGGACAGGACGTGGAACAGCATGCACACAGAATACACTCGTACAGGCCGTCCAGCTTCTCGCGGTCTTCCGGTGATTGCAGGCGCTCAATCGCCGGTTCCGGAGTGTTATTGACCAGGTACGGCTGAACCTTTTCGTACTGTTGATAGAACAGACTCATGTCAACGACCAGGTCACGGATAACCGGCAGACCGGGCAACGGACGCAGAACCAGCTTGCCTTTCTTGACCACCTGAGACACAGGGGTGATACAGGCCAGACCGTTCTTGCCATTCATGTTCATGCCGTCAGAACCGCACACACCTTCACGGCAGGAGCGACGGTAGGCAACCGTGGGATCCTTCTCTTTCAGCAGAGCCAGAATATCCAGAACCATCAGGTCCTTACCCTCGGGCAGCTCCAGCTCCACGTCCTGCATATAAGGCGCGTTGTCGGTTTCCGGATTGTAACGATAGATACTTACCAACATGACTGAACCTCCCCTTAGTACGTCCGAACTTTCGGTTCGAATGTATCAACCGTCTTCGGCGCGAAGTTGACTTCACGCTTGCCTACACGCTGTTCCAGCGGGAAGTAAAGCGAGTGCTTCAGCCAGTTTTCATCGTCACGCTCGGTGAAGTCGTTGCGGGCATGGGCGCCCCGACTTTCCTTACGCTCAATGGCGGAGACAGCCGTTGCAAAGGCAACCTCGTACAGGTTGTCCAGTTCCAGCGCCTCAATACGCGCGGTATTGAACGCCTTGCTCTGATCAGCCAGCTTGGTCTTGCGAACCCGCTCGCCAATTTCCTTGAGCATGGCCAGCCCCTTCTCCATGCTTTCGCCGTCGCGGAATACACCGAAGTACAGCTGCATGCAGTTCTGCAGGTCCTTGCGAACCTCAGCCACATCTTCGCCCTCGGCGGCGTTGTCCAGCCGGTCGAGGCGAGCCATGGCACGCTTGATTTCTTCTTCGGTGGCGTCGTCGATTTCGAAGCCGTCACGGAGCATCTGCTCGATGTGCAGGCCAGCGGCACGACCGAACACCACCAGGTCGAGCAACGAGTTGCCGCCCAGTCGGTTGGCACCGTGAACCGATACACAGGCCGCCTCACCGCAGGCGAACAGCCCCTCAACCACCGTGTCTTCGCCCTGCTCGTTCTGGCTCAGCACCTGGCCGCCAACGTTGGTCGGCAGACCACCCATCATGTAATGACAGGTCGGCACAACCGGTACCGGTGCCTTGACCGGATCGACGTGGGCAAAGGTCTTGGAGAGCTCACAGATGCCCGGCAGACGCAGGTTCAGGGTCTCTTCGCCGAGGTGGTCGAGCTTGAGCAGGACGTGATCCTTGTCGGGACCACAGCCACGGCCTTCCAGAATTTCCAGAACCATGGAGCGGGCCACCACGTCACGACCGGCCAGGTCCTTGGCGTTGGGAGCGTAACGCTCCATGAAGCGCTCACCCTCGGAGTTGATCAGGTAGCCACCCTCACCCCGGCAACCCTCGGTGACCAGCACGCCGGCACCGTGGATGCCGGTCGGGTGGAACTGCCACATTTCCATGTCCTGTACCGGGAAGCCGGCACGCAGCGCCATGCCAATGCCGTCACCGGTATTGATCAGGGCGTTGGTGGTGGAGGAGTAAATCCGACCAGCACCGCCGGTCGCCAGAACGGTGGCCTTGGACTTGATGTAAGCCACCTCACCGGATTCGATGTCGATGGCGACGACGCCCACCACCTGGTTCTTGGCGTTCTTCACCAGATCAACGGCGTACCACTCGTTCAGGAAGGTGGTACCGCCTTTGAGGTTGGCCTGATACAGCGTGTGCAGCAGGGCGTGACCGGTACGGTCGGCCGCAGCACAGGTACGGGCAGCCTGGCCGCCCTTGCCGTAATCCTTGGACTGACCGCCGAACGGACGCTGATATATGCGGCCTTGCTCGGTACGGGAGAACGGCAGCCCCATGTGCTCCAGCTCGAAGACCGCCTGCGGGCCAACGGAACACATGTACTCGATGGCGTCCTGGTCACCGATGTAATCGGAACCCTTGACGGTGTCGTACATGTGCCAGCGCCAGTCGTCGTTGGGATCGGCACTGGCGATCGCACAGGTGATACCGCCCTGGGCGGACACGGTGTGGGACCGGGTCGGGAATACTTTCGTGATACACGCGGTATTGACGCCGGATTCGGTCAGCTGCAGCGCGGCGCGCATGCCGGCACCACCACCACCGATTACAATGGCATCGTAGGAAATGGTTTTGATGTTAGCCATCTATTAAAGCCCCCAAAGAATCTGAACACCCCAAACGACGTAGACAAACATGACCAGACCACAAGCTGCCTGAACCAGAAAGCGCGGCAGGGTGGCCTTGATGTAGTCGGTCGTGACAGTCCACAGCCCTACCCAGGCGTGGGCGCCGAGTGAAAGAAGAGCCAACAGGGTGAAGATGCGGAACCAGGTCTGCGCAAACAGGGCAGACCAGGTTTCGAAATTGACGTCGGTGGTCAGCACAAAGCCGAACAAGAAGATGGTGTAAAGTGCCAGAACATAAGCGGTGACGCGCTGGATCAGCCAGTCATAAACACCGCTGCGACCGAGATTCGTTACGCTGCTTACCATACCCAGACTCCTGCCAGAACGATGAGAATGACGGAAACCACCACCGTGGCTTTCGCGGCGAGACGGCCGCTTTCAAGCTCTTCACCGATACCCATATCCATCAACAGGTGCTTGATACCGGCTACCAGGTGGTACAACAAGGCGGACAGGATGCCCCAGGTGATCAGCTTCGCCAGGAAGCTGTCCAGCAAGCCATTAATTCGGCTGAAGCCCTCTTCCCCGGACAGGGAAACGTCCAGACCGTACAACAGGAACGCAACACCAATAAAAATGATGATGCCGCTGATACGGTGCAATATTGACGTGATGGCTGGCAGCGGAAAATGAAACGTGCCGAGATCGAGATTAACTGGTCGTTTGCTATTCACAGCGCTCTCACACTCTCTCTTTGTTCCGCGATTCCGTTAGACCGGTGCGGATGGTTGGTATGTAAGGATGTCGTGTTATTTGACGTGTTGATACGAAGCCATAACACGAATGGCTCAGGAGGGAGAAACCACCGCACGCAGACGTCATTGCAGGCGTAGTGGATTGGTATATCCCCGATTCCGGGCTAGGGATTATAAGGAGTGACCCCGGGAATTACAAACGGGCAACACGGCGGAACCCCGACAAATCAGGGGATAAGGCGGGAGCAAGGAATCATTGAACGGGAGCTCCCGGTCGACCGTCCAGTGTCCCGGGGTGCCCCAAAAGCACATCCCGGGGGCGAAATTTACAGCTTTTCTGCTCGCGCGCATTGACAAAAAAAGCCAACAGCCTATATTTTGCCGCCTGCTTTGCCATAATACGCGCCTTCCCGCGCACCTCAAATGCTGATAAATAGGAGAGCACCATGACCGACAAGAAAGCAACGCTTTCGGTGGGTGACAAGTCCATTGAGCTACCGGTTTATTCAGGCACTGTAGGCCCGGATGTTATCGACGTACGCGGCCTGGTACAGGAAGGCGTCTTCACTTACGACCCAGGATTCGTGTCAACGGCGGCTTGTGAATCCCAGATCACCTACATCGATGGTGCAAACGGCGTTCTCCTGCACCGCGGTTACCCGATTGAACAGCTGGCAGAAAGCTCCGATTATCTGGAAGTCTGCTACCTGCTGCTGAACGGGGAGCTGCCCAGCCCTAAAGAGAACAAGCGTTTCCACGACACCGTGAAGAACCACACCATGCTGCATGACCAGATGCGCAACTTCTTCCACGGTTTCCGTCGCGACGCTCACCCGATGGCCATCATGTGCGGCGTAGTCGGCGCCCTCTCTGCCTTCTACCATGATCAAATGGATGTGAACGACGCCCACCAGCGCGAAATCACTGCACACCGCCTGGTTGCCAAGATGCCAACCATTGCTGCCTGGTGTTACAAGTACGCCAATGGCCAGCCTTTCATGTACCCGCGTAACGACCTGTCCTACGCCGAAAACTTCCTGTACATGATGTTCGGCACCCCGTGCGAGGATTACAAGCCGAACCCGGTCCTGGCCAAGGCCATGGACAAGATCTTCATCCTCCACGCCGACCACGAACAGAACGCCTCCACCTCCACCGTACGCCTGGCCGGCTCGACCGGTGCCAACCCGTACGCCTGTATCGCCTCCGGCATTGCCGCCCTGTGGGGCCCGGCACACGGCGGCGCCAACGAGGCGGTGCTGGACATGCTGGCAGAAATTGGCGACGAATCCAATATCGAAGAATTCATTGCCAAGGCCAAGGACAAGAACGACCCGTTCCGTCTGATGGGCTTCGGCCACCGGGTCTACAAGAATTTCGACCCACGGGCCAAGGTCATGCGCGAAACCGCCCACGAGGTCCTCTCGGAGCTGGGCCTGGAGAACGATCCGCTGCTGAAGATCGCCCAGCGCCTGGAAAAGATTGCCCTGGAAGACGAGTACTTCGTTCAGCGCAAGCTGTACCCGAACGTCGACTTCTACTCCGGCATCATCCTCAAGGCGATGGGTATCCCGACTTCCATGTTCACGGTTATCTTCGCCATGTCCCGCACCATCGGCTGGTTCTCCCACTGGAACGAGATGGTCAGCGGCAGCTATCGCATCGGTCGTCCCCGCCAGCTGTACACGGGTTACGACAGCCGGGATTACCCGAAGAAATAACTCTTCGCAATCCTCAAAAGGCCGCTTTTCAGCGGCCTTTTTTATTCTCGGCGGCTCTGCAACCATACCCCTCTACTGACAATCATTTGCCGGAAACAGGTGGCAGTTAAGGAGACAGAGTATGGCAACGAAGGTGGCGTTTATCGGATTGGGGGTAATGGGTTACCCCATGGCGGGCCATCTGGCGACAGCTGGCTACGACGTCAGCGTATGGAACCGCACCGAAGCCAAGACCGAACAATGGGCAAGGACCTACACCGGCAGGGCCTGTAAGAGCATTGCCGACGCCGTGGGTGAGGCCGAGCTCGTGCTCACCTGTGTCGGCGCTGACCCGGACCTGATCAATATTTATGAAAGCGCCATCGGCATCATCGAAAATGCCCCAGAGGGTGCCATTCTGGTAGACCACACCACCGCGTCCGCCATGGTTGCCGAACGGCTTTGCGAATCCGCCGCCCGACGCAATCAGTCGTTTCTCGACGCACCGGTCTCCGGTGGGCAGCAAGGCGCGGAAAACGGACAACTAACCATCATGTGTGGCGGCAATGCCGACGCCTTCGGCAAGGCGCAGCCGGTGCTGCGCTGCTACGCCAAGGCACTTAACCTGATGGGACCGGCCGGTGCCGGACAGAAAACCAAAATGGTCAACCAGATAGCCATTGCCGGCCTGATACAGGGCCTGTCTGAAGCACTGCACTTCGCCGAGCAGGCAAAGCTGGATGCCGCCAAAGTCGTCGAGGTAATCTCCAAGGGCGCCGCCCAGTCCTGGCAGATGGAAAACCGCTCCGCCACCATGCTCTCAGGCGAATTTGAACACGGATTTGCAGTGGATTGGATGCGCAAGGATCTTTCCATTTGCCTGGAAGAAGCCCGAAAGAATGGTGCCTCCCTCCCCGTCACCGCACTGGTCGATCAATTCTACAACGATGTACAGGCCATGGGCGGAAACCGCTGGGATACTTCCTCGCTGATCCAGCGCCTTCGAAAATTGACCCACTCCTGACTCCCCTTTCCTGCTTTAAAGCGGCGCATGGAGTGCGCCGCGTGCCCCATCTAAAAGCCAGCCGCCCGCTTTCGAACGCCCAACTATCCCTCTTTCTTTTTGTTTTTTATATCTTTTTTTAATAGTGGCCCAGCTCCTGCGTCTGTCTTGGCAAAGGTCAACGACGACCAAACAGATTTGTTTCGAGCGCCCCCTACCTTGGAGTGGCGTGAGACTGGCAAGTGATAATCGTTTTTTTATTCGGGCAACAGGGTCCACCCCGCCAGGGGATGGACCCTTTTTCTTTTACTCAGGGTATTCGACGGATATGGGCCAAGAGACCCCTTTACCGAGCACGCTTTTAGCGTTGGCGACCGAGACTTCGGCAGATCCAATTGTCATCGTAGGCAATGGCCCCGTTGGGGTACACCTGCTCAATGAGTTGCAAAGGCGGCGTCCTTCTCAACCTGTGGTGCTGCTGGGCCGTGAGGAAACGCAGCCTTACAACCGGGTCGCCTTATCCAGCTTGCTGCAAGGCGAGGTGTCGGTGGAATCCCTGATCACACCGTTGTCCGTGGCCGGATCGGTGACCTATCGCCCGGGAACGGACATCACCGCCATCGATACCAGCCGCAAGGAAGTGATTGACCATCTGGGCTATCGCTATCGCTACAGCAAGCTCGTCCTCGCCCTGGGCTCAAGCCCACATGTTCCGAGCATTCCCGGCCGAGAGCTCTCCGGTGTGTACACTTTCCGCAACCTGCGGGATGTGGAACACCTGCGCTCGAGACACGCTCGCAGTCGACATTGCGTCGTTATCGGTGGCGGGCTGCTAGGCCTGGAAGCAGCCCGAGGCATGCAACGTTATGGCACCCGCGTCACGCTGATCCACCACGCCCCCTACCTGATGAACCGCCAACTGGATCATCGATTGGCGAACAACCTTGAATCCCGGCTTCTGGACAGGCAGCTGACGATTCGTACCCATAACTCCGTCAGCCGGATCGAAGGCAACGAACGGGTGGAATCCGTTCGATTACGCAATGGCGAAACCATTCCCTGCGACACCCTGGTGTTTGCCACCGGCATACGGCCCAACGCTGACTTGGCCCGAAATGCCGGGTTATCCATAGGGCGCGGCATTCGCGTCGACGACCAGTTGCAGACTTCGGCCACCGATATATACGCCATTGGTGAATGCGCCGAACACCGGGGCGAGATTTATGGCCTGGTAGGCCCGGGCCTGGAACAGGCTGCCGCCCTCGCCCTTCACCTCACCGGTGAGGCCGCCCATTACACCGGTTCTCTGCTGGCAAGCACGCTGAAGGTTAACCAGGTCCCCGTTCACAGTGCTGGCACTGTCAGTGAATACAGCCCTGGCATGATCGATTGCACGGTGCGCCACGCCAACGACCATAGCGAACGGGCGATAAAACTTTACCGCGGACGGCTGATGGGCGCCTGCGGTGTCGGTCCCTGGCCCGGTTTTTCTCGAATCCAGGACGCGGTGGCTCACCAGGTCCGAATCTGGCCCTGGCAACGGTGGCACTTCTTCCGTCACGGAGAGCTCTTTGCGGACAGCAAGCAGGATTTGCCGGATCAGGCACTCCTCTGTAATTGCAGGCAGATTTCAGTCGGTCAGATTCGGGCATGCTTCCAGCCAGGCATGTCGGTAGAACAACTCGGTAAGGCCTCGGGCGCGGGCCAGGTGTGCGGCAGTTGCCGCCCCCTGATTGCCCAACTGAGCGCCACACCGCTACCAACTGAGCCGGTTTCAAAGGTTCCGGTGTTTGCTGGCCTAACCGCTCTGGTTTACCTGGCACTGTTCGGTCTACTACCGGCCTTTCCCGTGCCCCTCGGCGTGGCCGATAGCCCCATTCTCCAGCTCTGGACCGATAGCCAGGCGCGTCAGTGGACCGGCTATAGCCTTTTGGGGCTGGTCACACTCAGCATGGTTGTCAGCCTGTTCAAACGAGGTCCAATACGCTGGGGCCGGGGTTTCCCCATCGCGAGAAATATCCATCTGGTGTTGGCCCTTGCCATGGCATTCCTGCTTTGGGTCCACACGGGATTGCAAAATAGCAGCAACCTGAACTTTGCCCTGCTATCGACCGCCATTGCGTTGGTGGCCCTCGGTGGTGCGACGTCGCTGCTAGCGGGCCTGGAACCGCGTTACCCCAACCTTCGCCTGAAAGCGTGGAAACGACGACTCAGCGGATGGCACCTGTACCTCGCCTGGCCGCTACCGGTGTTGCTGGCCTTCCACATCTTATCGGTGTACTACTTCTAGGATGCAGTATGCGTAAACGGCTTCCCTGGATTCTCTGGCTGCTGTTCAGCCTCCTGCTGGCTGGCGTCCTGGGCTTCGAACTGTTTGCCCAGCCCCAGAAACCCCACTTTTTACCGGGGCAGACCTCGGTCGGCCACTTTCAGATCGAGCTTACCTGCAACGCCTGCCATAGCGAGTCCTTCGCCGACCGGGAAACCATCCAACAATCCTGTGTAGGCTGTCATGGCGAAGAACTGAAGGCCGCACGTGATAGCCACCCGAAAAGCAAGTTCACCGATCCCCGGAACGCCAGCCGACTTTCGGAGATCGACGCCCGCTACTGCGTGGCCTGTCACACCGAGCACAACCCGGAAATCACCTTGCCCATGGGACTTACCCAGCCGGCGGATTTCTGTCTTACCTGCCACGAAGACATTGCCGAAGACCGCCCCAGCCATACCGGCATGGCCTTCGATACCTGCGCATCCTCGGGCTGTCACAACTATCACGACAACCAGGCACTGTATGAAGACTTCCTGCTCGATCATGCCGCTGAACCGGACATGATGATGGGAAGCGGATTGCCGCAAAGCTCGCTGCCGCAACTCATGGCCATGTCCGGTCAAGCCTGGAATACCTTCAATCCAACGCGCGTGGCCGAGGTGGCGGAACGGGATTGGCAACTAGCCCATCAGGAATGGCTCGCTGGCGCTCATGGCCAGGCCAACGTTGGCTGCCAGAACTGCCACCAGCCAGATCCCGAGGCCCCCTGGGAACAGCAACCGAATACCGAGGTTTGCGGCGACTGCCATCAACGAGAACAGGATGGCTTCCGTACGGGCAAGCACGGGATGCGTCTGGCCCAGGGCCTTCCGGCCATGACCCCGGAACTGGCCCGGCAGCCCATGAAGACGGAAGCGTCTCACCAATCCCTCACCTGTAACAGTTGCCATGCTCCCCACGCCCAGGACACCCGGGTGGCAGCCGTTGAGGCGTGCATCGGATGTCACGATGACGAGCACACCCTGGCCTTTGAGAACTCCCCTCACCACGCCACCTGGACGGAGTTCCTCAACGGTGATCGCCCGCGGGAATTGGCCGTTAGCTGCGCCACCTGCCACATGCCCAGAGTGGAGGTCGACCACTTTGGCCAGCAGGTCGTAGTGGTTGAACACAACCAGAACGCCACCTTGCGACCCAACGAAAAGATGATTCGAACCAGCTGCATGAACTGCCACGGACTGGCCTTCTCCATTGATGCACTGGCATCCCCCGAATTGATTCGATCCAACTTCCATGACGAGCCGGCCGCCCATATCACCAGCATCGACATGGCCCTGGAACGGATTAACACCGGCAGTAACCCAGACCCCCAAAATCCAAACGGAGAGAGACCATGAAAACCAGACTGATAACCAGTGTCGTGGCCGCGGCAGCATTCCTAACCGGCTGCGGCGGATCGGGTGAACCGGAACAGGTGGGCATCGAGCCGAAAGTTTTCGCCGACTCCCTGTTCGCGGTCATGAAATCCGACCGAACCAACTACACCAAGCTGATCATCCAACGGCTTGGCCCCAATGGGGTCGGCGCGATCCAGCCTCTGGAGCATTGGGAAGACACCGAAAACTCCGCCCCATTACCAGCACAGATGTTCCGCTACGGCGCTGAGGGCGTCACCGAGATGACCGACAGCTTTACCTACTCACTGCAGTCCCTGTGGCCGGTGAACAAACAGAACGCCCCCAAGACGGACGTGGAGATCGAAGGGCTCAAGTACATCGCTGACAATCCTGGCCAGAATTTTTACGGAGAGGAAACGCTTGGCGACACAACTTACTTCACCGCCGTGTATCCGGATATTGCGGTATCCCCAGCATGCACCAGCTGCCACAACGCCCACCGGGATTCACCCAGGGACGACTTCAAGATTGGCGAGGTCATGGGCGGCGTCGTGATTCGTCTGCCATTGCCACAAAGCTAACAACCCAACGTTTCAGAGGGAGAGCCATCATGAATGAGCACCAGATTACCCTGGTCCAGGAGTCCTTTGCCAAAGTCGCGCCGATTGCGGATCAGGCGGCAGCCATGTTTTACCAGAAGCTGTTTGAACTGGACCCCGAGCTCAAGCCATTGTTCAAGGGAGACCTGGATGAACAAGGCAAGAAGCTAATGAAGATGATCGGAATCGCGGTAAACGGACTGGACCGCCTGGAAGAGATCGTGCCCGCTGTACAGAACCTCGGGGAACGCCACGTCGGTTATGGGGTCAAGGATCGGGACTACGATACCGTTGCCAATGCCCTATTATGGACCCTGGAGCAAGGATTGGGGCCTGATTTCACGCCAGAATGCAAGGAAGCCTGGACCATCACCTACACCTTGCTGGCCACCACCATGAAGGATGCGGCGAACGCCACCGTCTGATCAAACCCACCACAACGACAAAGGGCGGATGTGTAGCATCCGCCCTTTGTCTTTAAACGACTTGATGGTGCGCCGATACCTACTTGTTGGGCACCCATTTGCCATTGCGGTAGTAGGCGCTCCAGCCACTGGCCTTACCGTCCTTCTCGCTCATCACGTACTGTTCCTTGGTCTTCCGACTGTATCGAACAACGGTCGGATTCCCCTCCGGATCCTTGGTGGGCGCCTTCATCAGGAACGCGTACTTGGGATCGATCTCATCCTTGTGTGGCAGCAGCTCGCTGACCAACGGCGCCCGCGTCTCCCGGTTCTTGGGGAACTTGCTGGCAGCCAGGAACAACCCGGAGGCACCATCCCGCAACACGTAGGTGTCGTCCACCTTCTGACACTGCAGCTCAGGCATCGGCACCGGATCCATCTTGGGGGGGGCCGGCTCGCCGCTTTTCAGCAATTTGCGGGTATTCTTGCACTCCGTATTGGTGCAACCAAAGTACTTGCCGAAGCGCCCGGTCTTGAGCTGCATTTCAGAGCCGCACTTGTCGCATTCCAGGGTCGGGCCGTCATACCCCTTGATACGGAACGTCCCCTTTTCCACCTCAAACCCGGAACAATCCGGATTGTTCCCGCAAACATGGAGTTTGCGCGTCTCATCCACCAGGTAGCTGTCCATCGCTGTGCCACACTTGGGACAACGGCGTTTCTTGCGCAGCAGCCGGGTTTCGCCCTCGCCTTCGACATCGTCTTCGGCGCTGACCACTTCGTCGCCGGACACCAGGTTGATGGTGGTCTTGCAGCGCTCCTTGGGCGGCAGTGAATAGCCGGAGCAGCCCAGGAAGACGCCGGTGCTGGCGACACGAATCTGCATCGGCCGTTCACAGGTCGGACAGGGAATGTCAGTCTCGGTCGGCGTATTGCCCCGCATCCCCTCTTCGTCATTCCGGCTGGCCTTCTCCAGTTGCTGCCGGAAATTGTTGTAAAACTCGTTGAGCACCTTCTTCCAGTCAATGTCGCCTTCAGCGATTTCGTCCAGCTCTTCTTCAAGGCGGGCGGTGAAGTCGTAATCCATTAGGTTGGCGAAGGATTCGGACAACCGTTCGGTGACAATGTCGCCCATTTTCTCGGAATAGAAACGCCGGTTCTGCAACCGGACATAGCCCCGGTCCTGGATGGTGGAGATGATTGACGCGTAGGTGGAAGGCCGCCCGATGCCCTTCTTCTCCAGCTCCTTGACCAGGCTGGCCTCGGTGTAGCGGGGCGCAGGCTTGGTGAAGTGCTGGCTGGGATCGAGCTTGACCAACGACAGGTCGTCGCCCACCTGGATATCCGGCAGTGCGATGTCTTCCTCCTTCTTGGAGGACTGCGGCGCCACCTTCAGGAAACCGTCAAACTTGATGATGCGCCCACGGGTACGGAGCTCGTAATCGCCGTTGGCGACCACCACCGACGTGCTGAGGAACTCCGCGTCGGACATCTGACAGGCAACGAACTGCCGCCAGATCAGCTCGTAGAGCTTCTCAGCGTCTTTTTCAAGGCCGCTGATGTCTGCAGCGCGCCGACTGACTTCGGTGGGCCGGATGGCCTCGTGGGCCTCCTGAGCGCCCTCCTTGCTGCCATACACCCGAGGCTTCTCGGGCAGGTACTGACCACCGAATTGCTGCTCGATGTAATCGCGGCACCCATTCACCGCGTCTTGACTCAGGTTGGTGGAGTCGGTCCGCATATAGGTGATGTAACCGGCTTCATAGAGTCGCTGGGCGAGCATCATGGTCTTCTTGACACTGAAGCCCATACGGTTACTGGCCGCCTGCTGCAGGGTCGAGGTAATAAAGGGCGCGGACGGACGGGAACGGGTGGGCTTGTCCTCCCGCTTGGCCACCTTGAAGCCGCCTTGCTCCAGCCGCTGGACGTGCTCGTTGCTCTGTTTTTCGCTCTCGGGCCGGTACGGCTTGTCCGCGTAGCGGGTCACTTCGAACCGGACCGGCTTCTCGGCATTCCTGGCGCCCAGGTCGGCGTGCAACTGCCAGAATTCCTCGGGAACGAAGGCCCGGATCTCCCGTTCCCGCTCCACAATCAGGCGCACGGCTACCGATTGCACCCGCCCGGCGGACAGACCCCGCGCCAGTTTCGCCCAGAGCAGAGGCGACACCATGTAGCCAACCACCCGGTCCAGAAACCGGCGCGCCTGCTGGGCATTGACCCGATTGGTATCGAGGGAGCCGGGATCCTCAAACGCCGCCTTGATGGCCCGCTTGGTGATTTCGTTGAACACCACCCGGCGGTACTTATCCGGCTCACCGCCAATGGTTTCCTGCAGGTGCCAGGCGATGGCCTCCCCTTCCCGGTCCAAATCCGTTGCCAGGAAGATATGATCGGCGGATTTGGCCAGCCGCTTGAGCTCATTGACGACCTTTTCCTTGCCCGGAAGGACCTGATAGTGGGCCTCCCAGTTTTTGTCCGGATCGACCCCCATACGCGCGACCAGTTGCTCCCGGGCCTTGCGTTTCTTGTATTCCGCCTTCTCCTCAGGGTTCATCTTCCGGGTCAGGGCTGCCTGCTTGGCCCGTTCTTTCGGATCGGTCTGGGAGCCGCTGCCACTGACCGGCAGGTCACGAATATGCCCAACACTGGACTTGACGATGTAGTCAGAGCCCAGGTACTTGTTGATGGTCTTCGCTTTTGCTGGCGACTCGACAATAACGAGACTTTTACCCATATCGGAGATCTGTTTCCTTGACGAAAATCGTACAAAATTCCAGCGACTCATAAAGTTGCTGAAAAATCAGTCGGCTAGTAAACCGGAAATAGCCGCCTCTGTATATAGGAGCACTGTTTTACAGGGTCACGAAAACCAAGACAACCCATTCTTTGCCTTCAGGACCGGTTTTCTACCCCGGTTTAGTTTCATTTTTCGGTTCTGGCAAGAAAAAAGCCCGGCGAATGCCGGGCCCTTTCTGGTTTCGAAACTGATCAACGGATCAGAGACGCTCCCATACGGTCGCAATGCCCTGGCCAAGACCGATACACATGGTGGACACACCATACTTACCGTCGTTGGCCTCCAGTACGTTAACAAGCGTCGTGGAGATACGGGCACCGGAACAACCCAGCGGATGGCCGAGGGCAATCGCGCCGCCGTTCAGGTTAACCTTCTCGTCCATCACCGCCGTCAGCTTCAGGTCCTTGATGACCGGCAGGGACTGACCGGCAAACGCTTCGTTCAGCTCCCAGAAGTCGATATCTTCGACTTTCAGGCCGGCACGCTTCAGCGCCTTCTTGGTCGCCGGCACCGGGCCGTAACCCATGATGGCGGGGTCACAGCCAGCAACCGCCATGCTGACAATCCGGGCACGCGGCTTGAGGCCGAGGGCCTCTGCACGCTCTGCAGACATCAACACCATGGCTGCAGCACCGTCGGTCAGCTGTGACGACGTACCAGCCGTCACGGTTCCGTTCTTCGGATCGAACGCCGGACGCAGCTGGGACAGAGACTCAACGGTGGTCTCCGGACGAATGGTCTCGTCATTCTCGATCAGCTTCTTGAAGCCATTCTCATCGTGACCCTCGATGGGCACGATTTCGTTCTTGAAGCGACCTTCCAGCGTGGCTTCGTGGGCCAGACGGTGGGAACGGGCGCCAAACTCGTCCTGCTGCTCACGGGTAATCCCGTGCATCTTGGCGAGCATTTCTGCGGTCAGGCCCATCATGTTGGAGGCCTTGGCAGAGTATTTGGAGGCTGCCGGGTTGTGGTCGAAGCCTTCGGTCATGGGCACGTGCCCCATGTGCTCAACGCCACCAACCACGAATACATCACCGTTGCCGGTCATGATGGCCTGGGCGGCAGTGTGAATCGCAGTCATGGCGGAGCCACACAGGCGGTTCACAGTCTGGGCCGCAGACTCGTGAGGAATCTTGGTCATCAGCGAAATCTGACGCGCCACGTTGAAGCCCTGCTCTTTGGTCTGGTTTACACAGCCCCAGATCACGTCTTCAACTTCTTTCGGGTCGAGCTTGGGATTACGCTCGAACAGTGCGTCGATCAGTGCAGCCGACAGGTTTTCCGCACGTACGTTGCGGAAACAACCGTTCTTGGCACGACCCATCGGAGTCCGCACGCAATCGACGACGACAACGTCTCTCGGATTCAGGCTCATAGATCTTTCTCCGTTCGGAAATCTCGTTCAGGGTTAGCCAAAGAACTTCTTGCCAGTCTTGGCCATTTCACGCAGCTTCTCGGTCGGGTGGTACAGCGGACCCAGATCTGCGTACTTGTCTGCCAGCTCGACGAACTTGTCTACGCCCATGTCGTCGATGTAGCGCAGGGCGCCACCACGGAACGGCGGGAAGCCGATACCGAAAATCAGACCCATGTCAGCGTCGGCCGGATCCTCAACGATGCCGTCTTCCAGGCAGCGAACGGTTTCCAGGCACAGCGGGATCATCATGCGGGCAATGATCTCTTCGTCGTCGAAGTCCTTCTTGCCCTGAACCACCGGCTCAATGAGCTTGTAGGTTTCTTCGTCAACAACCTTCTTCTTCTTGCCTTTGCGATCCAGCTCGTACTTATAGAAGCCGATGTCGTTCTTTTGACCGTAGCGATTGTTCTCGAACATCACGTCAATGGCGCTCTTGTTCTCGTCCTTCATACGGTCCGGGAAGCCTTCCGCCATCACTTCGTTGGCGTGTTTGGCAGTGTCCATGCCGACCACGTCGAGCAGGTACGCCGGGCCCATCGGCCAGCCGAACTTCTCCATCACCTTGTCGATCTTCTGGAAATCGGCGCCGTCACGTACCAGACCGGCAAAACCGCCGAAGTACGGGAACAGAACGCGGTTAACCAGGAAGCCCGGGCAGTCGTTGACAACGATCGGGGTCTTGCCCATGGCCTTCGCGTAGGCAACGGTGGTCGCAATGGCACGATCACTGGTCTTCTCGCCACGGATTACCTCAACCAGCGGCATCATGTGTACCGGGTTGAAGAAGTGCATGCCACAGAAGTTTTCCGGGCGCTTCAGGTTCTTGGCCAGAAGATTGATGGAAATGGTGGAGGTATTGGAGGTCAGGATGGCATCCTCACGAACCGCATCCTCGGTTTCACGCAATACCGCGTCTTTCACCTTCGGGTTCTCGACCACCGCCTCGACCACCAGGTCAACGTTCTTGAAGTCGCCGTAGTTCAGGGTCGGGGTGATGCTGTTGAGGACATCGGCCATCTTGTCGGCCTTCATCTTGCCCTTGCTAACACGCTTGGCCAGCAGGCTCTTGGCTTCCTTCAGCCCCAGGTTGATACCGTCCAGGTTGATGTCCTTCATGATGATCGGAGTGCCTTTCAGGGCAGACTGGTAGGCTACGCCACCACCCATGATGCCCGCACCCAGCACGGCCGCGAGTTTGACGTCGCTGGCTTCCTTCTCCCAGGCCTTGGCCTTTTTCTTGAGCTCCTGGTCGTTCAGGAACAGACCAACCAGGCAGGCCGCCACATTGGTCTTGGCCATCTTGGCGAAGCCCTTGGCTTCCACTTCGATTGCCTTGTCGCGAGTCAGGTTGGCGTGCTTCTGCATCACCTTGATCGCTTCAACCGGCGCCGGATAGTTCTTGCCGGCCTTGCCAGCAACAAAGGCCTTGGAGATCTCGAACGCCATCATGCTTTCCATGGAGTTCAGCTGGATCTTGCCCTTTTTCTCTTCGCGACGCGCCTGGTTGTCCAGCTTGCCTTCGTTGCACTCGTTGATGATGGCAACAGCAGCTTCGACCAGTTTGTCGGATTCAACGACTGCGTCGACGGCGCCAACTTTCAGGGCGGCGTCGGCCCGGTTCTCGGTTCCACCGCAGATCCACTCGACGGCATAGTCAACACCAACCAGGCGAGACAGCCGCACGGTGCCGCCGAAACCGGGGAAGATACCCAGCTTCACTTCCGGCAGACCGACTTTGGCCTTGCTGTCCATGACCCGGTAGTCGGTGGCCAGGCACATTTCAAAACCGCCACCCAATGCGATGCCGTTAATGGCAGTCACGGTCGGGAACGGCAGGTCTTCAATGTCGTTGAAGACTTCGTTGGCCGTAAGGTTGTTGGCAATCAGGTCCTCTTCCGGACCTGCGAACAGGTCGGTGAACTCTGTGATATCGGCGCCGACAATGAACGAGTCCTTGGAGCTGGTGACAACCAGACCCTTAAGACCTTTCTGTTCCTTGAGTTTGTCGGTCGCGGCGCGGAGCTCTTCGATGGTAAGACGGTTGAACTTGTTGACTGACTCGCCCTGCAAGTCAAAGTTCAACTGAGCGATCCCGCCTTCGATCTCTTTAACCGTGATGGCTTTACCTTCGTAAATCATCAACTGATCTCCAGTCTGTGTTTGGAACTGCGTCCAGTGAAGCGAATCGACACGCGTCACTCCACTGAGTGTGCAGCGAGATTTCGGTCACTGCCCGATCAATCGATTCAAAAATTCATACAGTCGTTTGAATCGTGGGTAGCACACGATGAAAAAAAACCGTCCGTTTGTCAATTTGTTTCTGGCCTCAAGGCACAAATAAATGACCTGAAAGCAGGCCTGAGCGTTCAGTCAGTGAGACAGATTTCGTATTTATTCAGGCCATTATTGCGACTACTTGAGAGGGTGCCCAAGCACTCGTCCGTATCCGCAATACTTTGTTACATTTAAACTGACCCGCGCCAAGAAAACTGCTTGATTGGCTGGCAAAGTTACTTTACCTTCAATTTCAGACTTTCGTCCAATGGCCGGTGGTGTGGGCCTTCCTCCTGCATGAACGCCCCGGCTCTCGCGGACCACAATAATAAAACACCATAATAAATACGGAGACAGCATCCGATGAAAGACGCTCGTATTGGGGCGCGATCCCTTATTGCGGCCTTTTTCCTCCTGGTCATTGCGTCACTGGGCGCCAAGGCCGACGAAGCCTCAAACTTCCTCAGCAACCTGCACAACTTCCGAGTCAGCAACTTCATTGCCCTCGATGCCTATTACCGATTCTCCGCGGACGGCAATACCGGGTCCCTGAACGAGATCGTTGCGGCCATTAACAACGCCAACGCCTCGATGAACACGGTCTCTTCAAGCACTGCGGAAGTCCTGAGCGCGGCGGATATCGAGGGTCTCAACGAAGACTTCGACAAGTTCAAGGATCTGATGCGCCTGAACATCAACGATGTCCGCAACAGCGGCTATCCAGACCTGAGACTGGTCGGCGAAATGGCGGAACAGGCGGCGGCGCTCAATAACCGGGCAACCGAGCTGTACTCCCTCTCCCTGGAAAGCAATCAGATCACCATCAATGACCGGATCGAGGCGGCCCGGTCGGCTGCGGTGACCATGGCCCAGATGATGGCCAAGTACTCCGTACGCTCTCATATGTCCGTGTCGCAGACCTTTCAGGGCAGTGCGACGGACGAACCGCTCGACGTCAAGGCCAAGAAATTCGAATCGCTGTTAACTCAGGTCTCCAGCGGACCGAAAACCGGTCAGCTCAAGACCACGCTGGAAGAAATCAATTCCAAGTGGCTGTTCATCCGCAACTCCTACATTAACTACAACGAGAACAACGTCTCGTTTGTTATTGACCGCTACTCCAAAGGTATTCTCGAAGCCCTGGACAGCACCATCACGCTCCTTCAGGAGAGCGCCTGACGCCCGCCGGGGTCGGCCCCGCGCCGGGTCGACCCAACAACGCCCTCCCCTTTGTTGACGCTGATCAGTGCCAGATGCCCGGTTCTGTCCTAAAGTAGTTCAAAAGACAAACCCGTTGTCAGACATTCCCGTTGAAAGGAGTTCGAAATGTCGACCTACAAGAGAGTGTTGGCTGCCATTGACCTCACCGAGGAGGCGCCGCAAGTCCTTAACCGGGCAATTGAAGTCTGCAAGGCCCACAATGCCGAACTACTGCTCTGCCACGTGGTTGAGCCGGTCGGCTACGCCTATGGCGGCGATATTCCGATGGACCTGACCGAGTTGCAGGATCAGCTCGATGCTGCCGCCAAAGACCAGCTGGCCAGCTATGGCAAGAGTCACGGAGTGAGTGAGGAGAACCAGATCGTCACGGTCGGACGGCCAGAGACGGAGATACATCGCCTGTCCGAAGAGCGTCAGGCCGATCTCATTATAGTGGGTAGCCACGGCCGACGGGGTATTCAGTTGTTGCTGGGGTCAACCGCCAATGGTGTGCTGCACGGCGCCAAGTGTGACGTACTGGCGGTCCGCATCAGTTGACCCTCGCGGATTACGCCCCCCCCCCCCAAGGGGGCCCGCCCCGGCCCCATCCTTGCCTATCCGGTGATTCGGGATTCCAGTTTTCGCAACTGGCTCTCGAGGGAGACGCTGACGCTGGAAGCCATGGAGAAAAAGTTCAGCAGCGCCTTGAGGTTGCTGTCGCCCTGGCAGACCGCATGAATCCTCTGCCAGAGCGCCTGATTGACCAACTGCAGTCGCTGGTTGCGCTCAACCAGCCCCTTCAGCTCCCAATCCGGCTCAAGGTCATGGCGTTTGGCAAAATACTGCTGCAGCAGATAGTGGGAGACGCTGCGCATAATGAACTCATCGCTGGAAGCGAAAGGCAGGTGATGCACCGCCATCGACTTGAGCTCAGACAGCACCGGACACCCACTGGTGGCCATCTTCAGGCCCAGCAACGACCGGAGCGCTTCCTCCAGTGTGGTCTGCTTGATGTAGCCACGGCGATCATCCTCAACCGAGACCTCTACCTGCTGGTAGGCGTCTTCCGCCTGAAACGCTTCCACCACCGGCAACATCGCCACGGCAGCCGGACAATGGGGGGACTCGCTGGTCTTCAGCGGGCAATTGGAACACTGGCAGTGCTCCAGTCGCGTCCAGGCCGGCAGGGTACCGGTCGCCTCCACCGGCTGATCCGTCACCTTGAAATCGATTTTACGCCCGTCCTGGAGCTTGAAATGATAACCAACTTTCATGGGTTGCCCTGTTCTTCGAGTTCCATCCAGCGTTCGATGGTGGTTTCCAGGCGAGACTCTGCCTCTGCCAGGCGCTCCAACTGTTCGCTGACTTCCTGTTGCGGCCGGCTGTAAAAGCCTGGATCGGATATCAGCGCCTGCAACGCCTCCACCTCACGCTCCAATGACTCTATCTTGCCGGGTAATTGCTCCAACTCAAGTTTTAACTTGTAACTGAGCTTTGCCGGTTTTGCTTTAGTAACCGTTTGTTCTTTTGCAGGTTTTGTTTCAGCTTCCTTGCCCTGCTTAACGGGCTTGGGCGACTCCAGTTCCGATGGAAAGCGCCCCCCCTGGCGCCGCCAATCACTGTAACCGCCAACGTATTCCCGAACTTCACCGCTGCCATCCAGCACGATGGTGTCCGCCACCACATTGTCCAGGAACTCCCGGTCATGACTGATAATAAGCACGGTTCCATTAAAGCTCACCAGCTGGGACTCCAGCAGCTCCAACGTTTCAACGTCGAGATCGTTGGTGGGCTCGTCGAGCACCAGAATGTTCGCCGGCTTGCTGAACAGCTTTGCCAGCATTAACCGGGCCCGCTCACCGCCTGAAAAAACGCTGACCGGGGAACGAGCCCGCTCGGCGCTGAACAGGAACTCCTGCAGATAGCCCAGCACGTGCTTCTGCTGGCCATTGATCTCGATGTATTCCCGGCCTTCGGCCAGGTTGTCGAGGGCGGTCTGGGAAAGGTCCAGCTCCCCCCGAAGCTGATCGAAATACGCCACTTCCCGGTTGGTCCCCAGGCGGATACGACCTTCCGTCGGCTCCAGGTCGCCGAGCAACAGCCTGACCAGCGTGGTCTTGCCGGTCCCGTTTTCGCCGATCAGGCCGATCTTGTCGCCCCGCAGCACCGTCAGGTCCATGCCCCGGATGACCGACTTGCCAGATGGATAACGGAACCCGGCCTCCTTGGCCTCTACCACCAGACGGCCGGACCTGGCGGCATCCTCCACCGCAAAACTGGCGGTACCGCCGCGCTCACGGCGATGACGGCGCTCTTCCCGCATCGCCTTGAGTGCTCTCACCCGCCCCATGTTTCGGGTGCGGCGAGCCTTGATTCCCTGCCGAATCCAGGCCTCTTCCTGTTTCAGCTTCTTGTCGAACAGAGCATTTTGACGCTCCTCTTCCTCGAGGGCCTTCTCTTTGAGGTCGAGGTACCGGTCATAGCTGGCGGCAAAACTGATCAGTTGGCCCCGGTCCAGCTCAACGATCCGGGTGGCCATGCGGCGGATGAAGGCCCGGTCATGGCTGACGAACAGAATCGCGCCGCGAAACTGGGACAGGGTATCTTCCAGCCAGGCGATGGCAGGCACATCCAGATGGTTGGTCGGTTCGTCCAGCAACAGGATATCCGGATCGGCGACCAGCGCCCTGGCCAACAACACCCGACGCTGCCAACCACCGGAGAGCTCATTGAGCTGCTGATCGGGATCCACCCGATACTGCTTCAGGATGGCACTGACTTTCTGCTCCAGCCGCCAGCCATCGAGGGCCTCCAGGCGCTCCTGGACCCGGGTCAACCGCTCCAGACTGGCTTCGTCCGCCTGCTGGGACAGGGCATGGAACTGCGCGAGCAACTCGCCGGTTTCTGTAAAGGCGCTGGCGATCACCTCGTAGGCCGTTCGGGTGTCGTTGGAAGGCAAGTTCTGGGGCAGCACCGCCAGGCTCGCCCCGCTCTCCAGCTTCACCACCCCGCCATCCGGTGTGACGTCCCCGCTGACGATCCTCAGCAGCGTCGACTTGCCCTCGCCATTTCGGCCCAACAGGCACACCCGCTCGCCGGCCTCCACCGTCAGCGACGCATGGTCCAGAAGCGGGTGAACCCCATAAGCCAGCGATATCTCGTCCAGTGCCAATAGTGGCATGCAGATCTTACTCCTGTTCCAGAATCTCTACCGAATCGCCCAGGCGCACGGTGCCGGACTGACCGTCGTGCAGCGCATTCATCCCAAACATGACGCCGTCAACCGTGCGACGGAATTGCCCAAGGGCTCGCAATGGCTGGGCATCAGGCGCCTTTACCCCGCGATCCGGATCCACTGTCGTCATGACGCAGCGTGAGCATGGCTTCACCAGGGAGAAGGCCCGGCCACCGATGCTCAGGGAACGCCAATTGTCTTCAGCCCAGGGCTCACGCCCAGACACAACGATGTTCGGACGAAAGCGACGCTCATCCACCGCACACTCCAGCCGTGAATTCAAATCCTCCAGCGAAGCCTGGTTCACGATCAAAAACGGAAAGCCATCGGCGAACCCCACCCTCCTGTATTCGGTAACCCAATCGGCATCGACTCTGCGAAACGTGGACTCGGGCATGTATACGAACTCAAAGGATTCTCCAAAAAAAGCGCTGATGGCCTCTGAAGGCCCCGGCTGGGCAATCCGCCCCCCGACCCAGTCCCGCCATACACGTACCGGCTTCTCGCTTTGCCCAGGCGCAAGCTCGAACCGCCCCTGCCCGGGCACTTCAATCCATACCCGGCCCGAAGCCAGCTCTGTACCGATTCTGGCCAGTTGGGGATGGGTACGCTGGGTAACAAACTGACCGTCCTGACCCACGATCATCCAGCGGCGGTCGAACGCCGGCCCGAAGTCATCCAGCGCCATTTCCTGAACCGCAATACCACGCAACGATTTCACCGGGTAGATATACAGCGACTCGACGCGCATTGGGGACCCCCTTTTCGTGCACAGATGATTCTGCCTTGACGGAGCTGCGGGCCAGGCCGTCCACCCCGCTGCGGATGGCACCGGTCCCTACGCACTTTCGCAGCGGGGCCTTGTCCGGCACCATACAGACAAGCCCTGTCATGAGGTGTTCGAGTATAACCGAGATGCCGGGTCCTGAGACGAGGCCAGCCTAACAATTACGGGCAGGAGGCCAAAACGAAAAAACCCAGCCGCTTGGACTGGGTTTTCTGGAATCTGGAGCGGGAAACGAGATTCGAACTCGCGACCCCAACCTTGGCAAGGTTGTGCTCTACCAACTGAGCTATTCCCGCGTTTTTTCGGTTGCCGCTTGCTGACTACGAGCCTCTGTGTTGGGGGCTCCTTGCGACAACGGATGCGGATTATACGGAGCCCTTTTTGCCCTTGCAACACCCAATTTTCAAAAATTTGAATTTTTTATTCGACACCGTGCTCATTCACCGGCAGCTCCAGCACCAGCCCCAGCATTCGCTCAACCGTTTCACTCAGGTACTGGGCCTGGTATTCACCCTCGTACAGCAGGCCGTCATAGCCCAGGCCCAGCACCACACTGACCAACAGCGCCGCATCCCGCCTGGGCGACTGGGAATCCAGGCGCTGCAGCAAATACTCCAGGCCAGACACCCAGGCGGTGCGATGCTGGCGAGCCAGCTGGGCGAGATCGGGATCGCGCAGCGCCTCCATCAAAAACACCTGTTCCGCCAGCACTTCGTCCTTGCGATGGGTGATCTGTTCCCCGAGATAGGCGGTGACAATGGCAGCCAGACGCCGCGCCAGTTGCGGACGCCCCTCTCCTCCTCGCTTGAGGGTTTCCGGTGGCGTGCCATCGAGCACCATGTTGACCATGCCGTAGAACTGGTCCAGGTTTTCCTGGGCCTTCTCCGCGAACAGCGTGAAGGCATCGCTGATCAGCTCGTTAATGTCTTTGAAGTAGTAAGTGGTCGATGCCAGTGGCACCCCCGCTTCTTTGGCCACCGAACGGTGTTTGATACCGCGGATTCCCTCTTTCGCGGCGATCCGCAGGGTTGCTTCAAGAATCTGCACGCGTCGCTGCTCGCTTTTTGCGCGATACGCCTTTCGTCCGCTATATTGAACGGTCTGCTGGCCGGTATCGGCCTCAGTCAGCGTCTCGCTGCCCTGCATGTCCAAGTCGTTTACTGGCACCATTGGAATAATCCCGGTCTTTCTTCTTTATCCTTAACTTTAGGACAGTATGACGGCTTAAGCCCGGAAAAACATTGACAGGGTAGCCAAATCCGCTGGGCGTGTCCGTTTCCCCCGGTTACTGTCCGTAACGTCGCCCACCTCCTTTGAGGTAGTTTTGTTCCTCGGTCGTGCACACACGACGCAAGACCCTGTTGCGATGAGGAAAGCGACCAAACCTGGCAATGGTATCACGATGATCCCTGGCAGACGCCAGGAAGCTGGCCATTAAATCGCCAAGCGGTCCTTCGGTAGAGGCCGCCAGCTGCTCATACAGGCCCACACCACGCTCCTGGTCTTCCAAACGTTCGGAATGTTGCAAGGGCATGATAAAAAACGCCCGATACAGGGGTGGCAAAGCCAGGTCCGCCCCGACAGCCACCCCTTCCAGACACAGCTTCCGGCAGAGTGGATCGTTGGCGAAGGCCAGATCGGTCCCCCGATAGATGTTGCGGGTGAACTGATCCAGCAGGATGATTTCCGCCAGACGCCCACTGGGCTGATCACGCCAGTCGCGAAGGCCGTTCTCCGACGCCACCAGCACCAGCGAGGAAAAGCGTCGGCGGACCTCCCGGTCGAAGGATCGGGAGGACTGGAACCAGCGGTTCCGGTGGTACCCGTCCGAAAGCCCCAGTTCATCGAGCGGACCAAACCAGTAATCCAGGACATCCTGAGCAGCGAACATAACCTCTGAATCCTTACCGTAACCGCGAGAATACGCCGTCTCCCCGATAAAACCCGGCCAACGGCGCCGACAACCCGGGGAGCTGTTAGACTATAGATTAACCGGGAGCATCCACAGGAGCCAGGAGCTGTAATGACCGATCAGACCCGAATCATCCTGCTCGCCCATGGCAGCAGCGACCCGCAATGGTGCCGGACCTTCGAATCGCTCGCCGAGCCCACCCTGGAGGCGGTCCCGCAGTCCGTGGTGGCGTACATGGAGCTGAGCGCCCCCTCGCTGGAACAGGTGGTCAGCGAATCGGTCCATCAGGGCTTTCAGCGCTTTGTGGTGCTCCCGTTGTTCCTGGCGGCCGGTCGACACCTGCGCAAGGACGTCCCGGCCATGATCGCCACACTGGAAGAGCAGTACGACACCACCATTTCCCTGGCCCCGCCCATTGGGGAGAATCCCCATCTGGGCCAGGCCATTCGTTCCGTGGTCGAGGACACGCTGGAGGCTTCCCATGGCTAGAACCGCCCTACTCACCGGAGGGACAGGGTTTATTGGCCAGAAGTTATGTCACACCCTGAGCCACAAAGGCTATCACTTGACGGTCTTCAGCCGTCAGGCACCCGAAGACGTCAAGACGCTCTGCGGACACGTGGAGACCGTCTCCTCACTCGCCGAGCTATCCGGCCAGCCCGGCTTCGACATCGTGATCAACCTGGCCGGCGAGGGTATTGCCGACAAACGCTGGAGCCCCAGCCGCAAGAGGCAGCTGCGCAACAGCCGGATCGCCCTGACCGAGGATCTGGTCGACATCATTGGAACCTGGCCCAATCCCCCCAAGGCAATGGTTTCCGGATCGGCGGTTGGTTTCTATGGCGACCAGGGCGAGCGACCGGTCACCGAACACACTCCGCCCAACGATGAGTTTACCCACCAGTTGTGCCGGGACTGGGAAGCCGCCGCGCAACGGTTGACGGAGGCCGGTGTGCGGGTTTGTATCTCCCGTACCGGCCTGGTGGTGGGTCCGGCTGGCGGTTTCCTGCAACGCATGCTGCCGCCTTTCCGGCTGGGGCTGGGGGGCAAACTGGGTAGTGGCAAGCAGTTTATGCCCTGGGTGCACCGTGACGATGTGGTGAACGCCTTGATCTGGATGGCCGAAACCGAGACTGCGTCCGGCGCCTATAATGTGGTAAGCCCGAATCCCGCGCGAAATGCGGAGTTTACCGCCTGCCTGGCCAGGGTGCTTAAACGCCCCGCGTTCCTGCCGGCACCCTCGTTCGCCCTGCGTGCGGCACTCGGCGAGATGGCCCGCCTGCTGTTAACTGGCCAGAATGCGGTGCCCCAGCGCTTGCTGGATGAAGCCTTCGAGTTCAGTTTCCCGGAATTGGAACCGGCGCTGAGGGATGCGGTACGCGCCTGAACAATACTCTGTGCGCATCCGCGACGCTGCGCACAAACCCTTCGGCCTCTGCGTGGTACCGTGGGGCAAACCCATGCTGCGATGACCTCTCACCATGCGTCGATACCTGCTCCCCATCCTGATTGCGACAAGCTCGCTGCACAGCCCTGCCAGCTTGGCATCGGAAACCCCGCAGAGCTTCGAGTCCTGTTCGATGATCACCAGCGAATACCTGACTGTGCTGCAGTTGATGTCCAGAGGGTTCGATGAAGAAACGCTGATGGCCGATTTGCCCGACATCAGCGGGCCTGCGCAGGCACGATTGCATTCACTGTATGCCATGGCCAGAACCGACGGCCTCGGCGAAACCTATTCCCGTATCAACGCCGAATACGCGCGTTGCGCCAAGGGCGTCTACCAAAGCCGCGGCATGCCTGCCGCGGGCACACGGGAGGCTCATTTCCATGCCTGCGCCGGTGAGAACAAGGTTCGCTATGACATTACCCTGGCCGCGGTCATCGGTGCCGATCCAAGCGAGGTGCGGGGGCAGCTCGCCCCGCAACATCGCCCGGTGGCAAACGCCCTCTTCGACCTTTACCAGGCTCAGGGCCTCACCGCGGTCTTCGATGAGCTTGCGAGCGAACTGAAAGCCTGCCTGAATTGGCAACCTTAAATTTTTTTAAAAACCGTTTGACAGCGCCGACGGGCTTACCTAATATACGCGCCACCTCGACGAGGCAAGTGTTTGAAAACGATGCGTCCCCTTCGTCTAGTGGCCTAGGACTCCGCCCTTTCACGGCGGCAACAGGGGTTCGAACCCCCTAGGGGACGCCATTTTTCAACCACCCAGCCCACGGCTTCATCCATGCCGTTTCGCGTTCTCCTCTGCCTCCTGCTTACGCCGGTTCTTGTCGTAAACCACAAAAGCCCCAACCGCGCCAAAGAAGCCGAACATCAACAGTACGGTTCCAATGCCAGCAATCACCACAGTATCCATATACATGAGTCAGTCCTCCGCTGCGATAACTAACCCCAAGATTACGCAACTTCGTGCCGCCACCCCTTGACCTGCATCAATGCTGATGCCGCCGCGAGTCAAAGGGGCCAATCCGCAAAAATCCTAATTTCCTAGAGAACTTGCAGAGCGCTACTGCTATAGTTTGTAGGAAGTTGGTTCTGGCGAGGCGTTATTCCTTTGCACCCTGACGACCTCCCCCCCAAAAATTCAACGTCTCTCACGCTTCCTAAGTTGAACGCTAGCTCAGTAAACGGCATGCAAAAACTGTCGAGTCGCTTGCAACAGTTCCGAACCGGTTCTCCGCTGTCGTTTCGGTTGCTGGCCTACATTCTCCTATTCAGCTCGTTATTCACGCTTTTAGCCTCCGGCATTCAGATCTACAGTGACTTCCGCAAGGATGTTTCGGTGATCGAGGAGCGCATGAAGGTGGTGGAAACCAGTTATTCCAGCAGCCTCTCCCGCAGCCTCTGGGCGTTGGATCAGAAACTGCTGGAAATACAGATGGAAGGGATTCTGAGCCTGCCGGACATTGTGCAGCTTCGCCTGCGCATTTCCCCCAGTTCCGAGATTGTCATGGGAGAAGTGCCCCGAGGCGCCCCCGTGCGGGAGCACAGCTTCACCCTCGTGCATGAAGGCGACGAAGTGTTCAAACTGGGGGACATGAAGATTACCGCCAGCCTGGAGCAGATCTACGATCAGCTGCAACGCAAGGTACTGGTCATCCTGGCGACCCAGTTTGTAAAAACCTTTTTTATTTCAATACTTATTGTCTGGATCTTCCAGTATTTTGTGACCCGACACCTGTCGGCCATGGCCGGGTATGCACGTAACTTCTCCCTCAGCAACCTGAACCAGCCGCTGGAGCTGGACCGGCCGGACACCGAGCTCAACCGCATCGATGAACTATCCCAGGTCACCGAAGCCATCAACCACATGCGCGAACGGCTGCAACAAGACCTGGAGAAACAGTCCCGGGATGCCGAGCAGATCCGCAAACTCTCCAAGGCCATCCAGCAGAGCCCGTCCTCGGTCATTATCTGCGACCGGCAATGGCGGATTGAATTCGTCAACCAGAAGTTCACCCAGCTCACCGGCTATGACGCCGAGAGCATGATCGGCAAGCATCCCGGTATGTTGACCGATGACCCCTTCCTGCAGCGGGAGAACCGCCAGCTGTGGCAGGCCATTCAATTGCAGGTCCAGCGGGTCGGCGTCTGGCAGGGCGAGTCCAATAGCATCCGCAAGAACGGCGAACGATTCTGGGAGCAGTTGATTGTCACGCCCATCAAGGACTCCGATGGCCAGGTCACCAACTACCTGATCCTGGGGGAAGACATCAGCATCCGGAAACGCTACGAGCAACAACTGCTGCGACAGGCCAACTACGACATCCTCACCGGCCTGCCCAACCGGATGCTGGCGCTGGACCGTCTGAAACTTGCCCTGGCCCAGGCCAAGCGCGAGAACACGTTGGTTGGCGTGATGTTCCTGGACCTGGACAACTTCAAGCACATCAATGACACCATGGGCCACGACGCGGGCGACAACCTGCTGATTGAGGCGGCCCGACGCATCTCCAGCGCACTTCGGGGCACCAGTACCGTGGCCCGCCTGGGCGGAGACGAGTTCCTGGTGGTACTGCCCGGCCTGCAGGACGCCGATTCCACCTCCCAGGTCGCGGAACGAATTCTGCAGACGTTTTCCTCGCCGTTCATCCTGGGGAACCAGGAGGTCTTCGTTACCACCAGCATCGGCATTGCCATCTACCCCACCGATTCCGACAACAGCGGCACCCTGCTACAACATGCCGATGCCGCCATGTACCAGGCCAAGAACAAGGGCAAGAGCGCGTACGAGCGCTTTGCTCCGGAAATGAAGGAAGTCTCCCATGAACGCCTGCAGATCGAATCCCGCATGCGTCGTGCGCTGGAACTGAATGAATTCGAACTCCACTACCAGCCCATTGTGCAAACCCACAGCGGTATGCTCACCGGCGCCGAGGCCCTGCTCCGCTGGCACAACCCCACCATGGGAACGGTTATGCCGGACAAGTTTATTCCCCTGGCCGAGGAAACCGGTCTGATTATCCCCATCGGAGAGTGGGTACTGGAGCAGGCCTGCGCCTGTGCGGTGCAGTGGGAAGAAACCACCGGCATGAAACTGGGTATTGCCGTTAACGTCTCGCCCCGACAGTTCCGCGATCCCGGTTTTGTGGATGCGGTGCTGCGGGCGCTACAAAGCACTGGCCTGGAGCCGCGCCGGCTCGAGCTCGAGATTACCGAACGGTTGCTGCTGGACAACACCATCGAGACCTCGGACATCCTGACCCGCCTGGACCAGGAAGGCGTACGGCTGTCCGTGGACGATTTCGGGACTGGCTATTCGGCACTCAGCTATCTGAAGAGCTACCCCTTTGACACCCTGAAGATCGACAAGGCGTTCATTCGCGATGTCATGAAGGAGCAGGACGACGCTGCCCTGGTCAAAGCGATCATCAACATGGCCCACAGTCTCGGCCTCCAGGTGATTGCCGAAGGCGTGGAAGACGAAACGCAAACCCATTTTCTCAAAGAACAGGGCTGCGACTATTCCCAGGGTTATTTCTACAGCCGCCCTGCCCCACAACTCGAGTTCGAGGATTGGCTTCGCAGCAATCATCGGGCCCAGATGTAATCCCGCTCAAACAGGAAGGTTTCCCCATGGATGACAGCATACTCGTGGTCAACTGCGGCAGCTCGTCGCTGAAACTCGCGATTTTTGACGGCAACCTGGAAAACCGTGCGACC